>NZ_JANAVZ010000009.1 GCF_025195095.1 Paracoccus maritimus | reverse complement strand
CGGCCTGTATCCGTGACCGAGAGAACCTCTACCTGGGACATGATGCTATGGTCTGCCATAGCTTCAGGCTCTTAGCTGAAATCCAATCCCGTGCTCAGGCGGCCCTCCCCGGAGGCATACGTCGCAGACGGGTGAATCCATAAAGTACTTCATTGCCGTGGTGCATCAGTTTGAAGCTCAGGCTTTCGGCATGACCTTTCCGGATCTTCCTGGGTGCATCGCTGCAAGCGATGAGTTTTCGGGAATCTATAGAACTGCCGATGAAGCCCTGAGGCTCTGGTTCGAGGATATGCAGTATGTAGAGCCGACCAGCCTCGACGAACTGCGGGCGCGAGAGGAAGTACAGGCCGAGTTGGCCGCCGGCGCGGTGCTGATACAGATACCATTCACTGCACCATAAGCTGACTCTGATCCGCGTTCGGATTCGTCGCCCAAAGTGCGTTTAGCCGAGGTCAGGCGGTCAGGTCATAGCGCCCTCATCACCTTGTGAGAGGTTGCAGCTGTTTGCGGTCGCTGCAAGAGCGCGTGAAATGTTCGGCCCAGAGCAATCATTCACACTTCGCATAGCTAATGGCCGGACCCGGTCGAGGCTGTGACGTCACTTCACGGGACTGGTTTTACAGCAGCTCACTTTTCAAGGAATAAGAGCCGCCTGCTTGAGCGCATCGAGACCGATGTCGATGATGCGATCCTCGAACAAACCTAGCTTGCGATCCGCCGATGCCTGTCCCCCTGGCCATGCCCGAAGCTTTTCTCGAATGCCTGGAACACTTGGCTCCGCCTCCATCTCAACAATAAGCCAGTCAACCGTGGCGAGCAATTCCATGCTCATCGGCGACTCGAAGCCATCAATGAGAGCCGAGGTCGCCTCAACGGCTGGCAAATGACATTTGCCTTCCGTCCTCATGAAAAGCGTGACCACATCGCGCTTCGATTCGTCAAAACGGATCGGTTCAAAAGGACCTGCATCTGACAGCCGCTTATCGCAATGCAGATAGCTGCCATCGAGCCCGTTAAGCATGTGTTTGAGCTTGTCCGAATATGGGCCGAACTTGTTGGCGGAAAAATCGAACTCAAACTCCGGAAGCGACAGCTTGCGATTGAAACGCTCAAGGAAATAGCCGAGCTTCTGGACCTCAAGTAGAGAGCATTCGATGCCTAGGATCGAATACATCCGAATCAACTCCGCTATAGATGCGCGGGCGGCAGTCAGCTTCTCGACGCCGGTTCGCTTAGCGACATTCTGGTACTTCTTAGTTGGCTCGTAGATAAGGATCTGAACGTTCTTCAAATCCTGAAACTTCTCGACAATCAGTTCCCTGACCTCAGTCCATTCGAGCCCTCCGTTGCCAGCTCCAAGCGGCGGTATCGCTATGGAACGAATTTCGTTGCTCAGTATCACGGCCTTGAGATCGTCCAGCCCGCGTTCAACCCATTCCATCCTAGACGGGTAACGCCAGTGCGCCTTCGTCGGGAAATTGATGATCCATTTCGGTCCGAGAAACGAGTCCCGGCGCGTCACGAACATCTTTCCGACCTGCAACTCCTTCGCGCGGCAAGCTGCTTCATATTCCTTGAAGTTCTCGGGGAACGCCTCCTTAAACATAAGGGCCACCCCCTTGCCCATCACGCCAACGGTATTGACCGTGTTGACGAGCGCCTCCGCGTCGGCTTCCAGCAGATTTCCTTCGGTGAACTCGAGCATCATAGGAACCAGCTTCTTTGTGTGACGATCTCGACGGCGGTACCGTGATGGACAGCCAACTGACTAACCTGATCGCGTGTTTCGTGATCATAGCATACCATTCCGAACAGCGCGCTGACCGGAACATGCTGGTGTACCAAAGCCTCTGCTTGGTACTTTTCGAACTTATCTATGTCGTCGCGCTTGAAGTCCCGCGCTTGAAGCACAGACCAAATGATCCTGTCGAGATCATTCAGGTCATTCGAGAACTGCGCGGTTCTGAGATAGGCGTGCCTGTCGCTGAACACGAACGGGATGTTTTGGTGTCTCAGCCTATGCAGAGAGGAGACAAGAATTACAATATCTTTTAATGGCTTCTGCGGGACGCCATAGCCAGTCTTGATATTGTAGAGCATCGGCGTGTATGGCGTGAAATAAAACGGTACGTAGTCGCTCAGCGTTCCGCCAGGCACACAAGGAACGACGCGATGTGTCCGCCGCTGGATCAACTCTTGGTTGCCGATCTCCACGTAGCCTGACTGTACCGCCGCTGCACTACGGCAATGGCAGCCTGCTTGGAGCACCTGACCGATATTGTCCCTGTGGACAATTCTGAAGATCAGTGCTTTGAGAGGGTTGAGAAGTTCAGCCGACATGCTGGTGAAGCTAGACGACCTACAGCCCCGCAACAAGTAGACGTGTGCTGAAGTTTCGGGCCCCAGTCATTTCCTCGCTTGGTTGCATTGGACGCTCAGTGACGAAACTCCCCACTTTTTGCCATCAACACGTCCAAACGTAGCACAGCGAAGATCTACTCCCCACCCGCTAAGCTTGGTGCGGTGCCGCGGTCGTCCGCGGGGTGTCCAAGGTCTGCTTCGTGGGGGGGCCCGATGGTCTCGCGGCAACAGCGAAGGTCCAGAGTCCGGCCCTCGGAGCGAGACCAGCTTTGGTCTCGCTGCTGCGCGACCGAACGCTGCTCTTTTGACTTGCTGCACGCGCCAAGCCGCAGCGCAGTCAGGCCGCTTCCCGGCCTCCATCACGTACACAGGATCCGGCCTGCGCGCTTTCGGCCGATCAGCTCCCAGCAATTCGGCCTGATCTTGCGCTGCCTCACCGCGCCCCTGCATCGCGCAGCGCCTTGCTGAGGGCGTCGGCTTCCTCGACGGCCTTGCGCGCCTGGTCGCCGTTCCAGACCGCGCGGGTCTTGCCGCGCAGCCGCTCCCAAAGCGACCAGCCCTGCGCCAGCAGGTAGCCAGCGAGACCGATGATCTCGGCCACGTCAGCCGCATCGATCGGCAGGAAGACACCGAAGATCGCCAGCAGCGCGAAGATCAGCGCCACGACCTGGGCGATGAAGCTGCGATTGGTCAGGAACAGCGTCCAGCGGGGCCCGTCGCCCGACTGGGCGGCGATGTCGTTGGCCATCTTCACCGTGGCCGAAATCTCTCGAATGATGCGGATCATCAGGTCAACTCCTTACAGATCGGAAAGGCAGAGCTTCTGCTCGGCGGCGCGGCGGTTGGTCAGGCCGCGCACGACCTTGCCGCCGGCCTTGTTCCAGCGCGGCAGCTGGTTGCACGCCCCGCGCCAGTCGCCCGCGTTGGCCAGCCGCGCGAGGGTCGAGCCGCAGGCGGCCCCTGCCCCGACATTGTAGGTCCAGCTGGACAGCGCGACCTGCACGCCCGGGGGCTGCTGCGGCAGCGCCGGCACGCAGCGCGTCAGCTGATCGCGGTATTCGCCCAGGGCCGCCATCAGCATCTTGCTGCACTCGGCCGAGGTGTAGCTGTCCCCCGGCTTCACGCCGCGCGTCTCGCCGTAGCAGACCGTCCAGACCGGCGGGCTGGCGATGCGGTCGAGATAGGCTTCCGTCCGTTCACCCTCCCACGGCCCCACGAACGCCGCGGCGGCGGCGAGGACCGCGGCGGTGCCAGCCGTGGTGGCAGCCCGCTTCCTGGTCGAGAACATCGATCTGAACCACGCCCCCAGCGCGGCGAGAAACTGCGTCATCGTCATCTCTCCATGAAAAAGCCCCGCGCGAGGCGGGGCGGAATTCTGTCCAAATGTACAAGCTGACAGGCGGGCCAGATCGAGACATAAGCGACCTAACGACCGGACGGCGTGTGTTGTGTGTTACGAGTATTCCCGTCCGGTTGTTCTATCCTGGTGGCAGCAGCATGAACGGGACCGGCCTGGTCCGGTCGAACACGCGCTTGTCGCCACACTCGAATTCCAGCGACAGATAGACCGTCACCCTGCCCGGCCGGACCTGCGGCGGAACATCGAGGACCAGCCGCATCGGCGTCTCGGTGGTGCCGACCTGGCGCGCGGGCTTCTGAGAGCCGCCGGCGGACGGGATGTTCGTCTCGTCGGTGAACAGTGCGGTGCGGGTCAGCAGCGTGCACCCTGCCCCGGTCCGCGTGCGCTTCACCACCATGTTCAGCGTGATCGCCTCGCCCAGATAGACCGGCTCCTTCACGTAGCTGAACCCGGGCGCCTCGCTGATCACCCGATCCTCGCCATTGGCGCGCTTCACCTCCTGGGTCAGCACGTCCAGCTTCTGCGCGATCTCGGTCAGCTGCTCGGGGCTGGTCCAGATCGCTGCCAGCCGGTCCGTGGTGGGCGTGAACACCAGGACCAGCGAGGCGGCGAACCCGGCAAAGGCGACACGGGTCGCCCATTTCTTCGCCTCGTCCGCCACGAACGACCAGAACGGGTGTTCCTTCTCTGCCATGTCTTCCCTTTCAGGCTGAGGCGTATCGCTGGCGCCGAGTGGAGGACGACAGAGTGGCGATTTCTACGGGCAGGAACACTCCCAGCTCACCCATACGCATCCGGGAACCAGATCGGTCCGCCGAAGACGTTCTCGAGATGCGCGTAGATCTTCAGCCGGTCCTTGTCGGTCGGGATCTGATCGGTGGCGAACATCGCGTAGAGATCGAATTCGGCGGTCTCGGCGCCATTCGGCGGACCCAGGGTGAAGCCGGTCCGGACACCGCTGAGGCCGCGGTCCGTCAGGATCTGGCTTCTGAGCTTGGCGTCGCTTGCGAGCGCCACACCGGGATCGGTCACCTTGAGAACCGTCCGCTCGCCGCTGGCGCGCAATTCCCACTCGACCAGGATCGGCCGACCGTCGAAGTATTCCGAAGGCACACCGCAGAACGTCCAGCCGCCCTCATAGTCGAGGACGAGGATATGACCGAAGGCGGCATTGTCGGCGTCAGCCTTGATCGAGAAGGTCCCCCCGCCGGTCGCCTGGAACAGGATTTCCTCTTCGGCCATCTGGTCGTTCAGGCTCACGAGCAGCATCCCGTAATTCGGAGCAAAGCCCGTCAGCGTCGCGGACATCGGATCGGCCGAGAAGACCAGCCGATCTCCGGTCAGGACAGGCCTCGCCGCCTCGCTGGCCGCGGCGTACCCGTTGATGTTGCCGACCGGATCCCCGTTCGCGGCGACCATGCTGCCCGCAATGTCGGTGTAGATGGTGGCGGTCGGAACCTCGACGACGGTGCGGGACGCCGGCAGCAAGGCCGGCAAGGCTTCACCCTGGTAGGGTTCCCAGACAACTTCCGCCGCCGTCTCGCCGCCAAGACCCGCGGGATAATAATCCTGGGCGATCTCCCATGCCAGCGCCTGGAGATACTGCGCCTCGTCCGCGGTGACCGAGGTGCTGCCGATCGCGTTCGGCAGGCCGACGGGACTGGTCGCGAAGAGCACCGCGTAGGCAAGGCACCAGTCGGCATATGATCCCAGCCGCGAATGCATGTAGGCGTGATGGCCATTGTTGTTGACCCAGCCGGCATCATCGGCGTGGTAGTCGTAATAGCTGCTGATCGAGGCCGGTTTCTCCGGGCTGCCGTCCCGCACATCGTCGTGCAGCCTGATCTCCAGCAGATGGAACGGGAGGATGTAGACCGAGATATCGGAATGTCCGTTCGCGACCAGCCGCGATTGCAGGAACTGCTGGCGCACCCGAACGGGAACATCCGTGCCCAGTGCCCTTTGGCGCCAGTCGTCCCGAACGCCATCGGTCGGCGTCGCGCCGTCATCGATCATCGGCTGACGCGGCCCGGCCAGGAAGATGCTCTTGATGCCCTGTTGCGCCGCGCGCTGAACATAGAGCCACTCGCCTTCAAAATCCGTCTGCGCGCCGAGCATGTGTTCCCGGTCGTGCCATCGGCAGGGATCCGCGAACTCGCCATTGGAGCCGCCGGAGGCACGCTCCCAGATCACCAGCGCCTGAAAGTTCGCCAGGTCGTTCCGGGGATCGTTGCCGGCGGGGAAGGTCCCGAAGTTCCAGGTGCTCCAGGTGCCGTTCGCCGGACCGATGATCGCGCCGTTGCCGATCCCGGGCAACCCGCCGGGCAACGGCCCGGCTCCGCCCACCACGGGCCCGAACCGGGATCCGGTATAGGCAGCCCGAAACAGCTGGCTCCATTCATGCGACGGGCGCGCAGGATCTTCGTTCACCCCCCAGGTATCGAACAACCACGAGGCCGCCTGGCTCTCGCCCTGGACCATGATGTTGGCGGTATTGAGGTTGAGCCCGGTATTGATCAGCGCGAACGCCGCCACGGTGATCGAGGCCGAGGACAGCACCGGGCCCCCGGCGGCATTGGTGGCGGAGAAGGTGATCACAAACTCGCCCGAAGACCCGGCCGCATAGGAGAGATCGGGACCATCCGCCGTGACGGATGCGGTGACGTCCGTTCCATTGAAGGTCGCCACGAACTCGACGGTGATCGGGGTGTCTCCCTGCCAGGTCGGCGGAACGATCGTGATTGTATCGCCCTGCTGCGGCGATGCCGGGCTGATGGTCGGCTCGGTCGCGACCGAAGGCGCGACCGGAATACGCTGGACCGTCACCGTGACCGTCTCGGTCCTCGTGCCAGCGGCATTCGTGGCGGTCTCGGTGACGGAAACGACACGGTTCGCGCCGGTGATCGGGGGCGTGTAGCTTAGTTCGCTGAACTCGGCATCGACCAGGCTGCCATCGACGCGCAGGACGCGTGACACGGTCATCGGCTCGTCGCCTGCATAGACGCCGGCCACGAAGGTGATCTCGGTTCCCTCGCCGACGCTGCCGGCCGATGCCGATGGCGCCGTGATCGTCGTGGGCGGGACCGGCGCGTCGCCCGCGTCGCCTTTCAGGATATCCCAGATCGCGCCGACATCGGGGATCTCGCCGGCCGCGACCAGGTCCCCGATCGTCTCGCCGCTCAGGGGGAGGTCGATGACCTGGGCGCTGAGGCCCATGTTGATGATCAGCTTCATTCGGGCGCCTCGGTGACATGTTCAAGGATCGGGATGGCGACAGTCGCCAGCTCGGGGATGTAGACGGTGAACCCGTTCCGCTCGACGCGCAGGTCGAGATGGTTCTCGCCGATCGGCCAGTCGCTGGTGTCGGCCGAGAAGATGACGCACAGGAGATCCTGCCTTGGCGTGACGGTGACCGGTCGCAGCACGCCGCCGAGACGCGCCTCGCAGCGGATATTGTCGGCAGGGAAGACCTGGTCCCACTCGGCCTGATCGAAGGCGAGCGCGGCCCGCAAGGTCGCCCCTTGCTTCAGGCCCATGGCGATGATGTTCGGCATGACGATCTCCCTCAGTACCAACGACCGATCGCCAGGACCGTGGCCCGCGATCCTGCGACGGCATTCGCACCTCCGGACTGGGTCCGGAACTGCAGCGAGATGGAGCTGGCGCTGCCGGTGCCGGCGGTCGTGATGGTGATCGCATCGCCGACGGCCGTGACGGCATTGCCGAGGACGACATCCGCATTCCCGGCAAATTGATGGGGATAGGTCCAGGGGTTGTTCACCAGACCGATGGATTCCTGCACGGCACGGCATTCCAGCCGGCCCTCTGCTGTCTTGTAGTACTGCCCGTTGGCGTTCGAGCCGATCTCGGGGCGCCGATCCAGGATCCAGCGTGTTCCGTCGAACACCGCCTCGGTCTCGACATCGGTCCGAATATAGCCGGCGGGCAGCGAGGCCCCGGTGATCGTCCGGCACTGCCGCGCACCGGTGCCGTCGAGATTGATCGTCGCGGACCCGGTGTTGGGTTGCGTGGCGCGGAAGCGGATCTTCGTGCCGATCTCGATCGACCCCGGCGGATAGCCTGCCGAAAGCACCAGCGCGTTCGCCGTGCTGCCACCCTGGAATGTCGCATAGCCCTTCGTCGAGAAGAGCTGCAGCGCGCTGTTCAGCTCCTGCCAGAACACCACCAGCCACGCGAGGAAGGCGTCCATGTAGGCTGAGAACGTGCTGGGGTTGTTTCGGTTCGGCGCCGGCGGCGGCGTGGTAAACGGCATGGCAATACACCCGCTCGCCGGCGGGCTCCCTTCCAATGGTTGCGGGGCTCAGAGCAGGCTTTCGACTTCCAGCGAGCCGAAGCTGTAATGGGTGCTCAGTGGCACGGCGAAGTCGCGATAGAAGCCGGGCACCGAGGTCGCGAACCGGTCGGTGCCCACCCCGGCATAGAACACCGCGACGGACGCCCGGATGCGCGACATGATCGACTGGATCCGCCGTGCATCCTCGGTCGGAAAGACGAACCGGAAATCGACCGTGCGGGTGAAGCCGCGCTCGACCACGACCGCGCCCCCGAAGTCATCGCGCTCCTTGATCGAATAGTCCTGAAGACCGATGGTCGTATCCACCAATGTGCGGCCGATCGGATGATCCTGTCCGATCAGGATCTCCCCGACACTCGCGGTTCCTCCCGGGGCCGAGATCTGGATCGCCAGGGTGGCACCTGACCAGATCGGAAGATCGCGCAGGATCAGGTCCGGGGAACTGCTGATCTCGCCGAAGCAGTATGACCAGGCGTCATGGACCGAAACCGTCTCGATCAGCGCGTGCGTCACGTCGTGGATCACCCCGTCGATGGGATCGGTGATCGTCACGCGCAGGGTGGCGGCGTCCATCCCGAACACGGCGATCGCATCGGTCGTCCGGCCGAGGATCCTCCAGCGTGCTGTCGGCGTCTTCGCCGGTCTTGCCGCCTGCCAGTTTCGCCTGCCGGGCGGCCCGCATCGCGGCCTGCGCCGAGCGCGCCTCGGTGCCCTTCACCAACACGATGCAGGGCTGCTCATGGGCCTCATCGGCATAGAGGGGAATTCCGGTTGCCGGGTGCCTGAGATGCAGGCGCCCTGCGGTCTCGGCGCCGGCGCGGCTGTCGAACTGCGTAAAATCCATCGGTCTGTTCCTTGAGGGTCCGGGTTCAGGATGGGCCGCCGCGGCTGAACCACGTCCACGGCGGCCCGGTCGCGCCCCCTGGCGGGCGCGATGGGATCACGCGCGCAAGACGGCCGAGTTGACGCGGACCTCGCCGGTGAATGGAAGCGCTGGAACGCGATCAGCGGCAAGTCACTGGACAAGGATGTGTTCGGCGAGTTCATCGAAGAGAACGCCAATGACTTCCTGGACCCCACACCAGCGCTGCTGAGCCAGGGCACCGACAAGGCCGAGCCGTGGGAAGTGCGCATGATCCAGATCGCGGCGCGCGTGCAGGGCAGGTTCGGCCAGTATTCGACGCTGAACATGCTGTCACGCGAGTTCAAGGTGCATGAGACGGGCCACATGAACGTCACCACAAACCGCGACACCGGCGAGGCGAAGGTTCAGTTCCTGACCGAGCACAAGGACCCGGACGGACAGCCCCTGACACTGCCCAACCTGTTCATGATCGCGATCCCGGTCTTCGAGGAAGGCGCGCTCTACAGGCTGGCGGTGCGCTTCCGCTATCGCAAGGCCAACTCCGACGTGAAGTTCATCGTCCAGATCTACAATCCGGATGTCGCCCTTCGCGACGCTGCGCGCGAGGCCATGGCGATCGCACGGGATGCAACCGGGGTTCCGCTGATCATGGGGATCCCTGAAACGACCGTCTCGTGATGCCGCTGGAATTCACCCACCGCGGCATCCCCATCCGCACCTTCGATGTCCCGTGCACCCCGTTCGTCTGGGTGCACGAGGAAACCGACGGCCACGGCACGGCGGAGTCGCTGCAGGAGGCACGCGCACAGATCGATCGCCACCTGTCCGCACTGGCACGTTCCGGCGCTTGAAATGAAACGGGACGCCCGAAGGCGCCCCGTGGGGGTCCCAGTTCTGGCATAAGGACACCGCGCGTGAACGTGGCCCTTTCATCCAAATTGATCAAGCCCGCCAATGCCGCGCGAGCCCCAGTCAATTGCAGCAGGAACCCTGAATCGTGAAAAACAAGCTATCCGACCTGAACAACCACCTGTTCGCGCAGCTCGAGCGGCTTTCCGATGAGGCCATCGATGGCGACAGCCTCGAGGCCGAGATCAAGCGCACCGATGCCATCGTGGCGGTTGCCGACCAGATCGTCGGCAACGCGAACCTGCAGCTGAACGCCGCGAAGCTGTGGGCGCAGCACGGATCGCAGATCATGCCGATGCTGCCGAAAATCGGGGGAGGCGACGGATGAAGCGCCGCGCCATCGCCTATGACCAGGACGAACTGGACTGGATCGAAGCCAGGTGCCGCATGCCGCGCCGTGAGCTGCATGCGCTGTTCTGTGCGCGTTTCGAGCGCGACGATGTTTCGCTCAGCAACCTGAACGCCTTGTGCAAACGCAAAGGATGGATGACCGGCAGAACGGGTCGCTATGAGCCCGGCCGAGAGCCCGAAAACAAGGGCAAGTCCATGCCGTTTCATCCCAACAGCGCGGCGACCCGCTTCAAGAAAGGCAACATGCCGCACAACAGTCGCGGACCAGGTCACGAGCGCGTCGACACCAAGGACGGTTATGTCGTGATGATCATCGACGAGCCTAACCCTTGGTCCGGCGCCGCGACGCGGCCCGTCCACAAGCATCGCTATCTATGGGAAAAGGCCAATGGTCCGGTGCCCGATGGCCATGTGCTGAAATGTCTGGACGGCGACAAGACCAACACCGATCCGTCGAACTGGGAGCCGGTCCCGCGGGGTCTGCTGCCAAGGCTCAACGGTCGCTGGACCGGCCTGAAATTCGACGCCGCCCCGGCCGAGGTGAAGCCCACCCTGACGGCGATCGCGCGCCTCGACAACCAGGCGCGCGAGGCGCGCAGGCGCAAGAAATGAGCCCGCTGCATCAATTCATGGCGCTGCGGCCCTTCGGCGGCTTCGACCTGATCATGGCGGATCCGCCCTGGTCATTCGACAACTTCACCGAAGCGGGCGAAGCGAAGAACGCCAAGGCGCAATATGGTTGCATGTCGCTGGCCGATATCGCCGCCCTGCCCGTCCGCGCGCTGGCGGCAGACGATAGCATCCTGTGGCTCTGGGCGACCAACCCGATGCTGCCCCAGGCAATCGACGTGCTGAGCGCCTGGGGGTTTGAGTTCAAGACGGCCGGCCACTGGGCCAAGCTGACCCGCACCGGCAAGCAGGCCTTCGGCACCGGCTACATCCTGCGCTGCGCGGGCGAGCCCTTCCTGATCGGCACGCGCGGCCAGCCGAAGACCACACGCTCGGTCCGGTCGGTCGTCATGGGCAAGATCCGCGAACACAGCCGCAAACCCGACGAGGCCTTCGCGGCCGCCGAGCAGCTGATGCCGGAAGGCCGACGCATCGAGGTCTTCAGTCGGCAGCGCAGACCGGGCTGGTCGAACTGGGGAAACGAGGCCGACAAATTCGAGGAGGCGGGCTGATGACGCGACCTTATATACCCAAGCCAGCCGCCCGCCGCGGACAAAAAGAGGGTAAGTAACATGGGCCAAGTCCAGCCTCTATTCGCCAGCGCCAGCACCGCCGCGAAGCTGTTGGACATGAGGCAGTCCGAGTTTCAGCGGCTGGTAGATAGCGGCTGCCTGCCACGCGGACGCGAGATTGCACCCGGAATGGTAAGGTGGCCCGTGGATGATCTGCGCAAGATCGTCAGCGGTGAGGCTGTAGACGGAGGAATCGACTGGTGAGGAAGGAAGGTCGCAAGCCCTATGTGTTCGAGGCCAAGCCCGGATACCTGTATTTCCGCAAAGGCGGGAAATATCTTCACCGCTTCACCGCTCCCGAGGGTACGGCCGAGTTTGACCGCCAATACTGGGAGGTCATGACCGGCAAGACGATGGAAGCCAAACGGTCCTGGGCTGCGGCCATAAAGATCCTGCGCGAATCGGATCGATGGGCCGAAAAATCCACACGTTACCGCCAAGACCTGGAGCCGGTTCTGGCCTACCTGATCGACAAGATCGGCAAGCGTGACGTGGCGCGCCTGACGCAAGCCGACATTTATGCGGCGATGGACAAAAACAAGCATCGCGTCCGATTCGCGAATTACATCCCCGTTGCCATCAGCATGATCGCAAAGGAAGTGATCCGGCGGCGCTGGCTGAACGACAATCCTGCGAAAGGTATCGAGCGGCTGGCCGTGCCGAAGGATCGCAGACAACCACACGTCCCGTGGCCCGATGCTGCCGTTGAGAGGTGGCGGACCGAAGCGGGACCAGTTGAACGGCTGATCTTCGAGATCGGCGTCGGCACCGTTCAAAGACCCGGAGATTGGGTGGGCTTCACCTGGGGAGACTATGACCCAGTCGGCGACGGGACTCTGAGGCTGCGACAGAACAAGGGCGACAAGCCGCTGATTCTGCCCTGCACAGTGGCTCTCAAGGCCGCATTGGACAATGCGAAGGCCGCGCTACCTTTCGCCCCTCTGCCCGCCCGCCACATCATCACCAAGCAGGATGGCAGCCGGATGGAGTATCGGCGCCTGGCCGAACTAATGCTGGCCGAGCGCCGGCGGCTTGGGTTTGAAGCCTACGATCTCCATGCGCTGCGCTATCGTGGAGTGATGGAGTTGGCGTGGGCAGGCTGCGACGACGACGAGATCATGTCCTACAGCGGCCACAGCACCAAAGCGATGGTGCGGAAGTATGCCGGAGAAGCTCGCCAGATCATGCGGGCGCGTCAGGCCCGAGCCAAGCGCAGCTGATGGAACAGAACAGGGCCAGAACGTGAAAGTGATAACGGGTGTGATAACCCTCTTGACCCCGTTTCTCGAAAACCATAGCAAACGCAGCACTACGGTGGGTTGGCGGAGTGGTTACGCACCGGATTGCAAATCCGTGAAGACCGGTTCGATTCCGGTACCCACCTCCAAGAATGTCGTCATGTGTTTCTGACCCGGAAGGCGACTTTGCCGGGTTCGGCAGAGGCGGCGTTTCAATGCAAATTCCGGGATCAGGCAAAACCTGCGACGGCATAATCCCGCGGACGCAGGAATTCGTGCAGGCAGCCGTGCATCACAGCAGAAGTTCGGGGTCACCGGCGACCTGCGGATCGACCTTGCCGATGGCGCGCGGGTTCTTGCCCGCATAATCCACCGCATGCAGGATCGTCTGGATCGCAGCGATCCGGGCACGGCGCTTGTCATCTGACCGGATCACCGTCCATGGCGCGATGGGCGAATGCGACAGGTTCAGCGTGTCGCGTATCGCGGTGCTGTAGTCGTCCCATTTCGCGAGGCCGTCCACGTCGATGGGCGAAAGCTTCCACTGTTTCAGCGGATCCTGTTCGCGGTCCAGGAACCGCTTCAACTGTTCGGCGCGTCCCACATTCAGCCACAGCTTGACCAGTGTGATGCCGTCATCGACCAAGGTCTGTTCGAACCCCGGCAACTGCCGAAAGAACGCATTCCGCTGATGGTCAGTCGAGAAGCCGAAGACGCGCTCGACAACGCCCCGATTGTACCAGCTGCGATCGAACAGGGCGATCTCTCCGGCGGCGGGCAGCCAGTCCACATAGCGTTGAAAATACCATTGATCCTGTTCCCGCTCGGTCGGCTTGGGCAGCGCGACGATATAGCAGGATCGCGGGTTCAGGTTCTCGCGCACACGTTCGATCGTGCCGCCCTTGCCCGCGGCGTCACGCCCCTCGAACAGGACCACCAGCCGCTTACCCGTAGACACCACATCGTGCATCATCCGCACAAGTTGCAGTTGCAGCGCCTCCAGGTGGTCTTCGTAGTCGTCCTTGTCCATCTCTTCGCGATACGGATAGCCGGGGTCGAGGATATCGTGCTTGCCGGCCTTTTCGATGGTCTTGCGGATCTCTTTCGGGGCGCCCTTGTCCAGGTAGTCCGAGATCTGTCCGACCAGCGGCAGTTCCGGCATCGCGCGGTTTGACTTGGCCATCAGCGGGTTCCGATCCGGGTCATGTCATATTCCGTGGTCTGGTAGATCTCGTTGATCCAGTTACCGTAAAGCAGATGGGCGTGGCTGCGCCAGCGGTTCGTTGGCACAGCCGCGGGATCATCACCCGGATAATAGTTGCGCGGCACGTTGATGGTCTTTCCGACCGCCACATCCCGATCGTATTCGTCTTTCAACGTCGTGCTGTCATATTCGAAGTGGTTGAACACATACAGCGCCCGATGCCCCTTATCTTCCAGCAGGCAGGGGCCGACCTCATCGCTGGCCAGCAGCGTCGTCAGCCCCGGACAGCTATCCACGTCGGATTGGCGCACCTCGGTCCAGCGGCTGACCGGCACAAGCACGTCGTCCGAGAAGCCGCGCAGATAGGGCGAGGCCGGTGCCAGGTTCTGATGCCGGAAACAGCCGAACGCCTTGTGATCCAGCATGTGCTTGGGCAGGCCGTGGAAATGCGACGCCATCGCCATGCCGCCCCAGCAGACGCCGAAGGTGGAATGCACATGACTTTGGGTCCATTCAAAGACCCGCGTCAGTTCGTCCCAGTATGTGACCTGATCGAAGGGCAGATGTTCGATCGGCGCCCCGGTGATCACCAGCCCGTCAAATTTCTCGCCCGATGCCTCGACGTCGGCGAAGGGGCGGTAAAAGCTTTCCATGTGATCAGCGGCAGTGTTGCGGCTTTCATGCTGCGACATGCGGATCAGTTGGAAATCAATCTGCAGCGGCGTCGCGCCGATCAGCCGGGCAAACTGGTTCTCGGTCTGGATCTTCTTCGGCATCAGGTTCAGCAACCCGATCCGCAGCGGTCTGATGTCCTGCTTTTCCGCGCGTCCGGGCGACATCACCATGACGCCTTCGTCCGACAGGATGCGGAAGGCGGGCAGGTCTTCGTTCAGGGTGATGGGCATCAGATCAATCCTTGCGGTCGATGGCACGGGCGATCAGGTCAGTGAAATCGGCGGGCGTCTTCACCTCGGCGACCTCTTCGGCCAGAACGGTGACGCCGCGACGCGCCATCGCCTCGTATCGCGGCTGCCGATGGGCCAGTGCACGGGCATAGGTCCAGCGGATGAAATCGTCGGGGTTCACCTCTTCGCCCTGCAGACCCTTCTCGACCCGATAGGCCACCCAGGCTTTTTCCAGGAACTCGGGCTGGTAATACATCGGCTTGGGCGCGCGGTCGAAACGACGGACCAGTTCGGCGGTATGCGCGTCCGATCCCCTGATCCAGACCATCAGCAGGTCGCGTTCCAGCGCGGCCAGCACCGGATCATCGGGATCGTCGGGGTCCACCACCTCGCAGATCGAGCCGCCGCTGTCGCAGACGAAATGCGGGATATTATAGATATCCATCGCGCGATTCATGAAATGGCGTGTGTCCAGCAGGGCCGACATCTCGGCCCGGCGATGCTGGTCCTGGCGCACGCGGTATTCGTCGAATGGCAGGCCGCCCCGGCTGGGGCTGCCGGGTTTGCCCAGATAGGTGGACAGGGGCGCGAGATTGTCAAAGGTGATATTGCTGGCGATATAGACGCTGTCGGACATCAGCAATTCCCGCAGCAGCGGCACCTTCATCGCCTCGCGCTTGAAGTTGTCGGCGATGTATTCGCCCATGTAGCGGGTGCCGATGCGGTAATCGATCGAATAGTGGAACCAGTCGCCCGCGGCGCGCAGCATGTTGGACAGGTAGGTCTTGCCAAGCCCGGACATGCCGAACAGCGCAATGCGCCTGTTCGCTGCCTGCCGCCACGCGTCGCCACTGCCATAGATCATGCCGGTTCCCTTTCTGAACGGCGCATAGGTAATCCGTTGGCCCAACAAAGCAAAGGCCCCGCCGAAGCGGGGCCGTGCCATTGTTGCGTCGATGCGGGATCAGAAGCTGTAGCCGACCCTGACGCCCACGCCCCATGCGTCGCTGTCGCGCATCGAGGCGCGCTGAACGTCCGGCGTGCCGGTCTCGGGGTTGGCGTCGCCCAGCTTGGTGTAATTGATGCCCGTGGTGATCTTCATGTTGTCGCGCGTATAGATCGCGGCAAGCGTGATCCCCTTGCGGCCGTTGGTCGGGGCCAGCGGCGAAACAAGGTCATCGCCACCCTTTTCATAAGTAAATGACGCCGAACCGGCCCAGTTTTCGCTGAACTGGCGGCCGACACCCAGGGTGTAGGTGGTGGTATCCTCCAGTTCGACCAGACCGCCGCCGGTCACGGCCACGAAGTTCTCCGGATCCACACGGAACTCGGACCAGTTGACCCAACGGACCGAGCCGAAGACCAGCGTCTGAGGGGCGACGCCAGTCTGGAATTCGAGGTTCCAGCTTTCAGGGGTATTCACGGTGGTGGTGGATTCGCCGTCCAGCAACGGCAAGGGTCCGAACGGCGTGTCGATCGCCGGTCCCGACTCGGTCGTGTCGAATTCGTGCTCGACCTCGGAATTGTAGGTCAGCGAGACACGGGCGGCGATTTCGGGCTTTTCCCATGCCACACCGGCGACCCACCCAATTCCGGTATCGGTGTCCAGATCCACATTGTATCCGGCGACCGGGCCATAAGCGGCACCGTTCAGCGTCACATTGCCATCCGCGCGGGATCCGCGGATGCCGCCATGAAACGAGACATTGTTTTCGAACTTGTAGCGTCCAAGCGCGGTGAAAGTAGTCGAATCCACGCGCGCGATCGTACCGCCAAGCAGGACCGAGCCGATTTGCGAAGGATCGGGGGCCAGGCCCGGCTGGGTCGGATACCGGATATCGGCGCCGAAAGGCTGCTCGATAATGATCGCGGCCGAGAAATTGGGCGTGAACTGGTGCTTGTAGCTCAATCCCAGGAAACCATAACCCTGCGCCACGTCGCCGGTGCGAAAGCCCAGCTCGTCGGTGCCCTCGACGGTCGGATCGACACCGCCGAAGCTCAGCTCGGCATAGTTGCCTTCCTCGAACAAAGCCGTCAGCGATTGCGGCGCGCGCTCGATCCCGCCGGCCAATGCCGGGGCCGTGCCCATCAGCAGGACCGCCATTCCTGTAGCAGTTCTTTTCATCTTGTTGCCTCCCTCTCAGGGGTGTGCGCCCCTCTCGATATCATGCGGTCACCTTAGCGTGTGAAGGCAACGGTTCAATTCACCACAGGCGCGAATTTTATGCATATTGGATGTGACCTTGCGGCATAGTGACTTGATTGCAACGAAACCGCTGCCCGACGGCGGCCGGTGGGTGCGCTTGTTACCAGATCGGGGGCTGGACAAACCCGCCTGCGCGTGAAAGGGGAAACTGCCAAACGAACTTGCCGCAAGGAAACTCCCATGCAGATTCGTGAGGCCCTGACCTTCGACGACGTGCTTCTGGTTCCCGCCGCCTCGACGGTGATGCCATCGACCGCCGATGTGACCACGCAGGTCACGCGTTCCATCCGGATGAACATTCCCCTGCTGTCCTCGGCGATGGATACCGTCACCGAAAGCCGCATGGCGATCGCCATGGCCCAGTCGGGCGGCATGGGGGTGATCCACCGCAACCTGACCATCGATCAGCAGGCCGCCGAGGTGCGCCGCGTCAAGCGCTTTGAAAGCGGGATCGTCTATAATCCGATCACCCTGCGCGCCGACCAGACCCTGGCGGATGCCAAGGCGTTGCAGGATCGCTACAGCGTCACCGGATTTCCGGTCGTGGACGATCAGGGCCGGGTCATGGGCATCGTCACCAATCGCGACATGCGCTTTGCCAGCGACGACAGGACGCCCGTGCAGGTGATGATGACATCAGACAGGCTGGCGATGCTGACCGAGCCGGCGGACCGTCAGCAGGCGATCGATCTGATGAAGGAACGCCGGATCGAAAAGCTGCTGGTCGTCGATGGCAAGGGGCATCTGACCGGGCTGCTGACGCTGAAGGATACCGAAAAGGCGGTGCTGAACCCGCTGGCCTGCAAGGACGATCTGGGTCGGCTGCGGGTCGCGGCTGCCTCGACCGTGGGCGAAGAGGGCTTCGAACGCAGTCAGGCATTGATCGAGGCGGGCGTGGATATGGTCGTGATCGACACCGCGCATGGCCATTCCGCCGGTGTCGCCAAGGCGGTCGAACGCGTGAAGGCGTTCTCGAACGAAGTGCAGGTGGTCGCCGGGAATGTCGCCACGGGCGAAGCGACCCGGGCGCTGATCGATGCCGGCGCGGACGCCGTCAAGGTCGGCATCGGCCCCGGATCGATCTGCACGACGCGTGTCGTGGCAGGGGTCGGCGTGCCGCAACTGACCGCGATCATGGACGCCTCGGCCGCCGCCGGCGACGTGCCGGTGATCGCGGACGGGGGCATCAAGTTCTCGGGCGATTTCGCCAAGGCGATCGCTGCCGGGGCCAGCTGTGCCATGGTCGGCAGCGCCATCGCCGGAACCGATGAAAGCCCCGGCGAGGTAATCCTGTATCAGGGCCGTTCGTTCAAGTCCTATCGGGGCATGGGCAGCCTGGGCGCCATGGCGCGCGGTTCGGCTGACCGGTATTTCCAAAAGGACGCGGCCACCGACAAGCTGGTCCCCGAGGGGATCGAGGGCCAGGTGCCCTACAAGGGTCCGGCGGGCACGGTGATCCATCAGCTGGTCGGCGGATTGCGCGCGGCGATGGGCTATACCGGCTGCGCGACCGTGGCCGAGATGCGCCGGAACTGCAATTTCGTGCGGATCACCGGTGCCGGGCTGAAGGAAAGCCACGTCCACGACGTCCAGATCACGCGGGAAAGCCCGAACTATCGGCTGGGATAACGCCGCCTCAGCGAAAGAGCCAAAGGCCCGGTGACCAGGCTTTTCCGGTCACCGGGCCATTCATTTCCTATCTCAGGCGCGCCAACCGGTTTTGCAGATCCGTGCACAAAGCGCGGCGCTCCTCGGGTGTCAGAAACGCCCCAAGCTCGATCTCGCGCTGACCGTCGGTCAGGGTCAAATAATCCTCGACCGGGCCTTTCCTCAGCGCGGGCCGCACCCAGTAGCTGTTGGTCTTCCACTGTCGCACCGGCCGTCCGGCGTCGTGCCGCTGCAGCCACAGGGTTTGACGATCCAGCGTCAATTCCTCAACCGTTTCGCCGCTGCGGTAACTGCGCTGCAGCGCGTACCACATCCCCCAGACGACCAGCGCCGCGAAGGGCAATAACCCCCACAGCACCGCCGTGCCAAGCGCCGCCAGCAGCGGCAGCGCAAGCAGCGCCGCGGTCGCGCCGATGAACCACACGAAGCCGCGCACGGGCAGCGAACGGTATGGCCAGACCCGCAGCCGAAAGCAAACGGCCCCGGAATCGTCCGGGGCCGCGTCTTGCCATTCGTAAGGCATCAGTGCGCGCGGGCGTGATCCCAGTCCTCGCGCTTGGGAAGCTGCTCGAACGTGTGTTCGGGCGGGGGCGAGGAAAGGGTCCATTCCAGCGTGTCGGCGTGCTCGTTCCAGTAGTTCGGCACGTTCACGCGCTGTCCGGCGCGCAGCGTGTAGAACACGATCCCGATGAAGAACAGGAACGAGGCGAAGCTGATATAGGCACCGATCGAGCTGATATTGTTCCAGAACGCGTATTCGACCGGATAGTCGATATAGCGACGCGGCATGCCCTGACGGCCCAGGAAGTGCTGCGGGAAGAAGATCATGTTCGAACCGATGAACATCATCCAGAAATGCACCTTGCCGGCCCATTCGGGATACTGGCGGCCCGACATCTTGCCGATCCAGAAATAGACCCCCGCGAAGATGGCGAAGACGGCGCCAAGGCTCATGACATAGTGGAAATGCGCCACGACGTAATAGGTGTCGTGATAGACGCGGTCCAGCGGCGCCTGGCTGAGCACGACGCCGGTCACGCCGCCGACGGTGAACAGGAACAGGAAGCCGAAGGCCCACAGCATGGGCGTCTTGAACTCGACCGAACCGCCCCACATCGTCGCGATCCACGAGAACACCTTGATGCCTGTAGGCACCGCGATGGTCATGGTCGCCAGCATGAAATAGCTTTGCTGGGTCAGCGACATGCCGACGGTGTACATGTGGTGCGCCCAGACGACGAAGCCCAGCACGCCGATCGCCGCCATGGCCAGAACCATCGGCAGATAGCCGAAGATCGGCTTCTTGGCGAAGGTGGCGATGACGTGGCTGATGATGCCGAAGCCGGGAAGGATGATGATATACACCTCCGGGTGGCCGAAGAACCACAGGATGTGCTGATAAAGGATCGGGTCACCGCCGCCGGCCGGATTGAAGAAGTTCGTGCCGAAATTGCGGTCCATCAGCAGCATGGTGATGGCGCCAGCCAGAACCGGCAGTGCCAGCAGGATCAGCCACGCGGTGATGAACACCGACCAGGCGAACAGCGGCACCTTGAACAGGGTCATGCCGGGGGCACGCATGTTCAGGAACGTGGTGATGATGTTGATCGCACCAAGGATCGAAGACGCGCCCGAGACGTGGACGGCGAAGATCGCCAGATCCATCGAATAGCCGCCCTCGGTCGTGGACAGCGGCGGATACAGAACCCAGCCGACGCCGGAACCCATCTGCTGGTTGCCGCCCGGGGCAAGAAGCGACGCGACGCCAAGCGCGACGCCGACGACATACATCCAGTAGCTGAGGTTGTTCAGGCGCGGGAAGCTCATGTCCGGGGCGCCAAGGTGCAACGGCATGAAATAGTTGCCGAAACCGCCGAACAGGGCCGGAATGACGACGAAGAACATCATCAGGACGCCGTGATAGGTGATCATCACGTTCCACAGATGGCCGTTCGGCGTGCACTCGGCCGTCGAATCGGCGATGAAGCGCGCGCCTTCAAGGCACATATACTGCACGCCCGGATGCTGCAGTTCCATCCGCATGTACACGGTGAAGCTGACCGAGATCAGGCCCACCAGACCGGCGGTGAAAAGGTAAAGAATACCAATGTCCTTGTGATTGGTGGACATGAACCATCGGGTAAAGAACCCGCGCTGGTCGTGATGGTCGTCGTGGCCGTGAGCGGCTGCGTCTGCCATACCCGAACTCCCTCAGATATCGTCGAGCCGGTCAGGCAGACCGGCGATGTTCCGTAAGTCTTCTAGACCAGTGGCGCGCACCGGGCAATGTGCCGAACTGGCGTAAATTGGAACGCCTCCGCAAGAATATCACATTCCGCGGAGGCGATGTAAGGCTGAACTGCGACGGATTGCCGCACTTTCTGCAAGCGCGGCCTATTCCGCCTCGGGCGAGTGGCTGGCCAGGAAGGCCGCGACGTCCGCCTGATTCTTGTTCAGCTTGAAGGTCATCTTGGTCCGCGCGCTGTCATCGCCTGTCTTTTCCTGAACGAACGTGTTCGGGTCGGTGATGTAGGCGGCCAGATCCTCGACCGTCCAGACCTCGCCGCTGTCCTTCAGTTCGATCAGCGCGTCCGAATACTTGAAGCCTTCCTGACTGCCCGCCGGCTGCCCGACGATTCCGTACAGGTTCGGCCCGACCTTGCCGCCCTTCACGATGTCCTCGCCGTCGGGCGACTGGATCATGTGGCAGGCCTTGCATTTGCGGAATTCCTTTTCGCCGTTGGCGGCGTCTCCGTCCTGTGCGAATGCGGGCATGGCTAGGGCGGCACCGATCAAAGAGCCGATAATCGCGATTTTCATACGTGTTTTCCTCGCTCAACCAGAATTGGATGTCCCAACGCCCGGTTATAGGCGCTCAAATTGCGGAATCCACCCGTCATAAGGTCGCATGGCAAGATTTGCACATGTTCGTCAGATTTCCGGCGGTCAGTGATCCGCACCGAAGATCGGATCGAAGCAACGTTTCAGCGCACTGTCCAGATCGGGCATGGCGACCGGCAGGCCAAGATCGACCAGGCTGGTCACACCGTGGCCGCTGATGCCGCATGGAACGATGCCGGCGTAATGGGTCAGGTCGGGTTCGACATTGATGGCGATGCCGTGAAAGCTGACCCAGCGGCGCAACTTGACGCCGATCGCCGCGATCTTGTCCTCGCGTGGGGTGCCGTCCGGCAGACCCGGTTTTTCAGGGCGCGCGACCCAGACACCGACGCGGCCCTCGCGGATCTCTCCGGTCACGCCAAATTCCGCCAGCGCGGCGATGACCCAGCGTTCCAGCCGGGCGACGAAATCGCGGACATCCCGTCCACGCCGGTTCAGATCAAGCATGACATAAACGACACGCTGCCCGGGACCGTGATAGGTATATTGTCCGCCCCGACCCGTTGCATGGACGGGAAAGCGGGCGTCCAGCAGATCAGCGTCGCGCGCACTGGTGCCAGCGGTGTAAAGCGGCGGATGCTCGACCAGCCAGATCAGCTCGTCCGCCTCGCCCGCGTGGATCGCGGCCACGCGGGCCTCCATCCGTGCGACGGCCTCTTCGTGGCCTGTCAGGCCGTCACTGATGATCCATTCCACCATGCGTGCGCATGTGACCCCAAGGCCGTTTGGCGTCAAGTGCCCGGACGACGTATCCGGCCATCGCCGCAGAGGTTCATTGCCGCAAGAAAGCCCTTTTCAATCGCTTTCCGCTCGGCTATGACCCCGCGCACTGCCCGGATGCGGTCGTGGCGGAATTGGTAGACGCGCAGCGTTGAGGTCGCTGTTCCTTAACCGGAGTGGAAGTTCGAGTCTTCTCGACCGCACCAGATTTTCAATCCAGCCTTCAGGTTTTCCGGGCGACAACGTCCGTCGGTCCGCATTGTCGCGGGCCTTGGTCGTGATCATGGATCGGCGTTGCGGCGCGTGGATCAGTTCACCCTGTCGCGCGGCTCGCGCCCCTCGAAGAAGTCGCGCAGATTCTCGACCACGCGAAATCCCATCGCCTCGCGCGCCTCGGTGGTGGCGCTGCCCAGATGCGGCAGCATGACAAGGTTCTCGCAGCCATGCAGCGCGGGATTGATCCGCGGTTCACCGTCGAACACATCCAGCCCCGCTCCGCCGATCGTCTCGAACCACAGCGCGCGGGCCAGCGCCTCTTCATCCACCACCTCACCGCGTGCGGTGTTGATCAGGAACGCACCGGCCCGCATCAGGCCCAGTCGGCGCGCATCGATCAGATGCCGGTTCTCGCGCCCGCCCGGACAATGCAGCGACACGAAATCACACTGCGGCAGCAATTCGTCGATGCTGTCCAGCTGTGTCGCAGCACATGGCGCCAGAACCTCGGGCGCGACCTTGCTGCGGTTATAGGCAAGGATTTTCATGCCGAAACCATGATGCGCGCGCCGCGCCATCTGCTGCCCGATCCGGCCATAGCCGATGATGCCAAGCGTCTTGCCCGACACCTTGGTGCCGATCAGATGGGTGGGCCGCCAGCCGCCCCAGCGTCCGGCGCGCAACTCGCGTTCGCCCTCGCCCGCGCGGCGCGCGGCCATCAGCAGCAGCGTCATCGCCAGATCGGCGGTGCATTCGCTGAGGACATCGGGCGTGTTCGTCACCACGATGCCGTGCTGGCCGGCGCGCGCCATGTCGATATGGCTGTAGCCGACGCCGTAATTGGCAAGGATTTTCGCTTGCGGCCGTTCCAGTTCCAGCGTCGCGGCGCCGATCCTGTCGGTTACCGTCGGCAGGATCGCGTCATATCGCTGCATCGCCTGCTTCAGGCAGTCCTGATCAAGCGGCCGGTCCGAGACGTTCAGATCGGCATCGAACAGATCCGCAAGCCGGGCCTCGACCGCGGCGGGCCAGCGGCGGGTGACCAGTATCCTGGGTTTCGCCATCCCCCCCTCCTATTGCAGCACACGGGCGATCGTCTCGCCGATCGCGGCCGGGTTTTCGGCCACGGTCACGCCCGCTGCGCCAAGGATCTCGACCTTCTCGCTGGCGCTTTCCCCGAACGCCTGGATGATCGCGCCCGCATGGCCCATGGTCCGTCCCTTGGGCGCGGTCAGGCCCGCGACATAGGCCACCACCGGCTTCTTGACGTGATCGCGGATGAAGTCGGCCGCCTCGGCCTCTTGCGGGCCGCCGATCTCGCCGATCATGCAGATGAGGTGGGTGTCGTCGTCATCCTGGAAATACTGCATGATGTCCCTGAAGGACGATCCATTGATCGGATCGCCGCCGATGCCGACGCTGGTCGAGACGCCGATCCCGCGTTCCTTCAGCTGCGATGCAGCCTCGTAACCCAGCGTTCCCGACCTGCCGATGATGCCCACATGACCCTGCAGGTAGATATGGCCGGGCATGATCCCCAACATCGCCTTGCCGGGGCTGATCGTGCCGGCGCAGTTCGGGCCGGTCAGCACCATGCGCCGTTCCCGTGGGTATCGGAACATGTAACGTTTCACCCGGATCATGTCCTGCGCCGGGATGCCGTCGGTGATGCAGACGCAATAGCGGATGCCCGCATCCGCTGCCTCCATGATCCCGTCGGCGGCGGCGGGCGGTGGCACGAAGACCAGCGTCGCCTCGGCCCCGGTTTCGGCGACCGCCTGCTTGACCGTGTCGAAAACCGGCACCCCCTCGACCGTCTCGCCGCCCTTTCCGGGCACGACGCCGCCGACGACATTGGTGCCGTATTCGATCATCTCGCGGGTGTGGAACCGGGCCATCTTGCCGGTGATCCCCTGAACAATGACTTTGGTATCGCGATCAATCAGAATGCTCATCAGATGGCCCTCAGCTTCGAGTTCTGTTGGTTCATGTCGCTTTTCCACGCGGCGACCGCGCGCTCGGCGGCCTCGTTCAGGGTCGCGGCGCGGATCAGCGGCAGACCGCTTTCGGCAAGAATCTTCTGGCCTTCCTCGACATTGGTGCCGGCCAGCCGGACGACGACCGGCACATCGACCGGGTTCTCGCGCAGCGCCTGCACGACGCCCTCGGCCACCCAGTCGCAGCGATTGATGCCGGCGAAGATGTTGACCAGCAGCGCCTGCACCTTCTTGTCGTACATCACCAGCCGGATCGCCTTGGCCACGCGTTCCGGCGTGGCGCCGCCGCCGATATCCAGGAAATTCGCGGGCTCGCCCCCCGCCAGCTTGATCGTGTCCATCGTCGCCATCGCCAGCCCTGCGCCGTTGACGATGCAGCCGATATGGCCATCCAGACCGACATAGTTCAGGCCGCGATCCGCCGCGCGCGATTCACGCGGGTCTTCCTGCGACTTGTCGCGCAACTCGCTGATCTGTGGATGCCGGAACAGGGCGTTGTCGTCGAAGGTCATCTTCGCGTCCAATGCCAGGATGCGGTCGTCGCCGGTGATCACCAGCGGATTGACCTCGACCATGGTCGCGTCCAGTTCGCGGAAGGCGCGATAGCAGCCGCGCAGCGTGCGAACCATCTGCTGCACCATGGCCGGCGCGATCCCCAGCGCAAAGGCGATCTCGCGACACTGGAATTCCTGCAGGCCGACCGCAGGTTCGACCGTGGCGCGCACGATGCTGTCGGGCTTTTCGGCCGAGATGTCCTCGATCTCCATGCCGCCCTCGCGGCTGGCGACGATCATCACGCGCTGACTGGCGCGATCCAGGACCAGGCCCAGATAGATCTCGCGCTCGATCGGTACGGCGGCCTCGACATAGACGCGATAGATCCCCTTGCCCTCGGGGCCGGTTTGATGCGTCACCAGCTTCTTTCCGAACATGTCTTCGGTGACGTCCTGGATCTCGGCGTCGCTGTCACACAGCTTGACCCCGCCGGCCTTGCCGCGCCCACCGGCATGCACCTGCGCCTTGACGACCCAGCGGCTGCCACCCATCTCGCGGGCACGATAGGCCGCCTGTTCCGGGCTGTAGGCCAGTGCGCCCTGCGGAATCGCCACGCCGAAATTGCTGAGAATTTCCTTGGCCTGATATTCATGGATATCCATGTCGTCCCCTCCCCTGTGCGCCGGTTATTCCGCCGCGACGGCGCGATCGAACTGTCGGTCCAGAATTGCCGTGATCCGCGTCATGTCGATGCCCGCCCCCATCCGGTTCATCGCCTCGCCGAACCGGGTGACGATCTCGGTGATCGCGCGGCGGTTCAGCAGGTTCAGGATGCCGATGCGGACCTGCACGGGTTCGGACAGCGTGGGCCAGATGCCGAAACCCTCGGCACGGCAGGTCTGCACCAGTTCCATCTCGCGCCCGGCCAGATCGTCCGGCAGCGTCAGCACCACCAGCGAGGTCATGTTGGACGTCACCTTGCAGCCCATCGCCGTGACCGCCTCGCGCAGCACCGCCTCGTGGAAGGCATAGTTTTTCGCCCGGTCCGCGACGGTTTCCTGCAGGGTGATCCGCAGCGCCTCGTGAAAGGCCGCGACCGCATAGGCACTGTGGGTGCGGTGATATGTTCCCTTCTCGACATCCTTGCCGTCGATGATGCCCCAGTGCCGCGCCTCCAGGATCGGATGATGGACGAAACTGCGGCATCCGGTCGCCCGCAACGTGGCGATGTAACGGTCGCTGAAGGACACCGGCGCATAGGTCAGCGGCAGGCAGCAGATGCCCTTTTGCGGGCACGAGGCCCAGCCATGCACGCCCGGAAAGTCATCGATCCGGAAATTCGCGACACCCAGCGACGACACCGCATCGACAAGTCCCATCACATCGTGACGTTCGCAGGCGTCCGAAAATCCGCGCAGATCGTTGATCCGGCCCGAACCGGTTTCCCAATGCGCCATAACCGCCCATCTCGGCCGATGTTCGGCCAGCGCAGCCTCAACGACCTCGCCGGTGACGGACTCGCCATGTGGCACCGTGACGACAGTGACCGATGCCGCCTGCGGATCCAGCGGGCTGGCCGCCAGTTCTTCGGGGGTGGCGGCCTTCATCCGCACCGTCAGCCCGTCGATCCCCGAGAACGTGCCGTTCACGAACATCACCACCTTGTCACCCGGCATGACGGCGCCGAACATCGCGTCCAAACCGCTCCACCCGGTCCCGGCGACGCCGAAAGTGTGGATGTTGCGGGTTCCCATCACCTCGCGCAGCATCTGCTTGCATTCGATCATGCCGCGCAGGACATCAGCCTGCATGTGGTCGGCGGTGCCCGCGCCGGCGAACCGGGCCAGAACCCGTGGATCGGTATTGCCCGGCCCCGGTCCAGCCGCCAGAGTCGGCGGAATCTCCAACCGCGGGAAAATCACTATCTTGCTCATATCAGCATGTTCCCGAAACTAAATTGCTCTTGGAACAAGGCCCTGTCTCGACTGGAACCACAACATGCGTTACTCCTGCATATTGGTATCCATTGGGATGGCTGTTTACCTACCCATAAGGGTGGAAATGCTACCTTTGGCTGAAGTGAACCTACCCGATCCGGGCGGGAATCAGAGGAAAGGACCAGAATGCCGACCCTAAGCGCATCGACTTCCCGGATTTCCGTCAGTCTTGCCTGCAGCAATCCGCTGGTCCTGTCCGCCATGTCGGCGGTGTTCGAGCGTGATCCCCGCTTCTCGCTGATCGCGACCTCCTCCACGGCCGAGGGATTTCTGGCCAATGTCGTCCGCGTGCCTTCACAGGTCGGCGTGATCGACTGGGACCTGCCGATCTTGGGCGGCGCGCGCCTGCTGGAGGTTTTGCGCGAACAGGACGACGGCCTGCGCATGGTCGTCTATGCCGATCAGGGCAGCGCCGCGCACCGCGCCGCGATGGGCGCGGGCGCCGCGGGTTTCGTCACCCGCAACGGCCCGGTCGAGGCGCTGCTGGATACCTGCGTCGCGGTCGCCGCCGGGAAGATGGTCTTTCCCTATCTGGACGTGCGCGATTTGCAGAAGGATCCGATCCACAGCCTGTCACGCCGCGAAAGGGTGATGCTCGAGGCGCTGTCGAGGGGCCTCAGCAACCGTGAGTTGTCGAAAGAACTTGGCATCTCGACCAACACGGTCAAGTTCCACCTGTCGAACCTTTACGACAAGCTGTCGGTCAGGAACCGCGCGCAGGCCATCGCCTTCTTCTATTCGAACCGCCTGCCCGGCGGGGACGGCACACCTGCCGACGGCTGATACGGGAACGCAGGAATGCGACCTAGCGCCGTCTTGACGCGAAAGATCATTTCTTCGTTGCATGAGGGCGCCGATCCGAATTCCCCACGAGGAGCGAACCGAGATGAGTTTCCATTCCATCGAACAGGCCCCGGCGCGGCTGAACCGCAGCGAGCTGGCCGTGCCCGGCAGCCAGCCGCAAATGTTTCAGAAGGCCGCAGAATGCGCCGCCGATGTGATCTTTCTTGACCTCGAAGACGCGGTTGCACCGGATGAAAAGGAACAGGCGCGCAAAAATATCATCAAGGCCCTGAACGAGATCGACTGGGGCAGGAAAACCATGTCGGTCCGAATCAACGGTCTGGACACGCATTACATGTATCGCGACGTGGTCGATGTGGTCGAACAGGCCGGACAGCGGCTTGACCTGATCATGATCCCCAAGGTCGGAACCGCCGCCGATGTCTATGCCGTGGACATGCTGGTCACGCAGATCGAGGATGCCAAGGGCTGGACCAAGCGGATCGGGTTCGAACATATCATCGAAACGGCATTGGGCATGCAGAATGTCAGCGACATCGCGGCAGCGTCGAAGCGCAATGAAAGCCTGCATTTCGGCGTCGCGGACTATGCCGCCAGCACCCGCGCCCGGACCACCGTGATCGGCGGCGTGAACGAAAACTATGCCGTGCTGACCGACCCCGATCCCGCCGGTGAACGTCAGGTGCACTGGGGCGACATGTGGCACTATGCGCTGTCGCGGATGGTCGTCGCCGCACGCGCCAACGGGCTGCGCCCGATCGATGGCCCGTTCGGCGATTTCTCGGACCCCGACGGCTTCAGGGCCGCCGCCTATCGCGCCGCCGTGCTGGGCTGCGAAGGCAAATGGGCGATCCATCCCAGCCAGATCGCCCTGGCCAATGAGGTGATGAGCCCGTCTGACGCCGAAATCGCCCGCGCGCAGAAGATCCTAAACGCGATGGCCGAGGCCGAGGCCGCCGGCAAGGGCGCCGTATCGCTGGATGGACGGCTGATCGACTATGCCTCGATCCGGCAGGCGCAGGTGCTGGTCGAAAAGGCGCGTCAGATTGCAGGCTGAGCCGAACACCGAAGACATGCGCGCGCTGGCGCGGCATTTGTATGATGTCGCCGTCGGCGCGGCCGATCCGGCCCGCGCCGTGCGCGCGTATTTCGAAGATCACCCGCCCGCCGCGCTGCATGGCCGTGGACAGCACTATCTGGTCGCGATCGGCAAGGCCGCCCCCGCCATGTTGGCCGAGGCGATGCGCCATGTGCCGCAGCCCTTCGACGCGCTTGCCGTCACGCATCATGAAAACAACCAAACCGTGGCAGGCGCCCGCGTTCTGAAGGCAGGCCATCCCGTGCCCGACGCGGCGGGTCTGCACGCCGGACAGCAGATCGCCGGGTTGCTGTCCAAGGCGGGCGCGGATGATCACGTCTATGCCCTGATCTCGGGTGGCGGATCGGCGCTGGTGCCCGCCCCGATCCCGCCCCTGACCCTGAAGGACAAGCAACAGGTCAATCGCGTCCTGCTGGAAAGCGGGCTGGACATCGCGTCGATGAACCTGGTCCGGCAGCAGCTTTCCACGCTGAAGGGTGGCGGTTTCCTGCGTCTGGCGGCCCCCGCCCCGGTCACCGCGCTGATCCTGTCGGACGTGATCGGCAACGATCTGGCCGCCATCGCCAGCGGCCCGACGACCGCGCCGCTGGGAAGCCGCGCCGACGCGCTGGCGCTGCTGCGCGATCACGGATTGTTCGATCGCCTGCCGCAGCCTGTGCGCGAATTGCTGGAAACGCCCCGGGAACCATCACGGTCGCCGGACGCGGACAATCACCTGATCGGCAGCAACGATCTGTCGCTTCAGGCGATGCAGCGCGCGGTGCCCGAGGGCTGGACGGCCCGGATCGTGTCCGATCATCTGACCGGCGACGTGGGCGACGCCGCCCGTACGATCATCGCCGCCGCACGCGACACGCCGCTGCGCCAGCCGACCGCGCTGATCTTCGGCGGCGAGACCACGGTGCGGCTGCGCGGCGACGGGCGCGGCGGGCGCAACCAGGAACTGGCGCTGCGCGTCGCCATGCAGGGCGGCGACCTGCCGCCGGGCTGGGTGTTTCTCAGCGGCGGCACCGACGGGCGCGACGGCCCGACCGATGCCGCGGGCGGGCTGGTCGATCAGGGAACGACCGGCCGCATCGCCGCAAGCGGCGCCGACGCGGCGGCCCTGCTGGCCAACAACGACAGCTACGCGGCACTGAAGCACGCGGGCGACCTGCTTGTGACAAAGGCCACGGGAACCAATGTCGCCGATGTGCAGGTCATGCTGCTGACGCCTTAGGACGCCGCGCCGATGGCGGCGCCCCTCAGATACAGCGCCCGCCATCGACCTCCATCGCCACGCCGGTGATCATCGACGCCTCGTCCGAGGCCAGGAAACAGGCCGCGTTGCCCATGTCCTCGGGCGTCGAGAAACGCCCGATGGGGATCGTGGACAGGAATTTGGCCCGCATCTCGGGCGTGTCCTCGCCCATGAAGCTTTTCAGCAGCGGGGTTTCCCCGGCCACCGGATTGATCGCATTCACACGGATGCCGAACGGCGCAAGCTCGACCGCCATGGCCCGCGTGGCGGTGATCAGCCAGCCCTTCGAGGCATTGTACCAGTTCAGCCGCGGCCGCGGCGACACGCCCGCGGTCGAGGCGACGTTCACGATCGCACCCCGTCCTGCGGTCTTCATCAGCGGCACGATCTCGCGCGCGATCAGATAGATCGACTTGCAGTTGACCGCCAGAACCCGGTCGAAATCCGCCTCGGTGACCTCTTCCATCGGCGTCGGCAGATGCGTCACGCCCGCGTTGTTCACCATCACGTCGATCTTCCCGAACGCCCGGATCGTCTGCGCCACCATTTCCGCGACGCTGGCGCTGTCGGCGACATCGGCATGGACACCAAGGCCGCCGATTTCCTCCGCGATCTGAAGGGCGGCGGATTCGTTGATGTCGGCGACGACCACCTGCGCGCCCTCGGCCGCGAATTTGCGCGCGATCCCCGCACCAAAGCCGCTGCCCCCGCCCGTCACGATGGCAATCCTGTCCTGAAGTCTCATGCTGCCCCATTCCCTTTTTCTGCGCACATGATCGCCAGACGGACGGCAGGTGCAACCCGCTTTACCGCCGCGCGCCGGCGGATTAGCGTCGGTGTCATGCTGCGCTATGTTCTTCGCCGGATGATCTCGTTGGGGCTAAGCCTGCTGGTGGCCTCGGCGCTGATATTTTCGGTCGTCGAACTGGTGCCCGGCGATCCGGCCAGCTTCATGCTGGGCACCGGCGCACAGCCCGAAACGGTCGCCGCGCTGCGTCAGCAGATGGGGCTGGATCAGCCCCTGCCCTTGCGCTACGCGGCATGGGTCGGCGCGCTGCTGCAAGGCGATCTTGGACAAAGCTTCACCTACAAGACCCCGATCGGGGGGATGATCCTGGAACGGATGCAGGTGTCGCTGCCGCTGGCGCTGATGGCGCTGACGCTAGCCGCCGCGATCGCCTTTCCCGTGGGCATCTACGCCGCCGCGCGCCGGGGCAAGGCGGGCGATGCGGCGGTGATGGGCGGCACGCAGCTGGGAATTGCGCTTCCGAATTTCTGGTTCGCGATGCTTCTGGTGCTGCTGTTCGCGGTCAAGCTGCGCTGGCTGCCCGCAGGCGGCTTTCCGGGCTGGAGCCAGCCTGACGCCGCGCTGCGATCGCTGATCCTGCCCGCCGTGGCGCTGGCCCTGCCGCAGGCCGCGATCCTTGCCCGCGTGCTGCGATCCGCACTGATCGAGACGCAGGGACAGGACTATATCCGAACCGCCCGCGCCAAGGGGCTGACCGCCGGACAGACACTGCGCCGCCACGCGCTGCGCAACGCGCTGATCCCGGTGCTGACCATCATGGGAATGCAGTTTTCCTTTCTTCTGGCCGGCGCAATCATCATCGAGAACGTCTTCTACCTGCCCGGCCTGGGCCGGCTGATCTTTCAGGCGATCAGCCAGCGCGACCTGATCGTGGTGCAATCGGCCGTGCTGGTGCTGGTCGCCGCCGTGATCGCCGTGACCTTCCTGGTCGATCTGGCCTATGCCGCCGTCGATCCAAGGCTGCGCAACCGATGAGATGGGGCATGATCCTGGGCGCGGCGCTGGCCGGGCTGGCGCTGATCGCGGCGGTCCTGTCCTTCGCCTGGACACCACATGACATCACCCAGCTTGCGATCGCCGACCGGCTGCAACCGCCCTCCGCCGCCCATCCTTTCGGCACCGATCATTTCGGACGCGACATCCTGTCGATGGTGATGCTGGGCGCGCGGGTCTCAATCGCCGTCGCGCTGGTGGCTGTGGGCATCGGCGCGGGCGTCGGCGTGCCGCTGGGACTGCTGGCGGCCGCCCATCGCGGCGGCTGGCTGGACGATCTGGTGATGCGCGGCAACGACCTGATCTTTGCCTTCCCCAGCCTCGTCATCGCGATCCTGATCACCGCCGTCTTCGGACCCTCGGCATTGAACGCGATCATCGCCATCGGCATCTTCAACATCCCGGTCTTTGCCCGCGTCACGCGCGGCGGGGCACTGCCGATCTGGACGCTGGACTATATCCGTGCGGCCGAGGTGTCGGGCAAGGGCACCGCGCTGATCAGCCTGCAGCATATCCTGCCCAACATCGCCAATCTGCTGATCGTGCAAGGCACTATCCAGTTCAGCCTCGGCATCCTGGCCGAGGCCGCCCTGTCCTATGTGGGGCTTGGCGCGCAGCCGCCCACGCCAAGCTGGGGCCGGATGCTGGCCGAGGCCCAGACCATGGTCACACTGGCCCCGCATGTCGCGATCATTCCCGGCCTGTGCATCGTGCTGACGGTGCTGGGGCTGAACCTTCTGGGCGACGGCTTGCGCGATGCGCTGGACCCGCGGCTGAAGGTGGCGCGGTGATCGATCTGCGCGATCTGTCGGTCACGATCCGGGGCACGCAGGTGCTGCGCGATGTCGATCTGCGGCTTCACCCCGGATCGATCACCGGGCTGGTCGGCGAAAGCGGATCGGGCAAGTCGATGACGGCGCTGGCGATCATGGGCCTTCTGCCGCACCGGGCGCAGATCGGCGGCCAGGTGATGCTGGACGGGCAGAACCTGCTGACCATGTCCGAACCTGCGCTGTGCAAGATCCGCGGCAGGCGGATCGGGATGATCTTTCAGGAACCGATGACAGCCCTGAACCCGCTGATGACCATCGGCGATCAGGTGGCCGAGGTGCTGCGCATCCACCACGGCATGGACCGCACGGCGGCGCTGGCCCGCGCCCGCGAAAGGCTGGACCGCGTCGGCCTGCCCGATCCGCGCTTTCCGCTGACCCTCTATCCGCATGAATTGTCGGGCGGCCAGCGTCAGCGGGTGGCCATCGCGCTGGCCATCGCCGAACGGCCCGACCTGCTGATCGCGGACGAACCCACGACCGCGCTGGACGTCACCACGCAGGCGCAGATCCTTGACCTGCTGGCCGGGCTGGTCCGCGAAGAAGGAATGGCGCTGTTGCTGATCACCCATGATCTTGCCGTGGTCGCGGGTCTGGCCGACCGCGTGGCGGTGATGAAAGCGGGCGAGATCGTCGAGGAAGGACCGACCGAGACGCTGTTCCGCACCCGGTCGCACCCCTATACGCACCAGCTTTTCGCGGCCTCGCGCCATGCCCCGTCGCGCCATGCGCCCGCGACCGGCAGCCCGCTGCTGCGGATCCGCGACGCCGTTCGTGAATACCGCCTGCCCGGAGGCGACAGGCTTCGCGCGGTCGATGGGGTCAGCCTGACCATCGGACGCGGCGAAAGCGTCGGACTGGTCGGCGAATCCGGATGCGGGAAATCGACGCTGACCCGCGCGATACTTGGCCTTGATCCGTTGCAGGGCGGCACGATCGCGCTGGACGGGCGACAGGTGATGGCAGGGCGGCGGATGCCGCGCGATCTGCGCGCGCGTATGCAGGTGGTGTTTCAGGACCCGTTCGGCAGCTTCGATCCCCGTTGGCGCGTCGCCCGCCTGGTGGCCGAACCGTTCCACCTGACCGACCGTCCGGCCGGCTGGCGCGACCGCGTCGGCGCCGCCCTGTCCGAAGTCGGGCTGCACCCCGATGATGCCGACAGGTATATCCACGAATTCTCGGGCGGGCAGCGTCAGCGCATCGCCATCGCTCGCGCCCTGATCATCCGCCCCGACCTGATTGTGCTGGACGAGGCGGTCAGCGCGCTGGATGTCCGCGTCCGGGCGCAGGTGCTGGACCTGCTGGCCGGTCTGCGCCGCAGTCACGGCCTGTCCTATCTGTTCATCAGCCATGATCTGTCGGTGGTGCGCGGCATCACCGACCGCGTCCTGGTGATGCAGAAAGGCCGAATCGTCGAGGACGGCGCCGCCGAACAGGTCATCGACACCCCTAGCGCCCCCTATACCCGCCGCCTTGTCGCCGCCATGCCGCGCATCCCGACGGATTGGGTGGCGTAGGCCTGTCCTTCTCAAACCAGCCTGCAGTCAAGTGGCCACCGGCAGAACCTGCCGCGCAGGAACACCCACCGGGAAAGTGCCTCCGCCTGGTGGAACGGGATTCAGTGTACTCTTATGGTCTGCTTTGCGGACGGAAGCAGGCATTCGCAGTGCGTATTAACCATCGGGTGGACTTTTTGGCCGTTCGCCGATTTAAGAGGCTAAATTGTTATCGCTAACAATAGGTCTACATGCCCCATCACGAGACGACGGACGGGAACGGGCGATCGCGGCTGATCCTTTACGCGCTTCTGACATCGCTCACCGCCATCAGCATCGATGCGATACTTCCCGGTCTGCTTTCAATCGAAGAAACTCTTCGAACCGGGTCGCCTCTTCAGGCCCAACACGTGGTATCGCTCTTCGTCTTCGGAATGGTGTTCGGCGAACTTTTGATCGGCCCGGCCTCCGACGCCTTCGGACGCAAGACCGCGCTGATCGCCGGACTGGTCGTTTATGTCGTGGGCACGATCATAGCGATGACGGCTGCGTCGCTGGAAGTCCTCATCCTAGGCCGCATCCTTCAGGGCCTTGGTGTATCTGGCCCCAAGATCGCGACGCGGGCGATGATCCGCGATCAGTTCGAAGGTGACGCGATGGCCCGCGTGATGTCGTTCATGTTCACGCTATTCATCCTGGTTCCCATGATCGGGCCGGCGCTTGGCCAGGGCATCGTCGCCTTGGTCGGATGGCGGGGCGTATTCATCATGTATCTGGTGCTGGCCCTCGCGCTCGGCTCATGGATGGTTCTGCGACACCCCGAGACACTGCCCCCGGAAAGGCGCATTCCCATCCGTCTCGGACCTCTGGCTTCGAACGCCACACGCATCCTGACGAACCGCCGCGTCGTTCTTCTGATCATCGCGACCGGGTTCGTGTTCGGGGCCCAGCTCTTCTATCTGAGCGTTGCGGCCGACCTGTTTTTCGATGCCTATGGCATCGACCTGGCCTTCCCGCTTCTTTTCGCCATCCTAGCAGGTGGCATCGGTCTGGCATCCTACACGAATGGAATGCTTGTCGGGCGCTTCGGGACCGACGCAATGGCACGCTCGGGCTTCGCGGGAATGTGTGCCGCGAGCGCAGCCATGCTCGCGGCCTGTCTTATTACCGATGACCGGCTGCCTCTCTTGATCTTCATGGTGCTTGGGTTCGGGGTGTTCTTCGCGATCGGCATCCTGTTCGGAAACCTGAACGCGATGGCAATGCGGTCCCTTGGCGACGTCGCCGGGCTCGGATCATCCCTTCTCGCCTCCGGATCCAGCCTTGTCGCGACCCTCTTTGCCCTGGCCGCAGGCAGTTTTTATGCAGGTGGCGTCGTCATTGTTCCCGTCGCGTTCCTGCTGGCTGGAAGTGCCGGTCTCTTGCTGACCATGATCGCCTTGCGGAGTGATGAAACGCCTATCTTGGCAGCCAGGTCGAAAGCCAAGGGGGGCGGATAGGGCTCATCGACCTGGATGTTCTCGCCAGAGCTTGCGTCCGGGCGTGTCGTGCCTGTGTTGAGGATTTGGCACTTGCCCGGCGTCGATCTCTGGGCAGTCTCGCCCGGTGGACGGCAGATGAACGCGAAGGCGAGGGCCTTTACCGGGTTCCTGGAAGTCCTTCTGGCGGCGGAGATACGCTGAAAATTTCGTTGTGGGAAGCGGCAGCCTTGTCCGCGGTGCGGTCGCTGCTCCCGCGGATTTCGCTGCGCGGCGCACTAGCGACCTGATTCTCAGCTGCGATGCCGCATGAAGGTTTGCCGGGCCACAGCGAAAATTCCGCTGCGGGCGCGCGCAGCGAGAATTTGACACTTCTGCAATGGGCTCGAATTACCCCCTGCCGAAAGCCGACCCAATGAATGCATTGTCAGTCCGCTCACACGAAGGCGTCGACCGGCACCCGGCGATCAGTCGCGGCTGCGGATGATCTTGGCGAAGGAATCGAACAGCTGCGGATTCGCGGCGATCATGCGCCCCGATTCCAGCGGATCATCCCCGTCGCGGATACCCTCGACGAAACCGCCCGCCTCGCGCACCAGCAGGATGCCCGCTGCGACGTCCCATGGCTGGTTGCCGCGTTCCCAGTACCCGTCATAGCGTCCTGCCGCGACCCAGGCCAGATCCAGCGAGGCCGCGCCCAGGCGGCGGACCCCGGCCGTCAGCGGCATCAGCCGGGCCAGATCCTGCAACGCGGCAGGCAACGGGCCGCGCCCCGCAAAGGGAATGCCGGTCGCGAACAGCGACTCGTCCAGCCGCCTGCGTCCGGATACGCGCAGGCGCTGATCGTTCATGAACGCGCCGCCGCCCTTTTCGGCCATGAACAATTCGTCCTTGGCGGCATCGAAGACGACCGCCGCGACGATCTCGCCCTTGTGTTCCAGCCCGATGCTGACCGCCCAGTGCGGCAGGCCGTGCAGGAAGTTGGTGGTGCCATCCAGCGGATCGACGATCCAGCGGCGGGTCGGATCCTCGCCCGGCTCTTCCCCGGTTTCCTCGCCCAGCCAGCCATAATTCGGGCGGGCACCGCGCAGTTCATCCTTGATGATCCGTTCGGCCTCGCGGTCGGCCTTGCTGACGAAATCGCCCGCGCCCTTGACGCTGACCTGAAGGTTCTCGACCTCGCGGAAGTCCTTGACCAGCGCGCGTCCGGCCTTGCGCGCGGCCTTGATCATGATGTTGAGATTGGCGCTGGCCATCGCAGACTCCGAAACTGTGGGTTGGCGGCGTCATAGGGCCTGGCGCGGCGAAAGCCAAGCGGGGCGCGGATGCGGGGCCGCCGTTTGCGCGCGTGATCGTCAGCCGCGCAACAGCCGGGGCGGTTCGGTCCGCGACAATCGCAGCACATGCGCCATGTAGGGCTGGGTCAGGTCGGTTTCGCGCAGCGCCGCGTAAAGACGCCGCATGACGCCCCCCTGCCCCAGCGGCAGCATGGCCAGTTCCGGGTTTCCGGCCTCGCGGCGCAGCACCCAGTCGGGCATCACCGCGACACCCCGACCCGATGCGACCAGCATCAGCGCGACCGCGGTCAGTTCCACGCTGCGCTGCGCTGCGGGCTCGACACCGGCGGGGGTCAGGAACTGGCTGAACACGTCCAGCCGCGCACGGTCCATCGGATAGGTGATCAGCGTCTCGGCAGCCAGGTCCTGCGGCTCGACATAGCCCTTGGCGACCAGCGGATGCGCCGCGGGCACCACCAGCGTCGGTGCATAGTCGAACAGCGGCTGATAGATCACCCCCGGCACGTCCTCGGGGTCCGAGGAAATGACCAGATCGACCTCTTCGCGCGCCAGCGCAGGCAGCGCCCCGAAGGCAAGGCGCTGCCGGATATCGACATCGACATCGGGCCAGGCCCGGCGAAAGATGTCCAGTACCGGCAACAGCCAGTCGAAGCAGGCATGACATTCCATCGCGATATGCAGCCGCCCGATGCGGCCTGCCTCGACGCCCTTGAATTCGGCCTCGGTCGCGGCGACCAGCGGCAGCACCTGTTCGGCCAGCCGCAACAGCCGCATCCCCGCCGCCGACAGCCGCATCGGCTTGGCGCGCCGCACGAACAACTCGACCCCGGCCTGTTCCTCAAGCGCCTTGATCTGGTGCGACAGGGCCGACTGGGTGATGTGCAGCATGTCGGCGGCGCGGGCCAGCCCGCCCTCCTGATGGATCGCGCGGACGGTCCGCAGGTGACGCAGTTCCAGGTTCATATGAGCCGTTTTCAAGTTGATCTTGAAGATTATGAATTTGTCTCACGACGCCTGCCATGGCACAAGGCCCGAAAGGAAAGGAATCGTCATGCCCCGCCAGACCCCGAAGATCAGCTTCGAGTTTTTCCCGCCGAAGACGCTGGATGCCTCGTTCCGGCTGTGGGAAACCGCGCGCGCGCTGGCGCCCCTTGCGCCCGATTTCGTGTCCGTTACCTATGGCGCAGGCGGCACGACGCGCAAGCTGACGCACGAGGCGGTGACGACCATCAATCGCCATTACGGCCTGAACGTCGCCGCCCATCTGACCTGCGTCGAGGCGACCCGCGACGAGACCATGGAGATCGTGCAATCCTATGCCGACGCCGGTATCCGCGAAATCGTGGCCCTGCGCGGCGATGCGCCCAAGGGGCAGGACCGGTTCACCGCCCATGACGGTGGCTTCGCCAATTCGATCGAACTGATCGAGGCGATCCGCGCACGCGGCGACATGACCATCCGCGTCGGCGCCTATCCCGAACCGCATCCCGACAGCACCGGCACCGACGCCGATGTGGCGTGGCTGAAGCGCAAGATCGACGCCGGCGCGACCAGCGCGATCACGCAGTTCTTCTTTGAACCTGAAACCTTTTTCCGTTTTCGCGACAAATGCGAAAAGGCCGGCATCGACGCCCCGATCATTCCGGGCATCCTGCCGATCCAGGGCTGGGCGGGCGCGCGGCGTTTCGCGCAAAGCTGCGGCACGCAGATCCCGCAATGGGCCGAGGACGGGTTTGCCGACGCGATCCGTCAGGGCGGCGATGCGGAACGCAGCCTGGCCACCCGGATCTGCGTCGATCTGTGCCAGAAGCTGATCGAGCGCGGCGTGGACCGCCTGCATTTCTATACCCTGAACCGGCCCGACATGACCCGCGACGTCTGCGCCGCGCTTGGCATCCGTCCGTCGCGCGCGCTTGGCGAGGTCGCCTGACCGAGGGACCCTGGTCGTCATCAGACCGGCGTGACCGGTTCAGGCCCGCCCAACCTCGGTTCCATGCCGTTCGGACGCCGAAGCCGTATCGCGATCCTCGTCGATATCCGGTCGCACCGCCTGACCATTCCCCGGTCCCGCGCGCCGCCGGAACGGCAGCAGGCGGCGCTTGCGGCCCGTGTCGGGCGCCAGATGGCCGACCAGCAGCGCAGGCCCGTCATAGGTTTCTGGCGACAGGCCGGGATGCAGGGATTCTGTGGCATGACGCCCCGCGGTCCGCGGCGCGCGGGCCAGAAACAGCTTGCCCCAGAAACGCCAGCTTCCGATCGACGGCGCCTCCGGGTCGCAGTCCAGCCCCTCGCGCCACCCGGCGGGCAAGGGCAATCCGACCGCCTCGGCGTTTTCCAGCATCCAGACCAGCGGAATATTGGCCAGCGGGCGCGCGAATTCCAATCCGCGCAACTGGCCGCCGATATCGGAATGCGCGCCACGGAACCACATCTGTTCGATCCGGACGGCCTGACAATCGTCGTCCCACAGGATCGGCGCAAAGGCCGCCCGTGTCTCGTCCAGCGCCAGCGCCTGAAAGCCGTGTTCGACATCGCTGACCAGATGTGCGTCGTGAAACCGGAAACGCGGCTCTGACAGCATCCACAGGATCGGCAGGCGAACACCCAATGCCATCACCGTGTCGAAACAACCCAGCATCCGGATCGGCACAGCGGGCTGGCAGCGCCGCTGGCGGAACTGTTCAAGATAGCGGGGCGAACCGCCGCCGCGATAATAATTCCAGGCGGTGCGGATATGCCGTTCGGTGGCGGATTCCGCCCGCAGCAAACCGACCCGACCGATCATTCCCGCAAGGCTGCGCACCGCAAACGCACCGCGTGAATATCCAAGCAGAAAGATCAGGTCGCCGGGACGATAGCCCGAGGCAAGCCATCCATAGGCATCGACGATGCGCCGTTCCAGGGTGCGGCCCATCAGCAGTTCCGGCACCGTGCGCCAGCGGTTCCATTGCTGGCCCATCCCGTAATGCAGGCGCAGGCGCGGGCGCGTCGTCCCGCCGCCCTCCTGCGTGCCCACCGGTGCCTGCCGCGCGACGTCACGCAGCAGGCGGTGGATTCGTCCGATCGAACTGCGGCGGCCGTCCGCCAACGAGGCGAACGTGCCGTCCATCAGCACCACATGGATCGTCTTCGGGCGAATCGTTGACATCACCCAAGGCTAGCACGACGGGCTGAGGAAATGGTTAGCGCAGCGACATCACGGTCGCGTTGGTCAGTTCGCCGAACCCGTTGAAGCGGGTATTCGTCACCGTTGAATAGGCGCCCGCCCCGTGGAAGATGACATAGTCGCCCTCGGCGATGTTCTCGGGCAGGCTGAGCTCGCCGGGCAGGCGGTCCACCGAATCGCAGGTCGGACCGAACACGACCCGGCCCGCGGCCGCGCCGTCGCGCGGGCGGCCCTGCGGGTCCAGAACCTCGATCCGGTCCAGATTGCCGACGATCGGCATTTCCGCCAGACCGCCATAGACGCCGTCATTCAGGAAAACGCTGCCGCCGTCGCGCACCCCCTTCACCCGGGTGATCAGCGAGAACGCGTCAGCGCACATGCCGCGCCCCGGCTCGCAGACCAGCGCGGGCGCGTCATCGCCGAACGCCTCGGCCACCGTGTCGCCGATCTCGGTGAAGATCGAGGTCAGGTCCGGCTCGACCCCGCTGACGCGATGCGACGGAAAGCCGCCGCCGACATTCAGGCGTTTCGCACGCACCTCTGCGCTGTCGCAAATCTCGCGCGCCACGCTGATATAGCTTTCCCAGGCGATCGGATCGACGCATTGGGTGCCCGGATGGAAGGTCAGCGACGGGACATAGCCGCGATCGGCCACCAGACGCAGCAGGTCGGCGGCCAGTTCCGGCGTCGCGCCGAACTTCGATCCGAAATCATAGACCGCGCCCAGCACCGGCAGCTTGAAGCGCGGCGAGATCTCGACGCCCTGTCCGCCGATCTGCGTCGGGACCAGTTCGAACAGCTTCTCCAGCTCGCTGCGGCTGTCCACCGACCACGACGTGACGCCGGCCTGCACGGCATGAGAGATCTCGGATCTGGCGCGGACGGGGTTGTGGTAATGCCGGGCGGCCCGCGGCGCCATGCGGCCGATCAGGTCGATCTCGAAGGGCGAGGCGACGTCGAACCCGGTCACGCCTGCGGCCAGCAGGTTCTGGATCACGGCCTCGCCGGGATTGGACTTCACCGCATAGGTCACCAGTCCCGGAAACCCGTCCAGAAACCGCCGTGCCGTGTCCTGCAGGACTGTCGGGGCAAGGACCATCACCGGATTCTCGGGCTGAGTTTGACGGATCATTTCGGCCGGATTGTCCCAAACGGTCTTGTGATGTCCCATTGCGGTCCTTTCGCGCGTGCAGCTTCGTTTTGGCCGGATCGGCAGAAGCGGCCTTCTCAACCCAGAATGACGCTTTTGGTTTCCGATTTCACCGATGAAAAGGATGGAATCGCCATTCTGTCCGGTTAATATGCCGCAACCGATGACGATTTGACGAAACTGCCGGGGACCAAGCGCCGTGGACGAACTGGACCGCAACATCCTGACCCAACTTGCCCAGGATGCCCGCATGTCGGTCGCGGTCCTGGCGCGGCGGCTGAAGGTCGCGCGTTCGACGGTGCAGGCGCGGTTGGAACGGCTGGAAGGCTCGGGCGCGATCGCGGGCTATACGCTGCGCCTGGGCGAGGCGGTTCGCGCCAGCCGGATCCGCGCGACGGTGATGCTGGTGATCGAACCGCGCAGCCTGCCCGGCATCCTGGCGCGGCTGAAGACGCTGCCGCAGGTCGAACGGATCCATACCACCAGCGGTCGGGTCGATCTGCTGCTGCAGCTTGCGACCTCATCGACAGCCGAACTGGACGATCTTCTGGACCGGATTGGCGCGCTGGACGGGGTGCGGTCGTCGGAAAGCCTGATCCATCTGTCAACCAAGCTGGACCGTGCCGTTTAGGCCTCACGCCCAACGCTAACGCAGCCGGAACAGATCCACGAAACCCTGCGCCGCCGCCCTATCGCCAGCCAGCGCGACCACGCCGGACGCCACCAGTTCGGCCAGCGGCGTCGCGCCATAGACCGCACGCGCCAGCGCGTTGCCGCTGCCCTCCAGCACGAAATCGGCGTCGATCCGGCGCACCGCCTCGGGCCGGGCCACCCCGTCGCCCTGCAGCCGCATGATGAAACGATCCGACCCCAGCTGAAATCCACCGGTCGCCACCCGGCCCTGCGCGGCCGTCGCGTCGATCATCGCCGTCATCGACAGCATCAGCGCCGTCGGGCTGATGAAGCGGCGCGGATCATGGCCGGGATGCAACGCGCCCCATCGGCACATCGCCTGCAGCACCGGCAGCAGCGCCTGCCCTGAAGCTGTCAGCGAATACACCCCCAGATCCGGGTCATGGTCCACTACATCCGCCGCGCGCAGCTGCGTCAGCCGCTGGGTCAGCACCGCCGCCGTGATCCCCGGCAGCCCGGCGCGGATGGCCTGAAACCGCCGTGGCGTCAGCATCAGTTCGCGCACCACAAGCAGCGCCCAGCGGTCGCCGATCACGTTCAGCGCATGGGCGGCAAGACAGCCTTCGTCATATCGGATGCGCGTGGAGTCGCCAGTTTTGGTCATTTTTTAATACTATTAGTTGCTTTTAAATACTGCAAGCGCCATGCTGCGATTCGGATAAACCGATGGGAGGCCCAGATGACCTATTACTCCGGCTTCGTCGCAGCCGTTCCGACCGCCAACAAACAGGCCTATACCGATCGCGCGCGCGCATCCTGGCCGATGTTCAAGAAGCGTGGCGCGCGCCGCATGGTCGAATGCTGGGCCGAGGACGTGCCCCACGGCAAGCACACCGATTTCTACCGCGCCACGCAGGCAACCGATGACGAGACGCCGGTCTTCTCGTGGATCGAATGGCCCGATCGCGCCACCTGCGACGCAGCATGGCAGTCGATCATGGAAGACCCGGACATGCAGCAGATGGGCGACATGCCCTTCGACGGCAAGCGGCTGTTCTGGGGCGGGTTCGCACCGATCGTGGAAGTGGGCGAAAGTCGGCCCGGCAGCTATGTCCAGGGTTTCGTGCTGGCCGTGCCATCGGGCAACAAGCAGGCCTATATCGACATGGCGAAAAGCGCGACCGAGATGTTTCAGGGCTATGGCGCGACCCATCAGATCGAATGCTGGGGCGAGGATGTGCCCCACGGAACGCAGACCGATTTCTACCGCGCCGCCGACGCGAAACCGGACGAGGTGCCGGTCTTCTCGTGGATCGAATGGCCCGACCGCGCGACTTGCGACGACGCGGCCCGCAAGATGGAGGCCGACATGAAGGACATGGAATTTCCCGACATGCCCTTCGATGGCAAGCGGATGTTCTGGGGCGGCTTCACCCAGATCCTGGATCAAAGCTGAGAGAGGGCGCACATGGTGAAGATACATGGACGCCCAGTCTGGTACGAACTGGCCAGCCGCCCTGACGACCGCGCCGCGGCCGAGGATTTCTATGCCGCGCTGCTGGGATGGACGATCGCTGATTCCGGGATGGAAGGGTTCGACTATCATCTCGCGACATCCGGCCAGGACATGGTCGCGGGCATGATGCCGATGCCCGACGACATGCCCGACATGCCGCCGTTCTGGATGATCTATTTCGGTGTCGATGACGCCCACCAGGCGGTACAGGACGCGACCGAAGCCGGGGCAAGGGTTCACCGCCCGCCCGCCGACATTCCCGGCACCGGCCGCTTTGCCCTGCTGGCCGACCCGCAAGGCGCCGCGTTCGGCATCCTCGAACCGCTGCCGATGCAGGGTGAGGGTCAGGGTCAAGGCCATGCCTTCGACCAGGCAAAGGCCGGGCATGGCAACTGGCATGAATTGATGACCAGCGATCCGGACGCAGGGCTGAAATTCTATGCCCGCCTGTTCGGCTGGTCGAAATCCACCGCGATGCCGATGGGCGATATGGGAACCTATCAACTGTTCGCCCATGACGGCGCCGATATCGGCGGCATCCAGGGTCAGGGCAACGCGCCCTTTCCGCTGTGGCTGCCCTATTTCGGCCATGACGGCATCGACGACGCGGTGTCCCGCATCGCCGAACTTGGCGGCACCGTCGTCCACGGCCCGCAAGAGGTGCCCGGAGGCGCCTTCATCGCCATCGCACAGGACCGGCAGGGCGCGCATTTTGCCGTCGTCGGCCCGAAGGAGAAAAGCCGATGAACCCCACACAAGTCGTTCTGACGACCTATGACTGGGTGCCCGACATGCCGCGCGGTTATGTCCGCGACATCCGCATCCGTTGGCTGCTCGAAGAGATCGGCCGCCCCTACCGGGTCGAGACGGTGCCGCTGCGCGAAAAGACGGCCACCCATTTCGCCCGCCAGCCCTTCGGGCAGGTGCCGATGATTCAGGACGGCGACCTGTCGCTGTTCGAATCCGGGGCGATCCTGCTGCATCTGGCGCGGGGCACCGATCTGCTGCCCTCGGGCGATGACGGCGCCCGCGTCGCACAATGGGTGATCGCGGCCCTGAACAGCATCGAATCCTTCCTGATCCCATGGGCGGTCGCGAAATTCTTCGATCAGAACCAGGCCGCGGCGGCGCGGCAGGAGGAATTGCTGCGCCCCCGGCTGTCGCAATTGCAGGACGTGCTGCAGGATCGCGACTGGCTGGTGGGCGACAGGTTTACCGTGGCGGACCTGTTGATGGCCGAGATCCTGCGCATTCCGGCCGAGGCCGGTCTGCTGGACGATCTGCCGCGCCTGGCCGGGTATCTGGAACGCGCGACTTCGCGGCCCGCCTTTACCAAGGCACTGGCCGATCACATGGCGCATTGGCAGGCAGCCGATCAGACACAATCCGCCCCGGCATGATACCGGGTCTGGCGGCAATTTCGCTGATCCTCTGCGCGGCGGCGGCGTCGCTCGTGCCCGCCGCCGCCATGGCCGAGACGGTGACGATGGACGGGCACCGGGTCTGGTATCGCGTCGAAGGCGATCCCGCATCGGCGCACGCCCCGATCCTGCTGCTGCATGGCGGGATGATGAACACCGATCTGTCCTGGTCCGACATGATCCCTCGCTTGTCGCAGGACCGCGCCGTGATCGGGATCGACCAGCAAGGGCATGGCCACACCGCGGATCGCCCGACGCCGATCACGCTGGCCTCGATGCGCGCCGATACGCTGGCGGTGATGGACGCGCTTCAGATCGATCGGGCGCATGTCGTGGGATTCTCGCTTGGCGGCATGCTGGGTCTGGACATGGCGGTGAACGCGCCGGATCGGGTTGCCTCGCTCAGCGTCATCTCGGCCGGCCAGGACGGTGACGGCTTTCTGCCCGAACTGGTCCTGATGAACCGCGACCCCAGCCATGTCCCCTCGCCCGATCTGGTGCCGCTGCTGCCGTCGCCCAAGGATTTCCTGGACATGCGGCGTGGATATCAGGACCAGAACCCCGGCGGGTCCGGGGCGATGGTGCCGGTGATGCACAAGCTGGGCGCGCTGCTGAACTCCGACTGGGGGTTCAGCGACGACCAGATCGCCACGATCGGGATGCCGGTGATGGTGCTGATCGGCGATCGCGACTTCATCCGGCCCGCCCACGCCGTCCACATGGCCGAAACCATCCCGGACGCCTGGCTGGCGGTGCTGCCCGACAGCACGCATCTTGGGGTTCTCGACCGTCCCGAACTGCCGGGCCTGGTTCTGGACCTGATCACATCCGCGGAAGGAGACTGACATGATCGAACCCGGCAGGAACATCGCCATCAAGGTTCCGGCGCATCAATGGCAGGAGACGGTCGAATTCTATCGCGACCGTGTCGGCCTGCCCATCGCCCGGACGGTGCAGGACAGCGTCGGTTTCACCTTCGGCGCGCTGACGTTGTGGATCGACCGCGTGTCGCATCAAAGCCGCTCGGATGTCTGGCTGGAATTTTTCAGCGACGACCCGGACGCGGCTCTGGACCAGCTGCAAGGCCCGACCCGCGACGAACTGGAACCGCTGGACGGCGTGACGGGTCACTGGACCTCCGACCCGTCCGGCGTCGTGCTGCTGGTTCGCCAACCACGAAAGGACGAAAGATGGGCCTGACTTTCTACGGCCACCCGCTGTCCAGCTATTGCCACAAGGTGCTGATCGCGCTTTACGAACTGGGCGCCGACTTCACCTATCGCCAGATCGACCCGTCATCGCAGGCGGACCGCGACCTGATGGCCACGCTGACGCCGATGGGCAAGATGCCGGCGCTGCGCGATGACGCGGCGGGGGTGACGCTTGCGGAAACCTCGATCATCATCGAATGGCTGGACCGACATCACCCCGGCCCCGCCCCCTTGCTGCCACGCGACGCCGACGCGGCGCTGACGGCGCGGCAATGGGACCGGTTCTTCGACATCCACGTGATGAACACCGCCCAACCGATCGTCGATGCGCGGCTGTTCATGGCCGATGGCGCGGTCGATGTGGTCGCCCCTTGGGCACACAGCCAGCTTGACCGCGCCTATACCGCCGCCGACCGGCAGCTTACCGGTCGCGACTGGATCGCCGGCGATTTCGGCATGGCCGACTGCGCCGCCACGCCCGCGCTGTTCTATGCGGGGTTCCTGCACCCGTTCGACGCGCATCCGAACCTGTCGGCCTATTTCGAACGCCTGCTGGCACGGCCATCGGTCGCGCGGGTGCTGTCGGACGCCAAACCGTTCCTGCACTGGTTCCCGTTTGCAGATCTGATACCGGCACGGTTTCGCTGACACTTGGCCTTTGCCCCTGCTTTCGCTAATCCATCCCCCAAGTGAAGGGGATCTGCCGCGATGAGCATGGACAAGAGTTTTGACGCACGGGCCGCCGAGGCCCGGATCAGCGCCGAATGGGAACGCACGAACGCCTTCGCCGCCGGGGCGAATGCCTCGCGCAGCGAGACTTTCACGGTGATGATCCCGCCGCCCAACGTGACGGGCAGCCTGCATATCGGCCACGCCTTCAACAACACGCTGCAGGACATCCTGGTCCGCTGGCACCGCATGCGCGGCTTCGACACGCTGTGGCAGCCGGGTCAGGACCATGCGGGCATCGCCACGCAGATGGTCGTCGAACGGCGGATGGCGGAACGGCAGGAACCCGGACGGCGCCAGATCGGGCGCGAGGCCTTTGTCGAAAAGATCTGGGCCTGGAAACAGGAATCCGGCGACACGATCATCAATCAGCTGAAGCGTCTTGGCGCCTCCTGCGACTGGTCGCGCAACGCCTTCACCATGTCCGGCGCCCCCGGCGCGCCCGCGGGCGAGGAAGGCAATTTCCACGACGCCGTGATCCGCGTCTTCGTGGATCTCTATGACAAGGGCATCATCTATCGCGGCAAGCGGCTGGTGAACTGGGACCCGCATTTCGAGACCGCGATCAGCGATCTGGAAGTCGAGAACCGCGAGGTTCCCGGCCATATGTGGCATTTCAAATACCCGCTGGCGGGCGGCGAGACCTATGAATATGTCGAACGCGACGAAGACGGCCGCGTCACCCTGCGCGAGACCCGCGACTATATCGCCATCGCCACGACCCGCCCTGAAACCATGCTGGGCGATGGCGCGGTGGCGGTTCACCCGGGTGACGCACGCTATGCGCCCATTGTCGGCAAGCTGTGCGAAATTCCGGTCGGCCCCAAGGAACACCGCCGCCTGATCCCGATCATCACCGACGACTACCCCGATCCCGATTTCGGCTCGGGCGCGGTCAAGATTACCGGCGCGCATGATTTCAACGATTACGGCGTCGCAACCCGCAACGGCATTCCGCTATATGCGCTGATGGACACCAAGGGCGCGATGCGCGCCGACGGCCTGTCCTATTCCGAAAGCGCCGAAATCGCGGCGCGTGCCGCGCGCGGCGAGGATGTGGGCGATGTCAGCAACGTCAACCTGGTCCCCGAAGACCTGCGCGGACTTGATCGTTACGAGGCCCGCCAGCGGGTCATCGACCAGATCACCGCCGAGAAACTGGCCGTGACCTATCTGCACAAGGAAATCGACCAGGAAACCGGCGCCGAGCATCTGGAAAAGCGTCCGCTCGTCGACAACAAGCCGATCATGCAGCCCTTCGGCGACCGTTCGGGCGTGGTGATCGAACCGATGCTGACCGATCAGTGGTTCGTGGACACCCAGCGCATCGTCGGCCCCGCGCTGCAGGCCGTCCGCGACGGCCGCACGCAGATCCTGCCGGAACAGCACAAGAAGGTCTATTTCAACTGGCTGGAAAATATCGAACCCTGGACCATCTCCCGCCAGCTGTGGTGGGGGCATCAGATTCCGGTCTGGTACGGTCTGGATCTGCGCCCCCAAAGCTTCACCGATGACGAAGGCGACGGCGCGCTGGACGAGGTCGAACTGTTCGGCCTTCTGGTCGATGGTCTGGTCCATGCCGGTCACCGTCAGCATTGCGCCGCGGATTTCGACGCGGTCCGCAAGAAGTTCAGCGACGATATCGCGGGCCTGCCGCAACCGCTGGAAATCAGCCGTGTGGTCGAGGTCGCGGATCGCGAGGCCGCCATCGACATGCTGTCGCAAAGCCTGGCCGACTATAACCTGTCGCAGGACCCGACCCATCTGGTCTATCCGGTCTGGCGCGACCCCGACGTTCTGGACACCTGGTTCTCGTCGGGCCTGTGGCCCATCGGCACGCTGGGCTGGCCCGAAAAGACGCCCGAGATGGAAAGATATTTCCCCACCGACGTTCTGGTGACCGGGTTCGACATCATCTTCTTCTGGGTCGCGCGGATGATGATGATGCAGCTCGAGGTGATGGGCGACGTGCCCTTCCACACGGTCTATGTCCACGGGCTGGTGCGCGACGAAAAGGGCGCCAAGATGTCGAAGTCGAAAGGCAATGTCATCGACCCGCTGACGCTGATCGACGAATACGGCGCCGACGCCATGCGCTTTACCCTGACCAGCATGGCGGCGATGGGCCGCGATCCCAAGCTGGGCCCGAAACATGTCGAGGCGAACCGCAACTTCGTCACCAAGATCTGGAACGCGACGCGCTTTGCCGAAATGAACGGGGTGCGCGGCGGCGGCGCGCGGCCCCAGCCGCAGCATACCGTCAACCGCTGGATCATCGGCGAGGTGGCGCGCATCCGCATGGCAACCGATGCCGCGCTGGAAACCTATCGCTTCAACGACGCGGCAACGGGACTTTACGCCTTTGTCTGGGGCAAGGTCTGCGACTGGTATGTGGAATTTGCCAAGCCGCTGTTTGACGGCGATCATGCCCAGGAAACCCGCGCGACGATGGGCTGGGTGCTGGACCAGTGCTATCTGATGCTGCACCCGATCATGCCCTTCGTCACCGAAGAACTCTGGGCACTGACCGGGGATCGCTCGGGGATGCTGGTCCATGGCGACTGGCCCGACTGCGGCGCCGATCTGATCGACGCCGACGCGGATCGGCAGATGAACTGGGTCATCGCCCTGATCGAGGCGCTGCGCTCGGCCCGTGCCCAGATGGGCGTGCCCGCCGGTGCGCGGCTGGACCTGATCGTGACCGAGGCCGATGCGGACGCGCGCGCGGCGCTGGCCGCCAATGCGCCGCTGATCGAACGGCTGGCGCGGGTCAATGCGCCCGTCGATGGCGTGGCGGGCAAGGGAATGATCGCGGTGGCCGCCCAAGGCGCCAGCTTTGCGCTGCCGATCGGTGACGTGATCGACGTTCAGGCCGAAACCGCCCGGCTGCGCAAGTCGCTGGCGAAATCCGAAAAGGATGCCCAGGGGCTGCGCAAGCGTCTCGAAAATCCGAAATTCGTGCAGAACGCCGAACCCGAGGTGATCGAGGAAACCCGCGACAAGCTGGTCGCGCTGGACGACGACATCGCCCGCCTGAACGCGGCGCTGGCGCAGTTGGCGGCGATGTAGCATCGCGCGGGTCGCGGCACCGGCCAGCGCCGCCGGTGTTGCGCGGATGGGCAATGCGGCGTGCGCAAGCTGTGTACAGGCTGTGCACGCCCGGTGCTGCCCCTGTGCACGCGCGGTGCGACGCGAAACCCGGCATTTTCAGGGAATTCGCATCAGCCCCGGCGCATCCTGCGCCGGGATCGGACTCGGGCAACGCGCGCCCGTGTTGCGCAACATCTCGGCGCAGTTCGCATCAGGTCCCGCGCGGCTTTGCCCGTGTCGTCGGATCGGCCTCGGTCGGGTCCTCGGGCCAGGGATGACGCGGATACCGGCCGCGCATGTCCTTGCGCACATCGGCATAGGATGACGCCCAGAATCCCGGCAGATCCATGGTCACCTGCACCGGCTTGCCACCCGGCGACAACAGGCTGATCCGCAACGGCCGCCCGGCAACCGTCGGGTGCCGCGTGACGCCGAAAAGCTCTTGCAGTTTCAGTTCGATCGACGGGGTTTCATGGTCGTAGTCGATGGCCACCCTGCGCCCCAGCGGGGTGGTGAAATGGGCCGGAACCTCGGCCGCCAGACGCTGCTGGCCGTCCCAACCGATTCGCGCCTTCAGCGGTTCCGACAGGTCCAGCCCCCGCAGATCGGCCAGCGTCCGCGCCTTTCCCAGCCACGGCAACAGCCAGTCGCCATCGGCCAGCAGGCTGTCGTCATCGACCGGCCCCAGACCCTCGACCAGCGCGATCCGCGCGCGCAACCGCGCCGCCGTCCTGGTCCATGGCAACCCGTCCTGCCGCAGCCCTTCCAGCGCCGCTTGCGCCACCGCATCCTCGGGGGCCGAAGCCCAGATCCGATCCGACAGAACCAGCGCCCCGAAGCGCTCCTGCAGGCGCGTCAGGACACGCCCTTCCCGGCGCGACCATTCGCAGATCTCGACCTCGGCGATCCTGTCGCCATGCAGTTCGCGCAGCTCCGCCTCGGCCAGCACCGCCGCCATCCGGATGCGCGCCTCGCGCTGATCACCGTCCAGATCGACCGCGACGATCAGGCGCTGCCCGGCCAGGGCGTCGCCCGCATCCAGCGCCGCCCCCTTGCCGCCGGACAGCACGAATCGTGGCGACTCGCCCTTGCGGCGCAGGCCGATCCGGTCGGGATAGGCCAGTGCCGCCATGGCGCCGGACGACGATCCGCAGCCCCTTGCCGCGCCAGCGGCCGCCGGGGGGGCCGGGGGGCTGGCCCCCCGGCCGTCGCGGGACGCAATCATCCGGCGCAGGCGTCGCGCCTCGTCCCGGATCGCGTGCAGCGCCGGGCGGATCACGTCGTAAGGGTGCCGATCGGCAAAGGCCTTGGGATCGCGCATCGCCGCCAGCCGCAAGGACAGATCGGCGGGCGCGCCGCGCAGCGGATCGCGGCCCGACAGCAATGCCGCAAGATCTGCCGCCTCTGCACCCGACACAAGCAGCATATGCGCCAGCCGAGGATGCAGCGGCAACGCGGCCAGCGCCTTTCCGTGACCGCTGACGCGCCCGGCGTGATCCAGTGCGCCAAGCTGTGTCAGCAATGCGCGCGCCTCGCGCAGCGCCCCCTCGGGCGGCGGGGTCAGAAACGCCAGATCGCCGGGTTCCGCCCCCCATGCGGCCAGTTCCAGCGCCATCCCCGTCAGGTCGGCCACCGCGATCTCGGGCGGCGCGAATGACGGCAGGGCACCCTCTTCGGGGCGCGACCACATGCGATAACAGATCCCCGGCGCGACGCGGCCGGCACGTCCTCTTCGCTGATCGGCCTCGGCGCGGCTGACCCGTTCGGTCACCAGCCGCGACATGCCGCTGCCGGGATCGAACCGCGCCCGCCGCGCCCGTCCGGTATCCACCACGACCCGCACCTGCGGAATGGTCAGCGAGGTCTCCGCGATCGCGGTCGCCAGCACGATCCGCCGGTGCGCCCCCGGCTCGGCCAAGGCCGCGCGCTGCGCGCCGGCATCCAGCGCACCGTAAAGCGGCAGCACCTCGCAGCCGGTCTGATCCAGCAATCCGCTGACACGCCGGATCTCTGCCTCACCCGGCAGAAAGGCCAGCAGCGTGCCCCCCGTGTCGCGTGTCGCCGCCTCGGCGGCGGCGATCAGGCGCGCGGCCTCGGGGACCAGTCGCGCGCCAGCAGGCAGCGGTCGATCCAGCCAGATCGTCTCGACCGGATACGCCCGCCCCTCGGATCGGATCACCGGTGCATCGTCCAGAAGAGCCGCGACGGGTTCAGCCTCCAGCGTCGCGGACATCACGATGACGGCCAGATCCTCGCGCAGCGCCCCGCGCGCTTCCCAGACCAGCGCCAGCCCAAGATCCGCGTTCAGGCTGCGCTCGTGAAACTCGTCGAAGATGACGCAGCCGATACCGTCCAGCGCGGGGTCCGACTGGATCATCCGCGTCAGGATGCCCTCGGTCACCACCTCGATCCGGCTGCCCGCCACCGCGTCGCCCCGGATGCGATAGCCGACAAGGCCCCCGACCGCCTCGCCCAGCCCTTCGGCCAGCCGTTCAGCGGCAGCCCGCGCCGCCAGCCGTCGCGGCTCCAGCATCAGGATCCGGCCGGGCACAAGATCCAGCAACGCCAGCGGCACCCGTGTCGTCTTGCCCGCACCCGGCGGGGCCACCAGCACCGCACGCCCATGCGACGCCACCGCATCGCGCAAGGCGGGCAGGATCTCGTCGATGGGCAACCTTTCTGACATCGCAGGGTTATGCCAAAGCGCCGGGTCGTGGGAAAGGCCCGGACGGCCTATGAAAATCCCCGCGGCGTCCCTATCTTCGGGGCAACCAGAACCACGAGGCAGGCAGAATGGGTATCGGCAGCGATCTGATGGCGGGGCTTGGCCTTGGCGATCCAGTGATCCGGCTGGGCGTCACGGGGCTGTCGCGGGCGGGGAAGACCGTGTTCATCACCTCGTTGGTCGCCAACCTGATGGATCGCGGGCGCATGCATGCCCTGCGCGCCGCAGCCGACGGCAGTCTGAAGACCGCGTGGCTGCAACCCCAGCCCGACGACACCGTGCCGCGATTCGACTTCGAACGTCACCTCGCGGCGCTGACCGGTCCCGACCCGCACTGGCCCGACGGAACCCGCCATGTCAGTCAGTTGCGCCTGTCGCTGCGGATGGACGGGCGCGGGTTGTTTTCGGGGCTGACCGGGCCACGGACGATCCACCTGGATATCGTGGACTATCCCGGCGAATGGCTGCTGGATCTGCGGTTGATGGAACGTGACTTCGCCGCATGGTCCGACGAAGTGCTGGCGCGGATCGAGGGACGTCCCGGCGCCGATATCTATGCCGCCGCGCTGTCCGGGATCGACGCGGCGCGGTTCGACGAACCCATCGCGCAGAAACTGGCCGAAACCTATACCGCGCATCTGAACGCTGCACGCGATGCGGGGTTTTCGGACTGCACGCCGGGCCGGTTCCTGATCCCCGGCGAAATGGCCGGATCGCCCGCGCTGACCTTTGCGCCGCTGCCCGCCGACCTGCGCGACGGCAAGCTGGGGCGCGAATTCCGGCGCCGTTTCGATGCCTACAAGTCGCGTGTCGTCAAGCCGTTCTTCCGCGATCACTTTGCCCGGATCGACCGTCAGGTGGTGTTGGTCGATGTGCTGGGCGCGATCCATCAGGGGCCGCAGGCCGTCGAGGACATGCGCCGAGCGATGGCCGACATCCTGACCGCGTTCCGCCCCGGTCGCGCCGGTTGGCTGGCGCAGATCCTCGGCACGCGGCGGGTCGAACGCATCCTTTTCGCCGCGACCAAGGCCGACCATCTGCACCACATCCAGCACAACCGCCTGACGGCTATCCTGTCCGCGATGCTGCGCGAGGCGCGCGACCGTGCGGATTTCAGCGGCGCACGAACCGAGGCGATGGCGATCGCCGCGCTGCGCGCCACGACCGAGGACATGATCGCGCAGGGCAGCGACCAGCTGCCTGCCGTGCGCGGCCGGCTGCTGGATGGCCGGCAGGCGGCGTTCTATCCGGGCGAACTGCCCGCCGATCCCGCCGTGCTGCTGCAGCCCGCGCGCGCTGGATCCGAGGCCTGGCTGGACGGCGACTACGCGATCATGAATTTCGCGCCCGCCGCCAGCACCACCCGCCCCGGCGATGGTCCGCCGCATATCCGGCTGGACCGCGCCGCCGAATTCCTGATCGGAGACCGCCTGTGAGCGAAGACCAGAACCGCAGGCGCGGCCCCGTGCTGATCGAACTGGACGCGCCCGAGAAACCGACGACGGGCACCGGACCGCGTCACGAAAGCCGCGGCGACGGCCCCAACCCCGCCGATGCGCCCCCCATCGACGAGGCCAGCCTGACCCTGCCGCGCCCCCGCACGATGGAGATGGTGACGCGGCTGGTCGGACGCCCGCCCTCGGCGCTGACGCGGTTCTTCATCAACTCCGGCGTCGCGCTGTTCACCTTTCTTCTGTCCATCGCGGCACTGGATTTCATCAACCGGCTGCTGGACAGCTATCCCGTGCTTGGCTGGATCGGGATCGCGCTGTTTGCGATGTTCACCCTGGCCGCGCTTGGCATGGCGTGGCGCGAATACCGGGCGTGGGCGCGGTTCGCGCGGATCGACGCGATCCAGCGGCAGGCGGGTGCGGCGCTGGCCGATGACAGCATGGACAAGGCCCGCCAGGCGACCGATCAGCTTCTGGCCTTGTATCGCAAGCGTCCCGAACTGGAATGGAACCTCAAGCGACTGGCCGAGGCGCGCGGCGATGTCTTCGATGCGCGCAGTCTTCTGACCCTGGCCGAAACCGAATTGCTGGCCGCGCTGGATCAGGAAGCCCGTCGCGAGATCGAGGCCGCCTCTCGCACCGTCGCCGCGGCCACGGCACTGATCCCGCTGGCGCTGGCCGATGTCGCGGCGGCGCTGGCAGCCAATCTGCGGATGATCCGGCGGATGGCCGAAATCTATGGCGGGCGGGCCGGCGCGGTCGGCGGCTGGCGTCTGGCGCGCACCGTGATGACCCATCTGGTCGCCACCGGCGCAGTGGCGGCGGGCGACGACCTGATTCACACGGTCGCGGGCGGCGGCGTTCTGGCAAAGCTGTCGCGCCGCTTCGGCGAAGGCGTGGTAAACGGGGCGCTGACCGCGCGGGTCGGCATCGCCGCGATGGAGGTCTGCCGCCCCCTGCCCTTCATGGCCCAGCCCCGCCCCAAGGTCGGCAATCTGGTCACGCGCGGCCTGCGCGGGCTGTTCGGCTCTGACGCGCCGGACCGCTGATCCGCGCTGCGTTTCCGGCCTGCCGATCGGCGCTAGATGTCCGCGCCGCGCGTCAGGCGGTCGATGTGGGCCAGTTCCTCATCCAGCGCCGGCGTGGCGACTGACATTGCCTGCGCGATCCGCTTCAGGCTGTGCCGCCAGTCAAGCCGCTGCAGCGCCATGCGATGATTGTGCCGCGCCTGTTCGGATGTCCAGGCCGTGACCGCCTCGGCCACCGCCTGCATGTTGTGGCGCAGATCGATCCGGTCGAATTCCAGCGTCGCGCCCGGCCACAGGATGTTGCGATAGCTGCTGTCGCGCACCGGCTGCACGCCCGCGATCGAACATCCCGACGCCAGCGCATCGGTCCAGCGCGCGGTGATGTATTCCTTGGTCTTGTGGGTGTTCGGATCGACCGAGGTCAGGTTGGAATGCGCCACCAGATATTTCGCGCGGCCATAGGCGTCCATGATCCCGCGCAGGTTCTGCATCGGATCGGGGTGTTGGGGCGGCCGGCCCGCGAAGCTCAGCCCCATCTCGCGCGCGATCTCGGAGCTGCTTGCGTCGTCGTTCCACGCCTCGGGCTGCCGGCCCACCCGCAGCAGGTCCACCGGGCGATCAGGATTGTCGGTCCCCAGGCCCAGCACGTCCGCCCCCCAGTTCAGCGCCATCACGTCGCGGCCGGTCAACCGGCTGTAATAGTCGCGCTCTTCCTCGCGGATCAGGCACAAAAGATCGATGCCTCCGAATTCGAACCCGCGGACATTCGCATCTTCCCAGAAGGAATCGATGATCCAGCCGACCACGAATCGGTAATCGTCGCGGAACGCGGCGGCCTGGCGCAGCTTGGCGATGTCGGACGGGCCATAAAGCAGCGCCAGCAAACCGGCATCCTGCCGTCCGCGCGGCCGTGGCCGCAAACCCCACGCCTTTTTCAGCTTGCCGGGATATTCGGTCGGATAGTGAACGATCTGACCGCCGAACAGGCGCGCGGCAAGATTGGCAAGCCCCACGATGGGGGCCCAACCGGCGGCTGCGCCGGGCGGAATGGCAACGTCGATTCGGGTCATGAACTGGCTCGGCCTGGCTCGTCGGTGTTTTTGGCGAAGGGTCGGGTCGCGCGGTCATGAACCGCCCGTCGCGCATATGCTTGCATTTCCCGCCGCCCGCGTCTATATGCCTGCCTAACAGCGGTGCAGGCTTCCACCCCCTGCCCACCGGACGCATTCGCATGGGCCCGCTGCGGGCCCTTTTTCGTATCCGAAGGACCCCATGTCGAACGACCTGATTGCCAAGACCGCCATTGACCGGCGCCTGGCCGAGATCATCACCCCGGTGATCGAGGATCTGGGCTTCGAACTGGTGCGCGTTCGCTTGCAGGGCGGCAAGACGGCGACGCTGCAGATCATGGCCGACCGTCCCGAGGGCGGCATCAACGTGGACGATTGCGGCGAGATTTCGGTCGCGGTCAGCGCCACGCTGGATGTCGAGGACCCGATCGAGGACAACTATCATCTCGAGGTCAGCAGCCCCGGCATCGACCGTCCGCTGACCCGGCTGAAGGATTTCGCCGATTTCGAGGGCTACGAGGCCAAGCTGGAAACGAATCAGGCCATCGACGGGCGCAAACGCTGGAAGGGCGTGCTTGCGGGCGTGGAAGGCGACGAGGTTCTGGTGAACATCGAAGAGGCCGGCGAAGTGCAGACCATCGGGCTGAACTTCGACTGGCTCAGCGATGCCAAGCTGGTGCTGACCGACGACCTGATCCGCGAAATGCTGCGCCAGAAGAAAGAGGCCGGCGTCGAGATCGACAATCTGGACGAAAGCGCCTTCGACGCGGTCGAGACCGACGGCGATGGCGACACACAAGAACAGGAAGGCGCGAACGGCGCCCATACCAAGGAGTAAGTGATGGCGATCACCTCTGCCAATCAGCTGGAACTGTTGCAGACGGCCGAGGCCGTCGCGCGCGAGAAGATGATCGAGCCCGAGCTGGTCATCGAGGCGATGGAAGACAGCCTCGCCCGCGCCGCCAAATCGCGCTACGGCGCCGAGATGGACATCCGGGTCAAGATCGACCGCAAGACCGGCAACGCCAGCTTCACCCGCATCCGCACCGTGGTCGAAGATGACGCCGTGGAAAATTACCAGGCCGAACTGACGGTCGAGCAGGCCCGCCCCTATCTGGACGACCCCAAGGTCGGCGACGAGATCGTGGACGAGGTTCCGCCCGTCGAACTGGGCCGGATCGCCGCGCAGTCGGCCAAGCAGGTGATCCTGCAACGCGTCCGCGAGGCCGAGCGCGACCGCCAGTACGAGGAATTCCGGGATCGCGCCGGAACGATCATCAACGGCATCGTCAAGCGCGAGGAATACGGCAACATCATCGTCGATATCGGCCGCGGCGAGGCGATCCTGCGCCGCAACGAGAAGATCGGCCGCGAAAGCTATCGGCCGAACGACCGCATCCGCGCCTATGTCAAGGATGTGCGCCGCGAGACGCGCGGTCCGCAGATCTTCCTGTCGCGCACCGATCCGCAGTTCATGGCCGAGCTGTTCAAGATGGAGGTGCCGGAAATCTATGACGGCATCATCGAGATCAAGGCCGTGGCCCGCGATCCGGGTTCGCGCGCCAAGATCGCCGTCATCAGCTATGACAACTCGATCGACCCGGTCGGTGCCTGCGTCGGCATGCGCGGCAGCCGCGTGCAGGCCGTCGTCGGCGAATTGCAGGGCGAAAAGATCGACATCATCCCGTGGAACGAGGATCAGGCGACATTCCTGGTCAACGCCCTGCAGCCCGCCGAGGTCAGCAAGGTCGTGTTCGACGAGGAAGCCAACAAGATCGAGGTGGTCGTTCCCGACGAACAGCTGTCGCTTGCCATCGGTCGTCGCGGCCAGAACGTGCGCTTGGCCAGCCAGCTGACCGGCCTCGACATCGACATCCTGACCGAGGAAGAGGAATCCAAGCGTCGTCAGGCCGAATTCAACGCCCGCACCGGCCTGTTCATGGAGGCGCTGGACCTGGACGAATTCTTCGCCCAGCTTCTGGTCGCCGAAGGCTTCACCGATCTCGAAGAGGTGGCCTATGTCGAGCAGGACGAATTGCTGACCATCGACGGCGTGGACGAGGGCACGGCCGCGGAACTGCAGGCCCGCGCCCGCGACGTTCTGGAAGCCCGTGCCAAGGCTGCGCTGGACAATGCCCGCGCCCTTGGTGCCGAAGACAGCCTCATTGAATTCGAGGGGCTGACCCCCCAGATGGTAGAGGCACTTGCCAAGGACGACGTGAAGACGCTCGAGGATTTCGCCACCTGCGCCGACTGGGAACTTGCCGGCGGCTGGACCACGGTGAATGGTCAGCGCGTCAAGGATGACGGCCTGCTGGAACCGTTTGATGTCAGCCTGGAAGAGGCGCAGACCATGGTCATGACCGCCCGCGTGATGCTGGGCTGGGTCGATCCGACCGAGATGGAAGCCGACGCCGCCGAGGACGAGGCCGAAATGGCCGACTCCGATGAGGACGGCGAAGCCGGCAAGGAGGCCGGGGCGTGATGCCCCGGATCTTCCGGCTTGAGCCGTGGTGGACGCATAAAGGAACGCGATGAGCCCGAGCGGCGTTGCATCGCCACTGGCGAGGTGCAGCCCAAGCGCGGCCTGATCCGTTTCGTGGCAGGGCCCGACGGCGTGATCGTCGCGGATCTGGCAGAAAAATTGCCGGGCCGGGGGATCTGGGTCGCCGCTGATCGCGCGGCGATCGAGAAAGCCGCCGCAAAGGGGTTGTTTTCCCGCGCCGCCAAGGCGCAGGTGAAAGCCCCTGACGGCTTGGCCGACCTGGTCGAGGCCGCTTTGGCCAGGCGGGTCGTGGAACTGGTCTCGCTGGCCCGCAAATCCGGTCGCGCGGTGGCCGGTTTCGAAAAGGTAAAAGGCTGGCTGGCCGAGGGGCGCGCAAAGGTGCTGCTGCAGGCCAGCGACGGGTCGGAACGCGGCAAGGGCAAGCTGTGGACGCCCACGGGCGGACGCTGGTTCGGCTGCCTGACCGCATCAGAATTGGGTTTGTCCTTCGGGCGCGATCATGTCATACACGGCGCGCTTGCGGCGGGTGGCCTGACGGACAAGGTGATCTTGGAAGCCGGCAGACTGACGGGTCTGCGCGGGCATGACGACGGCAATACGGCCGTCGGGAAGGAATGAAGACGCAGATGAGCGACAAAGACGGAAAAAAGACCCTTGGTGTCGGCGGCACGGGCCGCTCGGGCCAGGTCAAGCAAAGCTTCAGCCACGGCCGCACGAAGAACGTGGTCGTCGAAACCAAGCGCAAGCGCGTCGTGGTTCCCAAGGCGGGTGCCGCGCAGGGTGGTGGTGCCGGTGACAAGCCGAAATCGCCGCTGGTTTCGAAGCATGCAGGTGATCCGTCCAGGCGTCCCGCAGGCATCTCGGAAGCCGAGATGGAGCGCCGGCTGAAGGCGCTTGCCGCCGCGAAGGCGCGCGAGGCCGACGAGGCTGCCGCACGCGCAGCCGATGAAAAGGCCCGCGAGGAAGAACGCGAACGCCGCCGCGCCGAGGCCGAGGCCAAGGAACGCGAAGATCGCGAACGCGAAGAGGCCCTGAAGGCCAAGGCCGAAGAAGAAGCCCGTCGTGCCCGCGAGGCCGAGGAAGCAACGCGCCGCAAAGACGAGCCGAAGAAAGAGGTCGCCAAGAAGGCAACCGCCTCTGCAGCCGCGCCTGCCGCCCCCGATCAGGCTGCGATCGAGGCTGCCGCCGCGCGCGCCGAGACCAAGGGCGTGACCGCCGCCGGTCCGCGCAAGACCGACCGCGACCGCGCGGATCGCGGCAACGACCGCGACAGCCGTGGCAAGGGCGGACGCGACGACAACCGCCGCTCGGGCAAGCTGTCTCTCAATCAGGCATTGTCGGGCGAAGGCGGGCGTCAGCGCAGCCTTGCCGCGATGAAGCGCAAGCAGGAACGCACTCGCCAGAAGGCGATGGGCCAGTCGGTTCGCGCCGAAAAGCAGGTGCGTGACGTTCAGTTGCCGGAAACCATCGTCGTGCAGGAACTGGCCAACCGGATGGCGGAACGCGCCGCCGACGTGGTCAAGTCGCTGATGAAGATGGGCATGATGGTGACCATGAACCAGCCGATCGACGCCGACACCGCCGAACTGGTGATCGAGGAATTCGGCCACAACGCCGTTCGCGTCTCCGATGCCGATGTCGAGCAGGTCATCGATTCGGTCGAGGACAAGGCCGAAGACATGAAGTCGCGCCCGCCGATCATCACGATCATGGGCCATGTGGACCACGGCAAGACCTCGCTTCTGGATGCGATCCGGCACGCGAATGTCGTGTCGGGCGAGGCCGGCGGCATCACCCAGCATATCGGCGCCTATCAGGTAACGACCGAAAGCGGTGCGGTGCTGTCTTTCCTGGATACGCCGGGCCACGCCGCGTTCACCTCGATGCGGGCGCGCGGTGCCAATGTAACCGACATCGTCGTGCTGGTCGTGGCTGCCGATGACGCGGTCATGCCGCAGACCATCGAGGCGATCAATCACGCCAAGGCCGCCAAGGTCCCGATGATCGTGGCGATCAACAAGGTCGACAAGCCCGACGCCGATCCCGACAAGGTGCGCAGCGCGCTGCTGCATCAGGAAGTGATCGTCGAAAAGCTGTCCGGCGACGTGCAGGATGTCGAGGTATCGGCCAAGACCGGCCAAGGCCTGGACGAATTGCTTGAAGCGATCGCGCTGCAGGCGGAGATCCTGGAATTGAAAGCCAACCCCGATCGCGCTGCACAAGGCGCCGTGATCGAGGCACAGCTGGATATCGGACGCGGCCCCGTCGCGACGGTTCTGGTCCAGCACGGCACCCTGCATCGCGGGGACATCTTCGTCGTCGGCGAACAGTGGGGCAAGGTCCGCGCCCTGATCAACGACAAGGGCGAGCGCGTCGAAGAGGCCGGTCCCTCGGTTCCGGTCGAGGTGCTGGGTCTGAACGGCACGCCCGAGGCAGGCGACGTTCTTAACGTCGTCGAAACCGAGGCTCAGGCCCGCGAGATCGCCGAGTTCCGCACCCAGCAGGCCAAGGACAAGCGCGCCGCAGCCGGTGCCGCGACGACGCTGGAGCAGCTGATGGCCAAGGCCAAGGCCGATGAAAGCGTCGCCGAACTGCCGGTCATCCTGAAAGCCGACGTGCAGGGCTCTGCCGAGGCGATCGTTCAGGCGCTGGAAAAGGTCGGCAACGACGAGGTTCGCGTGCGCGTGCTGCATTACGGTGTCGGTGCAATCACCGAATCCGATATCGGTCTGGCCGAAGCAAGCCAGGCACCGGTCATGGGCTTCAACGTCCGTGCCAACGCCCCGGCCCGCAATTCGGCCAATCAGAAAGGTGTCGAAATCCGCTACTACTCGGTCATTTACGACCTGGTGGATGACATCAAGGCGGCTGCATCCGGCCTGCTGTCGGCCGAGGTTCGCGAAAACTTCATCGGCTATGCCGAGATCCGCGAAGTCTTCAAGGTCACCGGCGTTGGCAAGGTTGCCGGCTGTCTGGTCACCGAGGGCGTTGCCCGCCGCAGCGCCGGCGTTCGCCTGCTGCGCGACAACGTAGTGATCCATGAAGGCACGCTGAAGACGCTCAAGCGCTTCAAGGACGAGGTCAAGGAAGTCCAGTCCGGCCAGGAATGCGGCATGGCATTCGAGAACTACGACGACATCCGTCAGGGCGATGTCATCGAGATCTTCGAGCGCGAGGAAGTCGAACGGACGCTGTAAGACGCGCGCCTTCCGGATTGGAAATGCGAAAAAGGGCGGCCTATGAGCCGCCCTTTTTCATGGCATGATCAATAGACGGGCCGGCAGGCAGCCCTGATCTTCTCGCGGATGGGCTTCTCAGCCCGAAATCGGCTTGCCTTCGTAGAACCGGCTGCCCACGCGGATGATGATGTTGCCGTTCGGCGTCAACCGCTCGAACAGGCCCTGCACGGAAATATAGCGTCCCAAAGAAATGGTGCGAATCATGTCAAGCTCTCCCTCTCCTCAAGGATCAGCCTGTCATGAAAAAGTTAACAAAGGTGTATTTTTTGGCAGACCCGCGACCTTTTGGGGCAACGCCAGCATCATCAAGGCCCGATCAGAGACATCAAAGCCACATCTGAAGGATCGGAATCAACGGAATATCTGCCGGTGGCATGGGGTAATCGCGCAAATCTGCGGCCCGCACCCATTTCAGGCCCTGCCCCTCGCGCGGCTGGACGATCCCCTGCCATTTGCGGCAGGCAAAAAGCGGCATCAGCAAATGGAAATCGTCATAGCCGTGACTGGCGAATGTCAGAGGCGCAAGGCACGACGCCCAGGTGTCGATGCCCAGCTCTTCCTGCAATTCGCGGATCAGCGCGGTTTCGGGCGTCTCGCCGGGCTCGACCTTGCCGCCCGGAAACTCCCAAAGACCAGCCATCGACTTGCCCTCGGGGCGCTGTGCCAGAAGCACGCGCCCGTCGGGGTCGATCAACGCGACGGCGGCGACCAGAACCGTCTTCACGACCGGTAATCGGCGTTGATGTCGATATAGCCGTGGGTCAGGTCGCAGGTCCACACGGTCCGCGCGCCCTGCCCCAGCCCCAGATCGACCGAGATCACCAGATCCTGGTTCTTCATGTAGGCACTGGCGGCGGCCTCGTCGTAGTCCGGTGCGCGCCAGCCGTTCTGGGCCAGGATCATGTCGCCGAAACGGATCGTCAGCCGGTCGCGATCGGCTTCGGCGCCCGATTTGCCGACCGCGGCCACGATCCGGCCCCAATTGGCGTCCTCGCCCGCGATGGCGGTCTTGACCAGCGGCGAATTGGCGATGGCCATTGCGACCTTCCTGGCGTCCGCATCCGATTCCGCGCCGGTCACGCGCACCTCGACGAATTTCGTCGCCCCCTCGCCGTCGCGCACGACAAGCTGGGCCAGTTCGCGCATGACGCCGTGCAGCGCCTTGACGAAGGCGATCCCGTCGACGGAGTCCAGCGAGGTGATTTCGGCGGCCGCGCTGCGCCCCGTCGCCGCACAGATCAGCGCGTCCGAGGTCGAAGTGTCGCTGTCCACCGTGATCGCGTTGAAGCTGGTCTCAAGCCCTGACGACAGCGCGTGCTGCAGCAACGACGCGGCGATCCTGGCATCGGTGAAGACATAGACCAGCATCGTCGCCATGTCGGGCGCGATCATGCCGGACCCCTTGGCGATGCCCGAGATGCGGATCTCTCCGCCTTCGGTTGCGACGGTCGCGGACGCGCCCTTGGGGAATGTGTCCGTGGTCATGATGGCGCGGGCGGCGTCGGCCACGCCCCCCTCGTCCAGCCCGCGCACCAGATCATCCACCACCGCCACGATCCGGTCATGGGGCAGCGGCTCTCCGATCACGCCGGTCGAGGATGAAAACACCCGTCCGGCCGGAACACCGGTTGCCGCGGCTACGGCGGCCGTCACGGCATCGACCGATTCCTGTCCGCGCGCGCCGGTAAAGGCGTTGGCGTTGCCGGAATTGACGATCACCGCCGCACCGTCAGGCGCATCGCCGCCCTGCGCAAGCTTGGCCTGGTTGTCCAGCACACAGGCGGCGCGGGTCGACGACCGGGTAAATGCGCCCGCCACGGTCGATCCGGGGGCGATGCGGATCAGGGTCACATCCGTGCGACCCTGATACTTGACGCCCGCGGCGGCACTGGCGAACTCGACGCCGGCGATGACCGGCAGGTCGGGAAAGCCGGCCGGGGCCAGCGGCGAAACCGGAAGTCCCGCCTTTCCCATCACTCGGCTCCCAGCAGGTCGCTGTTGTTCATCAGCGCGGGATCAAGGTCTTCGGTCTTCTGAACCTCGGCCTCGGTCACGATCTTCTCGATCTGCGCCTCGACCTTCTCGCGACGGACCAGTTGCACCAGCTGGTCGCGAACCTCGTCCATCTTCGGCGCCTCCTTGACGCGCGTGTCGTTCAGCTTGATGACATGCCAGCCGAAATCGGTCTGCACCGGGTCAGACACCTGGCCCTTTTCCATGGCCTGCACAGCCTCGGCAAAGGGGGGCACCATCTGGTCCGCGGTGAACCAGCCCAGATCGCCCTTGTTCGGGCCGCTGGGTCCGGTCGAATTCTCTTCGGCCAGCGTGCCGAAATCGGCGCCGTCATCCAGCTGCTGCTTCAGTTCCTTGGCCTTTTCTTCGGTCTCGACAAGGATATGGGCTGCCGAAAACTCGGTGCTCGGCTCGGCATTGGCAAACAGCTTGTCATAGGCCGCCTGGATCTCGTCGTCGGTGGGTTCCGGCTCGGCGATCTGGCTGACGGCGGCGGTGGCCAGGGTGTTGCGCCGCTGCAGTTCCAGCTGCGCGCGGGTGCCGGCGTTTTCCTTGCCGGTTTCGGCCACGGCGGTCTGGCGGATCAGCTGATCCAGCATCATGTCCCACAGCGCCTGATCGGGCAGGTTCGCCATCTGCGGATCCTGCACCGACTGTTTCATGACGATCATCTGACCAAGGGTGATGTCCTGACCGTTCACCGTGGCCACGACGGTTTCGGCGCCCTTGTCCTGCGCCAGCACGGCAACGGGCGCGGTCAGCGGGGCCGCGATCACGACGGCGGCCAGAATCGAACGTTTCAGCATGGAAAATCCTTTGCAAGTCATGCCCAGCCCCAAGACGGGACCGGGCCAGCGTTGACAGTCAGGCAGACGAGGCATACATCCCGACGCAACCGTGGAAGGCGCCGCCGCCGCCGCTTTCGTTCAGGCCTCTGATACGGCAATGCGGAAGGCAGGGGCAAGTGGCCCCCCTCTGACAGGCTTTCCCAACAACGTGATCGCGAAGGTAATATGCTGGGCATCGGAAATATGGCGAAGAAGGTCTTTGGCACGCCCAATGACCGCAAGGTGAAATCGACCCGCCCGCTGGTCGCCCGGATCAACGCGCTGGAGGACCAGTTTACCGCGCTGTCCGACGAAGGGCTGATCGAGAAGACGCACGAATTCCAGAAGCGGATCGCCGATGGAGAGTCGCTGGACGCGATCCTGCCCGAGGCGTTCGCGAACTGCCGCGAGGGCGCGCGACGGGCACTGGGCCTGCGGGCCTTCGACGTGCAGCTGATGGGCGGCATGTTCCTGCATCAGGGCAATATCGCCGAGATGAAGACCGGCGAAGGCAAGACGCTGGTCGCGACTTTCCCGGCCTATCTGAACGCGCTGACCGGCAAGGGCGTCCACATCGTCACCGTCAACGATTACCTGGCCAAGCGCGATGCCGAATGGATGAGCAAGGTCTTCTCCCAGCTTGGCATGACCACCGGCGTCGTCTACCCGTTCCAGCCGGAACCTGAAAAGCGTCAGGCCTATGCCGCCGACGTCACCTATGCCACCAACAACGAACTCGGCTTCGACTATCTGCGCGACAACATGAAGGGCAGCGTCGAGGAAATGGTCCAGCGCGGACATCATTTCGCGATCGTGGACGAGGTGGACAGCATCCTGATCGACGAGGCGCGGACGCCGCTGATCATCTCGGGGCCCAGCCAGGACCGCAGCGAACTGTATGTCACGCTGGACAAGTATATCCCGCTGCTGGCCGAGGATCACTACAAGCTGGACGAAAAGACCCGCAACGCCACCTTCACCGAAGAGGGCAACGAGGCTCTGGAACAGAAGCTGTGGGCCGACGGCATCCTGCCCGAGGGTCAGACGCTCTACGATCCCGAATCCACCACCATCGTCCACCACGCCAGCCAGGCCCTGCGCGCGCACAAGCTGTATCTGAAGGATCAGCACTACATGGTGCGCGATGGCGAGGTGATGCTGATCGACGAATTCACCGGCCGGATGATGAAGGGCCGCCGCCTGTCGGACGGTCTGCATCAGGCGATCGAGGCCAAGGAAGGCGTCGAGATCCAGCCCGAGAACGTCACGCTGGCCAGCGTCACCTTCCAGAACTATTTCCGGCTTTATGACAAGCTGGCCGGCATGACCGGCACCGCCAGCACCGAAGCCGAGGAATTCGCCGAGATCTACAAGCTGGGCGTGGTCGAGGTGCCGACCAACCGCCCAATCCAACGGCTTGACGAACATGACCGCGTCTATCGCACGGCGATGGAAAAATATTCCGCCGTGATCGAGGCCATCAAGGAGGCCCACGCCAAGGGCCAGCCGACACTGGTCGGCACGACCAGCATCGAGAAATCCGAGATGCTGTCGGAGCTGCTGAAAAAGGACGGCATCCCCCACAACGTCCTGAACGCCCGCCAGCACGAGGCCGAGGCGCAGATCGTCGCGGATGCCGGCAAGCCCGGCGTGGTCACGATCGCCACCAACATGGCCGGCCGCGGCACCGACATCCAGCTTGGCGGCAATGTCGAGATGAAGGTCATGGAGGCGCTGAACGCCGACCCCGACGCCAATCCCGACCAGCTTCGGGCCCGGATCGAGGAAGAGCACGCCGCCGACAAGCAGGCGGTGCTGGACGCGGGCGGGTTGTTCGTGCTGGGCACCGAACGCCATGAAAGCCGCCGGATCGACAACCAGCTGCGCGGCCGTTCGGGCCGTCAGGGCGATCCGGGACGATCGCTGTTCTTCCTGTCGCTGGACGATGACCTGATGCGGATCTTCGGCTCGGAGCGGCTGGATTCGGTCCTGTCCAAGCTGGGCATGAAGGAAGGCGAAGCGATCGTTCACCCCTGGGTCAACAAGTCGCTTGAACGCGCCCAGGCCAAGGTCGAAGGCCGCAACTTCGACATCCGCAAGCAGTTGCTGAAATTCGACGACGTGATGAACGACCAGCGCAAGGCGATCTTCAGCCAGCGCCGCGAGATCATGGACAGCACCGAAGTGGGCGAAATCGCCGCCGACATGCGTCACCAGGTAATCGACGACCTGGTCGATGATTTCATGCCGCCGAAATCCTATGCCGACCAGTGGGACACCGACGGGCTGAAGACCGCGATCCGCGAAAAGCTGAACATGAACCTGCCGGTCGCCGAATGGGCCGACGAAGAGGGCGTCGATCAAGAAGTGATGCGCGAGCGCATCGAAGAGGCGACCGATACCTACATGGCCGAGAAGGAGCAGGGCTTCGGCGTCGAGAACATGCGCATGATCGAAAAACAGGTCCTGCTGCAGATGATCGACCAGAAATGGCGCGAGCATCTGGTGACGCTGGAACATCTGCGCAGCGTCGTGGGCTTTCGCGGCTATGCGCAGCGCGATCCGCTGTCGGAATACAAGACCGAGGCGTTCCAGCTGTTCGAACTGCTTCTGGACGGGCTGCGCGGCGATGTGACCCAGCGCCTGGCCCAGATCCGTCCCCTGACCGACGCCGAGCGCGAGGAAATGCTGCGCCAGATGGCTCAGCAGCAGAAGGCCGGGCAGGAACATCTGACGATGGAGCACGGCGCCGAGAAGCAGTCCGAGGACGACGCAGACCGCCCCGTACCGCTGGTCGAGGGATTCGACGAGGCCGATCCCGCTACCTGGGGCAATCCGTCGCGCAACGACCCCTGCCCCTGCGGATCGGGCAAGAAGTTCAAGCACTGCCACGGCGCGATCTGAACCCGGCATCCCGCCGCCGTTCCGATTGCGTCCCGCGACGGCGTTCGCGCCCGCCGGGCGGGGGTTACCCCCGCCACGGGACGGGCGCGAAGGGCGGCTGCGCCGCCCTAGCCCAGTTGCGCCGGCAGGATCAGCCCCCGCAGAAGTTCATCCGCCGACATCGGTCTTTTGCCCGGTCGCTGTGCCTGGGTGATCTCGACCGCGCCATCGCCGCAGGCGACGCGGAATCCCCCCAGCACATCGCCCGGCGCGCCGGCGCCCGGAGCCAGCCGCGATCGCAGCAACTTCACACGCTCGCCCGCGATCTCGCACCACGCGCCCGGGACGGGTGACAGGCCACGAATCTTCCGATCGACCTCTGCGGCGGGCCGCGCCCAGTCGATCCGCGCCTCGGCCTTGTCGATCTTGCTGGCGTAGGTCACGCCGTCCTCGGGCTGCGCGACAGCCGGCAGCGGCAGCCTGGGCAACACGTCGGCAATCAGGTCGGCGCCCATCACCGACAACCGGTCATGCAGATCGCCGGTGGTGTCCTCGGCCCCGATCACTGTGCGCGCCTCGGACAGCACCGGCCCGGTGTCCAGCCCGGCCTGCATCTGCATGATCGCCACGCCGGTTTCGGCATCGCCCGCCATCACCGCCCGGTGGATCGGCGCCGCACCCCGCCAGCGCGGCAGCAACGAGGCGTGGATGTTGAGACAGCCCAAGCTTGGCGCATCCAAGACCGGCTGCGGAAGGATCAGCCCATAGGCGACCACCACCGCGACATCCGCGCCCAGATCCGCGAACCCGGCCTGTTCCACCGGCTCGCGCAGCTTCAGCGGCGTGCGGACCTCGATCCCCAACGCCTCGGCCGCGCGATGAACCGGCGACGGGCGCGGCTTCTGCCCGCGCCCCGCCGCACGCGGCGGTTGCGAATAGACGGCGACGACATCATGCGCCGCCGCCACCGCCCGCAAGGCGGGCACCGAGAACTCGGGCGTTCCCATGAAGATCACGCGCATCGCTGGCTCCTTCCTATTTTGCCCAGATACCCATCTGACCGGCGGGCGGAACAGCGGGGGGTGGGCGACGGTTTCCTGCGTCGAACGCAGCGGCCCATCAGGCCCTGCGGGCAAGCTTCGCAGCTTTCTGCACCAGCATCTTGCGGCGCAGCGGCGACAGGTGGTCCACGAACAGCCGCCCGTCCAGATGGTCGATCTGGTGCTGCACGCTGGTCGCCCACAACCCGACGAAATCCCTCTCTTCGGTCTCGCCCGCCGCGTTCAGGAACGCGACCGTGACCGCCCGTGGCCGGCTGATCCGCGCGGACACACCGGGCAGATTCGGGCTGGCCTCTTCGTGATCGCGTGACTGGATGCTGGCATGCAGGACACGCGGATTGGCCATCCGGACCGCCTGACCCCGCTTGTCCGAAGCATCGACCACGGCCAGCCGCAACATGATTCCGATCTGCGGCGCTGCCAGACCGACACCGGGCATCGCCTCCATCGTGTCGATCATGTCGTCCCAGATCATCCGCAACGTCTCGTTGACCTCACCGACGGGATCGGCCGGGATGTGCAGGCGGCGGTCGGAATAGGGCAGGACGGCACGGACGGTCACAGGAAATCCACGATCAGGCGGCCGTCCAGATGGTCGGCCTCGTGTTGGGCAACGCGCGCCGCCGATCCGTCCAGCGCGGCGCGCTGATGGCTGCCGTCCAGATCATACCAGGCCATCACGATCTCGACCGGGCGGGTCACCATGACGGGCTGGCCGGGGATCGACAGGCATTGCTCTTCGCCCGGCGCGTGGCGGTCCGATCGTGCGACGATCTCGGGGTCCAGCATGACCAGCGGGCGGGACGCGCCGTCCTTCCAGCCGACATCCATCACGAACACGCGGCGCAAGACGCCGAGCTGCGGCGCGGCCAGCCCGCGCCCGCCGGCCTCGTACATGCTGGCCATCAGATCCCTGGCCAGCCGGTGCAGTTCGGGCCCGGGCATATAGCCCGCCGGCTGCGAGATGTCGCGCAGCATCGGGTCGGGATGGATCAGGATGCGCCGCACATCGCCACCCGCAAGCGCCTTGGGCAGCGCAGGTCGCGGCAGGATCGGGGTTGCGCGATCAGCCACGCGCCCGCTCGCGCTTAAGCTTGACCATCTTGCGGGTGATCATCTGGCGCTTGATCGCGGACAGGTGATCGATGAACAGAACGCCGTTCAGATGGTCCAGCTCGTGCTGGGCGCAGGTCGCCCACAGGCCGTCGAAATCTTCCTCGTGGGTCTTGCCGTCCAGCCCCAGCCAGCGCATCCGGACCTCTGCGGGCCGGGTCACATCGGCATATTGATCGGGGATCGACAGGCAGCCCTCGTCATAGGTGTTCAGATCGTCCGACGACCACGCGATCTCGGGATTGATCAGCACCATTGGCCGGCGCTCGGCTTCGGGGTCGCGGGTGGCGTCCATCACGAAGATCCGCGACATGACGCCGACCTGCGGCGCGGCCAATCCGACACCCGGCGCATCGTACATGGTGGCCAGCATGTCATCGGCCAGCGCCTCGATCTCGGGCGTGACTCGGGCGACGGGCTCACACATCTTCTTCAGACGCGGGTCGGGATGGATCAGGATCTGACGCAGGCTCATGACAGCGATTTAGGCGATGGCTTCACCTGACGCAACAAGCGGCGTATTGAGAACCCGCAACAATGACGAGGCCCGCCATGACACAACCCGATTTCGACGAGGTCATCGACCGCATCGGCACGCATTGCTCGAAATGGGACGACATGCAGGGCGCATATGGCGTCTGCCCTGACGAAGGGGGGCTGGCGATGTGGGTCGCAGACATGGATTTCCGTCCGCCCCGGTCCGTCCAGCGCGCGGTCGAGGACGCGGCACGGCACGGCGTCTACGGCTATCCCGGCAGCAACGCACCGTATCATGAGGCAATCGCCTGGTGGATGGAACACCGCCACGGCTGGAAAATCGACCAGGGCTGGATCCTGACCGCCTCGGGCCTCGTCAACGGCGTGGCGATGGCGCTGGACGCCTATACGCAGCCCGGCGACGGCGTCATCGTCATGTCGCCCGTCTATCATGCGTTCGGGCGGGTGATCCGGGCTGCCGGACGTGAACTGGTGGAACTGCCGCTGGCCATCCGGGACGGTGGTTACCGGATGGACTGGTCGCGCTGGGAAACCATGCTGAACGGCAGCGAACGAATGCTGATCCTGTGTTCGCCGCATAATCCCGGCGGGCGCGTCTGGACCGAGGAAGAGCTGCGCGATGTCGCCGATTTCTGCACCCGCCACGACCTGATTCTGGTGTCCGACGACATCCACGCCGATCTGGTCATGCCGGGTCACAGGCACCGGATGATCGCCACCGTCGTCCCCGAGATCCGCGACCGGCTGGTGACCCTGACCGCCGCCACCAAGACCTTCAACATCGCGGGCGCCCATATCGGCAATGCGATCATCGCCGACGACGATTTGCGCGCCAGGTTCAAGGCGGCGCTGATGGCGCGCGGCGTCTCGCCCGGCTTTCTGGGCATGGATATGGTCGCCGCCGCCTATTCGCCCGAAGGCGCTGCATGGGTGGATGCGCTGGTCGACTATCTCGACGGCAACAGGCGGCTTTTCGACGACGGGGTGAACGCCATTCCCGGCGTGACCTCGATGCCGCTGCAGGCCACCTATCTGTCATGGGTCGATTTCTCTGGCACCGGGATGAGCACCGCCGAATTCACCGCGCGCGTGGAAAAATCCGCCCGGATCGCGGCCAATCACGGCACCAGCTTCGGTGTCGGCGGCGACAGCTTCCTGCGCTTCAACCTCGCCACGCCGCGCACCCGCGTGGTCGAGGCCGTGGCGCGGCTGCAGGACGCCTTCGCCGACCTGCAATGAGGCAGCTGGCGCGGCTGTTCTCGGGGCTGACGCTGGTCTTGCTGATCTGGGCCGGCTGGCTGATGCTGGCCCCGCAGCAGCCGGTCGTCACCCCACCCCCGCCCGACAGCGCCGCGTTGACCGGCCCGGTGGACCGCATCGAGATCCGGAAATCGGCCCGGCGCATGACCGTCTTCCGCGACGGGCAGCCACTGAAAACCTACCGGATCGCGCTTGGCTTCGCGCCGGTCGGCGACAAACGCCAGCAAGGCGACGGCAAGACCCCCGAAGGGCTGTTTCGGGTCGACCGCCGCAACGCCGCCAGCGCCTATCACCTGTCGCTCGGCCTTGATTACCCACGCCCGCAGGACCGCGCCCGGGCGGCCCGTCAGGGCGTCGATCCCGGCGGCGACATCATGATCCACGGCCAACCGAACCAGCGCCCGGACGGCGAGGTTCTGGGCGGCGACTGGACCGCCGGCTGCATCGCCATCGCCGATCCGCAGATCCGCGAGGTGTTCGCCGCCACCGCGATCGGCACCCCGGTCGAGATCCTGCCCTGATCGCTGCCCCCCTTCTTCTTTGCCCAAATACCCGCTCGCGTGCGGCCCGCGTTGCATTCCGACGCGTCCCCGCTCATATAGGGGCCGGAACGCCAACAGCCCCGGAGCCCCCGCGCATGGTCTATCTGGATTTCGAAAAGCCGCTGGCCGACATGGAAGGCAAGGCCGAGGAACTGCGCGCCATGGCCCGCAAGTCCGAGAACGCCGTCGATGTCGAGAAAGAGGCCGTCGCGCTGGACAAGAAGGCAGGCGACCTGCTGAAGGATCTCTACAAGAATCTGGACCCGTGGCGAAAGACCCAGGTGGCCCGCCACCCCGACCGGCCGCATTGCCGCAACTATATCGACGCGCTGTTCTCGGAATACACGCCCCTGGCCGGCGACCGCGCCTTTGGTGACGACCATGCGGTGATGGGCGGGCTGGCGCGCTTCAACGATGAACCCTGCGTGGTGATCGGCCACGAGAAGGGCAACGATACCAAGTCCCGCATCCACCACAATTTCGGCATGGCCCGGCCCGAAGGGTATCGCAAGGCGATCCGGCTGATGGACATGGCGCACCGGTTCGGCCTGCCGGTGATCACGCTGGTGGACACGCCTGGCGCCTATCCCGGCAAGGGCGCCGAGGAACGCGGGCAAAGCGAGGCGATCGCCCGCTGCACCCAGAAATGCCTGGATATCGGCGTGCCGCTGGTCAGCGTGATCATCGGCGAGGGCGGATCGGGCGGCGCCGTGGCCTTTGCCACCGCGAACCGGATCGCGATGCTGGAACATTCGATCTATTCGGTGATCTCGCCCGAGGGCTGCGCCTCGATCCTGTGGAAGGACGCCGACAAGATGCGCGACGCGGCCGAGGCGCTGCGGCTGACCGCGCAGGATCTGAAGAAGCTGGGTATCATCGACCGCGTCATCGCCGAACCGCTTGGCGGCGCGCAGCGCGACAGCAAGGCCGCGATTCAGGCCGTCGGCACCGAAATTGCCGCGATGCTGAAGGATCTGTCGGGCAAGAAACCCGCCGATCTGATCAAGGACCGCCGCCAGAAATTCCTGTCTATGGGGTCCAGATCGCTGGCCTGATCCGATTATGTCCTTGCCTCGCGCCCTGATGCGGCAGCTTTGTCGCAAACAGGCCCGGCAAGGACGCAAAATCGCCAGACCTGCGCGCGACCGCAGCTAACTCTGTCCCCGCAACGCACCACGCGCGCGAGGGGGAAATCCATGATTCATGTCCTGTCCGGCGTCTGGGCGCTGCTTGTCGGGATCGTGCTGATCATGCTGGGCAACGGCATGCATTTCACGCTGATCGGCCTGCGCGGTGGGATCGAGGGGTTCTCGTCGGTCGAACTGGCCGTCGTCACATCGGGCTATTTCGCGGGCTTCCTGTCGGGCGCGCGAATCACTCCACGGATGATCCGGCGCGTAGGTCATGTGCGGGTCTTCGCGGCACTGGGCAGTTTCATGTCCGCCGGTCTGATCGCCTTTCCCCTGCTGACCGAACCATGGGCCTGGACGCTGCTGCGCCTGCTGGTCGGGTTCTGCATGTCGGGGATCTATGTCGCTGCCGAAAGCTGGCTGAACGCCGCCGCCACGAACGAGACGCGCGGCAAGGTGCTGTCGGCCTACATGATCGCGCAGACGCTGGGGATCATCGGCGCGCAGGGCCTACTGACACTTGGCGACGCCGGAACCTCGGTCCTGTTTATCGGCGCCTCGATCCTGGTGTCGATCTCGTTCGCGCCGATCCTGCTGTCGGTGACGCCCGCACCGGTGGTCGATGTCGCCCGTCCGATGTCGCTGCGCGGCCTGTTCCGCGCCTCGCCCCTGGGCACAGTGGGGATCTTCCTGCTTGGCGCGGTCTATGCGACGCAATCCGGGATGGGCGCGGTGTTCGGCACGCAGATCGGCATGTCGGCGGCGCGCATCGCGCTGTTCGTGGCGATGCTGTTTGCCGGCGCGCTGCTGCTGCAATACCCGATCGGCTGGTTGTCGGACCGCATGGATCGCCGGCGGCTGATCTTCGGCGCGGCGCTTCTGGGGGCCTCATCCTGCGCCCTGGCCTGGATTGCCGGGGGCGGGCTGTGGGCTCTGATGGCGGCGGCGTTTCTGGCAGGCGGGGTGACGACGCCGCTTTATGCGCTGTTTCTGGCCTATACCAACGATTCGCTGCCGGTCGAGGACATGCCCGCCGCCTCGGGCGGGCTGGTCTTCACCTTTGGGCTGGGTGCCATCGCCGGTCCGATGGTCGCGGGCTGGGCGATGCAACGGTTCGGACCGTTCGCCTTCTGGCCCGCAATGGGATCGCTGTTCGCGGCGATTGCCGTTTATGCGCTGTATCGCATGACGCAAAGCACGACCCTGCCCGCCGATCAGACCGAAAGCTATCTGGGCGTCCTGCCCACCACCTCATCGGTCGCGGTCGAGGCCGCAGGCGTCTGGGCCGCCGAACAGGCCGAGGCTGGCTCTGACACTCAGCCCGCCGACGCGACGTGACGGCGGGCCATCGCCCGGTTGATGACGCCACGCAACGCCCACCGCGCGCGAGCTGTGTACACGCTGTGCACGGCCTGTGCCGCCGCGGTGCACGCTGTGTGAGGCGCAATTCCCAGCATTTCCCGGCATTTTCGACACATCGTCCCGATCGGCGGCATCACGCAACGCACGCAGATGTTGCGCGCAACACGTCCCCCACAAGGACTGTGGATCAGGTCGCGTCCTGCCGGAAACCGGCCTCGGCCATCAGGCGGTCGGAATTCACCTCGATCTCGGCCTGAAGCCGCGGCATGAAGGCCTGTCGCGGCATGTCCGGTTCGATCACCGGCAGAAACTCGACCACCGCACGTCCCGGCCTGACGCCCCAGCCCTTGCGCGGCCAGAACAGCCCGGTATTGACCGCCACCGGCACCACGCGCAGCCCCGTTGCGGCACGCAGCGTTCCGGTGCCGTGCTTGTAGTCGCGCCGCTCGCCCGGCCGCGTCCGCGTGCCCTCGGGATAGATGATAAGCTGGCCCAACCCCTCGGCCGAGGCGATGCGGCCGTTCACCTCGGTCGAGATCGCGCGCAGCGCATCCCGGCCGCGTGACCGGTCAATCGGAATGCAGCCGACCTTCCAGGCATACCAGCCCATCACGGGCACCCGCATCACCTCGCGCTTCATGATGAAGGCGCGCCGCGGCAGAGCATGGGCGATGACCAGAATATCAAGGAAACACTGATGCTTGGCCGCGACGATGCAATCGTCCGTCGGGGGTGTTCCGCGCACCTCGCAGGTGACACCCAGATGCAGACGCGCCGCCCACAGCATATAACCGATCCAGCGCGTCGCCACGGTATTCGCGGCCTGCCGGCCACGCACCGCCACGAAGGGCAGTCCGCACAGGCCGATCAACAGTGTCGCTACGCCGACATGCAGATAGTAGATCGCGTTCTGCAGATACTGCCATGGCCCCAGTCTGCCGGGCACGGGAGACGTCGAACGCGCGCTCATCTGACCGCCCCCAGCATCTTCAGTGCGGCCCACCTGGTTGCGAAGAAACCGACCCCGGCGGCGGTCACGGGGATCAGCAGCGGCAGAAGCCAGCCCCAGCCCTGAAATCCCAGCCCGGTCAGGAAGCCGCCAGCGGCATCCATGTCGGGCAGCACCGCAACCGCAGCCATCCCGAACAGCGTTCCCACCGCCCCGCCGATCGCGGCCCGGTGGGTGAACCGGCGCACGAAGGCCGTCGCGATGGTGATGTCCCGCGCCCCGATCAGACGCAGCACGCGGATCACCTGCCCGTTCGCGGCCAGTGCCGCCTTTGCGGCCAGCGTGATCATCGCCGCAGACGCCGCCGCGATCAGCAACAGCGAAATCACCCCAAGAACCCGCAGCCGGTTGGCCGCCGAAACCAGCGGGCGTCGCCACTGCGTGTGATCGTCCAGCACCGCGCCCGGCGCCTCGGCCTCAAGGCGCAGCCGCAGCCCATCGGAATCGAATTCGCCGTTGTCGATCGGCAGGTCGATCAGCGACGGAACCGGCAGCGCATCCACCGGCATGTCGGGGCCGAACCACGGCGCAAGAAGCTGCGCGACCTCGTCCTCGGGCATCAGATGCGGCGTGCCGGCGCCGGGTGTCGTCTGCAGGATCTGCATGACCGCCTGGGTCCGCGCGTCCTGTTCGGCGGCGGGCGCGCTGACGCGCACCGTGACCGACTGCGCCAGTTGCGAGGACCAGCGATCCGCCAGCCGCCCGGTCGCCAGCGCCAGCGCCAGCGCGAAGACCGCAAGAAACGCCATCGCCCCCGCCGCGAACAGCGTCAATTGCGCCGTGTAACCGGTCGGGGGGACAATTCGGTCGCCCTTGCCGCCATCGCTGCGCAGCAGCCCCTGCCAGAAGGCCCGCAGGTTCAGCGCCCTGAAATCCCGTCGCATCACAGATCCGCCCCCGCCAAGTGCAAGGTTCCGCCCGCGATCCGCAGAACCCGCGCCGCCACCTGCGCCTTGGTGGCGCGGATCAGGTTCAGGTCATGGGTCGCCACCAGAACGGTCTTGCCCGATTTGTTCAGTTCGATCAGCAACTGCATCAGCCGCATCGACATGTCCCAGTCCAGGTTGCCGGTCGGCTCGTCCGCCAGCACCAGATCGGGCGACAGGATCACCGCCCGGGCCAGCGCCGCGCGCTGCCGTTCGCCGCCCGACAGCGAAGGCGGCAACGCCCGCGCCTGCTGCGACAGTTGCACCCATCCCAGAAGATCGCGCAACGCCTCCATATCCACCGCCTGCCCCGATACGGTCAGCGGCATAGCGACGTTTTCGGCCACCGGCAGATGGTCCAGGAACTGCGGATCCTGATGCACCACGCCGACCCGGCGCCGCAGCATCGCGATGTCGTCGCGCCCCAGCCCCCGCAGATCCTGGCCGAAAACACCCATCTGCCCCGAACGTGGCAGCAGATCGGCGTAGCACAGGCGCAGCAGCGTCGTCTTGCCCGCGCCAGACGGCCCGGTCAGGAAATGGAACATTCCCGGCTGCAGGCTGAGCGTCATGTTCGACAACAGATCAGAGCCTCCGTGATAGCCGAAGCCGACTTCCTGCATCTCGATCAAGCGCCACCCCCTTTTTGTTGCGGGATCGTTCGCCGGCCGCTTGGAAGCCGGACCCGCGCTTGATAAAACAGCACACAGACGAATGCGAGGGTCGGCATGGCTGAAATAACGTTGATCTGTCCGGGCTGCGCCGCGGAATACCGGCTGCCGTCCTCGGCGATCCCCGAGAAAGGCCGCGAAGTCGAATGCGCGGCCTGCGGTCGGCTCTGGTTTGCGTCGCAGTCCGGACCGGCACGCGTTGCCGGCGCCGGTAACGGGCGCGAACCGGCCAAGCCCGTAAGGATGTCCTATACCGTGGCGTTCGGACCTGGCGCCACCGTCCGTCGCGAGGGCGGTCGGGACGAAGCGGACTCAGATCCGCAGGATCCCAAGCCGCTAAGTCGTCGCGTCCCGGAAAGCGTGCTGAACATTCTGCGCGACGAGGTCGAACACGAACGACGCGCCCGCATGGCCGAAACAGGCGGGTCAGAAAACATGTCGCCCCCCACCGCGGAACGGCCCATCGCGAAAATCGCCCAAACCGAACCCGATTGGCCCGCGACCACCGTCACCGTGCAAGGCGATGGGGACGCTTCGCCACGCAGCTCGGTGCCGCGCAAACGGGCTTCCCAATCGCAACCGCGCCGAAGCGAGGCGATGCAGCCCCCTCGCATCGCGCTTCCGCACCGGTCGCAGCCCGACATCCCCGAGGAACCGAAGCCAGTTGTCCCGGCCGGTGCGACAAGGGCGCTGGTCGGCGCCCCCGCGCCACAGCCCGATCCGGCTGCCGAACTGGACCTGCCGACAACGCATTCCCCCGCCGCCGCCACGGACACGCCAAAGGCCCCGACGATGCCTGCCGCTGGCGGTTACGGAACCGGCTTCGGCCTTGCCGCGATGATTGCCGCGATAGGGCTGGCGCTGTATCTGCTGGCGCCGGGCATGGCCGACGCCGGTGCACTGGGGGACGCATTGTCGCTGTTCCGGGAATCGGTCGATCAGGGCCGGATCTGGCTGCAATCATTGATCCGCTGACCCGAAGGGCGGAAACGATATCGTGCACGCGCCGGAAAGCCCTGCTTCCCGGCACGCCGACCGTCACAGATCCTTGACCAACCGCAGCGCGTCGTGGATTGCCGCGTGTGTATTTCGGGCAGCCACCGCATCGCCGATCCGGAACAGTCGGAACCGCCCGTCAGAGTTGCGCGTCACGGATTGCGGAGCGCCACCAGTCAACGCCTCGTAATCCACCTCGCCCAGATTCGAGGATAAGGGCTTCAGGTCGAAATAGATGTCGTCAAGCGGCCGGGTGCCGTGATTGACCACAACCTGATCGACCAGCCGATCTCGGGTCATGTCGCCATAGTCGCTGCCAAGCGTCGCGCGCAACAGGTTGCCGTCGCGCGCAACCGACATCAGCCGCCAGGTGACGGTGAAGGTCGCATCGCGCCGTTGCAGGCTGCGCATGTAGGGCACAAGGTTCATCGCCATGACCTCGGGCGCGAAGCTGCGATCCGGGGTCACGATCTCGACGCTTGCACCGGTAGCGGCGATCAGGTCGGCCGCCTGCAGGCCCGCGTGGTCGCCCGCATCGTCAAAGATCAGCACGTTCGCGCCCGGCTTGACGTCGCCCGACAGGATGTCCCAGGCCGAACAGACCAGATCGTTGCCATCGCGCAGCACCTCGGTATGCGGCAGGCCGCCCGTGGCGATGATCACGTCGTCGGGACGGGTCTTCAGCACGGTGTCCGCATCGGCGAAGCTGTTGAAATGAAACCTCACGCCGTGTTTTTCGCATTGCGCCATCCGCCACGCGATGATCGAGATCATTTCGCGGCGGCGTTCCTGCTGCGCGGTCAGGCGGATCTGGCCACCGGGCTGGTCCGCCGCCTCGAAGACCGTCACCTCGTGCCCGCGCTCGGCGGCGACGCGCGCGGCCTCCATCCCCGCAGGTCCGGCGCCGACGATGGTGATGCGACGGCCGCGCGCGGCTGACTGGATCGTCTGAGGCAGGGTCTGTTCGCGCCCAGTGGCAGGGTTGTGGATGCAGAACGCCATGCCGCCCTGATAGATGCGGTCAAGGCAATAATTGGCACCGACACAAGGCCGGATATCATCCTCGCGCCCCTCGATGACCTTGCGCACCAGATGCGGGTCGGCCATGTGGGCGCGGGTCATGCCGACCATGTCCAGCTTGCCCGAGGCAATCGCATGGCGCGCCGTGGCCACATCGGGGATCTTGGCGGCATGAAAGGTGGGAAACTGCGTTTCCGCGCGGATCCTTCCCGCGAAATCCAGATGTGGCGCATTGCGCATCCCCTGGATCGGAATCACGTCCGTCAGGCCCGGATCGGTGTCGATGTGACCCTTCACGACATTCAGGAAATCGACCAGCCCACTGTCTTTCAGCTTGCGGGAAATCGACAACCCGTCCTGGATGGTCAATCCGCCCGGCAGATCCTCGTCTCCGGTATAGCGCAGGCCGACGATGAATTCGTCACCGCAGCGTTCGCGAATGCGGCGCAGGATGTCGAAGGTGAAGCGCAGCCGGTTGTCCAGGCTGCCGCCATAGGGGCCATCAAGATCGTTGGTCAGTGGCGACCAGAACTGATCCATCAGGTGGCCATAGGCCTGCAGTTCGATCCCGTCGAGGCCCGCCGCCTGCATGCGTTCCGCGGCGTCGGCATAGTCCTCGATGATGCGGGCGATGTCCCAGTCTTCCATCTTCTTGGGAAATGCCCGGTGCGCGGCTTCGCGTTCGTGGCCCGGTGACACGACCGGCAACCAATCGGCCTTGTCCCAGCGCGTCCGACGGCCAAGATGGGTCAGCTGGATCATCACGGCACAGCCATGATCGTGGCACTCGTCGGCCAGCTGCTTCATCCAGCCGACCACCTCATCCTTCCAGGCGAGGATATTGTTGAAGACAGGCGGGCTGTCGCGCGACACCGACGCCGAACCGGCGGTCATGGTCAGCGCCACCCCGGCCCTGGCACGTTCGACATGATACGCGCGATAGCGGTCCTTGGGCATCCCGTCCTCGGGATAGGCCGGTTCATGGCTGGTGATCATGATCCGGTTGCGAAGCGTCAGATGCTTCAGCCGGTAGGGCTGAAGAAGGGGATCATTGGACATGGCCTGCCTCTTGCCGGTGGAACCGGCTTCCAGAAACATAAAATGTTCACTTATGTCAATTAATAAATCACTGATGAACATTTCCTGCGCACCTGCGGACATTTCAGTTGCCAGAGGCCCGGTCGCCCGCTACAGGATCGGGATGAAGAACCGGGTGGATGCGGACACGGGATGGCGCGGGTCGCGCCAAGGCTGGCTGGAGGCCGGCTATCAGGCATTGCTAGAAGGCGGCATCGACGCCGTGAAGATCCAGCCTCTGGCAAAGCAGCTTGGCCTGTCGCGAACAAGCTTCTACTGGTTCTTTCAGGATCGCGAGGCACTTCTGGCCGCACTGATCGACGGCTGGGAAGACAGGACGACCGCCCCGCTGTTCAAGGCCACATCAGACTATGCCGAAACCCCGACCGAGGCGATGCTGAACGTGCTGGCCTGTTTCCTGGCTGGCGATTTCGACGCAAGGCTGGAATTTGCGGTTCGCAGTTGGGCCCTGCAGGATCCTGCGGTCGCAAACCGCACCGAGGCTGCCGACGGGGCGCGGCTGGCGGCGTTGAGCGACATGCTGATGCGATGGGGTCACGCGGACGATGACGCCGATATCCGCGCCCGGACGATATATCTGACCCAGATCGGATATATCTCGATGCAGGCGCGCGAGGATCTGCCCACACGCCTTGCACGCATTCCGATCTATGTTCAGATCTTTACCGGCCGCCGTGCCGAACCGCGCGAGATCGCCCGCTTCAGCGCAAGGGTTCAGGACAGAGGCCGGTTGCCGGGCTGATCCGGCCCGCGCACCGTCAGTCCTGGGGTTTCACGTAGATGTCCAGCCGGTGGCTGACGATCTGAAAACCGAATTCCTGCGCGATCTTCTGCTGCAGACGTTCGATCTCATCGGACCGGAACTCGACCACCTCGCCGGTCTCGACATTGATGAAGTGATCGTGATGGGTCGGCGGTGCCGCCTCGTATCGCGCCCTGCCATCTGCAAAGCTGTGCTTTTCGACCAACCGATGTTCCGCCAGCGTGTTCACCGTTCGATAGACCGTCGCAAGATTGATGCCGGGTTCGATCTCGACCACACGACGGTGCAGCTCCTCGACATCCGGATGATCGTCCGATTCGGCCAGCACTTTCAGGATTGCCTGTCGTGGGCCGGTCAGCCGCAAGCCTGCCTCGCGGCATCGTTGCATCAGATTGCGACTTTCGCTTCTGGTCATGGTCTGAACCCCTGTCGGCTTCCGCTCCGCTCGAGGCGCGTTGTTAGGACGGCGAAGCGTCTGTCTAGCATGACTGACATGGGTCGTCACGCGGCGCGCCCCGCGCCAGATGCAAACAGATTGCACTTGAACTGCGGCAAAGGCATGTTATGTCCATCTGCAAATCACTTGCAACTAAGTCAGGCCCGCGAGGTCCCGACACGGGCCATCCGCGACGCGATCAGCAAAGGAAAGCGCATATGCCAGACACGTTCTCACGCCTGCTTGCAACGGTCGCCGCGACGGTGTTGGTCGCCGGACCGGCAGTCGCCGAAGATCGGATGAAGGTGGTGACCACGTTCACTGTTCTGGCAGACATGGCCAGCCAGGTCGCAGGCAATGCCGCCGACGTCGTGTCGATCACCAAGCCCGGCGCTGAAATCCACGGCTATGAACCCACCCCGCAGGACATCGTCCGCGCACAGGGCGCGGACCTGATCCTGTTGAACGGCATGAACCTTGAACTGTGGTTCGAGCAATTCATCTCCAATCTGGGTGACGTGCCCTCGGCAACACTGACCGACGGCATCGACCCCATCCCGATCGCGGCCGGCACCTATGAGGGCAAGCCGAACCCTCATGCCTGGATGGGTCTTGAGAACGCGATGATCTATATCGACAACATCGCCACCGCCTTTGCCGGTCAGGATCCCGAAAATGCCGAGACCTACAGAACCAACGCGCAGGCCTACAAGGAACAGCTGCGCAGCACGCTGGAACCACTAAAGGCCGAAATCGCCAAGATCCCCGAGGCTCAGCGCTGGCTGGTGACCTGCGAAGGGGCCTTCAGCTATCTGGCCCGCGATCTTGGACTGCAGGAGCTGTATCTTTGGCCGATGAACTCGGACCAGATGGGCACGCCCCGGCAGGTGCGCGATGTGATCGACGGCGTTCGCGAACACGAGATTCCCGCCGTGTTCTGCGAAAGCACCGTCAACACCGCTCCGGCACAGCAGATCGCGCGGGAAACCGGAGCGCGCTACGGTGGGGAACTTTACGTGGACAGCCTGTCCCAGCCGGATGGCCCGGTGCCCTCGTATCTTGATCTGCTGCGTGTGACGACGGATACCGTTGCCAAGGGATTGACCGACACAGCGGATTGACCCCCGCAGCACCGCCTGCCCCGCCGATATGCGTCAGGGCGTCAAGGCAGAGCGGGCCAGTACGCCATCCGACAGAAAGCGAGCAGAAATGCACCAGGAAGGCATCACCTCCACGGCGGACCAGCCGCAGGCCGATCCCAGTGGCGGGATCAGCGCGCGTGACGTCACCGTAACATATCGCAACGGACATACCGCACTGCGCAGCGCCAGCTTCGGCATTCCGAAAGGAACGATCACCGCGCTGGTCGGCGTCAACGGCGCCGGCAAGTCCACGCTGTTCAAGGCGCTGATGGGCTTTGTCACGGTGGCCAAGGGCGATATCCGCGTGCTGGGCATGTCGATCAAGGATGCGCTGAAGCGCAACCTTGTCGCCTATGTCCCGCAGGCCGAGGAGGTGGACTGGTCCTTCCCGGTTCTGGTCGAGGATGTGGTGATGATGGGGCGTTATGGCCATATGGGCTTTCTGCGTCGTCCCTCGCGGGCCGACCATCTGGCGGTGGACACCGCCCTGCGGCGGGTCAACATGCAGGAATTCCGCCATCGCCAGATCGGCGAATTGTCAGGCGGGCAGAAAAAGCGCGTCTTCCTTGCACGTGCGCTTGCCCAGGATGGGCAGGTGATCCTGCTGGACGAGCCGTTCACCGGCGTCGACGTCAAGACCGAGGACCAGATCATCGCCTTGCTGCGCGAATTACGGGCCGAGGGGCGGGTGATGCTGGTCTCGACCCATAATCTTGGATCGGTCCCCGAATTCTGCGACCGGGTCGTGCTGGTCAAGGGCACGGTGCTGAGCTACGGCCCGACCCAGACCACCTTCACCCGCGCCAATCTCGAGGCCGCGTTCGGTGGTGTGCTGCGCCATTTCACACTTGGCGGCGACGCGCTGCACGAAGATCAGGACGCCCGCAACGTGACCATCTTCAGCGACGATGAACGCCCGCTTGTTCATTACGGGGACCAGACACAGACCCGCGGAGCGCCCGAATGAACGTGCTGCTGGAGCCCTTTTCCTACGGCTACATGACGAACGCGATGTGGGTATCAGCGCTTGTCGGCGGGGTCTGCGCGTTCCTGTCCAGCTATCTGATGCTGAAAGGCTGGTCGCTGATCGGCGACGCCCTGTCCCATTCGGTGGTGCCGGGCGTCGCCGGCGCCTATATGCTTGGCCTGCCCTTCGCGGTCGGCGCCTTTCTGTCCGGCGGGCTTGCGGCGGCGGCGATGCTGTTCATGTCCGACCGGTCCGGACTGAAGGTCGATGTGGTGATCGGCCTGATCTTCACCTCATTCTTCGGCCTGGGCCTGTTCATGGTCTCGGTCAATCCGATGTCGGTATCCGTCCAGACGATCACCATGGGCAACATTCTTGCGATCACGCCCGAGGACACGCTGCAACTTGCCCTGATCGGCTTCCTGTCACTGGCGGTGCTGCTGGCCAAGTGGAAGGATCTGATGGTCGTTTTCTTCGACGAAAGCCATGCACGGTCGATCGGTCTGCGGCCTCGGCTGCTGAAGGCAGTGTTCTTTGTCCTGCTGTCCGCCAGCGTCGTGGCCGCGATGCAGACGGTGGGCGCGTTCCTGGTGATCGCCATGGTGGTGACGCCAGGCGCGACGGCCTATCTGCTGTGCGACCGCTTTCCCCGGCTGATCGCCCTGTCCGTCGCGATCGGGGCGATCACAAGTTTCCTCGGCGCCTATCTGTCCTATTTTCTGGACGGGGCGACCGGCGGGATCATCGTGGTTCTGCAAACGCTGATCTTTCTTGCGACCTTCATCTGGGCGCCGAAGCACGGCCTGCTGGCGGCAAGGGCCAAGGCGCGGGCCGCCATCGCCTCGGAAGGAGCGGCGTGATGTCCGAGCAGATCCTGCTGCCGTTCCAGTTCGCCTTCATGCAGAAGGCATTCCTGATCGCCGCGATCGTGTCCGTACCGACCGCGCTGCTGTCGTGCTTTCTGGTCCTGAAGGGCTGGGCGCTGATGGGCGACGCGGTCAGCCATGCCGTGCTGCCGGGTATCGTTCTGGCATATATCCTGGGGTTTCCGTTGATCCTTGGCGCCTTTGCGGCCGGGATGGTCACGGCGTTGGCGACCGGTTATCTGGCCGAAAACAGCCGGGTCAAGCAGGATACGGTGATGGGGGTGGTCTTCTCGGGCATGTTCGGTCTGGGCATTGTGATATATACGTCGATCTCGTCCGACGTGCATCTTGACCACATCCTTTTCGGAAACATGCTGGGCGTCGGCGCCGGCGACATCTGGACCTCGCTGCTGATCGCGATTCCCGTATCGGGCGCATTGCTGCTGAAATGGAAGGATCTGATGCTGCACGCCTTCGATCCGGCACAGGCGCGCGCTTCGGGCCTGCCCGTCAATCTTCTGCATTACGGCCTGCTGACCATCCTGTCGCTGACGATCGTGGCGACGATGTCGGCGACGGGGCTTATCCTTGCGGTCGGACTGCTGATTGCGCCGGGCGCCATCGCCTTTCTGCTGACCCGCAGCTTTGGCCGGATGCTGGCGGTGTCGGTCGTCGTCTGCATGGGCGCGATGCTGGCCGGGGTCTATGCAAGCTTTCACATCGACAGCGCGCCTGCGCCAACGGTGGTGCTGATCCTGACGGCGATCTTCCTGATGGCCTTCATCCGCCGGCTGAATCATCAGCGCCGGGTCTCTGCCGCCGCGCCGGACTGATCCCAAGACGCGTTTCCAGGTAACAGAAGCGCGGCGGATTTGGCGAATGGGTTTATACTGTCTGGACAAGGACGCCTGACCGCTTCAGCGTCGGCCCGTCCAAAGCCGGAACCGAATGCCCGTACCATGACTGATGTTTCGCCATTCCCAGCACTGCTAGAGACCCTGTCGGCGATACGGTCTCGCAAGGCGAAGGCGCTTTGTTTCTTTCTGGCCAACGACTTCAACACCTCGCATCGGGCCGAGAAGGTGGTTGACCTGCTGTGGCAGGACGCCGAGGCGACCCGCGCGGCCGCATCCTATCGTCAGGCCGTGCGGCAGATCCGCCGCGACATGCCCCCGGATTGCGGGCTGACGCTGAAAACCGAGATCGGACAGGTCTCGCTCGTCCTGTCCGACCAGCATGCCGGACGGGTAACGCTGAAGGACCATTTCAGGCAAACCGTCCTGGCCCAGGCCTGGGACGCGGATGCAGCCAGCAGCATCCGTGAATTGCTGGCCTATACCACGCAGCTGGAAGGCATCAGCGGATCTTTCGACAGTTGGCTTGCGATCACCCGTTCGGGGCTTTCCGCGACAATCCGCACCGCACTGGATGAACTGCTGGCCGGGGCCGAGACATCGCAGTTGTCGGCGCTGCGCCAACCGGCGGAACTGGCGGTGGAACTGGAACCCGCCAACGAAACCGCGGTGCGCCTGCTGATGAACCTGGACTGGCACAGCGGCCACGCCACGCGGGCGATCGAACGCTATGATCTTCTGTATCGATATCTGGACGAGGATTTCGATCAGGAACCCGAGGCCGAGACGATCGAGTTACTGGCCGCGATCAAGCTGAACCCGACACCCCTGCCCGCCCCTGTCAGGGCCGTGTCGCGACGGCCCGAGGTCAGCATCGCGGTCAATCTGCTGCCATCGCCCCAGCCGATCCCCGACGAAATGCGCGGTTTTGCCACGGTGTTGTATGCCGATCTGCGGATGCGGATGGGGCGGTTCCGGGAATGGCGCGTGCTGGACGACGACAGCGCCGAACCCGCGACCATCATGGTCAAGCTGCGGCCGGTCTTCGCGCTGGGTCGGTATCAGCTTTTCGCCGATGTCCAGACGGTCAGGGAAAGCCAGTTGCTGTGGTCCGAGGTGATCGACAGTCCCGAAACCGACTGGGAAGCCAAGGTCCGCCTGCTGCTGGCAAATCTGGCCAGCGCCCTGTCGGTTGCGGTGTCGGACCGTTCACTGTCTGATTCCGGGCTGGCGATCTATGACCGCTGGCTGAAGGCGCAGACACTGCTGGATACATGGTCCCCCGAGACCGAGGGCGAGGCCCTGGAAATGCTGGACGAGATCACGCGCGCCGCGCCTGATTTCGGTCCCGCTCACGCGGAACTGGCCGGTGCGCTGAATGTCAGGCATATCCTGCTGCCCGGCACGCGACAGACCGAAGAGGTCAAGTCCCGCGCCTTGCATCATGCCAACATGGCGGTAACCGTCGATCCGCTGGATACCCGCGCGCATCGGGTGGTCGGCTGGTGCTATTGCCACAAGCGCGCCTTCGGGCTGGCGGAATTCCACTTTGAACAGGCGCTGAATCTCAATCGCAGCAATCCGCTGACGCTTGCGTCTTGCGCGCTGGGTTTCGCGTTTTCGGGCAATCCGGATAGGGCACGCGGGCTGGTCGCAGAAGCGCGCCAGCACGATGCCGTCCTGAAACCCTTTCATCGCATCTATATCGCGATGGTCCACTATCTGCTGCAGGACTATGCCACCTCGGTTGCCGAATTCGAACAGGGCGCGGGGGTCATGCCGACCATCAGCGACGGATGGCACAGCCTGGCATTGTGGAAACTGGGCCGGCAGAACGAGGCCATGAAGTTCTTCGACCAGCACCTGATCACCGTCCGCAATGGCTGGCACGCTGCCACGGCGGCCGACAACGACAGCATCGTTGACTGGTTCGTGAACTGCTTTCCGCTGCGCGACGACGACACCTATCGGGATCTTTGTTCAACGACAACGAAGATCTTCGAGGCCTGCACAACGCGCCGCTAGCGGCAGGCGTTCGTGGCGTAGATCCCGACCGAGCGATGAAATGCCCTGACCGGGCTGCCCATGATCTCGTTCTTCACGTCATCCAGCGGTGCGCCCGTCGGGTCACGGAAGGTGCACCGGGCATCCACCGCGTCAGACATGTGGGTTTCCAGCGCGGCCTGCATGTCCTGGGTCCATCCCGGCACCCCCTTGGCCGCGAACTCGCGCGCGATCTCGACCAGTTCGGATTTCAGGCTGGCCATAAGCAAGGCCTTGTCCATCTCGTAGGACAGCGGCGGGCGGAAGCCCTTCGAATCCCCCTGCGACCTGATCAGCTTGTCCGCGACGTCCAGCGTCTCGTCGCACGGCACGATCAGCAGGCGGATATTGCGGTCGGCATGACCATCCAGCCGATAGCGCGGCTCGAACTGGATCTTGACGCGGGTCCGGTCAAGGATCTGCTGACGTTCGCTGTCCGACAGCGGTGCATTGCCGGTCCGAACCGAGAAATCCTGAACGGTCAACGCATATTTCAGTTGATCTTCCAGCTCCATCAGTTCGGCTTCCGAGACGTTCTCGGGACCGCGACGGGACAGATCGACCATCAGCTTGCCGACAAATTCGACGTTCAGCGGCTGGCCGTCGGCGCCTTTGTCCCGGTCGATGCGTCCGTCGTCGTGCAGGAAATATTCGGCCTGATCGACCTCGGAGCCAACGATCACATACTTGCTGTCACTCATGGGATCATACCTTTCTGACTAGTTCTATGAGTTTCATCATCGTTTCGGGGCGCGGAAGATCCTTGGCCTCCTCACGCTCGGGCGCCAGGATCACCCTGTTGATCGACCCGGCGATCGAACCGCGCAGCAGCGCGCTGCCAAGCGGCCCCAACCCACCCTTTTGGCCGTGAAGCTGCGCCTCGATCATGACGGCCTGGAACAGCGGCCCCCACTCGATCATCTCGGAGGTTACGCGCACCGGCGACGCCGGATGCCGGGCCTGGAAATCCTGTGCGATCGCCTGCGGTGTCAGACGCGCTGGCCACGGATCTGGCAGTCTTGCGATCGCCGCCTCGATCTTGTCGTTGCCTGCGCGCAGCGGGCGCACATCGATGGCGGTCGTGTTGTCCAGCGCGATCACTGCGGCGGCGGACACGGGCGCGCGCAACTCCGGGGCAACGCTGGCCGAAAGCCCGGTGCGGGGCCCACCCGGCCGTTCGCCGAAGAACAGCGGCCAGTCGATCACCCAATCGCTTTCCGCCTCGCTGATCTCGTATCCCGCCTTCAGCAGATCGGCCAGATTGTGAACCCCGTGGCGCCCAAGGTCATAGGCCGCCAGCGGCAGTGAATGGAAAGCCCGGAACAACCCGTGCAGCAAGGTCGTCTCATCCAGTTGCCATTCGGGTGGCAGATCTTCTTCCGGGATCGCCGCGATATCGGGATGCAGGAAGCGCGGCAGGACATCGTCACGGACAATTCCATGCCAGACCCGAACGACATGGGCACGCACCATGGCATAGGCCATGAAGGGGCTGGCCCCGTTGGCCATCAATGTCCGGGCGCAAAGATTGTGAAACTGCATCCACGCAACCGCCAGTTCGTGCAGCATCAGCGTGTCGCGGTTGCGTTCGTCATACAGTGCGCGGATCGGGCGGTCATCGCTGCTGGACAACGGGTCGTGGCTGGCGCGATAGACACGCGCCAGTCTTGCGCCGGGCGTCAGACGGAACAGCATCGTATCGGGGTCGTACAGATGCGACAGCATCATCGGCCCCGGCCCGTAGACCGTTTCCAGCGTCAGGGGATTGTCGATCAGGTTATAGCGCCTTGGCCCCAGGATCGAGACCGCATCGGTCGCCTCGGCGCGCTGGACATGCGGCACGCTGGACAACGCGACGCTGCTGCCCATGTCATGGCCCATCAGCTGTCCAAGATAGGTATAGGCCGACGGGATATGCGCGGCCTCGGTCAGGCACTGCCGCCGCCACTCGGGCGTGGTGCGCAGCAGGATCTGGGGTGGTTGGCGCGTCACATAGGCCGCGCCATCGGTAGGGTCGGCGTTCGGCTGAACGCCCCGGATGGAAACACGAGCCGGCACGCGCAGCGCCGGTGCCGGGCCAGGGGCGCAGCCGTAGCGGCAATCCTCAAGCTCGTGAAGGTCGGGACCCTTCGGCATGTGCAGTACCTCCTTCGCCTCGATCTACAGATAGGGCAGCCCGGTTCCGGCGTCATCGTCATGATGCGCCAAGATCGGCCTGCAAATCCAGACATTTATGGGACCGCCCTGGGGGGTGATGTCGCGCAGTTCGGCCTCGCCTCCGAACCAGTTGCGCGCACCGTCGATGCTGATCTCTGCCGCCTCGTGCCATGGCGGTGCCCAGTCGGCGCCGGGCGGCAGCAGGGCCGGACAGCGACGGCCGTAGGTCGCAATTTTTTCGCCCACAACCCGAAGTGGATCGCTGACGCCCGAGTTTCGCGCAGCAAGCAGTTCCATCAGGTTCATTTCCATCAGGAACGCCTCGCGCAGTGCCTTGCGCGCAGCCCTGGCGGGACAGGCAGCGGCGCCGAACCCCAGGATCAGGTTCTGGCCTTCAGGGCTCATGCTGCGACAGATCATGACATGCGGGCAATCGGCATCGGTCTTGATCCGCCACCAAGCGGTGCGCCGTTTCAGCGCCGCACCATGCCGTGCCTGTAACAGATGCGACGTCAACCCGATCTGTTGCAGCCAGGTGTCGGGGACTTGCGCGGCGGCGCGCCTGCCGTACCACCATTCATGCGCCGCGAACCGCTCGAATGCTTCCAGCATCGCATATCCCTGCGCCTTTCCTGCGTCGATATGCGCGGCGATTCCGACCATTGACGTATCGATCTGCTCGTCCAGCTCCTGCAGGGCATGAAGCTCGGCCGTTTCCCCAAGGCATCGCCGGAAGGCGCTTTCGCGTGTGGATCCGGCGCCGCTGGCGGTCCGTCCCGCTGCGGTCAGTGCCTGCAAGATCGAGATGCCGGGCGCAAAAAAGCTTTCGCGCCAGTCGTAGCGTGTCCAGTAAGCCAGAAGATCGTTTGGCTCTTGTCTCAAATCATTCATGTCCAAGCCGCTTCAGATTTTGTTAACTGGGTATCTGCAACGTGTGAAAAAAATGTGAGTGACCGACAGAATGGCCGGTCCCGGGCGGAAACGACAAGTTTCACGACGGCAGACGATCACGACACACGCGAATATCAGTTGCCGACCGCCATGAATTCGCACACGATTCGTTCATCACGACCTGTTGCCACGGAAATGCCGGTGCTGATCACCCCGGCCGGAGAACTTGATGCGCGTTCTGAATGCCCTTGCCGGTCTGGTCGTGCTTGCCGCAGCGGCGGCAGGCGGGCTGTATCTGACCGATCGCATTCTGGCCGCATCCGATCCCCAGGCCGAGGATCGGGGCAATAACAGCGCCGCGATCCGCGTCGAAACGATTTCCCCGCAGATCGCCACATTTCAGGACAGCGTGCGGGCGGTCGGCACGGCACGGGCAAGGCACGCGATCGAGATCACCCCCGAGGCGGACGGTCGGATCGACGAAATCACGTTCCAGCCAGGCGCACAATTGGCCGCGGATGCGGTGCTGATCCGCCTGGACGACCGCGCGGCCCAGGCCGACCTGAAGGCGGCCGAGGCGACGCTGGCCGAGGCAGAGGCGGCGTTTCAGCGTCAGGAACAGCTGAATCGCAGCGGCAGTTCGTCGGATGCCGCGTTTCAGACCGCCCGCGCCGCGCTGCTGCGCGCCGAGGCCGAACGCGACCGCGCCCAGATCGCGCTCGAAGATCGCACGATCCGCGCCCCGTTCCCCGGCGTCGTCGGGCTGACCGATCTTGTCGAAGGACAGATGATCGACACCGGCACGGTCATCGCCACTCTTGACGATCTTGAGGTGATCGAGGTCGATTTCAGCGTGCCCGAAACATTGTTGCCGCAGCTAAGGGTTGGCCAGCGCGTCGCCCTGACGTCTTCTGCATGGCCCGATCGCGTTTTCGACGGCCGGATCAGCCGGATCGATACACGCGTCGATGCTGCCACCCGCTCGATTGCACTGCGGGCCGAGGTGCCCAACGATGACAGGGCAATCGCCGGCGGGATGTTCATGCAGGCCGAACTTGTTCTTGCCGAACGCCAAAGCGTCTCGGTCCCTGAACGCGCGATCACCGTCAGCGGCGACCGCAATCTGGTTCTGGTGGCTCAGGACGGCGTGGCGCGGCAGGTTCAGGTCCGGATGGGCCGGCAGCACGGCGATCTGATCGAAATTCTGGACGGGCTTTCCACGGATGCGCGGATCATCATGACCAATCTGCACCGCGTCCAGCCCGGCATGACGGTCGATCCGGTTCCAAGCGCAAGGTCCGCCGCGGCCCCCTCGGCCGACGGGATCGAAGGATGAACCTGCCCAATCTGTCCCTGCGCCGCCCCGTCCTTGCAACCGTTATGAACCTGCTTCTGGTGCTGCTCGGTGCGTTCGCGATGACACGTCTGCCGGTGCGCGAATTGCCGCAGGTCGAGGCGGCTGAGGTGACAGTCCGGGTCAGCTATACCGGCGCGGCACCAGATGTCGTGGACAGTCAGGTGACCACCATCGTCGAAGGCGCGCTGGCCGGGATCAGCGGCCTGGAATCGATGTCCACCGAATCGGAACGGGGCAGCATGCGCACCGTTCTGACCTTCGATCCGTCGCGCGACATCGACGGCGCGGCGAACGATGTCCGCAACGCCATCGACCGGGTCACCAACGATCTTCCCGACGCCGCCGGCCAGCCGCGCGTGGACAAGAACGACAGCGAAGGCGATCCGGTGCTGCGTCTCAGCCTGTCCAGCCCGGACATGACGCCGCTGGAATTGTCGGACTACGCCTCTCGCTTCCTGACCGATCGGTTGGCACGGCTGCCCGGTGTCGCGAACACGGCGATCTATGGCGAACGTGCCCCGGCCATGCGGATCTGGCTGGATCAGACGCGGATGGCAGCCTACGGCATCACGACCGGTGACATCATCTCGGCGCTGCAGGCAAACAATGTCGAATTGCCCGCTGGTGAGATCGAAACCAGCGCGCGCCAGTTGCAGGTTCTGGCGCAGACCCGGTTCACCTCGGCGGACACGTTCCGTCAGATGGTCGTCCGCGACGGGGGCAGCCGCCCACTTCGCCTGGGGGATGTGGCCCGGATCGAACAAGGCCCCGAGGACAGTGAAACGATTTTCCGGACCAACGGCCAGATCGCGCTGGGGATGGGCGTGCAGCCACAGGCTCAGGCCAATACAGTCGCCATCTCGGGCGCAGTCCGCCGGGAAGTGGATCGCATCCGCCCCACCCTGCCGGACGGCATGCAGTTGCAGATCACCACCGACGAAGCGGTCTTTATCCAAAGTTCGATCCAGCAGGTCGCAAAGGTCTTTGCCGAGGCCGTGGCGCTGGTTACCGCGGTGATCTTCCTGTTCCTCGGCTCGGCCAGACTGGCCATGGTGCCCGTCGTGACGATCCCCATTTCCGCCTTTGGGGCGGGGCTGGCGATGATGGTGCTGGGCTTTTCCATCAACATCCTGACCTTGTTCGCTCTGATCCTGGCCATCGGGCTTGTGGTGGACGACGCCATCGTCGTGCTGGAGAACATCCAGCGGCATCGCGCCAGAGGCGAAACCCGGGCCGAGGCCGCCCGCAAGGGTGCCGGACAGGTGGGCTTTGCGGTCATCGCGACGACCGCCGTGCTGATCGCGGTCTTCGTGCCCGTCAGCTTCATGGAAGGCGAGATCGGCCAGCTGTTCGCGGAGTTCGGCATCGTTCTGGCGGTCGCGGTCGCGGTATCGGGTTTCGTCGCGCTGACACTGTCGCCGGTCCTTGCCTCTTTGGTCATGCCACGAGAGAATCGGCCCAATCTTCTGACCCGCAGCGTCGACCGCGTGATCGGCATGCTGGAACGTGGCTATGGCGCGGTGCTGACATGGATGTTCCGCAGGCCGCTGCCGATCCTTGCCATCACCGCCTTCATCATGGCCTCGGCCTTCGCGATCCATCAGAACCTGCCGCGTCAATTGACCCCGGACGAGGATCGAGGCCAATTCCGCATCTATGTCGCGGCGCCGCAGGGATCGAACCTGGCCTATACCGACGCAGCGACACGCAAGATCGAAGCGACGCTGGAGCCGATGCGCGAGGCCGGTCTTGTCCGCAACGTCACCGCAATCGTGGGGATCTGGGGCGAATTGCGGCGTTCGCTGATATTCGTCAACCTGGCGCCATGGGACCAGCGCGATGTCAGCGTCGATGAGGTCATCGCTGATCTGCGGACCAAGCTTGCGGATGTCACCGAAGTGTCGGTGTTCCTGCGTCCGTCAGGCGGCCTGGGTCTGGGCGGTTCCGGTGGCAGCATCCGATGGATGGTCGGCGGCCCTGATCTGGATCGTGCAGCGGACTGGTCCGAACAGATGGCCGAAACCCTGGAAGGCGATCCCCGCCTTGCCTCGGTAGAGGTTGGGTATGATGCCAACCAGCCGGGCGCGACATTGTCGATCGATCGCGCCCGTGCGCAGGATCTGGGGCTGGATTCGGAAACCGTCGCACAGACCATGCAGGTTCTGTTCGCATCGCGAACGGTCGGCGAATACAGCAACGACGGACGCCAATATCCCGTCATCCTGCAGGCCGCACGCGAGGATCGCGACTCCGTCGCGGACATGATGTCTGTGTTGCTGCGAAACGACCGCGGCGATCTGGTGCCGCTGTCAGCCTTCGCCGAGGTGCAACAGGGCGCGACTGTGCCGGCGATCAACCGCTATGATCGCCTTGTCTCGGTCGAGATGGAGGCCGACATCGCCCAGGACGTGGATCTGGCGCAGGCCATGGCGGCCGTCGAAGATGCGGCTGCCGATCTGCCTGCGGGCGCGACACTGGCGTGGGAGGGGCAGGCACGCGACTACCTGGAAAGCTCGGGCGGGGTCGCGATGGTCTTCGCGATGGCGCTGTGCATCGTCTTTCTGGTCTTGTCTGCGCAGTTCGAAAGCTTTCGCACACCGTTGACGATCATGCTGACCGTTCCCCTGGGGCTGGCAGGCGCGGTGGTCACGCTGCTGATCACCGGTGCATCGCTGAACATATTCTCTCAGGTCGGAATGATCCTGCTGATCGGGATCATGGCCAAGAACGGCATCCTGATCGTCGAATTCGCCAACCAGTTGCGCGACCGCGGAATGCCCCTGATCGAAGCTGCGCGCGAAGGCGCGGTGACGCGGCTGCGACCGGTGATGATGACCACCATTGCCACCATACTGGGCGCGGTGCCGCTGGCGATCGCTTCGGGCGCGGGTGCCGAAAGCCGGCGCGCCATCGGGTCGGTCATCGTCGGAGGTCTCAGCCTGGCCTTCGTGCTGACGCTGCTGCTGACACCGGTCGTCTATGTGCTGATCGAGGGGCTGCGCCGGGGCGAACCTGAACCGGACCGCCAGGCTGCAAACCCGGCGGAATAGGCCCGCCGGGCCGACCGCCCGCTACCTGCCACCCTTCGGACGACGCGGCACCGCACCACCACCGCGGGCTGCACGTGGGACGGGCTTGCCAGGTCTGGCAGCGGCACCCGGTTTGCCCTTGTTCTTGCCCTTTGATCCCTTTGGCTTGTCGCCTTGGGTTGCGGCGTCCTTGCGAGGTGCATGGACCTTCTTCGACGGATCGCGCGGCGCAGGCGCAGGCTTTTTCGTCGTACGGGGCTTTGGTGCCTCGGACTTTGCAGGCTTTGGCGCGGCAGGTTTGGCCTGATCGCGATCCTCCGCGGCCTTCGCGGGGATTGGCGCAGGTTTCGCGCGCGCGGGCTTTCCGGTGCGTGGCTTGGCGGTGGGCGACCGGCGTTCAAGATCCGGCTCGGTCGCCAGACGCGTCATCGACAGGCCGGGTTCGACCTCCAACCCGTCGCCAAAGCGGGATGCCTCGCCGGTGGCGATCTGGACATAGGTTTCGTTTTCGCGAACGCGGATGGCGCCGATGGCATCACGGGTGATGCCGCCCGCCTCGCACAGCTTGGGCAGCAGCCAGCGCGCCTCGGCCCGACCGGTATGACCGACCGAAAGCGCGAACCAGACCGCCGCGCCGAATTCGCGGGGTGCGCGGGGCGCGGCGCTGGACGGCGGCGGGGCATCGGTCAGTTCCTCGGGCGGCGGACGACCCTCGCGCCACAATTGCACGAAGGCTGCCGCGACCTGCTCGGCCCCGACCCGCGCCAGCAGGTCCTGCGCGATCACCGTATCTTCCAGCGTCGCGCTGAGGGCCGGATGATCAAGCATGCGCAGATCGTCGCGCGCCCTGACCTCGTCGGCGGACGGCGCCTTGCCCCAGTCCGCCGTGACCTTGGCCCCCTGCAGAAGACGCTGCGCCTTCTTGTAATCCGCAGGCGTAACAATCAGCGCCGACACACCCTTCGCCCCCGCACGACCGGTTCGACCGGACCGATGCAGCAGCGTTTCGGAATTGCTGGGTAGATCCGCGTGGATCACCAGTTCAAGCCCCGGCAGGTCGATCCCGCGCGCGGCAACGTCGGTCGCGATACAGACCCGCGCGCGTCCGTCACGCAGCGCCTGCAGGGCATGGGTCCGTTCCTGCTGGGACAATTCGCCCGACAGGGACACGACGCGAAAGCCGCGATTGCCCATGCGCGCCAGAAGATGGTTCACATTGGCACGTGTCTTGCAGAACACGATGGCGGTGCGCGCCTCGTAGAAACGCAGCAGGTTGAAGATTGCGTTCTCGCGGTCGCGTGCGGTCACCGACAAGGCGCGATAGGCGATGTCGCCATGCTGCCGTGCCTCGCCCATCGCGGCGACCCGCAGGCCGTCACGCTGAAAATCACGGGCCAGCTTCTCGATCGCGGGGGGCACCGTCGCGGAAAACATCAGGGTGCGGCGACTTTGCGGTGCCGATTGCAAAATGAATTCCAGGTCCTCGCGGAAGCCGAGGTCCAGCATCTCGTCGGCCTCGTCCAGAACCGCGACGCGCAGCACGGACAAATCCAGGCTTCCACGTTCGATATGATCGCGCAGACGGCCGGGCGTGCCGACCACGATCCGCGCACCGCGGGCAAGCGCGCGCCGTTCGGTGCGAAAATCCATACCGCCCACGCAGGTCGCGATGCGCGCACCGGTGGCGGCATACAGCCAATCCAGTTCCGACGCGACCTGCAGCGCAAGTTCGCGCGTCGGCGCGATCGCAAGGGCCAGCGGTGCATCGCCTTCGGGCAGCACGTCGCCGCCATCCAGAAGGTCGGGGGCTGCCGCGATGCCGAATGCCACGGTCTTCCCCGACCCGGTCTGTGCGGACACCAGAAGATCCCGCCCCCGCGCATCCGGCGCCAGCACTGCCTGCTGCACCGCGGTCAAGGTCGTGTAACCCCTCTCGGCCAGGGCTGTGGCAAGCGGGGCGGCTATGTCGTTCTGGGTCATCAATTCTGCCTGCTGAGGGGCCCTTGGGCCGGGATCGGGGCGCGGTGCCGTCGATACGGCGATGCCGGCCAGCGCCCCGAGACGGCCGATCCGTCGCAGTATCGTCCCGCGCGGTCAGAGTCAAAGCAAGTTCGTCCGGATCGACAAGCCGATCGCCCGCACCGCGACAGCAGAAGGCCGGGCATGTCCGGTCATGGTGTCAACGGCCGCGAGGGCTCGCGGCCGTTGACATGCAGGTGACAGATCTTCCTAAGGCATCGCCGCCTCGGGTCAGCGGCACGAGATCACGACGCGTAGATCGGGAAGCGGTCGCAGAGCGCCTTTACCTCGGCACGCGTCGCGGCCTCGGTTTCCGCATCGCCGTCTGCATTGTCGGCCAGCGCGCGCAGCACCCGCAGGATCATCGCGCCGATCTGGCGGAACTCGGCCTCTCCGAAGCCGCGCGTGGTGCCGGCCGAACTGCCAAGCCGGATGCCCGAGGTCACGAAGGGCTTTTCCGGATCGAAAGGGATGGCGTTCTTGTTGCAGGTCAGGCCGGCACGCTCCAGCGCGATTTCGGCAGTCTTGCCGGTCACGCCCAACGGACGCAGGTCGCACAGTACCATGTGGCAGTCGGTGCCGCCCGATACGATCCCGACGCCGCCTTCGGTCAGCGTATCGGCCAGCGCGCGGGCATTTGCGATGACCTGACGGGCATAATCCTTGAAATCTGGGCGCAGGGCCTCGCCGAAGGCGACGGCCTTGGCGGCAATCACATGCATCAGCGGGCCGCCCTGATTGCCGGGGAACACCGCCGAGTTCAGTTTTTTCGCCAACGCCTCGTCATTGGTCAGGATGATGCCACCGCGAGGGCCGCGCAGGGTCTTGTGCGTGGTCGATGTAGTGACATGGGCATGCGGGATCGGGTCGGGGTATTCGCCCGCCGCAATCAGCCCCGCGTAATGAGCCATGTCCACCATCAGCCAGGCACCGACCTCGTCTGCGATCGCGCGGAAGGCGGCAAAGTCGATCTGGCGCGGATAGGCCGAGGCGCCGGCGACGATCAGTTTCGGACGCTCGGCCAGCGCCTTTTCACGGACCTTTGCCATGTCGATCAGGTGGCTGTCCTCTTCGACCTCATAGGACACCACCTCGAACCATTTGCCCGACATGGTGACCGGCGATCCATGCGTCAGATGCCCACCATGGGCCAGCGACAGGCCCATGATCTTGTCGCCGGGATTCAGCAGGGCCAGGAACACCGCCTGGTTGGCCTGCGCGCCGGAATGCGGCTGGACGTTCACGAAGCCCGCGCCGAACAGCTGTTTCAGGCGGTCGCGGGCGATATCCTCGACCTCGTCCACGAATTCGCAGCCACCGTAATAGCGCTTGCCGGGATAGCCTTCGGCATATTTGTTCGTCAGCACCGAGCCTTGCGCGGCCAGCACATCGCGGCTGACGATGTTTTCGGATGCGATCAGTTCGATCTGGTCCTGCTGCCGGCCCAGTTCGCGGCCGATGGCGGCGGCGATGGCGGCGTCGGAAATGGCGGGCGTCTTCGTGTCAAGCATCGGGGAACTCCGTTGAATTTGGGTGCGGATCACAGTCCGGTGGCCAGTTCGGCCTCGGCCAGCGCCATCAGGTTGCGGACATGAGGCAGGAAGCTGCGCCAGACATCCATGCGGAACACGGCCGGGCCATCACGCCACAGGGTCACGGTCGCGCTGTCAAAAACGGTGCGGCAGCCGCGCCCCACGGCCAGCGCCCCGACATCGCGGGGGCAGCAGGTCGCCAGCAGGTCCAGCACCGATGGACCGGAAAGATGCAGGGTGATCTCGCGATCGCTGATCTCGGTCAGGCTGTGCGGCGCGGTCGGATAGACAGCAGCGGCCGCGGCGATCAGGTCGGCAGCCTCGGGGGCAAGGATCAGCCATTCGTCGGGGCCGAGGCACAGCGCCTCGCGTCCGTCCGATGCCGCCCGATCGCCGATCCGCGCGGGCAGGTCCAACCCAAGCGCATCGGCCAATACGGCGCGATGATCCGGGCGGACGCGCAGCGAAAGCCGTGCGGCAGGCGCCAGTTCCTCGATCTGGACCGGGGCGGCGAAGTCGTGTTTCTGTGTCGTCATCGGTCTCTCCTTACGCCTTCAGCCGTTCGCCCGTCGGGTCATAGAACACGGTCGAGGTGATCCGCGCACGCCGCACGCCGTCGGGCATCGGGATGTGGACGACCTCGCCCATCCGGTCATGGCCGCCCTCGATCACCGCCATGGCGATGGGATGGCCCAACGCAGCAGAGTCATACGACGAGGTGACGTGGCCAACCATCTTCATCGGCAAGGGCTGGTTCGGGTCCAGCACGATCTGCGCGCCTTCTTCCAGCTTGCTGCCATCCTCGGTCAGCAACCCGACCAGCTGCTTGCGGCCCTTGGCGACGATATCGGGACGCGACAAGGACCGCTTGCCCACGAAATCGGGCTTGGCCTTGCCGATCGCCCAGTCCAGCCCCGCATCCTGCGGCGTGACGGTGCCATCGGTGTCCTGACCCACGATGATATAGCCCTTTTCGGCGCGCAGGACATGCATCGCCTCGGTGCCATAGGGGCAGATGTCATAGGGCTTGCCGGCCTCGATCAGCGCCGTCCACAGCGCCAGCCCGTGACGTGCGGGCACGTTGACCTCGAACCCCACCTCGCCGGTGAAGGACAGCCGAAACAGCCGCGCGGGCAGACCCGCCACGCTGCACTCGGCAACGGACATGTGCGGGAAATCGTCCCAGTCCACGCCTTCGACCAGCGGCTTCAGCAGCGCCAGCGCGTTCGGCCCGTTCAGGGCAACGGTCGCCCACTGCTCGGTCGTCGAGGTCAGCCAGACATTCAGATCGGGCCATTCTGTCTGAAGGTAATCCTCCATCATGTTCAGAACCCGCGCGGCGCCGCCCGTCGTGGTGGTGACGTGGAACAGATCGCTGGACAGCCGCCCGATGACGCCGTCATCGCGGATGAAGCCGTCCTCGCCCAGAAGCAGGCCATAGCGGCAACGGCCCGGCGCCAGCTTGGTCCAGGGGTTGGTGTACATGCGGTTCATGAATTCGACGGCATCGGGCCCCGCGACCTCGATCTTGCCAAGCGTCGAGGCGTCGAAGATCCCGACCGAGGCGCGCGTCGCGCGACATTCGCGGGCCACGGCCGCGTGCATGTCCTCGCCGGGCTTCGGGAAATACCAGCCGCGCCGCCACTGCGCGACAGGTTCGAAGACCGCGCCATTCGCCTCGGCCCAGGGGTCGATCGGCGTCGTGCGGGTCAGCTGGAATGTCTGGCCGCGCAGATATCCCGCGAAGGCGCCGAAGCTGGTCGGCGTATAGGGCGGCCGGAACGTCGTCAGACCGACCTGCGGCGGCTGTTTTGCCAGTGCGTCGGCGGCGATCATCAAGCCGTTGATGTTCGACATCTTGCCCTGATCGGTCGCCATGCCGTTGGTGGTATAACGCTTGACATGTTCGATCGAGCGCATGCCCTCGCGCACCGCCAGCCGCAGATCCTTGGCGGTCACGTCGTTCTGGAAATCGACAAAGGCCTTGGCCTTGCCGGCCGACAGATCGGTCGGCAGTTCCGTGTGGCTGACACCTGTGCCGAGGCGATCATTCTGTACAGGCAGATCGCGCGGATTGCCGCTGCGCGACAGTGCCTCGATGGCGGCCAGACCGGCGTTCACCCCGTCTTCAAGAACCGGGCCAAAGCCCCACAACCCGCGTCCGGCGCCGGCGATCTGGCAGGCCTCGGTCCTGCGGTCGGGCAGGAAGGTGTTGCTGTCGGCATCCCAGGCCAGCGAACCCTTGGTATGCGAGAAGAGATGCAGCGACGGTGTCCAGCCGCCCGACATCAACAGCGCGTCGCAGGCGATCTCGACCGGCTTGCCGACCGCGTCGTCCTGCACCGGATTGACCCGCACCGACTTGATGCGCAGCCGGCCCTTGGTGCCGGTCGCCGTGTGGCCCTGCATCACGCGGATGCCGCGCTGCGCGGCTGCATCCGTCAGGTCGGGACGAACATCGCGGCGCGTATCGATGATGGCCGCGATCCTGCTGCCCGCATCGGCCAGATCGAAGGCGGCATGATACGCGCTGTCATGGCAGGTCAGCACGGCCGGATTGTCGCCCACGCGCACGCCATAGCGGTTCAGATAGGTCTGGGCAGATCCGGCCAGCATGACGCCCGGACGATCATTGCCGTCGAACACAAGCGGCTTTTCCAGCGCGCCCTGCGCCAGAACCACCTGATCGGCACGCACGCGCCACATGCGTTCTCGCGGCGCATCCGCAGGCGGCGTGTCGAGGTGGTCGGTCAGGCGTTCGCACAGACCCACGAAGTTCTGGTGATAATATCCGATGGCCGTGGTGCGGGTCATCAGCCTGACGCCCGCCGCGCGCAGTTCGGTCAGGCTGGTGTCCAGCCATTCCCATGCGGGCGCCCCGTCGATCATCACCGAGGGATCGGACAGCAACGCGCCGCCCATCTCCGGGTTCTCGTCGACCAGCACGACGCGCGCGCCCGATTTCGCCGCGACCAGCGCCGACGCGATCCCGGCCGGACCGCCGCCGACGATCAGCAGATCAGTGTGCAGATAGCGCGCGGCATAGCGGTCGGGGTCGTTCTCGGTCGGCGATTTTCCCAGTCCGGCGGCGCTGCGGATGAACGGCTCGTAGACCTTGTCCCAGAAGGATTTCGGCCACATGAAGGTCTTGTAGTAGAACCCGGCCGAAAACAGCATATAGGCACGGTCATTGATCGCGCCGATGTCAAAGGACAGGCGCGGCCATTTGTTCTGGCTTTCGGTGACCAGCCCCTTGCGCAATTCCTGCACGGTGGCACGGGTATTGGGCTCGAACCGACCGGGACCGCGCGACGTGCCGATCAGCGCGTTGGGTTCTTCCGAACCCGCCGTCACCGTGCCACGCGGGCGATGATACTTGAACGACCGACCCATCAGATGCACGCCATTGGCCAGCAGTGCCGACGCCACCGTATCGCCGCGCAGACCCTGATAGGTCTTGCCGTCGAAGATAAAGCTGACCGGCGCACCGTGATCGACGCGTCCATGTCCGGGGATGCGGTAGCGGCTCATTCTGCGGACTCCTTCACGGTCAGGTCGGGGCGGGACTCGCCCGCCTTGTAGGTCACGAGGAAGCGGTCTGTGACAGTATCCCGCGCCGCATTGAAGAACCGCGCGCAGCCATGGATATGGCGCCAGCGTTCGAAATGCGTGCCGCGTGCATTGGTGCGGATGAACAGGAAGTCGCGCCATTCCTCGTCGGACAGCGCCGAGGGATCGACCGGGCGGGCGATATGCGCCTCGCCGGCATAAGCGAATTCCAGTTCGGGCAGGGTTTCGTCACAATAGGGGCAGTGGATCAGCAGCATGTCTCTTGCTCCTCAATGCGCGACGGCGGCGGCGGCGGCTTCGTCGATCAGCCGGCCGGTGGTGAAACGTTCCAGGGTGAATGGCGCGTTGATCGGATGCGGCTCGTCCTTGGCGACGGTCCAGGCCAGCGTATGCGCGGCGCCGGGCGTCGCCTTGAAGCCGCCGGTGCCCCAGCCGCAGTTGACGTAAAGCCCCTTGACCGGCGTCTTGCCGAGGATAGCGGACCGGTCCGGCGTCACATCGACGATGCCGCCCCATTTGCGCAGCATCCGCATGCGGGTGAAGATCGGGAACACCTCGCAGATTGCGGCGACGGTATGTTCGATCAGCGGCAATCCGCCACGCTGGCTGTAGCTGGTATACTGGTCGGTGCCCGATCCAATCACCAACTCGCCCTTGTCAGACTGGCTGATATAGGCGTGGACGGTGTTGGACATCACCACGCAGGGGAAGATCGGCTTCACCGGCTCACTGACCAGTGCCTGCAGCGGATAGCTTTCCAACGGCATCCGGACGCCCGCTGTGTCCATCACCACGCTGGTATGACCGGCCGCCGAGACGGCCACCTTCTTGGCTCTGATAAAGCCCTTGGCGGTCTCGACCCCGATCACCGCGCCGTCGGGGCCGCGACGGATCGAGGTGACCGGGCAGTTCTGGATGATGTCCACGCCCCGCGCCGCTGCCGCACGGGCATAGCCCCAGGCCACCGCGTCGTGGCGTGCCGTGCCAGCGCGCATCTGAAGTGCCGCGCCCATGACCGGGTAACGGGCATCGGGGCTGATGTTCAGCGGCGGACAGAAGGCCTTCGCCTCTTCCTTGGTCAGCCAGCGGTTGTCGACGCCGTTCAGACGGTTGGCATGGATGTGGCGCTGAAAGGACTGCACGTCATGGACGTTATGCGCCAGCATCATCACGCCGCGCTTGGAATACATGACGTTGTAGTTCAGTTCCTGGGACAGGTTGTCCCACAGATCCAGCGCGTGATCGAACAGCCGTGCGCTTTCATCATAAAGATAGTTCGATCTGATGATGGTCGTGTTCCGCCCGGTATTGCCGCCACCCAGCCAGCCTTTGTCGATCACCGCGACATTGGTGATGCCGTGTTCCTTGGCCAGGTAATAGGCCGCGCCCAGACCGTGTCCGCCCGCACCCACGATCACCACGTCATACTCGGCCTTGGGCTGACTGTCGGGCCATTGCTCGCGCCAGTTCTTGTGGCCGGTCAGCGCGTTCTTCAGCAGCGACATGGCGGAAAAATGGGTCATGGCACCTGTCCTTGCTTGGCGATTCCTGTGATCGATGGAAAATGCAGGATGCGACCAGGTCAGAACTGGATGGTTGCGTCTTTTTGATGTTACATTTGCGCCATGCGCGACGCGACCGCCCCACCTGACACTCCCCGATTGCGGGTCGGCTTTCTGCTGGCCCGAAGGTTCACCCTGTCCGCCTTTGCAAATTTCGTGGATGTGCTTCGTTTGGCTGCGGACGAGGGCGACAGATCGCGCCCGATTCGCTGCACGTGGCAGGTCATCGGGACCAACCGCGATCCGGTCCGCTCTAGCTGCGGCGTGGCGATCAGCGCCGACGAGAGGCTGGGCGATCCCTCGCGCTTCGACTACATCGTGGTGGTCGGCGGGTTGATGGACGAAATCGCCCGTATCCCGCCAGATTACGCGGCATTCCTGCATGAGGCGGCAAGACAGGGCGTGCCCCTGGTCGGCGTCTGCACAGGCGCGTTCATCCTGCACCGCGCAGGGCTGATGCAGGGCTATCGATGCTGCGTCAGCTGGTTCCACCACGACGACTTCCTGGAACAGTTCGACGGGCTGCATCCGGTGTCTGACCGCATCTTCGTGGTGGACCGCGACAGGCTGACCTGTTCGGGCGGTGCAAGTTCGGCGCATCTGGCCGCATTTCTGGTCGATCGCCATATCGGCAAGGCGGCTGCACAGAAAAGCCTGCACATCATGATCATCGATGAGGCAATGGCAGCCGACGATCCGCAACCCGGACTGCCGTTGGAGCTGAAATCGGACGATCCGCTGGTACGGCGGGCGCTGCTGATCCTGCAGCAGAACATGGACGTCCCGCCAAGTGTCGCCCAGGTCGTTGACCGGCTAGGGGTCAGCCGACGCAAGCTGGAACGGCACTTCAACAATTCTCTGGGACTGCCGCCGGCCGAAGCGTTCCTGTTGGTCCGCCTGTCTCAGGTCCGATTGCTTCTGATGCGGGACGACCGCACGATCAGTCAGATCGCCGCCGAAACCGGTTTTTGCGATGCCTCGCATCTAATCCGCATCTTCAAGGACCGAACCAGCACGACACCCGAAGCATGGCGGCGCGGCCATTTGTCCGATCCCATTCAGGCCCAGCCTCTCGACCTGAACACCTAGGATCGGCAAGGGCTCCTCGATCCACGCATCATCAGCCCGACCCGGATCGGTCGCAGGGCGCGGTGGGCCGCCCAGCTAAGCCCTTGGGTAACGTCACATTCTCGGCAGCAGCGAATCTTTTGCCATGCGAGAGGCCCATTGACGGCAGCACCAGAAAACGTTTGCGAACGCCCTGACCCTGCGAATAGCTACTGCACGATCAGGTCGGCATGAAGCGCACCGGCGGCATGAATCGACTTCAGAATATCAATCATGTCCCTCGGCCTTACTCCCAGGGCGTTCAGCCCTTCGACAAGATCGCTCAGCGATGTGTTTCCGGCAACTTCCGCAAATCCGATCCCTGGTTCCTCGCGCAGTTCGGCGAAGGTGCGGGGCACGGTCACCGTCTCGCCTTCCGCGAACGGATTGGGCTGCGACACCTCCGGCGCTTCGCTGACACGCAACGTCAGGCTGCCCTGCGATACCGCGACGCGAGAAATACGAACCCGCTCTCCCATCACGATCGTCCCGGCCTTGTGATCGATCACAACCTTCGCACGGTCCTCTGGTTCGATCAGCAGGTTTTCGATCCGGCCGACAACCCGCGCGGGATTGACGTCGCCCAGTTCACGAAATTCGACCACGACGGTGCCGCTGTCCTGAGTGATCGCCAAACGCCGATTGAAATCACGATTTATCGCATCCTCGATGCGCGTTGCGGTGGTGAAATCGGCATTGCGCAGCGCGATGCGAATGTTCTGCACCTCTGCAAAGTCGAACTCGACCTCGCGCTCGACCCGGGCGCCAACCGGGATCGATCCAGCCGTTGGAACACCCTGGACGACCCGCGCTGCCTCGCCCGAAATCGACACGCCGCCAGCAATGATCGACCCTTGCGCGACAGCGTAAATATTTCCGTCCGCAGCCTTCAGGGGGGTCATCACCAATGTACCGCCAAGCAGGCTTTTGGCATCGCCGATCGTCGACACACTCACATCGATCCGACTGCCCGAACGGGCAAAGGGCGGCAACGTCGCCGTGACGACAACGGCGGCGACGTTTTTTGAACGCAACGCGTCGTCGGTCACGTTGACACCCAGCCGTTCCAGCAGGCTCGCCAGCATTTCCTCGGTGAAAGGTGCGTTCCGAAACCCGTCGCCGGTCCCATCCAGGCCTACCACCAGGCCATAGCCGACAAGGTCATTTCCCCGGACGCCATCAAAATCGGCAAGATCCTTGACCCGAACCGGTGCCGCCGCAAGATTTGCGGGCAGCAGAAGCATCAGCAAGATGACAAAAATTCTGTTCACCGCAGGAAATCCACAAGTTTGAGAGAGGAAAGCCGGGCGGTGACGGCATAAAGCGCCTCGAGCTGCGCCTCGACCTGCTTCAGGGCACCCGCTGTCTCGTAGGGGTCCGCCGCACGCAGGTCATTCCTCGCGATCCGCAGCGTCGCAAGGGCTGATGCGCTTTCGGTCTGCGCGCGATCGACGATTTGCTGCCCAAGGCCGATGCGCCCCATCTCGCTCAGCAGGTTGCTGTTGTTGTCCAGCAGGATCTGCCCACCGATCTGCATCAGGTCACGTCGCTCTTGATGCTGGCCGGCCAGGACCCCGCGCTCCACCAAGGCGGCGGTCGCAAGCCCCTTGAGGACATCCCGCAAAGCCGGAGTTGCAGCGCTTGTGGATAGACCAATCGCCTCGCCCTCTCCGATCTCGATCCTCTGTGGTTGGCCAAGTGTCCCCTGATAGGCCACATCCAGAAAACCACCGCCCCCCTGAGGCGCGTCGAACCAGTTCGATACCGCCTGTGCGATATCAGCAGCGTTCGTCAGGCCCGTCGTTGCCAGTTCAAGCGCGTCCATTATGTCGGAGGCCTGCGCCAAGGCAGGCATATCGCTGTTCAATCCAGAAAACAGGAAGCGATCTCCGACCGACCGGCTGAAGCGGGCCACCGCCGTCTCGAAGGCTCCGCCGACCTCTCCGGCCCGCATCTCCAGAAGCGATTCGGTCTCGTTGAAAGGTTCTGCGACCAGCGACAAGCCCAACGCGCCCGCGTCCGACTGAACCGACACCAGCACATCCTGCATGCCCTGGACGATCAAGGCAGCTTCCGTCGCATTGCGCCTGAACTGGTCCAGACCAGTGATCCGCGCCTCGATGTGCCCCAGGACCTGGGTGTTTCCGTTCAGCCGCTGACCGAGATCAGCGACCTCGCCGCTTGCCATTTCATCGGTCAGCGTCGCCAGTGTCGTCTTGATACGATAGGACGCCGCCTGAAGCGCGAAGGCACGCGCCTGATCGCCTATGGAGTGAACGCTCATTGTCAAAGCCTCAGTATCTGATCCATCATCTCTTCGATCGCCTGGATAACCCGGGCGTTCGCGGCGTATGCCTGTTCGTATTGCAGCAGCCGCTGCATTTCGGCGTCACTGTCCACGCCATCCGCCATCAGGCGGCCCGAAATGGTTTCCGACCGGCTGTTTCGCACCGAACTTTCCGACTCGGCAGCGACCCGTCGAAGGGCGACGCGCGCTTCCAGTTCTGAGAACCGTGATGACAGTGAGCCATTTCCCTCGAAACCCGCGCCACCGGCGAACGCGGTCGACGCACTCAGCGCGTCCGCCATGGCAAGCAACAATGCCGAATCCGCGACGGGACCTGAGAACGCGGTTCCCAGCCCGTCACGGACACGAAAAAGCTCTCCTCCCGCGTCAGGATTCACAAGCGGGTTGAGCGTGATCCGCGCCGAAAGCCCCGCGATCGTCGGAAGAGACGCACGCGTGCCACCGTCCGCGAACAGGCCGGCTGCGGTTGCGGGATAACTCGCATCGACCGCCGGATCCACCAGTCGTTCGTGAAGATCGAAGGCTAAGGCGTCCAGTTCCTGTTGTATCTGCGGGGCCAGCTGATCACGCACCGCGAAATGCGCCTCCAGCGAGCCCCCCTCGAATAACTGCATCTGTGCAGCGGACAATTCGACCCCGTTCTGCACAAGCCGCATGACCGGTGGGATTCCGACCGAAAGGTCAGGCGTCATCTGTCCGACCGCCGAGAACTCGAACCGACTTGGTCGGCTGCCGTCCAGAAGAACGGCACCACCCGTCGTGAAAAGCGCGACCATCCCGCGGTCGCGCGCCACTTCCTGAACAGGAATGATTTCCGCGATCGCGTCGATCGCCGCCTGGCGCTGATCGAGAAGAGACGACGGATCGTTGCCTTCGCTTTCGATGATTGCGATGCGGCGGTTGAGATATGCCACCTGCTCAAGCTTGGCATTGATGGTTGCCACCTCGGATTCAATGGCCTTGTCGGCGGCGGCACGCGCATCCTGGACCGCACCGGACGCCGCATTCAGCCTTTCAGCAAGCCGTTCAGCGGCATCCACGACCCCGGCCAGCCGCAATTCGTCATCCGGGCGCGTCGCGGCCGCTTGGAGGGCATTCGTGAACTCGCCGAGGATTGTCGAAAGGGCACCCTCCTCGCCAGGCAATCCGACGATGTCACCCATCTGCAACAGAAAATCGAGCCGCGTCCGGGCGTCTGCGCTGCCTGACTGGGCAAGACGGGATTCGGCCACCAAAGTCGCGTTGACAACACGCGAAATGCCGTCGATCCTGACCCCACCGCCATAGCCCCCAAGGGTCTGCGCGCTCTGCGCAACCTCGCGTCTGGCGTAGCCTGGGGTCATGATATTGGCCAGATTAGACGCCACAGTCTCGGTTCCCCGCGCTGTTGCGGTCAAACCCGACACGGCGTTGTTCAGCGCCTTCGCAATACTCATCCCGGCTCTCCTGGGCTGGTGATCTTAGGATCCTCAGCGTTTGATATTGGTAGTTTCCTGCAGCATCTCATCGACGGTCTGAATGATCTTGGCATTCGACGAATAGGCGCGCTGCGTCTGGATCAGATGGGTCAGTTCGGCAGCAACGTCAGTGGTCGATGCCTCGCGTGCGAAACCAAGGATCGTCCCAGTCGGCCCGTCGCCCGCATCCCACAAGAAGAAGCTGCCCGAATCCTGCGACACCTTGAAAGCCTGAGCATCCAGTGAGATCAGGCCATTCGGGTTGGGCACATCGACCAGCGGAATCTGGTAGAGGGTCTTCACGAACCCGGTGTCGTATGTTGCCTTGATAAAGCCGTCCTCGTCGATCTCGACGCTGGACAGTTGTCCGACAGGTGACCCGTTCTTGGCGATGTTCGTCGGCGAGAAGCTGGCAGAAAGCTGTCGCAGGCCTGACGCGCCAAGGGGCGTGCCGATGAACATGTCGATGCTGCCGCCACCGGCCACAGCAATCGGCAGAACCCCCTCGACCGGATCGTAGGCGGCACCGGTGATCGTGGTCACGGCGGCAATACTGCCACCGTTGGTCGGCGTATCGTCGAAAGTGATTTCATAGCTGCCGGCCAGCGTCACCGGGTCGGTCGCCGTGTCGTGGACACTCATCGTCCAGGTATTCGCGGCACCGGCCACCGGGGTGAAATCTATGTTCAAGGCTTCGGACGTGCCAAGATTGCCGAAATATTCGACGCTCAGCGTTGGCAGCGGATCGCCCGTTCCGGTCGGGTTGGCCTGGGCGGCGGGCAGGTTGACGCCAAGATGGATCTCGGTGGTCGGATCGCCAGCCGTCTGATGGTCCGGAACCCGCACCGGTTCCAGCGATGCCATCGTGTCACGTCCGACAACGGGGACGGTCCCATCCTGCATCGCGGGCCAGCCCAACAGCACTAGACCGGATTCGGTTCGCAGCACCCCGTCCTCGTCCGTACGGAACGCGCCGGTCCGGGTCATCATGAACGGCAACTGCTCGAACCCGTTATCCAAATCTACGGACGATGTGACCGGCAGCATTCCACGCCCGCTGACCGCGATGTCCAACGGATGCGACGTCGTTTCCAGCGCGCCTCCGTCCATGATGTCGCGGTAGGTCGAGGCACGAACGCCACCGGCCGAATGCAATCCACCGACCTGGTTCTGGTTCAGAACGAAGGCGTTGAATTCCGTTTCCATCCGCTTGTAGCCATAGGTGCCCGAGTTCGCGATATTGTCCGAAATCGTGGCCAGGCGGGTTGAATTCGCCGCCAGGCCGGACACACCGGCGCTCATCGCGGAAGACATCGACATGGGCGTAGATCCTTTTCACATCAGCTTTGATGCCGACTATCGGCCAGACAGCTTAAGATTCGCCTAATCGCACCGGCGGGCGGCCGGTCATCTAAGTAAAATCACCTCGATCCGGTTGTTCGCCGGATCCATCGGGTTGGCCGACCGGTTCTTGCGGTCCGCGTAGCCGGTCACACGATGAATGCGACGTTCATCAAGGTCGGTGCGTTCCAGCAGATTGCGCACCGCGTGCGCGCGGGCATCGGACAATGCCCAGACGGGCGAGGCCACCAGCATCTCGGGATAGGATCGGACATGGCCGGCGATCGCCAGGTCATTGCGCACGCGACCAAGAACGCGCGCCAGGATCCTGGACAGCTCGACCAACGCGGGCTGGGGCTGGGCGGTGTCGTCAACGAACAGCGGCTCTCCGGTGAGGTCGGTCAGCTCGATCACCAGCCCCTCGTCAGTCATGCGGGTGACGACGTGTCGCAGAAGGTTCGACAGTTGCATGGATTCGGCCCCAGTGCCGGTCAGCTGCTGCTGGACATGCTGGGCAAGCTGGTCGAAATCGGCAGACTTCTCGCTGTCGGGCACCTGTTCGAGGATGGCATGGCGGACACCCTCCTCAATCCCGTCGCCCGCAGCGCCGGGCGTGTGGACGATGGTCGGGTTGAAATAATCGGCAAGCCCCGCCCGCTGTTTTTCGGTCGTCGCGTTCAACAGCCACATCAGCAAAAAGAACGCCATCATCGCGGTGACGAAGTCGGCATAGGCCACCTTCCACGCGCCACCGTGATGCCCGGCATCTGCCGCGGCGACACCCCGCTTTATGATGATCGTGGGTCCGTTCGGACCTTTTGCCGCCGCCATGTCGCCACCCGTTTCCAAGACTTCGGAAACCAATGTTGCTGCGGCGCGGCGGCCAAACAAGTTAACGGATCAAATGCATTTCATTCAATCATAGCTGCGGCGATCCTCGATGACCTTGCCATCATTGGGCAGGCTGCCCGGCGCGACGATCTGCACCCGGCCCTTCATCTTTAATGTATCCACGACCGAGGCCGCATAGTTGTCGGCCGAATCGGCAGGCGATTCCAACTGCACCGTCATGATGTCCATCTCGCCCTCTCGGTCGGCGATGACGCGGGCGCGCGCGATCTCGGGGTGGCGCGACACCAGTGCAGCAACCTGTTCCGGGCGCACGAACATGCCCTTGATCTTGGTGGTCTGGTCAGCGCGCCCCATCCATCCCTTGATTCTCATATTCGTGCGACCACAAGGGCTTGTGCCCGGCAGGACCGCCGAAAGATCACCGGTCGCGAATCTGACCAGCGGATAGTCGGGGTTCAGCGTGGTCACCAGCACCTCGCCGACCTCGCCCTCCGGCACAGGATCGCCGGTGCCGGGGCGCACGATCTCGACGATCACGCCCTCATCGACGATCAGCCCTTCGACCGCCTCGCTTTCATAGGCGATGTTGCCAAGATCGGCGGTGGCATAGCACTGCCGCGTGACGATCCCGCGATCCGCATAGCCCTGGCGCAGCGACGGAAAAAGCGCCCCGCCGCCGACAACGGCGCACGTGATCGCCAGCCGCTCGCCCATTTCATCGGCGCGGTCCAGGATGACTTTCAGGAAATCGGGCGTCCCGGCATAGCAGGTGGTCCCGATATCGACGGCCGCCCTGACCTGCAGATCGGTCTGCCCGGTGCCGGCGGGCAGCACCGCCGCATCGACGGCCCGCGCGGCACTGTCGAACATCATGCCCGCAGGCGTCAGGTGATAGCCGAAGCAGTTCTGGACGATATCGCCACGCCCGATACCCGAGGCGTGCAGGAACCTTCCCAGCCGCCACCAGTCGCCCTCGCGTCGGCCCGGTTCATAGATCGGGCCGGGGCTTTGAAAGATATGGTCAAACTCCGCTGCCAGACGGGTGGTATAGCCGCCGAAGGGTGGCGATTTCTTCTGCGCCTCGGACAGTTCCGCCTTGCGCACCACCGGCAGGCGCGCCAGCGTCGCCCGGTCCCTCACCTTGTCCGGATCGACCTCGCGCAGCAGCCTGGCCAGCGCGGGCGCTGTCTTGGCTCGCGCCAGCGTCGCAGGCAATTCCCGCGCCAGCGCCTCTTGCCGCTCGGCGTCATCGCGGGTTTCCAGATCATCGTAATGGGATGGCATCGCGATCTCCTCAGGCCAGCCAGCGTTTGCGGCGGCGATAGCTGCGCACGTCGCGGAAGGATTTTCGGCCCTCGTCCGACATGCCCAGATAGAATTCCTTGACGTCCGGGTTCTCGCGCAGTGCCGCCGCCGGCCCGTCCATCACGATGCGACCGTTTTCCAGGATGTATCCGTAATGGGCATAGCGCAGCGCGACATTGGTGTTCTGTTCGGCCAGCAGGAAGGTAACGCCCTCGCCCTCGTTCACGGCCTTCACGATCTGGAAGATCTGCTCGACCAGCTGCGGCGCCAGCCCCATCGACGGCTCGTCCAGCAGGATCATCTCGGGGCGCGACATCAGTGCGCGGCCCATGGCGACCATCTGCTGCTCACCACCCGATGTGTAACCCGCCTGACTTTTGCGACGTTCCCGCAGACGCGGAAAATAGTCATAGACCATCTCAAGGTCGCGCTTGATCGCGGCCGTGCCATCCGCACGAGTATAGGCGCCGGTCAGCAGATTTTCCTCGACGGTCAGATGTTCGAAGCAGTGGCGCCCCTCCATCACCTGAATGACCCCACGCTTGACCAGCGCAGCCGGGTTCCGGTCGGCGACCCGTTCGCCGCGATAGACGATCGACCCCTTGGTGACCTCGCCCCTCTCGCTTGCCAGAAGGTTCGAGATCGCTTTCAGTGTCGTGGTCTTGCCAGCACCGTTGCCGCCAAGCAGCGCGGTAATTCCGCCCTTGGGCACCGACAGGCTGACACCCTTCAGCACCAGGATGACGTGGTTGTAGATCACCTCGATATTGTTGACTTCCAGCAGCGTCTCTGGCGTGTCGGCATCGAACATGGCGGCCTCCGGATTGCGGTGCCCCGGCGGCGCAAGGCCGCCGGGGACGGTGATCAGTTACACTCGCGCGGGGTGATCCCGGCTTCCTTGGCATAGGCCTCGGAATCGGCGGCAATCAGCGGATCCAGAACCTCGTTGTCGGGCTCGGTGAACTCGGTGATCAGGTTCCAGGTCTTGGCCGAGGCGTCCCATTGCTGGATCCGAGCCATACCGCTGCCACCGTGATTGGAACAGCTCAGCGCGATCTCGGGACCGAAATCGGGCAGGCCGATTTCGGCCAGGCGCTCGGTGCTGATCTCAAGATTCTCGAACCCCTCACGCAGCTGCTCGGGATTGATCTGCGCCGTTCCGGCCAGTTCCTGCGCCTTGCGGATCGCCTCGGCGATGACGACAGCGGCATACATGCCGCGCGAATAGACGGCCGAGCCGACATGTTCGCCGCCCTGGCTGGCCTTGCCCGTATCCAGAACATGGGTCTTCAGATCGTCATACAGCGGGTAGTCCATGCCGACCCCGTTGAAGGTCAGCGACTTGTAGCCATCGGCCCCCGCACCCGCCGGTCCGACATCGATTTCCGAACCCGCCCACCAGATGCCGATGAAATTCTCCATCGGGAACCGGATATTGGCGGCTTCCTGGATCGCGACCTGGTTCATCACGCCCCAGCCCCACATCAGGACATAGTCCGGCTTGTCGCGACGGATCTGCAGCCACTGGGATTTCTGCTCCTGCCCGGGCGCCTCGACGGGGATCGCGTTCAGTTCGAACCCGTGCTTGGCGGCAAGTTCTTCCAGCGTGCGGATCGGCTCCTTGCCATAGGCGCTGTTGTGATAGACCAGCGCGATCTTCTTGCCCGACAGGTCTCCGCCGTTCTCCTCCAGCAGATACTTGATCGCGACCGAGGCACCGTCCCAGTAGTTCGCAGGGGCATTGAAGACCCACTCGAACACCTTGCCGTTCTTCGCCGAGGTGCGCCCGTAGCCCGGCGTGTAAAGAACCTTCTTGTCCACGCCAACCTTGGGGATCAGCTGATATGTGATGCCGGTGGACAGCGGGTTATAGACCAGCGCGCCCGTATCCTTTGTGGCCTCGTAACACTCGACGCCCTTTTCGGTGTTATAGGCGGTCTCGCATTCGGGCACCTGGATGATCTCGCCGCCGATGCCGCCATCGCGTTCGTTCAGCAGCGTGAAATAGTCGTTGAAACCATCGGCATATTGCGTCCCGTTCGCCCCATAGGGACCGGTCCGATAGCTGAGATTGGGCACGACAAGGTCGGCCAGCGCGGGCGCGGCGGTCACCATGCCGGCCAACACGAAAGCGGTCAGTTTGGTCTTCATTCGGGTCTCCTCCCAATTTTGTCTTCTGCCGGTTGCCCGGTCTTGTTCAGGTCAGTGCGGGAACGGCCACAGCCGCAGCTTTTCCTTGGTCAACGACCACAGCCGTGCCAGTCCGTGCGGCTCGACGATCAGGAACATCACGATCAGCGCGCCGACGATCATCAATTCGATATGAGCGGCCAGATCGGTGGGCCACCCCAGCGAGCCGACCAGAACGTTCTTCAGGAAGACCGGCATCATCACCATGAATGCGGCGCCGGCGAAACTTCCGAAAATGCTGCCCAGCCCGCCGATGATGACCATGAAAAGAACCAGAAAGCTTTTGTTGATGCCAAAGGCCTCGCCGACCTCGGCCGCGCCCAGATAGACCGCAAATAGCAGCGCCCCAGCGATGCCGATGAAGAAGCTGCTGACGGCAAAGGCCGACAGCTTGGCGGTCAGGGGGTTCACGCCGATGATCTCGGCCGCGATGTCCATGTCGCGGATCGCCATCCACTTGCGCCCCAGCGTGCCGCGCGTCAGGTTGCGCGCGATCCAGGCCAGCGCGAAGACGAAGACCAGACAGATCAGATATTTCGCCGATGCCGTGCTGGCCGGTCCCGTCACCGCCTGTCCCAGGATCGTCCGCTCGGGCGCGGTGATCTGGCCCGAGGCCGAATAATTGTAGAACCACGGCACCTTGTTGAACAGCCAGACCAGAAAGAACTGCGCGGCCAGCGTCGCGACGGCCAGGTAGAATCCCTTGATGCGCAGGCTGGGCAGGCCGAACAGCACCCCGACCATGGCGGTGATCCCGCCGGCAAGCAGGATGTGGATGACGATGCTGATGTCGGGGAACGCAGTCATCAGCTTGTAGACCGCATAGGCACCGACCGCCATAAATCCGCCCGTGCCAAGGCTGACCTGTCCGGCATAGCCCGTCAGGATGTTCAGCCCCAGTGCCGCGATCGCGTAGATCAGGAACGGCACGAAAACCGCGCTGGCCCAGTAATCGTTGATGACGAAGGGGATGATGCCGAACGCCACAGCCAGCGTGACATAGTATCCCCAGCGATCCAGCCGGATCGGAAAGGTCTGGCCATCGTCGCGATAGGTCGTCTTGAAATCGCCCGCCTCACGATACAGCATCGAAGCCTCCCGCCACATCCGTCATGTCATTGGTGTATTCATGCGAAGAAGCTGTCGGCTTCGTCGTTGTCCAAATACCGGTTCTTCCATCAGCCTCGCGCGCCATCTTCAGACCCTCTCGATGATGCGTTCGCCGAACAGGCCCTGTGGCCGGAAGACGAGGAAGATCAGCGCCAGCACATAGGCGAACCAGTTCTCGGTCGCGCCGCCGACCATCGGACCGATGAAGAATTCGAACAGCTTTTCGCCCACGCCGATGATCAGCCCACCGACGATGGCACCGGGGATCGAGGTGAAGCCACCCAGCATCAGCACCGGCAGCGCCTTCAGCGCGATCAGCGACAGGCTGAACTGCACGCCCGACTTGGTGCCCCACATGATGCCCGCGACCAGCGCGACGAAGCCCGCGATCGACCAGACCATCACCCAGATGAAGCGCAGGCTGATGCCCACCGACAGCGCCGCCTGGTGATCGTCGGCCACGGCCCGCATCGCCCGGCCTTGCTTGGTGTATTGCGCGAACGCGACCAGCGCCGCGACCAGCAACGCCGCGATCACGGTGGCCCAGATATCCAGCCGGTCGATGAAGAAACCATAGCCGAACCACTCGGCCGTCGCGCCCTCAATGCTGTCCGAGATGCCTTGCGGCAGCCCGACATCCAGCGTCTTGATGTCCGCGCCCCACATCACGTCGCCCAGGCCTTCCAAGAAATAGGCCAGCCCGATCGTGGCCATGAACAGGATGATCGGTTCCTGTCCGACCAAATGCTGCAGAACCAGCTTTTCGATCAGGAAGGCCAGAGCCACCATCACCCCGGCGGTCAGCGCGATGGCCAGCACCGCAGGCACCGTCCAGCCGAAATGATGCAGACTTGTGCCGAAGGCCGCGTTGATCAGATGCGCAAAGGGGATCTGCCCCTGCTGGATACCGACCAGCGTCAGCGCCGCAAACAGTGCCAGAACACCCTGCGCATAGTTGAACACGCCCGACGCCTTGAAGATCAGCACGAAGCCAAGGGCCACCAGCGCATACATGACCCCTGTCATCAGCCCGTTCGCCAGCACCTCGGCGGCAAAGAAGAACTGGTCCATCATTCGGTCCCTCGCTTGGTGTCGTCAGTCATGTGCCACCCCCAGATAGGCGTCGATCACGTCCTGATTGCGCCGCACCTCGTCCGGGTTGCCGTCACCGATCTTTCGGCCGTAATCCATCACCACCACCCTGTCGGACAGGTCCATGACCACGCCCATGTCGTGTTCGATCAGCGCGATGGTGGTGCCGAATTCGTCGTTCACGTCCAGGATGAAGCGGGACATGTCCTCTTTCTCCTCGACATTCATGCCGGCCATCGGCTCGTCCAACAGAAGGATCTGCGGCTCGGCGGCCAGCGCGCGCGCAAGTTCTACCCGCTTCTTCAGGCCATAGGGCAAACGCCCGACCGGCGTCTTGCGAATGTTCTGGATTTCCAGAAAGTCGATGATCTTCTCGACCTGCTCGCGGTTCTCGTTTTCCTCGCGCTCGGCGGCGCCCCACCACAGCGCCTGGCTGAGAAGCCCCGATTTCATCCGGTTCAGGCGGCCGGTCATGATGTTGTCCAGCACGCTCATTCCGTCAAACAGCGCGATGTTCTGGAAGGTGCGCGCAATGCCAAGCCGCGCAACCTCATAGGGTTTCATCGGCCCACGGCGATAGCCCTTGAACCAGACCTCGCCCTCTTGCGGATGATAAAAGCCCGAGATCACGTTCAGCATCGACGACTTGCCGGCGCCGTTCGGGCCGATGATCGCGCGGATCTCGCCCTGCCGGATGTCGAAGCTGATATCCTTGATCGCGACCACACCGCCAAAGCGCAGCGTGATGTTCTTCATTTCCATCAGCACGCCACCGATCTGGCGGCCATCGGCGGTGCTGTAGCCTTCGGTCTTGTCCAACATCGGCTCAGCTCCCCGCGATAAGGCCGATGATGACGCCGTAAAGCGCCACGGCAGGGCCGTACTGGATCATCTGTTTCAGCGGCAGTCCCGGCCACAGCCGGCTGGCGGCGGCCACGCCGAAGCCGCCGGTCAGCGCGCCGGCGACAAGATCGCTCATCCAGGCCGGAAGGAAGCCCGGCAGCAACCAGGCCAGGACCAGACCCGCCAGCGCGATCAGGCCGCCGCTGACATAGCTGGGTTTGTAGGTGATCACCGCCCTGTTCATTCCGCCGCCACCTTCTGCCCCTGCGCATCGCCGAAGACCTGCGCATCCTCGATCTTCAGCGTCGCGGTGATCTTGCCCTTGCGGCCATCCTCGTAGGTGACCTCGGTTTCGGTATAGATGCTGTCCGACCCGTCATAGAGCGCGGCGACAAGATCGGCGAACTTGTCGTTGATGACCGCGCGGCGGACCTTGCGCGTCCGCGTCATTTCGCCGTCGTCGGGGTCCAGTTCCTTGTGCAGCACCAGGAACCGGTGGACCTGGCAGCCCGACAGCATCGGATCCTCGGCGACGGATCTGTTCACCGCCTCCACATGCTCCCTGATCGTCGCATAGACCTGCGGATGTCCGGCCAGTTCCTGATAGCTGGCATAGGCGATATTGTTGCGCTCGGCCCAGTTGCCGACCGCGTTCAGGTCGATATTGATCATCGCCGTGCAGTAATCGCGACCATTGCCGATCACGACCGCTTCCAGGATGTTGGGATAGAACTTCAGCTTGTTCTCGACATATTTGGGCGCGAACATGTTGCCGTCGGCCATCTTCCCGACATCCTTGGCGCGGTCGATGATCCGCAGGTGCCCGGTCGCATCCTCGAAGAACCCCGCATCGCCGGTCGCCACCCAGCCCTGCGCGTCCTTGGTCGAGGCGGTGCTGTCGGCATTCTTGTAGTATTCGACGAAGGTGCCGGGGCTGCGATAGAAGACTTCGCCATTCTCGGCGATCCTGACCTCGACGCCCGGGCTGGGCACCCCGACCGTGTCGGACCGCACCTGCCCGTCTGGCTGCTGGGTGATGAAGACCGATGCCTCGGTCTGGCCATAAAGCTGCTTCAGGTTGATGCCCAGGCTGCGATAGAAATCGAAGATCTCGGGTCCGATCGCTTCGCCCGCTGTGTAGCCGACCCGAACGCGCGACAGGCCCAGGGTATTCTTCAGCGGACCATAGACGAACAGATTGCCCAACGCATAGGACAGCCTGTCGCCTGTCCCGACCTGCTTGCCGTCCAGCAGCGCCGGACCAACGCGGCGCGCGACGTCCATGAAATGCCGGAACAGCCAGCGTTTGACGCGTCCGGCATCCTCCATGCGGATCATCACCGTAGTCAGCTGGTTCTCGAAAACGCGCGGCGGCGCGAAGAAATAGGTCGGCCCGATCTCGCGCATGTCGGTCATCATCGTATGCGCGCCTTCGGGGCAGTTCACCGTGAACCCCGCCCACAGCGCCTGCCCGACCGAAAAGATGAAATCGCCCACCCAGGCCATCGGCAGATAGGCGACGATTTCTTCGCGCTGGCTCAGATGATCGAACTGGGCGCTGTTCTTCGAGGTCTCGATGATATTGCGGTTCGACAGCACCACGCCCTTGGGCTTGCCGGTGGTTCCGCTGGTATACAGCATCACGCAGGTGCTGTCGTAATCCAGCGCCGCGATCCGTGCGTCCAATTCGGCGCCCAGACGCTGCGCCGCAGCCCGACCTTCGTCCTGCACATCGGACAGCGCGTTCATGCGCGCATGGTCGTATTTCCGCATCCCGCGCTTGTCGGTGTAGATGATCTGTTCGATGCCGGTCACGGTCTCTTCGACCTCAAGCACCTTGTCGACCTGTTCCTGATCGCCGCACAGAACAAAGCGCGCGCCGCAATGATCCATCACATAGGCCATCTCTTCGGCGACGGCGTCCTGATACAGCGGCACCGGAATGGCCCCGCACATCTGTGCCGCGATCATGCCCCAGTAATGGGCGGGCCGGTTGCGCCCGATGATCGCCACATAGTCACCCGGCTTCAGGCCCAGGACAAGCAGCCCCAGCGCCAGGGCGCGGATCTCATCGGCTGCCTCGGCCCAGGTCCAGCTTTGCCAGATGCCGAATTCCTTTTCGCGATAGGCCGGCCGATTGCCGAAACGGCCCACGTTCCGCGCCAGCAGCGCAGGAATCGAATGCAATTCGCCGGTCGGCGCCTGCGGGTCCGTCATGTTTCCTCCCTTGTCGCGGTCTCTTGCCGCGTTGTCCCGGACACCTCCTCCGTGCCCCGGACGCGCCCACTGTTGCCGCCAATCATTGCCGCAGTTTTTCGGAAATCCAACGAAATGTTACGGCGCTTTTGCGGATCGCGCCGCAGTGCTATCGCTGCGCAGGGGAGGATCCGACGTGACACGCGAAAGCATGGGGCAGCGCCCTGAAACCAGCGGACGGCATCGATGACATCGGAACGGCTGCGCGCCGATCTGACCCGGTCCGGGCTGAACCTGATCGGTCAGGCGCTGTCGATCTTCGACGCCGATCTGAGGCTGGCCGTCGCCAATGATCAGTATCAGGCCATGTTCGACCTGCCCGAACCGCTGACCCGCCCCGGCACCAGCTTCGAGGATACGATCCGTTTTCTGGTCGAACGCGGCGAATACGGCCCACAGGACGATCCGGACGCCGCCGTGGCGTTCCGCGTGGAACAGGCCCGGACCTTTCAGCCGCATTATTTCGAACGGATGCGCGCGAATGGCCGCTGGGTCGCGGTCGAGGGCGCGCCGTTGTCGCAGGGCGGCTGGGTGACGGTCTATACTGACATCACCGACATGAAGCGGCAGGAAGCATTGCTGCGCGCCCGGTCCGAGGAACTTAGCGAACAGGTTCTGGATCACGCCGAACGCCTGGCCGCTGCCAACCGCGAACTGGCCGCCACCAACGCCGCCCTGCAAGAGGCGCAGCGTGTCCTGACCCGGACCGAGGCGCGGACCCGTCAGGTGACGGAAATGGTTCCGGCCCACATCGCGCATGTCGATGCAGATTACCGCTACACCTTCTCGAACCGCCGCCTCCCGTCGATCTTTCCCGGTGCGGCGGGCGAGATCGTCGGTCAGACCGTCAGGGACGCGCTGGGAACGGAGACGTTCGCCACGTTGCAGCCTTGGCTGGACAAGGCGCTGGCCGGTGATCCGCAGGTGTTCGAGATCACGCACCCGACCTCGGGCCGCCGCATCCGCATCGCGTTGACCCCCGACAGGGCGGGGCAAGGCGTCTATATCCTGTCGACCGATGTCAGCGCCGAGGTGCAGGCCCGCGAGGCGCTGGCCCATGCCGGCAAGCGCAGTCTGGCCGCGCAGCTGACCTCGGGGATGGCGCATGATTTCGGCAATCTTCTTACCATCATCCTGGGGCTGCAGGGCCGGCTGGCGGCGCTGAACCTGCCCGCCGCCGCCGCGCAGGACGTGCAGGCGACGCTGGCCGCCGCCCGGCGTGGCGCGACCTTGCTGGACCGGCTGGCCAAAATCAGCGGCCAGCGCGAATTGTCGCTGCAGCCCGTCGATCTTCCCGCGCTGCTGCGCGATCTTGGCACGCTGGCGCGCCCCTCGCTGACCAAGGGCACCACCTTGATCCTGCGTCTGGACCTGCCCAAGGACCAGGTGCTGCTGGACCCCGGCGCGCTGCAGGATTCGCTGCTGAACCTGATCCTGAACGCCAACGCGGCGATCAACGGGCCGGGCTGCATCACCCTGACCGCCCGCGTCAGTGGCGAATGGATCGAACTGGGTGTCACCGACACCGGGCCGGGCTTCTCGGACGAGGCGCTGACCCGCGCGACCGAGCCGTTCTTCTCGACCAAGAAGGGCCAGGGTTCGGGGCTTGGCCTGTCGATGGTCTATGACCAGACAAAGCTGGTCGGCGGCACGATGCGGCTGGACAACACCGACAGCGGCGCGCGTGTCACGCTGCGCCTGCCGCTGCGCCCTGTCGCGCGCCAGATGGTGCTGCTGGTCGAGGATGACGACACGATTCGCGCCGATATCCGCGAGATGCTGACAGGGCTGGGCCACGCCGTGCTGGAAGCCGCCAGCCTTGACGAAGCGCGCAGCATGACCGACCTGCCCGGCCTGACGATGATCCTGTCGGACATCCAGCTTGGCGACGGGCTGGGCCTTGATCTGGTTTCGGGTCTGCCGGTCGTGCTGATGACCTCGCTGCCCGCCACGGACCCGCTTCGCGCCGGTGCCACCGTGCCGGTGCTGACCAAACCCTTCACGCCCGCCCGGCTTGCTACGGCGCTGGCAGATGCAAGGATGCCCGCATGACCGACACCCCGCTGATCGCCATTCTGGATGACGAGCCCGAGATTCGCAGGCTTCTGTCGGCGGCGCTGGAAGATGCCGGTTTCCGCACCCAAAGCTTTGCCCGCGCCACCGAATTCGAGGCCGCACTGCGCCGCATCACCCCCGATGCCTGCCTGATCGACCTTGGCCTGCCCGACCGCGATGGGCTGGCGCTGGTCCACCGGCTGGCCACCGAATCGGGTGCGGCGATCATCATCATCTCGGGACGTGCCCAGGTGCAGGATCGGGTAACCGGGCTGGAACTGGGCGCAGATGACTACATCATCAAGCCGTTCGAGCCGGCCGAGGTCGTGGCGCGCATCCGCGCCCGCCTGCGCCGCCCCGCACAGACCCCGCGCGGCAGCAGCAGCACGGTGCGGTTTGCGGGCTGGACGGCGGATTTCGACCGCTACCTGCTGATCGCGCCCGACGGGCGCGAAACCCCGCTCAGCCATGCCGAGGCCGAGGTTCTGAGGATGTTCACCGACAATCCCCGCCGGCTAATCACCCGCAGCCAGATGCTGGAAACCCTTGGCGGAGCGGCGGGCGACAGCTTCGATCGCGCGATGGATGTGCGGATCTCGCGGCTGCGCACCAAGCTGGGCGAAGACCCGAAGAACCCGCGCCTGATCAAGACGATCTACGGCGCGGGCTACATCTTTCTGGCCGAAACAGGATGAGCGGGGATCAGTCGGCAATCCGGTCGAACATCTCGGCGGCACTGCGCCGGGCAAGATCCTCGAATGCCTCGACCCGCGCCATCCAGCCAGCCGGATAGCTGTCCAGTTGCCGACGCGCCAGATCCCAGAAGCGGCCCGCATTCCCATCCTCTGGTGTCCCGATCAGGATGTCGGGCAGGTCGATTTCTTCGGCAAGCTGCCGCAGCTTGGCGGTGTTCGATTCCAGCGCCACGACCGGCTGGCGATGACGCAGCGCAAGGATCGTTCCGTGATAGCGGCCGCTGATCCAGAAGCCCGCATCCTGAAAATCCTCCGGTTCGAGAACCTTGGGCAGCCGCAGAGGATCGCCGCCCGACATGATTTCCTGCTGAATCTCGAACAGATGCCGACCCATCACGAAGAACGGGCTGGTGGTCTTGCGCGCCGCGTCAGCAAGGATCCTGCAACTGTCGCGCAGGACATTGTCTTGAACCCGTATCCCCGCGCTGTCGCCGTTGGACCCGGCTGGCAGCACAGGATGGCTCCAGGACAGGTCGGGGACATAGCCGGCCCTGATGTCCGCCCGCGCAAGCGCCGCCGCAGACGCACGGTCCCGAACCGTCACGGACCGGAACTGCCGAACGGGTTCAAGGAAATGCGCGGGGTTTTCTTCCCAGATCGAGTTCACAAGATGCACGGCCTTTCCGCGCCGTGCCAGGGCCTGCCCCATCATCAGGATCTCGAACGCCCGCGGCCTTGCGTGATGCAGCGTGCCTTCGCCGTTGATGACGACAGTATCGAAATCCAGGTCGGGGTCGGACGACAGGATCCTGTTCAGCCCCTCAAGGCTGTTTGCCCATCCGGCGATCTCGAAGCCACGCACGGTCAGTTCCTGCTCGATCCGCTCGGACACGATCCGGCAACCAAGATGCTGGGCATTGGGCTTCAGCCAGACCGTGTGGTTCAGGATCAGGACCCTCCGCATGGTGTCGGACCCGCGCACGGAATAGGCGCCGTGATCACCGAAACGCTGGTCGAACGCGCGCATTCCCACGGTGAAATCGACGGGTTCCAGAATCCGGCTTGCCCCTTTCAAGGGCATCAGCCGGTATCCGTCCGGTTTCTGCGGCACGATCACCTGCACCTGCGCGTCGGAATAATCCTGATGATCCTCGGCCGCGACCTCTGCATCCAGCAGAAGACGCAGGTTCCTGCCGACATGACGTGGCTCGAACCACAGCGCATATCTGGTCAGTTCGGCCGACAATTCGGTATCGCCCTCGTGGAACGCCGATTTTGAAAGCAGGTTCATCAGCGACGATCTGTCGGCATGCATGAAGTCGAACCCCTGAGGAATCATGTTCCGCAGGTTCGACCGCACCCGATCATCGGCGGGACGATAGGGCACCACCTGCGCATCCTGATCCACGCAGAACAGATCGCGCCTGCCTTCGTAATAGGCTTGTTCGAATGCGAAATCGTGGCGAACGAATACGGCATGCGGATAGGCACCGGTAAAGCCCGCCAGCACGATCTGATGCGCGGGCAGTCCGCAGGCGACGCGAAGCCGGTTGATGTGCAGAAGCAGAAGAACGGCGGTGAAGCCGATCGACGGGATGATCCGCGCCGGGATCGCAGCGGCCGATTCCGCGATCAGCGCATCGTAATCCAGCAGCGGAAGGCGTTGGTCGTTTGCCCGCGCGATCGCATCGGGGCTGACGAAGCGGCTGCCGTGGCAGGCGATCGCGACGGGCTGCCCCTGTGTGAAGTCATTCCTGCCGATCCGCCGGGCCAGCACGTCGCCGCCGATGATCCGGCCCCCGACCGGCCGGACATGCAGAAAATAGATCAGTTCGGCCGCCGAACCCTGGAAGCTGTCGAAATGCCGGCAACCGTTGAACTGAACCACGAGGTCGCGGTCGCTTGCCTGTCGGGCAATCCGGTCCGCACAGTCCAGTTCGCCGTTCGAGATCACGAAAATCCGCCGGCTATCAGCACCCGAAAGGCAAAGTCCCAGAGGTGTCGGCACGACCCCCGCCGTCTCAAGCGCACGGACCATTGCGCGCCTGCCCTGATCGCCGTGCGCGCGGCGAACCCATTCGAAAAGCCCCATCACGCCCCTGCCCTGATGTGTCGAAACATCGCTAGCAGACCGGCAGGATCATGGCCATATCGCAGCCGTCCCACCAAAAGCCGGAAAAAGCGCGGCGGCCAACACCGCCGCGTTTTCGCGCGACCTGCTCGCACAGGGGTTCAGGCGTCGCGGTCCCAGCCGCTGATCGCCTTGCTGTCCATGAATTCCTCAAGGCCCATGACGCCGCCCTCGCGGGCGCGGCCCGATGCCTTGACGCCGCCGAAGGCCGAACCAGCGCCGCGCGAGATGCCGTTCATCTCGACCATGCCCGACCGCAACTGCCTTGCCACCCGGTTGCGCTTCGCGCCGTCCTGAGTCTGGACATAGTTGGTCAGACCATAGGGCGTGTCATTGGCGATCCGGATCGCCTCTTCCTCGCTGTCGAAGGGAATGATCGACAGCACCGGTCCGAAGATTTCCTGCTGCGCGATGGCCATGTCATTGCTGACATCCGCGAAAACCGTCGGCCGCACGAAATAGCCGCGGTTCACGCCCTCGGGCAGGCCCGGTCCGCCGGCGACCAGGCGCGCGCCCTCGTCTATGCCGGTCTGGATCATATCCTGGATCTTTTCCCACTGCCCCCTGCTGACAACCGGGCCGATATGCGCGCCCGGCTGATGGGCCGCGGCCACGGCGGTGTCGTTGGCGACCTTCGCCGCCGTCTCGACCGCGCGATCATACACCGACCGTTCAACCAGCATCCGCGTGGGCGCGTTGCAGGACTGGCCGCTGTTATAGAAACAATGCGTCGCACCGCGCGCCACCGCCTTGTCGTCGGCATCCGCAAACACGATGTTCGCGCCCTTGCCGCCCAATTCAAGGCAGACCTTCTTCAAACTGTCGGCAGCGGCCTTGGTGATCGCGATTCCCGCGCGGGTCGAGCCGGTGAAGCTGATCATCTCGACATCGGGATGGGTGGACAACTGCGTGCCGACACCCGTCCCGTCGCCGTTGACAAGATTGAAGACGCCCTTCGGCAACCCGGCCTCGTGGATGATCTCGGCGAATACCATCGAGGACAGCGGCGCGATCTCGGACGGTTTCAGCACCGCCGTATCGCCGACCAGCAGCGCCGGGATGACCTTCAGCGTAACCTGGTTCATCGGCCAGTTCCAGGGTGTGATCAGGCCGACCACGCCCACGGGCTCCCACGCGGTCATGCTGGTCGGCGCGTGGTCACCCAGCGGCCTGACGAACTGGAAGTCCTTGAACGCGTTGATGAAATTCTTGATGTGATAGATCCCGGCCCCGGTCTGGTCTTCCAGCGACATGTCCTGCGGCGCGCCCATTTCATGGCTGATCGCCCACGCCATGTCCTTGGCCCGGCTCTTGTAGACCTCGAGGATCTTCTCGACATGGGCCAGCCTGTCGGCCGGGCTGGTGCGCGACCATGCGGGAAAGGCGCGCTTGGCGGCGGCGACCGCAGCGTCGGTATCGGCCTGATCGCCCAGGCTGATCACCGCCACCGGCTCTTCGGTCGAGGGGTCGATGACCTCAAGATCGTTGGCCCTGACCGGGTCGACCCATGTCCCATCGATATAGAATTTGCGCTTGTCCAGCAGCGTGTTCATCGCTGTCCTCCTGTAGGCTGTTGCTGGGAAGGTGGCACCGCGCCCTGCCGTCTGCAAGGCCGCAGCGCGCGGCACTTCGCCCAAGGCCCTGTCAATCTGTCACGCCCGGACCTCTGGCAATCCCCGGCGCGGCGCATATGTTCAGGGCAACGCAACCAACCGGAAAGGACGTCCCATGGCCCTGCGCATCAACGATATCGCCCCGGACTTCACCGCAGATTCGACCGAAGGCGAAATCCGCTTTCACGACTGGCTGGGCGACAGCTATGCGATCCTGTTCAGCCACCCCAAGGACTTCACTCCGGTCTGCACGACCGAATTCGGCGCCGTCGCGCAACTGGCCGCCGAATTTGAAAAGCGCAACACCAAGGTTCTGGGGATCTCGGTCGACTCGGTCGACGACCACAAGAAATGGAAGAACGACATCGCCCAGTTCGCCGGCACGCCCGCGAATTTCGCGATCATCGACGACACGTCGCTGAACGTCGCAAAGGCCTATGACATGCTGCCCGCCGAGGCCTATCTGCCCGATGGCCGCACCCCCGCCGACAGTGCGACCGTGCGCAGCGTGTTCATCATCGGCCCCGACAAGAAGGTGCGGCTGATGATGACCTATCCCATGTCCATCGGCCGCAACTTCGCCGAGATCCTGCGTGCGCTGGACGCGGTCATCAAGACCGACGGCGTGCCGCTGGCCACCCCCGCCAACTGGGTGCCGGGCCAGGATGTGATCGTGGCGCTGTCGCTGGACGACAAGGCCGCAGAAGAGAAGTTCGGCGCGCTGGACATCCGCCTGCCCTATCTGCGCTTTGCCAAAGACCCCGCCTGATCCCTGCCGATCCGCGGCCCAGACCGGCCACCAAACGCCCCGCGATCGGCGGGGCGTTTGCGGTCAGGGCCAGCCGTAATGCCCGATCATCGCCGCGATGGCCGCATCGTTGCCGCTGTTCTGCCTGTTCGCCGTGCGCAGGTTTCCGGCCTGTGATCCCGACCATTCCAGAATCCGCGCCCGCCCGCCGATCTTCTGCGCCTCGACCCCGGCAAGGCGGTGCATGAAGTAAAGCCATACATCGTCAGCCGAAGGCGCCAGCCGCGTGAACAGATCGTCACGCGTCACGTCGGAATGAAACACATCCGGGGCATAGATCACCCCGGAAACGCCAGTCAGGAAGACATCCGGACCGCGCGCCGGTGCGGCAAGATTATGTTGCCATTCCTCATAGGGCGCGGGCTGGCCCGGCCCTGCCATGACCACCTTGTGCGCACGCAGGCAGGCGATCGCGGCCCCGTCCCGTGCCGCCCCGACAAGCCGTTCCAGCCAGTCGACGGGATAGTAGCAGTCGTCGTCGGCAGTCACGATATGGGCGCCCGGCGCCGCCAGAAGCGTCGGCACGATCTTGGTGTAGGACCGGAAATTCGGCGCGCCACGGATCTCCAGCCGCTCAAGGGCGCGAATTTCCGGGGGCAGTTCACCGATATCCTCGGGAGCCAGCCACAAGATCACCCGATCCGGGCGCACCGTCTGGCGCAGGATCGCCTGCAGCGTCGGCATCAAGGTGCCGAACCGCGCAGGATAGCTGGTCAGCGACACCACCAGTTCGGACCCCAGCCCATGCGCCTGTCCGCCACCTTCGGGCCGCGCCGCGATCTCGGCCAGCGCCCGCGCCTCGCGGCGGCCATGCTTCCACGCGCGGAACGCCGACCGGATCACGGGTTTTCCCATGCCTTGCGCAGCCAGCCGATATCACCGATGCGGCGATACCATTTATGGCCGCGACCGGCGAAAACATCCTCCATTTTCGGCGCGCCCGCGAACAGCACGATCTTCGCACCCTCTGGCAGCATGGGGTCGCGCAGATAGCTGGCCAGGTTGCGCGGCACACAATCGTTCTTGAAGCTGACGCACCACCCCTTGGGCCAGTAATGCAGATGCCCGTTCGCGGCCAGTTGCGCCGACTGGAACTGCTGGCTGATCTCGTAATCGCGGGTCGCGGCGGCAGGATCAGCCAGATAGGCGTCAAGGATATATGCGTGATCGCCGATCCGGTAACGGAAGACGCTGGAATTGCCGACGCTGTGCAGGAACCGGTCGCGGGCCGGGTTGATCTTGCGCAGAGGTTTCTTGCGGAACAGGTCATCGTCGCGAATGATGAAGAAATCGCCCGGAAGATCGAAGAACGGCGACAAATCGTCCACCACCACCAGATCGATGTCCAGAAACAGCGCCGTGCCCGTCAGCGGCGCATCGGGACCGCCCAGATCGCGGCGGAACAGGCCCAGCTTGCGCCAACGCGTATCGCCATGCCCCGGCGGCAGGCCCAGCTCGGGCAGTGGCAACGCCTCGATGCGGGGATCAAGCCCGGTCGGATCGTCGGTGAAGCAGACGAACCGATGCGGGCGCGGCAGGTGGCGGCGCACCTGCGCGGCCAGCCGGTTCACATCGTCCGAACTGTAGATCGTGCCCCAGCGCATGCACAGGACGTTGACGGTTTCTTCGGTCATCGCATCCGGCCTTTCATTTTCGTCCGCGCAGCATGTGCAGCATCCGCAGCACGGCAGGCGACCTGCGCGCCGCCGCCGTCACCTGCCGCAGCACCGGCAGCCGGTCCCAGAACCGCAACTCGGCGATGTCGCTGCGCGACGATCGCTGCACGGCCAGCGGCTTGCGGGTGCCCAAAATGGTCAGGTCGGGGCGATCCGCCCGCAGCCAGCAATAGGCCCCGTCGACATGCATCGGCCCGCCCGCCGGATCGCCCGGTTTGCGCCCGTAGATTGCCTCAAGATAGGGAACGGCGGTTTCGGAAAACCGGCGGCTGAAGCCGACGAAATGCGCCAGCGGGAAAGTGTGGTCCGGCGACAGCCGCAGCAGATGCCGTCCCACCGCCTCGTCCCCCGGTTGCTGGTCAAGCGGCGACACCGAATACAGCATGTCCCAATCGACCCAGCGCAGGTCGTCGCCAATCGCGGCCAGCAGCGCGCGGAAATCCGGCACGAAGCTGGCGTCGTCCTCCAGCATCAGGGCGCGGGTGACCCCGTCGGCCAGGATCGCCCGGTGCACGCCAAGCTGGCTTTCAAAGCAGCCGCGCGCGCCACGCGTCGGGAAATCGCCCTGATCTGGCGGGAAACTGGCCGGAAACATGCGGATGGCCGGGTGATCGAGGCTCAGTCCGATGCGCCGCAGTTCAGCATCCATCTCGCGGCGGCGGTCATCGCGATGCGCAAGGTTGATGATGTAGATGCGGTCGAAGATCGACAGCAGTTCGTTCGACTCGGATCGCACCTGCGGGCCTCTTGTGACAGCCTCGTAACCCCGGCGGGCTTCGCCTCTAAGGCCTACAGCACCGGCGGCGCCGTCTCAAGCACGCCTTGCGCCCGGGCCAGCGCGCCGGTCGGAACGATCCCGACAGTCACCGCTGCCCCTTGGCGCGCCCGACGCGAACCGAAATCCGCGACCGCAGCCAGCGCAGGAACCCGCCCGGGCGCCGCGCTTTCGACGTCCCGGCGGCAGGACGGCCCTTGTCCAGATGCGACACCCTGGCCCCGGGCGCATCGTGGCGCGCCAGACGTGGCACCATCAGCCACGCGCCAAGCTCAAAAAGTTCGCAGGGCCAGTCGGCAGGGTGGCTGACAGGTGAGGTCCGATCCAGCAGCCGAACCGCCGCGCCAGCCGAAACGGAATAGGCGGTTGTCACCGTCGCCTGAACCGCAGCGCGATGCAGATGCCCCCCCGCGACCTTGCGGCGCAGCAGCGGAAATGCGCGCCCGAAGGCGAAATCAATCAGCACCATGGGGACCGATTGATAGTCCCGCGACGCCACGAAACGAGAAAAGTCCGGATCAAGCCTGGCGTCGTCTTCAAGAACGATTGCGCCCGGCAACCCGGATTTCCGCACATGGTCATAGATCGCACGGTGCGACAAGGCGCAGGCAAATTCGCCATCGCTCATATCGCGACCCAGACGCGCACGCGCCATCGCGCGATCGATCATGGCTTCGTATTGCGCCGGAAGACCGGAACGCCCGTCGACGCCCATGAAAAGTTGATAGGACAGTCCGAACCCCGCCAACTGGTCCAGCAAAGGCGCACGGCGGGTGTCATCGCCCGGCAAGGTCAGCACCAGGATCGGCCAATCGGTCATATGGCTTCCCATGCAGGGTGGTCACCGGCCCCACGCATGCGGGGCCGGCACGCCGAGGTCTTACTCGGCGTTCTCTTCTTTCTTCTCGGTGATTTCCTCACCGGTCTCCTGATCGACCATCTTCATGCCAAGGCGAACCTTGCCACGGTCGTCGAAGCCCAGAAGCTTGACCTTCACTTCCTGACCTTCCTGCAGCGCCTCGCTGGGATGTCCCAGGCGCTTGTTGGCGATCTGGCTGACATGCACCAGCCCGTCACGCTTGCCGAAGAAGTTCACGAAGGCGCCGAAATCGACCAGCTTCACCACCTTGCCGGTGTAGATCTGGCCTTCTTCCGGCTCGGCCACGATCGAATAGATCATGTCATAGGCCTTCTTGATCGCGTCGCCATTGGCCGAGGCGATCTTGATGACGCCGTCATCGTTGATGTCGACCTTGGCGCCCGAGACCTCGACGATCTCGCGGATCACCTTGCCGCCCGAACCGATCACTTCGCGGATCTTGTCGGTCGGGATCTGCATGGTCTCGATGCGCGGCGCGTGGGTCGAGAAGCTGCCCGCCTCGCTGATCGCCTTGGACATCTCGGCCAGGATATGCATCCGGCCGTCCTTGGCCTGGGCCAGCGCCTGGCTCATGATCTCGGGCGTGATGCCCGCGACCTTGATATCCATCTGCAGGCTGGTGATCCCGGCTTCGGTGCCCGCGACCTTGAAGTCCATGTCGCCCAGGTGATCCTCGTCACCCAGAATGTCGGTCAGAACCGCATAGCGGCCATCGTCTTCCAGGATCAGGCCCATGGCCACACCCGCGACCGGCGCCTTCAGCGGCACGCCCGCATCCATCATCGACAGCGAACCGCCGCAGACCGACGCCATCGACGACGAGCCGTTGGATTCGGTGATCTCGGACACCACGCGGATCGTGTAGGGGAAATCGGTCCCCGCCGGCAGCACCGCCTGCAGCGCGCGCCATGCCAGCTTGCCATGGCCGATCTCGCGGCGGCCGGGCGAACCGACGCGGCCAACCTCGCCGACCGAGTAGGGCGGGAAGTTGTAGTGCAGCAGGAAGTTCGACCGGAAATTGCCGTGCAGCGCGTCGATGATCTGCTCGTCGTCGCCGGTGCCCAGGGTGGTCACGACCAGCGCCTGCGTCTCGCCGCGGGTGAACAGGGCCGAACCATGGGTGCGCGGCAGGAAGCCGACTTCGCTTTCGATTCCGCGCACGGTCTTGGTGTCGCGGCCGTCGATACGCGCACCACCATTGATGATGTCGCCGCGCAGGATGCCCGATTCCAGCTTCTTCAGCGCCGAACCCAGATTGGGATTTTCCAGATCCTCGTCCGACAGGCCTTCCTTGACCTTCGCCTTGGCGGCGGCCACGGCGTCCTGACGCTCGGACTTGTCCTTGATCGCGTAGGCGGCGCGCATGTCGGTCTCGCCCAGATCCTTCACGCGGGCATACAGCGCGCTGTAATCCGGCGACTGGAAGTCGAACGGTTCTTTCGCGGCCGACTCGGCCAGGTCGATGATCATGTCGATCACCGGCTGCATCGCCTCGTGGCCGAATTTCACGGCGCCCAGCATCTCGTCCTCGGACAGCTCATAGGCTTCCGATTCGACCATCATCACGGCGTCCTTGGTGCCCGCGACGACCAGATCCAGACGCTGCTCGGGGTTGTTGCGCAGCCCCTGCATGTCCTCGACCTCGGGGTTCAGGACGTATTCGCCATTCGCGAAGCCGACGCGCGCGGCACCGATCGGGCCCATGAACGGCACGCCCGAAATCGTCAGCGCGGCGCTGGCGGCGATCATCGCGACGATGTCGGGATCGTTGACCAGGTCGTGGCTCAGCACGGTGCACATCACCAGCACTTCATGCTTGAAGCCGGCGGCGAACAGCGGACGGATCGGCCGGTCGATCAGACGCGCCGTCAGCGTCTCTTTCTCGGTCGGACGCGCCTCGCGCTTGAAGAAGCCGCCCGGCACCTTGCCGGCGGCATAGTATTTTTCCTGATAGTGGACCGTCAGCGGGAAAAAGTCCTGACCCGGCTTCGGTTCCTTGGCGAAGGTCACGTTCGCCATCACGCTGGTCTCGCCCAGCGTGGCGATAACGGTGCCATCAGCCTGACGGGCAACCTTGCCCGTTTCCAGTGTCAGCGTCTCCTGCCCCCACTGGATAGATTTCTTCACTTCATCAAACATCTGATTTCCTCTGGGCGCGTGTCCGGCCCTCCGGTCGCGCCATGTCAAATGGCGGCCCCATTGCCGCCGCCCCGATCCTTATGCGTCGCCCCGGGGCCGGGCGTCACGTCACAGATTGCTGGGCAATACAGGAAAAAAACCGACTTGGAAAGTGTGCCGAACCGGCGCTGAAACGCCGACGCAATGGCCGGGCCAATCACACGAAAGTGTCAGAAACAGCAAGCGCCCGGCACGCGTTGGGCCATGAATTCCTGCGGGAAACTACAAGGAGGATCCGCATGACGACCGATACAATCGCACTGAACGTCAAGGACAGCGGCGGGCACGGCCGCCCCGTCATCCTGATCCACGGCTGGCCGCTGTCCAGTGACGCATGGCAGGACCAGATGCCCGCGCTGGTCGACGCCGGGCTGCGGGTGATCGCCTATGACCGTCGCGGTTTCGGCCGATCGGAAAAACCCGATGTAGGCTACGACTATGACACGTTGTCCGACGATCTGGCCGGGTTGATCGAACACAACGATCTGCGCAACGTGACGCTTGTCGGCTTTTCGATGGGTGGTGGCGAGGTCGCGCGCTATGTTGCGCGCCACGGGCAGGATCGGCTGCATTCGGTGGTATTCGCCTCGGCCGTGCCGCCCTTCCTGATGAAAGGCGACGACAATCCCGACGGCCCGCTGACCCCCGAACAGGCACAGGAATTCGAGCGCAACCTGCGCGCCGACCGGCAGGCGTTCTTCGACGGTTTCACAACCGATTTCTTCTCGGCGAACGGCGATCTGAAGGTGACGCCCGAACAGCGTCAGCAGGCCCTGCAGCTTTGCCTGCAATCGGACGAAGACGCCGCGCTTGGATGCATGAAGGCCTGGGCCACGACCGATTTCCGCGACGACCTGACCCAGGTGACGGTGCCGACGCTGGTGATGCATGGCGACGCCGACGGCATCGTTCCGATCGAAGGGTCCGGCGAGCGCACGCATGAAACGATCGGGCACAGCAAGCTGCATGTGCTGACCGGCGCGCCGCATGGCTGCAATGTCAGTCACGCGAGTGAATTCAATCGGGTGCTGATCGATTTCCTGCTGAACTGATCCGGTATCGTCAAAGGCGCGCGGGCAGGCTGGACAGGCCCTTGCCCGCGCGCCAGACTGCCGTCATGACCAAGCCGTCCGCACCGAACCTGGCCGACCAGTATTTCGCCGGTTTGATCGACTGGCGGGAACAGCTTCTGGCGCTGCGCGCCGTGCTGCTGCAGTCGGATCTGACCGAGGATTTCAAATGGTCCTCGCCCGTCTACACGCTGGACAATGCGAACGTGGCGATCCTGTGGGGGTTCAAGGATCGTGCCACGATCGGCTTTTTCAAAGGCGTTCTGCTGACCGATCCTGACGGCCTGCTGACCGCACCGGGCGAGAACTCGCGCTCGTCGCGGGTCGCGAATTTCACCGACAGCGCGGCAATCTCGCGGGCCGAACCTGCCCTGCGCGCGCTGATCGCCGAGGCGGTCCAACTGGAACGCGAGGGTCGCAAGGTCGATCTGCCCAAGGACGACCTGACCTATCCGGACGAACTGACCGACCGGCTGGATGCCGATCCCGATTTCCGCGCCGCGTTCGAGACGCTGACCCCCGGCCGCAGGCGCGGCTGGGTGCTGCATTTCGGGTCCGCCAAACAGTCCGCCACGCGAACCGGACGCATCGACAAGGCCGCGCCGCGCATTCTTGCCGGTAAGGGCATGCAGGACCGCTGACCTGATCGATCCGTGCCGCGGGGGTGCGCAACGCCCACCGTTCGCAAGCGGTGTACAGCCTGTGCACAGCCTGTGTCGCCCCGGCGCATGCGCGGTGACCCTGAATTTCCAGCATTTGCTGGTCCGCCTCGCGAAGAACCCATCCGACCGGCATCACGCAACGCGCGCCCCGTCGCGCAACAGCAAAACGCCCGCCGCTGTCGCGACGGGCGTTTTCTTATCCGGTAACCGGAAAGCTCAGCGGCGGATGCCGAGGCGCTTGATCAGGTCCTGATAGCGGGCTTCTTCCTTGCCTCTCAGATAGTCCAGCAGCTTGCGGCGCTGTGCCACCAGCTTCAGAAGGCCACGACGCGAGTGGTTGTCCTTCTTGTGGGTCTTGAAATGCTCGGTCAGCGTGGAAATGCGCGAGGTCAGGATCGCGACCTGAACTTCGGGCGAACCGGTGTCGCCATCCTTGGAACCGAATTCCTTGATGACGCGGGCTTTTTCTTCGACAGTGATCGACATCGGGGTCTCCTTTCGGGTTAGGGTCATGGCGCAGGCCGGGATGTCGTCCAGCACAGGCCCGTGGAGCACCGCCCGGCCCGACCGGACCGCGCGGATAGGCGCCTATAAGAGAATTCGTCTCAAAAGAAAAGCCCCTGCGCGCGACGCCGAGATCAGCCTGGCGCCCGCACCACGACGATGTCTTCGACCTGCAATCCGCCGGACTGCAACAGTCGGCCGATCGCTGTGCCGTTGACCTCGATCAGCGTGGTTCCGTCCAGATCCTCGTGCAGGGTTATCGCGGGATCGTCGCCAATCCCTGCCGACAGATGCAGATGTATCTGGTCCTCAGCGGCGCTGAAATCGGCGATGACCGGCAACGCCCCATCGACCTCGCGAAGCACGAATTGATCTGCGCCTTCAAGGCCTTCCGCGAAGTCACCCGCACCGGGCATCAGCGTGTCGTCCCCCTGCCCGCCATGCAGCCACGCCATGCTGTCGTCGTCGCCGCCGATCAGCAGGTCATCGCCGGTGCCGCCATCCAGATCGTCCGCGCCGCCGCCCGAGATCAGCACATCGTCGCCATCATGACCCGAAAGCCAGTCGTTGCCCGAGCCGCCGTCCAGTGTATCGCGGCCCTCGCCGCCAAGCAGAGTGTCGTTCCCGTCGCCACCGGCGATCCGGTCGTCTCCCCCCTGTCCACACAGGGAATCATTGCCGACACCCCCGTCAATGACGTCGTTCCCGCCGGGACCATAGACCGCATCACCCTGCACCCAATCGTCGCCAGCGCCCGCAAGGATCGTGTCGTGGCCCAACCCGCCGCGCAGATCGTCGGCACCGCCATGCCCCAGCATCACATCGTCACCGTCGCCACCCATCAGCAGATCGACAAGATCGCTGCCGGCGATGGGATCGGGTCCCGAGACATGATCATCCTCGACCGGATCGGCAATAATGTGGGAACCATCTTCCGTGCCGGCACCGCCTGCGGCGTCTTCGTCTGTATCGACTGAGGGATATGTGTCGTCCGGCAATTCATCTTCGGCCGGCACCTCGTCCAGAACGCCCTCCGGTTCCGGGCTTGGATCGCCGGGATCCTGATCCGTGTCATCCAGCCCCGGCGCGTCATCACCGGCGTAGTCCTCTGGATCAGGCATGATCGGTGGCAGGAAATCGTCATCGCCGTCGCGCCCCATCGGGGGTATATCGTCCTGATCCGGCTCTGGCTGGCTTGATGTCAATCCGGTCATGTCAACGGCAACGCCCGCGACCAGAAGCCCCATAAGACCCGCAAGCATCAACATCGAAACTACCCCTGGAAAAGCCCACGATCGGCGGGTCAGGATCTTAATATACCGTCAACGGCGGCACGGATAAAATGATTTCTTAAGAGAAGGTTAACACCACTCGGACGGACGAACCGCATAGCTGGTGTAAAGCGGGTGCCGAGGCATTCCGGTACGAGTGAGGCCAAGGTGCCACAACCTTGCCGCGCATTCCCGCAATAGTGCCTCGACCTCTGCACCGCGCCCGCGCAGAACCCCATGCGCGCCCCAGGCGCACAGAACCAACTGTGCCCGCTTGGCGGCGATCTTCAGCACCCTGTCGTTGCCGGCACCCACGGGATCGTCCACGGATCTGAGCACACGCGGATCGGTCGCGCGATAGGCAAAGATGTTCACCACCTGCATCGCGCCGAAGCCCATCTGCTGCGCGCGACGCTGGCAGCGTTCGACGGTGGGATCATTGCGTCGCTCGTCGGCAGTGGACGGGTTCAGCATCACAAAGACCACCCTTCCACCATCGCCCCACCTGCGCGTCAGGGAATAGCGATAAGCCTCGCACCGCGAATAGACGGCCGAGGATCGCACAGCTTCATTCTGATGGGTCCGTGTCTTCATCTGCGCCAGATCATGAAAAAACCCGCCTGCAAGGGCGGGTGATTTCGTTCTCGGTCCAGTGATCGCGGCAGCCGGATCAGCCCTGACGGGCCTTGAAACGGCGGTGCGTCTTGTTGATCACGTAGATGCGGCCCTTGCGGCGCACGACCTGGCAGTCGCGGTGCCGGCTCTTGAGCGAGCGGAGCGAGTTGCGAACCTTCATCGGTCTTCTCCATCGTCGCGGCGCGTCGCAGCCGCTTGGAAAACGAAATGCCCCCGACAAACGGCCGGGGGCGGCGAAACAATGGTGGGCGGTACTGGGATCGAACCAGTGGCCACTACGATGTCAACGTAGTGCTCTACCGCTGAGCTAACCGCCCGTCCTTCGGTGATTCTGTCCTGATTCCCTTCGAAATCTGGGCCGAACCGCCTCGGTCCGCGTTCCTATATAGACCGTGTTCAGGGGATTCAAGACCTATCCGCACGCTATTCTTATGTCTATAAAAGGCCAGTATTTCTGGCGCCGGGGTCCGATCTTGACGATCTCTGACCTTTCAGTATCGATTTGCCGCCCCGACCGCTGGGTCAGCGGCGTGATCTTCGCGTCTCCGCATTCGGGTAATGTCTATCCCGACTGGTTTCTGAAGAACACCCGCCTGACCATGCCGCAGCTGCGATCGTCCGAGGACGCATTCGTGGACCGGCTAATTGGCTGTGCGCCCGAATTAGGCGCCGTCGCGCTCTCGGCGCAGGTGCCCCGCTGCATTATCGACCTCAATCGCGGCGCGGACGAAATCGACCCGTTGGTGGTGCGCGGCGTACCCCGTCACCCGCTGAATCAGCGGACCCTGGCCGGGCTGGGGGTGATTCCGCGCGTGGTATCGCAGGGCCGCGCGATTCATGAACGTCCGATCGACCGGGCAGAGGCCGAGCGCCGCATCGCGGCCTATTGGCGTCCCTATCACCATACCCTTGGCGGCCTGATCGCCGAGGCGCGCGCCCGTTTCGGCCAGGCGATCCTGATCGACATGCATTCTATGCCCCATGACGCGCTGTCTCACCTGCACGGCACCCGTCCCGACATGGTGTTGGGAAATCGCCACGGCCTGTCCGCCGCGGCGCGCGTATCGGATGCCGTCAGCGCCGCACTTGAGGCCGAGGGGTGGCGCGTCCGGCGAAACTCGCCGTTCTCGGGCGCATATATCTGTTCGGCCTATGGCAGGCCGGGCCAGAACATCCATGTCGTGCAGGTGGAAATCGACCGCTCGCTTTACATGGATGAGGCGACGATCACGCCTCGGCCCGATTTCGCCGATTTCAGCGCCAGGATCCGCAGGGTTGTGGCGCGTCTTGCCGCGATCGAGGCCACGGGCGGCACCGGCGACGCCATCGCAGCCGAATGATGCAGCCGCGCGCAGCGCGGCCAGACCCGGATCCGGGAGAGCCGTTTCACGGGTCGAAACTGTTCCTGACACACGGCGATCGGATGCTGACCTGCCTGCGCGACGATTACGCCCATATCCCCTACCCAAACCACTGGGATCTTCCGGGCGGCGGGCGCGAGGCCGACGAATCACCCGCCGCTTGCGCCTTGCGCGAACTGCACGAGGAATTCGGGCTGACATTACCCGCATCGCGCCTGCACGGTCGCAGCTTTCCGTCACATCAGGCGCCGGGCATGACATCATGGCTGTTCAGCGGCGTGCTGGATCTGCAAGAGATCGCGGCAATCCGCTTTGGCGATGAAGGACAGGAATGGCGGATGATGCCTGTTGAGCAATTCATCGCCCATCCCCGCGCCGTGCCGCATTTCCGGGAACGGGTCAAAATGTTGTGGCAGCCGTCACACCGCGGATCAACCGACGCGCCTTGGCTCTGATCCCTATTGCGCCAACCGGTGCGCAGTGACGGGCCCCATCTCGGTCAGGATCGCGTGCGCGGCGGCCTTGGGATCGGCGGCTTGCCAGACCGGGCGCCCCACAACGATGTGATCGGCGCCCGCCGCGATCGCGCTGGCCGGCGTTTCCACCCGTTTCTGATCCCCCAGATCGGCGCCGGCGGGCCGGACGCCGGGCGTGACGATCAAACCGGCCCCGGGCAGGGCGCGGATCGCCTGCGCCTCGCGCGGCGAACAGATGATCCCGTCGGCACCGGCATCGAAGGCACGGGCCGCCCGCTCGACGGTGATCTGATGAATGTCGCCCGGCTGGATCATGCCCGCATCCAGATCCGCACGCTCCAGCGACGTCAGGATCGTCACGCCGAGAATCTTGAGGTCGGTGCCGGCAGCCCCCTGCTTTGCGGCATGGACGACATGAGGGTCGCCGTGAACGGTCAGGAAATCCAGATCGAACTGTGCCAGCCCGCGCACCGCAGCCTCGACCGTGGCACCGATGTCGAACAACTTCATGTCCAGAAAGATGCGCTTGCCGTGCTCCTGCTTCAGTTCGTTGGCCAGGGCCAGCCCGCCTCCGGTCAGCATGCCCAGCCCGATCTTGTAGAAACCGACGGTGTCGCCAAGCTTTTCGGCCAGTGCCAGCCCGTCAAGCGCGTTCGGCACGTCCAGTGCCACGATCAGCCTGCTATCCATCCCTGCCCCGTTCGTCACGAAATCGCGGCGTTATGCCACAATCAGAAAGCGCTTGAAAGCACCGTGAAACATCCCAAATCATAACCGAAGACCCGAACCGGGGCGTGCCGCAACAGGGCGCCCGCGACACGGGGGCTAGTGAAAAGGAGAACATGCCGATGAACATGGAAAAGTTCACGGAACGGTCGCGTGGCTTCCTGCAGGCCGCCCAGACCATCGCGATGCGCGAGGAAAACCAGCGCGTCGTTCCCGAACATCTGCTGAAGGCGCTGATGGACGACGACCAGGGGCTGGCGGCCAATCTGATCAACCGATCAGGCGGCGACGCCAAGCGGGTCCAGCAGGCGGTCGATCAGGCCGTGGCCAAGCTGCCCAAGGTGTCGGGTGGCAACAATCAGGTCTATGTCGATCCCTCGATGGTCCGCGTGCTGGACGAAGCCGAAAAGGTCGCCAAGAAAGCCGGCGACAGTTTCGTTCCGGTCGAACGGATCCTGATGGCGTTGGCGATGGTGAACACCAACGCCAGGGACGCGCTTGAGGCCGGGGCGGTGAACGCCCAGAACCTGAACAGCGCGATCAACGACATCCGCAAGGGCCGCACCGCCGATTCGGCCAGCGCCGAAGACAGCTATGAGGCGTTGAAGAAATACGCGCGCGACCTGACCGAGGCCGCCGAACAGGGCAAGATCGACCCGATCATCGGCCGGGACGAGGAAATCCGCCGTGCCATGCAGGTCCTCTCGCGGCGCACCAAGAACAACCCGGTGCTGATCGGCGAACCCGGCGTGGGCAAGACCGCGATCGCGGAAGGGCTGGCGCTGCGCATCATCGACGGCGATGTGCCCGAAAGCCTGCGCGACAAGCGGTTGATGGCGCTGGACATGGGTGCGCTGGTCGCCGGGTCCAAATACCGCGGCGAATTCGAGGAACGTCTGAAGGCGATCCTGAAAGAGATCGAGGCAGCCGCCGGCGAGATCGTGCTGTTCATCGACGAGTTGCACACGCTGGTCGGCGCCGGCAAGACCGACGGCGCGATGGATGCCGCGAATCTGATCAAGCCTGCGTTGGCGCGGGGCGAGTTGCACTGCATCGGCGCGACCACGCTGGACGAATACCGCAAGTATATCGAAAAGGATGCGGCCCTGGCCCGGCGTTTCCAGCCGGTCATGGTCGAGGAACCCACGGTCGAGGACACGATCAGCATCCTGCGCGGCATCAAGGAGAAGTACGAGCTTCACCACGGCGTTCGCATCAGTGACGCGGCGCTGGTGGCGGCTGCGCAATTGTCGAACCGCTATATCACCGACCGTTTCCTGCCCGACAAGGCGATCGATCTTGTCGATGAGGCAGCCAGTCGCCTGCGCATGGAGGTCGACAGCAAGCCCGAAGAGCTGGACCAGCTGGATCGCCAGATACTGCAGATGCAGATCGAGGCCGAGGCCCTGAAGAAAGAGGACGACGCGGCCAGCAAGGATCGCCTTGAACGGCTGGAAAAGGATCTGTCCGATCTGCAGGAACGCAGCGCGGAAATGACCGCCCGCTGGCAGGCCGAACGCGACAAGCTGGAAGGGTCGCGTAACCTGAAGGAACAGCTGGACCGCGCGCGGGCCGAACTGGATCAGGCGAAGCGCGAGGGCAATCTGGCGCGTGCGGGCGAGCTGTCCTACGGCATCATCCCCGGTCTGGAAAAGAAATTGTCCCAAGCCGACGACGCCGACGATGACGGACTGATGGTCGAAGAAGCCGTGCGTCCCGAACAGATCGCCGAGGTCGTCGAACGCTGGACCGGCATCCCGACCAGCAAGATGCTGGAGGGAGAGCGCGACAAGCTGCTGAAGATGGAAGAGGAGATCGGCCGCCGCGTGATCGGTCAATCCGAGGCCGTCACTGCGGTCAGCAACGCCGTCCGTCGCGCCCGCGCGGGCCTGAACGACGAGAACCGGCCGCTTGGCAGCTTTTTGTTCCTTGGCCCCACCGGCGTCGGCAAGACCGAACTGACCAAGGCGCTGGCCGAATACATGTTCGACGACGATCAGGCGATGGTCCGCATCGACATGTCCGAGTTCATGGAAAAACATTCCGTGGCTCGGCTGATCGGGGCGCCTCCGGGCTATGTCGGGTATGACGAAGGCGGCGTGCTGACCGAGGCGGTGCGGCGCAGACCCTATCAGGTGATCCTGTTCGACGAGGTCGAAAAGGCCCATCCCGATGTCTTCAACGTGCTGTTGCAGGTGCTGGACGATGGCGTTCTGACCGACGGTCAGGGCCGGACGGTGGATTTCAAGCAGACACTGATCATCCTGACCTCCAACTTGGGGTCTCAGGCCTTGTCACATCTGCCGGAAGACGCCGATTCGACCGAAGCACGGCATCAGGTGATGGAAGCGGTGCGGGCACATTTCCGCCCCGAATTCCTGAACCGGCTGGACGAGATCATCATCTTCCGCCGTCTCTCGCGCGAGAATATGGATGGCATTGTCGATATCCAGCTTTTGCGGCTTGAACAGCGGCTTGCGCAACGCAAGATTGTTCTTGATCTGGACGGCGACGCACGCAAGTGGCTTGCTGATCAGGGTTATGATCCGGTCTTCGGCGCGCGTCCGTTGAAGCGCGTGATCCAGCGCGCATTGCAGGATCCGCTGGCCGAATTGCTGCTGTCGGGCGAAGTGCTGGACGGGCAGACGGTTCATATCGGTGCGAATGAAGACGGGTTGATGGTCGGCAATCGCATCGGCAAGGCCGGTCACAAGCTGGGCGCGGTGGGCGAAGGGCCCAAGCCTGACGCAACGCTGCACTGAAGATCAGGCTTTCCTTCGGACCGAGGCGGTTCACCCTGCGTGAACCGCCTCACCTGAAGCCGGGCGAACGGGGCGCGGCGTCATCAGCCCCACCACCCGCACAACCAGCGGCAACGAAAACCGTTCTTCCGCCGCTTATTCCAGGATGAAATTGCTGCACATCGCGGCCTCCTGCCTGCACATCAGGGTCCAGGCCGTCTGCATGTGTTCGGCCATGACGGGGCGTGCCCGGTCGGCGTCACCGGCCCGCAGCGCCTTGACCAGATTCCTCTGGTGATCGCGTCCCCGCTGCCACAGTTCAAGATTCGGTCGCGAATACAGCCGCCGTTAGACCGTCAGGTCGGCCAGCAGGTTCACCATGAAATCTATTGCGAAATCCAGCAGGGATCGCGGGCTTTTTTTGGCAAGGATCGCATGAAATCGCAGCGACGCGACATGTTGCTCGGGTTCTTCCTCGATGGTTCTGGCGGGATGCGAATATTCCAGGATATTGGCTTCAAGCGCCCGCAGGATATCTTCGTCAAGCTGCCCGGCCAGCGACAATTGGCGGCGCTTGACCTGCGCGGAAACACGGGTGTCTTTACCGGCGGCCGGAACACCCCCGAAACCGGCAGCCGTGTGTTTGAAGGCGGCGTTACCACCGGAAAGATGCTGGCGCGAGCGGATGTTGTCGACACGCTGGCAGAAACGTTTCAGCCAACGCCTTCTGACCGCCCTGCGCGCCGCCCTGACGCGCGGCGGGGGCTGTTCTCGGCCGCGCTGCTGGTCCTGCATCCCGACCACGCTCCGCTGACGCTGCGGGTGGATCATCCCCCGACCGGTCCGATCTGCGCTCTGACCGACCTGCACCGGCTTGCCACGACCGGCGACTATGCACGATGGCTAGGCCATGTGCCGGTCCTGAGCGACAAGGAGCGTGGACTTGACTGATCGGGGCGCCAGCGCGGCAGATCTGTTTGGCTGAACTTCGCGCATTTCGGCCTTCGGGCCGGGCTTGACCCGCCTGCCCTTCACCACGCAGCATCGCGCTTGGCTTGATCCGCTTTCAGCACCGACGCGGCACGTCGGTCTATGGATGCTCGGCCGCAGCCGTGGATCATCAGCCTATTCCGCCGCGTCCGCAGCCAGAAAACCGCCCGACTGCCGCGTCCAGAGCCGCGCGTAAAGCCCGCCTTGCGCAAGAAGCTGGCCGTGGCTGCCTTGTTCCACGATCCGGCCCGCATCCATGACGATTAACCGGTCCATCGCGGCGATGGTGGACAGCCGGTGCGCAATGGCGATGACGGTCTTGCCTTGCATCAGCATGTCCAGCCGGGACTGGATGGCGGCCTCGACCTCGCTGTCCAACGCGCTGGTCGCTTCGTCCAGGATCAGGATCGGGGCATCCTTCAGGGCCACGCGGGCAATCGCGATGCGCTGACGCTGACCGCCCGACAGCTTGACGCCGCGCTCTCCGACATGTGCATCCAGGCCGTAGCGGCCGTAACTGTCGGACAATCCCGGCACGAAGCCATGCGCCTCGGCCATCCGCAGGGCATCGGCGATCTCGTCCTCGGTCGCATCGGGCCTGCCGTAGGCGACATTGTCGCGAACGGAACGGTGCAGAAGCGAACTGTCCTGCGTCACCACCCCGATCGCGGCACGCAGACTGTCCTGTGTCAGGCCCGCGATATCCTGACCGTCGATGGTGATCCGACCGCCCTCGATATCGTGAAAACGCAGCAGCAGGTTCACCAGCGTCGATTTCCCCGCCCCCGACCGGCCGACCAGACCGACCCGTTCGCCCGGCGCAACATGCAGCGTCAGATCGTCCAGCACCGCCAGCGGGCGCGCACCGTCAGGCCCTGCATAGCGGAAGGTGACATGATCGAAGCTGACCGCACCGGGGCCGGGTTGCAGGGCGCGCGCATCCGGCGCATCCAACACTTGGCGTGGCAGGGCAAGGCTGGCGATGCCGTCGCGAACTGTGCCGATATTCTCGAACAGCGAGGCGAACTCCCACATGATCCAGTGCGACATGTTGTTCAGGCGCAGCGCCAAGGGCACCGCGACAGCAACCGCGCCGACAGCCACGCGCCCCTCTGTCCACAGCCACAGTCCCAGCGCAGTTACCCCGCCGACCAGTGCAACGTTCAACACATTCAGCGCCACGTCCTGGATGGTGGACAACCGCATCTGCCGGTGGACGGTGTGCAGAAAGCCATCCATGCCGTCACGCATCCAGGCTTCTTCCCTGGTTGAATGCGAGAACAGCTTGACGGTCGCGATATTTGTATAGCTGTCAACGACCCTGCCCGTCATCTGCGACCGCGCGTCGGCCTGTGCCTGAGCCACCCGCCCCAAGCGCGGAACGATCTGCCACAGCATGATCGCATAGCCCGCAGCCCAGGCCGCGAAGGGCAGCGCAAGACGCCAATCCTGCGACCCGGCCAGCACCAGCGAACCGAGAAAATAGATCAGGACATAGCTGCCGACATCCATGATCTTCATCGCCACTTCGCGAACCGCCAGCGCGGTCTGCATCAGGCGCTGCGCGATCCTGCCCGCGAACTCGTCCTGGAAATAGCCGATCGACTGGCGCAGCAGATAGCGATGCGCCTGCCAGCGGATCCGCTGCGGGAAATTGCCCATCAGCGATTGGTGCAGGACCAGCGACGCGAGAAGGTTCAGCGCGGGCAGGCCGATCAGCAGCACCACCGCCATCATCGTCAGTCGCGCGCCTTCCTGCTGCCAGAACACCTCGCGCGGGGTGTCAGCCAGTTGGTCGACCAGATCGCCCAGCCAGCCGAACAACATCACCTCGATGACCGCGATCACGCCCGAGAACAGCGCCAGCGCCACAAGCCAAGGCATCGCGCCATGGCTGTAATGCAGCAGGAAGCGCCACAGTCCCCGCGGCGGCATGGCGGGTGTTTCGGACGGATAGGGATCGATGCGTCGTTCGAACCACGCGAACATGAAGCTTACCCGGAAAATACATGCGTGAGATTTGCAGAGGCCACTTGCTGGCCCGCTGACCGGGGCAAGTCAAGCCCGCCCGGCGGGGTTCGACCGGTTCGGCTTGATCTTTGATGCGTGATGGAACGCGCCCGGCGTCGGCAGGGTTGGTCCGCCGAATGCCGCGCCCATCGCGCGGCAACGAAATCCGTCAAGGAGGACAACATGGCCATCAAGAATCTGAAGGACCTGTATCTGGACCAGTTGAAGGATCTGTATTCGGCCTGCAAGCAGTCCATGCCCATGGTGACCGAACTGGGCCGCGCCGCCAAGTCGCGGGACCTGTCCGAGGCGCTGATCGCCGGCAACCAGGGGATCGCACGCGGCATGGAAGTGCTGTCCGAACTGTGCAATCGCCACGGTGCCGACCCCACCGGCGAACATTGCCGCGGCATGGAAGGTCTGATCATCGAGGCGAAGAAACACGCCATCGAGACCGAATATGCCGACGAGGACGCGCAGGATGCCGCGATCATCACGCAGTATCAGCGCATGATGCATTATGCGATCGCGGGTTACGGCTGCGTTCGCAGCTTCGCCAATCGCCTTGAACTGGACAGCGATGCGGCGGCCTTGCAGGAATGTCTGGACCAGACATGGGAAGGCGATCGCCACATGACGAAGATCGCGGAAGGCGGCGTTAACATGGCCGCGGTGGACGGACGCTGACATTCGGTCAGAATCCTTCGCAAAAAATTCTGATGCCCGAACATCAGACCAAGCCCCTTCGCATCATCACCGCGAAGGGGCTTTTCCTTTTCCAGCGCAGGACGGTCGCTGTCACAGATGGCGCGTTTCGGGGGCCGATTGCCACCAATTGTCGTGCGCCCCGTCCGCCCAATGGACGGGCGCCGCAATCAGTTCTGCCTCGCTGGCATCATCCAGTGCGCTGACGCAAACCTGGACGAAGCGCCCACCAAGTTCCGCCATTTCACCGTCCGTCCAAAGGCGCGTCCCGCAGCGGGCGCAGAAATGGTGGTGCATGTCGATCCCTTCATCCTGCATGCGGGGTGTCCGGGCCAGGTCCTGTGCGCCGCGCATCAGGCGAAAGCCGTGCGGATCTGGAAGGCGCATCTCCCAATAGCGCATCTTGCGGCAGAACCGGCAGTTGCAGCGCATCGTGCCATCTGCAAGATCGCCATCGGCCTGAAACGCGACCGCGCCGCAGAAGCAGCTTCCGTGATAGGTCTTCATTCCGCTGCCCCGCCGTGATTGACAGCCTCGATGTTGTTGCCGTCGGGGTCCAGGACAAAGGCGCCATAATAGTCGGGATGGTATTCGGGGCGCAGACCCGGCGCACCGTTGTCGCGCCCCCCCGCCGCCACGGCGGCCCGGTGGAATTCGTCCACCGTTGCACGGTCGGGCGCGACAAACGCGACATGGGCCGACCCCGAGGCCGTCTTTCCGGTGCCGATCCAGAAGAATGGCTTGCCATCCTTTCCGAAACCCGTATGCGCACCATGTCCACCGGTCATCTGTTCGGTCACATCCATCAGCACCAGAATGCCAAGCGGCGCCAGCGCGCGTTCATAAAAGGCACGTGCAGCTGACAGATCCGAAACTGCAAATCCGATATGGTCGATCATCTCGAAGCTCCTCTGGCGTGATGCTGCGATGATGGTTCGACCATGCTGACAATTCGCGTCAGCAACAGCATGACCGCCCCACAGTTGCGGGTCGGTCAAACGATGGATCGGGCGTGATCAGATGTTGCCTGCAGCCATTTCCTTGGCGATGTGGTCTGCCTGCCTGATCGCCAGCGCCACGATCGTCAGCGTCGGGTTTTCCGCGGCGCCCGTGGTGAACTGGCTTCCGTCGCTGACAAACAGGTTCGCGACATCATGCGCACGCCCGTTCCGGTCCACGACCCCATCCTCGGGCTTTTCCGACATCCGGTTGGTGCCCAGATTGTGGGTCGAGGGATAGGGCGGCGTCGGCAGGGTCCGCGTCGCGCCGACGGCGTCGTAGATCGCCACGCCCTGCTTGTAGGCGTGGTTGCGCATGGCGACATCATTTGGATGATCGCTGAAATTGACGTTGGCGACCTTCAGCCCAAAGCTATCCTCGGCATCAGACAGGGTGACGCGGTTATCGGCTTGAGGCATGTCCTCGCCCACGATCCACATGCCGGCCATGTTCTCATAGCTGTCCAGCGCAGTCGTGAATTCACGACCCCAGGCACCCGGGTCAAGGAAAGCCGCCATGAAAGGCAGGCCCAGTGCCAGCGTCTCCAGTTCATAGCCGCCCACGAAGCCGCGCGAGGGGTCGTGTTTGGCCTCATCGCGGATGATGCCTGCCATGGTCGTACCGCGCCACATCCGCACTGGTCTTTCGAAGGTCGCATAAACCGATCCTGTGGTGTGTCGCATATAGTTCCGCCCGACCTGACCCGAGCTGTTCGCCAACCCGTCGGGAAACATCGACGAGGCCGAATTCAGCAACAGGCGCGGGCTTTCAAAGCTGTTGCCGGCGACGCAGACAATCCGCGCCTTCTGCATCTGCAGATTGCCGTCCTTGTCGAAATATTCGACCCCTGTGACCTTTCCGCTATCGTCGTGCAGAATGCGGGCAACATGCGCGTGGTCGCGCACCTCCAGGTTACCGGTCGCCTCGCCGCGCGGAATGTCGGTATAGGCGGAAGACCATTTCGCCCCCCATTTGCAGCCCTGAAAGCAGAAGCCAGTCTGCTGGCATGACATCCGGTCGTCGTATTCGACGCTGTTGATCGCCATGTTCCCAGTGTGGACCTCTTGGTAACCCAGCGCTTTGGCGCCTTTCTCGAAGACCAGGTAGTTGTTGTTGCCCGGCAGCCGCGGACGCCCGCCGACGCCGGTCACGCCCAGCTTTGCCTCGGCCTTGTCGTACCATGGCGCCATCTCGGCGGCGTCAAGCGGCCAGTCCAGAAGGCTGGCACCTTCAACCTCGCCATATGTCGTGCGTGCCCTCCACTCGTGATCCTGAAACCGCAGGCTGGCGCCGGCCCAGTGAATCGAGGTGCCGCCAACCGCCTTCACGATCCATGCCGGAAGGCCGGAAAAATCCTTTGCCACCCGCCAGTCGCCGCTGGTCGTGCGAGGATCGGTCCAGGCAAGCTGTCCAAAGCTTTCCCATTCGTCGTTCACATAGTCCTCGGGCAGATAGCGTCCGCCCGCCTCCAGCGCGACCACCTTGACGCCCTTCTGCGCCAGTTCGTTGGCCAGCACCCCGCCGCCAGCGCCGGTTCCCACGATGACGACGACGCTGTCGTCGCCCAGTTCGAATTTCGCTGCCTCAGCCATGATCTTTCCCCCTCACAGCCAGTCGATGTCATCGAAGCCGCGGTTGATGTAACCGCCTTCGGAATAGGACTCGCCCTGATATCCAAAGATCGGCCAGACTTCCTTCTGGTTATACAGTCCGGTCACCAGCCCGCCCCGGACGGTCTGGAAGAATGGCGTGTCCTCGATCCGGCGCAGGATCGCGACCCGGTCGGCCTCCCACCCCGTCGAAAGATAGTCTTCAAAGCCCGCCTCTTTCGCAGCGGCGTCCAGCGCGGCGATCCCTTCCGCGACCGCCTGTTTCTGTTCCTCGCTGTCATAGGACTTTACGGCGATCGCATAGAAACGGTCGCCGACCTTGTCATGCGGATAGATGTCACGCGCCATCTGCAACAGCGTCGCCATTTCATGTTCGCTGACATTGCTGACTTCGACCGCCCATGCGGCGTCGGGTGCGGCGATGAAGCCTGCGCCCGCCACCGCCAGCGCACCTGCCGCCGCAGCGCGCGACAACAATGCACGCCGGGACAGCCCCTGCTTGCTAATCTGAGACATTTCCTTGCTCCTCCCTGGTCTTGCAACGCGCGGCGGATGCCCCTCCTCATCCGCCGCGCGCATCACTTGAAGCGGCCACCCCGCTTCAGAACCTCGATCTGATAGCCGTCCGGATCGGCGATAAAGAAAAAGCGCGCGATCAATTCCCCGCCCGGCGCGAAATCGACCAGCTTGCGCGGCGCGAACCCCTCGGCCTCGAGGCGCGCGTGCAGCGCATCCACATCCTCGACCGAGAAGGCGACATGGCCATAGCCGTCGCCCAGGTCATAGGGTTCTGTCCGGCTTTTGTTGATCGTCAACTCAAGCTCGGACTCGCTTTCGTCGTTGGACAGATAGACCAGCGTGAAATCGTCGAAATCCAGCCGGTCGGCGATCTTCAGCCCGAAACAGCGCTGGTAGAAACCGACCGAACGCGCTTCGTCCAGAACCCGGATCATCGAATGGATGTATTTCGCCATGAAGGCCGCCTCCTTGATTGCCCGTCTTCCGACAAGTCTAGATGGCGGTGCGCGAGGCCGGGTAGTAACGGCTTACTACAGGTGCGTTTTTCGCCTATTCGGCGGCGATGGCAGTGATCTGCTGATCCTCGCCCAGATGTATCGTGCAGGCGCAACGCAGCAGCGAGGTGAAGTTCCGCGCCTCGCCATGCAGTTCCAGAACCTCGGCGTGAAGCTTGGAAATGAAGGCAGGCGTGCTGACACCCTCGCGCGCGGCGATGTCATCGAGGATCCGCCAGAACGCCCGTTCCAGCCGGATCGAGGTCGATTGACCGTTCAGCCGCAGGCGGCGGGTTTCGGATTCATAGCGGTCGGGGTCCTGCCCCGCAAAGATCTGGCACATCAGCTTGATCTCGGGTGATGATGGGTGCCCGATCTTGCTGCAGATCGCGGAATGGGTCAACGCCACCTTTGGTCAGGTATCGCAGCATTCGGTGTCTTCTTTATGGCCTGCTGAACGCCGCCTGCGTTAACGAAAAAAAAGACCATGCTGGACAGCGTTGGGCATAGCTGCTGCGATGTCGGGGTTTCCCAAACTCTGGCGTATCCAGCATGGTCAAGAAAGCAACGCTCCTTTCGCGTTTCATTGCGCCGGTTGAGGATCGGCCAGTTCTTGTCGGTCTGGATGTTCACAACAAGACCTATACTGTCGCCCTCTTCGAGCCGCAGGACGGACTGGTCGAGACCTGAACTTGCCCGGAGGGAGAAGAAGCCCTTGCGAACCAGCTTGCCGGACTGGTTTGCCGGATCGCGCATGTCGTTTATGAGACCGGCCCGACGGGTTTGCCTTGACGCGGGCACTTGTACGCGCAGGTTTCGCCGTTTCGATGATCGCCGCGTCACGCATCCCAGCGGGATATACGGCGGCGGCGAAGACGGATCGGCTTGATGCGATGAAGCTGGCAGATTACCTCGCACGAGGATGGACCTGGCGCGACCCAGAGGCCAAGGCGATTTACAACCACAGTTTCGCGAAGCATGGGATTGGGCAAAAGGCTATCGTTGTTGTTGCCCGCGAGCTTGCGATCAAGCTCTGGCGCATGACGGCGGATATACCGTCAGCGACAGCCGAGGGTGCCGCGCGTGGGCCCCGGTCGGGATAACCGACCGCAAAAAAAGGGCGGCACCTTCATCTCTCGGCGCGTACCAAAAGCGATACTTGGTGATCCTGCATCCTGACAGGCACGAATAAGACAAGGCTTGCGCACGCCGGCGAACAACTTGGGTATAGGCTCAATCCGGCGGCGCTTCGCGTTTGCAGGGTTGGTTTGCGTGACCTTGGCGCAGGCTGGTGCGCGGGACAGAGCAGGCCTTCGCAATGGTCATTTCCAAGGTCGGCTCCGTTCTCCTTACTATTGACGACTAACATAACACGTTAGCTACATGTCAAACAGCTGGTAAACGCCAGCCTTCCGGGCTGCCGCCCATGTCTTAATGAAGTTCACCGCAAGTTAGGCATGACCTTGCGAGGATAACACAAGGCATATCCACAAATCTTAATTCCAATGGTTGGTCATGGGCGCCGGGCAAGGGCAGAATCCGAAGCCTCGAATAGTAGAGTTCGGAGAGCATTGGCGTCCTTCACCTGTTCGAAAAGGACGGGAATAACGCCCCGGACGCGGAGAGGACTCCATCCTGAGTGCGTCAGTCCGTAGCCGAAAGGTTGGACCACGTCTTCCGACAATAAAAAGCCGACCGTCAGCGAAGAATAGGGGCGCCCCTCTACGATCCCATAGGGAAAGTCCTTTGCATGCCAGCAGGAGATTAGGTAATCGCGCATTGCAAGCAAGTGGTTTCGGCCGGTTCGAAGGACGATCGCCCGTTCATTGGTCACCGCGTAGTGTAGGTGGCTAAGTATGTAGGCCCGTGTCGTCGCCATGTAGAATGCAACAAGTGCAAAGACTATCGTGACCGCACCATAGACCCAGATCGCGTCGGTCGCGCTAGGTGATTGCTTTTCATCAATCATCGGCCATGTGAGCCACATCAAGATCGTACCGACTAGCATCACCAACTGCCATGTTTTCTCTATACCGCTGAACTCGCGAAAGCGACGGCCGTGATCCGGCTGTCCGCTCCATAGAAGGACTTCGCCGGGTCCGAGATAGCGGCTCCAGCCATCATCTCGGTTCACGGCTGTTTGGGTAGATACTGACACTTTCAATCTGGGAACCAACGCTCCGAATTCTTACGCTTCAAAGCTTTCACAATTTGCTGGGGGACTGGAAAGCCTCTGACACCTCGCGGCCGGTCGAGCATTTCTGCCATTCGTACCGATCGCGGCATCGGTCAAGTTGGGCTCAATCCGGCCATCGGTGGGCCGATCGAGCCCTCGCAGCATCAACCGACGCGCTTGACAGACGTCCACATAAGCAAGGGGCCGTCCTTCCGGACGGCCCCTCAGTCGCGATATCCTTGCGGATCACTCGATGATTTTGGAGACGACGCCTGCGCCGACGGTGCGGCCGCCTTCGCGGATGGCGAAGCGGAGGCCGTCTTCCATGGCGATCGGGGCGATCAGTTCGACGGTGAACTTCAGGTT
>NZ_JANAVZ010000008.1 GCF_025195095.1 Paracoccus maritimus | reverse complement strand
ACACTCTCATCATCGCCAGAAGGCTAGAGAGCCGATATGCAAGAAACTCAGTCGAATACGACCAAACCGCCCGCATATCCCTTCATAAATCCATCAATGTCAAAAAGCAGAGGAAACAAAATCGCGGAAGATGCGCCATTCAAGCGACGCCCCTACCGGTCGTTCATTCCCAGATTGTCTTCCCGAAGCGCGGTTCCGTCTGGCCCGTCTCTCCGTCCCGTTCAGCGTGTCCCGCCGTTCGGTGAAGGGGTATTTACGGATGGCCGCCGGGACCCGCAAGAGGAAATTTCGACTTGTCCGCCATTTTTTCGCCAAATCACTGATTTATATTTATAAATTCGTGACATTCCGATGACGCGGCAGCGGTAGTGCTGCGGCCATCTGGTCCAGATTCTCCCTCTGAGGCCCTCCGAGTCGCCGAATTCGACAGGGAATCGGGCGGAATCAGTGGTCGAAACGTGCCTTCTTCGCGCCAGATCTGCGCCGCCGAGTCGGGATGACCTGCGCGCCGCCCCCTCCGAATCCGCGTTACGAAAGAAAAAAGGCGCGGCCCCGCAGGGTCGCGCCTTCTGGATTCGATGTGCTGAAGATCAGCGCTTCGAGAACTGGAAGCTGCGGCGGGCTTTCGCGCGGCCGTATTTCTTGCGCTCGACCACGCGGCTGTCGCGGGTCAGGAAGCCCGCGGCTTTCAGCGCCGCGCGCAGCGAAGGCTCGTGCAGCTGAAGCGCCTGGCTGATGCCGTGCTTGACGGCACCGGCCTGCCCCGACAGACCGCCGCCCTTGACGGTGGCCTGAACGTCATACTGACCAGCGACGCCAGCGACGTCGAAAGGCTGCTTCAGGATCATCTGCAGAACGGGACGCGCGAAATACTCGTTGATGTCCTTGCCGTTCACGGTGACCTTGCCCGAGCCGGGCTTCACCCAGACGCGGGCAACCGCATCCTTGCGTTTGCCGGTGGCATAGGCACGGCCCAGATCGTCGCGCTGGGGTTCGCGCTTGACGGGGGCTTCGGCCACGGCGGCCTCGGTGCCCGAGACCGCCGACTTGAGATCGTCGAGAGTTTTGATGTCTTCGGCCATGATCACGCGCTCCGGGTGTTTTTCTTGTTCAGGACTTTGACGTCCAGAACTTCGGGCTGCTGTGCTTCGTGCGGATGCTCTGCGCCGGCATAGACGCGCAGGTTGGTCATCTGCTGCTTGCCCAGCTTGTTGCGGCTGATCATCCGCTCGACCGCCTTGATCACGACACGCTCGGGATGGGCGCCTTCAAGGATCTGGCGCGCGGTGCGATGCTTGATGCCGCCCGGATGGCCGGTATGCCAATAGTATTTCTTGTCATCGCGCTTGGCGCCGGTCATCTGCACCTTGTCGGCGTTGATGATGATGACATTGTCGCCCATGTCCATATGCGGCGTGAAGCTGGGCTTGTGCTTGCCGCGCAGGCGATTGGCGACGATCGAGGCGAGACGGCCCAGAACGACGCCTTCTGCGTCGATCAGGATCCACTTCTTCTCGATTTCCGCCGGTTTCGCGGTATAGGTTTTCATCTTTCGTCCCTTCAGGGTCGGATTGAATTCGAGATGGCGGTATATCCTTGATAACGCGACGCCAGTCAATACAGCTTGGCGTCATATTTTTTAGCAATATCAGTAAATTACCAAATAGGTAATTAAATACCACCCGTCAAGGTGCCGTTTTCCGACGGTTTTGGCGGAATCGAGTAGGTCATCGAACAGCGGGCCACCGGCTGAGCCTGCCCGTCCGAACGGATCAACGTGTCCGCCACGGCCAGCACCCTGCCCAGTTTCAGCAATCGGCATGTCGCGATCAGGTCGCGGCCTGCCTCGGGCTTGCGCATGAAATCGATCGAGGCATTGGTGGTTACCGCCAACGCAACCGGCCCGATCCGCGCAAGGATCGCGCAATAGACCGCCAGATCGGCAAGCGCGAACATGGTCGGACCGCTGATCGTGCCGCCCGGGCGCAGATGCGCCTGCCCGACCGTCATACGTGCTATCAGTTCGTCGAGCCCGACACTCTCAACGCGATACTCGCTGGCGACCTGCGGAAACTCTCGCTGCAGGAACGCGTTCAGCGCCCTTGCATCCATAACCAGATCCATGCTTTCCCCCTGCCCCGTGCCGGCCTAGGCTTCCGGGAAAGGGAGGAGAGATCAAGATGCAAGACCTGATCTTACGCAACGACACGGGGCATGTCGCCCGGCTGACCCTGAACGACCCCGATCGGCTGAACGTTCTGTCCTTCGAGATGATCGACGCGCTTGCCGACGCCTTTCGCGGCATCGAGGCGGACGAAAAGATTCGCGCGGTGATCCTGTCCGCAAACGGCAAGGCATTCTGCGTGGGGCATGATCTGCGCCAGATGCAGGCGTCGCGCCAGGACGAGGACGCGGGACGAGCAGCATTCGACCGGCTTTTCGGTCGCTGCGGCGGCATGATGCAGATGATCCCCGCCCTGCCCCAGCCGGTGATCGCCGAGGTTCACGGGGTCGCGACAGCGGCCGGATGTCAGCTGGTGGCGGCTTGCGACCTTGCGATCGCGACCGAGGACGCGAAATTTGGCGTCAACGGCGTGGACATCGGTCTTTTCTGTTCGACTCCGATGGTTGCGCTGACCCGCGCGATCGCGCCACGCGCGGCTTTTGAGATGCTTGTGACCGGCAACTTCATCACCGCCGCGCGAGCGCAAGAGCTGGGCCTGGTCACCCGGGTTGCCGCGCAGGCCAGCTTGTCCGAGGTGACTATGGAGATGGCGCAGCAGATCGCAGCCAAGCTTCCCGCCGCGGTGCGTATGGGCAAGCGCACCTTCCACGAGCAGTTGCGGCTTGGCCTTGCCGATGCCTACGCCACGGCCAGCGGCACGATCTGCGAAAACCTGATGCTGCCCGACACCGAAGAGGGCATTTCCGCCTTCCTGGAAAAACGCAGACCATCCTGGGACGATTCCTGATCCGCGCGGACACGAACCGCCGACATCAACCGATCAGGACTCCAGTCCTTCAGGGGTTGTGGCGGGATCGCCCGGAACGTTCGAACCATCGTTCCGGCGAGCAGCCAGATCGAACTGACGCTGGCGTTCGCGGAACCTGACGCGGTCCGCGCTGCTGTATTCGTTCACGCAACGGTGGCAGCAGACGCCCTCCTCGTATTCGGGCCGTTGTCGATCTTCGGGGGCCAGCGGACGGCGGCAGGCGTGGCACATGCCATGCCGCCCCTGTCGCAAACCGTGGGTCAGGCTGACACGCTGATCAAAGACAAAGCAGTCGCCCTGCCACAGGCTTTCATCCTCGGGGACATCCTCAAGGTATTTCAGGATCCCGCCTTTGAGGTGGAACACGTTCTCGACGCCCTGCGACAGCAGGTAGTTCGTCGATTTCTCGCAGCGGATTCCGCCGGTGCAGAACATCGCGATGCGCTTGTTGTGAAAGCGGTGCGCATTAGCCTGCCACCATGCGGGAAAGTCGCGAAAGCTTCGTGTGCCGGGATCGACCGCGCCCTGAAACGTCCCGATGCCAACCTCGTAGTCGTTGCGGGTGTCGATCACCGCCACGTCGGGCGCGCTGATCAGGGCGTTCCAGTCCGCCGGCTCGACATAACGGCCCACCGAGGCCCTCGGATCGACATCCGGTTGACCCATTGTGACGATCTCGCGCTTCACCCGCACCTTCATGCGTCCGAACGGCATCGTCTCGGCAGTGCTTTCCTTCCAGTCCAGCGCCGCGCAGCCCGGCAACCCGCGGATATGATCCAGAACGGCGTCGACCCCTTCGCGGGTGCCGGCAATGGTGCCGTTGATACCCTCGGCCGCCAGCAGCAATGTTCCACGCACACCCTGACCGCAGGCCAGTCGGGCCAACGGACCCTGCAACGCGGCCGGGTCCGGGAAACGGGTGAATTGATATAGCGCGGCGACGGTCAGCATGGGCGCGGCATAGTCCAGCCGCGCCCCGCATGACAAGGCTCAGAACGTCAGACCCATCGCGAAACCGCCAAGCACGTAACACACCAGCGTGATCAGCAGGATACCGATGATGTTCAGCACGACGCCGCCGCGCGCCATCTGCCCGATGGTCACGGTGCCGGTGCCGAAGACGATGGCGTTGGGCGGCGTGCCAACCGGCAACATGAATGCGCAGGTCGCGGCGAACGCCGCGGGAATCAGCAGGCTCAGTGCATCTGCGTTGATTCCCAGCGCGACCCCGCCCAGGATCGGAATGAAGGTCGCGGCCGTCGCGGTGTTCGAAGTAATCTCGGTCAGGAACAGGATGATCGTCACGACCGCAGCCACCAGCAGCACGCTGGGAAGCGCACCAAGCCCTTGCACCTGTGCGCCGAACCAGCTGTCCAGCCCGGATGCCGCAACTGCCGACGCAAGGCTGAGCCCGCCGCCGAACAGCAACAGCACGCCCCAAGGCAGCCCCTCTTCGGCGTCCTTCCATTCCAGCACCATCTTGTTGCGGCCCTGACCTGGAAGAATGAACATCGCAAGTCCGGCGGCGATGGCAATCGCCGTGTCGTCGAGGCTGTCCAGCCAAGCTATTCCCAGGATCCCGGCCAGAAGCCCCGGCACGACCCACAGAAATGCCGCACCCAGGAAGACGAACATGACCATCTTCTCGCCCTGGCTCAGCGGGCCAAGATGCGAGATCTGGTCATCGATCATCTGCCGACCTCCCGGAATCTCGGGCAGGTCGAAACGATACAGGATCCGGGTCATCAGCAGCCACGCAATGAAGATGAACCCGAAGGCCAGCGGCACACCCAGAATCATCCACTCCAGAAAGCCGATCTGACGGCCAAGCTCGTCGGCGGCATACCCCGCCACGATGGCGTTGGGCGGGCTGCCAAGCAGCGTTCCCAACCCGCCCATCGACGCAGCCCATGCGATCGACAGCACAAGGCACACCCCGAAGGCCCGGATATTCGGGTCGCGCACGACGTCGGTGATCCTGGCCCCGCTCGACAGCTCTTCCTCGGCTGCCGCGCCGCCCTGCTTCGACCCACGGTCGACGACCAGCGCCAGCACCGACAGACCGATCGGCAGCATCATCAGCGTAGTTGCGGTATTGGAGACCCACATCGACAGGAATCCGGTCGCCAGCATCATGCCCAACACGATCCGGCGCGGCTCAACGCCGACCTTGCGCAGCGTCAGCAGAGCGACCCGGCGATGCAGGTTCCATTTCTCCATCGCGATGGCGATCAGGAAACCACCAAGAAACAGGAAGACGATGGAACTGGCATAGGGGGCAGTCGCTTCACCCACAGTTCGATCCGTCAGCGCCGGGATCAGCACGATGGGCAACAGCGCGGTCGCCGACAACGGGATCGCCTCGGTCATCCACCAGATCGCCATCAGAGTGCCAACAGAAGCGACGACCCGCGCGTCAGGCGCCAGCCCCTCCGAGTTGCCCAGAAGCAACCACACCAGCAGTGCCATCCCCAGTCCCAGTAACCGAAGCCCCCAGATCAGCCGGGCGGATCTTTCGCCGCCATCATAGTCGTCATACTGACCCTGCTGGTGGAATTCGTCATCAAGCCCCATCGCCGCGCCCTCCCGTTCGCGTTGTAACCGCCAGTTGGTATTCTTCCTTCAATACATCCTTGGTACGCCGCCACATCTGATCTGGAAATCCCCAACACGCAGCGCCGGGTCTCGGCGGGCTTGCATTATCCGCCGGGATCGAAGTTTCTTGGGTCCGGCAAGCAACAAGGGAGGTGCCAAGATGCCCCACGCGCTGATCGTGATCGACATGCAGAATGATTTCTGTCCGGGCGGCGCGCTTGCGGTTGACGGCGGGCACGAGATCGTCGGCAGGATCAACACCCTGATGGCGGACTTCGACGCCGTGGTGCTGACGCAGGACTGGCATCCGGCCGATCATGCCAGCTTCGCCGACAACCATGCCGGCGCCCAGCCGTTCGAGACGACGGAAATGGAGTACGGCGAGCAGGTTCTGTGGCCCCGGCATTGCGTGATCGGCAGCGAAGGCGCCGGCTTTCACCGTGATCTGGACCTCAGCCGCGCGGACCTGGTGATCCGCAAGGGCTTTCGCGCCGATATCGACAGCTATTCGGCATTCTTCGAAAATGACCGGCGCACACCGACAGGGCTGGCAGGCTATCTGCGCGAACGCGATCTGACGCAGTTGACCTTTGTCGGCCTGGCCCACGATTTCTGCGTGGCGTGGAGCGCGCTGGACGCCGCCAGACTGGGCTTTTCCGTCAGCGTGATCGAGGACGCCACCCGCGCAATCGACCTGAACGGCAGCAAGGATGCGGCACGCCAGAACATGCGGCAGGCCGGCGTATCGCTGCGATAGACGACGCGCGGGCTTGCACAGCCCGTCACGTTCAGGGCACCAATGATCGGAAATAGAGGGGGCCGCCGATGGTCGATATCGCCACGCGTGTCTATAATCACAAATGGAAGATCGACCCGATCGTCCGGTCGCTGATAGACACCGATTTCTACAAGCTGCTGATGTGCCAATCGGTGTTTCGCAATCGCCCCGACACCAATGTGACATTCAGCCTGATCAACCGCAGCAAGTCGATCCGTCTTGCCGAGCTGATCGACGAGGGCGAATTGCGCGAACAGCTTGACCATGTCCGCAGCCTCTCGCTGAGCCGTGGCGAAAGCACATGGCTGCGCGGCAATACCTTCTATGGAAAACGGCAGATGTTCCGCCCGGATTTCATGGAATTTCTGGAAGGGTTGCATCTGCCGCCCTATCATCTCGAGAAACGCGACGGACAGTACGAACTGACCTTCGAGGGCAGATGGCCCGAGGTCATGCTGTGGGAAATTCCCGCGCTGGCCATTCTCATGGAACTGCGATCCCGCGCGGAACTGAAGGACATGGGCCGGTTCGAACTGCAGGTGCTGTATGCGCGCGCGATGACCCGGCTTTGGGAAAAGGTCCAGGCGCTGCGGGAACTGGACAGTCTGCGTATCGCCGATTTCGGAACGCGGCGGCGGCACAGCTTTCTGTGGCAGGACTGGTGTGTGCAGGCGATGATGGAGGGGCTGGGTCAGCGTTTCACAGGGACCTCGAACTGTCTGATTGCCATGCGCCGCGACATCGAGGCGATCGGCACCAATGCCCACGAATTGCCGATGGTCTACGCCGCACTGGCCGACAGCGATGCCGAATTGCGCCGCGCACCCTATGATGTTCTGGCCGACTGGCACGAAGAACACGAGGGCAACCTGCGCGTCATCCTGCCCGACACCTACGGCACCGCACAGTTTCTTGAACACGCCCCCGACTGGCTGGCGGGCTGGACGGGGATCCGAATCGACAGTGGCGACCCGGCCCAAGGCGCCGAAGCCGCGATCCGCTGGTGGCAAAAGCGGGGCGAGGATCCCAAGCAGAAGCTGATCATCTTCTCGGACGGTCTGGATGTCGACAAGATCGCCGAACTGCACCACCTGTTTCACGGGCGCGTCAGGGTCAGCTTCGGCTGGGGGACGTTGCTGACGAATGATTTCCGGGGTCTGGTGGCCGGTGACGGACTGGCCCCGTTCAGCCTGGTCTGCAAGGCGGTCGCTGCGAATGGCCGCCCCACCGTCAAGCTGTCTGACAATCCGGCCAAGGCCACCGGTCCCGCGCCCGAGATCGCGCGCTATCGCCGGGTCTTCGATGTCGATGAACAAACGGCGCAGCCAGTCCTGGTCTGATCTCAGCCGCCGGTCACCCGAAGTATCAGCAGACAGCACATCGCGCCCAGAAAACCGGTCGCGGGAACGGTCACGATCCACGCTGCCGAGATGGTGGCGACATGACTGCGCCGGATCAGCAGGCGGCGGCGGCTTTCCTCGGCCGGCAAGGGAGATCGCGCCCGTGCGGCGCGTCGGTCCAGCCATTCCCGCGCGAACCCCACCCCGAAAATGCCGCCGATCGCGACATGCGTGGTTGAGACCGGCAGCCCGAAAGACGAAGCCGTCAGGACCGTCACGGCAGTCGCCAGCGATACGCAAAAGGCCCGCCCGGCGTTCAGTCTGGTGATCCCGCTGCCGACCATCACGACCAGACGCCGCCCGAACAGCAGGGTTCCCAACGCAATCGCCAACCCGGCCAGCAGAAGCGCGGTAATCGGCACCGGCGACAGGGTATCGCCACCGTTCGACAGGATCACCGACAGCGGACCGGCGACATTCGCGACATCATTCGCCCCATGCGCAAAGCCCATGATGACAACGGCGACCAGCAGGACCGGCCTGAACAACCGCTTGCCGCCCGGCCTGTCGCCGGACTGTGCGATCTCGGTCGCCACGATCCGGCGCATCATCGCAAGACCCACGCCACCGGCGATCACTCCGACCGGCAGGGCAAGGGCCGGATCCAAATACATCCGCGCAAGCAGCACAAGATAGGCGGCGAAGCCTCCGGTCATCACCCCGACCAGCGGCGGCAACCAGCGCGTTGCAGCGGCACCGCGATCCGGCGCCTCCAGAACCCGCTGGCGGATCAGGATCACCAACATGCCGGCAAGCGCCGCGGCGACAAGCGGCGCGATCATCCAGGCGCTGGCGATCATCCCCAGCGTCGACCAATGCACAGCCTGACCGCCAAGAGCCGCAACACCCGCCCCTGCGATGCCTCCAACGATGGAGTGCGAGGTACTGACCGGCAATCCGACACCGGTCGCCGCTGTGATCCATACCGCGGCGCCAAGCAGCGCCGATAACATGATCGTCGGTGCCGTCTGGCCACCGGACACCAGCAGTTCGGTGTCGAATATGCCATGCGCAAGCCGGGACGTAACAGCATCCCCGGCCAGGCTGGCGCCCGCGATTTCGGCCAAGGCGACCAGGACTAGGCCAGGAAACAGCCTGATTGCGCCAGCCCCGACCGCCGGTCCCAGCGAATTGGCGACATCGTTCGACCCGATCGCAAGGCCCAACCATCCGGCGACCACAAGTCCGGCGACCAGACCGGTCAATGCGGGCTCACCGGCACCCGCCCCCATCGCCGCGACAAGCCCCGCGACCAGCAGCAACATCGCCAGTCCCAGCCGCCAAACCGGGCGAAAGGCGTGGCGCTGCGCTGCCTCGGCATGGGTAACGCGACCAAGATCCTTGTCCAGCACATGAAAACCACGCGACATCCGGATCATGTCGCGCACATCCACGAATGTCCGCCGCCCAGGCTCCTAAGACCGGTCGTCATGTTCGTCAGGTTCGATGTCGGGGTCAGACGAGGAACGTGAAAGATCGCGCAGGACACGTTTCAACCCCGGTTCGGCCACCATCCGCGCGGCTTCGGTCGGGGTGACCCAGCGCCGGCTGCGTTCATCGGATTCGGGAAAATCGGCAGCCAAGCGCGTGACTTTCAGCAGGAAAACGCGCACCTCGACGGCGATCGAGAAACCGCTTTCCTGTTCCTTGTCATAGATATAGCGGCCGATCTCGTCGTGGCCGACGCGGCCTTCGACGCCCGCCTCCTCCCAGGCCTCTTGCGCGGCGGCGCCGGGCAGCGTCCGACCTTCCATCGGCCAACCCTTGGGAATGATCCACCGTCCAGTACCGCGGCTTGTCACCAGCAGCACCTTGCCACTGTCAGGGTTCAGACAAATGGCCCCGACCTGCAGTGCAGGCGGGCGTCTGCCCATCAGCATCCGAAGCGAACTGCGCAACGCGTTCATTCCTCGGTCTCCACCCTCCCTCTTAATGATTTCACTTGGCCGCGAACGGCCTTTGCCTTCAATCTTCTCTTCTTGCTTCCAAGCGTCGGCCGGGTTGCGATTCGCCGTTTCGGCGCGACCGTGGCGCGCCGGATCAATTCGGCAAGCCGCTCGCGCGCGATCTCACGGTTGCGGGCTTGGCTGCGCGTATCCTGAACCAGGATCTGGATCGCTCCGTCCGCATTCCAGCGGCGCCCGGCGAGCCGCTGAAGGCGGCGCTTCACAGGATCGCTCAGATTTGGTGAACGCTGAGCTTCGAAGCGCAGTTCCACCGCCGTGGCCACCTTGTTCACATTCTGCCCGCCCGGCCCTTGGGCGCGGGTGAACTGTTCGGACAGTTCCCATTCCTCAATCGTTATATTGTCGGTCACATACAGCATGACCGCAAGATATGGCACACGCTTGGATCAGTTAAGGCTATATTCGTAAAAGAAGCGTAAAGGCTGCCCAATAGGCGCAGAAAAACGTCAGACAAGGGGCTTTTTCGCGGATTCGGGCCAGTGCGCATACGGCAACACGGCACCATCGCGGCGGCTTTGACCGATCCGCGCAACGTCGATCTCGGCAAAGATCCAGCCGGGGCTGTCCATCTGACCCTCGGCCACGATCCCCGTCTCGGGCCAGAAACCGTCAGGCGGGCCATAGATCGCCGCGCGGCCGCGATTCTGGTCGATCGCCGGGTTCCAGTCCACCTGACCGACCGTCGGCGCATGAACCACGACGCACTGGCTTTCCAGCGCGCGCGCCATTGCGCCGATCCGTACCCGGTGAAAACCGGCCACGGTATCGGTGCAGCTTGGCACAAGAAGGATTTCGACGCCGGCTTCGGCCAGCACCCGCCCAAGCAAGGGAAACTCGCTGTCATAACAGATCAGGATACCGATCCGCCCCAGCGCTGTGTCGAACACACGCAGACCGCTGCCGCCTACAACACACCAAGGATCGCGTTCAAACCGCGTCATGATCTGCTTGTCCTGATGGCCGATCCGACCGTTCGGACCAAACAATACGGCGCGGTTCACCGGCCTTGCCCCCTCGAACACCGGGCCGGACGCGGCCAGGATGTGACAGCCGTGGCGCGCGGCAAGGCGCGCGTGAAGATCGCCCGCCGCCGCGGCGTGACGCGCCACCTCTTGCAGCGACGATTCCAGGTCCGCTGCGACCTGACGGCCGCCAAGCGAGGCAAGTTCCATCGCGCCGTATTCTGGAAAGACAAGAAGATCGGCACCCTGGGCAGCCTGCACCCAGCGACAGATCTTGGCCTCGTAGGCATCGAAATCTTCCAGCCAGTCGATGGGATAAGCGGCTGCGGCGATCTTCATAATTCTCTCATCCAGAATTGCAGTTGCTTTTCGGTTTCGTGCTCGGCCCCGATGTCGCGCCACGCGAACTCCGCCGTGACCCCGTCCAGCGGTGTATAGCCGCGCTTGCGCCAGAATCCATCCAGCGGTCGATAGTCTGCGGGTTGCGCGGGATGCCCGTCGGGCCGGATCACGCGGCAGAACGCCGAATAGCGCGCACCCAGGGTCCGGGCATGCGCCTCTCTGGCGTCGAAGAAGGCGTGACCGAGCCCGAGTCCCCGGTATTCCGGCAACAGCACCGATTCCGCGCAGTAAAAGATCTCGGACAGCGTTTCCGGACGATCCGCGAAGGCTGCGCCGAAGTCGGCGGCATGATCGGCCATCGGCGCACCGGTTGCCGCCCCCACGACCCGGTCGCCGTCCAGCGCCGCGACGACGACGGCGCCCGGTGACCTGTAGGCCTGAAGATAATTCTCTTCGTATTCGGCATCGCCATCGTAAAGATACGGCCAGTCGCGAAAGACCGCCATGCGAAGCCTTGCAACATCGGGCAAAGCGCTGGTCAGCGAATCGCCGGTCAGGATGCGTGTCGTCACCGTCATTGGTTGACCTGCCGCACCCAGTCGGCGAGATTGTAATAGGTCGTGACGCGGGCGATCTTGCCGTCCCGGATGGTGAAGAAGGATCCTGCGGGCAGACGGTAGGTCTGACCATTCGCCTTGGGCAGCCCCTCGTCGGTTTCAAGATAGCTGCCGTTCACCACGAATTCCGCTGCGGCCCGATCACCATCCTCATTCGCAAAAACGACGATATCGGTCAAATTTTCCCTGTAGCAGCGCGTCATGTGGGCGTTGAACTGGGCGAACAGGTCCTTTCCACGCCGGATCTGGCCCTCATTGACGTGATGTTCGACCTCGTCATGCAACAGATCCAGCATCCGGTCCGTCTGGCCAGCGTTGAATGCCTCGAAATAGGCGGCGATCAGGGTTTTGGTGTCCATTCGCGATCCTCCTTGGTGGCCTGTGGCCGGTCTATCCTGCACGGCACGCCACGTCATCCCGGCACAAGGGACCAATCGCCGGCCGCGTGGCCAGCTAACCGGTCGATGCGGCGTATAGCGCCATGCCAACCGACATCGCGGGCATCTATCGCGACATATGGGCAATCTTGCCAGTCCGCACGGGCTGGCGCCGCTTGAATTTTGCAGCCATCATGTTAGCGCTTATCAGAACCAACGCGCAGGGGGGATTTGCGCCATGACCGACACAACCAGCCTTGGCCACCGAGAGATCACCTGCTTCAAGGCATACGATGTCCGCGGCGAACTGGGCAAGAATCTGGATCAGGACGTTGCCTACCGCATCGGTCGCGCGTTTGCCCAGGCCCGTGACGCAAAGAGGGTGGTCGTGGGGCGCGACAGCCGCGAAACCTCGCCCCAGCTTGCCGCTGCACTTATCGAGGGGTTGACCGATGGTGGCGCCGACGTGCTGGACTTGGGACTGGCCGGCACCGAAGAAGTCTATTTCCACACCGGCTTCCACGATACAGATGGCGGGATCGAGGTGACGGCGTCACACAATCCGATCAACTACAACGGCATGAAGATCGTTGGGCGCGGATCGGCGCCTTTGGACCCGGCAACCGAATTGCCGCCGATCGTCGCGCTGGCAACGGGCGGCGACTTCAAGGCCGCGACCAAGGGCAGCGTCACCGATTTCAGCCACGCGCGCGCGGAATACGCGAAAGCCATGGCCGACTTCGTCCAGATCGATGCGCTGCGCCCCATGAAGATCGTGGTCAACGCCGGCAACGGAACCGCAGGACCGACCTTCGACGCGATTGCCGCCGAACTGGAACGGCGCGGTGCCCCGCTGACCTTTGTGCGGATGCACCATGATGTCGACAGCAGCTTTCCCAACGGCATTCCGAACCCCCTGCTGCCGGAAAACCAACCGCCCACCGTCCAGAAGGTGCAAGCGGAGAACGCCGACCTGGGAGTGGCCTGGGACGGAGATTTCGACCGGTGTTTCTTCTTCGACGAGAACGGTCGCTTCATCCCCGGCGAATACATCGTGGGGCTTCTGGGCGCGGCGTTCCTTGAAAAGTCACCAGGCGAGAAGATCGTCCATGATCCGCGCGTCATCATGAACACCCGCGCGATGATCGAAGAAGCGGGCGGCGAGGCTGTGGTCTCCAAGACCGGGCACGCCTTCATCAAACGCAAGATGCGCGATGTCGGTGCGATTTATGGCGGCGAGATGTCCGCCCATCACTATTTCAGGGACTTCTATTATTGCGACAGCGGGATGATCCCTTGGCTGCTGATGGTCGAGTTGCTGTCGCGCAAGGGCAAGACGCTGGCAGAATTGCTGTCGGAACGAATGCGGCTTTATCCATCCTCGGGCGAGACGAACTATCACATCGACGACCCCGACGCGGCGATCGCCCGGCTGATCGACCGCTATCAGTCACAGGCCGAAAGTCGCGACGATCTGGACGGCGTGTCTCTGAATTTCGGCAACTGGCGCTTCAACCTGCGCAAATCCAATACCGAGCCCGTCGTTCGGCTGAACCTTGAGGCCGACGGGGACGAGGCACTGGTCAAGGAAAAGCAGGCTGAACTTGCTGCTTTGCTGAAAGCTTGAATGACTTGGGGGCACGCGACACGGGTCGCGGGCCCTCAGGGCGTGTCTGGGAAGCCGAACGCGATATAGTCGCGCAAGTAGGCCGACTTTGCCGCTGCGACCAGATCAGGTTCATCAAGGAATGCGGGCCATGTCTCGGCGGCGATCCTGTCCAGCCTTGCGTCATCTATGGCCACCTGCCGGCACAGAAACCCTAGGTCCTCGGCAAGGCGCGACTCTCGGACCAGCATGTCGGGCTGCGTAAAGCGGGAATATCCTGCCAGCACCTCCGTCTGTGATGCCCAATGCGGATGGGTAGGCAACGTCGTCTGGGCGTTGAGATTGCGGCGCAAAAAGCCAAGAAAATCGCGAAATAAAGCCACGCTTTGATCATCGCCCAGCTCGGCCAACGCCGCATCCTCGGGCAGCGCCACGCGATGCACATCGCGCATCAGTTGCCGCAGCTCAGGCCGGGCGTCGGTCAGAAGATGAAGAAAGGCATCCCACGCACGGTGCAGAGGATGACGCAGCACCGCAAAGCTGCGATGCCCGGGGCGATCACGTTTCCACTGCCGCAGGATGTTCTGCGTATGCTCGCCGGTCACCGGTCCCAGCGCCCGCAGCCAGCCATGCGTCATCTCGACCGGGCCGCCTTGAACCGGCAGATGCAATAGCCCTGCCCCTGCATCGCAGACAATGTAGCTGGGAACAGCAGGGCCACGACGGGGTTCGAAATTGGGAATCCTGTGCAAGCCGAACACGTCAAGCTTGGCCAGATCCGTGCGCATCTGATCGAAATTGCCGACCTTGTCGGCCAACTCGCGCGGGTTCTGCGGCACCTGATCACGAGCCGCATCAACCTTGTCCAGATCACGCCGCCCCAGCCAGTGAAGCAAACCGGTCATCACCTCCGGATCGCGCAGATCGTCATATTCCAGCCAGAACGCGGACTGCCCGCTGATTTGCAGACGGTGGATGATCCGGCGCTGAAACGCCTCGACATCGGACAGCATCCGATGAAATTCAGCGCTGTCATAGGTAGTTTGAGCGGGAATCGCGGTTTCCGTCTCGTTCAGTTTCCACTGGTTCGTTTCCCGTGCCAGCCGCGTCGATACATAGCTGTCCAAGGGGTTGCGGGTCAGCACGATCTTGGCGCAGGCGTGATCGTCCATGATCGCATCGAACACACGCGGATCATGATCGTGGAAGTACCGGAAACCTGGCAAATGTCCGGGTTTGTGGGTCAGTTTCCGCAACAGCGGCATGGGATCTGCCTCGCGTTCCTCGCGAGTGATCCCCTGCATTTCGTCCTTGTCCGGCCAACCCATCATATAGGGATTGAAAGCCTCTCCGAAGCAGGTGACCTTCTTCAGCCGGTTCAGTGTCGCCTCCAGCAGGTTCGAGCCGGTACGCATCTCGGCGAAAATCACGAAGCTGCGGAAACCGTGGATCATTCGGCGTTTCTCCTTTGGCCGTCGTCGATATTCGTCAAGGGCAGCCCGTCGCCGGTCAAACGAGGTCGCAGTCCCGAATTGCGCAACCGGCGCAGCAAGTCATCCAATCCCGTCAGATCCCGCATCCTGGGAAGGTCTGTAACCGGTGCGGCCTGTGGGTCGATCTGTCGGACGGCCTCGTCCAGCAGGGCCAGCGGACGGGAAAGAAAGTCACTGAGGTCATGGATCTGAACCCGTGCCTTGACCCAGACCGAATTCAGCACATCCAGCTGTTCGATCTCGGCGCGTTGCAACAACGCTGTGACGCGCCGGATATCGTCGAATGGCATGCCCGATTGCAGCAAGGGCAGCATCCACGCGCCGGTCACGACAATCAGATGTGCATTCGGGTCGGTTGCGATAAACCAGTTCAGGGCCTGGTTGTCGCGCGGACTGAACTGGAAGATCTGCATCCGCGTGGTGATGCGGATCAGCGCCGTCAGGAAACCCTGCGCGTCGTGATCGCGCAGCATGGAATTCGACGAGATGGCCCCCGGCCCGATCTCGGGGAGCCCGGCAAATTCGACGCCCTCGGGCCCGAAAAGATGACCATGCACATCGCCCGAAACCCGATCGGTCAACCATGTCTCGAATTCGGGGAACACGTCTGAAAAGCCTTGAAACACGGCATAGGGCGCCGAGGTCTTGCCGTTTTCGGCGTCCTTTCGCGGATAACGGCTTTGCATGTAAAGCCCCGGCCGCCCCAGAACGCGCCGTAGAACCGTGCGATTGATCATCCGCTGGAACCGCGCAGGCTGTGGCGGGGACATATCGGCGTGCGCCGTCACGGGCCGCGGGAAGTATGCCATCAACTTTGCCGCACGCGGCCATGCCTTGCGGGCAACGAAGCAGCGCGATTCCTCAAGCAGGCGAATATGATCGTCATACAGCTGATACGGGCGCCCCTGGTGGTCGAATTGAACCAGGGTCAGTGAACGGCTTTCGACATCGACCGAATGCCGCCGGACCAGTGTCTGGAAGTAGCTTTCGTCAGGAATCCAGCTAAGCCGGAAATAACGATCGAATTCGTCGCGCCGAGGATCTTTCAGGATCAGGCGTAGTGTTTCCGCTGTCAGGCACCACCACTGCGCACCCAGATGCGGCGCCAAACCGCGCGGCAGCCGACGGCGAATCCCAAGCCGACGTTGCCATTCGACGAAACGGTCAAAAAGCCAACGCTGACGTCGCCAGTCGAACGGAAAGTACAGCGTGAACCTTTCCTCGTTCAGCCCTCCGACCGCCCAGCCAACTTCGTGCGCGCTGACACTTTCAATGTGATCCCGCCGCGGGTCGGCGGCCAGATAGGCAATCAGGTCGGCGATTGGCCGCAGCGGCAGACATGCCCCCGAGGCCAGATAGACATGCGTGATGTCGGGATATTCATTCAGAAGCGCCTCGGCAGCGTCCTGGGTTGCCCGAACAAGGTTGAACCTGCCCCAGTCGCACCGATGGCGGCGCGAATACATGACCCCGTCCAGCCCAGCCAGCGCCGCTTTCATGGGACCGAGTCGCGTTTCAGGAACCTTGGCATCGACGTGGATCACCACACGCGCACCGCCGTCGGCCCATATTCGTGCCATTCGTGCGGCCACATCCAGGTCGTCGTGGCAAAGCAGGACCACACCAAGACGCACCTGAAAGGTCATGCCCAGTTACCCCGGCTGATCAGCCCCAGATCCTCCAGCTGCCGCCAATCCTGATATTCACGCGATTCGCTGCACCACAACGTGGTTCCACGCTGCATGCCCGAATGGTACGCCCTGTATTCCTTGCTGTTTGCATAGTGCTGACGCCGGTCAAGCTCTTCGGCAGACTTCTGGGCGAAGGTGGACAGGAACTTGGCGTGCAGCAGACTGCCCGACGCCATTTCTCCACCGCTCTCGTCATAGACATGGTTCAGGCCACGCGGCAGCAGCATGTGGGTTGAACTGACATAGGCATAGCGCCAGTGCCATTTGACCAAGGGTATCTTGTTCAACGCCGGCCCTGTCAGGGGATCATAGGAAAAGAACGCCCGCGTTCTGGGGCCGCCCTGAATCCAGAGATTGCCCAGATAGTGGTTCTTGCTGATCGAATAGTTGGCGGGATCGAACCAGCGTGCGATCTCGAAGGGATCCTGACCTTCGCGATAGATCTGATCCTCGATGCCGCCCTTGGGATACATATCCAGAAGCATCGCAGGAAAGGACGGCCGTCCGGACGCATCCAGCCAGTCCGTCAGTGCATCCAGCGGACGCGTGTCGCAATGCGGATAGATCAGGAATTCGTCCGGATCGACGGTCAGGCACCAATGCCCGCGTCCGTACCGCAGAAGCAACCAATTGATCCAGTCCATGCCGAAACGATGGCGCTTGTAACTCGAGTCGGTCCACCACAGCGAAACATCAGCCTGTTCGCGCAGGAAATCACCGCTGCCGTCGTCGCTGGCATTGTCCACGAACAGAAAATGCCGCACGCCCAGATTGCGATAGTAATCCAGAAAATAAGGCAGGCGAATGCGCTCGTTGCGCTGGGTGACGAAGGCAAGGATATCCTTCGGCTGGATCAGCGCGGTCCGGTCGGCGACCCCGTGCAGCACCCTGCGTCTGCGCACCGCGCGCCCGATCAGATATTGCCTTTCCACCCTACGGCGAATGCGGTCGGGCACCGGAAGACGGCCAAGAGGTGTCATCTGGAAATGCCCGTTCTTGCAGGAAGTCTGGCCTTCAGGATCATGGCCCCCGACATGCGGTTTCAGCCGCGATTTGGCAAGAGTTTTCACCTGTTGTGAGTGTTAGCCGTTACGAAATCGCCTGCACTCATCAGACCCAATGCCTGCAATTGCGCAGGGTTCTCGTACCTAACCGAGCCCGCATGCCACAGCACTGGCGCATCCGTCAGGGCGCGATGATAGTCTGCATACGCGTCGGGATCGGCGAAATGCTGGCGTCGCGTCAGTTCCTCTTGGGATTTCGCAACGATCTCTGGCAGGAACTTTCCATGCAGCAGCACGCCTGACAGACGCGGATCGCCCGGCCCGTCATATAGATCGTTCAGCCGCGGCGGCAGCATGGAATGGGTCGAGTTGACATAGACATAGCCGCGCTGCCAGCGCACCAACGGCAGCTTGTTCAGCGTCGGCGCGCGCCTTGGGTCATCGGCGAAGAACGCCCGCTCGCGCGGCCCACCCTGCACCCAGCGATTGCGTTTGGGTTGCTGTATCCGACAGCGATATGGACCCGCATCGAAGAACGGCAGTTGTTCTGTCAGCGCGGCCTTTTCCGTTGCGTCCGGACGATCCAGCGGCCCGCGTGGATACAGATCCAGCATCAGCGCACCCATCGCCTCGGCGCGCCGCGAGACCAGATCGGCGGTCAATTCCGCCAGATCCCGCGTCTGGCAGCCGGGATAGACAAGCAACTCGTCCAGATCCACCGTCAAGCACCAATGTCCGATGCCATGGCGGAACAGCAAGGCACCCAGCCAGTCCATGCCGAACCGGCTGTCGCGGTAACTGCCGGTCGCACGCCACAGCGACACATCGCCTTGCCCGCGAAGCAGGTCGGCTGAACCGTCGCTGCTGTCGTTGTCAACTATCAGGAAATGACGCACGCCAAGCGCGCGATAATGATCCATGAACTCGGGCAGACGGCGCGCCTCGTTCCGCATCGTGGCGAATAACAGAATGTCATCGCTGCGAATCGCGGCGGTGCGGTCGGCAAGCGGCGACAGTTTGCGACCTGACCTGATCGCGCGCCAGATCAGTTCGCGCCGCTTCCAGCGCAGCCGATAGGCCGACCATGCCGTGCGCAGCCGGCCCCGTTCCATCTTAGCGCTCGTAGTGGCCGTTCTGGTGCCACCGCCAAGCGTCGCCGATCATCTGCTTCATGGTCGAGCGCGCGGGATGCCAGCCCAGTTCGGCCTTCGCCCTCTGGCTGCCGCACACAAGCTTCACGGCGTCGCCGCCCCTGCGCGGCCCGTCCTGCATGGGAACCGTCCGATTGGTGACATGCCTTGTCGCATCGACGACTTCGCGCACCGAAAACCCATCGCCGGTTCCAAGGCAGAACACCTGGCTGCCCTTGCCAGAACGCAGCCACTCCAGCCCGGCAACATGGGCATCAACCAGATCCATGACATGCACATAGTCGCGAATGCAGGTTCCGTCCGGTGTCGGATAGTCGGTGCCGTGAATGGTCAGCGCCGCGCGCTTTCCATCCACCGCATCCAGAATCAGCGGGATCAGATGCGTCTCGGGCCGGTGAAATTCTCCGATCTCGGCGTCGGGATCGGCGCCCGCGACGTTGAAATAGCGAAAAATGACATGCCGCAAGCCGTGGGCCGCGCCAAAATCGACCAGCATATCCTCGATCGCGCGTTTGGAGGCGCCATAGGCGTTCAGGGGTGCTTGAGGCGTATCCTCGTCCAAAACCTCGCCGTCGCGGTCACCATAGGTCGCGCAGGTCGAACTGAAGACAAAATCCAGACATCCCGCCTCGACAGCCGCCTCGATCAGGTTCAGCGACCCTGCGACATTGTTGCGCCAGTATCGGCCAGGCTCGGCCATTGCCTCGCCCACCTGGCTGAGCGCCGCGAAATGCAGAACGGCGACGGGCCGATGTTCAGCGAATGCCCTATCCAGCGCGGCACGATCCAGCAGATCGCCCTGGACCAGTGGGCCGAACTTGACCGCATCTCGCCAGCCCGTCGACAGATTGTCGAACGTCACCGGAACAAGTCCTGCAGCCGCCAGTGCCTTGCAGGCATGCGAGCCGATATAACCGGCGCCGCCGGTCACGAGGACCTTCCCCGTCATGGCTTACTCCGCCGCGCGCCGCGCGGTGACGACATCGCTGAGATATTCGGAAAACTCTTCCCGCAATTCGTCCCGCTCCAGCCCGAAGGCGACGGTCGCCTGCAGGAACCCTGCCTTCGAGCCGCAATCGAACCGTTGCCCGCGGAAGCGCAGGCCATACACGCCCCGATCGGCGGCAATTTCGTCCGCGATGGCATCGGTCAGCTGGATCTCGCCACCGGAACCGGCCTTCAGCTTGTTGAGGTTCTGCATGACCGTCGGGGCAAGGATATAGCGACCGATGACTGCAAGATTCGAGGGCGCGGTTCCCGGTGCCGGTTTCTCGACCATGCCCCGGGCCTTGACGATGGCGCCCATGTCCTCGCTGACATCCAGCACACCATAGGACTGCGCCTTTTCGGGCGCGACCTCCATCGTGGCAACCATGCTGCCGCCCGTCTCCCGATAGGCTTCGATCATCTGCTGAAGGCAGGGTGGCTCGCCCATGATGACGTCATCCGTCAGGATCACCGCGAAGGGTTCATCCTCATTGACCAGACGGCGGGCACACCATACGGCGTGGCCGAGGCCAAGCGCCTTGTGCTGCCGGATATAGGCGATGGCACCCGATTCCATATTCGTTGACCGCAATACGTCCAGAAGCTCGGTCTTGCCAGATTTCTTCAGGCTGGATTCCAGTTCGTGCGCATGGTCGAAATAGTCTTCAAGCGCGCCCTTGCCGCGCGAGGTAACGAAGATGAATTCCTTGATGCCTGCGGCACGCGCCTCGTCGATCGCATATTGAATCAACGGCCTGTCCACCAGCGTCATGATTTCTTTCGGGATGCTCTTCGTGGCGGGAAGAAAGCGTGTCCCCAGACCGGCCACGGGGAAAATGGCCTTTGTTACCTTGCGACTCATTGATGAATACCTTTGTTCCTGTTCAAGGACGACAGACGTGGCGGCAGCGCAAAACACAGCGCGGACGGCGTGCGGACGCAAGGCTCAGGATACTGCCTTGGACGGGGGCACGCCAACCCATTCGGTTCATTTCGACGGACATTCGCCGATCCAGTTCGCATCACCGCTTTTCCCGCACTTGGTTCACTCGATGCGCATCTCGCGCATCATCTCTTCGATCCTCGCAACATCCTCGGGATTGTTCAGTTCCCAAAATTGTCGTCCACGCGCTTCGACCTCCACACACAGGATGCGCCGCCCCCTTTCAAGGAAACGCAACTGTTCAAGTCCTTCCAGCTGTTCCAGCGGCCCTTCTGGCCAATCCGCGTAAGCGGTCAGCGCGGCGGGTCGATAGGCATAGACGCCGACATGGTGAAACACCGGGCTAGGCTGATTATCGCCGAATTCGCCGGCAGCGAATGGGACGACTTCCTTTGAAAAATACAGCGCCTGCCGGTCATGGCCGAAGACAGCGGTGGTACCACCGACCCGACCAGCCATGCGATCTGCGATCAGATCGGCCCGCATCCGCCCGGAACAACGCAACACCGGCGTCGCGACCTCGGCCCGCGCATCGGCGCGCAGCCCTGCGATCAGGTCCTCGACGAACCAAGCCGGGGTCAGCGGCGCGTCACCCTGCAAGTTGACGACGATCTCGGGCGACAGGCCAAGATTGGCAACTGCTTCGGCACAACGCTCGGTACCGTTGCGGCACAAGGTGGATGTCATGACCACCTGTGCGCCAAAGCCTTCCGCGTGGTCCCGAATGCGGTCATCATCCGTCGCGACGACGACCTGATCCACGCCACTGACCGTCATCGCGGCGTCCCAGCTGCGCCGGATCAGGCTGCGTTTTCTGCCCGACGCCCCGGTCAGATCAACAAGCGGCTTGCCGGGATAGCGGGTCGAGGCGTGGCGGGCGGGTATGACGACAAGGACCGACATCCGGATCAGGCCTTCGCCAGCAGCACGCCCGGAGCATAGGCGATGAAGAACGGGTTCTCGAAACCGGGCTTTCCATAGGCAAGCGGCCTATGATCGTCGAAACGCACGACCTCGCCACCGGCGCCGCGCAACACCGCGTCACCGGCGGCCGTGTCCCATTCCATCGTGCGGCCAAGACGCGGATACAGATCCGCCTCGCCGGTCGCCACAAGGCAGAATTTCAGCGAAGATCCGGCACTGGTCATGTCGCGCACCCCGTACTGCGCGATATAGGCATCCGTCGCCTCGTCACGATGCGATTTCGAGGCGACAACCATCAGCCCGCGATTGTCAGGCATCGGGTTCACCCCGACCGACTGGGTCTCGCCCGGTTGCTCACCGAACGGGCCGCGCTCTTCTACCGAGCGGCCATCCGCGATGGTGTAGAAAAGCCGTCCCTTGGCGGGGGCATAGACAACGCCGCGAATCGGCACACCGTTTTCGACATAGGCAATATTTACGGTGAAATCGCCACGGCGCTGAACGAATTCCTTGGTCCCGTCCAGCGGATCGACGATCAGGAACGTGGAAACCGCCTGACCATGTGTCGCCGCCTGCTCTTCGGTGACCAGCGGAAGATCGGGAAATGCCTCTCGCAGCCCGGCGGCGATCAGCGCGTCTGCGGCCTCGTCAGCCTCGGTCACGGGAGAATCGTCCGATTTCGCGCGAACCTCGAAATCGTCGGCCTCGTAGATCTCCATGATCCGGGCCCCGGCCTGAAGGGCGAGACGGCGCATCTCGGTGGTCAGTCGATCAAATTGCATCCAGTTTTCCTTCCCATCTGTCGCCCCGACGCCTCCGCACGATTGTGCGACCGGCCGCGCCCCCTTATGATCGCCATGAAAGGCTTGGGCAAGCACCCGTCATGCGCGACCTTTTCCGGTCCTTCCGCAGCCTTTCCAACCCGACACGGGCAGCACCGCAAGGATACCACGAACGGACCCGAAGATTGTTTATCCAGCGCCGCAACCAGAACCTGATACAAGCCGCCGGCACGACGCTGGCGCTGATCTATCACCAGACGGTCTATAACCTGCGGACCGATCACCGGAACCCGATCATCGGGCTGCTGCTGACCATCCTGCAGACCGTTGTGTTCATGGCTGCATTCCTGCTGATCTTCCTGGTGATCGGCATCCGGCAATCGCCGATCCGTGGCGACTTCATGATGTACATCATGTCGGGCATTTTCCTGTTCATGACGCATGTGAAAACCGTCGGGGCCGTGGCCAGCAGCCATTCCGTATCCGGGGGGCTTACCCAGCACGAGCCCCTTAATCCCGCGGTGCTGATCGCCGCGGCGGCTCTGACGGTGTTGTATCGGCAGACGATCAGCATCCTTGCCATTCTTGGACTCTACAATGTGCTGCTCAATCCGGTGACACTGGCCCATCCGGTAGGCTGCGTGGCGATGTACCTGCAGGCATGGTTTTCGGGCGCATGTGTCGGGCTGGTGTTTCTGGGCATCCGGCCTTGGGCGCCCAAGGCGTCGCAACTGCTGACCACGGTCTATCAGCGCATCAACATGTTCGCGTCGGGCAAGATGTTCGTCGCAAATGTTCTGCCGAATTTCATGCTACCGTGGTTTATCTGGAACCCGCTGTTCCACATCATCGACCAGGCCCGCGGCGATATCTTCGTGAACTACACGCCACAGAAAACCGACCCCTATTATGCGATCTGGTTTTCGCTTGCGGCGATGATGCTGGGCCTGCTGATCAACTTTACCACCCGCAAATACGAATCGCTCAGCTGGAGCGCTGGACATTAGGCCTGTTCGGTTCGCATCCGGCAGGTTTCGGTCGAAATGCCATGCAATTTGGTCCGGCGGGACGCTTGCGGGCCTGAAAACCATCCCTATATACACCCCCGAAGCCTCCGGGCATGTCCGGAGCTGAACAATCACTGGGATCGGACTGCGGGGGCCGCAACGGACCCACAGCCCAAGATATCGCCGCAAGAGAGGTTAGAAACTCATGTCCAAAGTTATCGGCATCGACCTTGGCACCACCAACAGCTGCGTCGCCATCATGGATGGCAGCCAGCCGAAGGTCATCGAAAACAGCGAAGGCGCACGCACCACGCCCTCGATCGTCGGCTTCACCGACGGTGAGCGTCTGGTCGGCCAGTCCGCGAAACGCCAGGCCGTGACCAACCCCACCAACACCGTCTTTGCCGTCAAGCGCCTGATCGGCCGTCGCATCGGCGACGAAGCCGTCGAGAAGGACAAGAAACTTGTCCCGTATTCGATCGTCGACGGCGGCAACGGCGATGCATGGGTCGAAGTGAAGGGCGAGAAATATTCCCCCGCTCAGGTCAGCGCGATGATCCTTCAGAAGATGAAGGAAACCGCCGAATCCTATCTGGGCGAAGAGGTGACGCAGGCCGTCATCACCGTTCCGGCCTATTTCAACGACGCGCAGCGTCAGGCCACCAAGGACGCCGGCAAGATCGCGGGCCTTGAGGTCCTGCGCATCATCAACGAGCCGACTGCGGCCGCGCTGGCCTATGGTCTGGACAAGAAGGAAAGCAAGACGATCGCGGTCTATGACCTCGGCGGCGGCACCTTCGACATCACCATTCTGGAAATCGACGACGGCCTGTTCGAGGTCAAATCGACCAACGGGGACACGTTCCTGGGTGGCGAAGACTTCGACATGCGGATCGTCAACTATCTGGCGGACGAGTTCAAGAAAGAGCACGGCGTCGATCTGACCAAAGACAAGATGGCCCTGCAGCGCCTGAAAGAGGCCGCCGAGAAAGCCAAGATCGAACTGTCCAGCAGCAGCCAGACCGAGATCAACCAGCCGTTCATCTCGATGGACAAGGATTCGGGCACGCCGCTGCACATGGTCATGAAGCTGACCCGCGCCAAGCTGGAAAGCCTGGTCGGTGACCTGATCAAGCGCACGATGAAGCCGGTGCAGGACGCCCTTAAGGACGCCGGCGTCAGCAAGGGCGAAATCGACGAGGTGGTTCTGGTCGGCGGCATGACCCGCATGCCGAAGGTCTTCCAGGAAGTCTCCGATTTCTTCGGCAAGGAGCCCCACAAGGGCGTGAACCCCGACGAGGTCGTGGCCCTGGGCGCCGCGATCCAGGCCGGTGTGCTGCAGGGTGACGTCAAGGACGTCGTGCTGCTGGACGTGACGCCGCTGTCACTGGGGATCGAAACCCTGGGTGGTGTCTTTACCCGCCTGATCGACCGCAACACCACCATTCCGACCAAGAAGTCGCAGATCTTCTCGACCGCCGAGGACAACCAGAACGCCGTGACGATCCGGGTCTTCCAGGGCGAACGCGAGATGGCCGCCGACAACAAGATGCTGGGTCAGTTCAACCTCGAGGACATTCCGCCTGCACCGCGCGGCATGCCGCAGATCGAGGTGACCTTCGACATCGACGCCAACGGCATCGTCTCGGTCAGTGCCAAGGACAAGGGCACCGGCAAGGAACAGAACATCACCATCCAGGCTTCGGGCGGGCTGTCCGACGAGGATATCGACCGGATGGTGAAGGATGCCGAACAGAACGCCGAGGCCGACAAGGGCCGCCGCGAACTGGTCGAGGCCAAGAACCAGGCCGAAAGCCTGATCCACACCACCCGCAAATCGCTGGAAGAGCATGGCGACAAGGTGGACGAGGCGACTGTCGAGGCGATCGAGTTGTCGATCGGCGCGCTGGAAGAGGCCATGAAGTCGGAAGATGCCGGCAAGATCAAGTCCGGCCTTCAGAACGTCATGGACGCCTCGATGAAGCTGGGCGAAGCGATCTACAAGGCGCAGCAGGACAGTTCGGAAGGCGCCGAGTCCGAGGGCGATTCGCCGCGCGATGTGGATGACGACATCGTGGATGCCGATTTCGAGGATCTCGGCGACGACAAGAAACGCGGCTGATCCGGGCCGCACCCCGTCCGGGCCGGTCCGCCAACCAGCGGGCCGGCCCTCCTTCTTGGGGAAGTGAACAGGAAACCACATGGCCAAGCGTTGCTATTACGAGGTTCTGGGCGTCACCCGCGGGGCCTCGTCGGAAGAAATCAAGAAAGCCTATCGCGGCAAGGCGAAAGAGCTTCACCCAGACCGCAACAAGGACGACAGCCAGTCCGAGGCACGCTTCAAGGAAGTCAACGAAGCCTATGACTGCCTGAAGGACGACCAGAAGAAGGCGGCCTATGATCGCTTCGGCCACGCCGCGTTCGAGAATGGCGGCATGGGCGGCGGGTTCGGCGGCGCGCGTGGCGGCCATCCGGGCGATTTCGGAAGCGCCTTCGCGGATGTGTTCGAGGATCTTTTCGGCGACATGATGGGACGGCGCGGCCCGGGCGGCGGCCGTTCGCGGGCGCAGCGTGGCCAGGATCTGCGCTATAACCTGCATGTGTCGCTGGAAGACGCCTACAGGGGCCTGCAGAAGACCATTTCCGTCCGCGGCTCGGCCGCTTGCGAGGAATGCGAGGGGACGGGTGCCGAAGGCGCCACCCAGCCGGCGACATGCCCGACCTGTGCCGGGATGGGCAAGGTGCGCGCGCAGCAGGGTTTTTTCACCGTCGAACGCAGCTGCCCGACCTGCGGCGGCGCGGGCCAGATCGTCAAGAACCCCTGCAAGGCATGCCACGGTGCCGGCCGGATCGAAAAGGACCGCACGCTGTCGGTGAATATCCCCGCCGGCGTCGAAACCGGCACCCGCATCCGCCTGGCTGGCGAAGGCGAGGCCGGGCTGCGCGGCGGTCCTGCGGGCGATCTGTATATCTTCATCGAGGTGCAGGAGCACGAGATTTTCATCCGCGACGGCAGGATGCTGGCCTGCCAGGTGCCTGTGGGCATGGCCACGGCAGCCTTGGGCGGCGAGGTCGAGGTGCCGACGATCGATGGCGGCCGCGCCCGCGTCAAGGTTCCCGCAGGCAGCCAGTCCGGCCGCCAGATGCGTCTGCGTGGCAAGGGCATGCCGCCGTTGCGCCACGGCGCGGGTGCGGGCGGTGAACACGGGGACATGCTGATCGAACTTGCGGTAGAGACGCCGGTCAACCTGACGACCCGGCAAAAGGAACTGTTGCGAGAGTTCGAGGCAGTGCAAGCCGACAACAGCCCGCAATCCGACAGCTTCTTCAAGAAAGTCAAAGGCTTCTGGGACGACATGACACGATGATGGCACGGCGCGGCAGGCGTTAACGCTTTCTTCACCCCTGCCGCGCCAGACTGTCGTCATGGACCAGAATCGCGCCTTTGGCGAAATGCCGCTGCCCTTGTTCTCGCCCGCTTCCGATGACGTGGCGACGCCAGTCGTGGTCATGCCCGCGCGGAAGCATGGCGCGGGTGCGCCATCCTATCTTGCCGACCACCGGGCGCGGCTTCGCGACCGTTTCATGCAGGGCGGTGCGGCCGCGATGCCGGATTACGAAATGCTGGAACTGGTCTTGTTCCGCGCCATTCCGCGACAGGATGTCAAACCGCTGGCCCGGCGACTTATCGACAGTTTCGGTGACTTCAACCGGGTTCTATCGGCGCCTTCTGCCCGGCTGGCCGAAATCGACGGGGTCGGTCCCGCGGTCATTGTCGAATTGAAGATCATCGAGGCGGCAGCACAGCGTCTATCGCGCGCCCGGATCATGAACCGGCCTGTCCTGTCAGGCTGGGATGCACTGCTTGACTACTGTCACACGACGATGGCGCATCGCGAGATCGAACAGTTTCGCGTCCTGTATCTGGACCGCAAGAACGTGCTGATCGCGGACGAGGAACAGGGGCGTGGAACGGTCGATCATGTTCCTGTCTATCCGCGAGAGATTATCCGGCGCGCATTGGAACTGAACGCCTCGGCCGTGATCCTTGTCCACAACCACCCCTCGGGCGATCCGACCCCATCAGACTCGGACATCACCATGACCGCGCGCGTCGCACGGGCGGCAGACAGCATGGGCATCACCGTCCACGACCACCTGATCATCGGAAAGTCCCGCGAACTCAGCTTTCGGTCCGAAGGGCTGCTATAGGCGCCGGAGCGGCGGTCAGTCCGCGTCCAGCGCAGCTTCGGCGGCGGCAGCCACGCGCAGCAGATGGCCGTCGCGCGCCGCATGTCCCATCATCATGATCCCGCATCCCGGATGCCCCGTCGGCAGGGTCGCCGCGGGCAGGCCCAACAGGTTTGCAATCCTTGTATTGCGCAGGGTCAGCAGGTTGGCACGGACGAAATACGCCTCGTCCTCCATCAACCGCTTTGCATCCGGAGGCAGGATCGGCACCGTCGGCAGGATCACCGCATCGAATGACGACGCCACGTCCTTGACCCATTTTCGGCGGATGCGGACCAGTTGCTCCCAGGCCGCGACATAGTCTGGCGCGCTGACCTCGGCACCGCCGCGGAATCGTTCAAGGATCGGGTTCCACATCAGTTCGGGCGCATCTTCGATCTGTGCCCGCCAGATCCCATAGGCTTCCGGCGCGAACAGTTGCGGCGACAGCGCCATCGCCTTGTCCAGCCATTCGGTCGCCACATGGGTTATCTGGGCGCCGGCACGGGCAAGCCGCTGGACCGCATCCTGAAACGCGGTCACGGGACCTTCGCCGGCATCGTCGAAAGGCAGCCCGTCCAGCACCATCAGCCGCAGCCCGGACGCCTGCGCGCCATGCAGATCGACGGCCTTGCGGTTCGCCATCACCGCCAGCAATTCGGCACAATCCTCGACGGTTCTGGCGATCGGCCCGACCACATCAAACTTGCGGCACAGCGGCACGACGCCCTTCTCGGGCAGGCTGTCATGGGTCGGCTTGAACCCCACCAGCCCGTTCCACGCAGCAGGCACCCGGATCGAGCCGCCGGTATCCGACCCGATCGCTGCCGCCGCCAGACCCAGCGCCACCGACACCGCCGCGCCCGAGGACGATCCGCCCGGAGCAAGCGCCGGGTCCAGACCATTGGGCGGAGTCGCTGTATTCGGGTTCAGCCCCAGACCGGAAAATGCCAGCTCGGTCATGTGGGTCTTGCCCAGACAGACCAGCCCGCTCCGGGCGCATCGCGCCAGCACGGTTGCGTCCTTGCGCGGAACCCGCGCCTCCAGAAGCCTGGATCCGGCCTCGGTCACCGTGCCGCCGCTGTCGATATTGTCCTTCCAGCTGATCGCCACACCGTCAAGGATGCCGTGGCGCAGCTCGACCTTGGCACGATCATGCGCCGCGACCGCCTCGGATCGGGCACGCGCCGCGGTCAGACGTGCGTAGATCCGCTTGCCGTCAGGATGGGCCCTGGCCGCATCAAGATAGGCTTCGGTCTGGTCGATCGGGTCAAGAAGCCCGGCCATGATCGCCCGGCCCTGCTGGACCGCCGAGGCACGCAACCAATCCATGATCAGAAATCCACCGCGATGCCGTTCTTTTCATAGTCGCCAAAGCGCACCGGTTCCGGTCCGTCGCGCCCGCCGTATTCGATGGGAGGTGGCGCCATCTTCGCGGCCTGCCTGCGACGTTCTTCGGCCTCGGCAAGCGCACGCTGCGCGGCGGGCGGAAGATCGGGTCGATCATTCATGGAAACATCCCCCGATTGGGCTTAAGGGTCGGTGTCACTAATTCAACAACATCTAGGCGAAGGAAAGCGATTTGGCAAAGCCGGGGTCCGATCAGGCGCGAAAAGGCGCATTGCGACTGCTGCAGGGCGTGCGCGAGGGAGTGTCGCTGTCGGATCAGGCCGGGGCGCTGAAGGCGCTGACGCCCTCGGATCAGGCCCGCGCCGCGCGGCTTGCGGCGGAAACATTGCGCAACCACGATCGCGCCGACGCGGTTCTGGCGGGTTACGTCGCCCGCAAGCCTGCGCCGCAGGTCGCCGATGTGCTGCGACTGGCCACGGTCGAACTGCTGGAACTGGGCGGCGCAGCCCATGGGGTGGTGGATGCGGCCGTCAATCTGACACGCGGACTGGGCAAGCGTGGTCAAGCCGCCGCCGGAATGGTCAACGCCGTCCTGCGCAAGGTCGCGCGCCACGAGGGCTGGGCGGATCTGCCGCCACAGCAAATGCCGGACTGGCTGCGCAAGCGGGTGCAGGCGGCATGGGGCGAGGATGCGGCGCGCTGGATCGAGGCCGCACATCAGGCCGGCGCCGCGTTGGATCTGTCCCTGAAGCCCGGCGCGTCGCGAATGGACGGGGCCGAGGTTCTGCCGACCGGCTCGTTGCGGCTGCGCGGTTCTGTGCAGGTATCCGCACTGCCGGGGTACGCGTCGGGCGATTGGTGGGTTCAGGATGCCGCCGCCGCGCTGCCGGTTCGGCTGCTGGATCCTGCGCCGGGCGAACGGATCGCCGATCTGTGCGCCGCGCCGGGTGGAAAGACGCTCCAACTGTCGGCTGCCGGGGCACATGTCACAGCGGTCGATATCAGCGCCCCGCGCCTGAAGCGGGTCTCCGAAAACCTGCGCCGCTGCGGGTTGCAGGCAGAGCTGGTCACTGCGGACGCGCTGGAATGGCGGCCGGACGCGCCCTTCGACGCGGTGCTGCTGGACGCTCCCTGCTCGGCCACCGGCACCATCCGCCGACATCCCGATCTGCCGTTTCTGCGCGACGGGACCGGGATCGCGGAACTGGTCGATTTGCAGGCACGGCTGATCGATCATGCGCTGCAGTTGATCCCGGCCGGTGGACGCCTGGTCTACGCGGTGTGTTCGTTGCTGCCGGACGAAGGCGAGGCTCAGATCACCGCCGCCTTGTCACGCCATGCGGGTGTCACGGTCGAGGCACCTGACATCGCGGGTATCCAGCCGGACTGGATCACACCCGAGGGCGGGTTGCGCCTGCGCCCGGATTACTGGCCGGATCTGGGCGGCATGGACGGGTTCTACATGGCGCGACTGCGGCGGGGCTGAGCGGGTGGCATTAGCGGCCAGGACAATCCACGGCGAATCTGGTGACCCGCGACGGCTGGTTTTTCTGACCCACCTGCACCCCAAGGCATGCCGCCGACCGCGGACCAGCGGACTGTCTTGACGTCGGCGACGCTGGACCTTCGCCTGTATCGGGTTTAGGTGAGCGGCAAAATCCAGATGCGAGGCTTGCCCATGTCCCATCCCATCGCCCTGAAACGTGCGCTGATCTCGGTGTCCGACAAGACCGGCCTGATCGAGTTCGCCCGCAAGCTCGAGGCGCGAGGCGTGGAACTGCTGTCCACCGGCGGCAGCGCCAAGGCGATGCGCGAGGCGGGATTGACCGTGACCGACGTTGCCGACGTGACCGGCTTTCCGGAAATGATGGATGGCCGCGTGAAGACGCTGCATCCGGCGGTTCACGGCGGCCTCTTGGCGCTGCGCGACAACCAAGAGCATCTGGCCGCGATGGAGTCCCACGGGATCGGGCCGATCGATCTGCTGGTGGTGAACCTGTATCCGTTCGAGGCCACGGTCGCCAGCGGTGCGGGCTATGATGATTGCATCGAGAATATCGATATCGGCGGGCCCGCGATGATCCGGGCCGCGGCCAAGAATCACGGCTTCGTCACGGTGATCGTGGACGTACAGGACTATGACGCGCTGCTGGTCGAACTGGACGACAACGACGACCGCACCACCTACGAGTTCCGCCGTCGTCAGGCGCAAATCGCCTATGCCCGCACCGCCGCTTATGACGCAGCGGTTTCGAACTGGATGGCCGACGCGATCGACGAGGAAACGCCCCGCCGCCGCGCCTTTGCCGGCACCCTGGCCCAGGGGTTGCGCTATGGCGAGAATCCGCATCAGACGGCGGCCTTCTATGTGACCGGAGAAGTGCGTCCCGGCGTCGCTTCCGCGCGCCAGTGGCAAGGCAAGGAGTTGTCCTATAACAACATCAACGACACCGATGCAGCGTTCGAACTGGTGGCCGAGTTCGACCCCGCGGACGGCCCGGCCTGCGCGATCATCAAGCACGCCAACCCCTGCGGCGTCGCGCGCGGCGCGACCGCCATCGATGCCTACAAGCGTGCCTTCGACTGCGACCGCACGTCGGCCTTCGGCGGGATCGTCGCGCTGAACCAGCCGCTGGATGGCGCCACCGCCGAGGAGATCGTGAAGATCTTCACCGAGGTGGTGATCGCGCCGGATGCCGACGAGGACGCAAAGCGCATCTTCGCCGCCAAGAAGAACCTGCGATTGCTGACGACGGGCGGTCTGCCCGATCCGCGCGAAGCGGGCATCACCTTCCGACAGGTCGCGGGCGGATTTCTGGCCCAGGGACGCGACAACGGCCATGTCGGCGCAGACGCGCTGAAGATCGTGACCCGGCGCCAGCCCTCGGAGACGGAACTGGCCGACATGCTGTTTGCCTGGACCGTGGCCAAGCACGTCAAATCGAACGCCATCGTCTATGCCAAGGACCGCGCCACGGTCGGCGTCGGCGCCGGACAGATGAGCCGCGTCGATTCGACCCGGATCGGGCGCAGAAAATCCGAAGACATGGCCGAGGCGCTTGGCCTGCCGTTGCCGCTGACCATCGGCGCGGTGGTCGCATCGGACGCGTTCTTCCCCTTCGCCGACGGGATCGAGGCGCTGGCCGAGGCCGGCGCCAAGGCAGTGATCCAGCCCGGCGGCTCGATGCGGGACGACGAGGTGATCGCCGCCGCCGACCGGCTGGGTCTGGCAATGGTCTTCACCGGCCAGCGACATTTCCGACACTGATGCAACAGGAACTGCCTTTCGAGGACGCGAAAACGCCCGAGCCCGCGCCGAAACACAGGACGCCGCGGCGACCGCGCAAGCCAAAGCCGCCGCCGCGCGGCGACATGCGGCTGACCGCCTGGATCGCCGTGGCGATCATCGTGTTCGATCAGCTGCTGAAATACTGGGTCGTTCATGTGCTGCGGCTGGATCAGCTGCGCAATCTGGATGTGCTGCCCCCATGGCTGAACCTGCGGATGGCATGGAACCAGGGTGTGAATTTCGGGCTGCTGTCCTCGGAACAGGATCTGACGCGCTGGCTGCTGATCGCGATCGCCGTGGCGATCTGCCTGTGGGTCTGGGTTTGGTTGTGGCGCAGCGCCGCCAGCCGCTTTGCCCGCGTCGCCGGGGGCTTGCTGATCGGCGGCGCGATCGGCAACGTGATCGACCGGCTGGCCTATGGCGCGGTCGCGGATTTCCTGAACATGTCGCTGCCTGGCTGGCAGAACCCATACAGTTTCAATGTCGCCGACATCGCCATCTTCGCGGGGGCGATCGGCCTTGTGCTGATGCCACAGGACAAGACCGGTGACGACAAATCCGCCCGCAAGCCGCGTCGTCCGGCCCAGGACAAGGACAACCCCCGTGACGGGGGAAAAAAATCCGGCTAGAACGGGCGCGAATGATAAAGGGGCAGGTGATGCGAGCATTCGCGCTGGTAATCGGATTTGCGGCAGCGGCCGGGCTTTCGGCCTGCAGCGGCGACCCGCGTCTGATGAATATCGAGTCTGGCCAGAGCAGCCCCGACGAATTTGCGATCCTGCCGACCAAACCCCTGTCGATGCCACCCGATCTTGCGGTGTTGCCGTCGCCGACCCCTGGCGGTGCGAACATCACCGACCCGACGCCGCAGGCCGACGCGGTTGCGGCGCTCGGCGGCAATCCCGGTCGGCTGGCCGATCAAGGCATCGCGGCCTCGGATCAGGCGCTGGTCGCCTACGCGTCACGTCGCGGCAACAATCCCGGCATCCGCACAACGCTGGCCGAGGCAGACCTGCGCTGGCGTTCGCGCAACGCGCGCCGTCCGCTGGAGGCGCTGTTCGGCACGTCAGTCTATCAGCGCGCATATCGCCCGATGGCACTGGACCCCAGCGCCGAGCAGCTGCGCTGGCAGCGTGCCGGGGCGCGGACGTCGACCTCTCCGACCCCCACGGCAGAGTGATCATCGCGCAGGCTTGCAGCGCGATGTGCTGCGGGCCAGCCGGATAGGTTGCGAGGAACAGACCGAATCCGCATGTCGTCGGTGATTTGCGGGCGGCAGGCCCGCTTTGCCAAGTCGGTCCGACACACACAATACCGCGAGACCGTCTTGCGCCGCACCGCCCCCCGGTTCAGATTTCCGCCCGTGAAAGAGGAGGTCGAGCCCCGGATGCATCACCCTGTCCTGCCCACCGCACTGGCCCTGTGCCTCACCGCATTTCCGGCATTCGCTGAGATGCCCGAGGGAATCAGCCATTTCACCCTGCCAAACGGCTTGGAAACCGTGGTGATCGAGGATCACCGCGCCCCGGTCGTCGTACAGATGGTCTGGTACAAGATCGGCGCCGCCGACGAGACGCCTGGCAAGTCGGGCATCGCACATTATCTTGAACACCTGATGTTCAAGGGCACCGACAAGCTGGAGCCGGGCGAACTGTCGAAGACCGTCACCGCCAATGGCGGCATGGACAACGCCTTCACCTCTTATGACTACACGGCCTATTTTCAGCGCATCGCCAGTGATCGCCTGCCCCTTGTCATGGAGATGGAATCGGACCGCATGCAGAATCTGAAGATCGGCGAGGACGATTGGCAGGCCGAACGCCAGGTGGTGCTGGAGGAACGTGCGCAGCGTGTGGACAGCGATCCGCGCGCCCTGTTTTCCGAAGAACGCGACGCGGTTCAGTTCTACAATCACCCCTATGGCCGCCCGATCATCGGCTGGCGTCAAGAGATGGAAGGGCTGACTCGCGAGGATGCCATCAACTGGTATGACAGCCACTATTCGCCGAACGAGGCCGTGCTGATCCTTGCCGGTGATGTGACGCCCGAAAAGGCCCGCGAACTTGCCGAAAAATATTACGGCCCGATCCCTGCAAAGGGACAGGCGGAACCGCGCGTCCGACCGCAGGAGCCGGCACAGAAATCCCCCCGGCGCATGGAAATGCATGATGCGCGCGTCGCGCAGCCGACGCTGATCCGCAGCTATCTGGCGACGGAACGCAACCCGGGCGATCAGCAGCGCGCCGCCGCGCTGACGGTCCTGTCCGAACTTCTGGGCGGTTCGATGCAGACCTCGGTCCTGGGCCGCGAACTGGCACTGACGGGCAAGGCGATCTGGGTCGGCGCGGGCTATGACGGGCTGGCGGTGGATCCGACCACCTTCTCGATCTCGATGGTGCCTGCGCAGGACATGTCGACCGAGCAGGCAGAACAGCTACTGGATCAGAGCCTTGCGAAATTCCTTGAAACGGGCCCTGATGAAGATGATCTGGAACGGGTCAAGACCCGCATCCGCGCGGCCCGAATCTATGCCCGCGATTCGGCCCATGGCCGTGCCTATGACTATGGCCAGGGTCTGGCCACGGGGCTGACCATCGAGGATGTGAACGACTGGCCCAACATCCTGGCCTCGGTGACCGCACAGGATGTGCGTGCGGCGGCGCAGGATCTGTTGACCAGCGACGCGACGGTGACGGGCTGGCTGCTGCCCGAAGAAACGCAGCAGCAAGCCAAGTCCTCGCCGGCGCAGAACCGGGCCGCGAAATCCGCGCGACCCGTGCCTGCGTCGCGTACCCCTGCCTCCGATGGGGATCGCCCGCCGCTGCGCCCCGCCCGAAACGCCACTACCGCCGACGAGGTGCAAGAATGATCCGCGCCGCCATTGCCCTGTTCCTTGCCGTTCTGGCCGTTCCGGCCCACGCCATCGACATCCAGCGGGTCACATCGCCCGGCGGCATCGAAGCCTGGCTGGTCGAAGATCACTCGATCCCCTTCACGGCCCTCAGCCTGGACTTCCAGGGCGGCGCCAGCCTGGAAGCACCGGGCAAGCGCGGCGCGATCAACCTGATGACCGGCCTTCTGGAAGAGGGTGCGGGCAAGCTGGATGCGACCGGCTTCGCCCAGGCGGTCGAGGATCTGGGCGCGGACCTGTCCTTCGATGTCAGCGACGACGCGCTGTCGATCAGGATGCGCGCCCTGACCGAAAATCGCGACCAGGCCGCCGGATTGCTGGCGCAGGCCCTGACCCAGCCGCGCTTTGACGAGGACGCGGTCGAACGGGTGCGCGCTCAGGTCCAGGCGATCATCCGGTCCGAGGCGACCGATCCGCAATCCATCGCCGCCAAGGAAATGGCGTCTCAGGCCTGGGGCGATCATCCCTATGCAACCTCGATCAACGGCACCGCCGATTCGATCGCCGCATTGACCCGCAAGGATCTGGTCGCGGCCAAGAACCGCGTTCTGGCCCGCGACAGGGTGGTGATCGGCGCCGCCGGCGACATCACCCCGGACGAGCTTGGCGTCCTGCTGGATCAGGTTCTTGGCGGGTTGCCCGAAAAGGGAACCGCGCCGCTGCCCGAACAGGCAAAGCTGCAGTTGACCGGCGGGATCACGGTGATCGACTGGGACAGCCCGCAGACGATCGTCAGCTTCGCCGGGCCGGGCCTGCCAATCGACGATCCGGATTATTTCGCGGCCTATGTCGCGAATCACATCCTTGGCGGCGGCGGTTTCAGTTCACGTCTGATGGACGAGATCCGCGAGAAGCGCGGGCTGACCTATGGCATCGGGACCGGTCTGGCGACGGGGCTTTACGGTCAGACATGGCAAGGCGGTATGGCCGGGTCGAACGCCAATATCGAACAGGCCCTGCAACTGATCCGCCAGGAATGGGACCGAATGGCCGCGGACGGCGTGACCGAGCAGGAACTGAACGACGCCAAGACCTATCTGACCGGCGAATACCCGCTGCGCTTCGATGGCAACCGCAAGATCGCGTCAATTCTTTCTGGAATGCAGCTTGCAGGTTTTCCGATCGACTACGTGAACACCCGCAACGACCAGGTTGAGGCCGTGACGGCCAGCGACGTCCAGCGCGTCGCAGATCGGCTGCTGCGTTCGGACGATCTGCGCTTTGTTCTGGTCGGTCGCCCGGAAGGGCTGGATGACAGCGCGTCCAGGCAAGAGGCCGGCCAGCCCGAACCGGAAGCGGCGGTCAACTAGCCGACGATTGCCGCCGAATCGCTGGCGGGTCGGCCCGCTTCTTGCTAAATCTGGTGGCATGAACAGCCATGCCCCCAATATCCGCCCGATCATCCGGCAACTTGACGAGGCGACCGCGAACCGGATCGCGGCGGGCGAGGTGGTGGAACGCCCCGCCTCGGCAGTCAAGGAACTGGTCGAGAACGCGCTGGACGCAGGCGCATCGCGGATCGAAGTCGCCATAGAAGATGGCGGGAAACGCCTGATCCGCGTCGCGGATGACGGTTGCGGCATGACGCCCGATGATCTGCCGCTGGCCCTGTCTCGCCATGCCACCAGCAAGATCGACGGCAGTGACCTTCTGGCCATTCGCAGCTTCGGCTTTCGCGGCGAGGCGCTGCCGTCGCTGGGGGCGGTCGGGCGGCTGACCATCACATCACGCGCGCGCGGCGCGGACGGCGCCCAGATCATCGTGACTGCGGGCAAGGCCAGTTCCGTCAGACCCGCCGCCGGCAATCCGGGCACGGTGGTGGAACTGCGCGACCTGTTTTTCGCGACCCCCGCACGACTTAAATTCATGCGCAGCGAACGCGCCGAAACGCAGGCCGTCACAGACACGCTGCGCCGGCTGGCGATGGCAGAGCCCTGGGTCGGGTTCACGCTGACCGCGGATGGGCGAGAGATCTTTCGCGCCGACGCCGAACAGGGCGTGCTGTTCGGCGCACTGCAGGCGCGGCTGGCCCGCGTCATGGGGGCCGAATTCATCGACAACACCATCGCGCTGGACGCCGAACGCGATGGTCTGACCCTGACGGGCTTTGCCGCCCTGCCGACCTATTCCCGCGGTGCGGCAATTGCGCAGCATCTGTATGTCAATGGCCGCCCGGTGCGCGACAAGCTGCTGACAGGGGCGCTGAGGGCGGGATACATGGATGTGCTCGCGCAGGGGCGGCATCCAGCGGCGGTGCTGTACCTGACCTGCGATCCGCAGCTGGTCGACGTCAATGTCCACCCCGCCAAGGCCGAAGTGCGGTTCCGCGATCCTCAGGCTGCGCGTGGACTGATCGTCAGCGCATTACGGCATAGGCTGGCGAATGCGGGACATCGGGCCTCTTCGACCGTGGGCGATGCGACGCTGGCCGCGTTCCAGCCCGAAACCGACACCCCGACCCGGCCGGCCCGCGCCTATCAGATGGACTACCGCCCCTCGGGCGGTGCCGTCCGCGCCGCTCTGGACCTGCAGGCCCCCGACCCGCAGCCGGGTTTTGCCGAAGCGCCTTCTGCCCGGTTCGAGGACACGCCCCGACACCTCGCCGACGAAGCCCCCCTGGGGGCCGCGCGGGCGCAGATTCACGAAAACTATATCATCGCCCAGACGCAGGACGGGCTGGTGATCGTCGATCAGCATGCCGCGCATGAACGCCTGGTCTATGAACGGCTGAAGGCGCAGGCCGACGCGACCGGCATCGCAAGCCAAGCCCTGCTGATCCCCGAGATCGTCGAACTGCCCGACAGCGACGCCGTCCGGTTGCTGTCAATCGCCGATGAACTTGCCGATCTGGGCCTTGTGATCGAGGCTTTCGGCAGCGGCGCAATCGCCGTGCGCGAAGCGCCCGCCATGCTGACACGACTGAACGCCGCCGCGCTGATCCGCGACATTCTGGATGATCTGACGGATCAGGACAGCACAGACCGGCTGCGCGCGCGCATTGATGCGGTGCTGTCATCAATGGCCTGCCACGGCTCGGTCCGTTCGGGGCGCCGCATGGGCGCGGTTGAAATGAACGCCCTGCTGCGCGAAATGGAACGCACGCCGAAATCCGGCCAGTGCAACCACGGTCGCCCGACATGGGTCAAGCTGCGCCTGTCCGATATCGAACGTCTGTTCGGCCGGAAGGATTGACGGGACGCGCGGGCGGGATCACAACTGGACATCCGCCGGAGACCCGCCATGCTGCAGATCAGCCCCGACAAGATCGCCCATATCATCATCCGCGCCCGTGAATATGAAAGCGGTATCAACGCCTGGGCGCATGAAGGCGAACGACGTCAGCATGGAACCCGAACCGAGTTGCATGATTTCATCGAAAACCTGAACGAAGATGAACAGGCAAGTCTGGTCGCCGTGATGTGGATCGGACGCGAAAGCTTCGAGCCCGAGGAACTGGCCGAAGCGATCGCTACGGCACGGGTCGAGCGGACCACGCCGACCCAGAATTATCTGATGGGCGAGCCACGTCTTGCCGATCTTCTGGAATCCGGGATGGACGCATTGGGCATCTCGCCCGAGGATGCCGAGGACGCGTTGCAGAAGCCCGTTTGAAACGCGCCCCGGAACAACACCCCTCTGCCCGCCGTTGAGATGTCGAAACGTGCCGGACCTGATGTTGACGGCGCGATCTTCGGAAGGGTTCAACCATGAGCGACGAACGCAGCAAGCAGGACAAATCTTCGCCCGATCAAGGCCAGGACACCGGTGCCAGACCGATCAGCGAGGAAAATCACGATCATCACAAAACCCGGCGCCATGACGACTCGCAAGGCCGGGAAAGCAATGCCGATCCGATTTCCGAGGAAAACGACGAAGCTGGCCAGTGACGGCGACGACAATCCCCGCCGCCGAATCCGGCGGCGGGGATCGATTGGTCTGGATCAGCGTGCGGTCAGCCGGATCAGGGCACCGTTGGCATCGTCAGTCAGCACCATGATCGCCCCGTCCTGCGCCACCGCGACATCCCGCACCCGACCTATGCCCTCGACATGCCGGGCTTCTCCGGTCACGCGATTGCCTGACAGCTCCAACCGGACCAGAGATCCCGATTGCAACCCGCCGATCAGCAGGTCGCCGTTCCAGTCGGGGAACATTTCGCCGTCATAGAAGGTCATTCCACCCGGTGCGATCACGGGATCCCAGTAATAGACCGGCTGTTCAGTGCCTTCTTTCTGCGTCAGCCCGCCCGTGATGGTGCCGCCGCCATATTCGGCACCATAGCTGACATCGGGCCAGCCGTAGTTCTTTCCCGCCTCGGGCCGATTCAGCTCGTCCCCACCTTGCGGACCGTGTTCGACAGTCCACAGCGTTCCGTCGGGCGCCAGCGCCGCACCCTGCACGTTCCGGTGGCCATAGGACCAGATCTCGGGCAGCGCATCGCCGCCAAGGCCGGCACCCATCGGCGCCCCCGACAGCGGGTCGATCCGCACCACCGTTCCAAGCGTGTTCGCGGTGTTCTGCGCCTCGTGACGCGCCTCGTTGCCGCCACGTTCGCCGGTGGTGACAAACAGGCCACCCTTGCCGTCCAGCACCAGCCGGGATCCGTAATGCAGTGCCGACGGCCACGGCGTCTGCCGCCAGATCAGCTTCGCGTCCTCGACCTGCCGACCATCCGTGGACAACACCCCGGTCGCCACTGCGGTCGCCGTGTCGTTGTTCGGCTGGCGTTCGGAAAAGCTGACCCAGATACGGCGGGTCTGGTCGAAATCCTGATCAACGATCACGTCCAAGAGACCGCCCTGAGCCTCGGGGTCCACTTTCGGAAGACCCGGTATCGGATCTGAGACCGTGCCATCGGGCGATATCATGCGCAGCCGGCCCGGCTTTTCGGTGACCAGCCAGCTGCCGTCAGGCAGCTGCGCCATGCCCCAGGGATTTTCCAGACCGTCCGCGACGACCTCGCGCCGCAGGGACAAGGCTCGCAGCCCCGGTGCGCGGGTCTGATTCTCGAAGGCTGGCGTCTGACCCGGCGCGTTGGCCGGACGATCGTTGAAACCCTGTGCAATGGCGCATCCTGCGAACAGGGTAGTCGCCACGACGACCGTCAATCGCTTCATCGAAAATCTCCTCGTCAACCAACTTGCATTCAGCCTGACACGCGTCGTGGCGCGGCGGAAGCCGCACCCCATCACGTCCGCGTCAACGCAGATGATCGACCTTCGCCATGTGCTGGGCAATCTCGCCGATCTCGACCAGCCAATCGGCCACCAGCAACGGATCGTCCGGCGCGGCGTGAACGCCGGGCGCCACGCGGCCATCGGCAACCGCCTGCACGGCCATCGACACCGGGACCGAGACAAGCTGTGCCATCGCGCTGCCCTTCGCGTCGCCATGTGCGTCCAGAACCCATTCCTTGTCCCAAACGATCTTGCCATCCCGTTCGGCCCGCAGCGCGACGAACAGCACGACGCGATCGGGTTCGCCCGATGCATAGGCGTTGTCGCGCCAGAACTGATCGGCCATCTCGCGCAGCCGGTCATCGCCTTCGGGTCCTGACAAGGTCTCGACCTCGGCAAAGACCGGCGACCATGCCTGCTGCCACCCCTTCAGACGCAGGGTGCCACGCACGAAATCCTGCACGTCCCAATCGGGATCGAAGCCGTACTGCCGGATGAAGGGCAACGAATCGCGGTTCGGATAGACCTCGAACCGTTCCGGCACCGGCAGAGGCGCGTCGTAAGGCTCGATCGCGTCCCATGGCCGGGCGACATCGCGCACCGCCCCGCCGCGCAGCGATTTCGAGGGCGAGCGCAGCGCCCGCAGAACCCCCAGGGGCGACCAGCTGAACTTGTAGCGAAAGGGATTGGGGTGTTTGGGCACACCACCGCAATACGAGGTGAAGCGCACCACATCGCCTGGACGGGCGGCCTGCAGCTTGTAGTCCGCGACAAGATCATGGGCCATCAGGTGATCGATGCCGGGATCCAGCCCGACCTCGTTCATCAGCACTACGCCAGCCTCTTTGGCATCTTCTTCCAGCGCGGCCATCTCGGGCGCCACGTAGCTGGAACTGACGAAATGCGCGCCTTTCGCGATCGCCAGTTTGGCCAGTTCGACGTGCTGATCGGCCGGCAGCATCGACACGATAATATCGCCCTTTCCGACCGCATCGGCCAAGGCATCGAAACTGTAGGCGCGGATATCGTCGGTCAGATCGCCGACCTCGGCCCGGGCCTTCGCTTCGGTGCGGTTCCAGACGGTCACGTCGGCACCCGACTGCAGCAGGCGACGCAGGCCGGGAATGGCGCTGAGGCCGGTTCCGATCCAGTGGATAGTCATGTCAAACCTCGTTCAGATTGTCGCGAAAAATCGCCCGCGCGCGCGCCCACGCACCGGCGTCGATGTCGTCAAGTCGGGCCAGAACTGGCAATAGCTGCGCCGCATAGTCGGCCGAACTTTCGCGCGGCAGCATCGATGGCAGGTTGTCGACGGCCATGACGTCCAACGGAGGATCGTCGGCCACGCGCAACGCCGGCGCATCCCATGTCGTCGTGCGGTCATAGACCTTGATCGGGGAAAAATCGCTGGTCGGATCACAGGCAACGTCGCCGATCACGGTCAGCGCGCGCCCAGGATTGATCGCCTCGGCCGGAACGAAGACCGGGGCACCGGGACGGGCAAGGATCGCGTTGATGAAGATCTCGTGCGCCAGCACCTCGGGGAACGGGCCCCCATGGGCAGTTTCCTCGATGTCCCAGCGTGTGACCGGCACACCCATCGCGGTCATCAGATCCGCCGCACCGCTGCCGACCCGCCCCTTGGCACCGATCACGATGGCATGCGGACGCGGATGGCCGGTGGCATCCATACGGGCGCGCAGATCCTCGATCAGCAGGTTCTTGTCGGCATAGGCGTGAACGGGCCCACAGACGCCCCCCTGCTGCTGCGCCGCCCAGCATTTCAGCGACACCGCCGCCCCGGCATAACCTGCCCAGTAGCCGAATGCGGCCAGCCTGCGCCCGTCTTCGTCCAGCAGGTATTCCAGATCATAAAGCGTGCCGCCGCCGGCCCGAAACCGCCGCAGCAGCAGCTGTCCGGCGGGCTGGCCCTTGAAGGCGTGGCCGAACATGATGTGGCGGTGGGTCAGGGCCGATCCGTCATCGGGCAGTTCCTTCAGCCCGAAAATGATGGCGTCCGCCGGCGCGTCGGGCCAGCTGCCTTCGGGCGCGATGTCTGCGCCTGCCTTGCGATAACCCTCGGTCGGGATGATCCGGCGCGGGCTGTCTTCGACGGTGACGCGCATGCCGTTCCTGACCAGCGTGGCAACGCCGTCGGGGGTGATGCCCACCCGGTCTTCATTCGCGCGACTTTCCGCCCGCACCCACACATGTGTCATCCTTGGCCTCCGCTGCCGGTCATCCGCCGTTCTAGGCCAGCGCCCGCGCCTCAGCAACCAGAGGGAACCCGGACGGCCGGTCAGGGTTTGGTTCTCAGCGCGCACCTGTGAACAGGAGGATTCCCAATGCAGATCACCCGCCGCACCGGACTTTCCCTTGCCGTCGCCGCCTTGGGCGTCACCGCCCTGCCCCGCTTTGCCGCCGCACAACAGGGCGCGTCGGAATTCAGCTATCCTGTCGAAGGCGGCAATGTCGTTTTCCACCCGGTCGATCATGCCTCGATGGTCGTCGAGACGCCGGGCGGGGTGATCTATGTCGATCCGGTCGGTGGCGCCGAACAATACGCGGATCTGCCCCAACCCTCGCTTATCCTGATTACGCACGAACATGGTGACCACTACGATCTTCCCACGCTGGAGGCCCTGCCCGACGTGCGGCTGATCACCAACCCTGCGGTCCACGAGATGCTGCCGGATGCCCTGAAAGAGCGGGCCAGCACCATGGCGAATGGCGACATGGCCGAGGCACTGGGTATGCAGATCGAGGCTGTTCCGGCCCACAACACGACCGAAGACCGGATGCAGTATCATCCGGAAGGGCGCGACAACGGCTATGTCCTGACGATCGGTGGCAAGCGCTTCTACATTGCCGGCGACACCGAGCCCACGCCTGAGATGCAGGCGCTGACTGATATCGCGGTGGCATTCCTGCCAATGAACCTGCCCTACACGATGACCGTGCAGCAGGCCGCGGAAGCCGTGGCTGCGTTCAAGCCTGCGGTGGTCTTCCCCTATCACCATCGTGGCAGCGATATTCAGGAATTCGCGCAGCTTGTCCTTGATGGCGGCTCGGGTTCCGAGGTCGTGATCGCGAACTGGTATCCCGACGGCAAGGCCTAGAACGGCACCGGCGCGTTGAAACCTTGCTGCACGCCGCTTTCGGGATGTTTGACCCGCAGGCTTTCGGCGTGCAGCATCAGGCGCGGATGGGCCGCCGCATCGCCGGTGGCGTAAAGCGGATCGCCCAGTATGGCATGGCCGGTTTCGGCCATGTGGACGCGCAGTTGATGGCTGCGCCCGGTCAGCGGAAACAGCCTGACCCGCGTTTCGTCATCGCCAGCGCGCATCACCCGCCAATCGGTTCGCGCCGGCTTGCCCGTATCGTGATCGACCTTTTGTCGGGGCCGGTTCGGCCAGTCCACGATCAGCGGCAGGTCCACGCGCCCGGTGTCCGGCTGCAAGCGGCCTGCCACGCGCGCGACGTAGGCCTTCTTCGTGCGCCGATCTTCGAACTGCTTGGACAGATGCCGCTGCGCATGCGGGGTCAGGCCGAAAATGATCACGCCCGACGTGTCCAGATCCAGCCTGTGGACCAGAAGGATGGTCGGAAACGCACCGCGCAGACGCTCGATCAGGCAATCGGCCCGGTCAGGCCCGCGCCCCGGCACCGACAACAGCCCGGACGGCTTGTTCACCACAAGGATTTCGTGATCGACATGAATGATCTCGGGCGCATCCGGAGGCGGGGAATAGACGAAGCTCATTTCGTGACAAGGCGCAGGGCGAGGCCGGCGAACATCACCGCGGCGATCTTGTTGACCACTCCCAGATTGCGTCCGATGACATGGCCCGCCAGCCCGCCCACGATGCCATAGCCCATTGTCACGACCGTTCCGGTCAGTGCAAAAATCAGGCCCAGCCCAAGGACCTGCTGCCAGACCGGCCCCCATGCCGGATTGGTGAATTGCGGCAGAAAGGCCAGCAGGAACAGCACGGGCTTGGGGTTCAGTGCATTCGACATGAAGCCGCGTCGGATGATGTTCCAAGGTCTGACGCTGCCGCGCGCCGAGGGATCGACAGGCCCAGCACTCCAGCTTTTCCACGCCAGCCACAACAGATAGGCGGCGCCCGCATATTTGATGGCCAGCAAGGCCTGCGGGTGGGCCGCGACGACCGCGCCCAGGCCAACCGTCGCCATGGTCAGATGCATCAGTACGCCCAGACCGACACCAAGGCCCGCCAACGCGCCCGCGCGTGGCCCGCCTTGGATGCCACAGGCGCTTGCGAAGAACACGTCCTGACCGGGCGCGAAGTTCAGCACCAGCCCGCCTGCGATGAACGCCGTCAGCTGTGCGGCTGGGATGTTGGCCAGCGTCTCCCAGATCATCGTCTACTGGTCCTTCTGCGGCAGCCCGTCCGCGATCCGATAATAGTCGCCCTTGTCCGCGACATAGATATGTTCGTCCATCCGCAGCCCCGTCGGGTTGTCGATCGCGCCGGGCGACACGGACAGCGTCTCGCGACCGTTCGGCCGCCAGAACAGCGACGTGCCGCATACCGAACAGAAACCCCGCTCGGCCTCGGGAGAGGACTGGTACCAGCGCAGCGACTGACCATCGATCACCGGCGCATCCAGATGGAACGACGCCCAGACATGGCCCGACCAGCGACGGCACTGGCCGCAATGGCAGGCCGTCACCTCGGGGCCACCGGCGCGGCCCGAAAACCGGACCGCGCCGCACAGGCACTGTCCCCGGATCTCAAAGTTCTGCGAAGACGTCATCCAGGATCTCCCTCAGCCGCGCCGCATCCTCGGCGGTGAAAGCATTGGCCCGGTCGCTGTCGATGTCCAGCACGCCGATCAACCGTCCCCCGGCGCCAAAAACCGGCAACACGATCTCGGATCGCGTGGAACTGGCGCAGGCGATGTGACCGGGAAAGGCGTCCACGTCGGCCACAAGCTGCACCTGCCCGGTCCTCGCCGCCGCGCCGCACACCCCGCGAGAGAATGGGATGACCAAGCACCCATGCCCGCCCTGGTAGGGGCCGATTTTCAACAGTTCCGGCCCTACCGCGCGATAGAAACCGGTCCAGTCGAAGCGGTCGTCCGAATGATGGATTTCGCAGGCCAGCGTGGCCATCAGCGCGACCTCGTCGGTCTCGCCCTGGGTCAAGGCGCTGATCCGCGCCGCAAGGTCGTCATAATGGCTCATCCGTCGGGTTCTACGCGCCCAGGCGGGCGACGAAAACCCCGTCATCGGACTGCATCGGAGATCGCGGGGTGCGGCGCATCACACCGCAGCCATGCGCGATCATGGACGCGGGGCAAGGGATCGGCCAATCTGGCCGCCATGTTGAACCGGCTGAACCTGACCTCACGCATCTTTCTGGTGATTCTCGTCGTGCAGCTGATGCTGTTCGCGGCGCTGTCAGCGGCAAGCCTTGGCAATCTGCGCCGCGAAATCTCGGTCGAGACCGAACTGGCCGCCCAGACGGCCAGATCACTTGTGCTGGCAACGATCGGAACCATGCAGGGCGCGGTGCCGCCCGACCGCTTGATGGCCCTGCTGCCAGAACGTCTGATCCCGCCACGTCATACCCATATCGGTATTCTGGATGCGCGAGAGGGCATCGTGCGAGAGCCCTTCGTTCCGAATTCCCGCCAAGCCACCGCCCCCCGCTGGTTCGCGGCGCTGGTTGCCCCGGAACCACACGAGACCCGGCTGCCGGTCAGCATCGAGGGCCGGCTGCGCGGATATGTCTATATCGCCAGCGAACCCGGCCCCGAAATCGCGGCGGCGTGGGGACAGGTCCGCACCGTTCTGGGACTGGCTGCCCTGGCCGCGGGGGCGCAGGCGCTGCTGATCCTGATCGCCACACGACGCGCCCTGAGGCCCGTTCAGCGCATTACCGGGCGGCTGGCCGAATTGACCCGTGGCGACCTGTCGGCGCGGGTCGGCACCCTGCCCCAGCCCGATCTTGCACCCCTTGCCGCAGGTGTCGACCGTCTTGCGGATGCACTTGAGAAGGCACGGATCGACACCAGCCGGCTGCAACGCCAAGTGGTCGGGCGCGGCGACGCCGAACGCAAGGCCATTGCCCGCGATCTTCACGACGAGATGGGTCCATGCCTGTTCGGACTTCGGGTCGAAATCGATGCGCTGCACGAGGCCGCGTCAGACGACACGATCCGCGGTCATGCGGACGCAATCGCCGAGATCGCCGAACAGATCGCACGGGTCAACCGCGCCCTTCTGGGCGACCTGCGCCCCGCCGCGATCGGCCAGTTGCCGCTGGCCACGGTGCTGTCCGATTACGTCGCCGATCTGCGACGGCGCTTCCCCGAGATCCGCATCGACCTGGACATCGCCGATGGCCTGGCGGAACCCGACGAGGCGACCGCCGTCACCCTGTTCCGGATCCTGCAGGAGGGAACCACCAATGCGATGCGCCATTCCGGCGCCGACCGGCTTGCGATCCGGCTCTGGACCGATCCGGCACATTGGCGCATGATCCTGACCGATGACGGCGAAGGATTTGCCGGGGACAGCCGCGAGGGCACCGGGCTGACCGGGATGCGGGAACGAATCACCCTGCTTGGCGGCGCCCTGACCCTGTCATCGGACCGCAACGGAACCCGGATCGAGGCAAGCCTGCCCCATCTGCGGGCGCAATGAGGCCACAGGGAATGAAGACAGCGCTGGTCATCGACGATCATCCGATCACGCATCTGGGCGCCAGCCGCCTGTTGCGCGACCTGGGCTATGACCCGGTCGGACAGGCAATGTCGGGCGAGGATGCGTTGGCGCAGTTGGCCCACGAACCGGCGCCCGCGCTGATCGTGCTTGATATCAGCCTGCCCGGCACCGGCGGGCTTGATCTGGTGGCGCCGCTGAAGGCGCTGGCACCGGATGCACGCATCCTCATCTTCTCGATGAACGATCAGACGGGTTTCGCGGCCCGCGCGCTGCAGGCCGGCGCGCAGGGGTTTCTGTCCAAGAACGCCCCACCCGCCGATTTTCGCGAGGCCGTGAGGACGCTGGAGGCGGGCGAATTCTATCTGTCGGCACGGCAGGCTTTGGCGCTGGCCACGTTGCGCTCCGGGGCCAGCGCAGATCCGCTGGCTGCATTGTCTGACCGCGAAAGGCAGGTGCTGGGTCTGATCGGTCGCGGACTCAGCCTGCAGGCCATCGCCGACGAACTTCGCGTCAGCTACAAGACCGCCGCGAACACGTCTTCCTCATTGAAGAAGAAGCTTGGCGTGGATGGGATCAACGGATTGATGAAATTTGCACTGGACAGCGGGGTCTGAGGCGGGGCCATGGCGACACTGGGATGGTTTGGACTTCCTGACGGCGCGCCCCCTGGCGAGGCGGACCGGATGCTGGCGCGGCTGGCGCGCGACCTGAAGGATGCCGGCCTGCGCGTCGCGGGTGCCGTCCAGAAAAATCTTGATCTGGGCGAGGATTGCGCCTGCGACATGGACGTGATCGTGATCGGCGAAGAAGATCGCCCGATCCGCATTTCCCAGTCTCTGGGGCGTGGCTCCAGCGGCTGCCGGCTTGATGCCGGCGCGCTGGAAATGGCGGCGGCGCGGGTCGGCGCGCGACTGGCCGGCGCCGAATTGCTGATCCTGCCGAAATTCGGTCGGCAAGAGGCAGTGGGTCGCGGTTTTCGCGCGATCATCGCCCAGGCCGTCACGGATGAACTGCCGGTGCTTCTGCACGTGCCGGCCGAACAAAGGGCCGATTTCGCGCGGTTCTGCGGCGACTTGGCCGAACGCATCGCGCCCGACGAACTGGATCGCTGGTGCATGGCGCAGACGACGGGCGCGGTGTGACTCCCGATGGCACGATCGATGCGCGCGGGCTTCTGTGCCCCCTGCCTGTGTTGCGGCTGCGCAAGGCCCTGGCAGGTGTCGCGCCGGGAACCCGGCTGAGGCTGATTGCGACCGATCCGATGGCGGCGGTCGATGTGCCGCATTTCTGTCGCGAGGCAGGTCATGTCATGATCGAGGCGCGCGATCTGGACAACGGTACACGCGAATACACGGTCCAGGCGCATTCACCAGCCCGTGGGGCAAAGGACATGTGTGGATAGCAGAACATGACGATACGAATTCCTGGCAATCGAAAGCGGTTTTCCGACCTGACCGAACGCGAGATCCTGGCCCTGGCCATTTCGTCGGAAGAGGATGATGCCCGCATCTATCGCAACTGGGCCGAGTTCCTGCGGACCGATTATCCGGCCACCGCCGCCATCTTCGACGGGATGGGCGAGGAAGAGGACGATCACCGCGCCAGACTGATCGAAGGGTATCGCGCCCGTTTCGGCGAGGCGATCCCGGTGATCCGACGCGAGCATGTGGCCGGCTATTACAGCCGACGTCCTGCCTGGATGATGCAGAACCTGTCGCTCGACACGATCCGCCGCGAAGCGGCGCTGATGGAACACGACGCCGCCGATTTCTACGCGCGCGCCGCGCAATCCAGTTCCGATGCTGCCACGCGCAAGCTGTTGGGCGATCTGGCCGCTGCCGAACGGGGCCATGAAGTCCGCGCCGGCGAACTTGCCGGTGAGAACCTGACCGACGAGGCCCGCGAGGAAGAGGACGCCGTCGCCCACCGCGAATTCATCCTGACCTGGGTGCAGCCGGGTTTGGCGGGGCTGATGGATGGATCCGTCTCGACCCTGGCGCCGATCTTTGCCACCGCCTTCGCCACGCAGGACACCGGGACGACGTTCCTGGTCGGACTGGCCGCCAGCCTTGGTGCCGGGATCAGCATGGGCTTTACCGAGGCCGCATCGGATGACGGCGTGGTGTCGGGACGCGGCTCGCCAATCAAGCGTGGCATCGCCTCGGGGGTGATGACGGCAGTCGGCGGTCTGGGGCACGCCCTGCCCTATCTTATCCCGCATTTCTGGACCGCGACGATCATCGCCTGCATCGTGGTGTTCGTCGAATTGTGGGCCATCGCGTGGATCCAGAACCGCTGGATGAAGACACCGTTCTGGCGGGCGGCCTTGCAAGTCGTCGTGGGCGGTGGTTTGGTCTTTGCGACGGGGGTGCTGATCGGTTCGGGCTGACCCGGGACAAGGGGGCGGCTTGACCTTTCGGCAAGCAACAGGAATCGATCCGGGGCGCGCGAATGATGCCGCCAGACCGATGCGGACCAACGGGCGCGCACGCCGCGCCCTGCCTGCCGATCCACAGATTCCGACCGGCTTTCCGACGATCGCGCAGCGCCTCTGATGCTGGCGGTATTTCTGAAAACACTGCCGTTCTTCGGCTTGATCGGGCTGGGCTGGCTGGCTGCGCGGTCGCGTTTCTTTCCCGAAGAAGGCGCAGCCTGGCTGACGAAGTTCGTCTTTTTCTTCGCGCTCTCGGCGATGCTGTTCCGGTTTGCCGCAAGCCTGGATCTTGCCGCGCTGTTCGACCTGCGCTTCGTGCTGGCCTATCTGACCGGATCGACCGCCGTGTGGGCGATCGGCATGGCCGCCGCCCGCTGGCGCGGCCTGTCGGTGCCCGAGGCCGCGATGGAGGCGCAGTGCTGCATGATCGGCAATACCGGCTTTCTTGGCGTGCCGATGCTGGTCGTGTTGCTGGGCGAACGCGCGGTCGGCCCGGTTCTGATGGTGCTGACCATCGACATGCTGGTGTTTTCAACCCTGATCACGCTGATCATCCACGCCTCGCGCAGCGGTGGACTGCGGCTGCGCACGATCCTGCCGGTGATGCGCGGCATCGTCGCCAATCCGATGATCCTGTCGATGGTCGCCGGGCTGATCTGGGCGCAGATGCGGCTGCCGATGCCGGGGCCGTTCGCCGAATTCCTGACGCTGCTTGGCGCCGCGGCCACGCCCGGCGCACTGTTCGCCATCGGCGCCAGCCTGGCCGCGCGCCGGTTGCAGCGTGTGGCGGCGTCGGGATGGCTGAGCTTCGCAAAGCTGGTGCTGCATCCGGCGGCGGTCGGGCTGGCATCCTGGGCCTGCGGCGTGACCCCGTTCGCGGCAGGTGTGATGATGGCTGCAGCTGCGCTGCCGGTGGCGGGGAATGTCTATATCCTCGCGCAATATTTCGGCGTCGCGCAGCAACGCGTTTCGGCTGCGATCCTGATCTCGACAGCGGCCAGCATCCTGACCGTGCCGGTGGTGATGGCGCTGATCGGCCAGACCTGACGCCTCATCCCCCTCGACCATGCCCGCCACCCGCGCTATGCCACCGCCCAAACGAGGGAGGGTATCATGCGCGACATCGGCGATCTGAGGCTGCAAAACATCCTGCTAAAGGTTGATGACGACGACATCGCGACCGTCACGCTGAACCGCCCCGAGAAACGCAATGCGCTGGATCTGGCAACGATCGACGAACTGGTCGACATCTTCTCGACACTGCCGCGGGCGGGCGTGAAGGTCGCGATCCTGCGTGCGAACGGCGATCATTTCAGCGCCGGGCTGGATCTGGTGGAACATCACCGCGAGAACCGCTCGGCCAGCGATTTCATGCATGTCTGCCTGCGCTGGCACGAGGCGTTCAACAAGATGGAATATGGCGGTGTCCCGATCATCGCGGTGCTGAAGGGCGCGGTCGTCGGCGGCGGGCTGGAACTGGCGTCCGCCGCGCATATCCGGGTGGCGGGGACCGACAGCTATTTCGGCCTGCCCGAAGGCCAGCGCGGGTTGTTCACCGGCGGCGGCGCGACGATCCGGGTCGCGGATCTGATCGGCAAGGCGCGCATGATCGACATGATGCTGTCGGGCCGGCTGTATCGCGGACAGGAAGCCGTCGATGTCGGCCTGTGCCAGTATCTGGTCGAGGACGCAGAGGCCAAGGCATGGGAGATTGCAAGGAACGCGGCCCAGAATCCGCCGCTCTCCAATTTCGCGATCTGTTCGGCCATCAGCCACATGCAGAACATGAGCGCGCTGGACGCGGCCTATGCCGAGGCGGTCGTGGCGGGTGTGGTCAACACGCAGGACGCCGCCAGGGCACGGCTGGAGGCGTTCGCGAAGGGCACGGCCAACAAGATCAAGCCACAGGGCTGAGGCGGCCGCAGCCTCAGACAAGCAGCCAGACCAGCCCCCCGGCCAGAACCAGAACCGCCACGAACGCCACAAGCGTGAAAACCCCGTCCCGCGCCAGCATGCCGAACGCAAGCAGCGCGACCACCGCGCCGACGATCGACGAGGTGAACGGAACCAGTTCAAGGAATGGCATCAACATGCCACCGCACAGGCAGATCACACGCGCGATGAGGCTGAACGGCGGCTGGGACAGGATCTGCAGTCTGGGCCGCGTCACCCGGTCCAGCCAGCGCGCCGGCCGCTTCATGAAATCGCCGACCTGCCGCAGCCGGGCCGTTCCGATCTGTCGCGCCATCAGGGCCTGCGGCAGCCAGATATGATCGCGCCCCAGCAGCATCTGTGCCGAGACCAGCGTGATCAGACAGCCACAGAATGTTGAAACCAGCGGCACCCCCGACAGCGGCGACAGCACCGCCAAAGCCGGGATCAACAGGTTTGGCGTGAACGAGTTCTGCCCCAGCGCACGCAGGATCTGCGCGACGCTGGTCATCTTTTCGCCGGACGCGTTCTCGACGCGTTCGATCAGTCCGACGATGCTGACATGCTCTGCCATTCCCATCCCCTCAGGCGCCGCGGATCGCGGCAAGCTGCAAGGCAACGGGATCCGGCGCCGAAAGTTCGGATCCCTAGTCGCGCAACGCGCTCTGCAACAGTCGATCCAGAGATTGCAGGAAACGAGACCGGTCGGCCTTGGAAAACCCGGCGCCGCCACCCTGATGAAAGGGGTTCGCCGACCGGATATCGGCCATCAGGTCACGGGTCGCCAGACGCGGACCGATATTTGCCACGGACAGCACCTCGCCGTCATGCTGCAACACCTGCGCACCTGCCTTCAGGCAGCGATCGGCCAATGGCAGATCCGCCGTCACCACCACGTCACCGGGTCCGCACGCCTCGGCAATCCATTTGTCGGCCTCATCCGGCCCCTCGGCCACGATCTGCAGGGACACCAACGGATTCGGTGACGGTCGCAACCCGCCATTGCAGACCAGAACCATCGGCACCTGCAGCCGGGTCGCAACACGCTCGGCCTCGGCCTTCACCGGGCAGGCATCCGCGTCGATGTAGAGCGTCGTCAATCGCGCAGCAACTCGTTGACCGACGTCTTGGCGCGCGTTCTTGCATCCACCCGCTTGACGATCACGGCGCAATACAGGTTCACGCCGTTCTTGGATGGCATCGAGCCTGCGACGACGACCGACCCGGCGGGCACCTCGCCATACATGACCTGCCCGGTCTCTCGGTCCACGATCTTGGTGGACTGGCCGATGAACACGCCCATGCCCAGCACGGACCCTTCGCGGACGATGCAGCCCTCAACCACTTCGGACCGCGCGCCGATGAAGCATTCGTCCTCGATGATCGTCGGTCCGGCCTGCAACGGTTCCAGCACGCCACCGATGCCGACGCCGCCCGACAGATGCACGTTCTTCCCGATCTGCGCGCAGGATCCCACCGTGGCCCATGTGTCCACCATCGTGCCCTCGCCCACATGCGCGCCAAGGTTCACGAAGGACGGCATCAGCACCGCGCCCTTGCCGATGAAGGCGCTGCGCCGCACGATCGCGCCAGGCACCGCCCGGAACCCGGCGGCGCGCCACTGGTTGTCACCCCAGCCCGCGAATTTCGACGGCACCTTGTCCCACCAGTTGCCGCCCTGCGGACCGCCCGACATTTCGGTCATGTCGTTCAGGCGGAACGACAGCAGCACGGCCTTTTTCGCCCACTGGTTCACATGCCAGTCAGCACCGCCTTTTTCGGCGACGCGCAGCTCGCCCGTGTCCAGCCGGTTCAGTGCCTCATCGACGGCCTCGCGGACCTGACCCTGCGTGGCGCTGGTGATATCGGCGCGGTTGTCCCACGCGGTTTCGATGGCATGTTCCAGGGCTTGGGTCATCGCGGCCTCTCCTCGATATGTCGCGTCCGGGTGGAAACTGTCACGTCAGGGCTATAAGCCTGTGAAAAGCGCCGCGCAATCCGCGCGGACCGCGAAACACCTCCGAGGCTTTCGATGACCGACAAGGAAGACCGCGCCCACCCCTTTCCGCACAGCGACGAGGACGCGGCCCGCGCCGATCGCATTCCCGATACGCCGCAGACGCGGTCGCCCGCCTATCGGCTGGCCTTCACCGACCGCGATTTCATGCTGCGAGAGGAGCTGCGCCCGCTGCGGCTGCAACTGGAACTGCTGAAGCCGCAGATGGTGATGGACGAACGCGGGGTCGAATCCACCGTCGTCATGTTCGGCGGCGCGCGCATCCCGTCGCCCGAACATGCCGACCAAGCCCGCACGAAGACGCTGGCGGACCTGGCGAAATATTACGAGCAGGCAAGGCTTTTCGCGCGCGAGATGACGCGGCGCAGCCTGGAATCCTACGGCCGTGAATTCGTCATCTGTACCGGTGGCGGGCCGGGCGTGATGGAGGCCGGCAACATGGGCGCCGAAGAAGCCGGTGGCGCGTCGATCGGGCTGGGTATCGTGCTGCCGCACGAGCAGGCGCCGAACCGCTATGTCACACCGGATCTTTGCTTCAATTTCCATTACTTCGCGATCCGCAAGATGCATTTCCTGATGCGAGCGCGGGCGATTACCGTCTTTCCCGGCGGCTTCGGCACGCTGGACGAGTTGTTCGAGACGCTGACACTGGTGCAGACCAAGCGGATGAAGCCGATCCCTATCCTGCTGTTCGGGGCCGAGTTCTGGGACAGGATCCTGAATTGGGAGGCGCTGGCCGAAGCGGGCACAATCAGCGAGTCCGATCTGGACCTGTTCCACTATGTCGAAACAGCCGAGGACGCGGTGGCGATCATCGATGCTTGGCAAGAACCCTGTTAGCGCGGACACATCATGTAACCTGTGCGAGGGCTGCCGCCGTTTCGAGGCCATTGCCGCCGCTTGGCATCATTGCAATAGCTCAGGCTACGCAGAGCGGAGCGCACATGAAAAAGGGATAGTTCGAGTTCGGGTACCTTATCTTGGTTGTGGGGTATGCGGCGTTCGCGTTGCTTGAGCGATCAAGCGAACGGCTGGAAGCTGTGGCAACAGCCACGCAGCTTAGAGGCTATTTAACAGGCAGATTAGGAAGCGACGTCAGTGACAGTCAGGAACTTTCGTATGCTGGCGACATCGAGCATTTTCTTAAGTCGCAAGGCGGAACTTTCTTTGTCGTCCTTTTCACGATCATAGCGCTGCTCGCTCTGCGCTCGTTTGCGAAAACTGAGCTTTCGTTAGTCATGATGGCGACATTTTCGAGGTTTTGGACGTGGCGTCCCTGACTGCCACCGGTGCGAGAACTGTGATGTAGGGAGCGCATTGAAAGGCAGCTTTGTCTGGCAAAGTAGTCTTTGAATGACCACAATTTCGGACGTCTTGCCGCGATTATCCCGCCGCCTCGGCCGCGATCTGGGCACGGCTTTTGCGGCCGCGTTCGGTGGCGGATTTCAGCTGACCGCAGGCCGCCATGATATCCTCGCCGCGCGGGGTACGGATCGGGCTGGCATAGCCTGCCTTGTGGACGATGTCCGCAAAGGACTCGATGCGTTCCCAGCTTGATCGCTGATAAGGCGCACCCGGCCATTCGTTGAACGGGATCAGATTGATCTTGGCGGGAATGCCCCGGATCAGCCTGACCAGCCTGCGCGCGTCTTCATCGCTGTCGTTCACTCCGTCCAGCATCACATATTCGAAGGTGATCCGTTCGGAATTGGACAGCCGGGGATATTCGCGCAGCGCATCCAGCAGGGTCTGGATGTTCCAGCGCTTGTTGATCGGCACCAGCCTGTCACGCACCTCGTCGGTGGTCGCATGAAAGCTGACCGCCAGAAGGCAGCCAATTTCCTCGGCCGTGCGCGCGATTTCCGGCACGACGCCGCTGGTCGACAGCGTGATGCGGCGGCGTGACAGCGACAGCCCCTCGCCATCCATCACCACTTTCATCGCATCACGCACGCCCTCGAAGTTATAAAGCGGCTCGCCCATGCCCATCAGCACCATGTTGCTGATCAGACGTGTCTCGTTCTTGGGTGTTCCCTGCGTGGGCCATTCGTCCAGATCGTCGCGGGCGATCATCAGCTGACCGACGATCTCGCCCGGTGTCAGGTTGCGGACCAGCTTTTGCGTGCCGGTGTGGCAGAAGGAACAGGTCAGCGTGCAGCCCACCTGGCTGCTGACGCACAATGTTCCGCGCCCTTCCTCGGGGATATAGACCGCCTCGACCTCGTGCCCGCCGGCAATCCGCAGCAGATATTTGCGCGTGCCATCGGCGCTGACCTGACGCGTCACCACCTCGGGCAGCGAAATCTCGAACCGGTCGGCCAGCAGCGCGCGATAATCCTTGGCCAGATTGGTCATCGCCGCGAAATCACGCACGCCCCAGTGATAGACCCATTGCCAGATCTGCCCGACACGCATCTTCGCCTGCCGCTCGGGCGTGCCCGCGGCAATCAGCGCGTCGTGAAGCTGTTCGCGGGTCAACCCGACAATGTTCACCCGACCGCCTTCCGGCAGCTTGCGGGGAATGGTCAGGACATCCTGCGTGATCGGAGCGGACATGGATTTACCAGAGTTGCGCGTGAAAGATCCGCAGATAAGCGAAATGGGCCGGTAATTCAACCGGCCTCTGCCTCGCAGTCCGCCACCCTTGTCACGGCAGGGCTGGAAGGCCCGACCGCAAAGGGATCACTCGCAGCGTGATTTCGCGGTGTTGGTCGCGGCGGTAATGCCGATCAGGCTGAACGTGTCCTTGGTCGTCGTGCCGCGGGAAGAACGGCCGGTGACCACGACGGACGACCCTGCGCGCAAGGCTCCGATCAGCTTCTGATCCTCGGACGGGCTGCCGGTCCAGGCATTCTCGCCCTCGGTGAACAGGTTGAACTTCTGTCCGCCGATATCGACCTCGACCGTCGAGCCGGGGGCGAACGGATAGCCGCCGGTGAACGAGACCTCGCCGTTATTGCCTGGACGATAGGCGACATACAGGCGGATGTCGCCCCGCGTCACCTCGACCTCTTCGCCGTCCTTGGTGTTCAGCGTGGATTTCGGGGGTGAAACCGCCCAGCATTCCCGCGGATTGTCGGCCGCAAAGACGGTCCAGTCATCCTCGGTCGCGACCACATTCGTCGATTCCTGTGCGACCGCCGAACCCAGCCCCGCCATCAGGACCGCAATGGCTGCCATGCCGCGCAGCGTGGTATTCTTCATGCTCTGGCCTCCTGCCGTTTCGCTTCGCCGCTTTGCCCGGCGTTCTTGCCGATTGCTGTGGTCTTTTCAACCTTCTGCAATCAGGATAGCCAAAATCATTGCGCGAAAAAGAGCGCAAGGCATGAAATCGCGCAATTGTCAGGGGGAGATTGCGATGCGTTCAGCCAAATTGATCGAATTGTGGCGCGGAGGCCAGCGCGAAAGCCTGCATCGCGGGCACGCAGTGGTCTGCGACCGCAGGGGCGTGGTCGAGGCCTGGGGCGAACCATCGCGGATCATATTTCCGCGATCATCGTGCAAGATGATACAGGCGCTGCCTTTGGTCGAAAGCGGTGCGGCCGACGCCGCTGGTCTGACCGAACGACATCTGGCCTTGGCCTGCGCCAGCCACAGCGGAGCGCGGATGCATGTCAGCGCGGTCGGCGACTGGCTGAACACCGTTGGCCTGTCCGAGGCGGATCTGCGCTGCGGCAGCCACATGCCCCGCGACCGCGACGAGAACCGTCGCCTGACATGTTCGGATGAAAGTCCCTGCCAGTTACACAACAACTGCTCGGGCAAGCATGCGGGGTTCCTGACGCTGAACCAGCATTTGCGCGGCGGCCCCGACTATGTCGATGCCGATCATCCGATCCAGCAGGCGGTGAAAACCGCCTTCGAGGAGGTCACCGACGAGATCAGCCCCGGCTATGGGATCGACGGCTGTTCGGCGCCGAACTGGTCGTGCTCGCTCGAGGGGCTTGGACGCGCCATGGCGGCATTCGCAAATCCCGGATCGGATCGTCGCGGCCGGGCCATGAAGCGTCTGGTTGACGCCATGCGGGCGCATCCCGAACTGGTCGCGGGGGAAGGCAGGGCCTGCACATTGCTGATGCGGGCAATGGGCGGACATGTCGCGGCAAAGACCGGGGCAGAAGCCGTCTTCGTGGCAATCCTGCCGGAACAGGGGCTGGGCGTCGCGCTGAAGATTGCCGATGGCGGCACCCGTGCGGCAGAAGCCGCGATCACCGCAATTCTCGTCCATCTGGGCGTGCTGGATCGCGCCCAGCCCGCAGTTCAGACTTTTCTGACCGGCCCGATCCGCAACTGGCGCGGCATCGTGACCGGAGAAATGCGAACCGCGCCGGGATTTCCGGCCTAAATCGTCACGAATCCGACGCAGTTTTCTGCTTGGATGCCGATGAGGGCGGTTCCCCCACCGCCTCCCTCCGGGCGAAGATCGGTCGGCGTCCCTTGGCAGAGTGGACGCCGGCCCGCCCGCGGACGCCGGTCAGATCATCTCCCAGATCAGTCGCAGCGCCAGCACGGTCGAGGTCAGCACAAGCAGCGGCTTGATCAGGCGTGATCCGATCCGCGCCGCCAGCCGGGCGCCCAAAGCCGCCCCGGCGATCTGGGCCAGCCCCATCATCAACCCCAGCCCCCAAAGCGGCGATCCGACCAAGGCAAAGGTCAGCAATCCACCCAGATTGGAAAACAGGTTCAGAAGCTTGGTATGCGCTGTGGCCTTCAGCACGCCGTATCCAGCCAGCGACACGAACGCGATCATGTAGAAGGACCCGGCGCCGGGGCCGATCAGGCCGTCATAGAAACCGATCAGCGGCACGACCAGCGCGCCGAACAGCACGGGCGACATCCGGCGCAACCGGTCCAGATCGTCCAAGCCGGGCTTCACCGCAAAGAAGATCGCGATTCCGATCAGGACGACCGGCAAGGCCAGCCGCAAACCCTCGGTCGGCAGACGGGTCACAAGCGCTGCGCCCAGAATGCCTCCGGCCCCGGCCAGCAGCGCCATGCGCCATTGCTGACGTAGATTCACAAGGCCGCGCGCGGCATAGCTGATCGCCGCTGTCGCCGCCCCGAACACGCCCTGCACCTTGTTGGTGGCCAACGCCTGCGCCGGCGGCACCCCGGCCAGCATCAGCGCCGGAACGGTAATCAGGCCACCACCGCCCGCAATGGCATCCACGAACCCGGCCGCGAAACCCGCGGCGATCAGCACCAAGACAAGATTCAGGCTCAGATCCAACATGATCGGCCATTGCGCCGCGGACACCGGATTGTAAAGCCCTTGGCAACCGGGTTCCTTCACCGTTCCCGGCGTGAGATAGATTGGCAGTGGAACAAAAGGGATCACGTCATGCTGGAACAGCTGGATCTGCGGCATCCGATCGTTCAAGCCCCGATGGCCGGCGTATCCACCCCGGCGCTGGCAGCGGTCGCATGCAATGCCGGTGCGCTGGGTTCGGTCGCGCTTGGGGCGCTGGACGTGGCCGGGGCAAGAAGCGCCATCGCACAGACACGCGCGCTGACCGCGCGTCCCTTTGCGGTGAACCTTTTCTGCCACGCCCCGGCGGTCCGGGACGCGGCGCGTGAAGCAGCCTGGCTGGACCGACTGCGGCCCGAATTTGCGCGGTTCAACGCCCAGCCTCCGCAATCTCTGTCCGAAATCTATCAAAGTTTTCGGGTCAACGACCCGATGATGCGCCTGCTGCAAGAGGTCAGGCCCGCCGCGATCAGCTTTCATTTCGGCCTGCCCACGGCGAACCAGATTGCCGCCCTGCGTCAGACGGGTGCGGCTCTGATGGCCACCGCCACGAATCTGGTCGAGGCGCGCCTGATCGTGGCCGCCGGTCTGGACGTGATCGTGGCGCAGGGCTGGCAGGCCGGCGGCCATCGCGGAATGTTTGATCCTGATGCCGAGGATCCCAGCTTGCAGACACGACCGCTGCTGCGCCAGATTACCGGACTGGGACTGCCGGTCATCGCTGCCGGGGCGATCATGACGCGACAGGACGCACGTGCCGCAATCGCCGACGGGGCCGTGGCCGTGCAATGCGGGACGGCATTCCTGCTTGCCCCCGAAGCCGCGACTTCAGCGCCCCATCGAGAGGCGATGGGTACTGGCCGCACCCGCATGACCAGGGCGATATCGGGCCGGCCGGCGCGCGGACTGGAAAATCTTTTCACCGCGATAGATGGCGCTGAAGCCCCTGCCTATCCCGTGACCTACGATGCAGGAAAAGCGCTGAACGCCGCAGCCTTGGCAACCGGAGAAACCGGGTTTGGCGCGTTCTGGGCCGGCACCGGGGCGGCGGCTGCGGTCGCAAGGCCCGCAGCCGAGACAATCGCCGCGATCAGTCCGTGACGAACTCGGTCGCGCGGTATCCCTGAAGATACAGAAGGGCGGTCAGATCGCCGTGGTTGATGCGGATCTTCGCCTGCGCGGCGACGGCGGGCTTGGCGTGCAGGGCGACGCCTGTGCCGGCCAGTTGCAGCATGCCCAGATCGTTGGCGCCGTCGCCGACCGCAATTACATCGTCCGGGGTCAGGCCGCGTGCGTCAGCAACGTCGCGCAACGCCTCGATCTTTGCCTCGCGGCCCAGCACCGGCAGGGCGACATGGCCGGTCAGCACCCCGCTTTCGGCCAGCAGCGTATTGGCACGGTGTTCGTCGAAGCCGAGCCGGGCGGCGACCGGGCCCGTGAACGAGGTGAACCCGCCCGACACCAGCGCCGCATATCCGCCATTCGCGCGCATCGTGGCGACCAGTTCGCGACCGCCCGACGCCAGCGTGATGCGCGTCGCCAGGACTTCTTCGATTACCGATTCCTGCAATCCCGCCAACAGGTTGACGCGTTCGACCAGCGCCTCGTGAAAGTTCAGCTCGCCATTCATGGCGCGGGCGGTGATGGCGGCGACGCGGGGGCCGGCGCCGGCGAAGGCGGCGAGTTCGTCGATGCATTCCTGATCGATCATGGTGGAATCCATGTCGGCCAGCAGGATCGATTTATGCCGCGCGGCAGTGGGCTGAATGGCCAGGTCGATGCCGATCGTCTGCAGGTCCGACCAGACCTGTTCGGCGTCGTCGGGCAGCGCCTGAATGTCGAATTCCCCAGCGATTCCAGGGTTCAGCCAGCGCGGGCTGCCGCCATCCCAAGACTTTGCCAGCCCGTCCAGCAGCGCGCTTTCAAGATTGGCGACGGTGGGCGCGGCGATCAGCGAGACGGTGTGCATGGCGGTCTTCCTTGGGCATCCTCGGCACGCCGTCTAGGCCGAAGATCGCCGCCGCACAAGCCATGCACCCGCGCGGCACCGGGCGTGCACAGCGCGTACACCGACAACGCACGGCCCGTTAAGGCCGCGTTAACCGCCCCGCGCCACCGTCGTCACGGGCAGACACTGGCAAGCACGGGGCGGCACGGCGATGGGCATCGGCAAGGCGGAAGAGACGCGGCGGGTGAATTACCACTACATGGCCGACGCGATGCGGCAACTTGAATGGGACCTGCACAGCACCATCCTGGACCGGATGCGGATCCCCGAGGAATGGCACCAGATCGCGCGCGAGAAACCGGCCAAGGCCAAGACGCGGGTCACGCTGCGGCTGGACGAGGACATCGTGAAATTCTTTCGCAGCATGGGGCCGGACTGGCAGGTGCGCGTCAACCGGCTGATGTCGGTCTGGATGCATGCGCGCCTGGCCGGGCTGATCCATGGCGGCGAGACGATGGATTACCTGGCCCGGCGCGAGGATCAGATGCTGGATGGCCCGCGCCCCGAGTTCGGCGAGTATCAGCGCAAGCGCGACGACATGCTGGGCCCCGAAAACCCCGAGGGCTGGCGCGACAAGGGCGGCGTGCCGATGCCCCAGCGCGTCACCACGATGTCCCCCGTGGCGCGGCAGGCGCTGATGGAGGAGATGAAGAAGCGGAACGGGATCGGGGAGGTGTGAGGGGCCAGACGCGACAGCCACGGCACGCATCAATGTTTGACGCCTCCTCAGCCTGCGCTAAGCTGTCAGGGTCGTGACAGCACGCGGACGGATGGATGAATTTCCTCAGCCAGATCAGCCTGATTTCCCTGCCTGTCTGGGTCAAGACCGCGCTGGCAGCCCTGCTGATCTTTTGCCTGTTCAGCGGCATCTACATTTTCATCGACGCAATCACGGGCAAGACCAGCGATTCCGCGCTGTCGGCCAGCGCCTATCTTCTGGGCATCATCACGCCGGTGTCGATCCTTGGGGTGGTCTTTGCCACCTCCTATGCTGGCGAACGCAACCTGACCGAACGGACCGAGCACTTCCTGACCAAAACGATCCCGTTCGCGCTGGCCACCGTATCCGAGGGCGAGGCCCGCTATCGCGACCCCGAACAGTTTCCCGCCTCGCCGCACCCGAACCCGCAAAACCGCGCCAAGGTGCTGCTGAACCATCGGCGGGGCGCCTGCAAGGCCGACTATCTGGTGCATTTGCCGCGCGACCGGGGCGCGCTGAGCCTTTGCGTCGAACTGAATGTGCGCCGCGCAAACGTGCTGATCGGATTCCCCGGCGCCGCGCCGAACATCACCACGGCCGATGTCGCCCGCAAGCTGTCGCACAGCCTTGGCATCCGAGAGGACGAAGATCCGTTTCAGATCCTCGCGGCCGGATCGGTCGCCGGCGCGCGAGGCCTGTATCACTTCAACCCGACGCTGATGCGCCGCAGCCTGAATTCGCGGCCCCACAACGCCCTGTCCTGCAGCATGAGCCTGCCGCAGGATTTTCTGTGGAACGCCGCCGAACGGCTGTATTTCGCGCAGGATCTGGCGATCATGCTGCGCGCCTTTGTCTATGAATGGCCGGAGGGTGTTCTGATGATCACTTCAGAGGCGGCCAACGGCGAGTAGTCTGGGCGGCTTGCAGGCGACGCGTCACGCCTGCAACGACCTGACCCCGACTTCCCCCTCCTCGCGTGACTTGATCGCCGCCACGGCGGCGATGCTGCCGGCGGCCGTGGTGAAGTAGGGGATCTTGTCATACAGCGCGACGGCGCGGATCTCGCGGCTGTCGGCGATGGCCTGGGTGCCCTCGGTGGTGTTCAGGACCATGGCGATGTCGCCGTTCTTGAGGCGGTCCACGATGTTCGGGCGACCCTCATAGACCTTGTTCACGCGGGTCGTGGCGACGCCGTGCTGGCCCAGGAAATCGGCCGTGCCCGAGGTGGCGACCAGCGAAAAGCCCATCTGGACCAGATCGCGGGCGGCGTCGGCCAGCGCGTCGGATTTGTCGGCGTCCTTGATCGAGATGAAGATGCGGCCTTCGAAGGGCAGCAGCGTGCCCGCGCCAAGCTGCGCCTTGAGGAAGGCGCGCGGGAAGTTGCGGTCCCAGCCCATCACCTCGCCGGTCGAGCGCATTTCGGGGCCCAAGAGCGTATCGACGCCGGGGAAGCGGGCGAAGGGCAGCACGGCCTCTTTCACCGAAAACCACGGCGTGATCGGGTCGGCCAGCGTCAGCGGATCGGCAAAGGGCAGGTCATCCTCGGGGCCGACGCCTTCGGGATAGGGGTCGCGTTCGGGGAAGTTCGACATCGGCTCGCCCGCCATCAGGCGCGCGGCGATGGAGGCGATGGCACTGTCAGTGGCCTTGGCGACGAAGGGCACGGTGCGCGAGGCGCGGGGATTGACCTCGAGCACGTAGATCTGGCCGTCCTTCAGCGCGAACTGGACGTTCATCAGCCCGACCACGCGCAGGGCGCGGGCCATCGCGGTGGTCTGGCGTTTCAGTTCCTGGATCGTGGCGGCGTCCAGCGTGTGCGGGGGCAGCGAACAGGCGCTGTCGCCGGAATGGACGCCCGCCTCCTCGATATGTTCCATGATGCCGGCGACGTGGACATTGTCGCCATCCGACAGCGCGTCCACATCGACCTCGATCGCGCCGGACAGGTAGCTGTCCAGAAGCACCGGGTTCTTGCCCGAGACGGTCACCGCCTCGGTGATGTAGCGTTTCAGGTGGTCCATGTCGCGCACGATCTCCATCGCGCGGCCGCCCAGCACGTAGGAGGGGCGGATGACCAGCGGGAAGCCGATGCGTTCGGCGATGGCGATGGCCTGATCGTCGCTGCTGGCGATGCCGTTGATCGGCTGCTTGAGGTTCAGGCGGTTCAGCAGGTCCTGGAAGCGTTCGCGATCCTCGGCCAGGTCGATGGCGTCGGGGGTGGTGCCCAGGATCGGGATCCCCTCGGCCTCGAGATCGTTGGCCAGCTTCAGCGGGGTCTGGCCGCCGAACTGGACGATGACGCCGTGCAGCGTGCCGTTTTCCTGTTCCACGCGCAGGATTTCCAGCACATGTTCCAGGGTCAGCGGTTCGAAATATAGCCGGTCCGAGGTGTCGTAGTCGGTCGAGACGGTTTCCGGGTTGCAGTTGACCATGATGGTCTCAAAGCCCGCGTCGGTCAGCGCGAAACAGGCATGGCAGCAGCAATAGTCGAATTCGATGCCTTGGCCGATGCGGTTCGGGCCGCCGCCGAGGATGACGACCTTTTTCGCGTCGGTGGGGCGGGATTCGCATTCCACGTCGCCCATCGCGGGGGCTTCGTAGGTGGAATACATGTAGGGGGTCTGGGCCTCGAATTCGGCGGCGCAGGTGTCGATGCGCTTGAACACGGGACGGATGCCGGCGGCGGCGCGGGCGCGGCGGATATCGGATTCCTCGCCGCCGGTCAGATGCGCCAGCCGGGCATCGGTAAAGCCCATCATCTTCAGCGCGCGCAGGGCGTCGGCATCGACGGGCAGGCCGTTTTCGCGCACGCGGTGTTCGGCGTCGATGATCTCGCGGATGCGCGCCAGGAACCACGGATCGAAGCTGGTGACACGCTGGATCTCGTCATCGGAGAGGCCGAAGCGCATCGCCTCGGCAATGATGCGGATACGGTCCGGGGTCTGCCTGGAAAGCGCGGCGATGACGGCGGGCTTGCCCTGTTCCGCCGCGCCCTCGATGACGATTTCATCCAGCCCGGTCAGGCCGTTCTCCATCGAGGTCAGGGCCTTCTGCAGCGATTCATGGAAGCTGCGTCCGATCGCCATGACCTCGCCCACCGATTTCATGGCGGTGGTCAGCTCGGGCTTCGATCCGGGGAATTTCTCGAACGCGAAGCGCGGGATCTTGGTCACGACATAGTCGATCGAGGGCTCGAACGACGCGGGCGTGACCTTGGTGATGTCATTGTCCAGCTCGTCCAGGGTGTAGCCCACGGCCAGCTTTGCGGCGATCTTGGCGATCGGGAAGCCGGTCGCCTTGGACGCCAGCGCCGAGGACCGGCTGACGCGGGGGTTCATCTCGATCACGACCATCCGGCCATCCTCGGGATTGATGGCCCATTGCACGTTCGAACCACCGGTCTCGACGCCGATCTCGCGCAGGACCGCAATGCTGCCGTTCCGCATCCGCTGATATTCGCGGTCGGTCAGGGTCAGCGCGGGGGCGACGGTGATCGAATCGCCCGTGTGAACCCCCATCGGATCAACGTTCTCGATGGAACAGACGATGATGGCGTTGTCGGCGCGGTCGCGCACCACCTCCATCTCGTATTCCTTCCAGCCCAGCAGGCTTTCGTCGATCAGCACCTGCGCGACCGGGCTGGCATCCAGCCCCGACCGCACGATCCGTTCATAATCGTCGCGGTTATAGGCGACTCCGCCGCCGGTCCCGCCCAGGGTATAGGCGGGACGGATGATGGCGGGCAGGCCGATGTCCTCCAGCGCCTCGACCGCTTGCTGGACGCCGGCATTGATGTCGTATTTGCCGCTGGCCAGCTTGGGGGCGGCAATGATTGTGGCGCGCGGGTTTTCCAGACCGATCCGGTCCATCGCCTCGCGGAACAGCTTGCGATCCTCGGCCATCTCGATCGCCGAGCGCTGCGCCCCGATCAGTTCGACGCCGTAACGGTTCAGAACCCCGGCATCGGCCAGCGCCAGCGCAGTGTTCAGACCGGTCTGCCCGCCCATCGTGGGCAGCAGCGCATCGGGGCGCTCCTTGGCGATGATCTTTTCGACGATGCCCGGCGTGATCGGTTCGATATAGGTCGCGTCGGCCATTTCGGGATCGGTCATGATCGTCGCGGGATTCGAGTTCACGAGGATCACCCGATAGCCTTCCTCGCGCAGGGCCTTGCAGGCCTGTGCGCCGGAATAGTCGAACTCGCAGGCCTGCCCGATGACGATGGGCCCTGCCCCGATGATCAGGATGGACTTGATATCGGTTCTTTTCGGCATGGAGCCTCCGGGGCTGGCTTGGATCTGCGCAAATCGTCCGGGGTTATAGCCAAGCACGCCCGGGGTTCAAGGCAAGAAGCCGCATCCGGGATGAAATCGACCCCGCGATACGAAACGCCGCGTGCCGCGGACGCCGGTCGACAAGGCGTTTGGTGGATCCAGAAGATGCGGTCGGCCCCGAGACCAAGGCGAATGATCATGCCCGAAGGCGCGGCCGGTCACTGATCGCACCCTGTTGTTCCTGAGGCGCTCAGGCGTCAAGGTCACGGATGGCCAGGCGTCAGGGTCACGGATGACCGAGGGACGCGACTTGCCTGACGCGACAAATACTGCGCAGCGTCCGGGATTTTTCGCGAATCGCGAGGGCCGTCCTGTCTGCGAACATCAGGTCGCGACACGGATGGGGTCTGGCCACACGCCATGTGCGACGCCCGATCCGTTCGATGGCGTGTGGATGGCCCGAAAAATTCGTTGTCCTACGAGGACAGCAGGGTCAGTGCGGCGCTGTAGCGGTTCTGGACCTGAACCTGTTCGAGTTGCGAGCGCGCAAGGAAGTTGCGCACCAGTTTGTCTATGCCCTGATCGGTGGCGATATCCGCGAAGGACGCGCTGCCCAGATAGCGTTCAGAGGCCTTCGTGAATTCCTCCAGCTGGCGATCGATGGACAGCTTGCCATAGGCGTTGCCGAAACCGAAGGCGCCTTCGAACACCTCGCGCAGCGGCGGGTTTCCCATCACCTCGAACCACAGGGTCGAATCCTTGGAATCGCGTCCGGCGAACCCCTGCAACTCGCGGCGTGCATTCAGGGCAAGGCGCAGGTTTTCGTCGCCTTCGCCGACCCGCCGTTCGAACTCTCGCTGCAGATATGCGGCAGATACCTTCTCGCCCAGCTCGTCCGCGGCAGATGCGCCCGCGCCATAGCCAAGTGCCTCTGCCAGTCGCAGATACCGCTTGTCGCTGAGCCGGTTGACCAGTGACGTGCGGTCGCTGACATCCGAATCCAGGACCTGCCTGATAAAGGCCTTGTTCGAGATATCGGCTTCCAGACCAAAGGCGCCCAGCGCCACGTTCAGCAAGCGATAGTCCTTGACCAGATCTTCGGCGGTCAAGGCGGTCTCGATATTCTGCCTGAAATATGCGGTGTTGCGCTGCAGGCCCGGATCCTTCGACAGAATTTCCATCTGCCGATCCTCGCTTTGCTTCAGAACCCGCCATCCCAGCAGGCCGCCCGCGCCGAAGGTGATCGCAGCCGTCATGCCAACCTCATTGTTGCCGGGCAGCGAACAGCCGCGCCTCTCTGGGAAGAAGCTGCCGCAGGCTTCGCAGTGCCTGATAGGCATTGCCATCGACCGCGTGGACCGTCGCATCCGAAAGGACTCTGCGACTGTCGCGATCGTCGAAAACCTGGCTCAACTGTTCCATCGCAAGCAGAAGCTGCTTGCGCCCCTGTGACAGATCGGCATCCCCCGACAGGATCAGCTGCGCGATATAGCAGGCCCGCGCCACCGGCGTGCATGCCCGATCCGGATGGATCGCGTCCTTCAGGCGCAGCACGTTCGCGTTCGGCGTCTTGATCGCGATCTTCGACCTGCGGTCGCCATTCTCGATCACGGCACCGTTGATCAGCACGCGCTCGTTCGGGGCGAGCTTGAGGACCAGACCGCTCATATGTCGGCCTCGCCGCGCAATCCTTTCATGATGGACATGTTGATGTCGATCAGCGCATCGGTCGTGGCGGACCCCGACAGCACCGCGTGGCCGTGGCGTAGCGAGAAACCGGCCAGGGACAGCAGACCTGCCTTGATCTCATCCGCCAGCCCGTTCTGCGGATCGGCAAGATCCGACGCGAAGATGGTCCAGAGCTGGTTGTTCTTGTGCACCGCCATGACCGTATCGGCACTGCGACCGGTGCGGTCGGACTGCTTCAGCAGCCGCGTGACACGCGAGAGGATATCGTATTCGGCGTCGCGCGCCGTCCGGACGGCGTTGGCGCCATAGCCGGTCTCAGACAAGGGTGTTACCGCGTTCAATATCGTGATTCCCGATGTGGTGTGGTGTAGCTTGAACGGGGCGCCCGAAGGCGCCCCGCGATGTCATCAGCGGAACAGCGCCAGGATCGACGACGGCGCCTGGTTGGCGATCGACAGCGACTGGATGCCCAGCTGCTGCTGGGTCTGCAGCGCCTGCAGACGGGCCGACGCCTCTTCCATGTCGGCGTCCACAAGCGATCCGATGCCCGCTTTCAGCGAATCGGCCAGCTTGCCCACAAAATCCGACTGGTCGGCGATGCGCTTGCCGGCCGAGCCCAGGTCGGCGGCCCCATTCACGGCGGCCTCGATCAGGACCTCGAGATCGTGAACCGCGGTGTCCGCAGTCGCGCGATCGGTGATCGCGGTCAGCGTGCCACCGACGATGCTGGCCTCGAAATCGGCCGAGTCCACGACGATGGTGTTCGACGTGGTCGCGGCCGTGGCGACCGAACGATCCAGTGACGCCAGCACCGTGAAGGTCGCGCCGCCGTCGATGCCGTTCGTGCTGAGCAGGTTCACGCCGTTCATCTGCGTGCCCGAAACGATCGAGGTGATCTGCGCCATTTTGGCGGTGATGTCGGTCTGAACCTTGTCGTAGTCGAAGCCGTCGGTCCCGGCATTCAGCGCGAGATTCTTCATCTCGTTCAGAAGGTCGGTCACCTGTTCGGCGCCCGCACGGGCGGTTGCGACGGTCGCCTCGGCCACGTTCAGGCCGCTCTGGATCGTCTTGAACGCCGCCTGGTCGGTTTCCATGACCTTCGAGATCGCCCAGATCGCGGCATTGTCCTGCGCATTGGCGATGGATTTGCCGGTCGAAATCTCGGACTGGGCCTTGTCGAGACCCGCGTTGATCGATTTCAGGGTCTGCAGGGCGACGATGGCGCCGTTATTGGTCAGAATGCTGGACATGTTGTCCTCCGTGAAATGGGGCGCTTTGCACCCGCTATTGAGAGATCCGGCCTTCTGACCTGGCGGGCTGAAATGCCCCGTGCGTTTCTTCGCACGTCCACCGTTCTAATCGGCTGGCCATTTACAAATAGTGAATTCCGGCTCTCCTCTCAAATCCGCAACGTCGCGCATTTTAGTCAAAATCGGCGGGGCGCCGGTGCCGTGACCAGCGCCGTGCGGCGACATCCATCGCTGTCATATGTCTGCAGACTGCGCGCCGCCTGGATGATGGCCTGCACCTCATCGGAGGCCTGCCGCGCCCCGCGCAGCGACGCCTCGGCCAGGACCATCAGTTGGGACATCGCGTCCGTCAGAGCGGGCCGGTCCGCAGGCGGCAAGCCCTCGCGCTGCAAGGTCGCTGCAAGCTTTTCCAATGTCATCAGTGCCGTGACGGGATCGCCCGCGATGATCGCGGACTTCACAGATGCCAGATTTCGGGCGATCGAGGCCTTCATTGCGCGTCCCCCGCGATCATGTCGGCGAATCCCAGATCCAGCTTTTCCGACAGGATCGCGGCATATTCGCGCGTCAGGAAACTTTCGAATTGCTGTTCCGTCGCGCCGCCCGCGAACGCCCCCTCGGCCGCGCGTGGGCCACAATATTTCAACATCTCTTCCAGAAATACCTGTTCCAACCGGTCGGCTGGCGTCGGCGCCGATGTTGCGGGCGCCGCAAGGGAAACATGCTGAATTTGCATCCTGACTCTCCGAATTGTTCAGAATTTCGGAAATTAGGGCCTATCGGTAAATAATAGGTAAGGATTAGCCGCTACATATGCGTGAAATCGAAGGGCGCGGATATGGACAGTTCGGCATTCATGACATTCGGGGCGGTCGCGGCAGGCGAAGGCCGGTCGGCCTCGCCACAAGGCGCCTCGGCTGCCGCCGATCACGAGGGCGCGGACCCGTTCGACGCGGCATTGGGTGAGGTGTCGCCGTCCAACGCGCCCGCAGCCGACAAGGCGGCAGAAGCCGAGGACCGGGGCGACCCGCCCGATATCGCGACCGAGCCGGAAGCCGGAGGGGATCTGGCGGACGAAGAGGTTAAGACAAGCGCCCCCCCGGCATCGCCCGATGCCGTGGCGATGATTCTGGAAAGCTGGTCGGGCATCAGCGCGCAGCTTGAGGGTGGCCCTGCAGGCGATCCGCAGCCGACGCCCCAGCCGGAGATGCCGGGACAGACGATGGGCCTCATCGGCGGATCCTCGACGCCGGCGCTTGCTTCCGCCGGTGCCGGGCAACAGGCAAAGCCCGAGGCCGGGCCGCTGACCCAGGTCGAGGCCGGCCAGACAGCAGATCCGCAGGCCGAGGGTGACGCGAATCGCCCGCCATTGCCGACCGGCACCGGTGATGCGCCCATTCTGCGACCAGAACGCAGCGAGCAGCCGGGCACCGCCGCGATTCGGGCGGCGCCGCCCGCACCCCCGTTTTCAGACATGCCGCAGGTCGAGCCGCAAGCGGTACCTGCGACACCGGCCGGTCTGTCCGACATGCCTCGCGGCATCGCGGCGCAACCCGACTGGCGTCCCGCGCATCTGCATCCGCAGGCGGTGATCCGGCAGATCGCCGATGCCGTCGTGACCACGCGCGACGACCGGATCGAGATCGCCCTGTCCCCCGAAGAACTGGGGCGGGTGCGGTTGGTCGTGACCGGGTCAGAGCGTGCGCCGCATGTCACCGTCTGGGTCGAGAGGCCCGAGGTCATGGACCTGATTCGCCGCAACGCGGCGATGCTGCAGAACCATTTCGACGACGCCGGGCTGAACGGCGCGGCGCTGGAATTCCGCGAGGAAGGGCGCGGCCGGAAGGATCATCCGGACCGCAACGCCACGGATCTTCCCGACGCCGTCCCGGCGACCGAAATGAGCGGTCAGATCATCGCCCATGCCGTCCGGCTTGGGTCAGCCACGATGGCGGGCGACCGCCGTATCGATATCAGATTGTGAGAGGAACAGGGATGATTTCCGCACTTGGAAGTTCGACAGCGGCCGCTGCCGCGACCGCCACCACCACCACCGCCGCGACCGCCACCAGCAATGCGGATTTCGATACGTTCCTGAAGATGCTGACTGCGCAGTTGCAGAACCAGGATCCGCTGAACCCCATGGAGGGGACCGAATTCGCGGTGCAGCTTGCCACATTCTCGGGGGTCGAACAGCAGGCGCAGACCAACAAGCTGCTGAACCAGATGATCGCGCAGCTGGGTGGCGGCGGGCTGGGACAGATCGCGGACTGGATCGGCAAAGAGGCCCGGACCACGCAGCCGGTGTGGTTCGGCGACAAGGCGGTGACGCTGGATGTCCGGCCTGATGCGGCGGCCGACGCGGTGACGCTGGTCACGCTGACGGCCACGGGCCAGCAGGTGTCGCGCGAGGAAATCGGCCCTGGCGCGGGCCAGATCGACTGGTACGGTCGGGACGCCGCAGGCGAAAAGCTGCCCGACGGGCGCTATTCCTTCGTCATCGAAAGCAGCCGCAACGGCGAGGTGATCTCCGAGGATGCGGTCGGCGCCTATGCACGCATCGTCGAGGCCGAGACCGGGTCCGACGGCGTGCAGCTGATCTTCGAGGGCGGCAGTTCGGCACCCGCGTCCGACATCGCGGCGCTGCGCGATCCGGCCTGACGGCCCCTTTTTGGGCCCTATTGGCGGGGCGCTGTGACCGGCCTGTGATCGGGGCGGGTGGCGGGTCGCATCGCGTGGGTCGTCTTCAGATCGTGGGCAGGAAACTGCCGCGCAGCGCCTCGATCTCGGCATGGACGCGCGCGGTGGCCGGTGTCATCTCGCGATCCGCCTGCCGCAGCAGATACCAGCTGCGCTGGATCGGCAAGCCGATCGCCGACAGCGCCACAAGTCGGCCCGACCGCAATTCCTCGGTCACGGTATGCTGCGAGATCAGCGCGATCCCCAGCCCCGCCATCACCGCCTGCTTGATCGTCTCGTTCGTGCCCATTTCGACCGCGCGCCAGGGCGTGCCCTCGCCGATGCGGTCCAGAAAGCGGGTCATCAGGATGCGCGTGCCCGATCCCGATTCGCGGGACAGGAAGGTCTGGCCAAGAAGATCGCCCGAGGTGACCGGATCCTGCCCGGCCAGGGGGTGATCGGGGGCGGCGATGATGATGTGGGGATGAGGGCCGATCGGGTCGGCCAGCACCGCAGGCTCGCGCGGCGGGCGGCCCATGATCGCCAGATCCAGTTCGTTTCCCGCCAGCGCGGCAAGGATCGCGTCGCGGTTGCCGATCCGCAACGTGACCTCGATCATCGGCAGCAGCCGCAGCAGCCGCGCGACAAGCGCCGGTGCGAAATACTTGCCGGTCGAGACCACCCCCAGAACCACATTGCCGCTGAGACCCTGCCGCAGCGCGCCGATTTCGCGGCCCGCGCGCCCCAAGGCAACGCCGACCTGCGCCTCTGCCTGCAGCAGGGCGCGTCCCTCGGCCGTGGGACGGAACGCACCGTGTTCGGCACGCGCCAGAAGCGCGCACCCCGCCAGCCCCTCCAGCCCGCGCAGCTGGCTGTGGACGGCGGGCGGCGTCAGTCCAAGCGCCGCGGCCGCGGCGGTCAGGCTGCCGGTTTCAGCCACGGCGCGCAGGGCGCGCAGTTGCCGAAGTGTCAGGGCATCGAGACGCATCTTAGAATTTATCTAATTTGGCTTCCATCTTATTAAATTTTCCCGAAGCCGTGATCCTGTCAAGCTGCATCTCATGCCGAACTGACGCCTGAGGAGGGGCCGATGAGAGCGCCCAGCATCGACATCACGCATGTTCCCGCACCGCTGCGGCCCCTGATGCTGGCGATGGCGCGGGGCGCGGCGGAAATGGCCGGGGTCATCCGGCGCGGCGATCGTCGCATGGCGGCCGAGATGGGCGTCAACAGCAACGGCGACGGACAGAAGCGGCTGGATCTGGATGCCGACGCGCTGTTTCGCGACGCGCTGCGGCATGCGGGGCTGCGCTGGTATGCGAGCGAGGAGCTGTGCGACCCCGTTGCGATTCAGGACGATGGCGACTGGGCGCTGGCCATCGACCCCCTGGACGGGTCCAGCAATATCGACACCAACGTCTCGATCGGGACGATCTTTGCGGTCTATCCCGCCGGCACGGACGCAAATGCCAGCTTTCTGCGCCCGGCGCGCGAGCTGATCTGCGGCGGCTATGTCATTTACGGCCCCCGTTGCAGCATGGTCGTCAGCTTCGGCGACGGCACCCAGATCTATGCGCTGAACCCCGACACCGACTGTTTCGATCTGACCGAGGCGCGGCTGTCATTGCCCGATACCTCGTTCGAGTTCGCGATCAACGCCTCGAATTATCGTCATTGGCCGCGTCCCGTCCGGGCCTATATCGACGACTGCCTTGCCGGGACCGATGGCCCCCGCGACAAGAATTTCAACATGCGCTGGATCGGCAGCCTGGTGGCAGAGGCGCATCGCATCCTGATGCGCGGCGGGATCTTTCTTTATCCCGCCGATGACCGTCCGGGTTACGCCCGCGGACGGCTGCGGATGCTGTATGAATGCGCGCCCATCGCGTTCCTGATCGAACAGGCGGGCGGACGGGCGACGGACGGCGCGCTGCCGATCCTGGATGCCCGCGTCACCGCGCTGCACGGCCGCACGCCATTGGTGTTCGGCAGCGCCGACAAGGTCAACCGCGTCGCCGCCTATCACGACCTGCCCGAGGCCGAGGTGTCGGCGCTGTTCGGCAATCGCGGCCTGTTCCGCGCCTGAGGAAAGACATGAGCAAAACCCATCCGATCATATCTGTCACCGGCTCGTCCGGCGCGGGCACGACCACGGTGAAATCGACATTTGACCAGATTTTCCGCCGCGAGGGCATCAGCGCGGTCAGCATCGAGGGCGACGCCTTTCACCGCTTTGACCGGGCCGCGATGAAAGCCGAACTGGTGCAAAGGCTGGCCGACGGGGATGCGACCTTCAGCCATTTCAGCTTTGACGCGAACGAGCTGGAAAAGCTGGAGGACATCTTTCGCATCTATGGCCAGACCGGCCGGGGCGAGACGCGCCATTATGTCCATGACGATGACGAGGCCGCCAGATACGGCGCGCCGCCCGGCACGTTCACCGACTGGGCCCCGTTCGAGGATGGCAGCGACCTGCTGTTCTACGAGGGGCTGCACGGCGCGGTCGTCAACGACCGGGTGAACCTTGCCGCGCTGGCGGATCTGAAGATCGGCGTGGTGCCGGTGGTCAATCTGGAATGGATCCAGAAAATCCACCGCGACAAGGCCAGTCGCGGCTATACGACCGAGGCGGTGACCGATGTGATCCTGCGCAGGATGCACGCCTATGTGCACTGCATCTGCCCGCAATTCACCCAGACCGACATCAATTTCCAGCGCGTGCCGGTGGTCGATACCTCTAACCCGTTCATCGCGCGCTGGATCCCCACGGCGGACGAAAGCCTTGTGGTGATCCGTTTCAGGAACCCGCGGGGGATCGATTTCCCCTACCTGACCTCGATGATCCAGGGGTCGTGGATGAGCCGTGCGAATTCGATCGTCATACCAGGCCCAAAGCTGGACCTGGCGATGCAGCTGATCCTGACCCCGATGATCCTGCGGCTGGTCGGAGATTCGAAACGGGCCTGAGGACGCCGTCCCGGACTGGCCACAGGATCAGCGCCACCGGAAGGACCACCACCAGATCGCATGAGGCGGGGGCAACGTGACCCGGCCAGAATCGGCGCACGCGCCGCCTGAAGGGAGAGAGAGATGAACGAGATGTCGAACCAGACCGTCACAGACGCCAAGAAAAGATACTCGGCGGGCGTGATGAAATACGCCCAGATGGGCTATTGGGAACCCGATTACGAGCCCAAGGAAACAGACGTCATCGCGCTGTTCCGCATCACGCCGCAGGACGGGGTGGACGCGGTCGAGGCGGCGGCGGCGGTGGCCGGCGAAAGCAGCACCGCCACCTGGACCGTGGTCTGGACCGACCGGCTGACGGCCTGCGAGAAATATCGCGCCAAGGCCTATCGCGTGGATCCGGTCCCGGGCAGCGAGGGCGAGTTCTTTGCCTATATCGCCTATGACCTGGACCTGTTCGAAGGCGGCAGCATCGCCAACCTGACCGCGTCGATCATCGGCAATGTCTTCGGCTTCAAGCCGCTGAAGGCCCTGCGGCTGGAGGACATGCGCCTGCCCGTGGCGTATGTGAAGACCTTTCAAGGCCCGGCGACCGGCATCGTGGTCGAACGTGAACGCCTGAACTGCTATGGCCGTCCGCTGCTGGGGGCGACGGTCAAGCCCAAGCTGGGCCTGTCGGGGCGCAATTACGGCCGCGTCGTCTATGAGGCGCTGAAAGGCGGTCTGGATTTCACCAAGGATGACGAGAACATCAACAGCCAGCCCTTCATGCATTGGCGGGACCGGTTCCTGTATTGCATGGAGGCGGTGAACCGCGCGTCTGCTGCGACCGGAGAGGTCAAGGGCACCTACCTGAACGTCACCGCCGGCACCATGGAAGAGATGTATGCCCGCGCCGAGTTCGCGAAATCGCTGGGGTCGGTGATCGTGATGATCGACCTGGTGATCGGCTATACCGCGATCCAGTCGATGGCCAAATGGGCGCGCGACAACGACATGATCCTGCACCTGCACCGCGCGGGGCACAGCACCTATACCCGCCAGCGCAGCCACGGCGTCAGCTTTCGCGTGATCGCGAAATGGATGCGGCTGGCCGGCGTCGATCACCTGCATGCCGGCACCGTCGTGGGCAAGCTGGAAGGCGATCCGGCGACCACAAAGGGCTATTACGACATCTTCCGCGAGGAACGGAATCCCATGGCGCTGCAGAACGGGATCTTCTTTGACCAGGAATGGGCCAGCCTGAACAAGATGATGCCGGTCGCCTCGGGCGGCATTCATGCTGGCCAGATGCACCAGCTGCTGACCTATCTGGGCGAGGATGTGGTGTTGCAGTTCGGCGGCGGAACGATCGGCCATCCGCACGGCATCGAGGCGGGCGCGCAGGCGAACCGCGTCGCACTGGAGGCGATGGTTTTTGCCCGCAATGCCGGTCGCGACATCTGGAACGAGGGCGAGGATATCCTGCGCGATGCGGCCCGCAGCTGCACGCCGCTGAAGCAGGCGCTGGATGTCTGGAAGGACGTCAGCTTCGACTATGCCTCGACCGATGCGCCCGATTTCGCCCCCACCCCCGAAGTGTCCGCGTAAGGAGAAACGATATGAAACTGCGCCAGGGACAATTCAGCTTTCTGCCCGACCTGACCGACGACGACATCCGGGTTCAGGCCCAATACGCCATCGACAAGGGCTGGGCCGTGTCGGTCGAATACACGGACGACCCGCATCCCCGGAACACCTACTGGGAAATGTGGGGCCATCCGATGTTCGACAACCCGGATGCCGCCGCCGTGGTCTATGAGGTCAACGAATGCCGCAAGGAGCATGGCGGGAAATATATCCGGGTGATCGCCTTCGACGCCTCGCCCGGATGGGAATCGGTCAGGATGGGATTCATCGTCAACCGTCCCGCGACCGAGCCCGGCTTCCGCGTCGTGCGGCAGGAAGGCGAGGGCCGGATCATCCGCTACACCGTCGAAAGCTATGCGGTGCGCGAACCCGAAGGCGCCCGCTACGCCTGACGGCGTTCCGGGCGGTGCCCCCTTCGCCGCCCGGAACAGGTTCCGATTGCAAGAGGCCATGATGACCGACGACACCGATCCCGCCGCAACCGCCCCACCGACGCGCGTCGATCTGGCCGCCGCCTTCGAGGAAAGCGGCGTCCGCGACGTGCTGGAAGAACTGGACCGGACCCTGATCGGATTGAAGCCGGTCAAGGCGCGCATCCGTGAGACGGCCGCGCTGCTGCTGGTGGACAAGGCCCGCCGACAGATGGGATTGGCCACCGAAACGCCGACGCTGCACATGTCCTTCACCGGCAATCCGGGCACCGGCAAGACGACGGTGGCGCTGAAGATGGCCGACCTGCTGCACCGCCTGGGCTATGTCCGCAAGGGTCACCTGGTGACGGTGACGCGCGACGATCTGGTGGGCCAGTATATCGGCCATACCGCACCCAAGACCAAGGAGGTGCTGAAGAAGGCGATGGGCGGCGTGCTGTTCATCGACGAGGCCTATTACCTCTACCGACCCGAGAACGAACGCGACTACGGCCAGGAGGCCATCGAGATCCTGTTGCAGGTGATGGAGAACAACCGCGACGACCTGGTGGTGATCCTGGCGGGCTATGCGGACCGGATGGACAGGTTCTTTTCCTCGAATCCGGGGTTCCGGTCGCGCATCGCGCATCACATCGAGTTTCCGGATTACGACGACGCCGAACTGCTGCACATCGCCGAACGGATGCTGGATCAGCAGAACTATCGCCTTGATGACGACGCGCGGCGGACGATGGCCGAATACATCGCGGCGCGGCGCGGCCAGTCGCATTTCGCCAACGCCCGTTCGGTCCGCAACGCGCTGGACCGGGCGCGGCTGCGGCAGGCGAACCGGCTGTTCAACGAGGCGCGGGGGCCGCTTGATGCAGAGACCCTGTCCACGATCACCGAACCCGATCTGCGCGCCAGCCGGGTGTTTCGCGGCGGGCTTGACGGGACGCGCGCAAGCGGGCAGCAGGCAGCCAGGCAAGCCGAGGGAACACCGCCATGACATTCGACCGCAAGATCCGGATCGCGCCGTCGATCCTGTCCGCCGATTTCGCCGATTTCGGGCGCGAGATCCGCGCCATCGAAGCCGAGGGCGCCGACTGGGTGCATGTCGATGTGATGGACGGGCATTTCGTGCCGAACCTGACCTTCGGCCCGCCCGCCGTGAAGGCGTTCCGGCCGCATGTGACGACCTTCATGGACGTGCATCTGATGATCGCGCCGGTCGATGCCTATATCGAAGCCTATGCCGAGGCGGGCGCCGACATGATCACCGCCCATGTCGAGGCCGGACCCCATCCCCACCGCACGCTGCAGGCGATCCGCGCGACCGGCAAGAAGGCAGGCATCGCGCTGAACCCCGGCACGCCGCTGGAGGCGGTCGATTATCTGCTGGACCTGTGCGACATGGTACTGGTGATGACGGTCAATCCCGGTTTCGGCGGGCAGAAATTCATCCACAGCCAGATCGACAAGATCGCCCGCCTGCGCGGCATGATCGGCGACCGCCCGATCCATATCCAGGTCGATGGCGGCATCGACCCGAAGACCGCGCCGCTGGTCGCCAAGGCCGGCGCCGATGTGCTGGTGGCCGGATCGGCGGTCTTCCGGGGCGGCTCGGTCGATCGACAGCAGGTCTATGGCGAGAATATCCGGGCCATCCGTGCGGCGGCAACGCTGTAGGCGCTGGCTGTCCCGCCTTCGCGCCGGGCATGGTGTGAAAACCCGGGGCGCGCGAGGGGGGGGGCAGGCGGCCTGCGGGGCATCGAGCCCCTTGACCGCCGCGGGGCGATGCCCCGCATCCCCGGCGGCACCGGCGTCCTTGAAGATCGCCATTTGACATTCTGCCGCCTGCGCGCTTCCCTGCGCCCGGATCACAGGAGGACGCGATGGATCTGGGCATCAAGGGCAAGCGCGCACTGGTCTGCGCCGCCTCGAAGGGATTGGGACGGGGCTGCGCCGAGGCGCTGGCCGAAGCCGGGGTCGATCTGGTCATCAACAGCCGCACCGAGGACGAGATCATCCGCACCGCAGGCGAGATCGCGGACAGGCATGGCGTCAGTGTCACCCCCGTCGCCGCCGACATCACGACCGAGGATGGCCGCGCCCGCGTGCTGGACGCAGCCGGGCAGATCGACATTCTGGTAAACAACGCTGGTGGCCCGCCGCCGGGAACGTGGACCGACTGGAACCGCGACGATTTCATCAAGGCCATCGACGCCAACATGCTGACCGCCATCGCGTTGATGCAGGCGCTGGTGCCCGGCATGATGGATCGCGGCTGGGGCCGGGTCGTCAACATCACCTCGCAATCGGTCCGCTCGCCCATCGCGGTGCTGGGGCTGTCCAACACGGCGCGCGCCGGGCTGACCGGATTTGTCGCGGGCATGTCGCGGCAGGTCGCGGGGCACGGGGTCTGCGTGAACAACATCCTTCCGGGCATTCACGCGACCGACCGCGCCGACAGCCTGGACAAGGGCGTATCGCAGCAGCAGGGCATCAGCATGGACGAGGCCCGCGCGCAGCGTCAGGCCGGCATCCCCACCGGCACCTATGGCCAGCCCGAGGATTTCGGCGCGACCTGCGCGTTCCTGTGCAGCGAACATGCCAAATTCATCATCGGCCAGAACATCCTGCTGGACGGGGGCGCGCTGAACGTCACGATCTGATGGCGGTCCTGCGATATCTCAGCCATCCGCAGGTGCTGATCGATCCGGCCGTTCCCGTGCCGCGCTGGTCCCTGTCGGACCATGGCCGGTCGCGTATCATGGCGCTGACGGGCGCCGGATGGCTGGCGCACACCACGCGGATCGTCAGCAGCAGCGAGACCAAGGCCCGCGAGACCGCCGCGATTCTGGGCGCGGCAACCGGAATCCGGCCCGAGGCTGACCCGCAACTGGACGAGATCGACCGCAGCGCCACGGGCTATGTCCCACACGACCATCACGAGACGCTGGCCGACGCGTTCTTCGCCGCACCCGCGATCAGCGCAGACGGCTGGGAGAAGGCCATCGATGTCGCGTCACGCGGCATGGCGGCGCTGCATCGACATGTCGCGTCGCAGGGTCCGGGCGATCTGCTGCTGGTCGGGCACGGGGGAATCGGCACGCTGATCTGGTGTCATATCGCAGGTCTGGCGCCCTCCAGAGAACAGGACCAGCCATCGGGCGGAGGCGCCGTCTGGTCGGCGACCCTGCCCGGACTGAGCCCTCTGCATGGCTGGCGGCTGGCCGAGGCAGTTGCGGACCCGGACAGCCGCTGCTAGGCCAGCAAAAGCCCAACCGAAAGAATCAGCCAAGCCGTGACGATGCCGCCCCGATTGGAGGTCCAGAACCTGAACCGCGCCTTTGACGGTCAGCGCGTGGTCGCGGACGTGTCCTTCGGCGTCCCGGCCGGGCAGGTCGCGTGTCTGCTTGGCCCGTCGGGATGCGGCAAGTCCACCACGCTGCGGATGATCGCCGGCGTGGACATGCAGGACAGCGGGCGGATCTTTGTCGATGGCAAGCTGGTCTGCGACACCGTTTTCCGGCTTCCGCCCGAACGCCGCGCCATCGGGCTGATGTTTCAGGACTTCGCCTTGTTCCCGCATCTGCCGGTCAGCGAGAATGTCGCCTTCGGGCTGAAGGGCGGGCACGCGGCCAATCGCGCCCGGGTTGCCGAATTGCTGGACCGGGTGCGCATGACCAGCCATATCGACAGCTATCCGCACGAGTTGTCGGGCGGCGAACAGCAGCGGGTGGCGCTTGCGCGCGCGCTGGCACCACGGCCGCGCGTGCTGCTGATGGACGAGCCGTTCAGCGGGTTGGACGAACGGCTGCGCGACGGCATCCGCGACGAGACGCTGGCCCTGCTGAAGGAAGAGGGGACGGCCGTGCTGCTGGTCACGCACGAACCCCACGAGGCGATGCGGATGGCCGATCAGATCCTGCTGATGCGCGACGGGCGGATCGTTCAGCAGGGCGCCCCCTATAATCTGTACAACGCCCCGGCGGACCGGCAGGTGGCAGCCTTCTTCAGCGATATCAATGTTCTGACGGGCCGTGTCCGGGGTGCGCTGACGGCCACGCCGTTCGGGGATTTCCTGACCCCCGGCCTGCCCGACGGCACCCCGATCGACATCGTGATCCGTCCCCAGCACCTGAAGATCGACTTTGACCGCGGCGGAAAGGGCCCCGCGGCCACCCCCGAAGACGGCAGCGCCGCCCTGGCCCGCGTGGTGCGGGCGCGCTATCTGGGTCGCGAATCGCTGGTCGAGTTCAGGACCGAACAGGACGCGATCGCCCTGAACGCCACCCTGCCGGGGGTGTTCCTGCCGCCGGAAGGCACCAAGATGTGGCTGATGCTGCGGCGCGACCGGGTGTTTGTCTTTCCACGGGGCTAGCGCCCCCGTGACCCGCCCGTTCGCCTGTGCGGGACCCCGCGCGAACTGCGACAAAGGTCTTGCCTTGCCGCCGCGCGGCGGCTAGCTGTGAGGCAGGAATTCGGGAGAAGCTGGCCCCCGCGCCGGTGCCGACGGAGCAACCGCCCCGGTAAACTCTCAGGCAAAAAGACCGTTTTCCGGCAAGACTCTGGAGAGGGACCGTCAACAGGTCCGCCGAAGGGATAACGATCTCAGGCGCCCGGATCGGGCAAGGACAGAGGGGGCATCGTCACGCGGGCTGAAGATGCCTGCCCAACCGATGCCGGATCCCCGGCAAGACCACAGGGAGGCCAGATGGCCGAGGAATTGCGCCGGACCGGGCTTTACGATCTGCATGTCACCCATGGGGCGCGCATGGTCCCCTTTGCCGGTTGGGAAATGCCGGTCCAGTATGCGACCGGCGTGATGGCCGAACATCTGCACACCCGCGCCCATGCCGGGCTGTTCGATGTCGGCCATATGGGACAGGTTCTTGTCACGCCACGCGACGGCAGGCTGGAAACCGCGGCGCTGGCGCTGGAACGCCTGATCCCGGCCGATGTGCTGGGCCTGCCGCAGGGGCGGCAGCGCTATGGCCTGTTCACCAATCCCGACGGCGGGATTCTGGACGATCTGATGTTCGCAAATCGCGGCGACCATTACCTGCTGGTCGTCAATGCCGCCTGCGCCGATCAGGACATCGCGCATCTGAAGACACTGGACGAGGTCGTCGTGACACCGGTGACGGATCGCGGTCTGCTGGCACTTCAAGGACCGGACGCCGTGCAGGTTCTGGCGCGGATCGTCCCCGAGGCCGCCGCGATGCGTTTCATGGACAGCCGCATCCTGGACTGGCAGGGGACGGAGCTGTGGATCTCGCGGTCGGGCTATACCGGCGAGGACGGGTTCGAGATTTCGGTCCCCGACGTGCAGCTTGTGGCCTTCGCCAAGGCTCTGCTGGCCGAGGATACGGTCGCGCCGATCGGCCTGGGCGCGCGCGACAGCCTGCGCCTTGAGGCCGGCATGCCACTTTACGGCCATGACATGGATGCGGGCGTGACCCCGGCCGCCGCCGGGCTTGGCTGGGCGATCCAGAAGCTGCGCCGCCATGGCGGCGATCGCGCGGGCGGATTTCCCGGCGCAGAGATCGTGCTGGAGGAAATGGATCGTGGCGCGGCGCAAACCCGTCGTGGCCTGCGTCCCGAAGGCCGCGCCCCGATCCGCGAGGGGGTGCCGATCTTCGCCGATGCCGAGGGCGGAACACCGATCGGCGAGGTCAGTTCGGGCGGCTTCGGCCCCAGCGTCGGCGGCCCGGTGGCCATGGCTCGCATTCCCACCGACATTCCCGACGGCACGACCCTTTACGCCGAATTGCGCGGCAAGCGCCTGCCGGTCACCGTCACCCCCCTGCCCTTCATCACGCCGTCCTACAAACGCTGAGGAGCCTGACCCATGCTGAAATATACCGAAGACCACGAATGGCTGCGCGCCGAAGGCGACGAGATCGTCGTGGGCATCACCAGACATGCCAGCGAACAGCTGGGTGACGTGGTGTTCGTCGAACTGCCCGAAGAGGGACGCGAGGTCGAGGCCGGCGACGAGATCGTGGTGATCGAATCGGTCAAGGCGGCATCCGACATCTCGGCCCCGGTTGCGGGCGTGATCGTGGCGGTCAATGCCGATCTGGCCGACAATCCCGGCGCGGTGAACGAAGATCCGCTGACGGCGTGGTTCTTTCGGATCAAGCCCACAGAGGCGGGCGCGATCGACGGTTTCATGGACGAGGCCGCATATAACGACCTGATCGGGTGACAGGCGCACACGGGGTTTGGGTCCGGCGGATGAGCCATCGGGCGTCAGGCGCATTTATCTGCGCGACCCGGAAGGAAATCTTGTGAACGTGCTTTGCCATGCCGGGCAGGGCCAAGGATAACGAAAGAAGGCGCGTATGACCCGCTGGAACCCGACCGACTATCAGCCCGATGATTTTGCCAACCGCCGGCATATCGGCCCCTCGCCCGCCGAAATGGCCGAGATGCTGCGGGTGGTGGGCGCGGAAAGCCTTGATGCGTTGATCGACCAGACCGTGCCGCAGGCAATCCGTCAGGATCAGCCGCTAGGATGGCCCGCGCTGTCAGAGGCCGAGCTGCTGGCCCGCATGCAGGACGTGGCGAAGAAGAACACCGTGATGACCAGCCTGATCGGACAAGGCTATCATGGCACCTTCACCCCGCCGGCGATCCAGCGCAACATTCTGGAAAACCCGGCCTGGTACACCGCCTATACCCCCTATCAGCCCGAGATCGCCCAGGGACGACTTGAGGCGCTGCTGAACTTTCAGACCATGGTCGCCGATCTGACCGGGCTTCCCATCGCCAATGCCAGCCTGCTGGACGAGGCGACGGCGGCGGCCGAGGCGATGGCGATGGCGCGGCGGCAGGCCAAATCCAAGGCTGATGCGTTCTTCGTTGCCCATGACCTGCACCCCCAGACCATCGCCGTGATCGAGACGCGGGCCGCGCCGTTGGGCATCCGCATCATCAAGGGGTCCATCGACGATCTGAATGCCGCCGAGGTCTTTGGCGCGATCTTTCAGTATCCGGGCACCTATGGTCATATCCGCGACCTGACGCCCGAGATCGAGGCGCTGCATGACGCAAAGGCGCTGGCCATCGTCGCGACCGACCTGCTGGCCTTGTGCCTGCTGAAGGAACCCGGTGCGATGGGGGCGGACATCGCCGTCGGGTCGGCACAGCGTTTCGGGGTGCCGATGGGCTATGGCGGGCCGCACGCCGCCTTCATGTCCTGCCGCGACGAACTGAAGCGCGCAATGCCCGGCCGGATCGTCGGGGTCAGCGTCGATACCAAGGGCAATCAGGCCTATCGCCTGTCCTTGCAGACGCGCGAACAACATATCCGGCGCGAGAAAGCGACCTCGAATGTCTGCACCGCGCAGGCCCTGCTGGCCGTCATGGCCAGCTTCTATGCGGTGTTCCACGGCCCCGAGGGGCTGCGCGCCATCGCGCAGCGCGTCCATCTGGGCGCGGTCACGATCGCCGAGGCGTTGCGTCGCGCGGGGGCCGATGTTGCCCCGCAGGCATTCTTCGACACGATCACCGTGAAGGTCGGGGTCGGTCAGGCCGGCATCCTGGCCGCGGCCGAGCAGCGCGGCATCAACCTGCGCCGCGTGGGCCGCGACCGCGTCGGCATCAGCGTCGACGAGACGACCGATGCCGGTGTGATCCGGCGTCTGCTGGACGCGTTCGGGATCGAGGACGCGCCCGCCCCCGCGCAAGGCCCCGCGATCTCCGACGATCTGTTGCGCGGCAGCGACTACCTGACCCATCCGGTCTTTCACATGAACCGCGCCGAATCCGAGATGATGCGCTATATGCGACGTCTTTCGGATCGCGATCTGGCGCTGGACCGGGCGATGATCCCGCTGGGGTCCTGCACGATGAAGCTGAATGCGGCCGCCGAAATGATGCCGATCACCTGGCCCGAATTCGGTGCGCTGCATCCCTTTGCGCCGCGCCATCAGGCGGCAGGATATGCCGAGGCGATCGCGGATCTGGATGCGAAGCTGTGCGAGATCACCGGCTATGATGCGTTTTCGATGCAACCGAACAGCGGCGCGCAGGGTGAATATGCCGGGCTGCTGACGATCCAGGCCTATCACCGGGCGCGCGGCGATGATCAGCGCGACATCTGCCTGATCCCGATGTCGGCGCATGGCACCAACCCGGCCAGCGCACAGATGTGCGGCATGAAGGTCGTGGTGGTGAAATCGGCCCCGAACGGCGACATCGATCTGGAAGATTTCGCCGACAAGGCCGCGAAGGCGGGCAACCGTCTGGCCGCCGTGATGATCACCTATCCCAGCACCCATGGCGTCTTCGAGGATACGGTGCGCGATGTTTGCCGGATCACCCATGACCATGGCGGGCAGGTCTATATCGACGGGGCGAACCTGAACGCGCTGGTCGGGCTGGTGAAGCCGGGCGAGATCGGTGGCGACGTCAGCCACCTGAACCTGCACAAGACCTTTGCCATCCCGCATGGGGGCGGCGGGCCAGGCATGGGCCCGATCGGCGTCAAGGCGCATCTGGCCCCGCATCTGCCGGGCGATCCGCGGGATGACGACAGCGGCGCCGTGTCGGCGGCCCCCTATGGCAGCGCGTCGATCCTGCTGATTTCCTGGGCCTACTGCCTGATGATGGGCGGCGCAGGCCTGACACAGGCGACCCGCGTGGCGATCCTGAACGCCAATTACATTGCCTCGCGGCTGGCGGGTGCCTATCCGATCCTGTTCATGGGCAATCGCGGGCGCGTCGCGCATGAATGCATTCTGGACACGCGGCCCTTCGCAGATCACGGCGTGACCGTGGACGACATCGCCAAGCGGCTGATCGACAACGGTTTCCACGCCCCCACGATGTCCTGGCCGGTCGCCGGAACGCTGATGGTGGAGCCAACGGAATCCGAGACCAAGGCCGAGATCGACCGCTTTGTCGCCGCGATGCTGGCGATTCGCGACGAGATCACCGAGGTCGCAGAAGGGCGGATCGCCGCCGAGGAAAGCCCGCTGCGCCGGGCGCCCCACACAGTCGAGGATCTGGTCGCGGACTGGGATCGCCCCTATTCGCGCGAGCAGGGCTGTTTCCCGGCGGGCGCGTTCAGGGTGGACAAGTACTGGCCTCCGGTCGGACGGGTGGACAACGTCTTCGGCGACCGCAACCTGATCTGCACCTGTCCGCCGCTGGACAGCTATGCCGAGGCTGCGGAATAATTCCGCAGCCCCCGCACGATCATCTTGAAAACTGCGCGCGCGGCTTCATATTCGAACCATGGAATAGGAGGCCGCGATGTCGCCCCGGAAGCTTGTCTGCCTGTCCTGCGCACAGGCCAATCGCGTGCCGTCGGAGCGACTGGACGCAAACCCGAAATGCGGCACCTGCGGCGCGGCGCTGATGCCGGCAAAGCCGGTGTCCGTGGATGACGCGACGCTGCAAAAGGCAGCCAAGACCGATCAGGTGCCGCTACTGGTCGATTTCTGGGCGCCGTGGTGCGGTCCGTGCAGGATGATGGCACCCGAGTTCGATAAGGCGGCGGCCCTGTTGAAGGGCCGGGCGCGGCTGGTCAAGATCGACACGCAAACCCATCCTGCAGCGTCGGCGCGCTGGAACATTCGCGGCATCCCGGCCTTTATCCTGTTTCGCGACGGTCGCGAGGTCAGCCGTCAGGCGGGCGCCCGCCCCGCCGCGGATCTTGTGCGGATGGCCGACGCCGCGATGGCAGGTCGTTGACCGTCAGTCGAACAGATCCAGCGTCGCGAACAGGTCGTCGCGCGCCAGCGTGAAATCGGTATCGCTGCCCTCGGCTACCAGCAGGCCGAACCGCTGATCCAGCCGGTCGGTCATCTGCTTCAGCGTGGCGGCGACGCGCGTCGGCGGCTGGATCGGCACGATCGCCGCACCTTCGGGTGCAACGGTGATGCCGTGGACAAGATGGCTGCCCTCGACTCCGACGATGGCGCGGGCGGCACCGCAGGCACGGATCAGGTCCTCTACCGTCACCTGCAGCGGGTCCATGACCAGAAATCCCCGGCTTTCGGCAAGGCTGTCGGCAAGCTGGCGTTCGTTTGCAAGCACGCGACGGTCGCCCGCCTCGCCCCGCAACAGGAAAACACCCGGCACCGGGACCGGCGGCACGGCATCAAGAAGCCGACGGCGCAGCGCCTTGGCGCGGGCGGCCTTGCCACCATTGTTCGGCAGATCATCGAACAGAACCAGTTCGCGGAAATGAACATCGCCCGGCAGGCGCTGCGGCGCCATGCCGATCAGCCGTTCATACGCGGCCTGATGACCGCCCGGCGCGGGTTCGGGCGCGGTTGTCAGGGCCGGGCCTTCGGCTGCGGCAAGGCCATGCGCCAGCGTGGCATCCATCAGCCAGCTTCCGAACCAGCGGTTCGTCGTCCACGTCTCGTACAGCGCGCCGCTGGTTTCGCTGCGCGGGCGGCGCGCCAACCCGAACCGGTTGCGGCGGGTCCGAAGATGATATTCGCCGCCGCCGTGATACAGCACGCCATCGATCAGATCGACGCCGCGCAGCCGCCAGGCACGTGTCGCGCGTTCGGACGCCGCCCCATCGCGGGTCAGCGCCTCGACCGTGTCGGCCATCGACGCGAACATGGTGCCGGCGATACGTTCGACCTGGCCGGGCAGCGCGTAGGCGGGCCGGAACTCGATCGTCTCGGCGGGTGAAATCTGCCAGCTATCCTCCGCGTTCCGAAAGAAATCCCTTGGCGGAAAGCCGGCCAGCCGGCGCAGGCGCGAAGTCACGGGTCTGATCGAATGAAACATCTGAAATCAACCTTGTAGAGGTAACGAAGAACCGCCGAATGTGCCGAATGTCTGAATACATGGCTTCCCTGACACTGGCCGAGTTTCGGAAGATCGACTAGGAATGCCGGGCCGACAGCCGTCGAACGGCCTATCAGGGGAACGCCCATGCTTGTGCAACTGGTCAGCATCGAAGTCTTGCCCGGCCACCGGGACGAGTTCATCGAGGCCTTCCGCATCAATTGGGAAGGCACGCGGCAGGAACCCGGAAATCTGCGCTTTGACCTTCTGTGCGACCCCGAGGACCAGAACCGATTCACGGTCTATGAGATCTTTACCGGGGTCGAGGCGCTGAAGGCCCATGGTCAGACCCCGCATTACCGCGCCTGCATCGAAAAAATCACCCCCATCACGACCGGCCAGCGCAGCAAACGCTATTTTCAGGACGTTCTGGTCGAGCCGCATCCGCCAGAGGGGCGTTGATCACCCCGGCTGCGGACATGCGCGGCAGCCGCCAACTCGATGATGCGAAAATTTCGGCCATTGTCGGCTTGTCCTGCTGATCCGCAAATCGACCACACAGGCCGGGTCGGAGTTTATCGGCATTTTCTTGCCGATAGCGCGCAGGACCGTCATTGTCCAGAATGACGCACCGACCCCGCGCCGGACGCGGCTAGAACAGGAAATCGTCGGCGGTCAGATCGTGCAGCCCTTGCAGCCGGATCGTTGCCTCGGCCCCGCGATCGGCGTCGGTGTCGATATAGACCAGCGTGACATCGTTCGCGGTGCCCGGACGATCAATGCTGTCATAGCGCACCTCGCCCTTCGCGCTGCCTGTGAAGTCGCCTTCGCCGCGCCACACAAACCCGTTGTTACCGGCCAGCTGCGTGCTGGCGTCGATGCGCGACAGGTGCAGCACGTCCTGCCCCTCGTGGAAATCCACGACGATATCGCTTCCGCCAAAGCTGTTGCCGATGTCGCGCGTGGACTGGAAGATGAAGACATCCGCACCACCATCCCCCTTCAGGTGGTCGCGCCCCGCCCCGCCATTCATTAAGTCGTTCCCCTGACCGCCAAACAGCCGGTCCTGCCCCGCCTGCCCGGCCAGCGTGTCGTTGCCCGCGCCACCCTTCAGCGTATCGTCGCCCGCATATCCATAGGCCCGGTCGGCGTTGATGCTGAGGCGGAACAGGTCGTCGCCCGAGAACGCGTCGCGATACAGCCGCCGATCATCGGCGACCGAGGGGCTGGAAATGGCATCGGCCAGGTCACCGGCGTCGATCGACACGCCGCTCATGCGCCACAGTTCCCACCAGTCCGATCCCGTCCAGACGCGTTCGGAATAGGTATCGACGACGCCCGAGGCCAGTTCGCCCGCCCCGGAAACCCGCAGGTCGTCGCCCATATAGCGGCTGCTGTATTGATAGCCCGGCAATTCCCACGCGTATTCATAGACATCGCGGTGGGATTGGCCAGCATATCTCAGATTGACGTTGTCATCGAAATCGTGACCGGTCGCACCATAGTCCAGGCGATGCAGGTCGATACTGAGAATGTTGAAGGAATGTTGCGATCTGATGACAGCCACGTGCTGGACCTCTTGCCCGCATCCGGCGTCACGACCGCGCCGAATTTCAGCGTCAGAGGTGCGCCTGAAGCGCGCCGGGCGTCAAGCGAGCCGACGCGCCGTCGGAACAGTCCCGCCCATCCGGCGGCCCTCAACAGGCGAAAGCCAGCCCAAGCGTGAAACCGCGGGGGTCAAAGCCCCTCGCCTTCATCCATGTCCAGCATGATGTTCAGGTTCTGAACCGCAGCGCCGGACGCGCCCTTGCCAAGATTGTCCAGCACGGCGACCACCATGCAGCAGCCATTGTCGTCGTCGCCATGCACGCTGATCTGCATCACATTGCTGCCGTTCATCGCCGTCGGCACGATGCGCGCGCCCATTTCGGCAGCAGGCACGACGCGGACGAATTTCTGTCCGTCGTAATGATCCGACAGCGCCTCGAACAGCGCCTTGACGGTCCTGTCGTCATCCAGATGCAGCGGCAGTTGCACCGCCATGCCCTGCGCGAAATTGCCGACCGAGGGGGCGAACACCGGCTGCAGCATCAGGCCGGTATGGGCCATGATCTCGGGGATATGCTTGTGCCGCTGGTTCAACCCATAGACGAAATGCGCGGGCGCCGCGCCATCCTCGTATTCGGCGACCAAAGCCTTGCCGCCGCCGGTGAACCCGCTGACCGCGTTGATCGCCAAAGGCTCGTCCGCATCGATCAGCCCCGCCGCGATCAGCGGCGCGATGATCGCGATCGATCCGGTGGAATAGCAGCCGGGATTGCTGACAAGCTGCGCCAAGGCGATCTGGTCGCGAATCTCGTCCGAAAGTTCGGGAAAGCCATAAACCCAGCGGTCATCGACCCGATGCGCGGTCGAGGCATCGATCAGACGGACGTCCAGATCGCTGGCCAGTTCCACCGCCTCGCGCGCGGCATCGTCAGGAAGGCACAGGATCGCGACATCCGCTTCCTGAAACGCTTCCCGGCGGGCATCGGCATCCTTGCGCCGTGCGGGGTCGATCTGGATCAGGCGGATGTCTTCACGCGCCTCCAGCCGCTCGCGGATCTGCAGACCCGTCGTGCCGGCTTCGCCGTCGATGAAGATGCTGTATTCCATGATAGACCCTCCGGGTGAACGCGCCGTTTATAGGCGAAACCCTGGGGCATCACAATTGCGTCGGGGGCTTCAGATCGAACACATCTCGGACCGGGTGAGAAAGCGTTTCTCACGCCCGTTATCCAGGCTGAACATGCCGCCCCGGCCCGGCACCACGTCGATGACCAGATCGGTATGCTTCCATGTCTCATACTGGCTGGCCGAGATGTAGAACGGCGCCCCGCCGATCTCGCCCAGCTTCACATCGCGGTCGCTGACCTTGAAATCGCTTTGCGGATAACACATCGGGCTGGACCCGTCGCAGCATCCGCCAGACTGGTGGAACAGGACCGGCCCGTGATCGGCGGTGATTTCCTCAAGCAGTTGCAGCGCCTCTGGAGTCGCGGTGACGGTGCTCATGTATTCAACCTCCTCTTCAGAAATTTCAAAACCTGCGCTTCCTCGGGGCGCAGGTCTGCGCGGGACAGGGTTTCCGCGATCTCGTCTTGCAGCTCCAGTTTCAGCTCGCCAGACAGATAAGCGTCGATGATCCTTGGATGGACATAGCATTTTCGGCAGATCGCCGGCGTATTTCCCAGCTTGGCCGCAACCGTTTCGATGGCCTCGCGGACATTTGCCTTGGCCGCGGCCTGGCTGTCGGTCGCCTCGTATTCCGACAGTGCCAGAGCGGCCAGGACCGTGCCGGTCCAGGTGCGGAAATCCTTGGCCGTCACCTCGCGACCGGCCACCTCACGCAGATAGTCGTTTACCTCGGTCGACCCAACCTGATGGCGCTGACCGTCGTCGTCAAGATACTGAAACAGGTGCTGGCCCGGAATGTCCTGCGCAGCGCGCACAATCCGCGCCACACGGGCATTGCGGATATCCAGATCCCATTCCTTGCCGCCCTTGCCCTTGAAACGAAACCGAACCTCGGATCCTTCGAGGCTGACATGCCGGTCGCGCAGGGTCGTCAGGCCGTGCGACCTGTTGCTTCTTGCATAATCGCTGTTGCCGACCCGGATCATTGTATTCTCCAGCAGCCACACGATGGTCGCCAAGACCTTGACGGCGGGCATCCCGCGCTTGCCCATGTCTGTGTGGACCCGTCCGCGGATCTTCGGCAGGGCCTTTGCGAAATCCAGCATGTGCTCGTATTTCGCACTGTCGCGGACCTCGCGGAATTCAGGGTGATATCGATATTGCTTGCGCCCCTTTGCATCGCGGCCTGTCGCCTGGATATGGCCGCGCGGATCCGGGCAGATCCAGACATCCGTGTAGGCGGGCGGAATGGCCAGCGCCTGCAGCCGCTTGCGTTCGGCCTTGTCGCGGATCGTACGACCCTTGGCATCGCGATAGGAAAAGCCCTTTCCCGCCCGGACACGCACAATTCCCGGCATGTCGTCGTTGACATAGACCAGACCCGCGCTGTCGGCGGCATCTCGCGGGTCGATGATAGGGCTGTCCTTGGGCATCGGGACGATCCGGCAGAGAGAAGACACCCGCCCCAACGCCGCAATGCCCCCGCAGGTTGCGCGGGGTAGGTGCGGCCTGGAAAGGCCGCACCACGGGGCATCAGAAGAAGCCCAGTTTCTTCGGGCTATAGCTGACCAGCATGTTCTTGGTCTGCTGATAGTGGTCCAGCATCATGCGGTGGTTTTCGCGACCGATGCCCGACTGCTTGTAGCCGCCAAAGGCCGCATGGGCCGGATAGGCGTGATAGCAGTTGGTCCAGACGCGCCCCGCCTTGATCGCACGGCCAAAGCGATAGCAGGTATTCGCCTCGCGCGACCAGACGCCGGCGCCAAGACCGTAAAGCGTGTCATTGGCGATCGACAGCGCCTCGTCCTGATCCTTGAAGGTGGTCACCGAGACAACCGGGCCAAAGATTTCCTCCTGGAAGACCCGCATCTTGTTGTGGCCCTTCAGGACCGTCGGCTTGATATAGTAGCCGCTGGACAATTCACCGCCCAGATCGGCCGCCTCGCCGCCGGTCAGAACCTCGGCACCCTCTTTCCGACCGATGTCGAAATAGGACAGGATCTTTTCCTTCTGCTCGCTGGATGCCTGTGCGCCGATCATCGTGGCGCTGTCGCGCGGATCGCCCTGCACGATGTCCTTCACGCGCTGCAAGGCGCGATCCATGAACTTGTCATAGATCGATTCCGCGATCAGGGCGCGCGACGGGCAGGTGCAGACCTCGCCCTGGTTCAGCGCGAACATCACGAAGCCCTCGATCGCCTTGTCGAAGTAATCGTCATCCTCGCGGGCGACATCCTCGAAGAAGATGTTGGGGGATTTTCCGCCCAATTCCAGCGTCACCGGGATCAGATTTTCCGAGGCGTATTGCATGATGAGCCGGCCGGTCGTCGTCTCGCCGGTAAAGGCGATCTTGGCGATGCGCGGGTTGCTGGCCAAGGGCTTGCCGGCTTCCAGGCCGAAACCGTTGACGATGTTCAGAACGCCCGGCGGCAGCAGGTCGCCGATCAGGTCGGCGAACACCATGATTCCCGCGGGGGTCTGTTCGGCGGGCTTCAGAACCACGCAATTGCCGGCTGCCAGCGCAGGCGCCAGCTTCCACGTCGCCATCAGCAGCGGGAAGTTCCACGGAATGATCTGGCCCACAACGCCCAGAGGCTCGTGGAAGTGATAGGCGATGGTGTCGTGGTCGATTTCCGAGATCCCGCCTTCCTGCGCCCGCAGGACACCGGCGAAATAGCGGAAGTGATCGACGGCCAGCGGCAGGTCGGCGGCCATCGTCTCGCGGATCGGCTTGCCGTTGTCCCAGGTCTCGGCGGTGGCCAGCAGTTCCAGGTTGGCTTCCATCCGGTCGGCGATCCGGTTCAGGACATTGGCGCGTTCCGCGGCCGAGGTCTGGCCCCACTTGTCCTTGGCGGCGTGCGCGGCGTCCAGCGCGGCCTCGATATCCTCGGCGCCGGAGCGGGCGATCTCGCCGATCTCGCCGCCGGTGATCGGGGTGGTATTCATGAAATACCTGCCCGACTTCGGTGCCATCCATTGGCCGTTGATGAAGTTGTCATACCGCTTGGCAAATGGCATCACGCCCACGCCCTTGAACTCATGCGTCTGATCGTTCGGCATCGTATCCTCCTCTGATGATCCCGAAGTCTCCGTCTTCGGGTCTGGTCCCTAGCTTGGCGCTGTGAGGATTCGTTTCAACAACACCAAGGTCGCGGTCGCGTGCAATTGTCTCAGCCGTGAGACAGTCGCGACTGTTTTTCGGTCAGCCCCAGTCGCGCCATGCGGCGATACAGCGTCGCCCGCCCGACCCCCAGCGCGCGCGCGGCTGCCGAGACGTTGCCGCCCGCCCGCGCCAAGGCCCGCGCGACAGCCGCGCGCTCGGCCCGGTCAAAGCCGCGCATTTCGTCGTCGCGCCCCAGCAGGTCGGCGGCAGGGCGCGGGCGAAACGCACCTTCGCGTTCCAGACCCAGCGCGCGGCGCGCAGCGCGTGTCGCGCCGATGGCCAGATCGTCCTTGTCCACCGCCAGCAGCATCGTGGCGTCCAAGCTGTCATCGGCGGCCACCACGATGCGGGCCTGCGGGAACGACGCGTGGAAGAACACGGCCTCGATGGCGCGGGCGGTCTGGGCGACCTGCGCGCCGATCAGGCGGTTGTAGCGTTCGGTCTGATCGGCGCGGGCAGAGCTGACATCCAGCGCGGCCAGCAGACGCCCGTCAGGCCCCCAGATCGGTGCATCCATGCAGGACATGCCGATGTTGTTGGTCCGGAAATGTTCATCACGGTGGATCGTCACCTGGCGACCCTCGACCAGGCAGGTTCCGATCCCGTTCGTGCCCTGTGCGGCCTCGGACCAGTCCATGCCCTGCCACAGGCCCCAGTCGCGAAACTGGGCGGCATCGGCGTCGCTGACCCGCTGATCCAGCACCACGCCGGTCGCGTCGGTCAGCAGGACATTGCAGCCGGACAGGCCGACAATGGTGTAGAGTTGATCAAGCTGTGGACCCGCGACCTTCAGGAAATGTTCCATGGCCTGGCGGCGGGCGGACAATTCGGCAAGGCTCAGCCGTTCAGGCCGACGCCCGTCGCCCGGATCCAGCCCGTATTTCAGCATCGACCTGCGCCAGGATGCAGCAAGCGCCGACGTCGCGGATTTCGACTGCGACTGCTCGGCCACCCGATCCGCGTGGCTGCGTTGCGTCATGATTCCTCCCCCGGTGGGGAGAGTATATCAGAAACGCCGGGTCGCGATTTACGACTTTCGTCGCGACCCGGCGCGTTCCCGCCTTACCTGACGGGGCCTTCAGGCTTGATCAGCCCACCGTCGATGCGACCATCGTGCGCGTCGCCCGCTTCCGACGGCATCGCGCTGGCGCCGTGTTCGCCGCCCACGCTGCCCGAAGGCCGGTTCGTGCGGGGCTGATAGGGGGGCAGGTCCACCCCGTCGCGATAAAGAAGCGAGTTTCCGTTGTGGAACAGGTGCAGCGCCTCGGGGTCGGCCGTCAGCCGGATGGTGCGACCGTTCAGGCCGGGATGGATGCCCGGCAGCTTGGCCGTGACCGGCACCACATCTTCGTCCGTGCCGAAATACAGCAGCGTCACCTCGCCCAAAGCCTCGGTCAGATCGACCTTGCCTTCGAAGACCGGGGTTCCGTCGGTCTCGCGCATGTCCTCGGGGCGAACGCCCAGATTGACGGACATGCCCTCGTCGCCGGGGCGCGTCGGAATGGCGACCTGCGCCTCCAGCCCGCCATCCAGCGCGACCGTGGTCATCTGGCCCACTGTCTTGACCTTGCCCGGCAGCAGGTTCATCGCCGGGCTGCCGATGAACTGCGCCACGAATTCGTTGACCGGGCGTTCATACAGTTCCAGCGGCGCGCCGACCTGCGCGATGCCGCCGCCGGCCAGCACCACGATGCGGTCGGCCAGGGTCATCGCCTCGGTCTGGTCATGGGTCACGTAGATCATCGTGCGGTCGGGCATCGAGGCCTTCAGCTGCGCGATCTCGATCCGGGTGGCGACCCGCAGCGCAGCGTCAAGGTTCGACAGCGGCTCGTCGAACAGATAGACTTGCGGATCGCGCACGATGGCCCGCCCGATCGCCACCCGCTGACGCTGTCCGCCCGACAGCGCCTTGGGCAGGCGGTCCAGATATGGGGTCAGCTGCAGCATCTTGCCGGCGCGGTCGGTGGCCTGCTGGATCTGATCTTTCGACTGCCCGGCGATCTTCAGCGCGAAGGCCATGTTGTCGCGCACCGTCATGTGCGGGTAGAGGGCGTAAGACTGGAACACCATCGCGATGCCGCGCTGGCTGGGCGGGATGTCGTTCATCACCTGCCCGCCAATCTGCAACTCGCCCCCCGTGATCCGCTCAAGCCCCGCGATCATGCGCAGCAGCGTGGATTTGCCGCAACCCGATGGACCCACGAACACGATGAATTCGCCCGATTTGATGTCGAGGTCGATATTCTTCAGTACCTGCACGTCGCCATACGACTTGGCGATGTCGGTCAGTTTCAGATCGGCCATTCGCGATCCCTCCCCCCGTTAACCCTCGATGATCTGGACCTGCCACGGTCCCAGTCCGCCAACCTCTTCCTCGGAAAGATTGGCTTTTATCCGCAATGTCTGTTCACTGTCCGACCGTGTGAAGGACAGAACCGGACCGTCGGAACGGATATCCGTCATTGCGCCCAGGCGCAGCGCGCTGTGTTTCTTGCGCAGTCCGATCGCCCACCGATAATGGTGCAGCACCGATTGGGCATCAGCCTCTTCTGCGACGACGGTGCGCTGAAGATGCGCATGCGGCACCGGCAGCCATGGCTGGCTGGTCGAGAATCCGCCGTTCACGCCCATATCCCACACCATCGGTGTGCGGCATCCGTCACGGCCCTTGAATTCGGGCCAGAATTCGATGCCATAGGGGTCGCGCAGATCCTCGAAGTTCAGATCCGCTTCGGGCAAGCCAAGTTCCTCGCCCTGATACAGGCAGACGCTGCCGCGCAGGCACATCAGCACCGTGCAATAGGCCTTGGCCGCCTGATCGCTAAGATTCCAGCGGGTGATGTGGCGCATCACGTCATGGTTCGACATCGCCCAGCACGGCCAGCTGTTCGGTGCGACCGATTGCAACTGCTCGAAAACGGCCACGATCCGGTCCGCCGGCAGATTGTCGCCCGACAGGAAGTCGAAGACATAGGACATCTGCACCCGGCCCGGCACACCGGTATATTCCTCAAGCAGTTCAAGCCCGCGTTCGCTGTCGCCGATCTCGCCCACGACCACCGCGCCGTGCGGCTTCAACATGGTCGCAAAGCGTTCAAGGAACGCCACATTCTCGGGCTGCGACTTGTCGAACTTGTGGCTTTGGTGGTTGTAGGGGTTCACCGCGGGCGCCGTGTCCGCCTTGCGCAGTTCGGGTGCCAGAGGCGGGTTGTCGCGCAATTCCTTGTCGTGGAAATAGAAGTTGATCGTGTCCAGACGGAAGCCGTCCACGCCCTTGTCCAACCAGAAATTCACCATCTCCAGCAGCGCGTCCTGGACCTGGGGATTGTGGAAATTCAGGTCCGGCTGCGATGCCAGAAAATTGTGCAGGTAATATTGTTCGCGCCGTGCATCCCATTGCCACGCGCTGCCGCCGAAGATCGACAACCAGTTGGTGGGCGCGGTGCCGTCCGGCTTGGGGTCGGACCAAACGAACCAGTCGGCCTTGGCATTGTCGCGGCTGGACCGACTTTCCTTGAACCAGGGATGCTGGTCCGATGTGTGCGACATGACCAGATCGATCATCACCTTCAGGCCCAGCTCGTGCGCCCGTTCGATCAGCCAGTCGAAATCGTCCATCGTGCCGAAGATCGGGTCGATGCCGCGATAGTCGCTGACATCGTAACCGAAATCCTTCATCGGCGACGTAAAGAAGGGCGAGATCCAGACCGCGTCCACCCCCAGCGAGGCGACATAGGGCAGACGCTGCGCGATGCCGGCCAGATCGCCGATGCCGTCGCCCGTCGTGTCCTGAAAACTGCGGGGATACACCTGATAGATGATCCCGCCCTTCCACCAGTCTGCCGTCATTTCAGTCAAGTCAGCCACCTTTCACCGATCCGGCCAGCAGCCCGCGGACCAGATATTTCTGCATTGCGAAGAATACGATCAGCGGCACCGCGATCGAGATGAACGCAGATGTCGCAAGGATTTCCCATTCGCCGCCCTTCGATCCCATCAGTTCGCGCAACACCCCGGTCATGACCAGTTGTTCGCGGGTGTTGCCCAGGAAGACAGTCGCCACCAGCAGGTCGTTCCAGACCCACAGGAACTGGAAGATCGCGAAACTGGCCAGCGCGGGGAACGACAGCGGCAGGATGATGCGGCGGAAGATCTGGAATTCGGTCGCGCCATCGACTCGGGCGCTTTCGATCACCTCGCGCGGCAGGCCGACCATGTAGTTTCGCAGCAGATAGACCGCCAATGGTAAACCAAAGCCCGTATGCGCCAGCCAGATCCCCAGATAGCCCTTGCCGATGCCCAGATCATTGTGCAGCCGCAACAGCGGGATCAGCGACACCTGCAGCGGCACGACCAGCAGCCCGACGACCGCAGCGGTCAAGATCGCCCTGCCCGGAAATTCCATCCACGCCAGCGCATAGGCCGCGAAGGCTGCGATCAGGATCGGGATCACCGTCGCCGGGATCGTCACCGTCATGGTGTTCATGAAGGCCCGGCCAAGCCCTTCGGCCGTCAGAACGCGCCGATAATTCGCGGTGGTGAATTTCGGTGGCACCTCGGTGGTGGTGAAGATCCGTTCGCCTCGCCGCATCTCGAACGGTTCGGCCGAACTCAGGCGATAGCTGCCGTCCTCGTTCACCGTCAGATCCCAGCCGTCCTCGATCTGGGTCGTCTCGCCCGGCTGGAATTCTGCCGGCTGCCGGGCACCGGTGCCCCAGGCGATCAGGCTCTGCTCGCCCTCAAGCACATTGCCTTCGATGACATACATGCCATCGACCTGCGTCGCGTCGTCATCGGTGCCGGTCCGAACGAAGCCGGTCTGTTCGGACCCCGAAAATGACTGCCACCAGCCGGTTGACGCGATCTGGTCGCGATCGCGGAACGACGACACGAACAGGCCCAGTGTCGGGATCGTCCATGCCAGCACCAGCAGGAAGGCCGCGATGTTGACCGCCCATGTCAGCGACGATTTCTGTCCTGCCATGCCCTCCATCAGCGGACCTCCTTGCGTGCGTTGCGGATGTTCCAGACCATGATCGGCGTGACCAGGATCATCAGGACGATAGCGATGGCCGAACCGCGCCCGTAATCGGGGCTGCCGCGGAACATCCAGTCATACATCAGGTTCGCCAGCACCTGCGTGCCCCACTGGCCGTTGGTCATCACGAACACGATATCGAAGACCTTCAGCACGACGATGGTGATGGTGGTCCAGACCACGGCGATGGTGCCCATGATCTGCGGCACCTTGATCTTCATGAAAACCTGCATCGGCGAGGCGCCGTCCAGGATCGCGGCCTCGATGGTTTCCTCGGGGATGCCGCGCAAGGCGGCGGACAGGATCACCATGGCGAACCCGGTCTGGATCCAGACCAGCACGATCATCAGGAAGAAGTTGTTCCACGGAAGCAGCGTCAGCCAGATCTGCGGATCGCCGCCCAGCTTGGTCACGATCCAGTTCAGCAGGCCGATCTGCGTCTCGTCCGGGGCGCGGTATTCATAGATGAATTTCCAGATCACGCCGGCGCCGACGAAACTGATCGCCATCGGCATGAAGATCAGCGACTTGCCGATATTGCCCCATTTGATCCGGTCGGTCAGCTGCGCTGCGATCAGCCCGAAAAATGTGGACAGGGCCGGCACGACCAGCAGCCACAGCATGTTGTTGCGCATGGACTCGCGAAACTTGCCGTCGCCAAGAAGCCAGCTGTAGTTGGACCCGCCGACAAAGCGGCTGCCGTCGGCGTTGTGCAGCGATCGCCACAGGCTGTCGATCACCGGATAGACCAGATACAGGCCCAGAAACAGCAGCGCCGGCCCCAGAAACAGCCATGGCCGCACCTGGTTCGCCCTGCGGATATTGTCGCCTGCATTCTCGCCGCGCGGCGGGTAGATCGCGTCCAGGACCATGTTCGATCCCCAGAACCACGCAACGCAGCCGAATACGCCAATCACGATCGTGCTGATCGCCAGCCAGAACAGTTCCATCCCTCAATCCCCCCGGATTTTCTTGTGGTCCGGCGCGGTGGCCGCGCCAGAGCCTTGTCATGCGACCGAGGTCTTTACTTGATCGTGTCCCAGGTCTGCTGGATCTGATCGGCCACCGCTTCGGCGGGCTTACCGCCGACGAAATCGACCATCCCGGTCCAGAACGCCCCCGCACCGATGGCGCCGGGCATCAGGTCCGATCCGTCAAAGCGGAAGGTCGTCGCATCCAGCAGGATCTGACCCATCTTCTTCAGGGTCTCGTCACCGTAGGCGTCGGTGTTGACGCCGGTATGCGGGGTCAGGAACCCTTTCTGCGCCATCCAGATCTCGTGCGCGGCGGGCGTCTTCAGGAAATCGACGAATGCCAGCGCGGCAGGGTTGTCCGACAGCACCGAGAACAGCGTCCCGCCGCCCAGGACCGGCTGACCAAGGCTGCCATCCGCCGGCGCCGGGAAGTAGAAGAAATCGACATCCAGCCCGATTTCAGTTCCCTCGGGGAAGAACGACGGAATGAAGCTGGCCTGACGATGCATGTAGCAGGCAGGTGGGCTTTCGAACAAACCCTTCGGGCTGTCGCGGAAATCGGTCGAGGCGACCGCCGCGCTGCCACCGGACACATAGTCGTCGTTCTTCGCGAACCAGCCGAATTCATCAATCGCCGCGACCACCTTTGGATCGTTGAACGGCAGAGCGTTGGTCGTCCAGGCGTCGTAATCCTCGGGCGTGTTGATGCGCAGCATCAGATCCTCGACCCAGTCGGTCGCGGGCCACCCCGTCGCGCCACCCGATCCCAGTCCGATGCACCATGGCGTTTCGCCATCCGCGGCGATCTGTTCGGTCAGCGCCTTCAGATCCTCGTAGGTTTCGGGAACCTCGTATCCGGCATCCTCGAAATTCTCGGGGACATACCAGACCAGGGACTTCACGTCGGCCTTGTAGGGGAAGGCGTAGAAATGTTCCGCGCCATCCTGTCCGGCATAGGTGCCAAGCCTGGCCCAACTGTCACCGGCGGCATAGTTGTCACGCACCCATTGTGCCGTCTCGTCCCCCAGCGGGGTCAGATGCCCCTTCTTGGCAAGGTCGGCGGCAAGCCCGGGCTGCGGGAACACGGCGACATCGGGCGGCGAGCCCGCTTCGCTGTCGATCACGATCTGCTGTTCGAAGCTGTCAGACCCCGAATACTTGGCCACCGCCCCGGTTGCCTCTTGGAAATAGGGCAGGATCGACGTGAACAGTTCCTGGTCCGCACCCAGCCAGGGACCGAGAATGGTGAAGGATTGCCCGTCCAGATCGCCGTGCGCCGCCTTGAAGTCTTCAAGGCTCTGCCAGTCGATGCGATCGTCGCTGCCCGGCTCGATGACCATCTGCGCGCAGACCGCCCCCGACGACAGCGCGGCGGCCGCGGCTGTCATGAAAAATACTGACTTCAATTTTTCCTCCCTTGTCAGGCCAGAATCATGTTCAGTTTCCGACCCTTGCCTTGATCAATCAACAACTTCGGCGAAGCTGTCAAACGCTTATCATTCCCACTCCAGCTCTTTGTATGCAGCCGTTGCATCTCGGGCAACCGAGGCTGGGAAGGAATTCCAATTTTTATTCATATAATTCAAATTATTAACGATGATTCCGACGGCCTCAGAAAGCGGCGCCCCGGCATCTATCTGCGATCGTGTCACATCCGCAAGCGCTTTCAAAAAATCCGCTTGTGGTGAGGTCGCCTGCCGCCATTCACGGGCAACGTCTCCGTGGCCGGGCACGATTACGCGCGGCTCAGGCTGCGGCGGGGCTGCGATCCAGTCCATCCAGCCGGTCAACGATCCGTCGATGATCGGGGTCAATTCACGAAAGATCAGATCGCCCGAGAACAGCGTCCCGGTCGTGTCATCGAATGCTGTCAGATCGTTGTCGGTATGTGCCGTCTGTTCCGCGCGCAGCAGCAGCGACCGCCCCCCCAGATCGATCCGCAGACTATCCTGAACGGTCGCGTCGGGCAGCACGATTTCGGTTCCCAGAACCTCTTCGGGCGGCAGAAGCCGCGCGATGTTCTCCAGATACCCGCCCGCCCGCATCTGTAGGGCCAGCGGCAGGGCGTGATGGCCCAGCACCTGCGCCCCGGCTTCCTGAAAGACCGAAGTTCCCAGAACATGATCGGGATGCATGTGGGTCAGGATGACATGGCTGACCGGCTTCGGCGTCAGCCGACGGATCGCCGTATAAAACTGCTGGCCCTGCATCCGCGACACACCCGTGTCGATGACCGCCACCGAATCCTGCCCGATCACCACCCCCAGATTGGCGATCCTGCCATCGGTGCTGTCTTCAAGCTGCACGGGCCGGCCGAAGAACGCAAATACCCCTGGCGCGACCTGCTGCAGATCCAGCGCGGGCAGATTTTCGGTCGGCACGCATTCTGTCCCGGCGGCGACCAGCTCGGAATGACGGTCCAACCAGTCCTTGCTGATTCGCGCGGCGCCCTGCATGCAGGCAGGCCCGGAAGCGGCATCACCCTGAGGCAGGAGAATCGGCACGCAGGGCGCGGATGGTCCAGCAAGGCAGGCAGTCAGGATCAGATGGAACATTGCCGAACCTTCCCGATCTACGGTCGCACGCAGCCAAATTCCCGTGACTGCGACCTTAGTCGTGTTGATTCATCCTGCCCCTCATCTAACATTAAATCCAGCCGCGATTTCTGCGGCTCCAGCTATTGGAGGAGAAGCAAGAATGGCATGGACGAAACCGATCCTTAAGGAAATCGCCTGCGGCATGGAAATCAACATGTACGCTCCGGCCGAGGACGAGCCCGTCCTGTTCTGATCAGTTGATAGAACAGAGGCAAAACCGGCCCTGTCCGACCTATTCGGGCAGGGCCGTTTCGTCTGGACCGATATGCACATCATCATTCTAGGCGCAGCCGCAGGAGGAGGTTTGCCGCAGTGGAACTGCGGTTGCCGAAATTGCGATGCTGCGCGCGCGGGTCGCATCCCGTCAATGACGCAAAGTTCGATCGCGGTCAGCGCCGATGGGCGGCACTGGGCGATCCTGAACGCCTCGCCCGATATCAGGATGCAACTGGCGGCTACGCCTGCGCTGCATCCAACCGGGCCGCGCGACATGCCGTTGCGCGCGGTTCTGGTGACGAACGGCGATATCGACCATGTCGCGGGTCTGCTGACACTGCGCGAAAGCCAGCCCTTCGATCTTTTTGCGACCGCCGCCATTCACGACGCGCTGGCGCAGAACCCGATGCTGGCCGCGCTGCAGCCGAATCTGGTGCCGCGCAGGGCCGTCGCGCTGGATCAGGCCATCGACCTGGCGCCGGGCCTGACCGCGACCCTGTTCGCCGTGCCCGGAAAGGTGCCGCTGTATCAGGAAGGCGAGGTCGTCGAGACCGGGCTGATGGGCGAGACGACCGTGGGCGTCGAACTGGCAGCGAACGGTCGGCGCGCCCTTTACATTCCCGGCTGCGCCGAGATGCCCGATTGGCTGTCGGCAAGGATCAAGGACGCCGATGCACTGCTGTTCGACGGCACGCTGTGGCAGGATGACGAGATGATCCGGGCGGGGCTGGGCCGCAAGACCGGCCGCCGCATGGGTCATATGGCCGCCAGCGACACGATCGCCGCGCTGGACGGGGTGCCTGTCGGGCGGCGCGTCTTCGTCCACATGAACAATTCGAACCCGCTGACCGATCCGGCCAGCGCCGAGACGGCACGGGCCGAGGCGCGGGGATGGCAAATCGGCCGCGACGGTATGGAGATCACGCTGTGAAGGACATCAATGACGGCCCGCAATCGCGCGAGGATTTCGAGGCCCGGCTGCGTGCCATCGGGGCCGAGCGTTATCACGATCGCCACCCGTTCCACGCCCGCCTGCATGGCGGGCAATGCACCCCCGACGAGGTGCGCGCCTGGGTCATCAATCGCTGGATGTATCAGTCCCGCATCCCGATGAAGGACGCGGCCTTCATGTCGCGCGTCGAGGATCCCGCGCTGCGCCGGGCCTGGCGCAAGCGGATCGAGGATCACGACGGCGGAACGACCGAAGGCGGCGGCATCCGTCGCTGGCTGGCGTTGGCGCAGGCCGTCGGGCTGGACCCCGACTATGTCGCCGGCGGCACGGGCATCATGCCCGCCACGCGCTTTGCCGTGGACGCCTATGTGCGCTTCGTGCGCGACATGCCCCTGCTGGATGCCGTTGCAGCCAGCCTGACCGAGTTGTTCGCGCCACGGATCCACGCGCAGCGGATCGAGGGGCTGCTGGCCCATTACGATTTCGCCGACGACACCAGCCTGGCCTATTTCAAGAAGCGCCTGACCGAGGCGCCCGAGGACGTGAAATTCGGGCTCGACTACGTTCTGACCAACGCCGACACCAAGGAAAAGCAGGACGCCGCCGCCGCCGCGCTGATCTTCAAGACCGATGTGCTGTGGGCGCAGCTGGACGCGCTGTGGCACGGCTATGTCGAAGGCAACATCCCGCCCGGCGCCTGGCGGCCCGGCGAGGGCATGGCCTGATGGAACCGCTGATCGAACCAACCGACATTCCCTATCTGCCGCGCGGCGTGCGGCTGCAGGGCGACCGGGTGCGCGGCATTCGCGTGCTGCAGGCGCCCGAACGGGCCATGCAGCTGGACCCGATCGGCGATGCGATCCTGTCGGAACTGGACGGCGCGCGCAGCATGTCCCAGATCGCTGCTGATCTCGCCGCGCGCTACAACGCACCGCAGGATCAGATCGCGGGCGATATCCGCGATTTCCTGACCGGCCTGATTGAACGCCGCATGGTTTTTCTGAAGGAGGCGACATGAAGGATCTTCCCGGCCAGCCCCCCGTTCAGCCAAGGGACCTTGACGGCAACCCGGTCACGCCCGGCCTGCCCATGGCGATGCTGGCCGAGATCACCCACCGCTGCCCCCTGGCCTGTCCCTATTGTTCCAACCCGGTCGAACTGACCCGTGCCGCGCAGGAATTGCCGGCCGAGGATTGGGCGCGGGTATTCCGCGAGGCCGCCGATCTGGGCGTCCTGCAGGTCCATATATCGGGCGGCGAACCCGGCGCGCGCCGCGACCTGGCCCAGATCGTCGCCAGCGCCCGCGACGCGGGGCTTTACGTCAATCTGATCACCTCGGGGATCGGCATCACGCGTGACAGGCTGCTGGAACTGGACCGCGCGGGTGTCGATCATGTTCAGCTGTCCCTGCAGGGGATCCGCCCCGATATGGCCGACCGGATCAGCGGCCATCCGGGGTCGTGGGACAAGAAGATGGGCTTCGCCGACTGGGTCACCGAAATCGGCTTTCCGCTGACCATCAATGCCGTCGTTCACCGCCAGAACATGGAGCGCCTGCCCGACATGATCGATCTGGCCGAACACCTGGGCGCGCGGCGGATCGAGGTGGCGACGGTCCAGTTTCATGGATGGGCAGACCTGAACCGGGCCGCGCTGATGCCGACGCAGGAACAGGCCGCCTTCGCTCGCCGCATCGTCAACGAATCCCGGCTGCGGCTGCGCGGCCGCATGGTCATCGACTATGTGCCCGCCGATCATCATGCGATCTACCCCAAGGCCTGCATGGGCGGCTGGGGCAGCACCGGTCTGAACGTGGCGCCGGATGGATCGGTCCTGCCCTGTCATGCCGCCCAATCCATCGACTGGATGCGGTTCGACAATGTCCGCGACCGGTGCCTGTCCGACATCTGGAACCTGTCCGACGCCTTCAACGCCTTTCGCGGCACCGAATGGATGCCCGAACCATGCCGGTCTTGTGAGCGGAAAACCGTGGATTTCGGCGGCTGTCGGTGTCAAGCTATGGCCTTGGCGGGCGATGCGCGGGCGACCGATCCGGTCTGTTCGAAATCACCGCTGCATGCGCAGGTCGTCGCGCGGGCCGAGGAGGATGCGGCCGCCGATACGGCAGAATTCATCTACCGGCGCATGAAAAAGGGAGGATGAAGTGATGAAGGCATGGCTTACCGCCGCGGCGCTTCTGCTGGCCTCGCCCGCATTCGCGCAGGACAACCCCTTGCTGCCCTCGGAAACCTGGAACGACCTGCGTGAATCGGTCGTCGGGCTGAACGAGGAACCGCCGATCGACGCCACCGCGCTGGATCTGGACGCGCCCTTCCGTGCCAACGATGCGGCCATCGTGCCGATCCGGCTGACTCAGGCCCCGGACGCTGCGCCCCTGACCGAGCTGACCCTGGTCATCGACGAGAATCCGGCCCCCGTCGCCGCCGAATACAGCTTCGGCGACGCGCTGATGCCGCTGGATTTCGAGGTGCGGGTTCGCGTGGACGCCTATTCCGACGTGCGCGCGATCGGCACTCGGGCGGACGGCGGCAAGATCATGGCCGGTCGGTTCGTCAAGGCCTCGGGCGGCTGTTCGGCCCCCGCCGGCAAGGACATGGCTGCGGTCGAGGCCAGCAAGGGCCAGATGCGCTGGAAAACCGCCGAAGCGGACGGCCGGAACATCGGCACGCTGATGATCCGGCATCCGATGTTCTCGGGGCTGCAGCGCGATCAGGTGACACTGCTGAACATTCCCGCGAATTTCATCGACCGGCTCGAGGTGCGGCAGGGCGACGATCTGCTGTTCGCGATGAAGGCCGGCATTTCGGTCAGTGAAGACCCGGTGTTCCGCTTTGCATATCGCCCGAACGGCCAGCCGATCCGGGTCCATGCCGAGGATGTCGATGGCAATATCTGGGATCAGAGCTTCGACGTTTCCGGCTGACGGCGGCATCCAACGACGCCGGTCACGGCAGGAATTCGCGCATATGTTTCTTTGTGGAACCGCCCCGCGTGGCGGGCGTTAGACCACCGAAGCCCAGTGGTCGGCGGATGCGGCCACACCCTCTCTCTCTGATGCCCCGGCGTTTCCCGCGCCGGGGTTTCGCGTTTCAGGATCTTTCGGCTCAGAACCGCGCAACGGGTGCGCGCGTTGCGCGATGCATGCGATTTCGGCTGGATCGCGAAAATCCCTGCAAATGCTGCGTTTCGCGGATCACACAGCGTCCACGGGTCGCGCACAGGGCGTGCACAGCCTGTACACCGCTTGCGCGCGTTGCACGACCCGCCTGCCACGCAACAGAGGCGCAGGAAGCGGCCCGGCGAAGAAGCTGCTGTCGATCCAACTTCTTGGGGCACGCGAAAATCCCTTGGATGCGGTGCGCGGCGTTGAACGGTAGGCTTGGCTAGGATAACGATTTGCTGGTCCAATTTTACTGACCATTCGACTCTCATGACCCATCAGCGTGAAGCAATCCTGGCAACTGCCATTGTGGTTTTTACAGGCGCCTTGTGGGGACTGTATTGGCTGCCGGTGCGCTCGATTTCCGAAATGGGTCTGCCGGGAGCCTGGGGAACGGTTGCGATAACGATCGCCGCCGCGTGCTGCCTGTGTCCGTTTGCAATCGCGCGACGGAAGGAAATCGCGTGCTCTGACCGACTCGCGATTGTTTCGGTCGCAATGGGTGGCGCGGCTTTCGCCTTGTATTCGGTCGGCTTCATCTACGGCCGGGTCGCGATCATCATCCTACTTTATTTCCTGACCCCGGTCTGGAGCACGCTGATCGGTCGCTATGTGATGGGCTGGGAGACGTCGCGCCTTCGGGTGCTGGCAATTCTGACAGGTTTGGCCGGGCTGATCGTCATGCTCAGCGCTGACGGAGAACTGCCGATACCGCGCGGCCCGGGGGAATGGATGGCGCTCGTCGCCGGTATTCTCTGGTCGGTCGGGACGACGGGAATGCGTGCGCGGTCAACACTTGGACCCGGCCCATCGGCCTTCGTGTTCGCCACTGGGGCCGCCGCAACACTTGTGCTCGCACCGTTCCTCGAACCTGTCCCAAGCGGGCTGCATGTTCTGGACATGATCGAACCGCTTGGAACAGCGTTTGTCACCGGTGCACTGTGGTGGGGACTTTCAATAGGATGCCTGATGTGGGCAACCATACGGCTTGAACCTGCCCGTGTCGGGATCCTGTTGATGACCGAAGTCATCGTTGGCGCCGTCTCGGCTGCTGCCCTTGCTGCGGAACACCTTGCGCCCTTGGAAATCCTGGGCGGCGGTCTGGTTCTGTGCGCGGGCGTGCTTGAGGTTTGGCCATCCCGACATCGATCGCGGCCACAGGCCGGCTAGCATTCGATCGTTGCGATTAAATCATATGCTGACCGACCAATTTCGCCAAATTCCAGAAATTCGTTTCAAGATACAATCTCAGGTTGATACGCCAATGCATCTCGCTTGACAGGAGACCCAACCTGTCGCGAAAATGCCGGATGTGACAAAGAGTTAACAAATTTCGCGCAAAATCGCAGACCTTGGCCGCATCCGCGCCGTCGCAGGTCGTTGTTCTGCTAGTCTGCCGTGGTACCGGCCTGCTTAGAGGTTGGTCTAACGATGAAAGGGTGCAATGCCTACGACATACACGGAGCAGTTTTGGCTGATCGACCCGGCAAATCCGCCTTCGGTCGGAAGCACTTTAAGTGTTTCATTTTTTGACATAGTTGACCAGAACGATAACGATCTGGTCTCAAGATTTGGCGACGACTCGATTGATGGTGTGGACATTGAACAGTCCTGGCCCGGTGATACGGTAACTGCAATTTTACCGGGCGGAGGAAGTGCGACAATAGTTGGAACCACCTTCTTTCTTGCTGATGGACGCGTCTTGTTTACGCCCACCGACGGCAGTGTTCTGCAGACGTCGTCATTCTCTGGCTCGACCTTCGTAAATAGTCAGGGTCCAACTTCCACGTCTTCGCTAGGGCCGCCGTGCTTTGTTGCTGGTACCAGTATCTTGTCATCCAATGGCTTGGTTGATGTGGAAAATTTAAGCGCAGGCGACCTTATCAAAAATTGCTCTGGTCAATTTGCTGAGCTACGGACGATCATTAGAAAATCATATTCAGCGCGGGAATTGTCTGAAAACCCCAAGCTTAGGCCCGTCCGGATCGTGGCTGCAGCATTGGGACAGGGTCTGCCAAAGCGTGATTTGCTTGTGTCTCGCCAGCATAGAATGCTGGTGTCGTCGAGTACGACCGAACGAATTTTCGGAACAACCGACGTACTGGTATCAGCGATCAAGTTGACCGAATTTCCGGGCATCTACGTGGACGAGAGCGTAACAGAGGTTGAATATTTTCACCTTCTCTTTGACCAGCACCAAGTGATCTTTGCGGAGGGCGCGCCGACCGAAAGCTTGTACACAGGACCTGAAGCCCTGGCCTCCATTTCACAGGAGGCCCGTGATGAAATAAACCTGATCTTCCCCGATATCGCCAACTTGGATTACAAGCCGAAACCGGCACGAGAGCTTCCCTGTGGCAAGATGCAAAAAAAGCTTGTCGCGCGTCATTTGAAAAACAAGAAACCGCTTCTGGAAACACGGCATTATGCAAACGATTAGAGATGATTGGTGCCGATTTAGATCAATACTGCAATTGCAGAAAACCAGCGTTGTAACCGCATAGATAAATTCTAGTTTCCTTCACGTCGCGCCCGCCATTGCCACAGTCGGGCTATTGCCCAGGCCGCCTGCTGCGCGGCGCTGCGGTCGTGAAAGGGGCGCAAGCGGTGAACAGGCTGTACACGCGCGCGCTGCGTGCGACGTCAGATCCGCGAACGCATGGTTTGCAGGGTTGATCGCAGACACAAGCAGCCCTGCAGGGATTCGGTCGCAGTGGGGCCGGCCCACGGTGGTTCCCGCTGGCAGACGCAACGCCGGCCAGCCCTTAGCTGCCCGTGCAGGCCCGCTTAGCCCCTGCCGTGCGGGGCGGTCCAGTCCTCGTCGGGGCCGATGGGGATGATGCGGTGCGGGTTCACCGTGTCGTGGCTGTAGTAGTAGTGGCGCACGAAATGGTCGGGGCGGACGGTGGGCGCGACGCCGGGCCATTGATACAGTTCACGCGCCCAGCCCCACAGGTTCGGATAGTCGACGACGCGGCGGCGGTTGCATTTGAAATGCGTGTGATAGACCGGATCGAAGCGGGCGATGGTGGTGAACAGGCGCCAGTCGGCCTCGGTGATGCGCTGGCCGGTCAGATAGCGGGTCCGGGCCAGCAGCCCCTCGATCCAGTCGAGGCTGTCGAACAGCGGCGTGACCGCCCTGTCATAGGCGGCCTGCGAGGTCGCGAAGCCGGCCTTGTAGACGCCGTTGTTCACGGTGTCGTAGATGCGAGCGTTCACCTGTTCGATCTGGTCGCGCAGATGTTCCGGCCAGTAATCGTCGTCGTTGCCGGTGATCCCGTCGAAGGCGGAATTGAACATGCGGATGATGTCGGCGCTTTCGTTCGACACGATCGTGTCGCGTTCACGGTCCCACAGAACCGGCACGGTGACGCGACCGGACGCCTTGGGGTTCGCGCGCAGATAGATGTCGCGCATGTAGGCGCTGTCGAACAGAAGGTCGCCGGTCGCGCCGGGAAAGTCCTGGCGGAATTCCCAGCCCTCGGACAGCATGTCGGGATGGACCGCCGAGACCTGGATATGGTCGGTCAGATCCTTCAGCGCGCGGAAGATCAGCGCCCGATGCGCCCACGGGCAGGCGTAGGAGACATAGAGGTGATAACGCCCGGTTTCGGCCTTGAACCCGCCGTCGCCGGTCGGGCCGGGCGTGCCGTCGGCCGTCACCCAACTGCGGTATTTCGCGCTGTCGCGAACGAATTCGCCGTCATGCGCGTCGGTGTCGTACCATTCGTCCTTCCAGACGCCGTCAACCAGCTGGCCCATCGTCATGTCCTCCGTTTCGCAACACAACGGTCGGGGATGCGCTGCGGTTTCGTCTAACCGATGGCCTGATCGCGGGTTTCGGCCCTGACCAGCAGCAGCGCCGCCGCCGCCAGCAGCAGCAGGACCGCGAAGACCCCGATGGCCACCCCGAAGCCGCGCGCGAAGACGACGGCCAGCAGGCTGGGCGCCAGGATCCCGCCAAGCCGGGCCATCGCGCTGGCCGTGCCCATGCCGGTGCCACGCAGATGAGTCGGGTAAAGTTCGGGGGTAAAGGCATACAGCGCGCCCCAGGTGCCCAGCAACGCAAAGCTCATCAGGATCAGGGCGGTGGCGACCATCGCGGTGCCCGAGGCCATGGTGAACAGCGCGCAGCCCGCCGCGCTGAGGATCAGGAACCCCATCAACGTCGCGCGGCGGCCCACCGCCTCGACCCCCCAGGCCGCCAGCGCGTAGCCGGGGATCTGCGCCAGCGCCAGGATGACCAGGAATCCGTAGCCGCGCACGAAGCCGAATCCGTCGGTCGCCAGTTGTCCCGGCACCCAGACGAAGACCCCGTAATAGGACAGCGAGACGAGGAACCAGACCGCCAGCACGCCGATGGTGCGGCTGCGCAGAAGCGGCGCGAAGATCGAGCTTTCCGCCCCTGCGGGCACCGGGGCGGGGACCAGTTCGGCGTCACGCGGCAGGGCCTGCGTCCCGTTGGCGGCCAGCACCCGGTCGATGACCGCGCGCGCCTGGTCCGCACGACCCTTGCGGACCAGATACATGGGCGATTCCGGCACCCAGATGCGCAGGAAGATCCCGATCAGCGCCGGGAACGCCGCAACGGCAAAGATCCAGCGCCACGGGGCCACTGCCCCGTTGGCGGCGGCGATCCACGCGGTCAGCGCGATGACGATGGTGCCGACGGCCCAGAACCCTTCCAGCCACACCAGCCAGCGGCCGCGATTCTTGGGCGGCAGGAATTCGGCCATCATCGCGTAATCGACCGGCAGCGTACCGCCCACCGCGGCGCCGGTCAGGAAGCGCAGGACCAGAAGCAGGGTGAAATCCTGCGCGAAGACCGAGGCAAGGCCGAACACCGCGTCCATGCCGACGGTCAGGATCAGCAGGTTGCGCCGGCCGATCCGGTCGGCCAGCCGCCCGAACCCCCAGGCGCCGACGAACATGCCAAGGAAGAACACCGTGCCGATCTGGAACGCCGTGACCCGGTCGATGCCGAAGGTCGCGGCGACCGATGGCGCGGCGAAGCCGACCGCGATCACCTGCATCGCGTCGGCCGCCCAGACCAGCCCGAATATTCCCAGAAGCCGCCACTGGAACCGCCCGGTTCCGCCACGCGCCAGTGCTTCGTCCACGGTCAGCCGCATCGCCTTGCCCCTTGCCGGTCGCCTTGCCTGTAAGACTGCGTAGCGCCCCCCATGCCGGAATACCAAGGATTTGTTGCGGCGCCGCGGCATCGGCTCGACACCCCGTGGCGGCAGGGCTAGGGTCGCGCGGCGAAAGGAGATCCGCATGTTCACACTGGCCACATGGAACATCAATTCGGTCCGCCTGCGCGAGGATCTGGTCGCCCGGCTTCTGCGCGACGAGGCCCCCGACATCCTGTGCCTGCAGGAATGCAAGTCGCCGGTCGAGAAGATCCCGATGGATCAGTTCCGGGCGCTTGGCTATGGCCATATCGTGGCGCGCGGGCAAAAGGGGTACAACGGCGTGGCGATCCTGTCGCGGCTGCCGATCACCGATGCGGGCGATCGCGACTATGCCCGGCTTGGCCATGCCCGGCATGTCGCGGCACGGCTGGAAAACGGCGTCACCATCCACAACATGTACATTCCCGCCGGCGGCGACGTGCCCGACCGCGAGGTGAACGAGAAGTTCGGCCAGAAGCTGGATTTCGTGTCCGAGATGCGCGACGTGTTCCATGCCGACCGGCCCGAACGCGCGATCATGGTCGGCGATTTCAACATCGCCCCGCGCGAGGACGATGTCTGGTCGCACAAGCAGCTTCTGAAGGTCGTCAGCCACACCCCCATCGAGGTCGAACATCTGCTGGCCGCGCAGGACGCGGGCAAATGGGTGGACATCACCCGCCAGGACATCCCCGAAGGCCAGCTTTATTCATGGTGGAGTTATCGCAACCGCGACTGGGACGCCTCGGATCGCGGGCGGCGTCTGGACCATATCTGGGCCAGCCCCGATATCGCCAATGCGGGTCACGGCAGCCGCGTGCTGCGCGATCTGCGCGGATGGGAAAAACCCAGCGACCACGTTCCGGTCTTTGCCAGCTTCGATCTGTAGGCCAGAACTCGCGCGGTGCGGACCGGAAACCGCAACCGCATCACGAGCCGTGACATCTGTCGGTCTTGAGGCCAGACTGAACCTGTAGCTATTCCAGATTTCAGATCATCGGGAAGGACAGGCGCGGTATGGACCCCAGAACCAAGATCCTTCGGCTGGCCTTTCAGGTATTGGCGGATACAAGCGACCGTCCGCTGAGATGGGTCGAACAACTTCTTGAGAATTGGGATTCGATCAACGAGCTTCATGACCGCTTAGACGACGACCTGTCGCGATCGCTGTTCCATTGGTATCTGGCCGGGCAGATATCGCGCGAGATGGGCAAGGCGGACAGGTTCAAACGTTTTCGGGCGTTTCGGGGTGTTCACAACGAACAGCGCTGGCAGGACTACAGATCCAGGGCGGATGCGCTGATGAAAGAGCCCGGCGGCACCGTGAGCGAGAGTCTGGATGAGGTCATCGAAACCAATGTCCTGAAAGGTTATGTGATCGAAGACGTGGTCCAGCCGCAAGCCGGCGATGTCGTGTTTGATATCGGCTCTTTCAACGGGAACAACGCGATACAGTTCGCCAAGCTGGTCGGCGATACCGGCCGCGTATATACGTTCGAACCAAGTCCCCGGCTGTTCCCGGTCGTCAGCCAGAACTGCGCCGCGTATCCGTCGATCACGGCGGTCAATCTGGGCGTCGCCGAACGCGAGAAGACGGTCGAATTCGCGCTGCAAGGGTCTAGAACACGTCCATCGGTCGGCAATGTCGAGGACCCGCAGGACAAGGCGGAATTGAAGCTGACCACGATTGACAGCTTCGTCAGGAAGGAAAAGATCCGGCAGGTCAATTTCATGAAATTCGATATCGAAGGGTCCGAGGTTGATGCCCTTCGTGGTGCCGTCAATACGTTGCGGAACCATCGCCCGACCTGCATGGTCGCAATCTATCACAGGCCAAGCGACATATTCCGGATTCCGGGGCTGATCGACAGTTACGGGCTTTGGTACAGTTTCAAGTTGCGGCATTATCACTGGCTGCCGCGCGAAATGGTCCTGTTCGCCATCCCGCGCCATCAGCGGGCCGGCATGTGATCTATCGGTTCGTCTGATGTCCGCGAGCTGGTCCGCAGCCATCATCCACCCTTTCGCTTGGGCGGCTGCCGCCCCATATTGCTGACGAACCGCACTGACTCTGGCCGAACGGCCCGAACTGAATGGGAACGACATGACGATACTTTTCGATGGCGCTCAGGACGCCCCCCAATCCCCGGACTTCATCAAGGACGTGACCGAAGCCAATTTCATGGCCGAGGTCGTCGAGGCGTCCATGCAGGTGCCGGTGATCGTCGATTTCTGGGCGCCCTGGTGTGGCCCCTGCAAGACGCTGGGACCGCAGCTTGAGGCCGAGGTGACGCGCCACAAGGGCCGCGTGAAGATGGCCAAGGTCAACGTGGACGAAAACCAGATGATCGCGGGCCAGTTGCGGGTTCAGTCGATCCCTACCGTCTATGCCTTTTATCAGGGCCAGCCCGTCGACGCCTTTCAGGGCGCGGTGCCGCAAAGCCAGTTGAAGCAGTTCGTGGACAAGCTGGCGGCGATGTCGGGTGACGATGACGGGCTGGGCGATGCGCTGGCCGCCGCCGAGGCGATGCTGGAAGAGGGCGCGCATGGTGACGCCATCGAGACCTTTACCGCGATCATCGGCGAAGAACCCGAAAGCCCCGAAGCGTGGGGCGGGCTGATCCGGGCGCATCTGGCGGCGGGCGACGCGGCGGCTGCCGCATCGACCCTGCAGCAGGTGCCGCAGAAGGCCGCAGGTTCGGCCCCGGTAGAGGCCGCGCGGGCGCAGTTGCAGCTGGCGCAGCAGGCGGAAAGCGCGGGTCCGCTGTCCGAGTTGCAGGCTAAGGTCGAGGCCGATCCCGACGACCAGCAGGCGCGGCTGGATTATGCCCAGGCCCTGCATGCGGCGGGGCACGTCGAAGAGGCAATCGATGTGCTGCTGGACAGTTTCCGCAGGGACCGCGACTGGAACGAGGGCGCGGCCAAGGCGCAGTTGCTGACCATCTTCGACAGCCTGAAGCCCACCGACCCGGTCGGCCAGAAGGGCCGCCGCCGGCTGTCGTCGATGATCTTCGCCTGATGCGGCCGCATTTCGATCTGCCCGGGCGGATCGCGCTTTTCCCGCTGGAGGGCGCGGTGCTGCTGCCGCGCACCCGCCTGCCGCTGCATGTCTTCGAGCCACGCTATCTGCAGATGCTGGAAGATGTCCTGAAGACCGAGCACCGGCTGATCGGGATCATCCAGCCCGAGGGCGACGGGCTGGCGGCGATCGGCACTGCGGGGCGGGTGATCGCCTTTTCCGAAGGCGACGATGGCCGGATGATGATTTCGCTGAAGGCGGTGTCGCGGTTTCGCCTGATCGCCACCGAGGAGGGTTTTGCCCCCTATATCCAGGGCAGCATCGACTGGGCGCCGTTCGGGCGCGACCTGACGGGATCGGAACGCGATCCCGGGCTGGACCGGGACGCGCTGTTCGCCTGTCTGCACCGCTACATGGAGGCGCATGACCTGTCCACGGACTGGGAGGCTGCGGCGCGGGCGGGCGACGAGACGCTGGTCAATTCGCTGTCGATGATGCTGCCGTTTTCGCCGGGCGACAAGCAGGCGCTGCTGGAAAGCCCGACCCTGTCGGACCGGCGCGAATTGTTGCAGGGACTGATCGAGTTCGCCCTGCATGGCGGCGATGACGAGGACCGATTGCAATGACCGAAACACCGAACGAGACCGGCGGCGGCGCGGGCTTTGACCGCCACATGATCGAGGCACTGGTGTGCCCGGTGACGCATGCGACCCTGCGCTATGACGCCGCGCGGCAGGAGCTGATCTCGGAGGCGGCGGGGCTGGCGTTTCCGATCCGCGCCGGAATTCCGATCATGCTGATCGACGAGGCCCGGCAGATCAAGGCCGATGACTGACCGCATCCCGCTGATCCGACGGCCGTCGTCTGCATCCGCGGCAAGATCGCAATTGCCGCGCTGGGTCACGGTGCTGATCGTGGTGTGCTGCCTGGTCGAGGCCGCGCTGCAACTCGCGATCCTTGCGGGCTATCCCTCTGCGCGGCAGGCCGTCTTCATGCTGGCCGGGTTCTGGTCGCCGCTGATCCATGACGGATACGGTTTGTATCCCGGACAGCCGCTGCTGATGTTCCTGACCTATGGGCTGCTGCATTCGGGGCCGATGCATCTGGCGATGAACATGATCTCGCTGGCCTTCGTCGCCCGAGAGCTGCACCGGCTGATCGGGCCGGGGATGATGGCGCTGATCTATCTGGCCAGCCAGATCGCTGCGGCGGCATTGTTCGCAGTGATGCAGCCCGCGGCGGGGCCGATGATCGGCGCGTCAGGCGCCGTGTTCGGTGTTGCAGGGGCGCTGATCGGCTATGCCGCGATCGTCGGTCATCGCAGGCGGCGGCCGATGGGCCAGATGTGGCGCAGTGTCGGGCTGATCCTGGCGCTGAACGTCGCGATCACGGTGCTGATGCCCTCGATCGCGTGGCAGGCCCATCTGGGCGGCGCGGCCATGGGTGCCGCCATCGGGATCGGGCTGGCGCTGGCCGCCGCACGTCGGGTCTGATCTCAGCCCTTCTTGTTGTCTGCGGAAGCCTTCGGGTCGTCATCATCCGGGGCAGGCCTGCCGGCCGGCACGGGTGCATCGTCCTGCGCAGGGCGATCTTCGCCGCCGCTGTCCGATGGCGTCTCCGTCGGTGCCGTGTCGGCCGCAGGCGCGTCGGTATCGCCAAGCGCGGACGCGGATGTGGCGGCGCCGTCGCCCGCCTTTTCCCCGGTCTTGGCGTCCTGACCGGCCATCTCATCCTCGGCGATCTCATCCTCGGGCGACTGGCCATCGGTGCCGACCAGGCGGCGCATCGCCGGGCGGAACGCATCGGCGCGGGTGGTAGACAGCGTTACCGCGTCGTCGCCTTGCGCCTGCGCCAGATGTTCGGCGATCAGGCGATGGCCAAGCCCGTAGCCGGTCCATTTCCGCAGATCGCCCTTTCCCAGAAACCAGCGCGCATGGTCGTGATTCAGCCGTGCCCATTCGTTCATCGCCTGCCGTGCGACGCCCGCAGCAGGGGTGACCGCATCCCAGGGATCGGGTTTGCCACCCAGCACCTGCAGGACGAAATGCCCCGCCAGCCCTTCGCTGACCAGCGCCTCGCCCAGGGATCGTCCATAGCCCGGACCATCCCAGCGAATCAGGTGATGCATCTCGTGGACCAGCGTCCGCAGCAGCAGAGCGGCGTCGAAGCGGTCGGGGTTCAGCGTCACCTCGATCAGGCCCGGAGCGGGGGCGTAACCGCCGACCCCCCAATCGGGGATACCGCCACCCGGTTGCGCCTTCACCACAAGATCGAAACGCGGCAGATCGGCGTGCTGGGACACGCGCGCCACCGCCTCGCGCGCGGTGGCCCTGATCTGTGGCAGCAGAAGGGTCAGGGCGTTGCGCGCGTTCAGAAGATGAATGTTCCAGACTGTCATGCGGACTGATCGGACCTTTCGCGATTGCATCCCTGCCTGCCGAATGCATGGTCGGCAAGCCTTGCATCGGCGTTATAACCCATGCCGCGCGCACGCTGAATGCGCGATCCGCAGATTCCGGCCATGTTCCGCCGATCGGACGGGTCCGTCCGTCCCGCGCATCCCGTGCCGGACATCGGATCAGCCGGCATCCTCGGGCGCGACGGCGACGGACTTGACGATCGCATGGCAGTTTCGCCCGGCCACAAGCTGCATCGCATCGATGGAACGCTGCGTGACCCGCGCCAGCAGCCGTCCGGCCGCCGTATCCAGCACGACCATCGCCCCCGGTCCTTCGCCGCGATGGATGCGCTGAACGATGCCGGGCACGATGTTCAGCGCCGAGATGCCATCGGGTCGCGACACCGCCAGCATCACGTCATGGGCTGCGATGCGCACGCGGATGGGCCTGCCGATCTCGCGTGCCAGCGCGGGCAGGAACAGCGCGACACCGCCCGCATCCAGCTGCGTCAGCCCGTCGGGGTGATGGGCCGCGACGGTGGCGGACAGAACCGCGCCGGCCTGACGGATCCCGGCGGGCAGGATCGCCGGGTCGCCCAGCACCTGGGCCGCCGATCCTTGTGCAACCACGCGCCCCGCATCCAGCGCGACGACCGTGGTGGCCAGACGCGCAACCTCGGACGCGGCGTGGCTGACATAGAGGATCGGGATGTTCACTTCGTCCCGCAGCCGTTCGAAATAGGGCAGGATCTCGGCCTTGCGGGCCGCGTCCAACGCCGCCAGAGGTTCATCCGCAAGGATCAGCCGCGGCGCCGACAGCAGCGCCCGCCCGATCGCCACCCGCTGTTTCTCGCCCCCCGACAGGCCGCCGGGGCGGCGATCCAGCAGATGTCCGATGCCCAGAAGATCGACGATCCGCCCGGTATCCTCGCGCGCGGCGCCCCGCGGCGCGAACCACGCACCATAGGCCAGGTTCTGGCGCACTGTCAGATGCGGGAACAGCCGACCCTCTTGAAAGATATAGCCGAGGCGGCGGCGATGAGGCCGCAGCCGGATGCCCTGCGCGGTATCCAGCATCACCCAGTCGCCCGCCGCGATCCGGCCGGAATCGGGCATCAGCAATCCGGCAACCGCGTTGATCAGCGTGGTCTTGCCCGACCCGGACCGACCGAACAGCACCGTGATGCCCGGCGGCGCGGTGAATTCCGCATCCAGCGCGAAGTCGCCCAGGCGATGGCGGACGGCGACCGACAGCATCACCTGCCCCCCACCCGCGCCGCGACCCGGCGGGCCAGGATTTCAGAGGCCAGCAATGCGCCCATCGCCACCACGACCGAGACCACGACCAGCTTCATTGCCGAATCCTCGCCCCCGGGCACCTGCAGGAAGGCATAGATCGCCGATGGGATGGTGCGGGTCTGGCCGGGAATGTTCGACACGAAGGTGATGGTTGCGCCGAATTCGCCCATCGCCTTGGCAAAGGCCAAGATTGCGCCCGCGATGATCCCCGGCAACGCGATCGGCAAGGTCACAGTGATGAAGACCCACAGCGGCGAGGCACCCAGCGTCGAGGCCGCCTGTTCCAGCCCCGGATCGGTCGCCTCGATCGACAGCCGGATCGCCCGGACCATCAGCGGAAAGGCCATGATTCCGGCCGCCAGCGCCGCACCGGTCCAGCGAAACGCCACGACGATGCCCATCTCGGCCAGAAGGCCGCCGACCGGCCCCTGCGTCCCCATCGTCAGCAGCAGCAGATAGCCGGTGACTACCGGTGGCAGGATCAGCGGCAGATGCACCGCCCCGTTAAGGATCTGCTTGCCCGGAAAGCGCCAGCGCGCCAGCGCATGCGCGACAAGGATACCCAAGGGCAGGCTGACCGCCGTCGCCAGCAGCGACACGCGCAGCGACAGCGCGACGGCCTGCCATTCCTCGGGTGCCAGAAAGCCCATGCTTGTTACCGCGCCATGACCACGAAACCCTGCTGTTCGAAAGCCTCGCGTGCCTCGGGTCCACGCAGATAGTCCAGGAATTCGGTCTCGGCCGGCAGGTCGCGCCCGGCGATGTCGGCCGCCGGATAGACGATGGGCGGGTGGCTGTCGGCGGGAAAGCTGCCGATCACGGACACGTCCTTTTCGGCCACCGCATCGGTGGCATAGACGATACCAAGCCCCGCCTCTCCGCTTGCCACAAGGCGCAGCGCGGCCCGCACGTTGTCGGCCTGAACCACGGCGGGCGCGACGCCGTCCCACAGGCCCAGACTTTCAAGCGACGCCTTGCCATAGATCCCCGCAGGCACCGCATCGACCAGCGCCATGGCCATCCTGCCATCGCCCACAAGACCGGCAAGATCCATGTCGGGGCCGATCGCGACCGGCTTGGCGTCCTTGCCATGCGCGACCAGCACCAGCGCGTTTGCCAACAGATCGAACCGCGTGCCGGGTTCAATCAGTCCGTCCTGTTCCAGCGCATCCATCCAGTCCGCATTGGCCGAGATGAAGATATCCGCGGGCGCGCCCTGCTGGATCTGGCGGGCCAGCACCGACGTCCCGGCCAGCGACACGACCAGATCATGCCCGGTCCTGGCTTCGAAATCCTGTTCGATCCGCGCCATGGCGTTGGTCATGCTGGCTGCGGCGAAGACGGTGATCTGCTCCGCCGCCGCGCTGGTCGGCAGCAAACCGGCGCAGATCGCGCCGGTGACGGTCAGGGTCGCCGACAGACCTGCGTGCGCGATATGTGGCAAGGGAAGCTCCTTCTCAGATATGTTTCCAAGAACATATCGCAGCCGGTTCACGCGCGGGCAAGCCTTATTTCCCGTCAGACATATCGGCCAGCATCGCCTTCAAGGCGGCGATGCGGTTCGACCCTGCGTCGGTCATGATCCGGTGCAGTGCACGGTAATGATCCAGAACCGCCTCGCCCGTGGCGGTCAACCTCGCGCCGCCGCCCTTGCTGCCGCCGCGCGTGGACTCGACCAGCGGGTCGCGAAACATCCGGTTCATTTCCTCGACCAGCAGCCAGGCGCGCTTGTAGCTCATCGACATGGACCGTCCGGCAGCAGAGATCGAGCCGGTCTCGCGGATGCGTTCCAGCAGATCGGCCTTGCCCGGCCCCAGATAACAGTCGGGGCCGAACAGGATTCGGAACCTGAGGCGGGGATCTTCCGTCGGGTCGGGCTGCGGCTGGGTCATGTCCGATCTATGCCAAAGCCGCGATCCGCGATGCAACCGATATCACGCCCGGTGACATGGCGGGCTTGCGGGCGCGGGACCGGCGTGGAATGTCTTTGCACGAAGCTGCAACAGGAGGCGCGATTGCCTTTCAGGACATTCTTCGCCGCGATCGGATATGTTGCGACGGCGGCCGCGCTGGTCGCCGCGGTGCTGGTCTTCACGATGTTTCGCGGTTTCTCTGATCGCGCGGGCGCGGTCTATTGGGACATGGCGCGCATTCTGGCCAGGACCGGCGACCCGGCCGAGGCGACGGTCTGGAAACGCCAGGTCGCATCCGGGCTGAGCTTTGCCGAGGTGGACCAGTCGATCCGGTCGCTGGCGGCGGACCGGAACCTGCGCGATGTCGGCCAGCTGCCGTTGGGGGAACAGGTCGCCGCGATGCAGGGCAAGGACTGGCGCAGCCTGCAGGTCTATCTGTTCTGCAACCCGCTGACGGCGGCGCGGATGGTCGAATATTCGCCCGCCTTCGCGGCCTATCTGCCCTGCCGGATCAGCCTGGTCGAGGACGGCGACGGGCAATTATGGCTGATCACGATGAACATGGACCTGATGCTGTATGGCGGCAGGCCCCTGCCCGACGAGTTGCGCGAAGAGGCCGAGGGGGTGCGGGCGGCGATGCTGGCGGTCATGGACGGCGCCGCCGAGGGCGCCTTCTAGCCAGGGGATCAGTTGCGTCCCGGTGCGCCCGGCAGAAGATGCCCCTGCCCAAGTTGGGTCAGCGCATCGGTCAGGCTGTTGCGTTCGGCCCGTTCATACAGATCGTCCGGGTCCGTGACCGTCGCGCCAAGCGCCTGTTCGAACGCATCGCGGTTGGCGGTCGCGTCATAGTTCGACTGGCCGTCCGTCCCCAGATTCGACTGAAAGATCCCGGCGGCGGATACCGGCAGGAAATCCTCGTAGGTCAGCGGATCGGCGGCCAGATGCCCTGACGCGATCAACTGATCGACGCTGTCCGAGGGCGGGACTGCACCGCATGTGGCGCGATAGCGGAACCGTGCCAGCCCGGCACGGCGCAGCCCGTCCGGATCGTCGGGGAAATCCGCGAAACGGGCATTCAGCGCCGCGACATAATCATCGGCGTCGCGACCATCCGCGCCGACCGACACATCCGCCCGCGTCCGCGCAAGACAGCGATCATAAAGATCGCGTCCGGCGGGGGTCAGAGCAGCACCGCGCTGCTCGATCTCGCCGAAGCGTGCGGTGTGCGAGCCGGGGACACCATCGAAGATCACCCGTTCCTCAAGCGCCTTGAAGGCGGTCTGGCGCAGCAGGATCGGGCAGTCGCGGCGCGGCGGCCCCTCGATCACGGCCTTCGCCGCGATGCCGTGCGCGGGCATCGCCGCCTGCACCGCGTCGATATCCAGCGTGCGCGGGGTCAGGTGATTGATATGCGGGCCACGAAAACACACCACATCCGCGATCAGGCGATGCGCGTCATGCAGGCGGGCATAGGTCTGCGCATCGACTGTCGCGCGCGCGTGCCAGCGAAATGTCTGCAGCGCCTCGGCCACGAAGATCGCGGCCTCGTCACGGGTCAGGCCGCCGTCGGTTTCGGCCTTGCGGATCATCCGCATCGCGCCGTCCGTGACGATCTGGCGACGCGACAGGATCTGCGCCGCCGTGTCGGCCAGATCACGGTCCGGCAGCAATTCCAGCCGGACCAGCGAGGTGAAGACGCGAAACGGGTTGCGCGACAGGGCAGCGGGGTCGATCGGCCGGAACGCGGTCGAATGCACCGGCAGTCCAGCGACCGACAGATCGTAATAGCCGACGGGGAACATGCCCATCACCGCGAACATGCGCCGGACGGCGGACAGTTCCCCGGCCGTGCCCAGACGGATCGCGCCGTGACGCTCGACCATCAGGCGGTCCAGTTCATCGGCGTCCTGCATCCGCGCCCGCAGCGCCGGATCGGCGCCCAGCACATCGTCATTCACCTTGGCCACCAGATCGATCAGCGTGCCGTATTGCGGAACCTCGGTGCGATACATGTCGGACATCGCCGACGAGAACAGCGTGCGGATTTCGTCACCGTGCAAATGGTCGGTCATCAGGATCTGCCTTGGAAACGTGACGGGGGAAGCGCATGGATCAGGGTCGCGCCGGCCTCGAACACGGCGCTGCGCAATGTGGTAAAACGCTCCGTGTGGTCCGATACGACCGGCAGCGGCAACGCCTCGGGGCGGTCGTCCAGCAGGGCTGCCGCGGCGGCAGTGCCGAACGCGGTGCCCGGTGCAATGCCGCGCCCGGAATAGCCGAAGATCGCCAGTCCGCGCGGCCCGAAGCACAGCACCTTGGGCACATGATCCGAGGTCATCGCGATGCGGCCCGACCATTGGTATTCGAACGCGATGCCGTCCAGTTCCGGGAACAGAACGCGCAGCTTGCGCCTTGCCCATGCGGCATGCGCGCGACCGCCCGGCCCCGCCACATCGCCCATGCCGCCCAGGATCAGGCGACCGGCACTGTCCGTGCGGATCGAGGTCATCACCAGCCCGGTGTCCCAGCATCCCTCGCCGCCCGGCAGGATCCGGGCGCGCAGATCATCGGGCAGCGGGGCGGTGGCAAACTGGCTGTAGTTCACGGTCGAAAAGGATGTTCTGGGCCGCGCAAGACCGGAGTGGTAGGCATTTGTGGCCACCAGCACGGCGCCCGCGCGCACGGTGCGCCCGTTGACGGTCAGGTGCCAGCCGTCACCCTGCCGGGCGATATCGCTGACCGCGCTGCCTTCGTGAAGCCGCGCCCCGGCCCGTTGCGCCGCATGGGCAAGTCCCGCGCAATAGGCCAACGGCTGCACCGTCCCCGCGCGCGGGTCCAGCAGCGCGCCGTGGAACGTCCCGGAGCCGACACGGCGGGCCGTGTCCTCCGCGTCCAGCAGCCGCAGCGGCGCCCCGATCCGGTTGCCCTGCGCAAAGCGGTCGCGCAGATCGGCAAGCCCGGATGCCGAATGCGCCAGATGCAGCGTGCCGCTGCGCGTGGCCTCGCAGGCGATGGATTCGCGTTCAATCAGGTCGAAGACCAGCTGTGGCGCCTGACCCAGCCGGTCGATCAGGCGCGTCCCGTCGGCCTCGCCCATCTGCAAAATGATCTGGTCCGGCGGCAGCCACAGCCCGGCATTGACCAGCCCGACATTGCGGCCCGACCCGCCGAACGCCACCCGAGACGCTTCGAACACGGCCACGGATGCCCCCCGGCGCGCCGCCTCCAGCGCGGCCGAGCAGCCGGTGAAACCCGCGCCGACGATGGCCAGATCCACGGCGACATCCCGATCCAGCGGCGCGGCAGGGATGCGTTTGCCCGCGCTGATGGACCACAGCGAGGTCGGCTCGGCCCTCAAGCCGGCCCCCTGCGCGGTGTGAAGTGGCGTGCTGTCATCATGCCCGATCTCGTTCCCGGAACATCCGGTGCCGCGCCAGACTAGGGCCTTTGTGCGGCAGACAAAAGCCGGTTGGCCGCGTCGTCGCTAGAAGGCGTTCCGTTCGTGATAGGTGCGCAGAAAGTCCGAGATGCGCGGATCGGACGGGTTGTGCAGGATCGCGTCAGGGCTGTCCACGGCGACCAGTTCGCCCGCCTCCATGAAGGCGACCTGATCGGCGACATGGGCGGCAAAGCCCATCTCGTGGGTGACGACGGCCATGGTCATGCCCTCGCCCGCCAGCGTCTTCATGACCTGCAGCACCTCACCCACCAGTTCCGGGTCCAGCGCGCTGGTCGGTTCGTCGAACAGCATCAGGCGCGGCTCCATCGCGATGGCGCGGGCGATGGCGACACGTTGCTGCTGTCCGCCCGACAGGCGTGCCGGGTGGTTCTGCATCTTGTCTTCCAGCCCCACCTTGCGCAGCGCCTCGGCGGCGCGGGTGGCGGCGTCTGCCTTGCCCAAACCGCGCACCCGGATCAGCCCTTCGGCGACGTTTTCCAGCGCGGTCATGTGCGGCCACAGGTTGAACTGCTGAAACACCATGCCGATCGAGCGCCGCATCTGACGCAGCTTGCGGGCGGACATCTTCCTGCCCGGCCCGTCATAGCCGATCAGTTGGTCGTCGATCCGGACCTCGCCCGCGTCGTATTCCTCGAGGAAATTGATGCAGCGCAGCAAGGTGGACTTGCCCGACCCGGACGGACCGATCAGGCAGGTCACCTTGCCGGGCGGGATCGTCAGGTCGATCTGCTTCAGCGCCTGAAACGGACCATAGAACTTGTCGAGATTGCGGATCTCGACCGCGGATGCCTGAACCATCTCAGACCCTTTCGATCAGATGTCGGGTGATGCGGGTTTCCAGCCTGCGCCCCGCGCGCGATATCGTTTCGACCAGCCCCCAGAAGAACAGCGCCAGCACCAGATTCGCTTCCAGATAGCGGAAGGTTTCCGTGGACATGCGCTGGACCTGATACATCAGTTCGGGGACCGTGATGATCGACAGGATCACCGTTTCCTTGGTCAGGATGATCGAGAAATTGACCAGCGCGGGCAACGCCGAGACCAGCCCCAGCGGCAGCAGGATACGCCGCACGATCGACGGTTCCGCCATGCCGATGGCGCGCGCAGCCTCGATCTGTCCGATGGGTACCGCGTTGAAGCCCGAGCGGAAGATTTCCGCGAAATAGGGGCTGCCATAGACGGTCAGGCCCAGAAGCCCGGCGGGCAGCGCGTCCAGCCGCAGCCCGATCAGCGGGCCGCCATAGTATAGGACGAACAGCTGCACCAGGAACGGCGTGCCGCGGATCACCTCGATATAGACCTGCAACAGCCAGCGCAGCGGGCGCGGGCCGTAACGCTGTGCCAGCGCGACCAGAAGACCCAGAAGCATGCCCAGCACGGTGCCCGCCAGCCAGCAGAAGATGGTGACGCCGAAACCGCGCAGCAGCATCGGGCCGTAGTCCTGAAAAACGCTCAGTTCCATCAGACGGCCATCCTGTGTTCGAGGTAGCGGCCCAGTCCGGCAAGGCAGAGATTGATCAGCAGATAGATGCAGGCTGCGGCCAGATAGACCTCGAGCGGGCGGAACGTCGTCGCCGCCTGCGCCTGGCTGGCGCGGGTGACTTCGAGGATGCCGACGACCGAGACCAGCGACGAGGCCTTGACCAGCAGGATCAGTTCGTTGACCAGCGCGGGCAGCGACATCACCACCGCCTGCGGCAGCACGATCCGCGTCCAGATGTCGCGCGGTGCCATGCCGATCGCGGCGGCGGCCTCGGACTGGCCGGGGGGAAGCGCGCCGATCGCGCCGCGCCAGATCTCGCTGATATAGGCGCTGGCGCAGATGCCGACGGTGATGACCGCTGCGGCGATGGCGGGCACATTGATGCCGATGACCGGCAGCAGATAATACATCAGCAGAAGCTGAACCAGCAGCGGAACCCCGCGCAGGAAGCTGACCCAAAGCGCGGCGAACCGGCGCAGCGCCCGCACCCGCGACAGCGCCGCGGCGCAGACCAGCGCGCCGATCACCAGCCCCAGCGCAATGCCAAGGCCCGATACCAGCAGCGTATAGCGCGCGGCCCAGAACAGCGGACCGAAGCTGTCAAAAAAGGTCTGGGTGGAAAACATCGCCGGCCTTTCGAAGGGGCGTGGGCGGGGTCAGACCCCGCCCGACGCCGGATCAGTTGGCGGGCACTTCGCGCGGCAGATCGGGCGCAGCGCCAAGCCATTTTTCCTGGATCTGGGTCATGCGGCCATCATCGTGCATCTTCAGGATGGCCTCGTTCACCGCCGCGACGAAGCTGGCCGAATTGTCGTCCTTGCGCATCGCCCAGGCGAAGTATTTCGGTTCACCAAAGGTGGCGGGTTCGGTCAGGGCGAAGGTCTCGCCGCGGTTCTTGACCAGATAGGCAAGGTTCGGAAACGAGCCCGCGACCGCATCCAGCCGGCCAGCCGCCAGATCGGCATAAGCCTCGTCGGTGGTGCCGTATTCCTTGATGGTGACGCCGCCCAGGCTTTCGCCATAGGCTTCAAGCTGCTTGAACTGCGCGGTGCCCTGCTGCACGCCGACGGTCTTGCCGGCAATGTCTTCGGGCTTGCTGACCGCGTCGCTGGCTGCCGCGCGCACCAGACCGACGGTCGCATCGGCAATCGGCAACCCGAACGCATAGCGTTCCTGGCGTTCCGGGGTGATCGTGACCGGTGCGATGATGATATCGAACTTGCCGACTTCCAGCCCCGGCAATTCCGCAGGCCACGGAATGTCCTGATAGACCGGCTCGACGCCCAGTTCCTTGCTGACCTCGTCGAACAGGTCCTTGGTCATGCCTTCGTAGGTGCCGTTGTTCAGCATGTCGAAGGGCGCATAGTGCATGTCGGTCGCGGTGACGACCTTGCCGGCGGCCTTCACGTCCTCGAGCAGGTCGGCCGAGGCGGGCGCCGCCACGGCCAGCGCCGCCATGCCGATCATTGCGGCCTTCAGCGATGTTGCAAGTTTCATGAGATTCTCCTTGTTGGGTGGCTTGTTATGATTTTCCGGCGTCAGAGGATACCGGGCAGGTTCAATTGATGCTCGCGCGCGCAGTCCAGCGCAATCTGGTATCCTGCGTCGGCGTGGCGCATCACGCCGGTGGCCGGATCGTTCCACAAAACGCGCGCGATGCGGGCATCGGCATCCTTGCTGCCATCGCAGCAAATGACCATGCCTGAATGCTGGGAAAAGCCCATGCCGACGCCCCCGCCGTGATGCAGGCTGACCCAGGTGGCACCCGATGCACAATTCAGCAGCGCATTCAGAAGAGGCCAGTCGCTGACCGCATCGCTGCCGTCGCGCATCGCCTCGGTCTCGCGGTTGGGGCTGGCGACGCTGCCACTGTCCAGATGGTCGCGGCCGATCACGATGGGCGCCTTCAATTCGCCGCTGCGGACCATCTCGTTGAACGCGAGGCCCAGCTTGTGGCGCAGGCCAAGCCCGACCCAGCAGATCCGCGCGGGCAGGCCCTGAAAGCTGATCCGTTCGCGGGCCATGTCCAGCCAATTGTGCAGATGCGGATCGTCGATCAGTTCCTTCACCTTGGCGTCGGTGCGATAAATATCCTCGGGGTCGCCCGACAGCGCGGCCCAGCGGAACGGGCCGATGCCGCGGCAAAACAGCGGCCGGATATAGGCGGGCACGAAGCCGGGGAAGGCGAAGGCGTTTTCCAGCCCCTCTTCCTTGGCGACCTGCCGGATGTTGTTGCCGTAATCCAGCGTCGGCACGCCGGCGTTCCAGAAATCGACCATCGCGGCGACATGGGTCTTCATGCTGGCGCGCGCGGCGGCTTCGACGGCCTTGGGATCGCTTTCCTGTCCGGCACGCCATTCCGCCACGCTCCAGCCCTGCGGCAGATAGCCGTGGATCGGGTCATGCGCGCTGGTCTGGTCGGTGACGATGTCCGGGTGCACGCCGCGCCGCACCAGTTCGGGATAGATCTCGGCCGCGTTGCCGATCAGCGCCACGGATTTCGCCTCGCCCGCCTTGGTCCAGCGATCGATCATCGCCAGTGCTTCGTCCAGATCATGTGTCTTTTCATCGACATAGCGCGTGCGCAGCCGGAAATCCGCCCGCGTCTCGTCGCATTCCACGGCAAGACAGCACGCCCCGGCCATGACCGCCGCCAGCGGCTGCGCGCCGCCCATGCCGCCCAGCCCGGCCGTCAGGATCCAGCGCCCCGTCAGATCGCCGTCATAGTGCTGCCGCCCGGCCTCGACGAAGGTTTCATAGGTGCCCTGCACGATGCCCTGGCTGCCGATATAGATCCACGATCCGGCGGTCATCTGGCCATACATGGCCAGACCCTTGCGATCCAGTTCGTTGAAATGGTCCCAGTTGGCCCAGTGGGGCACCAGGTTCGAATTGGCGATCAGCACGCGCGGCGCATCCTTGTGGGTCTGGAACACGCCCACCGGCTTGCCCGACTGCACCAGCAGGGTCTGATCTTCTTCCAGCGCGCGCAGGCTGTCCACGATCAGGTCGAAATCGCGCCAGGTCCGGGCAGCGCGACCGATCCCGCCATAGACGACCAGTTCATGCGGGTTTTCGGCCACGTCGGGATGCAGGTTGTTCATCAGCATCCGCAAGGGCGCCTCGGTCAGCCAGCTTTTGGCGGTGATCTGCGTTCCCGTGGCGGGATAGATGTCGCGGGTATTGTGGCGGGGATTGTTCATCGGGTCATGCCTTCAGATCGGCGGCCAAAGCCGCAAGTTGGTGCAGGATATCGGCCAGGGTGGCGCGCAGCGGCGCGGCCTTTTCGGGATCGTAGTCGAAGGGCGGCGATTCCTGCGTCAGATGCGTGGCCTGCGCCAGCTCCATCTGGATGGCGTGAACGCCGTTGCGCGGGTCGCCGTAGTGCCGTGTCGTCCAGCCGCCCTTGAAGCGACCGTTCAGAACCCAGGTCCGTCCGGTCGCCTTTACGATGTCCGAGACCACGTTCTGGATGCGCGGATCGCATGTCGCGCCCAGATTGGTGCCGATGTTGAAATCCGGCAGCGTGCCGTCGAACAGGAACGGGATATGGCTGCGGATCGAATGGCAGTCATACAGGATCGCGACGCCATGCCGCGTGCGGATCCGGTCGATCTGCGCCGACAAGGCGGCGTGATAGGGCGCGTGATACCGCACCCTGCGGTCGGCGATGTCGTCTTCGGTCGGCGGTTCGGTCCAGATCGGTCGACCGTCGAAATCGGTCAGCGGCACCAGCCCGGTGGTGTTCTGGCCGGGATAGAGGCTTGCGTCGTCGGGGCCGCGATTGGCGTCGATGACATAGCGGTGAAAGGTTGCCCGCACCGTTGTCGCGCCGGGCAGCAGCCCGTCATAAAGGCGATGGATATGCCAGTCGGTATCGGCCAGCAGCTGCCCGCGCGCATTCAGGCGCGCGACGATTTCGGCAGGAAGGAACGTGCCGGTATGCGGCAGGCCCAGGATCACCGGGCTGTCGCCTTCGCAGATCTCGACCGGGGTCATGGATGCACCTCGGCCAGCAGATCGCCCGGCACGGCGCCGGTCAGGGCATCCTCGCGCACCAGACGCGCCGCCTCGGCCAGATCGGGGGCAAGATAGCGGTCCTGATCCAGCGCGGGGACATGCGCGCGCAGCCGGGCGATGACCGCGCGCAACGGTGCCGATGTCGTCAGCGGTGCGCGGAATTCGACCCCGGCGGCGGCGCAGATCGCCTCGATCCCCAGGATTTGCGACAGGTTCGCGTTCATCCTCAGCAGCCGGCGCGCACCGTGGGCGGCCATGCTGACATGGTCTTCCTGATTGGCGCTGGTCGGCGTGGAATCGGTGCTGCAGGGATTGGCCAGATGCTTGTTCTCGCTCATCAGCGCGGCGCTGGTTACCTCGGCGATCATCAGCCCGCTGTTCAGACCGGGGTCGGGCGTCAGGAAGGGCGGCAGGTCATGGCTGAGGGTGGGATCGACCATCAGCGCGATACGGCGCTGCGCGATCGCGCCCATTTCGGCGATGGCCAGCGCGATCTGGTCGGCCGCGAAGGCCACCGGCTCGGCGTGGAAATTGCCGCCCGACACGATATGATCGGTCTGCACCAGCACCAGCGGATTGTCGGTGGCGGCGTTCGCCTCAATCTGCAGCGTGCGGGCGGCCTGCCACAGCAGGTCGATGCAGGCGCCAGTGACCTGCGGCTGACAGCGGATGCAATAGGGATCCTGCACGCGGGCATCACCTTCGCGGTGGCTTTCCCGGATCTCGCTGCCCGCCATCAGGTCGCGGATCGCGCGCGCCGCGACGATCTGGCCGCGATGGCCACGCAGCTGGTGGATCTCGTCGAGGAACGGCGCGGTCGAGCCCATGATCGCGTCGGTGGACAGTGCGGATGTGACCAGCGCCGCACGGGCGGCGGCAAATGCCCGGAACAGGCCGACCAGCGCGAAGGCGGTCGAGACCTGGGTACCGTTGATCAGCGCCAGCCCCTCTTTGGCGGCAAGGGTCACCGGTGACAACCCGGCCTTGGCCAGCGCCTCGGCACCCGACATCTCGGACCCGTCAAGAACCGCCCTGCCCTCGCCGATCATCACCGCCGCCATATGGGCCAGCGGCGCCAGATCGCCCGAGGCGCCGACCGAACCCTGCGACGGGATCACCGGCAGCACACCGCGCGCCAGCATGTCCTGCAGCAGCGCGATGATGTCAGGGCGAACGCCGGACGCGCCGCGTCCCAGCGACAGAAGTTTCAGCACCATGATCAGCCGCACGGTCTGCGCCTCGACCGGCTCGCCCACGCCGCAGCAATGCGACAGGATCAGGTTGCGCTGCAGCGTCGCGGTATCCTCGGCCGCGATCCGGACCGAGGCCAGCTTCCCGAAGCCGGTATTGACGCCATAGACCGGAGCCGCGCCGTTCGCGGCCGCATGGATGCGCGCCGCGGATTCGGCGATGCCCCGATGCGCGCCGTCGGCCAGCCGCACGGAACCGGGCTGCCGCCAGACCTGTTCCAGCTGCGACAGCGTGGCCTGGTTCGGAACAAGGATGAGATCAGACAAATTCGCCTCCGACGATACGGGCATGAAGCGGGTTGAAGCCGATGCGATAGGACAGCTCGGCCAGGTGATCGATGTTCCAAACCGCCAGATCTGCGCGCTGTCCGGGCGTGATCAAGCCGCGATCCGCCAGACCCAGGGCCCGGGCCGCGTGGACGGTGACCCCCGCAAGGCATTCAGACGGCGTCATGCGGAACAGTGTCGCCCCCATGTTCATCGTCAGAAGCAGTGAGGTCAGCGGCGACGTGCCGGGATTGCAATCGGTGGCCAGTGCCATCGGAACCCCCGCATCGCGCAGCGCCTGCACCGGCGGAAGCTGCGATTCCCGCAAGGTGTAGAAGGCGCCCGGCAACATCACCGCGACGGTGCCCGCCCGCGCCATCGCGGCAATTCCGTCCGCATCCAGATATTCCAGATGATCGGCGGACAGCGCCCCGTGGCGCGCAGCCATCGCCGCGCCGCCCAGATCGGACAGCTGTTCGGCATGCAGCTTGACTGGCAGGCCCAGGCCGGCCGCGTGATCGAAGACCTGCGCCATCTCGGCGGGGGTGAAGGCAATGCCTTCGCAGAACCCGTCCACCGCGTCGATCAGATCTTCGGCATGGCCGCGATCCATGCCCGCGATCACGACGTCGCGCAGATACCCCGCCCGGTCGTCGGCATATTCCGGCGGCAAGGCGTGGGCTGCCAGCCAGGTCGTCCGCACGCTGACGGCACGGCGCGATTCGATCAGCCGGGCCACGCGCAGCATCTTCAGTTCGGTGTCGATATCCAGCCCATAGCCGGACTTGACCTCGATCGTGGTCACGCCCTCGGCCAGCAGCGCATCCACCCGCCGCAGCGCGGATGCCAGCAGATCAGCCTCGTCGGTGTCGCGCGTAGCGCGCACGGTGGACAGAATGCCGCCGCCCGCTTTCGCGATTTGCTGATAGCTGGCGCCTTCCAACCGCATCTCGAATTCGCGTGCGCGATCCCCGCCGAAGACGACATGGGTGTGGCAGTCGATCAGCCCCGGCGTGACCGCACGCCCGCCCAGATCGTGCCGCGCGGCCCGCAGATACGCGGCGGGGATCGCCGATTCCTCGCCAACCCACGCGATCCGCCCCCCGTCGATCGCGATGACTTGGGGCGAAGACAGGCCATACTGGCCTGATTTTCCATCGATCCCGGCGATTCTTGCGTTGCTGAGAAGCTGCATCGGTCACCCGCTTTAGATTGCGCACGCTGCGTTTCTATGTTTAAACTTATTTTACTTCTATGTCTAAAGATATTTTTCGTCAAACGCGAATCGCGGGGATGGATGCAGATGACTGTGCTGTGGGCGGAACGGGCGCTGCTGCCCGAGGGCTGGGCAGAAAATGTACTGGTGACGCTGGCGGCGGATGGGCGCATCGAATCGGTTCAGGCAGGCATGCCGCCGGACGGGCAGCGGGTGGAACTGCTGCTGCCGGCGATGGCCAATCTGCACTCGCATGCCTTCCAGCGCGCCATGGCCGGCCTGTCCGAGGCGCGCGGCCCGCATCCGCGCGACACGTTCTGGACCTGGCGGCAGATCATGTTCCGCTTTCTGGACCAGCTGACGCCCGACGACGTTCAGGCCGTCGCGGCGCTGGTCCAGATGGAGATGCTGGAAGCAGGTTACGCCACCAATGTCGAATTTCACTATCTGCACCATCAGCCTGGCGGCTCGGCCTATGCCAATCCCGCCGAGATGTCGCACCGCATCGCGGCCGCGGCCGCGCAGACCGGTATCGGGCTGACGCTGCTGCCGGTTCACTATCAGTTCGGCGGCTGCGACCGCCGTCCGCTTGGCCCCGGCCAGGCGCGCTTTGGAACCGACCCCGACGGCTTCGTCCGGCTTCTGGACGCCGCCGAAGCCGCGCTGCACGCCCTGCCCGAGGATGCCGGGATCGGGGTCGCGCCGCATTCGCTGCGCGCAGTCTCTCCCGAGGCGCTGTCGATCTGCGCCGGGCTTCGCCCCGACCGCCCGCTGCACATGCATCTGGCCGAACAGATCCCCGAGATCGAAGAGGTCAGCGCGGCCTATGGCCTGCGCCCGGTCGAATGGTTGCTGGAACATCACGCCCCCGACGCGCGCTGGACGCTGATCCATCTGACGCACATGACGACGGACGAAACCCGCCGCCTTGCCGCGACCGGCGCGGTGGCCGGGCTGTGCCCGATCACCGAAAGCAGCCTGGGCGACGGCATCTTCAACGGCACGACCTGGCGCGATGCGGGCGGCGGGCTGGGCTTTGGGTCCGACAGCAATATCCGCATCTCGATGGTCGAGGAGTTGCGGACGCTGGAATACAGTCAGCGCCTGCGCGACAACGCACGCGCCATCTTGGCGGACCCGACGCGATCGACGGGGCGCGTTCTCTATGACAGTGGACTTCAGGGCGGTGCCCGTGCCGCCGGGCGCGACACCGGTGCGATCCGGGCCGGGCTGTGGGCCGATCTGTGCGCGGTGTCGCTGCGCAATCCGGTGATGGCGGGCCGTGCGGGCGATCAGATGCTGGACAGCCTTGTCTTTGCGGGCGGCGAAGGGCTGATCGGCGATGTCTGGGCTGCCGGACGGCATGTCGTGCGCGCGGGCCGGCATCTGGACCGCGACCGCATCGTCACCGATTATCTGGACTGTATCGACAGCCTGAAGGAACGAATGTGACCGAACGCGCCCCCGGCTCGACCGCGCCCAAGGCGCAGCTGATCGCCTCCGAGGTGCGGCGCCGCATCATCGAGCGCGAATGGCGGCAGGGCCAGCGGATCCCCGATGAGGCGGATCTGGCCGTGCAGTTCGGTGCGGCGCGGGCGACCGTAAACAAGGCGCTGCAATTGCTGGCGGACGAGGGGCTGCTGGAACGACGGCGCAGGGCCGGAACCCGCGTCGCGATCGACCCCGTGCGCAAGGCGACCTTCACCATCCCGATCGTGCGCGAGCAGGTCGAAAGCGCCGGCATGGACTACGGCCATCGCGTCATCGCCCAACGCCGCAGTCCGATCCCGGCCGAGATCGCACAGCGCATCGGCCTGCCGGAAGGTCAGGTTCTGCTGCATCTGCGGGCAGTGCACTACGGTGATGGAAAACCTTTCCAGTTCGATGATCGCTGGATCAATCCGGCCGCCGTGCCGGGAATGAACGAAGTCGATTTCCGGCACGTGAACGCCAATGAATGGCTGGTTCGCAACGCGCCCTACACCCGGACCGAGATCGCCATTTCGGCCAGAAACGCCAGCGACCGGGATGCGCGGCTGCTGGACATTCCACCCCGCGAGGCAATCCTGCTGCTGCAGCGGACGACATGGAATGACAGCGGCCCGATCACGACGCTGCGCGCGGCGTTTCCCAACAGCCATGTCATGAACTCGAAGGACTGACCGTTCTGCGGCATCATTGCCTGTTTATCGGGCATGAGCGATGCCGCCTCATCCGCATTGTCTGCAAACAATTGTTCAGGATCGGCGCGCATGAGGCCGCGGCATGATCACGGATGTCTCATGCTGAAAAACCTTCTCATCGTTGTCGTCGAAGCCGATACCGTCCGGGCGCAGTCGATTGCCGAAAGTCTGGCCGAGACCGGCGACCACGACATCCGGATCGTGGCCAAACAATCCTCGCTTGCCCGGCGGGTCGCCGAACTGCGCCCTGATGTCGTCCTGATCGACATCGCCGATCCCTCGCGCGACATCCTTTAGGACTGGCGCTGGCCTGGGACCCGGCCGAACGTCCGGTCGCCATGTTCGTGGACAGGTCCAACGAACAACTGACCAGATCCGCGATCGGGGCGGGAATCTCGGCCTATGTCGTGGACGGGCTGAGACCGGACAGGATCAAGCCGATCATTGATGCCGCCGTGGCGCGGTTCCACATGCTGCAGCAACTGCGCGCCGAACTTGCCGCGACCCGCGCCGCGCTGGAGGAACGCAAGATCGTGGACCGCGCCAAGGCGGTCCTGATGAAGGCGCGCGGGATGGACGAGGCCGAAGCCTATGCCCTGCTGCGCAAGACCCCCATGGATCAGGGCAAACGCATCGGCGAGATCGCCCAGCAACTGATCACGCCCGCTGCCCAAGGCATGGCTGGAACTGGCATGGCTGGTCATGGGAACCGCCGCGCTGTTCGTGATGCTGGGCCTTTTCTATCGGGTGGCGATCATCGTCTTCACGCTGGTCTTCGCCTATTTCTTCCTGCTGGATGCGGCCGAGTATCTGAACCATTTCTACCTGGTCCTTCTTACGCGATGATCCTGTGCTGCGTGCCCGCGGCACGAATGTGGTCGCTGGATGCCTGGTCGGCACCGCGCCGGGACCGGAGGGTTCCCTATCTGTCGGTCTTCATGCTGCGCGCGCAGACCGAAATCGTGCTGATCTATGCGGGACTGGTCAAGCTGACCCCGGACTGGTTGCTGGGTCAGCCGCTGCGTCTGTGGTTGCAGGCGCGCACCGAAGGGACGTGGCTGGCACCGATGTTCCAGATGGACTGGATCATTCTTGCCGCAAGCTGGGGGGTCATCGCGCTGCATGTCCTTGGCGCGCCCCTGCTTCTGTGGCGGCGAGCCCGGCTGGCCCGCCGTCCTGCTGCGCCGCGTGACCGGCGGGCAGCCGGACGATGCCGCCTCCGACCACCCGGATCTGACGACTTCCCTGCCGCACATCGCGCTGATCGCCGTGGCGCTGTGGCTGGTGGTGCAGATCGTGCTGCCGGTCCGCGGGGCGGCCTTCAGTTCCGAACTCCGGTGGAGCGGCGACGACCACCGTTTTTCCTGGCGGATGCGGATATATGACCGGCAGGCCGTGCCAGGTCTTCATCGACCCGACGGCCGACCTTGCGCAAGACGACTGGGCCCTGTTCGGCACCGATCCCTGGGTTCTGCCGCTGAAGATCCCGGCTTGGGGGCTGCGGTCCCAGACCGATTCCGGATTCCAGACATTCGACCCTGCCGGGACGCACCGCTGACCGACCGTCTCTGCGTCATAAAATCCGTTGTCAGGTCACGGGCGCCTTCGCCAGCCCCTTGCCGAAAATCGGCCCGGTGGGCAGGTTCGTCGGCGATCCGCCTGCCGGTTCCAGGGTGATCTCGTAAAGCTGCCGTGGCGACGGCGTCGGCAGACCCTCGATGGTCAGCGTATCCGAACGTCCCGTCGAAAGCAGCCCCAGCGACACCGGAGGACCGTCGTCATCAGGCTTGGTCCAGACCTGCATCACCTGATTGGACGGCATGTCAGGCCGTTCCAGCAGCGTGATCTGCGTGGTGTTGTCACGACCGCTTTCGACCAGCGCGATCGCCTCGCCCCGGTCATCCAGCAGCACGGCGACAACGACCGGTCCGGGCTGCGACAGCACCGACCAGCCCAGAACCACGGCCAGAAGCATCGCTGCGGCCAGCCCCCCAAGCGCGGCACGGCGCCAACGGCCAACAGATTGCCGCAGCGTGTCGAGGTCGATCAGGTTGTCCGGCGCGGCTTTCGCCTGGGGAACATGCTGTTCCGGCGCGTCCAGCCGCGCCTCGACCCTAGCCCAAAGCCCGTCCGGCAAAGACAGGACATCGGCCGTGTCATCCAGCGCCCCGAACCGTTGCCGCGCCTGGTCAAGTCTTGCGGCGACATCGGGATCCTGACGCGCCAGCTCCTCGAGGCGCGCGATATCGGCGTCCCCGGCCAGGCCAAGGACGACCTCATCGATCAACAGATCAAGAGATCGGTCCGTCATGACAGACACTCCCTCAGCTTCAAAAGACCCCGTCGCACCCATGACTTCACCGAACCCAGCGGCGCGCCCAGATGTCCCGCAATCTCTCCGTGGCTGTAGCCCAGCACGTAGGACGACAGGATGGCGCGGCGCGTTCCGGGCTCTAACGACTGAAGGCATTGACGCAGGTCAGATGTCGTCCCCAGCCTTTCGAAGGCCTCATCCAGAATGGTCTGGTGCGTCGTGTCGTCCAGCACCTCGCCCAGTGTGCCCGGCGATACCGGAACTTCGCGATCTTCGCGGCGCAGCATCGTCAGGCAACGATTGCGAAGGATCGCATAGACCCAGCCCTTGGCACTGCCGCGGGTTTCGTCGAACTGATGGGCCTTTCGCCAGATCAGCACCAGACTTTCCTGCAGCGCATCTTCGGCAAGATCTGCGCGACGCAACATGCGCCTTGCCACGCCCAGCATTCGCCCGCCCTCGGCAAGCATCAGCTGCTGCAGCGCAGATTTGTCGCCGTCAGCACAGGCCTTCAGCAAGGATGCATGATCGGTCACGAAATGGCCTGCCTTCCCCGCCATGCTGATTACATTTGTGCCACGGCTAAGGCGCATCGGGCGATCTGTCAAACCCGTCGGGTCCGGGTGCGACCGCGCGATGCGACCTGCCCGTGATAACATTACCGCGAGTGGCTGGCGCGCAGTACCGCGCCGCGCCAGCCGAACACTCTTGAACCGTTACATTGCGGTCATGAACGTGATGTCGCGCAGTTCCGCGCCGTCGGCATCCTGGATATCCCAGCTTTCCTGCACGCTGCCATCTTCAAGCGACACGGTGTGCAGCTTCCCGCCCGCGGCAAGCCATGCCGTGTTCGCGCCCTCGGCGTCGGTCGCGATGTCGAAGGCATAGCTGCCTGCACCCTCGATCCCCAGCTTGCCGATGGCGGCCAGAGTTCCGTCGTTCGGCGAAGTCTGCTGGATCAGCGCGACAATGGTGCTGTCGATATCATACATCGCGGTCGATTCCGGCTTGCCGTGGGAATTGATATAGGCAGCGGCAACGATGGCCGGGGCTTCGCCCGCATGCATGTCCTCGGCTTCGAATTCCAGCGAACCGTCAACCGTGACAGCGCCGCTTTCGATGTCCACACGATGATTCGTGGTGCCCGACATGAAGCGCAACTTGTCGGCCATCGGATTGAAATCCACGATCACCGGCGCATCGCCTTCGATCGGCAGTTCGGTATCCATGGTAGAGATCACCGTGGCCGCGCCGGTTTCCGGATCGATTTCGACAATTTCGAAAGCGTCGGTGACGCCGATCAACTGCCCGGTCGCAGGACGCAGATCGACGCCCAGAAGCTTGTCCACACCCTCGACATCCATCGTGGCTTTGACCGTCGCGGTCGCCGCATCGATATGATGCAGGGTCTTGTCGCCGGAAAGGCCGATGGCCATCGTGCCGGCCTTCATTTCTGCCATTGCGCCGGTTGCGGATACGGCGACGATCGCCGTCGCGGTCAGCAAAGGAATATTCTTGAACATGATATGTCCTTTCATGGGCTTGGCCGCGGTCTTTCCGCAGCCTTCATGTCCTGAAGACTCGAAGAGGCGTGCGTTTGGATGCAGGACAGCATATTATTTTTTTCGAAGCGCCTACCCAGGACGGCGATCGCGACTGTGGCAAACAGGCCGGCGCCCGGCTAGTATCGGCCAAGCCCAGCGCTTGCGCAGCCCGGCTTTCGCTTGCGTCAAGCATCACGTTCGACAGGCCGAGATGACAGATCACTCATGCGTCAGCGCTGTCCCGCAGCAACCGCTGCATATTCTTTTCGTCGAGGACGACGCACGTCTCAGCGCGTTCCTGCAGCGATACTTCACCGATCAGGGGTTCGTCGCGCGGACCGCCTCCGACGGGACCGGAATGCAGCTTGCACTGGCCGAAAGGCAGTTCGACGTCGTCGTTCTGGATATCGGACTGCCCGGACGCGATGACGGCTATTCGCTGGCCCGAAAGCTTGGCCGCAGCAAGGATATGGGGATTATCTTCCTGTCCGCCCGGCAAGAGGCGCTGGACCGCATCGTGGCGCTGGAGATCGGGGCGGATGATTTTCTGGTCAAGCCCTTCGAGCCGCGCGAATTGCTGGCCCGGGTCCGGGCGGTACTGCGACGTCTGCCGGACGAGCGTGCCCCTGCCGAAGATGCGGATCGGGCCGCGCCCCCCGGCCGCAGCGTCACGTTCGACGGCTATGTCCTGGACCTGGGCGCGCGTACCCTGCAGCGCCCGGATGGGATTGCGATGCCGCTGACCACCCATGAGTTCAATCTGCTCAGTGCACTGGCGCAGCGTCCCGGTCGCGCGCTGAGCCGCGATCAGCTTCTGGATCTGACGGCGGGCAGGGCGTGGTCGCCCTATGATCGGTCAATCGACATGATGATCGCCAAGCTGCGCCGCAAGATCGGCGATACGGGGCCGAACCCGCGCCGCATCCGCACCATTCGCGGCACCGGCTACATGTTCTCGCCCGAGCCCTGACCGGGCTTCAGGCACGGCAACTCGAGAATTGCGCGCGCCCCGCCGCCGGCGGCGTTGACCAGACGAAAATCACCGCCACCCATCAGCGCCATCTGCTGGATCATCGGCAGACCAAGTCCTGTGCCGTCGGGCTTGGTGGTGAACATCGGCTCCAGCGCGTGTTCCAGTGCGTCAGGACCAAGCCCCCTGCCGTCATCCTGCACTGTCAGCCGGGCATAGTCGCTGCCGCGCCAGACATGTTCCAGAACGATGGTGGCGGACCCGGTGCCGCCGGTCGCATCACGCGCGTTGATCAGAAGATTGACCACGGCGGTCTCCATCTGGCCGGGATTGACCGGCGCCAGCAGCGGCTGATCGGGCAAGCCGACCGTCAGGGTCATTTCCGCACACAGGCTGCGGCGCAGCATGTCGGTAGGCCCGGAAACCAGGGACCGCAGATCGACGGGCGGACCCGACATCGGCCGGGCACGGGCAAACCCCAGCAGCCGCGCGACCAGCGTCTCGGCGGTCTGCACAGCCTCAAGCGCGTCCTGCGCATAGGGTTTCAGGGCGTCCGCCTTGTGCAGCCTTTCGTCAAGCACAGACAGGTTCGCCTGAATGACGGCCAGCATGTTGCGGAAATCATGGGACAGGCCGGCGGCAAGGCGCGAGGTCGTCTCAAGCTGCCGGATCTGGACAAGCTCGCGTTCCGCCCGCGCCTTCCCGCGGCGAAGATCGGCAAGCTGGAAACAGCGGTCCAGCGATTGCATCAGCTCGTCCAGAAAGAAGGGCTTGCGCAAATAGTCATATGCCCCCGCCTTCAGCGCCGCCACGGCGCTGTCCACCGAGGCATATGCGGTCATCAGCATCAGGATCAGTCCGGGCGCGGCAGCCCGCATCCTGGCGGCCAGTTCGGTGCCGTCCTCGGGGCCGATCCGGATGTCCAGCAGAACGATCTCGATCTGGCCATCCGCCAGCTCGGCCATCGCCGCGGCGCCGTCATGGGCGATCCTGCAGGCGATCCCTTCCAGGGCCAACGCCCTTGAGGTCGCGGTCGCGAAATCTGGATCGTCATCCACGATCAGGATCTGCCTCGGGGCGGCGACGGGATTCATGGCTGCTCGACGATGCTGAGTCTCATGGATGTTCCACCCGGTCCGGTGCGTTCGATCCAGGCATCGCCACCATGCATCTGGGCGACCCGCCGGACCAGCGGCAGACCAAGGCCGACCCCGGCCGCCTTGGTCGTCACCAGCGGGTCAAAGGCCCGCGCGCTGATCTCGGGCGGCAGTCCCGCGCCGTTGTCTTCGACCTCGATGATCGCGCGCCCCGCCTCGCGAAAGGCGCGCAGCACGATCGCGGGGCGTTGCGCGCGGTCAACCTCGGCCTCGGCTGCCTGCCAGGCATTCTCGATCAGGTTGCGGATCGCGAATTGCAGACGCGCGGGATCGCAGCGCAACATCATGCCCGGTTGCACCTCAAGCGTGATCACGGCGCGTTCGGGATGTTCCGCTGCCAGCGCAGCAAGCCAGCCTTGCATCTCGACAGAGACAGTCTCGTGTGCCCCCTGTCGGGCAAAATCCAGGAGGATGTCGATGATCCTGCTGCAGCGGCCGATATTGCGCCGGATGCGGGCGACATCCTCTTCCGCCTCGGCGCCAAGTCCCGGGCTGCGCGACAGCACCTCGACCGAACTGGTGATCGTGCCCAGCGGGTTGCGCAACTCGTGGCTGATCATCGCGGCGACCTCGCCCACGGCGGCAAGACGCTGGCGGATCGCCAGCTCGCGCTGGGTCGATCCCAGACGCCGCAAGGCATCCAGCAGGTTTTCCTCGGTCAGGCGACGCCGCTCGTTCGCCAGCACTGCCCAGAAGGCCAGCAGCGCCATCAGAGGTGCCGCGGCCAGGAAGAACGAAACCGTCTGTTCGGGGCTGCGCAGCCAGACCGACATGTAGCGGGCTGCCAGATACAGGCATCCCGCCAGCGCCATCAGCAGCAGGAACATGGCGACCACTTGCCAGATCCGGGGCCAAAGCCGGGGTGACACGCGATGCAGGCGAACCGCGCCGTCCTCGGATTGCGACATCTCTGTTCCGGCCGGACGCGACCGTTTGCAGAAATCCCGGCAATGCGGTTCAAGACTGCAGCACAGCGAACAGATTGGCCGCTCATAGAACGTGCAATAGGCCATGTCCGGTGTCGCATAGCTGTGGCTGCAAATCGCGCAGGCATGTTGCTGGCCGGCACCCAGATCGCTTGGCGGACGCGCGATATAGCCCTTGCCGCGTCGCAACACCCCGATCGCCGTCGCCACGATAAGCGCGACCAGCGATGCGATCGGCGCCGACCAAGCCTGCAGCAGCGGCCCCCCGCCGCCCAGATACAGCGCCAGCCCGGCCAGTCCGCCGACGGCCATTCCACCGCAACCGACCGGATTCAGATCGGGCAGATAGGCACGCCGGAATTCAAGATGAGAGGGACTTAGCCGAAGCGGTTTCAGGATCGCCAGATCCGCAAACAGCGCCCCCAGCCAAGCCAGCGCTAGGTTGGCATAGATGGCCAACACCGCCTCGAGCGTCGAAAAGACCCCCATCATCATCAGCGTCAGGCTGATCGCGACATGCATCAGCAGCCAGACCAGACGGCCGGGATGATAGCGCATGACCCGCAGCAGGAAATTCGACTGCGCCAGCGATCCCGCATAGGCGTTGGTCACATTGATCTTGATCTGCGCGACCAACACATAGGCCGTCGCTACCAGCAATGCCGTCTGCGGCCCGAACAGATATTCATAGGCGTGCCAGAACATGCTGATCGGCTCGACCGCGGCTTCGTGCGCCACGCCGTTCCCGATGGCCAGCCATGCCAGGAAGCTGCCCATCAGGATCTTGGTGCCGCCAACCAGGATCCAGCCCGGCCCGGCCAGGATCAGCGCACCCCACCAGCGCAGGCGCGTCGTCGTCTCGCGAGGCGGTAGAAAGCGCAGGTAGTCGACCTGCTCGCCAATCTGCAGGGTCAGAGCGCACAGTACGCCGACCGCCGCGCCAAGCGACAGCAGGCTCAGTTCCGGGCCGGGCGCGGCCAGCCAGCGCGAGGCGGCATCGGGATCGGCCCACGCAATCGCCGCGAAGGGCAGCAGCGCCAGCACGATCCACGGCAATTGCGTGGCCATCTGAAAGCGGGATATCGCGGTCATGCCCCTGGACGCGACCGGCAGGACCACCAGTGCCGACAGCAGGTACCCGACAGGCAGCGGCAACCCGAAACAGACCAGAAGCGCCTGAGCGATGATCACGCCTTCCAGCGCGAAGAAGATGATCGTGTAGGTGGCATAGATCAGCGAGGTGATGATCGACCCGATATAGCCGAAACCCGCGCCACGGGTCAGCAGGTCCAGATCCACGTTGGCCCGCGCGACGTGATAAGCGATGGGCAGGCTGGTGACGAAGATGAAGACCGAGACCAGCAGCACCGCGACCACGGTGGTTTGAACGCCCCAGGATATCGTCAGCGCAGCGCCGATCGCCTCCAGCGCCAGGAACGAGATCCCGCCCAAGGCGGTGTGGGTGATCGTCGCAGGCGTCCAGCGCCGGTGGCTGGCCGGGGCATAGCGCAGCGCATAGTCCTCGATGGTCTCGTCGGCGACCCAGGATTGATAGCTGCGCGGCGCGGGTTCCAGGCCGGGAAACCCGCCGCTGGATCGCGGCCCGCCGCCATCACCGCCCGTCGCGTTCGTGATCGTCATCCCCTGCCCCCGGATCGCCGCGCGACTGACCCGCCCTTCGCGGCAGGACCGATCATCGCCGCATAAGCCATGCGCGGCCGACCGGTAGACTAGCCGCGTTGTCGCCTCCTGTGAATTGTCGAAACCGTCAGGGTCCATGTAATCGATTGTAATTTCTTGATTACACAAAATTACAAAACTGCTCCGTTCGGCATGTATGACGATTACATGAAGCGGGCAGGCTGATCCCGAGGATCGGCCGGCCACGCATGGCACCGGCCGCCCGAAACAGGGAGGATGAGATGCCAAAGACCGTATTCGAGGTGGATCTGAGCAAGGCGCCCGAAGAGGCCGCCATCAAGACACATAACCGTTGGCACCCGGACATTCCGATGGTCGAGACCTTCAAGACCGGAGAGGTTCTGCGTGTCGAATGCTATGACTGGACCGGCGGGCAGGTCGGCAACAATGAAAGTGCCAACGACATCCGGGACGTCGATCTGACGCGCGTCCACTATCTTTCCGGCCCCTTCGCGTTCGAGGGCGCCGAGCCGGGCGACCTGCTGGTCGTGGACATCCTGGACATCGGCGCCAAGGACGATTCGCGCTGGGGTTTCAACGCGCTGTTCGCCAAGGAAAACGGCGGCGGCTTCCTGACCGAGCATTACCCCGAAGCGGTCAAGTCCTGCTGGGATTTCGAAGGGATCTATGCCCGATCGCGCCACGTCCCCGGCGTGCGCTATCCCGGCCTGATCCATCCCGGCCTGATCGGCTGCCTGCCCGACCACAAGCTGCTGGCCGAGGCCAACCGGCGCGAGGCGGCGCTGATCGCCACCGACCCCGACCGCGTGCCGCCGCTGGCCTGCCCGCCGGACCCGTCAACCGCGCTGATGGGCCAGATGTCGGGCAGCACGGCCGAGGCCGCCGCGAAAGAGGCGTGGCGCACCGTGCCGCCCCGCGAACATGGCGGCAATTGCGACATCAAGAACCTGTCGCGCGGATCCAAGGTCTATTTCCCCGTCTATGTTAAGGGCGGCGGGCTTTCGATGGGCGACATCCACTTCAGTCAGGGCGACGGTGAAATCACCTTCTGCGGCGCCATCGAGATGGCTGGATGGATCGACATCAAGGTGGACGTCATCAAGGACGGGATGTCGAAATACGGCGTCACCAACCCGATCTTCCGCCCCTCGCCCATCGACCCGCATTTCGACGACTACCTGATCTTCGAAGGCATCTCGGTCGATGAACATACCGGCGAGCAGTATTATCTGGATGCGCATGTGGCCTATCGCCGGGCCTGCCTGAACGCGATCGAGTATCTCAAGAAGTTCGGCTATTCAGGTGAACAGGCCTACATGATCCTGGGCACCGCCCCGGTCGAGGGACGCATCGCCGGGATCGTCGATATTCCCAACGCCTGCGCAACGCTGGCGATACCGACCGCGATCTTCGACTTCGACATCCGACCCAATGCTGACGGGCCGAAACGATCCGTCCCCGAAGTGTCCGTCGCGCGAACAAGCTGACAGCCCCCTTCGCCCCGTCCCCTCTGGGGCGGGGCCCCAACACGGAGCCATGCGTCATGTTGCTTGGATTTCTTCTGTTTTATGTGGGTGCGGTGCTGTTTCTCAACGGGCTCTGGCTCATGGATCGCATCCAGGACCGCGAGATCGTGGTCATCAACATCGTCTCGGGTCTGGTCGCGGCGGGTGTCGTCATCCAGGGCGCGTTCGGATCAGATGCCGGGATCCAAAGCGTGCGCGCGGCGGCGCTGACGCTAATGTTCGCCACCACCTATCTGTGGGTGGCCTATAACCGCCTGGTGGCCGTGGATGGACGCGGGCTGGGCTGGTTCAGCCTGTTCGTCGCCATCACCACCGTTCCCGTGTTCCTGCGCGGCATATCCGGAGCCCAGTCGATGACCGAGGTCTGGCTTGCTGGCAACTGGCTGATCTGGGGCGTGCTGTGGTTCATGTATTTTCTGCTGCTGGCCTTGGGACGACCGATCCTGCGGCAAACTGCCTGGGTCACGCTGATTGCCGGTATCGTCACCGGCTGGCTGCCCGGCTTCCTGCTTCTCGATGGACTGCTGTAAGGAGATCCGCCATGCCGGTCTATGACTTTCAATGCCCCGATCACGGCGTCTTCACAGGCCTTGTCAGCTATGCAAACAGCCTGTCGGGTCTGGAATGCCCCTGCTGCGGTGCCGCTAGCCCGGTGCTGCCGGCCCTGCCGCAGATCAGCACCCTGTCCAGCGCCCTGCGCCGGGCGGAGAACCGCGCCGAGGCGACATCCTGCGAGCCCAAGGTCGTCAAGCGGTCGCATCTGCCAAGCTGTGGGTGCAATCTTTGCAAGAAGGCCACACCGCCGACCTCGCGCCGCTGGATGCTGGGACAGTGCTAGGCCCGCGTCCGGCCGCGTGGACAGGATCGCGTCGCCGTCGCGGAATGTGTGAATTCTGCCTGCCATGCGCGTGATCGAAAACGGTTCCCGCAGCGTCGCAACAGATCTGCGGCATGCGATGGACCGCGTATCGTAGGCGCCGCCCCGACGGGGCGGCGCTTGCGCGCCCGGCAGCAGCAGCCGCCGTTCGGCGACAAGGATCAGACCGCCGCTGACTCGCGCGCGGCCTTTCTGCGGGCCACGCGCGCCCGGATCGCATCGAGATCGGTCACCGGGGTCGCCGCGAACAGCTGTTGCGTATAGGGGTGCGTCGGATTGGAGAAAATCTGATCGCGCGACGCCTGTTCGACGGCCTCGCCCTTTGAAATCACCATCACCTCGTCGGCGATATAGCGCACGACCGACAGATCATGGCTGACGAACACATAGGTCAGGCCCATCTCGTCCTGCAGATCGGCCAGCAGGTTCAGGACCTGCGCCTGAACCGACAGGTCCAGCGCCGAGACAGGCTCATCCAGCACCAGTAGTGACGGATTCAGCATCAGCGCCCGCGCAATCGCGATCCGCTGCCGCTGCCCGCCCGAGAACATGTGCGGATAGCGGTTGTAGTGCTCGGGCATCAGCCCGACCTTCTGCAACATCGCCTTGGCGCGGTCGCGGCGCTCTGCGGCAGGGGTGTCGGTGTTGATGATCAGCGGCTCGGTCAGCACGTCGCCGATCTTCTGGCGCGGGTTCAGGCTGCCATAGGGGTTCTGAAAAACCATCTGGACCTTGGACCGCATTTCCGGGCCTGGCCGTTTCGCGGCGATGTCCACGGGGTGTCCGTCGATCAGCAATTCACCGCCCGAAGGTGCGTCGATCAGCGCAACGATCCGCGCCAGCGTCGATTTGCCGGATCCGGATTCCCCGACAATGGCCAGCGTCTTGCCCTTCTGGACACTGAAATCGATCCCCTTGACCGCGCGAACGGTCTTGGCGCGGCGCATCATGCTGCCCGGAACGTGATAGTCCTGAACGATGGCGCGTCCTTCGACGACAGGGGTCATCGCACGGCCTCCTCTTGGAAAAAGTCCGCCACGGTGGGCAGACGGTCGCCGGTCGCATGCTCGGGCAGTGCCGACAGCAGCGCGCGGGTATAGGCGCTTTGCGGATTCTCGAACAGGCTGAGAACGTCGGCCTCTTCCATCTTGCGACCCTTGTATTGCACCACGACGCGGTCGGCGGTTTCGGCCACGACGCCCATATCATGGGTGATCAGGATCAGGCCCATGCCGTAATCCTCTTGCAGGCTCATCAGCAGATCCAGGATCTGTTTCTGGATGGTCACGTCAAGCGCCGTCGTGGGTTCGTCCGCGATCAGAAGTCGTGGATTGCTGGCGATGGCGATGGCGATCATCACCCGCTGACACTGCCCGCCCGACATCTGGTGCGGATAGGATTTCAGCTTTTCTTCCGGCTCTGGAATGCCGACCGACTGGAACAGGTCCAGCGCGCGTTCGCGGGCCGCCTTGCCCGACAGGCCCAGATTGATGCGCAGCACCTCTTCGATCTGGAAGCCGACCGTGAAGGACGGGTTCAGCGAGGCGACGGGTTCCTGGAAGATCATCGTGATCTCGCGCCCGATCAGGCGGCGTCGCTGCGCTGTGGTCATGGCCAGCATGTCCTGACCGTCATAGGTCATCTCGTCGGCGGTGACGGTGGCGGTGTCGGGCAGAAGCCCCATCACCGCCAGCATCGACACCGACTTGCCCGACCCGGATTCGCCCACGATGGCCAGAACCTCGCTACGGTCCACGGACACGTCGATGCCGTCCACGGCGGTGAAGCTGCCGGTGGCCGTCGCAAACTTGACGGTCAGGTTTCGGATGGTCAGCAATGCCATGGCTCAGCTCCGCTTCAGTTTCGGATCAAGCGCGTCGCGAAGACCGTCGCCCATCATGTTGATCGCCAGAACCGAGACCAGGATCGCCAGGCCGGGGAATGTCACGACCCACCATGCACGCAGGATGAATTCGCGCGCCTCGGCCAGCATCGTGCCCCATTCCGGCGCGGGCGGCTGCGCGCCCATGCCCAGAAAGCCCAGGGCCGCGGAATCCAGCACCGCCGCCGAAAACGACAGCGTGGCCTGCACGATCAGCGGCGCAAGGCAGTTGGGCAGGATGGTCTTGAACATCAACCGGATGTTTCCGGCACCGGCCACGCGGGCGGCGGTGACATATTCGCGCCGCATCTCGCCCATCACGGCGGCGCGGGTCAGGCGCGCGAAATGCGGCTGATAGACGATGGCGATGGCGATCATCGCGTTGGTCAGTCCCGGCCCAAGGACCGCGACCAGCACCAGCGCCAGCAACAGCGACGGGAATGCCAGGATCACGTCCATCACCCGCATGATCAGCGCATCGACCCAGCCACGGAAGAAGCCCGCGATCAGACCGATGAAGATGCCGCCGAACAGGGCGATCGAGACGACGACGATACCGATGAACAGCGAATACTGCGCCCCGAAGATCAGGCGCGACAGCATGTCCCTGCCCACAGCATCGGTGCCCAGCAGGAACTCGGCCCGCCCGCCTTCCTGCCAGACGGGCGGCAACAGCAGCGCGTCGCGATACTGGGCGGTCGGATCATGCGGTGCCAGAACAGATGCGAAGACCGCAGTCAGCACCAGCAGGATGAAGACGAACAGACCGGCGACGGCACCACGGTTCTGGCGGAAATAGAACCAGAACTCGGCCAGCATCTGGCGGCGGATCGCGGCAGTCGAAAGTTCTGCGGTATTGCTCATGACGCGCGGATCCTTGGGTTGATGAGGCCATAGGTCAGATCGACCAGCAGGTTGACGATCATGACCATGCCCGCGATCAGCAGCAGGCCGGATTGCACCACCGGATAGTCACGGCGCGAAATCGAATCGATCATCCATTTACCGATGCCAGGCCAGCTGAAGATCGTCTCGGTCAGGATCGCGCCAGCCATCAGCACGCCAATCTGCAGACCGATGGTGGTCACCACCGGGATCATCGCGTTGCGCAGCGCGTGGACACCGATCACCCGGCGCGATGGCATGCCCTTGGCCCGCGCGGTGCGAACATAATCCTCGCCCATCACCTCCAGCATGGCCGACCGTGTCTGACGTGCGATCACGGCCAGCGGAATCGTCGCCAGCACGACCGAAGGCAGGATCAGGTGACTGACCGCCGAGATGAAGGCGCCCTGCTGTCCCGACAGCAGGCTGTCGATCAGCATGAAGCCGGTCACCTGCGGAAAGAAATACATCAGGCTGATCCGGCCCGAGACCGGCGTCCAGCCAAGAAAGCCGGAAAAGAAGATGATCAGCAGCAGGCCCCACCAGAAGATCGGCATCGAGAACCCGACCAGCGCGGTGGTCATCGAGACCTGATCGAACCAACTGCCGCGCTTGATCGCGGCCAGGACACCGACTGGAACACCGACCAGCGTGGCGATCAGGATGGCACACAGCCCCAGTTCCAGGGTCGCAGGGAACAGCGCCAGGAACTCGGTCAGGACCGGTTTCTTGGTAACCAGCGAATTGCCGAAATCCCCGTGCAGCAAGCGCCAGAGAAAATCGAGATACTGCATCACCACCGGCTTGTCGAAGCCAAGTTGTGCGCTGAGTTCGGCGTGACGTTCGGGCGAGACGCCGCGTTCGCCGGCCATCAGCAGCACCGGATCGCCCGGCAGGATGCGGACGAAGCCGAAGGCGATGATGGTGATCCCCAGGAAGGTCGGGATCAGATACAGCAGCTTTGCGAGGAGGAAACGGACCATGTGCCTCTTTCCTTTGAGAACGCGCGGGTCTGTGGCCCGCGCGTTCGTCTGTCGACCAATGTAACGCGGACGGGCTTACTCAGCCAGATCCACGTCCTCGAAGGTGAAATCGCCAAGCGGGCTCATCTTGAAGCCCGAAACCTTGGTCGACATCGGCACATACTGGGTCGAATGCGCGATGGTCAGCCACGGGGCCTGTTCCTTGAAGATGACCTGCGCCTGTTCATACAGGTCGGTCCGTTCGGCCTGATCCGCGGTCACCTTGGCCTGCTGCAGCAGATCCGAGAACTCCTCGTTGCACCAGAATGCGCGGTTCGCGCCGCCTTCCTTGGCGGAATCGCAGGACAGCAGAACCGACAGGAAGTTGTCCGGGTCGCCGTTGTCGCCGGTCCAGCCCAGGATCACCGCGCCGTCACGACCGGCCTCCATCGACTTGGCCAGATACTCGCCCCATTCGTACGAGACGATATTGGCGCTGACGCCGACCTTGGACAGGTCCTCCTGCATCAACTCGGCGGTGCGGCGGGCGTTGGGCATGTAGGGACGCTGAACGGGCATCGCCCAGATGTTCATCGACAGATCGGTGACGCCCTCTTCCTCCAGCATGGCCTTGGCGGCCTCGGGATCGTAGGGATCGTCCTCGATGCTGTCGTTATAGGACCACATGGTGGGCGGGATCGGGTTCTTGGCGGGTTCGGCTGCGCCCTGGAACACCGCGTCGATGATGGCCTCCTTGTTGATGGCCATGTTCAGCGCCTTGCGGACCTTCGGATTGTCGAAGGGTTCGACCGTGGTGTTGTAGGCCAGATAACCCACGTTCAGGCCGGGCTGTTCGTCCAGTTTCAGACTGTCATCCGAGCGGATCGATTCCAGGTCGGCCGGCGAAGGATAGGGCATCAGGTGGCATTCACCGGCCTTCAGCTTCTGCAGACGAACCGAGGAATCGGGCGTGATCGCGAAGACCAGATCGTCGATCAGCGGCGCGTCGCCCCAGTAATCGGCGTTCTTCTGGTAGCGGATGACCGCGTCCTTCTGGTAGGCGACGAACTTGAACGGACCGGTTCCGATCGGCAGGTTGTTCAGGTCTTCCTTGGCGCCCGCCTCTTCCAGCGTGTCGGCATATTCCTTGCTGACGATGGACGCGAAGGGCATGGCGATGTTGGCCAGGAACGGTGCTTCGGGCTGGTTCAGCGTGATCTTGACGGTGTAGTCGTCGATCTTCTCGACCGACTTCACCAGGTTCGGCATGTCCATCGAGGTATAGTATTCGTAGGTGATGCCGGGGATATACTGGTGCCACGGATGGTCGGGGTCGCCCTGACGCTCGAACGAGAAGACCACGTCATCGGCGTTGAAATCGCGGGTCGGGGTGAAGCGGTCATTGGACTGCCATTTCACGCCCTCGCGCAGGTGGAACGTGTATTCCGTTCCATCCTCGGACACGTCCCAGCTTTCTGCCAGGCCGGGCTCGACCTCGGTCGTGCCCTTCTTGAACTCGGTCAGGCGGTTATAGATCGGGTGGGCCGAGGCGTCGAAGGTCGTGCCTGCGGTATAGGGCGAGGGATCGAACCCCTCGGGCGAGGCTTCCGAGCAATAGACAAAGGTCTTTGCTTCGGCCACGGCGGTGGTCAAAGCCAGCGCCGAAACGGCCAGCAGGCTGCGGGACAGATATTTCATGCGAATGATCCTTTTCGCTCTCTGTTGAACTGATGACCGCGTTGCCACCCCAGGGGAGATTCGCGGTGCGTATTGATTAGGCATATACCCGAACGGGCAGGTTGTTCCACTAGCAACGAGTTACAGGGGCGATTCCCTGCCTGATCCGCAAGCGGGATGCAAGGTCAATATTACTTACCCAAATGGACGCTCCATCGCCTCGGCCGGCGGGCTGAACCAGCGCGGGCCGTCTGCGGTCATGTGAACGATATCCTCCAGCCGGATCCCGCATTCGCCATAGACACACAGCATCGGCTCGATCGAAAACACCATGCCCGGCTTCAGCAGGGTCCGGTTGCCTTTGACGATCCATGGCTCTTCATGAATATCCAGACCAAGCCCGTGACCCGTCCGATGCGGCAGGCCGGGCACCGCATGGCCGGGACCGAACCCCGCCGCGACGATCACCTTGCGGGCTGCCGCATCCACCGCTTCGCAGGGTGCGTCATTCTGTGCGGCGGCAAAGGCGGCGGCTTGGGCCGCATGTTCAACCTGCCACAGATGCCTTTGCCGCGCGGTGGGGGTGCCGAAGACATAGCTGCGCGTGATGTCGGACTGATAGCCGTTCAACGTCCCGCCCAGGTCGATCAGCACCATGTCCCCTTCGCAAAGCGTCTGCGGGTCAGGTACGCCGTGCGGATAGGCCGTCGCCGCACCGAACTGGACCGCATGAAACAGCGGCTTCATGCCGGACGCCCGATGCGCCGCGTCGATGAACTGGCCCACCTCGGTCGTCGTGATCCCGGCACGCAACCCCGCATGAACGGCGCGCTGGACGTTCCAGCTGACATCCATCGCGGTCTGGATGATGGCGATTTCCCGAGGAGACTTGATCTGCCGCAGGCTTGCGATGATCTCGGCCGCGGAACTGACCTGGCCGTGCATCGCCGTGATCATGTGCGAGGCGAACCGGAACGGCGTCGCCGGGTCCAGCCCAAGGCCGCTGCCCGGCAGGCGTTCAAGATGCGATGCGACCAGCGCGAATGGATCTTCATCCTCTTCCCACATCAGCATCGTGCCGGGAATCTGCAGCATCGCCTCCAGCTTCGGCGCCTCGAAGACCGGCGTCAGATAGGCGGGGGGACCGTCGGCTGAAATCAGCGCGCCGTGGATACGTTCGGACTGACCCAGGCGCAGCCCGGTGAAATAGGTCAGCGAACTGGACCCGTCCAGCCAGATCGCCGCAAGGCCCGCCGCCCGGATCGCCGCCTGCAGATCGGCGAGGCGCGCCTGAAGATCGGCGACCGTGACTGGCGTCGCGCAGACCGGACGAAAGGACAGCAGGGCATTGTCCAGATCGGAATTCGGGGCGGTGGCGGCGGTTCTGTTCATGCGATCTCCTGTCCGGATGGGCTACCTATTCACGCCCGGCCATGCGGAACAAGCCCGGCGCAGCGCGGGATCGTCGGCGCCTGCCGGGGTCGGCGACCGGCATCTTGCGAAACGACCGGGCGCGGTGCCGCACGATATCCCTTGGGTTGATCGCAACCTTCGCCGGTTCGCACCCCCCGACACCGGATCAAGCGCGCGAAATTCAGCCTACGCGCTGTCCGGGCGCAAGATCGCCCATACGCCGATATGGGCCGGCCAGTTTTCGCCTGATCAATTTCAAATCAACGTCAATACATTGTTTTATATAAATAATAAAATTCCAATTTTCAAAAGCAAGACTCATGGACAGCTTCGGGAAGCCGGATCACTATCGGTTCAGGTGGAAAACATCAAAGAAACTACACGCCATGCGTGTGGCTGCTTCATGGCGTCGACGGACGCAGAATTATCCACCCAAAGTTGTTGAACAGGGAGGTTCAAATCATGCCAAGCGCAACTCAGATCAATGAAGAATGGTGGGTCAACGACCAGACGCCGGACAATCCTTATGCCAAAAGCGAAGACTATGACGCGTTCCTCGACTATGTCGGCGCGCTGAATCGCAGCCTGACGCCGGAAATCGCGGCCGAGCCGCTGCGGATCAACGTCACGGAACTGAACGATCACCCGGACTACAAGGCCGCAGCGATCGGCGCGCTGTCGATGTGGTCTTCTGTCACCCCCCTAGAATTCGAGATCGTCGATGACGCGCCCTTTGATTCCGACACTGACTGGATGGAGGTCGTCAGCCCCGAGTTGGGCGAACCAAGCGACGGGTCCGCGTTTTCCAGCAACCGCTATGTCAGCATCGGCCAGCGGTTCCACGATACCGAACCCAACAAGACCGATATCGGCGGCTATGTCTTCGATTCCTTCGTGCATGAATTCGGCCATGAATTCGGCCTGAACCACCCCGGTCTTTACAATTACAGCGGCCCCGGCGGCGTGCAGATCAACTATCTGAACAACGCCACCTGGATCTATGACCGCCAGCAATACAGCGTCATGTCGTATTTCGACGGCATCGACGTGGGCGAGGACAGCCGCTGGTCGGCCGTAACCCCGCTGATGGCGGATATCGAGGCGGTGACCCGGCGCTTCTTCTCGACCGTGGATGAGGACGGGCAGCGAACCTACCAGACCATCAACCTGAACACCGGCGACAATGTCTATGGGTTCAACAGCACCGAATATGGTTACGAACTGACTGCATCGGGCATGCAGCACGATATCGGCTTCGTCATTCACGACACCGGCGGCGACGACACCATCGACTTTTCGGGCTCGACCGCCGGGACGATCCTCGACCTGCGCGCAGGCCAGTTTTCCAGCGTCAATGGACACAGCAACAATGTCTCGATCTTCGCCGGCCATAACGCCGACGAAACGGAATATTACATCGAGAAGGGAATCGGCAGCCGCCACGACGACATCCTGATCGGCAATGACGGCGACAACGTGCTGGACGGACGGGGCGGCGCGGATCGCATGGCCGGCAATGGCGGCGATGACGTCTATTTCGTCGATTCACTGGATGACATCGTGCGAGAAGAGGCCGACGGCGGCAACGATACGATCGTCGTCGTGACCGAAGGGCTGAATATCGGCGATGTGGCGAATGTCGAAAACATCATCTACGCGGGCGGCAGCGCCGTCGATCCCGGCCCCGATGATGACGAAGATCCGGCGGGCGATGGCGGTCCGCCCCTTGCCAGCATCCTGTTCGGCGAACAGGGCAACGACACGCTGGACGGCGGCGCCGGCGGCAACACGATCTTCGGCCTGGGTGGCGATGACCTGATCATCGGGGGGCGTGATTCACTTGCCAGCCGCGACATCAACAACACGATCCCGGTCGCAGATCTGGACGACCAGACCGAAAGCGATGACGGTGATGACGCGCTGTATGGCGGTCGCGGCAATGACACCATCGTCGGTGGCGCGGGTGACGACACTCTGGACGGCGGCGAAGGCGACGACCTGTTGCGCGGTCAGGCAGGCGTCGATGTCTTCCGCGGCGGCGCCGGCAGCGACACGGTCGATTTCAGCCAGGAAAGCCCGTTCCAGCTGCTGGTCAACCTGGAAACCAACGTCGCCAGCGGCGGCACCGCCTCGGGCGACACCTTCTACAGCATCGAGAACCTGATCGGATCGGATGACAGGATCGACCGCTTCATCGGCACATCAGCGGCGAACCATTTCATCGGCCAAGGCGGCGGTGATTACTTCAACGGCCGGGACGGCAACGACATTCTGGATGGCGGCAATGACGGTGACATCCTGTATGGCGAAGGCGGCGACGATACCATCATCGGGGGTGCCGGGCAGGATTACCTGGATGGCGGCGACGGAACCGACACCGTCGTCTATGATGCCAGTCCCGCCGGCGTCCGGATCGATCTGGCCCAGGGCACTGCCAGCGGCGGCGATGCGGACGGACCCGTGCAGATCGTCGGACGCGGTACCGTCATCCGCCATGACATCCTTGCCGGGTTCGAGAACGCCATCGGCTCTTTCCATGACGACTACATCATCGGCAACGATCAGGCCAACGAACTGTCGGGCGGCCGCGGCGACGACACGTTAGCGGGAGGCGCCGGACAGGACACGCTGAACGGCGGCGCGGGACGCGACACGGCGGATTATGCGTGGGCCGACGCCGGCGTTCGCGTCAATCTGGCCAGCGGCGGATCGGCAGGGGACAGCTTTGTCTCGATCGAAAATATCTCGGGTTCCGGGTTCGACGACCGGCTGCGGGGGGACAGCGCTGCCAACATGCTGATCGGTCAGGGTGGTGACGACAACCTGCGCGGGGGCCGCGGCGATGACAGTCTGATCGGTGACTTCGCAGATCAGGGCGATCCCGTTCCGCAGCCCGGCATGGGCAGCGGATACGCGACGCTGGGACCGGATGCCGCGAACAACTCGATCGAAACGGCGTTCGATATCTCCGACAACTTCTCGCTGGCCGACGATCCCGACATCTTCGATTCGACCACCGTTCTTCACACCACGGTCAATGCCACCGGCAACGGCGAAGGCGGATATTACAGCATCGACCTGGCGGCCGGGACGGTGATCAGCATCGATATCGACGGCATCGCCGACCCTGACGTTCATGACAGCTGGGTCAGGCTTCTGGACGCCGATGGCAACATCGTCGCCCAGAACGACGATGGCGGCGGCGATCCGGGATCGACCAGCAATCGCGATTCCAGCACCGTCTTCACCGTTGATGAAACCGGAACCTACTATATCCTCGAAGGAAGCTGGTCGCCTGACGCACCGGGCGATGGCTGGTCCGAATCCGTCCCCGAAGGATCGACCTACAAGCTGAACGTGTCGGTCGAATTTCCGCCGGCCCCGGTCCAGCCCGGCGAGGCGGGTCAGGACACGCTGCGCGGCGGCGCCGGTTCGGACCTGCTGGATGGCGGGCTGGGTGCGGATGTCCTGTTCGGCGGCGCGGGCGAGGACAGCTTCCGATTCTCGACGGCGCTTGGCGATGGCAATATCGACCGGATCAGGGATTTCGAGGTGGGCGACGACCTGATCGTGCTGGACGCGGATGCTTTCGACGGAATCGGAGCCGCGGGCGCGTTGAGCTTCGGCGCGTTCCACAGCAGTTCAAGCGGCACCGCACAGGACGCTGACGACCGCATCGTCTATGACAGCGGAAACGGTTTTCTGTCCTACGACGCGGACGGGTCGGGACAGGAGGACGCAATCAGGTTCGCGCGCCTCGCCCCCGACCTAGATCTTTCGGCCAGCGATTTCTATATCGTCTGATGACCCCCCTGAACAGGGCGCTGTCCGGCGCCCCGTTCTGCCGTGTGCGGCCGCGGCCCGAAGCCCCGGCACATGACAGACGCAAGAGGCATGACATGAAACAGTTTGCGACCCGCCGCTCGGTCCTGTTGGGCTTGGGCACCGCGACCTTTGCAGCGGCCGCAGCCGCCCGCGCCAGCGCAGCACGCGCGGACGAGCTTGGCGTCACCGTCGAATTCGAGGGCGGCAAGACCGTTCCGAAAGGCCGGCTTGTCGTCTATCTGGACCCGCCTGCCGGTCAGGACGAGGCGCGATCCATGGCTGCAGGAACAAGGATCGAAAGCGACGGCAAATCGCGAAAGATCACCCTGTCCCTGCCGGATCCGACCAGCGCCAGAACGTCGTCAACTCGGCAGTTGGTGGCCCGACTGGAACGGGCAGATGGCTGGTTGCTGGCGCGCGGCAGCACACAGATCAAGGCCGATTCCCACGCGATCGTCACGCTTCATACCGTGATGTACTAGGGCGCAGACGCCGGGTTTCCGGCACCCGCGCGGGCAGTCGGTCACGCCAGCTGCGTCACGAATTTTGTCACCATATAGGCATCGATCGCCTCTGACCCGCCCTCGGTGCCATAGCCGGAATCGCGGACCCCGCCAAAAGGAACCTCGGGCAGCGCCAGTCCGATATGGTTGATCGTCATCATGCCCGCCTCGACCTCGTAGGTCAGGCGGTGCATCGTATCAGAGGACTTGGTAAAGCCATACGAGGCCAGCCCGAAGGGCAAGCGGTTTGCTTCGGCAATGGCATCGTTCAGGTCGTCGAAGCGGTTCACGACGGCGACCGGACCAAAAGGCTCCTCGTTCATGATCCGGGCCGAGACGGGTACATCCGCCAGAACCGTCGGCGCAAAGAAATTGCCGGTGTTGCCGATCCTTTCGCCGCCGGTCACAAGCCGCGCACCCTGCGCGATTGCGTCTCCGACCAGATCCTGCAGCGCGGCCACTCGGCGATCATTGGCCAGCGGCCCCATGCGTACGCCGTCATCAAGCCCGTTGCCGACCGGAGTTGCCGACATCGCCGCGCTGAACGCATCCAGGAACGGCTCGAAGGCCCGTTCCTGCACCAGAAAGCGCGTGGGCGAGATGCAGACCTGCCCGGCATTGCGCAGCTTGCTGGCCGCGGTGATCTTGGCGGCCTGCGCGATATCGGCATCCTCGCAGACGATGACCGGCGCATGGCCGCCCAGTTCCATCGTCGCGCGCTTCATGTGCTGGCCGGCAAGCGCCGCCAGATGCTTACCAACCGGGGTCGAACCGGTGAAGCTGATCTTGCGGATGACCGGATGCGGGATCAGATACTCTGAAATCTCGGCCGGGACACCATAGACAAGATTGATGACACCTGCCGGAACGCCGGCATCGGCGAAGGTCCGGATCAGCTCGGCCGGCGCCGCCGGAGTTTCCTCGGGCGCCTTCACGATGATCGAACAGCCCGCGGCCAGTGCACCCGACAGCTTGCGGACGACCTGATTGATGGGAAAGTTCCACGGCGTGAAAGCCGCCACCGGTCCGACCGGCAGCTTCAGCGCCATCTGCGTGACGCCCGCAGTGCGCGCGGGGATGATCTGGCCATAGGTGCGCCGACCCTCTTCGGCGAACCAGTCGATCACGTCGGCGGCCGCCATCGTCTCGCCCTTCGCCTCGGCCAGCGGCTTGCCCTGTTCGCGGGTCATGATGGCAGCGATGCCGTCTGCGCGCTCACGCAGCAATTCGGCCGCGCGCCGCATGATGCGATAACGCTCGAAGACTCCGGTCGCGCTCCAGATTCTGAAACCCCGATCTGCCGCGGCCAGTGCTTCGTCCAGATCGGCGCGGTCGGCATGGGCCAACTGACCGATCACCTCCCCGCTGGAGGGATCAGTGACCGGGATCGTCCGGCCGCTTTCTCCTGCACGCCAGGCTCCGTCGATGAACAGCTTGGTATCGGGATAGGCGGTCATCTGTCTTCCTTCTGTGTTGTCTTGCGATCTCAACCGCACGGCGCATAGCCAAGGGCGGTCGAGATGGTGCGCGCCGCGTCCACGACCATCGGCGCGATCTCTTTAAGCTGCTTGCGCTTGATCCGCGAATCCGGGCCGGACATGCCGATCGCACCGGCAAGGTCGCCGGTCCGGTTCAGGATCGCGCAGGCACAGGCGGCAATGCCCTCGCGCCATTCACCTTCGGGCACGATCGCGTGGCCCTGTTCGCGCGTCAGGCGGATATCCTCGCGCAATTCGGCAATCGAGGTGCGCGTGGTGTCGGTATAACGTTCCATCCGCCCCTCGAAGCGGTCGATATAGTCATCGGGCATCTGCGCCAGCATCGCCTTGCCCGTGGCGACGGTATATGCCGGCGCGCGCGACCCGACGCTGGTATGGGCGCGGATGTGATGCGCGCTTTCGATCTTGTCCAGGTAGACGACATCCGACCCGTCCAGAACGGACAGATGAACGGTCTCGCCGGTCTGCTCGGCCAGACGGATCATCGCCGGACGGGCGATCTGCGTCAGGTCCATGCGGCGAATGACGTGGCTTCCCAGCTCCCATATCCGGGTGGTCAGGGCATAGTGGCTTTGCGGTGGCACCTGGCGCACATAGCCTTGCGAAATCAGCGTGGCCAGAAGTCGGTGTACGTTGCTTTTGGTCAGTTCAAGCGTGTTGGCAAGGTCGGTGATGCCGCGCGGTTGATCGCTGTGCGCCAGTTCCTCGATCAGCCGCAGCCCCTTGATGAATGCCTTGTCCATGGCCCGGTCTGGTCTTTCCCTGCTTGCACGGGCCGTGATGGCCCGTGCGGATGTTGTTGGCGGACCGGGCGGGCGTTCGCACGCCCGGCCGCCGGATCATTGCGCCAGAAGCGTGTTCAGCCGCTCTTGGCCGTATTCCTCGTTCGTCATCGTGCCCTGTTCCGACTCGGCACCCCAGTAATCTGGGCTCCATTCGATCGCCTTGGCAAGGTTGTCGGGATTATTGGCCCAATACTTGCTGATTTCGGGACCGGCCGCCTCGTAGACCAACGGCGACGGCAACGCCACCGGATAGGCCGAGGTCAGTTCCGCGGCGCGCTGCGAATCCAGCCGCCATGACAGCAGCTTCAGCGCGTTGTCGTAGTTGGGCGCGTCTTTCGGGATCGAGAAGAAGTCATAGTAGACGAAGCCCTGGTTCCATTCGACTTCAAGCGGCGCCCCCTCAAGCGCCAGGATCGAGGACGATCCGGTATAGGCCATGCACATGTCCGCCTCGCCATCCAGCAGCAGTTGCGGGGCCTGCGCAGAGGTCGTCCACCACTTCGACACATGCGGCTTGATCTCTTCGATCTTCTTCAACGCACGTTCCATGTCGACGGGATACAGGTCTTCCTTTGCCACCCCGTCGGCCATCAGCGCCGCTTCCATCACGAAACGCGGCCATGCGGGCAGGCAACGCTTGCCGGGGAAGGTCTCGACATCCCAGAAGTCAGCCCAGCTTTCGGGCTGTTGTTCGGAATAGACATCGGTGTTGTAGACCATGCCGACGCCGATCACCTGCAGCGCGACGCCCTTTGGCCGCTTGAGGTTTTCCGGCATGCTGTCCAGCGTCTTTTTCGCCTCGTCCGACATCTTGTCGTAGTCGATATCGGCCAGGCAGCAATCGCCAAGAAGCTTGGTTTCCTGATCGAAGATGAACGTCAGATCCCATTCCGTCTTGCCGGCCTCGACCTGTGCCTTGATCCGTGGGCCGGAACGCGCCTCTTGCACGGTTACGACATCGATGCCGGTTTCGTCCTCGAAGCTGTCATACATGACCTCTTGCAGCGCGTCGCCATAGGCGCCGCCGGGATCCTGCATCACGACTTCGCCTTCGGCCAGCGCGGGGCCGGCGATCAGCGCGGCCATCGCCAGTGCCGACACCGTTCCCATCGTCTTCTTCATTCCAACCATATCATCCTCCTCCATTGGATTTCTTGTCTTCACGTCAGGCGGCCCGGCCCCGCGCAAGGACGGGCCTTGCCAGGATGATGCCGCCCACGACCAGCAGCACCTCGAGCGTCGAAACGACGGCCAGCACCGGGTTGAGCTGATAGTTGATGTCCGCCCACAGCATCAGCGGCAGGGTCTTCATGCGTGGACTGGACAGGAACAGCGACAGCACAAGCTCATCGAACGAATGCAGGAAGGCGAAGAAGATCGCCGCACCAAGCCCCGGCGCGATCGCCGGCAGCGTGACCGTGCGAAACACGGTCAGCGGCGACGCGCCGTGGACCGCCGCACCCTGTTCAAGCCGTCTGTCCACCGCCTGCAAAGATGCGGCGACGATCACCACCACGATGGGGATGCCGCCGATCGCGTGCGCCGCCGCCAGTCCAAGATAGGTGCCGGTCAATCCGACATTCAGGAACAGGCTGTAAAGCGACAGGCCCAGCACCACCGGCGGCACGATCATCGGGCTGACCAGCAGCAGCATCAGCGCCGATTTGTAGCGGATGTCGCTGCGCACAATCCCCATGGCCGCCGTGGCACCCAGGCTGACCGAGATGACAGCCGACAGGCACGCGATGGCAAGCGAGTTCCAGAACGCCGTCATCCAGTTGCTGTCCGAGAAGAATTTCTCGTACCAGCGCATCGACCAGTCGGGCGGCGGGAAGGTCAGGTAGCTGGCCTTGCTGAAGGAAATGATCATCACCACGATGATCGGGATGACCAGCGTCGCGACGACGAAGCCCCCCATTCCGCGCACCGTCCAGCGCCCCCAGCCGGCCGGCAGGCGCCCCATGATGCGCAGGATCGGCCAGCCCAGAAGATCGGCGATTACCATTCCGGGGCCGCGCCGGCGCGCGCGCGCAGCGGGTTTGCGTGCAGCCGCGCGGCTTCTGGCGCCGGCATCCATCTTGCCGCCGCCCCAGATGAATTCGAAGCCCATGATGCGGCCTGCGATACCGACCACGATCAGGGTGATCACCAACAGAACCACCGCCAGCGCCTGCAGGAACCCCTCGCCGGTGATGGAATCGGCTTGCTGGGTGATGTGCATGGCGAACATCTGGTCGCCCGGTCCGCCCAGAAGGGTCGGCGTGATGAAAAAGCCGATGCCGGCCACGAAGACCAACAGGAACCCCGCGCCAATACCCGGCAATGTCAGGGGCAGCAGAACCCGCCAGAACACCGCCAACGGACCCGCGCCCGATGCCAGCGCAGCTCGTGTGAGCCCCTGATCAAGCCGCGAGACCGAAGCATAGATCGTCAGCACCATCAGAGGCAAAAGCACCGCCGTCATGCCCAGAAGGACAGAGCCCCGGTTGAACAGCAACCCGATCGGGGTGTCGATCAGTCCCAGCATCTGCAACAGCTTGTTGATCGGACCGTTTCGGCCCAGCAACACCATCCACGCATAGGTGCGGATCAGGATGGCGATGAAGTAGGGCAGGATCACCGCCGTCGCGATCAGGATCTGGGTCAGACCGCGCGTGCGATGGATCAGCAGGGCCGTCGGATATCCCAGCAGCACGCAAAGACAGGCGACGGTGAATGCGATCTGCATCGTCCGCAGCAGCGATTCCCAGTAAAGCGGGACCGAGAAGACCCGTTCGAAATAGGTTGACCATGTCGGGCCGGACATGCTGACCCGGAACAGGTCGATCAGCGGAAAGACATAGATCAGCGCCAGGAACACCACGGCGGGCACAAGCAGCAGCGCAGGATTTTTCAAACGCTGCGCCAGTGCTGTGCGGGCGGGCAACGGGGCGGCAGTCGGCGTCGCGTCGGTCATGACAGAACCCAGCCGTCTGCCGCGCCCCACCCGATCTGCAACTTCTGCCCCACCTGCGGCAGCGTGATCTCGGACGTGTCGGAACATCGGATCAGCAGGGTCTGGCCGTCATCAAGCCGCACCTCGATCCGCAGCACCTCGCCCAAAAACAGGGCCGAAATGACGGTCGCCGGCATGCTGTGCGGCGTCGGCTGATCGTGGATCCTGATCCTTTCGGGCCGGACGAGGACGGTGGCACGCTTGCCGTGGACCCCATCGCGCGAGGCCGCCTCGAAGACATGGCCACCGGGCGTGCGCAGGGTCAGAACCTTTCCCTTCCTCTGGATCACCTCGGCGTCGATCAGATTGCTTTCGCCGACGAACGAGGCGACGAACCTGCTTTGCGGTCTGCGATAGATTTCCACCGGGCGGTCAACCTGCACGATGTGGCCGGCATCCATGACGGCGATGCGGTCGGACATGGTCAATGCTTCGGATTGATCATGCGTGACGAACAGGATGGTGCTGCCGATGGTCTGATGCAGTTCGCGCAGTTCGATCTGGATCGATTCGCGCAAGCGCCGGTCCAGCGCGCTCAGCGGTTCATCCATCAGGACAACCTTGGGCCGCATGACGATGGCGCGGGCGATCGCGACCCGTTGCTGCTGTCCGCCCGACATCTGGGACGGCAGCTTCTGCGCATGTTCCGACAGGCGCATCATCTCCAGGGTTTCCGCGACCCGGCGATCTGTCATGGCCCGGTCCATCCTGGCCATGCGCAGCGGGAAACCGACATTCTGGGCGACCGTCATGTTTGGAAACAGCGCATAGCTTTGAAAGACCATGCCAAAGCCGCGCCGATGCGTCGGAACGTGCTGGATGGGACGGCCATCCACCAGAATATCGCCACCGTCGATATTCTGGAAACCTGCCAGCAGATTCAGAAGCGTGGTCTTGCCGCTGCCCGACGGACCCAGCAAGGTCACAAACTCACCCGGTTCGATTTCCAGGCTGACGCGGTCTGCCGCGACAAAGGCGCCATATTTCTTGACGACGCTGCGAACCGAGATGCTGGACCCGATCGCCTGTTGCGCGGGCGCCGTCGAGACCGGCTGAACATCCGGCGATTCGGACCGCATCGCTCGCCGCGCCTGTATCTGCATCATCTTTCCTCCCATCGTTCCATATTATAGAACGCTATTCTGTTTTATTGTGTCGCGTCGCTGACGTTTGTCAAGAAAAACTGCTGGCGATTTAGCAGACGCCTCTCAAGAGCGGTCGCAGACAGGCGATTGACATGAACTCAAGTCTGCGCCTAGTATATTTTACAGAACATTGTTCCATTATTTGGAACGATCAAAGGGAGGGCTGCATGGCTGAACATCTGCGAGCGCTTGCAAGCCTTGTCCGGCCCGGCATGTCACTGGCGCTGCCGGTGGATTACGCCGGGGTTTCCATGGCCATGACACGTCCCCTGATACGGCACGGCGCGGGCGATCTGCACCTTGTCTGCGTGCCGACCGGGGGACTGCAGGTCGATCAGCTGATCGGTGCCGGGCTGGTGCGCAGTGTCGAGACAAGCGCGGTGTCCCTGGGCGAAGCCGGGGGCGCACCACGCTTCAACGACGCGGTAAAGAAGGGCGGCATCCGGGTCATGGACGCGACCTGTCCGGCGATACATGCGGGCCTGATGGCCGCCCAGAAAGGCGTGCCCTTCATGCCCATGCGTGGCCTGATCGGTTCGGACATTCTGGCGCAAAGGGCTGATTGGCAGGTCATCGACAACCCGTTGGAGACCGGCGATTCCATCGCGATCATCCCGGCCATACATCCTGACATCGCGATCTTTCACGTGCCGATGGCGGACCGCGACGGCAATGTCTGGATCGGTCGCCGCCGCGAACTGGCCGCGATGGCCTATGCCGCAACGCAGACTTTGGTCACGGTTGAACGGATCGTCGATCGCAGCCTTCTGGCCGATGAAACCACCGCGGCAGGCACCCTGCCGGCCCTGTATGTCGACGCAGTCGCCGAAGCGCCGCGCGGTGCCTGGCCTTACGGATTATGGGGCGAATACGCGACGGATACCGATGAAATGGTCCGCTATGCCACTGCTGCGCGAACCCCGGAAGGGTTTGCCGACTACATGGCACAAGAGGTCTGTGCATGACCGCCCTGCCCCGCGAAATCCTGATCTGCACGATTGCAGGTCTGCTGCACGATGTCCGCCATGTCGCGGTCGGCGCATCATCGCCGATGCCGGCGGCGGGCGCGATGCTGCGGCGCGCGCTGGACGAAGACCGGCGCAAGGTTCGGCTGTCGATCCTGGGGTCGGTCGAACACAACTTCTTCACCAACGGATCGACCGAGTTGTTCGACAGCGCCGGACAAGGGCGGCTGGATGCGTTCTTTCTGGGCGGCGGGCAGATTGACGGCATGGCGAATGTGAATCTGGTCGGTGTCGGTACCTATCCGCAGATGTCCGTCCGCTGGCCGGGTTCGTTCGGATCGGCGTATCTTTATTTCACGGTGCCACGCGTCATCCTGTTCCGCGAAGAACACAGTCCCCGCGTCCTGGTCGAAAAGGTCGATTTCATCAGTGCGCCCGGCATCAGCGCGCCGGACACTTACCGCCCCGGCGGGCCGGTCGCCCTGCTGACCAGCAAGGCCCTGTTCAGCTTTGACAGCCAGCGTCCGGGCTTTCGCCTCGAAAGCGTGCATCCCGGACATTCGCTGCCAGAGATCATCGAGGCGACCGGATTCACGTTCGACCACGACGATACCCCGCCATTGACCCCAGAACCGGACGCGGCGACCTTGTCGATGCTGCGCGGCCGCGTACTGGACGAGCTTTCCGAAACCTACCCCGCCTTCGCAGCGCAATGGCGTCGCGATCTGGCAGAGACGATCCCTCACGGAGCATCCGCATGACCACTTTCGGCTCACTGGCCAATCTCAAGGTAATCGATGCCAGTCGCGTGCTGGGCGGCCCCTATGCCGGGCAGGTCCTGGCGGACCATGGGGCGGATGTGATCAAGCTGGAACCGCCTGCGGGCGACGAAACGCGCGGCTGGGGGCCGCCCTTCCTGGGCGATGCGGCAAGCTATTTTCAGGGATTGAACCGCAACAAGCGCGGCATTGCAGTTGACCTGTCGCAGGACAAGGGACGCGAATTGCTGCTGGCGCTGCTGGACGACGCCGATGTTCTGCTGGAGAATTTCAAGACTGGCACGATGGAGCGGTGGGGCCTGGGACAGGACGAATTGTCACGGCGATTTCCCCGACTGATACATTGCCGGGTGTCGGGATTCGGCTCGGATGGCCCGATGGGCGGATTGCCGGGCTATGATGCGGCCATTCAGGCCCTGTGCGGGATCATGAGCGTGAACGGCGAAAAGGATGGCAAGCCTCTGCGCGTCGGTCTGCCGGTCGTTGACATGGTCACGGGATTGAACGCGACGATCGGCATCCTGATGGCCCTGCATGAACGCGCGATCAGCGGCAAGGGTCAGTTCATTGAAACCAGCCTTTATGACTGCGGGGTGTCGCTGCTGCATCCCCATCTGCCGAACTATTACCTATCGGGCAAGGTGGCGCAGCCTTCGGGCAACGCGCATCCCAATATCTGCCCCTACGATACGTTCGAGACCGGATCCGAGCCGATCTTTCTGGCGGTCGGAAACAACAGGCAGTTCGCCACGCTTTGCAAGATGATCGGCAGGCCCGACCTGCCCGATGACCCCCGCTTCGCATCGAACAGCCAGCGCAACCAGCATCGCGACACGCTGAAGACCGTGCTGGAAACAGCGCTGGAAGATTTCGACGCGATCGAGCTGTCCGATCGCCTGATCAAGGCCGGGGTTCCCTGCGGTGCGGTGCGCAGCATCGACCAGGTGATCGACGATCCGCACACCCGTCATCGCGAGATGGTGGTCGATATCGGCGGATATCGCGGAACCGGCAGCCCGATCAAGTTGTCGCGCACGCCCGCCAGCTATCGCCGTGCGCCGCCATCCTTTGCCCAGCACAGCGCCGAAGTCATGCAGGAACGCGCCCTAGACCCCAAGGAATATGGCACGGTTCTGCCGGGCCTCGAAGACCTGCCCAACGCAAAGAGAAAAGCATGACTGACGCACTGACAATCGGCATCATCGGCGACGGCTTCATGCAGCCCGAGTTCTTCGAAACTGCCTTGCGCGACACCCTGACCGGCCGTGATCTGACGATCCGCAGCATGCAGATCGACTGGCCGCTGCGATTGAAATCGACCAAATATGACGCAACCCTGCCGGTGGGCGAGTTTGTCGGCAGACCCGAGGAATATTTTGATTTCCTGCACAATCTCGACATCCTGATCACGCATCTTGCCCCGATCACGGCAGACAGTCTTGATCACGCGCCGCAGCTGAAGACGATCGCCGTATCCCGCGGCGGACCTGTCAACATTGAGATGGCTGCCGCGAGAGAGCGCGGGATCACGGTTGTCAACACGCCCGGACGAAACGCGTCTGCTGTCGCCGAGTTCACGGTCGCATCGCTGCTGGCCGAGACGCGCAACATCATCCGGGGACACCAGATCGTCGCCAGCGGCAAGTTCGGGCGCGAGTTCTATCACTATGACAACGCTGGCCCCGAACTGTGCGAACTGACCGTCGGGATCGTCGGATATGGCGATATCGGCACCCGCGTTGCTCGGCTGCTGCAGCCCTTCGGCTGCAGAATCCTGATCTACGACCCGTTCAAGGAACTGACCCAGGCCGAAATCGACGCCGGGTTCGAAAAGGCCGATCTGGACGATCTTGTGGCGCGATCCGATGTCGTGACGCTGCATCCGCGCGTGACGCCCGAGACCAAGGGCATGATGTCGCGCGAGCGCATCGCGATGATGAAGCCCGGAGGCTATATCGTGAATACGACGCGTGGGCAGGTTCTGGACTACGAGGCGCTTTATGATGCGCTGGTCTCGGGCCAGTTGAAGGGTGCAGCGCTGGACACGTTCGAACCCGAGCCGCCCCCCGCGGACTGGCCGCTGCTGAAACTGCCCAATGTCACCCTGTCGCCGCATATCGCGGGCGCCTCGCGCTATTCGGCGACCAAGGCCGCGACCATGATCGCCGGCGACATCAAACTGATCCTTGACGGCAAGCCGCCGCGATTTCCCTGCAAATGAGGTTGTCCGATGACCGATGACGAACGCGCGCTGCGCAGCGAACTGATCGAATCCTGCCGCAACATGAACCGGCTTGGAATCAACAAGGGGACTTCGGGCAATATCAGCGTCCGGCACGGCGACGGGTTCCTGATTTCGCCGACCGGGATTCCCTATGACAAACTGCAGCCCGAACACGTGGTCGCGATGAACTGGGATGCCACCTATGAAGGCGAGGTGCAGCCGTCGTCCGAATGGCGTTTCCATCGCGACATCCTGCAGGCGCGGCCCGACCTGAATGCAGTGGTCCATACCCATTCGACCCATGCCACGGCCCTGTCCATTCTGGGGCGCGACATTCCCGCGATCCACTATGTCATCGCGGCGGCCGGCGGCAGCACGATCCGCTGCGCACCCTATGAGCTGTTCGGAACGCAGGAACTGGCCGACCGCGTCGTCAGCGCGCTGCAGGGGCGCCGCGCCTGTTTGATGGCGCATCACGGCGTCATCGCCGGCCACGCCAATATTGCGCGCGCGCTGGCCCTGGCCGTCACGGTCGAGGAACTGGCAAAGCAATACCTGCTGTGCCTGCCGATGGGCGAGCCGCCGATCCTGTCCGACGACCAGATCGCCGAGGTGCTGGTCAAGTTCAAGACATACGGTCAACAAAGCAGCGCGGCGCTGGAAGGGCTGCGGCAGGCATCCTGAACCATGAACGCGACGATCCTGTGTCTTGACTCCGGAACCACCTCCGTCAAGGCGGCGGCCTTCGACGGACAGGGCAACCTGCTGGCCAGTGCAGAACGGCCCAACGGCGCGCTGCGCCGGGACGGTGTGCGGGTGGAACAGGACATGCAGATCACCCTGACCGAGGCGATGACGGTGCTGCGCGATTGCGCCGCGCAGATCACCGGCCCTGTCACCGGGCTGATCCTGACCGGACAGGGCGACGGGCTGTGGCCGGTGGATCGCGATGGTGTGCCGGTCGGGCGCGCGATGACATGGCTGGACGGGCGGGCCCGCAGCCTGGCCAGCAGCCTGGCACCGCAACTGGACCAGGTGCAGGCCGCGACCGGTTCCCGCCCGACCGCGGCTTCGGCAAGCCTGCAATTGCTGTGGCTGCAGCGACACGACCCCGATCGTCATGTCCGGATCGCCAAGGCCTTGCGGCTGAAGGAATGGCTGTTCTTCAGCCTGACCGGCCAGATGATCGCCGAGCCTACCGCCCTGCTGCCGGTCTGGGGAAACTGGCGCGATGGCAAACTTGCACCTCGGGTTCAGGAACATCTGGGCTTGACCAGCGGGCTGGACCTGCTGCCAGAACTGGCGGCGTTGGGCGCGGCGCGGGCGGAATTGTCGGATCAGGCCGCGCGCCTTGCCGGACTGCCCAGGGGCCTGCCGGTCCTGCTGGGACCGGGGGACGTGCAATCGACGCTGATCGGGTTGGGGCTTGGCACAAGGCCTGACGTGACCCACGCCTCGATCTTCGGCACCAGCGCGATCCATGCCTGCCTGCTGGACGATCCGGACGCGATGCCACGGATGCCGACCGGCGCGATGATCCAGCATTTCGCCGCCGGACCGGGATATCTGTGCTTTCATCCCTGCTTCAACGGCGCCTCGCTGCTGCGCCACCTGTCGCAGAAATTCACCGACCTGCCGGTGCCCGCAGGCCCCGAATATTCATCAGTGATTCTGCATCCCTTCCTGGAACCGGGGGGCGAGCGGGCGCCGTGGACCGACCCGAACGCATCCGCCGCAATTTTCGGACTGAACGCGGCGACCACGCCCGGTCAGATCGCCTGGGCCGGGCGCGAGGCGCTGGCCTTTGTGACCCATGCCAGCCACCAGATGATGGGTGCGTCCGCCGGGGCGCTGTCGCTGGGTGGGGGGCTGGCTGGCGACGGGCATTTTGCGCGGTTTCTGGCGACCCTGACCGGGTGCGAGGTCCAGCGCAGCCCCGGCGCCCATGCCGGCCTGCGCGGCCTGGCCCTGATCGCGGCGCGCGCCTTGCTGGGGGCCACTGACGCATCGCCCTGGATCGGCGCGGCCACGGAACGCGCCACCCCGCAACAGGGGGCAGTGGCGGCCTATGCCCAAAGGAAATACCGTCTGTTCTCGGACCTGATAGACTTGAACGCGCCATTCTGGTCGCGGATCTCGGATCTGGGGAACGATGCTGAAACCCTGATGGAGAGCCCATGAACGGCGCCGATCTTCTGTGCGAAACCCTGCTGGCAAACGGCATCGACACCTGCTTTGCCAATCCGGGCACGTCCGAAATGCACTTCGTCGCCGCACTGGACCGGCAGCCGCGGATGCGCTGCATCCTGGGGCTGTTCGAAGGCGTGGTGACCGGGGCGGCCGATGGCTATGCGAGGATGGCGGACAAGCCCGCCGCGACGCTGCTGCATCTTGGACCGGGTCTGGCGAACGGGCTGGCGAACCTGCACAACGCCAGGCGGGCACATACGCCCATGGTCAACATCGTCGGCGACCATGCGACCGGGCATCTGCAATACGATGCCCCGCTGACCAGCGATATCGACAGCCTCGCCCGTCCGATGTCCAACTGGGTCGGACGCGCGGACAGCGCCGACAGCGTCGGAGACCGCACCCGTGAGGCGATCGAGGCGGCGCGGACAGGCGCAGGTGGCATTGCCACACTGATCCTGCACGCGGACGCGGCATGGACGGAAACCGCATCTGCCGTGCCCCCGCACAGCGTCGCCCGCGCCCTGCCCGCCCCCGACACCGCGGCGATCGCGAAAGCAGCCAATGCGCTACGCAGCGGCCCCTCGACCACCATCCTTGTGTCAGGTCGCACGCTGCGTGCGCCGCACACCGAAATGCTGGACCGCATCGCCGCCAAGACCGGCGCGCGGCTGATGGCACAGCAGGCGAATGGCCGGATGCAGCGGGGCGCGGGGCGGGTTGCCCTTGACCGGGTTCCCTATGTCATCGACCAGGCGCTCGAGACCTTTGCCGGCACGCAGCGGCTGATCCTGATCGGTGCAAGGGCGCCGGTCGGCTTTTTCGCCTATCCGGGCAAGCCCGGCAGCATGCTGCCAGAGGATTGCGAGGTGATCACGCTGGCGGATCCGCACGACGATATCCCTGCCGCCATCGAGGCTTTGGCCGATGCGATCGGTCCCGTCCCAGACGCCCGCCTTGCGACGCGGCACAGCCCCGCGATGCCAACCGGGGCGCTGAACCCCGATGCCGTCGCCATCGCACTGGCCCACCTGATGCCCGCGAACGCGATTGTCTGCGATGAATCGGTGACCTCGGGCCGCGATTTCTTTCGCACGACCCATGGCGCCGAGCCGCATGATTTCCTGCAATTGACCGGCGGCGCGATCGGCGACGGAATCCCGATGGCGACGGGCGCCGCCGTGGCCTGCCCCGACCGCAAGGTGATCGGGCTGCAAGCCGACGGCAGCGGCATGTACACTCTGCAGGGCCTTTGGACACAGGCCCGCGAACGGCTTGACGTCGTGACCATCGTTTTCGCCAATCGGCTGTACAAGATCCTGCACGGCGAACTGAAGAATGTCGGTGCCGGGACGGCGGGCGAGAATGCCCGCAGGATGCTGGATCTTGACGATCCGGCGCTGGATTGGGTGAGGCTTGCGAACGGGATGGGGGTCGAGGCCGCCCGCGCCGACACATGTGAAGCGTTCCACGATCTTCTGCGCGCGGCGCTGTCGCGCAAAGGACCGTTCCTGATCGAAGCCGTGCTGTAGAGGGCCTGACAGATGATCCGCCGCGTTCCGCATTGCAGCCATTGGGGCACCTACACGATCCTGGTCGAAGATGGCCGGATCGTCGGCGTCGAGCCCTTCGCCGACGACCCCGCCCCCTCGCCCATCATTCACTCGGTCACGGAATGGGCGAAACCCGACCGCCGCGTCCTGAGGCCGATGATCCGCGAAGGCTGGCTGCGGTCGCGCGGATCCAAGGACGGCGCGGAACGCGGAAACGAACGCTTTGTCGCCGTGCCTTGGGACGAGGCGCTGGAGATGGTGGCATCCGAGATTGGCCGCGTCGCGGCTGCCCACGGCAATGCCTCGATCTTCGCCGGCAGCTATGGCTGGACATCCTGCGGTCGCGTCCACCACGCCTCGACGCTGCTCAAGCGGATGCTGAATCTTGTGGGTGGCTATACCGGTCACGTTGACACCTATTCCATCGCCGCCGGTCCGGTGATCCTGCGCCATACGCTTGGCGATGACCGTGCCTGTGGCGGGCAGGCGAACACCCTGGACAACATTGCGGCCCATTCCGAGACACTTGTGGTCTTCGGCGCCATGTCGCCGCGCACCGCACAAAGCGAGGCGGGGGGCATCGGCGCCCATCATCTGGAAGGCTATCTGCGCCAGATCGCCGACAGGGGCGTGCGCGTCGTCCATGTCTCGCCCTTGCGCGACGATCTGCCCGAATGGCTGAACGCCGAATGGTGGCCGATCCGGCCCAACACCGATGCAGCGCTGATGCTGGGGCTTGCCGGTGAGATCGTGGCGCAAGGCAGGCATGATGCCGGGTTTCTGGCGCGCTGCACCAGCGGATCGGACGAATTCCTGGCCTATCTGCGCGGCGACAGGGATGGCCTGCGCAAGGATGCGGCCTGGGCATCGGGCGTGACCGGGCTGCCCATACAGGCGATCGGGGCGCTGGCCGCGCGGCTGGTTCAGACCCGCAGCATGCTGACCGTCAGTTGGGCGCTGCAACGCGCACATCACGGCGAACAGCCCTTCTGGGCGGCGCTTGGACTGGCGGCGGCGATCGGGCAGATCGGCCTGCCCGGCGGCGGGGTTGGCTATGGCTATGGGTCGCTTGGTGGTGTCGGATCGCCCTTTGCAGTAGGCAAATCGCCGGGCATGTCGCAGGGCGTCAAGGCAATCGACAGCTTCATTCCGGTGGCACGGATCAGCGACATGCTGCTGAACCCCGGCGAAAGCTTCACCTACCAGGGCGAGACCCGCAGCTATCCCGATGTGCGGCTGGTCTATTGGGCGGGGGGCAATCCGTTCCACCACCACCAGGATCTCAATCGTCTTGCGCGGGCATGGCAGCGGCCGGAGACCATCATCGTTCAGGACCCGATGTGGACCGCAACGGCGCGCCGGGCGGATATCGTGCTGCCGGCCTCGACCTCGATCGAGCGCAACGATCTGGCGGGCAACAAGCGCAGCGACGTGATTGCGGCGATGCACAAGGCAATCGAGCCCCTGGGCCAGTCGCGTTCGGATTTCGACATTTTCAACGCCCTGTCGGAACGGATGGGTGTCGGGGCCGCCTTCAACGAAGGTCGTGACGAGATGGGCTGGGTTCGCCATCTCTATGACGAAAGCCGCGCCTATGCCCTGCGCGCGCACGGTTTCCTGATGCCGACATTCGACAGCTTCTGGGAACGCGGACACGCTGCCGTTCCGGTCCAACGCGACCATGTCTATCTGGCCGCCTTCCGCGACGACCCCGACCGCAACCGGCTGGAAACGGAAAGCGGCCGCATCGTGCTGGGTAGTCGGACGCTGGCGCAGCTTGGGCACGCCGATTGCCCGCCCCATCCCGCATGGCTGTCGCCAGCCGAATGGCTGGGTGATGCCGGCCCGGACGAACTGCACCTGATCTCTCACCAGCCGCGGGGACGCCTGCACAGTCAACTTGAAAGCGGCTCTGCCAGCCTTGCGGATCGACGCGGTGGTCGCGAACAGTTGCGCCTGAATCCCGGCGATGCGCAGGCGCGCGGAATTCAGGACGGCGACACGGTCCGACTGTGGAACGCGCGAGGTGCCTGTCTGGCGACGGCATTGGTCAGCGCCGACACCGCGCCGGGCGTGGCTGTTCTGCCCACCGGCGCCTGGTTCACGCCGACCGATGACGGCACCGAGATTTCCGGCAATCCCAATGTGCTGACGCTGGACATTCCCAGTTCGGCATTCAGTCAGGGATGTGCCGCGCATACCTGCCTGATCCGTGTCGCGCCCCATGCCAGGGACAACCGCGATCCGACGCGGACCTATCAAGACGAACTTGCAGAAATGCTTTCCGAACCCGAGGAGACATCATGACCAACGCCCCCGTCAGCCGCTTTGCGGTGCCGTCGCTTGCAGACATGCCCGAGGATATCCGGGCCCGGATCGAGGCCGTGCAGGAAAAATCGGGTTTCGTGCCGAATGTCTTCCTGACGCTGGCGCACCGGCCCGACGAATTCCGCGCGTTCTTCGCCTATCACGATGCGCTGATGGATCGCCCCGGCAACCTGACCAAGGCCGAACGCGAGATGATCGTCGTCGCCACGTCGAATGCGAACGAATGTCAGTATTGCGTCGTTGCGCATGGCGCCATCCTGCGCATCCGGGCGAAGAATCCGCTGATCGCCGATCAGGTGGCGGTAAATTACCGCAAGGCCGACATCACGCCCCGGCAAAAGGCGATGCTGGATTTCGGCATGAAGGTCTCGGCCCGTGCGCAAGAGGTTGGCGATCAGGATTTCGCGGCGCTGCACGACCACGGCTTCGACGACGACGATATCTGGGACATCGCCGCGATCGCGGCCTTCTTTGGCATGTCGAACCGGCTGGCCAACGTCACCAGCATGCGCCCGAACGACGAATTCTACTCGATGGGGCGTTAAGATGGCCATCGGATACAAGCAGATGCTGGCCGAAGCGGACAAGGTCGTGCAATCCGTTTCCGTCGATGAGGCGGCCGGTCTTCAGGACGATCCGCAGGTGGTCATGGTCGATATCCGCGACCCGCGCGAACTGGAACGCGAAGGCATGATCCCGGATGCGTTCCATGCACCGCGGGGGATGCTGGAATTCTGGATCGACCCGGAAAGCCCCTATCACAAACCGCGCTTTGCAGAGGACAAGACCTATGTCTTCTATTGCGCATCGGGCTGGCGATCCCTGTTGGCGGCAAGACTGGCCAAAGAGATGGGGCTGGACGCACGTTCGATGCGGGGCGGGTTCGGTGATTGGCGCAAGGCGGGACATGCCGTTGCAACGCGGCCCGCTAAGGGCTGAGATCGGCATCCGTGGCCGGCAAGCGAAGGGGGGACCGAATGACGATATATGACGAAGGCCTGGACCGGACAGCGGCGAATTTCCAGCCGATGACGCCGATCAGCTATCTGCGGCGCGCCGCGCTGACCTATCCTGACCATCCGGCGGTGATTCATGGCAATCAGCGCCAGACCTATGCGCATCTCTGGTCGGATTGCTGCAGGCTTGCGTCGGCCCTGACACGGCGCGGCATCGGGCGCGGCGACACGGTGTCGGTGCTGCTGTCCAATACGCCGCCGATGATCAACGCCCATTTCGGCGTCCCGATGGCCGATGGCGCGGTCTTGCATTCGATCAATACACGGTCCGACCCGGCCTCGATCGCGTTTCAGCTGGATCATGCGGAATCGCGTGTCCTGATCGTGGATCGCGAGTTTTCGGACGCCGCGAAGACAGCACTGGCCAGCGCGAAGACAGCGCCGCTGGTCATCGATTTCGACGATCCCGAATACCCCGATGACGCCCCCTACCCCAAGGGCGACCCGATCGGCATCATGGATTATGCCGCGTTTCTGGCCGAGGGTGACCCGGATTTCGTTCCCGGCAAGCCGCAGGACGAATGGGATGCGATCGCGCTGAACTACACATCGGGAACCACCGGCAACCCCAAGGGCGTCGTCTGTCATCATCGCGGTGCGGCGCTGATGGCGATGAACAGTGCGATTCACGCAGGACTGGGCAAGCATCCGGTCTATCTGTGGACCCTGCCGATGTTCCATTGCAACGGCTGGTGCTTTCCCTGGGCGGTTCCCGTGCAGGCCGGAACCCAGGTCTGCCTGCGGTGGGTCCGGGCGCATGCGATCTATGACGCGATCGCCGATCACGGCGTCACGCATCTGTCCGGCGCCCCCATCGTGATGTCCACGCTGCTGAACGCCCCCGACGACCAGAAGCGAAGCTTCGCAGGGTCCGTCGCATTCAACACCGCCGCAGCCCCGCCACCCGAAACGGTTCTGCATGCGATGGCGGATGCGGGTTTCGATGTAACCCATGTCTATGGGCTGACCGAAACCTACGGCCCCGCCGTGGTAAACGAATGGAACGACAGCTGGAACGAGCTGCCTCCCGATCAACGTGCAGCCCGCAAGGCGCGGCAGGGCGTCCGATATCTGTCGCTGGACGATCTTGCGGTCATGGACCCCACGACGATGCAACCTGTTCCGGCCGACGGCCAGACCCTGGGTGAGGTGATGTTCCGAGGCAACGCGGTGATGAAGGGATACCTCAAGAACACGGCGGCCACGGCCGATGCCTTTGCGGGTGGCTGGTTCCATTCGGGCGATCTGGCGGTGATGCATCCCGACGGCTATATCCAGCTGAAGGACCGGTCGAAGGACATCATCATCTCGGGCGGCGAGAACATCTCGTCGATCGAGGTCGAGGAACAGCTTTACCGCCATCCGGACGTGTCGATGTGCGCCGTGGTCGCCATGCCAAGCGAAAAATGGGGCGAGACCCCATGTGCCTTCGTCGAATTGCGCGATGGCCGCGATCCGTCCGAGGCTGATGTGATCGCGCACTGCCGCACCGGGCTGGCAGGATACAAATGCCCGTCACGGGTGGTCTTTGGACCGCTGCCGAAGACCTCGACGGGCAAGATCCAGAAATTTGCCCTGCGATCCCAAGCCTCCGAGATGGGTCAGCAGAAGGGATAGGCGGGACCGGCCTGCCGCCGGTCCCGCATCTTCGTTACTGCGCGACGTCGATCACGACACGGCCACGGATCTTGCCGGCGACGATATCGGCGGCAAGACGGGGCAGATCCGACATCGGTTCGACACGTGCGATGCTGGCCAGATGCTGTTTGTCCAGATGCGCCGCCAAGGTCGCCCATGCACGGTCGCGCTTGTCCTGGGGCGCCATGACGCTGTCGATGCCCAGCAACGCCACGCCGCGCAGGATATGCGGCATCACGGTCGCGGGCAGATCGAACCCGCCCGCCAATCCGCAGGCCGCAACCGCCCCGCCATAGCGTGTCTGCGCCAGCACGTTCGCCAAGGTGGTCGAACCAACCGCATCCACCGCCCCTGACCAGCGTTCCTTCTGCAGCGGCCCGCCCTTCTCGGCCAGTTCGGCGCGATCGACGAAAGCCGACGCGCCAAGCGAGGACAGATAATCATGCGTCTCGGGCCGACCTGTCGCCGCGGTTACCCGGCAGCCCATCGCGGCCAGAAGGCTGATCGCGGTCGATCCGACACCGCCGGCGGCACCAGTGACCAGAATCTCGGTCCCCTGATCCTGCATCAGGCCCCAATCCTGAAGCGCGTTGACACACAGCCCTGCGGTATAGCCCGCGGTGCCCACGGCCATCGCGTCCTTCAGGCTGAAACCTTCGGGCAGACGGGTCAGCCATTCAGGTTTCAGGCGCTGAAAACGGCCATAGCCGCCCCATTCGGTTTCCGACAGGCCCCAGCCATTGACGATCACCTGATCGCCCGGCTTCCACAGGTCGGATCGGCTTTCCGCGACCGTGCCCGCGATGTCGATCCCGCCGACCATCGGCAGGCGCCGGGCGATTCGGCCCTTTCCCGTGACCGCCAGCCCGTCCTTGTAGTTCAACGTCGAATAGGCGACCTCGACCAGAACGTCATGGTCGGGCAATTCACCGATCGTCAGGTCACGGAACGCTGCCTTCGGCTTGCCGTCCTGATCCTCGATCATCAGGGCGCGGAACGTGTCTGTCATATTGTCTCTCCTCCGGGTTTTTCGAGCCTGCGATGCGCCAGCGCCTGATCCAGCACCGCACGCATCCCCTCGACATGGTGCTGCATCAGGGCGGCGGCGGTGTCCTCGTCGCGCTCGGCGATCGCCATGCGGATCCTCTGGTGCGCGCCGATCGTGCGGCGGCGTTCGTGGTGCCGATAGATCAGCATGTTGGTGATCGGGATGAAGCTTTCGATCATCGCATGCATGATGAACTGCAGCGGGCCGTTGCCGGTAGCCTGAACGACAGCGCGATGGAACCGGACATCCGATGCGCAGAAATCCTCGTCGCTCAGCGTCTCGTCCTGCTGCAGCAAAAGTTCCTGCGCCATCGCGTCCAGGTCTTCGTCGGTCCTGTTCCGCGCGGCCAGACGGCAACACAGTGCCTCGGTCTGACCGCGCGCCGCCACGATCTCGTCGATCTCGAATCGTCCCATCCCGACAAGCAGCGTCGCCGCATCGGTTATGGTCCGTGCCGCTGCGTCCAGATCGGGCCGCGTCACGAAGGTGCCGCCTGCGGGACCACGGCGCGAACGGATCAAATTCTGCGCCGCAAGCACTTTCAGCGCCTCGCGCACGGTGGGACGCGAGATGCCGAACCTCTTGGCCAATTCCTCTTCGGTCGGCAGGCGTTCATCGACCTGCAGCCGCCCTTCAAGGATGGCCGCACGGATCAGATCCGCAACCTGCTTGGCCAGGCTGCCGCGAACGATCTCGTCATATTGCAGTGCCATCGCGCTTTTCCCCCGGCGACCGATCAGCCCCAGCATGGCAAAACGCAAAAGGTTTGACAAATATAAAAATAGCGACAAGCTGTGACCGTCAGAGGGGAACACACCATGCCAGACGACATTTTGCCCTGCGACGCGGACCTGATCGCCCGCCTTTCCAGCATGTTGCCGCCTGCCGCGCTGCTGACAGGCGCGGCGATAGACCCGCGATATCAGGAAGATCGGCGCGCCCGCTTTTCCGCCCCGCCCCGGTTAGTGATCCGGCCCTCCTCGACGGCCGAGCTTTCGGCGGCGCTTGCGGCCTGCAATGATGCCCGCCAACGGCTGGTCATCCAGGGTGGACGCACCGGGCTGTCGGGTGCCCACAGAATTCAGCCCGCAGAAGCTGTGTTGTCGCTGGAACGCATGACGGGGCTGGATGCGCCGGATCCCGAAAGCAGGACGATCGTCGCCGGGTCCGGCGTGCCGTTGCAACGGGTGCAGGACGCAGCCGACGGGGCGAACCTGATGTTCGGCGTGGATATCGGGTCACGGGGGACCGCAACGGTCGGCGGGATCATCGCCACCAACGCCGGGGGAAACCGGGTGATCCGATACGGCATGACGCGCGCTCAGGTCGCCGGGTTGGAGGTCGTACTGGCCGACGGATCTGTCCTGTCGTGCATGCGCGGGCTGGAAAAGGACAATAGCGGCTATGACCTGAAGCAGTTGTTCGTCGGCAGCGAGGGCACGTTGGGGGTGGTGACAAGGGCGCTGCTGACCCTGCACGCCAAGCCGCAGTTCGAAACGAACGCGCTTCTGGCCATGCCATCGGTCGAGGCCGCGATGGCCCTGCTGCAAGGTTTGCGGTCGAGACTGGGCGAAACCCTGTCCGCATTCGAGTTCATGACCGAAGACATCTATCATGGCGCGGCTTCAGAGGCGGGTGTCTCGGATCCTCTGACAACGGCGGGTCCGATCTATGTTCTGGCGGAAATCCAGTCGCAGCAGGGTCAGGAAGCTGCGACCGACCCCTTCATGGAGTCCCTGTCAGACGCGATTGAAAACGGGCTTGTCCTGGATGCGGTGATCGCAAATTCCATGCGTGAATTTCTGTCCCTGTGGGAAATCCGTGACAGTTGTGCCGATTACGTCCGCAGACAGGAAGGCGTGGCCAATGGCGATATCAGCGTGCCGGTCGGAAGAATTCCGGACTTCCTGGACGAAAGCCGGCGACGCCTGTTGAAGATTGATCCTGCCAGCCGTTTTCTGACCTTCGGCCATCTGGCCGACGGCAACCTGCATTATGTCTTCTGCACGACCCGAAAAGAAGAGGCGGTCGCGTGCCTGATGAACTTGGTCAGCGATTTCAGTGGATCGATTTCGGCCGAACATGGGATCGGGCTGGACAAGAAACACTGGCTACCCCTGGCCCGCAGCGCCGCCGAGATCGAGACGATGAAGCGTCTGAAGATCGCGCTAGATCCCAATAACATCCTCAATTCGGGCCGGATCTTCGACCCCTGAGCCGTCCGGGCCGCACCTGAGCCCTGCCGGATCACGCCGCTTCCCAGCCAGATGAAGGTCATCCAAGGGTGGCACGCTGCAGCCGGTCCAAACCCGACATGCAGCGTGAAACGGCACCCGGATCACTGCCGTTCAACCCAAACGCCGTCGCAGATGCCGTTTCTTACCCGGCGGCCCGGCCCGCGTCCCTGACGCACCGACCGGACCCAGCCAACTGCGGAAGATAGTGCTGGATTGGTCTGCCCGCCCCGCGCGCATAGTCCTGCGCCAGCCTGTTCCAATCGATCCGCGCCGCGTGCGCCCAATCGACTGCCGGCGATGTGCCGCCGGGCGTGACGGCGACCGCTGTCGCAGTATCATAGCGAATTTCGCGGCGTCCCTCGCGGAAATCCGACAAGGTCTGCGTCCAGCGTTCTTCGGGCCACGCAAGGCAAAGCCTGCCTGCGCCCGGGTCGTATTCGGCGGTGAACAGCGTCCCGAACCCCTCGGCGTATCGATCCTGCCGCAACGGCGGCAACAGGAAATCGTCCAGTATCTCCGACGGTCGGATCGAAAGGCCAGCCAGATGTTCGTGGCGCTGGTGCGACCTCGTGAACGCGGCACGATCCGCCGGCTGGGTGCCATGCTGATGGTTGGTCGCGATCGCACAGGGCATCACCTTTGCGCCGCCACCGGGCGACAGCTCGACACTGGCGGTCCGCCCGCCAGCGTCTGCCAGCACGACATTATAGGCCATGTGGGACGGCACGCGGGCCAATACCGCAAGGGCCTGGCCCACGGTCTCGCATGTTTCCAGAACATAGCGCAGGATGGTGGTGATGCCGAATCCACTGCCGGTCTGGGATCGGCCACCATAGGCCAGCGCCACGCAAAGCCCCGCCGCGTTGATCCCGTCAGACAGGCCCCAGATGAATTCGACCATTCCCATGACGGGCCGCCCGGTCCATTCGCTGCGCAGCAAAAGCCCTTCATTCAGGTCGGGCGACAGGTCATAGTTCCGGACCAGACGCGTCTCGACGCCGTCGGAAAGTGCCGCCAGCGAACATCCGCCAAGATAGCGCGGCGGGTTCCACGTCGCCAGAAACCGCGCCGCCCGGTCGGATCCGCCGGCAATCAGGACAAGGCGATCATAGACCGGCAGCAATTCCGGCATATGGTGCTTCAACGCCGCCCGGCACTCGGCGCGCGACGGGCCGCCATCGCCGCCGCGGGCGACGAACCAGACCTCGTATGCCGGCCAGGACCTGTCCCAGCGGGCACGCCATTTCGGCCCGGGCAAGGCCTCGTTCACGGCATCGAAAGTCAGTGTCATAGCGGTCATCTCAGGCTCCGTTCTCGGGCTGCTGAAGGAAGAATCGAACCATTTCGGCGCTGGCGTCAGGGCCAGCCGGATCGGTATACGAGCCGCCGGCGTGTCCGCCCGACCACGCATGACCCAGCCCGCCGATCGTCCAGGATTCCAGCAACGCCACGCCGTCCGCGGTCTCGGTGATGTCGCGGGTGAACCGACGCCCGTTACGCTGGCCTTCTTCTGTCCTTGCCAGCGTCTGCCGCGGACCCGCGCTGACAACGTCATGCGCGACCCGCCTGCCGTTTGACAGATGGACGGTGTGATCGGCGTCACCGTGAAAGACGATGGTGCGGGGGACACGATCCGGCGCGGGGTGGGCACGCATCTCGGGCGCGTGTCCGGCCATCGCCCCAAAGGCCGACGGCACATCCTTCGCCGCGCCGAATGGAAGGCCCGAATGCACCCCGATGGCCGCGAAGACATCGCCATAGGTCTGGCCCAGAATGACCGCCATCGCAGCCCCCGCCGACAAGCCCGCCACGAATGTCCGCCCCGCCAGGACGGAATGCTGCGCCGCCACATGCGCCGCCATCCCGGCCAGGATCGCCGGCTCGCCCCGTCCGCGCCGCTGATCCCCCGGACTGAACCAGTTCCAGCAGGACTGCGCATTGTCGCCGCGCGATTGCTGCGGATAGACGACGATGAACCCATGCGTTTCCGCCAAGGCGTTCATTCCCGTTCCGGCCGCGAAATCGCGGTGGGTCTGCGTGCATCCATGCAGCATCATCACGACACCGCTGGCGCCCGCCGTCGCACTGGCAGGCACATAGATCAGGTATTCACGGCTGCCCGCATCGCAGGTGAACCGTTCATCCGTGAAACTGGCGCCGGGCACCAACGTTGCCGCCGCGGGGGCTGCGCCCGCATGCCGCAGCATCGAGTCCGGCAGGCCGGACATTACCGAACCGCCGACATCCTGCATCAGACCGTGCTGCGACAGGGTGCGGCGCACAAGATCGTTCGCCGACGCAAGGCGCGCGGCATCGATCGCCCGGTGCGGAGCACCGGCGAGAAGTCTTTTCATGTCATGTTTCCTTGTGAAATTCGGCTAGTGGATGCGATCCGCCAGGGCCGTCCTGACCTCGGCGCTGGCCTGTAGCGCCCCCAGCACGGTGATCGAGCCGATGGCCGCGCGTGCCAGTTCGGGCGACACGTCGGACGCGATTCGCGCCAGACCGACGACCTTGACGTGCAGCACTTCGCCAGCGTCGCGCAGCGCCTCAAGCTCGACCCGGCCATAGTCGCGCAGCCCCAGTTCCATCGTGTGCCGTTCGATCGAACGGGCGACGACCTCTCCGTGGCTGTCCAGCTGGTTGCGGATCGCAGTGCGAATGAAATCGCTGCGGTTGGAATAGAAACCCTCGTGCACCAGAAGATCGATCCGGCCCAGATCGACAAAGCCCAGATTGAGGGTGACCTTTTCGCTTTCCGGCGTCTTGTCGCGAAGCTGTCTGATGTTGCTCATTGCCATTCTCCATCCATATGGATGGTATATGGAGTATATTTGCCGGGTAGCAAGGCCGCGCAGACAGGGCCATCATTTCTTTATCGGCCGTTTGCCCCGGCAATCCTCGACTTTCCCGTGCCGAGGATTTTCCGCGTTCCGCCTGACGGCGAGTCAGCCGAACCTGTTGAGATGGATCCCGCCATCACCCAGCGTCTGTCGCAGGCTGCTGGCGAATGCGACGGCATCCGGACCGTCGCCATGAATGCAGACCGTATCGATCCGGCAGGGTATCCGCTTGCCGTTCACGCTGTGGATCGACTGGTCGCGCAGCATGGCGACGATCCGGTCCGCGGCAACGGTCGGATCGTGCAGCATCGCGCCGGGCTTGCTGCGGTCGACCAGGGACCCGTCATCCTCGTAGGCGCGGTCGGCAAATATCTCGGCGGCGACGGTCGCGCCCAGATCGCGGGCGGCGGCCTCCATCGCGGTGCCTGCCAATGCCACGATGATCAGATCCGGATCGACGCGCAACGCGGCGGCAAAGCAGGCCCGCGCCATGTCTGCATCGCCGGACGCCATGTTCGACAGCGCACCGTGCAGTTTCAGATGCCTGATCCGTGCGCCCGATTGCGCCGCGACACCCCGCGCGGCACCAAGCTGATAGGCGATCATGTTGCCAAGCTCGTCGCCCGACAGGCGGATGCGGCGGCGTCCGAACCCCTGAAGGTCATGGAAACCGGGATGCGCGCCGATCCCCACTCCAGCCGCGGCCGCCATTCGCATCGTCCTTGCCATCACGTCAGGATCGCCCGCATGGAACCCGCAGGCGATATTTGCCGAGGTCACAAGATCCAGCAGCGCGCGATCGTTTCCCATGGACCAGGCACCAAAGCTTTCGCCCATGTCGGCATTCAGGTCGATCTGCATCAGTCGTCTTCCAGTTCGCGGCCCGCGGTGACACCGCCGACCAGTTGATAGGACAGCAGATCCGCGATCATCGCCGGGTCGCGGATCAGGTTGCGGCACCGTCCGGCTGCCTCGCGCAGCAAGTCGGCCTGATCCCGATACGAGGACGCCGCCTGTTCCAGTGTCAATCGTCGAAACCGCAATCTTGCACCCGGCGCGGCCTGCGCCATGCGCGGCAGATCGGCGGGGATGATCTGGCCTACGCGGGGATAGCCCCCCATCGTCTGACATTCCGACATCAGCACATAGGGCAGCCCGTCGCCCGTCATCTGCAGATCGCCCGGCCCGATCATGTCGGACGCCAGCCCCGCCGCATGATCCGTGGTGAACCGGGCATCGGCGTCAAGCTGAATCCCCTGGCGATTGCCGCGACCGCCGCGGATGAATTCGGTCGCATAGAACGCTTCAAGCACCTTGTCATCGAACAGCGCGGTCTGCGGACCATCCATGACGCGCAGCGCCCCGCCGTGAAACCTTGCCTCGGTCTGGATGATCCGGGACGGGGCTTCGGGCGCGGGATCTTCGCCACAGGGCAGCGTCTGGCCTGCGGTCAGCGCGGCACCGATGCCGATGGTCAGATGGACGGCCCGGCTGCCCAGCCACGCAGGCGTCTGCAGCCCGCCGGCCGGGGTCAGATACCCATGCACGCCTGCCTGCAGGGCGCCGATCCGCAGATCCTGTTCGGGCAGCACAAGATGGCTTGCGTGCCAGCGCAGCGGCGCGCCATCCAGCGTCGCGATCATCGGCGCGCCGGTCAGCGCGATGCGCGTCGGAGCAGAGACCGAGAACTGCCCCCCCGCGCCAGCCATCTCGATCGCGGCCAGAGGGGACTTGGCCCCCAGCAGGGCCGCCGCCTCGATCAGCGCCAGCCGGTCCATCGCCCCGCCACGCGAAAGCCCCTGCGCCAGATGACCCGGACGCCCCATGTCCTGGACCGTCAGGACGCCATCCGCCTTCCTGATCGTCAGCGCGGTCATTCCAGCGTCTCCAGCACGGCACCGCCCAGCCCATCCGCAGCACTGGACAGCGACTGCATCTCGTCACCGGTCACGGGCCGATAGCGGATCGCGTCACCGGCGCGCAACGGCATCGGCGGATTGCGGTCGGGCACGAAAGTCCGAAATCCGCTGCACGCCACCTGACGCCAACCGGTCGCCGATTCCGCCCCGAACATCACGATCTGCCGCACGGCAACGACCACAGCGCCGGCAGGGACGCGCGGGTTGAGGTCGGCCATGCGCGGCAGGTTCCATGCCTCGGGCAACAGTCCGATATAGGGCTGGCCCGGCGCGAACCCGATGGTCAGGACGTGCAGATCGGTGTTGCACAACTGATCGATCGCCTGTTGCTGCGACAATCCCAATCGATCGGCCACGTCGGCCAAATCGGGGCCGTATTCGCCCCCGAATGCCGCCGGGATCGTCCAGCGGCGCAGGGCATCGGGCGCATCGGGCGCACGATCCGCGATGGCACGCGCGCGCGCAGCCAGCGACCTTGCCAGATCGTCGCGATCGACACGCGCCGGATCAAAGCGCAGCAGAACCGATACCAGCGCAGGCGCGACCTCGACCGCGCCATCGGGTGTGTCCGTTTCAAGCTGCCGGGCCATGACCTGCGCCGCAGCCATCGCCTGCGGGTCGGGCCGCAGCGCGAAGCGGATCAGAAATCCATCAACGCCAGCGGGCAGAACCTGCGGAGTGGGTGCTAGGCTCATGCGATCTCGGGCAGCACTTGGGTCGCGTATTCATGGACGATCTGCCGTTCCGTGACCGCATCGCGCATCCGCATCCGGAACCGTGTCGCGGCGCGCACGCCGCCGATCGCACCGAATGTGCCGCACATCATCGCCACCGGCGCGCCTTGCGCCAGCCGATCCAGCCCCGCGCCGTCGATCAGATCCTGCAATGGCCGGATCGATGCAAGCGTCCCGGACTGGTAGGCCACCCAATCGCCGCCCTCGTGGATCCAGCTTTCAAGGATCAGATCCTCCAGCCGGTCGGCCACGCTGTCCCAGTCCCACAGATCGGTCGCACAGGGTTTGGCGCAGACCTGCTTCGACATGGCGACGGAATGCGCCTCAAGCGCGCGGTCGGTATGATCGGAGCCCAGCCCCAGCCAGCGGCGGTCGCCGTACTGGATGATCATCGGTTCGACTTCGCCCGATGAGGCCGGGCCGACCGCCTGGATTTCGTCCGCCGTGGTCAGCAGCGACGCTGCCACGCGATAGAACAGCGGCGTGGCCGAGGGCGGTTTGACACCCAGCGCGGCCAGTTCGTCGATATGATGCTGGATGGCCTCCTGGTTGCGGCCGGTCCAGCCCGCGATGATCAGATTGGCGGGGGTCAGGTCCAGCACATTGCCGCTGACGGTGAATTGCATGAACTCGGTCCTTTCCTACAGAATCGAAGGCAGCCAAAGCGCCAGTCCCGGCAGGGCGATCAGCGCCGCGATCATGCAGATCATCACCAGCACATAGGGAATGGCACCCATGATCACATCGTTGATCGACCCGGATTTGCGCGCGCCCTGCACGACGAACAGGTTGAGGCCCACGGGCGGCGTGATCAGCGCCATCTCGATCAGCACGATCATCAGCACACCGAACCAGACCTTGTCATACCCCAGACCCGCCATGATCGGCACGACGATGGGAATGGTCGCGACCATCAGCGACAGGGTTTCGATGAAGAAGCCCAGCACCAGATACAGCGCGATGACCAGCAGCAGCGTGCCGAAGGGCGACAGGCCGGATCCCTCGATCATCTCGGTCAGCTGCCGCCCCAGCCCGGCCGACGTCATCGCGAAATTCAGGAAGGATGCACCGGCCACGACAAGCATGATCATGGCAGAGATGCGGATCGTGCCATGCAAAGCCTGGCCAAGGGCGCGCGGACCCAGACCGTCGCCCAGCAGGATCGCGATCAGCGCGGCCATCACCACCCCGATTGCGGCGCTTTCGGTCGGCGTGGCCCAGCCCGCATAGATCGAACCGATGACCACGGCGAACAGCAGCACGATCGGCCCAAGCTGGATCAGGCTGCGCATCCGCTGACCCCAGCTGAAACCGCGCGTCTGGCCACCAAGATGCGGCCGCACGGCACAGATCGCCGCGGTCACTGCGATAAAGGCCAACGCCATCAGCAACCCCGGGATCAGTCCGGCCGAAAACAGTCGCGGGATCGAGGTTTCGGTCAGGAAGCCATAGACGATCAGGTTGATCGACGGCGGGATCAGGATCCCCAGCGTGCCACCTGCGGCGATGGCGCCCGAAAACAGCCGCGGATCGTAGTTCAGCTTTTCGGCCTGCGGCATGGCGACGGTCGCGACCGTCGCTGCGGTGGCTACCGACGATCCCGACGTGGCCGAAAACATCGTCGCGGTGGCGATGTTCGCATGAACCAGCCCACCCGGCAGCCAGGACAGCCATTTGTCCAGCGCCGCATATGTCCGCGACGCGACGCCCCCCCGCACCAGGATTTCGCCCAGAAGGACGAACAGCGGAATGGCGATCAGCGTCGAGGAATTCGAGGCCGACCAGATCACCTGACCCAATCCGCGCAGCAGAGGGAAGGCGGAATAGAACTCGCCTACACCGATGCCCAGGATGAACAGGACGATGCCCACCGGAATCGACAGGGCCATCAGGCCCAGAAGGGAAATCGCAACGGTCCAGATCATTCGTCCAACTCCGATCCCATGCCGATTGCCGCGTCGAATTCCTGACGGCGGCGCGCGGCAAGATGGAACACTCCGATCAGGCTGAGGGCCGTCGCGGTCAGCGCGAACCACAGCCAGCCCGAGAACCAGATCCCCTGCGGAATCCACAAGGGTGTCTCCAAGGGCGTATTCGCGCGTGATCCCCGCTCCAGGGTCTTTTGCAGCACTGGCCAGCAATGCCACGCGATCAGCAGCACGACACCGTTGGTGACGATCATCGCGAACAGATCCATCGCCGCCTGCGCCGGCGGCGCAAGTCGCTGGCGCAGCACATCGATGCGGACATGCGCACGTTCCACCAGCGCACAGGCCAGACCCCAACTGGCAACAGCCGCCATGACATAGCCCGACACCTCATCCGACCCGCCAAGCGAACCCAGGCTGAACTTGCGCAGGATCACATCGGTCAGGATGAAGGCGACGGTCAGCAGAAGCGCGACCCCAAGGATCAGCGCGACGATGCGGTTGGCGCGTCCCAGCGCGTCATGCAGTCGATCGGTCATGGCGGCTTGTCCTGACCTACTTGATCGACACGCCGACGGCCTGGCCGACGGAATCGTTCCAGCGCGCGGCCCATTCGTCGCCAGCACGTTCGGCCCAGTCCGGCAGCACGTCGTCGGTCAGGATCTGCCGCGCGGCGGCGACGTCGTCATCGGATGGCTCGACCAGCGCCATCGACGCCGCCTCGCCCGAGGCACATTCCCCCTGCCCCGTCAGACAGGCGATGTCGTTTTCCAGACCGCCTTTCGCGGCGTCCCAGGCCGGGCCTTCCAGCCCATCGGCAACGGCGGATTTCAGCATCTGCTGCTGGTCCTGCGACAACCCGTCAAAGCGATCCGCGTTCATGGCGATCACGACCGAATCCCAGCCGCCAAGCGGCAGCGTCATCAGCGTGTCCGACACTTCCCACCATCCGGCGGAATATCCCGACCCCGCACCGGTCACCGCGCAGTCGATCACCCCGCGTTCAAGCGAACCGGGCACCTCGGAGAAGGCGATGTTGATGCCCTCGGCACCCAGCGCCTCGAGAAATTTCGTGGTCATGCGGCCCGATCCACGGACCTTCTTGCCCTCAAGATCGGACAGCGCCCCGACCTCGCCCTTGCAGAAGACGACTTGCGGCGGATAGGGCGCGATGCCCAGCACCTCGGCGCCAAAGCGATCCCGCATGATGTCGTCCACCATCGGCCGGGCGGCCTCGACCATCGCGCGTGCTTCGGCGGGCGTGGTGGCGACCAGCGGCACATCCAGACCCTCAAGTTCCGGCGCATCGCCCACGGTATAGTCCGCGACGGTCGAGCCGACATCGAAGACGCCGTCGCCCAGCATCCGATAGACATCCGAACCGGCGATGCCCATCTGGTCAAAGCTGGTCAGTTGCGCCGTGAATTCCCCGCCGGTCATCTCGGGCAGTTTCTCGGTCCAGAACGGCGTCTCGAAATCCTGATACAGCGGCAGGTTCGACCAGCTTCCGACGACAGCCAGTTCCTCGGCCATCCCAGGCACAGGCAGCAGGGCACAGCTGGTCAGCAAGGCAAGGGTGGTGCGTTTCATCATTTCTCTCCTGTTGATTCTTTATGCGTTTACGCCAGTCAGCCGCGCCTCTGCGCGACTGGCCGGGATGTCGGTGACCAGCATGTGGCCGGGTGCGTGCGTGATCGCCAGCGCCGGACGGCCCGAGACGATGGCCGCCTGCGGAGTGACGCCGCAGGCCCAGAAGACGGGAATATCGCCGGGCCTGATATCCGGCGCGTCGCCGTAGTCAGGGGCCATGACGTCGGCGATGCCGATCTGCGCGGGATCGCCCAGATGGATCGGTGCGCCATGGGCCAATGGCATCCGGGCGCAGATCTGCACGGCCTCGATCGCGTCCGCCGCGGGCATGGGACGCAGGCTGACCACGACCGGCCCGCCGAAACGGCCTGCCGGACGTGTCGCAAGGCTGGTGCGATACATCGGCACATTTCGCCCCGCATCCTGATGCCGGACGGGGATGCCCGCACGAGTCAGCGCATCCTCGAAGCTGAAGGAACATCCCAGCGCGAATGACACCATGTCATCCTGCCACAGATCGGCGATCTGCGAAGGCTCATCGGTCAGTTCGCCGTGCCGCCAGACACGGTACCGCGGCACATCGTGACGCAGGTCGATCCCCTCTCCCAGTGAAGGCAGCGCCGGATCGCCCGGCGCACCCACCGCAAGCAGCGGGCACGGTCGCGGGTTCGACTGGCAGAAACGCAGAAAGTCGGCGGCTTCGGCGCCGGGCAGGATGACGATATTGGCCTGCAGCGCATCTCCGCCCATGCCCGCCGTCGGTCCCGCAAAGCCACCGCTGCGGATCTGCTCGCGCAGGTCGCGCGGCGTGAGCACAGCGTTCGGGGTGCAGGGCATCGCCAGATCTCCTTGTCGTTCATACAAGGAAACCGCAAAACGTCATATCTAATCAACAGTTCATTAATAGCCAGTATTGATCTTCTGAAGGCATCAATTTGATCCCGCTTCGATGGCGGCACGGGTCAGTTCCCGGCCGATTTCGTCATTCCGTTCCGGCATGTAGCAGATCGCGAAGTCCAGATCCGGCAAGCGCGCCTCGGGCCGCGTCCTGATCTCTTCGATGCCAGCATGCGGCCATGCCCGGACGATGTCATGCGGAATGGTCCCGATGCCGAATCCCTGGCCGACAAGGTGAAGGACGGTGGCAAGCGAGGCTGATCCGTGAACGGCGACCGCCTGCCTGCGGCCAGGGGACAGAAGATCAAGCACCCGCCTGTGCGGCAGCGTCGTCTTGGGAAAGGACACGATCGGTTGCGCCGCCAGATCGTCGATGCCCGCCGGGCTTGGCAGCGAAAAATGTACCGGGGACGCGAACCATCCAAGCGTCACGGGCGGCAACGGTGTCATGTGGATGCCGCGCGGCGCCTGATCGCGCATCATGATCGCCACATCCAGATCGTCGCCGGACAGCATCTGCGCCATCTGTTCCGAGGTATCGACCGATATCTCGAAGCGCAGCTGCGGGTGTCGCGCGCGCAGATCGGTCAACAGGCGGGGCAGGATCGTGTGGGTCATCGTCTCGGCAACGCCCAGCCTGACGACCCCTGCCATTACGCCCTGGGTCAGCTCGCCAAGGATCCTGTCGCGCTGCGCCATCAGGATCTCGGCCTCTTCGACCAGACGCCGCCCGGCGGCAGTCAGCCGCACCCCGCGTCCGTCACGTTCGAAGATCGTGATCCCCATGCGGCTTTCCAGGTGCCTGACCCGACGCGAAATAGCCGATTGCGCCAGCCCCGTCGCATCCGAGGCGGCCCTGAACCCACCATGGCGCACAATCGCGCGGATGATGTCGATATCCCGAAAGCCGAACATTCCACCGACGTTGCGCATCAGCTTGCAACGGCGTCAAGCACGCCATGCCAACGGCCTTTCGCAACCGGCTGCCGAAGTCGCGTGCAACCTGTCGCGCGCGATGATGGAAAGCCCTAGCGTGCATCAGCGGTCATGCGGTCGTCACACCAGCGAAAATCGAAAAACATATTCCCCGTGTGCATCCAAACCGCATTCCCGACGCGTATCCATCCCCGGAGGACGTTTCGTCCGCCGGGATTCAGATGGAGGAACTAACATGTCGACCTATGAAATCTTTCGGCTCAGCCCACGGCGTCTTTACGGCACCGCCGCGGTGATCGCATTGCTGGCCTCGGCCGGAACGGCACGGGCCGATGCCACCCCCGAATGCAATACCGGGGCGGGCGTGAACTCGGCCGAGTGCGGCGTGAACACCACTGCTGACGGTGATTTCTCGGTTGCAATCGGTGATCAGTCGGTCACTGATACGACCGCAGTCGACGGTGTAGCGATCGGCTCGGAGGCTTCGGTGACGGGCCCCTCCACGACGGCAGTCGGCGGTGAAACCGTCGCGACAGGGCCGGGCGCCTCTGCCATCGGCTGGCAGTCGATGGCAACCGCCGAACGCGCGCAGGCCTTCGGGCATCTGGCGACCGCGCAGGGCGTGCGTTCGCTGGCCGTCGGTGAAAACGCCGATGCGCAAAGCGACCTGTCAACCGCCATCGGCAATGAAAGCGTCGCGAACGGCACCGACGCGCTGGCCG
>NZ_JANAVZ010000007.1 GCF_025195095.1 Paracoccus maritimus | reverse complement strand
GACGTCCTCGCACGACTACCTGAAACGACCGCTTCCCAGGTGCACGCTCTACTGCCATGGAACTGGAAAGCTGCGGAGCACCGCCAAGTCGTATGACCGCGGCCTACGCCGGATGCTAACCTTTTATGTGACACTGAGTGGGTATCAGGTTAGGCTCTTGTAGCCCCTTGATCGGCAGGTCCGTCCCGCCCTGCAGGTGTTCGGTCAGCGCACGGAAGGTCCGGTTCGCTCCCAAAATCATAGGTGAGCGCTATCAAAGCTATGAAGAAAGAACCCTATAGCACTGTTCTTGAGCGCCAGTTTGATCGCTTTGACGAAGCGTTCACGCAATGGATTGATCACAGCCCTTGGATGCAGAAATATGTCGGATTCAGGCTGAGGGGCTTGCCTTTCAGTTGTCTCTCATTGACTTTGTTGGCGGTTTTTTCGCTATTGGGCCGAGCATTCGGCGAATTCTCGGTTGCGAGGTTTGGTACCTCTTCTGCCGGTGAGAATGCCATTATACTGATCACGGGATTTTGTGGCTGGATGTGCGCCCTAGTAGTCTTGGTAATCAGGGGCGCGCTGCGAAGGAACGCACGCAAAGCAGAGCTCTCCAAGGGCAATCCAGACGATCGTCTTTCATAGCCGAAGTCCTGCTTATAAAGTAAGCCATCAAGCATCCGCACGATCAATATCACCTCGTGAAGACCATGTCGTCTTGGAGTGCTAGCGATCTTGATACGTCCAGACGCGAACGACGTCTGGGTCTCGCATCAGCAGCACTGCGACGAGAGGCAGCGAATGCCAAGATTGGATTCCATGGCTGGGCGCAGCCTTGAACGACCGCTTTCGTGGTCTGCGACGCCGCGCAGAACCTCTATTACTGCGGCTGCGGGCTAAACTACCGTTACGCTGCAACTGCGCCGGTTGGTCGCCGAATGACAGGAAAGTCCCGCATAGCGGACTTTGCCTTAGTCAATTTCGCCGCGCCAGTCACGGACGTCCGGTTTCGAGAAGCTGCGCGGTAGCGTCCGGCAATCGTTGAACGTGCGCTCAGGGCCTAGGCTTTGCGCAAACGCGAGCGCAGGCCGGCATACACGGGTATTTGGCGCAAAGACGTGACTTGCATTTGGCGAAGTGCCCGTGCTCGCGCTACGCAGGACCGATGCACACCATGTGCAACGAAAAACCCGGAAATTACTGACCCCAACAGCATATCAGGCCACGCGGCACTGCGCTGTGCTGTGCTGCAAGGCAACGCCCGGTCCCGTTGCGCAACACAGCGCGCGCGGTTTCAGGGCACCTCGATCTTGCCGACCAGCGGCACATCGTCCTGCTGGCTGACCGAGTGTCGTTCGATCATGCGATGCACCGCCGGATCGCCTTCCCCGCTGTGCAGTTCCCGCAGCGCAACCGTCACTTCGGCGTCGGACTTGGTGCGCCGCAGATTGTGGCGCACATATTCGTCCCATGTCGCGATGTGATAGCTTTCGCTCCAGTTTTCGGGATGTTCCAGATCGCGCAGCAGGGCCCAGTTTCGCGCCCCGTCGCGCCGCCGGATATTGCGGCGCAACCGCATCAGGCGCAGAAATTCCGGAACGTCCTCGCCCCGGATCCGATAGTCGACCATGACCATGATCGGCCCCGACCTGCCGCGCAGATCCAGCCGCAGCGCCGGTTCCTGAAAGCGGTTGACCGGGTCAAGATCCACGGCGCCGAACTCGGGCGCCTTCAGCCAGATCCCGACCACGGCGCCCAGGGCAAGCAGCACCCCGGCCGTGGTCAGCGCCACCGGTAGCCCGTGCGCGCCGGCAACGCCGCCCCAGGCCCAGGACCCTGCCGCCATGCCTCCGAAGGTGGCGGTCTGATACAATGCCAGCGCCCGCGCCACGACCCAGCGCGGCGTGGACAATTGCACCGTCACATTGAACAGCGACAACGCCAGAACCCATGACGCCCCGGCGGGCAGCATCGCCAGGCCTTGCAGCCAGACAAGCCGGGTCTGTCCCAGCACGATGGCGGCCAGCGCGAAGCCGGCAAAGGCCAGCCGGACGATATTCTCGTTGTCGTATCTGGCCCTGATCCGCGGGTTCAGCACCGCACCGGCGATCGCCCCCATGCCGAAACAGCCCAGCAACGCCCCGAACAGCATTGACCCGCCCTCGGGGTGGCTTTTGGCAACCAGCGGCAACAGGGCAAGCACGGCGACCGCGGAAAACCCGAACAGCGCACCGCGCAGCATCACCCGCATCAGGTTCGGAGACAGCGCGACATAGCGCAGGCCCGCGCCCATCGCCGGGACGAACGCCTCGCGCGGGGCGGTGCGCGGCGCGATGTTCGGTCGCCAGCGCAGCAACGCGCCAAGCAGCGGAAGATAGCTGACCGCGTTGACAACGAACGCAGCGGCGGCCCCGAACGCGGCGACGATCAGGCCGCCCGCCGCCGGGCCCACGCTGCGCATCAGGTTGAACCCCACGGAATTCAGGGTGACCGCCGCGGGCAGATCCTCGCGCGGGACCAGATCGCCCATGCTGGCCTGCCAGGGCGGATTGTAAAGGGCCTGCCCCGCACCGATCAGGAAGGTAAAGGTCAGCAGAAGCCATGGCGTCAGCCAGCCCTGCCATGCGACCACCGCCAGCACGGCCGAGGTGACGGCCATGATCAATTGCGCGGTCAGCAGCAGCGTCTTGCGATCAAAGATATCCGCCAACGCGCCCGAACCGATCGCAAGCAACATGATGGGCAGGGTGTTTGACGCCTGAACCAGCGCGATCAGGGTCGCGCTGTCTGTCAGCTGCGTCATCAGCCACGCAGCGCCGACGGCCTGCACAAGCCCGCCGAAATTCGAGATCAGCGTGACGCTCCACAACACGCGGAAGTCGCGGTGCCGGAACGGCGCAAGCGCAAGGCTTGGAGAAGTCTTGGTTTTCGTCACGTCGTCAGTCCAAGCGGCCAGGCGGCATAGCCAATCATGCCGCCCGGCAACGGTATTCGCGGCGCGCATCCGAGGCAATGCCCCGGACGCAGCACGGAAAGGTCAAGCCAGCTTCAGGCGCGCTTCACAAGGCTCAGGATCACCAGCAGGATCACCGCGCCCAGGGTCGCATAGATGATCGAGCCGATCACCGACCCTTCGGCGCCAATGCCCATGCCGATGGCCGGAAACAGGAACGAGGCGATGACGGCGCCAAGGATGCCGACGACGATATTGACGACAAGTCCCTGCCCGTGCCCTTTGACCAATAGCCCGGCCAGCCAGCCGGCAATCGCGCCGACGATCAATGCAACGATAATGCTCATTTTGGTAGTTTCCTCGCGAATGTGGCGCGGCAGCGCCCGACGTGCATGAAACCAAACACACGCCAAATTGTTCCCCTGACGTGCAAAGTTGATGCGACTGCCGCCCCTTGGCCACAAGTCGGATGTCAATTCCACAGTGACGGGCGCCAAGGGTTGACGAAAGGTGAATGTGGCAGGCTGATGAAACCCTGCACGAATCACGTCCGGCACTGCTCGGTCGACGTGATGTCAAGAAATTAACGCTGCCACGGTCAAGCCTTCCAGGGCCTGCCCGATGCTACAAAGGAACACGATACAATGCGCCTCGTTTCCCTTCTTGCGGCGCTGGCCCTGGGGCTTGCGGCCTGCGCACCTACCGCCCATTCGCCGACACGGCTGGCCACCGGCACGGTGCCGCCCATTTACCAGGCCCGCACGGATACCGGCCCGAACGGCGAAGTCGTCGATATTCCCGCCGTCCGCGCCGCCTATCTGACCCAGCGCAACCAGCGTCAGCGCGTCGCCTATAATGGCCCCGAGACGCCGGGAACGATCGTGGTCGATCCCTACGCGCGCGTCCTTTATCACGTGATGGAAAACGGCGAGGCGATGCGCTTCGGCGTCGCGGTCGGGCGGGCCGGCAAGGGCTTCAGCGGCGATGCCGTGATCTCGGTCAAGAAGCGCTGGCCAAGCTGGACCCCCACTCAGAACATGATCCGAACCGAACCCGAGCTTTACGGCCAGTTTGCGGGCGGGCTGAAGGGCGGGCTGGACAACCCGCTCGGGTCGCGCGCGCTGTATCTGTATCGCAATGGTCGCGACACCTATTACCGCATCCATGGGACGATGGATCCGTCCTCGATCGGAAAGGCCACGTCGGCGGGCTGCATCCGGCTGTTCAATCAGGACATCATGGACCTGTTCGACGAAACCGAACTTGGCGCGCGCGTCAAGGTGCGCAGCCAGGCAGAAAGCGTGCAGCGGGAAGGTCCGATGATCGAAACCCCTGAAGGTTACGTCGTTCCAGCGTCCGAGGCTGCACAGGCACAACTGCCTGCCGCGACAACCACCGCTGCGGCGCCCGGCTTCACGTCTCCGGTCGAAAGCGCCGTGCCCTCTCGCTAAGCGCTTGCAAGTCGATCACCTTGCCCGACACCGAAAGGCCCCCGCATCGCTTGCGGGGGCCTTTGCAATTGCAAATCGACACAAAGTCACGCAATGTTCCGCCTGATCATCGCCAGAGACAGGAACCAGATCGGAATGCCGAACCATGCCAATCGCGAACGGGAAATTCTGAACGCGCAACAGCAGAAGCTGGCGGACGCCAGCCGCCGCCCCTCTGTTGAAGTTCTGAGCGATGCCGATCTTCTGACGCTGATAAAAGCTCTGGACGACGCGCGGGCACGGGCCTCGGCGACCACGGCGGAAGACGGATTGTCGCCCCAGGGCCTGCTGAGCACGGCATTGAATCGTGCACAGGCCGAACGCCGCCGCCGCAAGCTGCCCCCTGCAAGTGGCGCACGCCAGCGGACCGGCAAGACAGTCGTAGCGAAAGCCGACAGCGCCAGCCCCGCTGCCAAGCGCGTCCCGGCTTCCACCCGCCGCAGCCCCGCCGATCGCAAGACGGCTGAGTCGCGCAAGACCGATCTGCGCACCGGTGTGCGGCGCGTCAAGAAACCCGCCAAAGCTGCCGCGTCTGACCAGACGGTGACCGCTGCTGCGGCACAAATTGCAGTGCCCCCGGTTGGGGCCAGGACCGAAGCTGCGCCCGAGGACGGCAAGACCCGCAAGAACACCGTCAAGAAAGCTGCAAAGCTGGCCGAGAAAGCCGCCGAAAAGGAAGCCAGGAAAGCCGCTCGCAAAGCCGAGAAAGAGGCCGTACGCGCAGCCCGCAAGGCGGCGCGCGTGGCGGCGAAAGAGGCCGAGAAGGCGCTGCGGAAGGCAGAGCGAAAGGCCGAACGCAAATCAAAGACGGCGGATGATGACAGCGCCGTCACGTCCAAGGACAAGTCCAAGAAAAAGAAGAAGAAAGACAAGTCCGGCAAGGCAGACTGAGACCCATCCACATGTCGCCGCATCGCCAAGACCGAAAGGATCCGGTTTGCGCCGCGTCCTTCTGATCCTGTCACTGATCGCGGGGATGGGTATCCAGCCCGCCGTATCGCGCCCCGCGGTCGATGCGTTCATGGGCCGTCCGCCCGCACATCAAAGCGACAAGATCCGCTGCACCGATGATGGCCGGGATTGCGTCCGGCTGGATCGCTATGCGTCAGATGTCTGCAAGCTGATCGAACGCAACGCATCGGAACGAGGGCTGGACCCCAGCTTCCTGGCTCGCCTGCTGTGGAAGGAAAGCCGGTTCGAACCGGGCGCCATCAGCCCGGCGGGTGCGCAGGGCATTGCCCAGTTCATGCCGGGGACGGCGGATCTGTATGATCTGGACGATCCGTTCAACCCGGCACAGGCGATCCACAAGGCGGCCTGGTATCTGGCCTATCTGTCGCAAAATTTCGGCAATATCGGGCTTGCCGCGATTGCGTATAACGGTGGCGAAAACCGCGCGGCGCGCTTTGTCGCCCGGCAGACCACCCTGCCCTACGAGACATTGGACTATGTCGAGGCGATTACCGGCCACAACGCGCTGCGCTGGCGCGACAACCCACCCCTGGCCAAGGAACTGCGACTGGCGCTGGACCCGGACCAGCCCTTCCGTCCGTCCTGCGAGGAGATGGCGGGCAATCGCAGCCTTCGCGAATTCATGGTGCAACCGCGTGTCTTCCCCTGGGGCGTCATCGTGGCCAGCCACCCCAGCAGGTCCGGGGCCGCTCAACAGGTCGCGCGTCTGAACCGCAGCCTGCGACCGATCCTTGGCGGCAAGCGTGTCGGCTATGTGCGCAAGAAGCTGAACGGAGTTCCCAAGCCGGTCTATACCGCACAGATCGGCTACGAGACCCGCAACGAGGCCGCCGCTTTCTGCGTCCGGCTGAAGCGGGTCGGCGGCCGCTGCATCGTCCTGCGGAACTGAGCCGCACGGCAAGAGGATCCACCGCCACGGATCGGCCGGCCATGGCGCGAAATCAGGTCATCGTCGCGTCGGCAAATCGCCCCGAGTCGCCTGCAGACATAATTATTGCGGCACGCGAAATCCGTGCAATCCCCTTGAGAAAGCAAGCGGGATGAAAGGCATATCGGCGTTCACGACGCTTTCACGCCAGCGAGCCTATCAGGAAAGCGGGACTTCCCCCGAAATCGAAACCTGAGACCTCGTGAAAGGAGAGCATCATGGCCACCCTTATTGGCAACAACAGCAACAACACGATTGCCGGGACATCGGCTGCGGACCTGATCTACGGATTGGGCGGCAACGACAGTCTTGGCGGTGGTGGTGGGACCGACACGATCTATGGCGGCACCGGCAACGATACCATCCGCTCCAGCGGTTCTGGCATCTATGACGGGCAGGACGGCAATGACTACATCTATGCCGGCCTCGGCACGCCCGAAACCCTGCGCGGCGGCACCGGCACCGACTGGCTGAACACCGCCAGCTTCAGCGGCAACTACACGGTCAACCTGACGACCGGGCTGACCAATTTCGCCGGTGAAAGCTTCACCCAGTTCGAGAACCTCTATTCCGGCAGCGGCAACGACCGGCTGACCGGCACATCCAGTGCCAACCGGATCTATGGCAATAACGGCAACGACACGATCGACGGGCTGGGCGGCAACGACTATATCAGCGGCGGCGCCGGCAATGACAGCCTGATCGGCGGCGGCGGAACCGACACCATCTATGGCGGCACCGGAAACGACACGATCCGATCCAGCGGGGCGGGTGTCTATGACGGCCAGGACGGCAACGACTATGTCTATGCCGGGAATGGCACCCCCGAGACGCTTCGCGGCGGAAACGGCACCGACTGGCTGAACACCACGCTGTGGTCGGGCAATTACAACATCAACATGACCACCGGCGTGACCAACTATGCCGGGGAAAGCTTTACCCAGTTCGAAAACCTCGTGACCGGGTCGGGCAACGACAATCTACTGGGAACGACCGGCAACAACGTCATCTACAGCGGCAGCGGTAACGACACGGTCAATGGCCTCGGCGGCAACGACTATATCTACGGCGATGCAGGCAACGACAGCCTGACCGGCGGCGGCGGAACCGATACGGTTTACGGCGGCACCGGCAACGACACGATCCGGTCCAGCGGCGCAGGCATCTATGACGGGCAGGACGGCAATGACTACATCTATGCCGGCCTCGGCACGCCCGAGACCCTGCGCGGCGGCACCGGCACCGACTGGCTGAACACCGCCAGCTTCAGCGGCAACTACACGGTCAACCTGACGACCGGGCTGACCAATTTCGCCGGTGAAAGCTTCACCCAGTTCGAGAACCTCTATTCCGGCAGCGGCAACGACCGGCTGACCGGCACATCCAGTGCCAACCGGATCTATGGCAATAACGGCAACGACACGATCGACGGGCTGGGCGGCAACGACTATATCAGCGGCGGCGCCGGCAATGACAGCCTGATCGGCGGCGGCGGAACCGACACCATCTATGGCGGCACCGGAAACGACACGATCCGATCCAGCGGTGCGGGTGTCTATGACGGCCAGGACGGCAACGACTATATTTTTGCGGGTCTTGGCACGCCCGAAACCCTGCGCGGCGGCACCGGCACCGACACGCTGAACACAACCAGCTTCGGCGGAGACTACAACGTCAACCTGACGACCGGACTGACCAACTTCGCCGGCGAAAGCTTCACCCAGTTCGAAAATCTCGTCTCGGGCAGCGGCAACGACGCGCTCAGCGGCACTTCCGGCGCGAATATCATTCGTGGCGGCAATGGCAACGACCGCATCTCTGGCCTTGGCGGAAACGACTCGCTTTACGGCGACAATGGCAACGACACGGTCTATGGCGGCAGCGGCAACGACTATATCCGCGGCGGCAACAACAATGACCGGCTTTACGGCGAAAGCGGCAATGATCGTGTCTATGGCGACGCGGGCAATGACTACCTGTCGGGAAGCACCGGCAACGACCTTCTGCACGGCGGCTCAGGCAATGACACCCTGAACGGCGGCAGCGGCAACGACGTGTTGATCGGCAGCACCGGGACCGACTATCTGACTGGCAGCAGCGGCGAGGATGTCTTCCGCTTCTACAGCACGTCGGATTCGCCCTTCGGGGTCAGCTCAAGCTATGATCGGATCACCGATTTCCAGGGGGCGGGCATCAACCTGGTCTCGGCGACAGAAGACCGGATCGATCTGTCGTCGATCGATGCCAACACCAATGTCGCCGGAAACCAGGCCTTCACGTTCAATGGCACCACGGCCGGCGGAGCGGGCACGATCTGGATGCAGAATGTCGGCAACGAAACTTGGCTGCGGGTCAATACAGACGCCGACGCAACACCCGAGATGACTGTTCGGATCTCGGATGGCGCGGACGATGCCAGTGACTACTGGGCGGGGGATTTCATCCTCTGACAGCAGCTTGGATACATACCGGGGCGCGGCTGGAAACGGCCGCGCCTTTCACGTGTCGGCCGCTCAGCTGCGACGGGTCATGGTCAACGTCGTCCACTCGCCCAGATCGTCGCGGCGATCCAGGTCGAATCCCTGATCCTGATATGCCTCGATCACGTCCTGACCCTGAGTGGTCAGGATTCCCGACAGGATGATCTTGCCGCCGGCGGCGACATGCCGCGCCATATCGGGGCCAAGGTCGATCAGCGGCTGTTTCAGGATATTGGCAAGGACCAGATCGAACGGCGCGGCCCTTTCGATCATCGGGTGATCAAAGCCCGCGGCCTCGACACATTCGACACGGCCATCCAAACCATTCGCGATCACATTCGCCGCGGCGGTGTCCACCGCGACCCGATCGATATCGCCTGCCAGTACCGTGACCGGCCAGATCCGCGCCGCACCCATGGCGAGAACCGCGGTGCCGCTGCCGATATCGGCGATCCGGTGCGCCTGATATCCGTCGTTCGCCAACCGGTCCAGCGCCTCGAGGCAGCCCTTGGTGGTGCCGTGATGACCCGTCCCGAAGGCCATCGCGGCCTCGATGCACAATGCCTCGACGCCGTCAGGCACCTGATCGATGTCGTGGCTTCCATGGACATAGAACCGGCCTGCCTCGACCGGGGTCAGTTCGCGGCGCACATGCGCGACCCAGTCAACCTCGGGCAATTCAGAGATGACGAAAGGCTCTGCCCCCCATGCTGCGGCCAGCAGGGCCAGCGCAACCTCGTCGGGGGTCTCGGTGAAATAGGCCGCGACCTCCCACCGGTTGGACCCGTCTTCGATCTCGAAGATCCCGGTGCCCACGGGCTCGGGTGTCAGATCCTCGCAGGCTTCGGCCAGCGCCTGGGCGGGCGGTTGGCCTGCAAGATGGGTCAGTGCGGTGAATGTCGGCATCAGATCGGGTCCGGATTGGGCATGGACGCCTCTACCCCGGTGCCCTTCAGCCCGCAATAACCGTCAGGATTCTTTTCCAGATACTGCTGATGCGCATCGTGCGCCGGCCAGAACGGGGCCTCTTCGACGATTTGGGTGGTGATCGCCCCGAACCCCTCGACTGCAAGTCGGTTTCCGTAATCGATCTTCGACGCCTCGGCGGCCGCACGCTGACTGTGGTTGAAAACCATGATCAGGCTGCGATACTGGCTGCCTACGTCGTTTCCTTGGCGGTCCCCCTGCGTGGGATCGTGGTTTTCCCAGAACATCTGCAGAAGATGGTCATAGCTGATCAGCGAGCTGTCGAAGACCACGCGCACGACCTCGGCATGCCCGGTGTCGCCCGCACGCACCTGATCGTATGTCGGGTTTTCGGTCTGGCCGCCCGCGAAACCGACTTGGGTCAGCCAGACGCCGTGCTGCTGCCAGAACAGCCGCTCGGGCCCCCAATAGCAGCCCATTCCGAAAATCGCCTGATCCATGCCCTGCGGCATCTCCTCATCCAGCGGGCGGTTGAAGATCGCATGTGTTGTGGTCATCGTGAGATCCTTGTTTGCTTGACCATGAAACGCACGAAGCGTCGCTTGGTTCGCCTTGAGATTCAGTCCCGCAGACGACATGCTGATCACCGTCTGGACACGACGGAGTGAGGCGATGGATCTGCTGACAGTTCTGACCGGAATATCCGAGCGTGTCGGCGATCTTGCAACCGCATTGCTGGTCGGACTGCTGATCGGCGTCATCTTCGGATTTGCGGCGCAGCGTTCGGCATTCTGCCTGCGTTCGGCCGCGGTCGAATTCGCGCGAAGGCGCGCGGGCCGGGCGATGGCGATCTGGCTGCTGACGTTTTCGACCGCGATGGTCTGGGTGCAGGGCGCGCAGATGGCGGGCCTGTTCCGCCCCGACACCGCGCGCATCATGTCGGTCACCGGAAGCTGGTCGGGGGCAATCATCGGCGGGCTGGTGTTCGGCATCGGCATGGTGATGGCGCGGGGCTGTTCGGGGCGGCTGCTGGTGCTGGCGGGCACCGGCAATCTGCGGACGGTCACGGCGGGAATGGTGTTCGCGCTGACCGCGCAGATGACCCTGTCGGGGGCGCTGTCGCCGCTGCGCCAGTCACTGGCTGGGATATGGGTGACGCCGGGCGGACGCAACGTGAACCTGCTGGATGCGGCGGGCCTGCCACAACGGGCGGGTCTGGTGATCGGCCTGATCTTCGCGGTGGTGGCGATCTGGTTGGCAGTTCGGGCAAGGACCGGGGCGCGCGTGCTGATCTGGGCCTGCGGCGCGGGTTTTGCCGTCGCGCTTGGCTGGGTGCTGACCTATGCCTTGTCGCAGGTCGCGTTCGATCCGGTAACAGTGACATCGGCCACCTTCGCCGGACCGTCGGCACAGGTCGCGATGGCGGTGCTGACCACCGATGCTGGACTCAGTTTCGATATCGGCTTGATCCCGGGCGTTTTCATCGGCGCGTTTCTGGGTGCGCTGGCCGGACGCGAATTGCGGTTCGAGGGGTACCGCGACGCGCCGCAGATGTTGCGCTCGATGGGCGGTGGCGCGCTGATGGGCTTTGGCGGGATGCTGGCAGGCGGCTGCGCGATCGGTGCCGGCCTGACCGGCACCTCGGTCTTCAACGCAACGCTGTGGCTGGCTGCCGTCATGTTCTTCGTCGGCGCATGGATCGGTGATCGCATCTTCGACCGGAGCGCCGCCGAGGCCGAGGCACCAGTTCAGGTGCAACACTGAGGCGGAACACCTGCTCCTGTCGCGGCATCGCCCCTATCCGCGCGGATGCGCCGCGCGATAGACAGCCATCAGACGGACGTCGTCAACACCGGTATAGACCTGCGTCGTGGACAGGCTGGAATGACCCAGAAGTTCCTGAATGGTGCGCAGATCGCCGCCGGCGGCCAGCAGATGGGTCGCGAAGGAATGGCGCAGCGCGTGAGGGGTCGCCGAAGGCGGCAGACCCAATGCGGCGCGGGCCCGACGCAGCGCCGCGGCGATCTGATCGCCCCCCAGCCGGCCGCCGCGCATCCCGCGAAACAGCGGCTGATCCGGCGCCTGTCGCCATGGGCACTGCGCAAGATAGGCCGCGACCGCATCGCGCGCGACCGGCAGCATCGGCACATTGCGCTGTTTGCCGCCCTTGCCGGTGATCGTCAGGCTGTCGCGAAACGGCCAGTCCGCACCGTTCAGCGACAGCGCCTCGGATATCCGCAATCCGCAACCCCACAGCAGCGTCATCACCGCGACGTCGCGGGCGGCGACCCAGGGCGTGTCATGACCGACCGACACCATCTCCAACGCCTGCCGGGCCTGATCGGGGGTCAGCGGGCGGGGTAAGGACCGCGCGTATTTCGGGCTGCGCGCCGCCAGTGCGGCGCTGAGATCATGGCCCTCGCGATCTGAAAGCCAGCGCAGAAAGCTGCGCACCGCGGATTGCCGCCGGGCCAGTGACCGCGCGCCCAGACCCCGCGCGCGTTCGGCAGCCGCAAATGCGCGCATGTCGGCCTGCCGCAGGTCGCCAAGCGTTTTCGGGGTCGCGGCTTCACCGTGATGACCGCCCAGAAACGACAGAAAGGCCAGCAGGTCGGCACGATAGGCGGTGATCGTGTGGGGCGAGCGGTCGCGCGTGGCGGCCTCGACCTCCAGCCAGCGTGCCAGCGCGTCCGCCGTCGCGGGTGCAAGGGCCAGCGGGCTGGGACCGCTCATGACCGCAGTTTGGCCAGCAGCACCAGGCGAAAGACCTGCCCGAAGAAGCGCAGCAGATCGGTGCCGTGCGCGGGCGCAAAGCGGTTGCCGTCGGCACTGCCCATGACCAGCAGGGCGCGCGGATGACGCGCCCCCAGATCCAGCGGCAGCAGCGCCTCGGACGTGACCGAACGGCCATGAATCGGCTGCGTGATCGGAGAGGCAGGACGCAGCACGATGTCGTCGCCACGCGGCGCGCGACGCCCTGCTGCGATGATACGGCCCACGGCGCCTTCGGGCGCAATGACCACGTCTTCCGGAAGATTGGGGATGACGGGATCGGCCTCGATCACCAGGCGAAGCGTCTCGATCCGAAGAAGCGGCGCGATATCGGCCTGAAGGCTGTCGATGAAATCGGTCAGATCGGCGGCTTCCAGCAGACCGATCACCGCGCGATGCACCACCGCCGTTCCCGACTGATTGTCATAGGCGGCGGCGATCACGCTTTCATGCTGCGATTCCAGCCTGTCCAAGCGATGTTCAAGCGCCTCCATCGCACGGCCGCGAATGTCGATCACGTTGTCGCCGATCTCGGCCTCGCGCGCGGCAACCAGCGCGCGCATGACATCGCGATCACCAAGAATGGCCGCGGGATCGGCCAGCAGCTTTTCCCGCATTGCCGGATCAAGCCCGGTTTCTTCCTTCGGTTCGGCGGTCATCCTGCCCCTTTCCGCCGCCTGTCGCGGCTTGTGTCAGCCGATCTTCTGACCGGTCTTTGCCCAGTCCGAAGTGAACTGCTCAAGCCCCTTGTCCGTCAAGATGTGCTTTGCCATCGACTTGATGACGGCAGGGGGCGAGGTGATCACGTCGGTGCCGATCTTGCCGACCTCGATGATGTGGTTCACCGTCCGGATCGAGGCCGCAAGGATCTGCGTCTCGTAGCCGTAATTGTCATAGATCTCGCGGATATCGGCGATCAGTTCAACGCCGTCCAGATGAATGTCGTCAAGGCGGCCGATGAACGGGCTGATGAAGGTCGCACCGGCCTTGGCGGCCAGAATGGCCTGGGCGGGGCTGAAGCACAGCGTCACGTTGACCATGTGGCCGTCATTCGACAGCGCCCGGCAGGCTTTCAGTCCGTCCCAGGTCAGCGGAACCTTGACGGTGATGTTGTCGGCGATCTTCGCCAGATGCTTGCCCTCGCGGATCATGTCTTCGGCCTTGTCGGCCACGACCTCGGCGGACACGGGACCGTCGACCATTTCGCAGATCTCGCGGGTCACCTCTTCGATGTTGCGTCCGGCCTTCAGGATCAGCGATGGGTTGGTGGTCACACCGTCCACCATGCCCAGGTCGTTCAGTTCGCGGATTGCGTCCACATCGGCGGTATCGACGAAGAATTTCATGGCCCGGCTCCTCTTAGGCGGTTTCGCTGGGGTGATAGCGCAAAACATGGAACCCGGAAAGGGGTAAGCCCGGATGCGGAGGGAAGCTGCCGGGATCGGCGATCACGCGCGGATCCCGCGGTCAGGGAGACAGGTAGAAGCCGAAGCCGACGCCGATGCACCAGTCCATGCCTCCGGGGCAGTCGGTCACCCGTCCCGGCCGGCCGGTGATTCGATCCGGCTGGGTCAGGGTCGAGACGGGACCGGCGATCATGCCCGTCATGACCGGACAAACGGCCTGATTGATCCAGAAAACGATGTTGAACTTGATGTCATAGCAGTTCGGGTCGCCCGAATTGTCAAACTGGCGCACGCTGAAGGTGTTCGCCAGATTGTTGGCATCCTGATAGGTGATGCCATGCGGCGTCGCATAGCAGTTGTCCACGCCCTGATCGTAGTGCCGCTGGATGACCGTAGCAGACCAAGTCTCGCCCGGATTGACGGTGAAATAGGGTGGAGCGCCTTCAATGCAGGTATCCTCGATCAGCGCGAAGACCGCCGGCTTGTCGGTGCCGTTCTTCAGCGCCAGCCGCATCGGATAGGTCATGTTGCCATCCATGACGTTGATCACGTCGGGATCTTCGTTGGCATGTCCCGGCAGCGGCCACGCCGCAAGCCAGAACGCCAGCGCGCCTGAAGCCGACATGCATCGAAGAGCCGCAAGATCCATGGTGAAGATCCATTTCCGGTCGGGGTTCCGCAAAAAAAAGTTTAACATGCCCGGCATAACTTCCCTAGCCGTAAGTCCGCGACACAAGGGAAACAGAAAGATCTACCACCCCCACGCCGGGGGCCTTGCAACCGCGCCCGGCGCGCGTCTTTATCTGGGCCGATGCGTGACAACCTGCCCGCCTTCTTCCCTGCCCGCACCCGGATCGCCGTGCTGACCTGCGAACCCGTGGGTGTTCTGGACTATCTGGCGCCCGAACAGGGCGTCCGGCAAGGTCAGCTTGTCTTGGTGCCGCTGGGGCCGCGACGCGTGCTGGGCCTGGTCTGGGGCGACGGGACGGGCGATTTCGACCTGGCGAAGCTGCGCCCCGTGGCCAAGGTGCTTGATGCCGAACCCTTTCAGCCCGGATTTCTGGAATTCCTGACCCGCGCGGCGGACTATACGCTGACCGCGCCCCCTTTGATGCTGCGCATGGCGACCCGTGCCCCGGATCTGGACCAACCCCCGGCCGCCCGTCGCGTGATCGTTCCCGGCACCGGTGCCCCGCAGCGCATGACCGAGGCACGCCAGCGCGTGCTGGACGTGATCGCCGATCATGGCGGGGCCAGCTTTGCGCCATCGGAACTGGCCCAGCTTGCCGGCGTCGGCACCTCGGTCGTCAAGGGCCTTGTGGCGCAAGGCGCGCTGGCCGAGATCGAGGCGCCGCGCGACACGCCCTATCCGCGCCTTGATCCGTCCCTGCCCGGCAAGCCGTTGGCCCCGGATCAAGAAGCCGCCGCCAATACCCTGCGCGCCGCGATCCGCGAGGGCAGCTATGGCACGACCTTGCTGCGCGGCGTGACCGGTTCCGGCAAGACCGAGGTCTATCTGGAGGCCGTGGCGGAATGCATGGCGCGCGGCCGGCAGGCGCTGGTGCTGCTGCCTGAAATCGCGCTGTCGGCCGAATTTCTGGACAGGGTCGAGGCGCGATTCGGCGCGCGCCCCGGCGAATGGCACAGCGGCATCACCAGAACCGAACGGCGGCGCCTGTGGCACATGGCAGGCCGGGGCGAAGTCGGCCTTGTCGTCGGCGCGCGATCCGCCCTGTTTCTGCCGTTCCGCGATCTTGGGCTGATCGTCGTCGATGAAGAACATGACAGCAGCTACAAGCAGGAAGATGTCGTGTTCTACAGCGCCCGCGACATGGCAGTGCTGCGTGCCTCGATCACAAGCGCGCATGTGGTGCTGGCCTCGGCGACGCCCAGCCTTGAAAGCTGGGTAAACGCCACCAGCGGCAAATATACCCGGCTTGACCTGCGCAGCCGATACGGCGAGGCGGAACTGCCAGACATGGCCGCGATCGATTTGAGGGCCGAAGACATGCCCTCTGGTCGGTGGATTTCGCCCACACTTGAAAATGCCGTGCGGGCGCGTCTGGAGAAGGGCGAACAATCGCTTCTGTTCCTCAACCGCCGTGGCTTCGCACCTGTAACCGTGTGCCGCGCCTGCGGCGAGCAGATCGGCTGCCACCAATGCGACGCCCGGATGGTGGAACACCGGTTCCAGAACCGCCTTGTGTGCCACCAATGCGGCGAAACACGTGCGATCCCGGACGCCTGCCCGTCCTGCGGCGTGGAGGGGAAACTGGCCCCGGTCGGCCCCGGTGTGGAACGCATCGCCGAAGAGGTCGCCGCGCGATTTCCCGAAGCCAAGGCCACGGTGCTGTCGTCCGACCTGTTCCATTCGGCCCGCGCGCTGAAGGAAACCATCGCACAGATCGCGGCGGGCGATACGGACATCATAATCGGCACCCAGATCGTAGCGAAGGGTCACAATTTCCCGCGTCTGACGCTGGTGGGCGTGATCGACGCCGATCTGGGGCTGCAGGGGGCGGATCTGCGCGCCGCCGAGCGATCGTTCCAGCTGATGCGTCAGGTTGCTGGCCGCGCGGGGCGTCAGTCGGGACAGGCCCCGGGGATCGCGTTGCTGCAGACCCATCAGCCCGATCATCCGGTGATCCGTGCCATCATCTCGGGGCAGGACGAATCGTTCTGGGACGCCGAGGCCGCAGGCCGACAGGCGACCGGCATGCCACCCTTCGGAAGGCTTGCGGGGATCATCCTGTCGCATCCGGATCTGACGGTGGTCAGCGATTTCGCGCGGCACCTGGCCGCCAATGCGACCCCGTTAGAGGATGCCGGTGCCGAATTATGGGGGCCGGCGCCAGCGCCCATCGCGCGGATCAGGGGCAGGCACCGGATGCGGATGCTGATCCACGCACCGCGACAAGCCCCCGTACAATCTGCGATCGCCGACTGGCTGGCGCCGCACCGGCTGCCCGCGAACCTGCGGCTGGCGATCGACATCGATCCGCAAAGCTTCCTGTGAGGCCCGAGTCAAAAAGAAAAACCCCCGCAGCGACCGCTCGGGGGTTCGTCTCGTCTGGTCTGGTGGCGATGGCCTCAGTGGCCGCGCGCAATCCGTTCGATGTCGCCGCGGCACAGCCCGATATCATCAAGCTCGCGGTCCGACAGAACGCTCAGTTCGCGGCGGGTCCGGCGCGTATCGCTCCAGGACGCCAGCAGCGAGACAAGATTTGCAACGACGCTGCCAAGGCCTCCGACAGCAAAGCTGCGGTTCGTTTCAATGGCGGACATCTTTTCACCCATTCTCATGTTGCCCGGTTCATGGGCATGTTTCTGACAAGGCAGCATGTAGATTGTGCAGGTGCAGAAAACCACGGACATTCCAGCAAGGCCGGCATGCGTGGGATGCATGAATTCGCATTCTGTCGGGGCAAATGAAACCGGTCAGCGCGACGTCATGCTGGGACGGTCGGCGTCTCAGCCGCCAGACTGCCGCGCAGCAAAGAAAAACCCCCAGTTGCCGTGGCAAATGGGGGTTCGGTCGACTTGGGTCTTGCGTGCGTCCAACATGTCAGATGCTGGCCACAACACCGTCAATGTCGGCACGGTTCAGGCCGATATCTTCCAGCTCGCGCTCGCTCAGGCGGTTCAGTTCGGCGCGCGTCTCGCGGCGCTTGAGCCAGTCGGCGAAATCGGCGCGCAGATCGGCGAAGAATTCCTTCAGGCCAAAACCTTCGTTCAGGGCGATGGTGGTCATGTCAACGTTTCCTTTGCGTTCCGGGCGCGGCCCATCCGCGGCCCTTCCACGCAAATGAATCTAGGTCCATGCCGCACCGGATACATCCCCGGAAAAAGTCAACGCCGCATTGCAGCATCGTCATAACCCACGGCCGAGGCTGGCGTTAGCGCCAACCTTGATCCCGGATCATGACCAATCACCCAAGGCAGCCTGCCACAATGTCAGCGCGGCGACAGCGGCCGTATCGGCGCGCAGGACGCGCGGACCAAGGCTTATGCGCGTCACATGGCGCAGCCGCGAAAGACGGTTGCGCTCTGCATCCGAGAAACCGCCTTCCGGCCCGATCAGAATCGCCCATCGTCCTCGGGACAGGCCCGCCAGGGTCTGGGCCGGTCCGGCCATCGCCTCGTCCGCCCAGAGGATCGAGCGAGACGGATCCCAGCCATCCAGCAGACGCGACAGCGGCGACAGATCCTCGACCGGCGGGACGAAGGTGCCGCCACATTGTTCCGCGGCCTCGACGGCATGCGCCTGCAACCGGTCCTGACGAATGCGTTCCGCGTTGGTAAAATCGGTCTGCACCGGCACGATACGCGCAGCCCCCATCTCGGTCGCCTTCTCGACGATGAAATCCGTCCTCGCCTTCTTGATCGGTGCGAAGATCAGCCAAAGATCGGGCGGGTCACGCTGCGGCGCGGTCTGTTCCTGAACCTCGATATGGCCGCCGCGCTTGCCGGCAGACGTGATCAGTGCGGACCATTCGCCATCCCTGCCGTTGAAGATCGTGATTCCGTCGCCCGGCTTCAGCCGCATGACGCCCGATAGATAATGTGCCTGCGCCGGAATCAGGAGCACGTCTTGTCCCGACGCCAAGGGGTGATCTATGAACAGTCTGATCTTCGCCATGATGGGCACGACGCTATGCAAAGCCGGACCGAAAGGCCAGATACCGTGATTGACGCACCCAGGGGCAATTGGGTGGACCGATATGCGCCGCATGGCTGGCGGCCTTTTCTGCACATGTCCCGCGCCGACCGTCCGATCGGTACCTGGTTGCTGCTTCTGCCATGCTGGTGGGGGATAGGGCTTGCGATGATGGCGGATGGACCCCGCCCCTTCGATCTGTGGATCGCGGTCGCCTGCGCCATTGGCGCCCTTGTGATGCGCGGCGCGGGCTGCACCTGGAACGACATCACCGATCGCGACATCGACGCCCAGGTTGCGCGGACCAGATCGCGGCCCCTGCCATCGGGCCGGATCGGCCTGCGGGCCGCATATCTGTGGCTGGTCGCGCAGGGGATGACGGGATTGGTGATCCTGCTGACGCTGGGACAGGCCGCGACCTGGATGGGGGTGGCATCGTTGGCGTTGGTCGCGATCTACCCGTTCGCCAAACGCTTCACCTGGTGGCCGCAGATCTTTCTGGGCTTCGCCTTCAACTGGGGCGTCATGCTGGCCTATGCCGCGCATATGGGCCGGGTGGATCTGGCGCCGGTCGTTGCATGGCTTGCGGGGATCGCCTGGACGATCTTTTACGACACGATCTATGCCCATCAGGACGCCGAAGACGACGCACTTATCGGTGTGAAATCCACAGCGCTTCTGTTCGGCGACAACAGCCCGCGCATCCTTGCCGGGTTCGCGGCGCTGGCGGTCGCACTGCTGGCCATCGCGATCTCACTGACCGGTCGCAATCTGTTGATAGGGGGGGCAGGGCTGGCCGGTTTCGCCGCTCACCTGATCTGGCAATTGCGTTTATTCCAACCGGATCAGAATGATAGCTGCCTTCGCCTGTTTCGGTCGAACCGGGATGCCGGGCTGATCCTTGCGCTGTTTCTTGCCATCGCGGGGCTGGCATGATTGCGCGGCCCGCACCGCACGGCTAGACCGGCGCGACTTGCCACAGACGAGGATCCCGCACGCATGGCACAGTCCCGCCGCCGCATTTCCACCGCATTCGCATCGGTCATCGTTTTGGGCGCCGCGGGCGGTCTGTGCTGGTGGGGCGCACAATCCGCCGCACAGTTCATCGAGAACCGGGCGCGTCAGGATGTGCAACTGGCCTTCAGCACCAGCGGCCAGGACTGGGTGCGCGTCACCACCGACGGGCTTCGGGTGCATCTTTCAGGGACCGCCCCCAGCGAGGTCGAGCGATTTCGTGCGAAGACGCGCGCAGAGACGGCCGTTGATCCGTCCAGGGTCATCGACGACATGACCGTGGCTTCAACCGAGACTCTGACCCCCCCCGATTTCAAGGTTGAATTGCTGCGCGACGACGACGGCATTTCGCTGATCGGGCTGGTGCCATCGAAGACGGACAGGGCCAGCCTTGTCCGTGGATTGAAGGACGAGACCGCAGCCCCGCAGATCACCGATCTTCTGGAAAGCGCCGATTACCCGGTGCCCAAGGACTGGGATCAAGCGATCGCCTTCGGGCTTCGCGCCGCGCAGATGGCCGCCAGCGCAAAGATCTCGGTCAGTCCGGGACAGGTGACGGTGACGGCGATCACCGACAGTCGCGCGGAAAAGGGGCGGCTGGAGACGGAACTGAAGCGCGCCGTGCCCGAGAATGTGCGCCTTACGACGCGGGTATCGGCACCGCGTCCGGTCATCGCGCCGTTCACGCTGCGGTTCCTGATCGACGAGGATGGTCCCCGCTTCGATGCGTGCTCTGCCGATAACGAGGACGGTCGCGCACGGATTCTGGATGCGGCGGTAAAGGCAGGTGTCAGCGGCAAGCCCGGCTGCACGCTGGGTCTGGGTGCGCCGACACCCGACTGGGCCGATGCCGCTGTTCCGGCCATCGAGGCGGTCGCGGCGATCGGCGAAGGGGCGGTCACGATTTCGGACGCTGATATCGCGTTGATCGCGCCTGCCTCGGTCGATCAGGCGCTGTTCGATCAGGCTGTGGGACGGCTGGAACAGGCCGTTCCGCGTGTCTTTTCCATCCAGGCGCGTCGCGAAAACCCGGACAACGGCGACCAGGGGCCAGCCGAATTCGTGGCGGCACTGTCGGGTCAGCGCAGCCTGTCGATGCGCGGCAGGATCACGGATACCCGCATGCGCGAGGCAGTGGACAGTTTCGCGCGGTCGCGCTTTGCCACGGTCCAAAGCAGCCTGCGCAGTGACGAAGACGTGCCCGGCGGCTGGACCGTGCAGGTGATCGCCGCGCTGGAATCCATGGATATTCTTGAAAGCGGCACGGTCGATGTGACCCCGGAACGCATCCGGCTGGTCGGCACGTCCGGCGACCCCAACGCGGCCGAGCGTGTTGCAGCGACGCTGTCGGAGCGCCTTGGTCCGGGTGCGCGCTACGATCTTTCGGTTCGCTATGACAGACGCCTGGATCCCGCGCTTGCGCTGCCCGACGGCGACGAATGCGTGCGCCGCCTCAACATCATCATGTCGGAATCCGAGATCGGCTTCGAACCCAATAAATCCGCGATCGCGGGTGATCCCGCGGCCACGCTGGGGCGGATGGCCGAGGTTATGACCGACTGCGCCGACTTCCAACTGGAGGCCGGTGGTCACACCGATTCACAGGGTTCGGAAGGGTTCAACGCCGATCTTTCGCGCTCTCGCGCTCAGGCGCTGGTCGCCGCCATGAAGGAGGCCGGGATCGACACCAGCAACATGTCCGCCCGCGGCTATGGTGAAAGCCGGCCGATCGCCAGCAACGACAGCGAAGAGGGTCGCGAGGAAAACCGCCGGATCGAATTCAGCCTGTTGTCGGATCGCCCCGTGCATAGCGCCCCGCTGCCAGAGCCGGTCACGTTGACGGGCGTCACACGCGAACCGGTCCCGGAGGGCGAGAACGCCAAAGCTGCGAAGGCCCCGCAACCGGTTCAGGCACCACAGGGCCCCACGGCGCCGGACGCGCCGATGCAGGGACCACAACTGCCGCAGATCAGCGTTGGCCCCGGCATGGCCCCCGCCACCGTCGGCGTCAGCGAAGAGTTCCAGACGCTGGACGCGCGCGAGGAAAGCATTAGGCTGCCGGTACAGACCCCGACCGAGGATACGCCCCGCCCCGAACGTCGTCCTGAAACAGAAGGCGGCACGCCCGAGGCAGACGAAAGCACGATCGTTTCAGAATGAACCGCACCGAATTCATCACCGTTACCGCCATAATCCTGTTCGCGGCCTTTGTGCTGGGATGGATCGCAAGCTGGATCGTGCATCGGCTGACCCGCCCGACGCGTGCGGGCATGACCGAACTGGACCGCATGGCACAACAACTGCACGAAGCGGAGGAAGCCCGCGACGCGGCGGTTGCGCAGTTGGAGGAGCGCGAGGCGGACTTGGCAAGCCGCCTGGCCGGCACCGAGGTCGAGCTGCAGGCCGCAATGGATGGGCTGCGTGAAAGCCGCACCGAGGTCGAGGAATTGCGAGACTATATCGAGAAAAAGCTGGTCCGCCGCTGACCGAGCATACCGCGGCGAAAAGCGCGCTCCGCCGTATTTTTCTACGGCTGCTTCACCTCTGCGTTAATTCCTGCAAGCAGGAGGCCCTGTTCAGGCCTCCTGCCTTGTCCGGGATTGGTTTCAGATCCCTGCATCGATGATCGCGCGGGCCAGCACTGGAACGCTGTCGCGATTCAGTCCGGCAATGTTCAGGCGCGAATCACCGACCATGTAGATCGCCGAATCGTCCTTGACCTTCTGAACCTGCTCGGGCGTGGCACCAAGGCGCGAGAACATGCCACGATGGCGGGCGACGAAGTCGAAGCGGTCGCTGCCCGACAGGTCGCGCAACTCGGATGCCAACTGATCGCGCAGCCCCAGCATGGTGTTACGCACGTCCTCCAGTTCTGATTGCCAATCGGCGCGCAGCGCGTCGTCGTCAAGGATCGTGGACACGATCCGTGCGCCATGATCGGGCGGGAAGGAATAGGTCTGACGGTTCAGGAAGGTCATCGACCCCTGCGCCATGTCGCGCGCGCCGGTATTCTCGGCCAGGGTCATCAGGATGCCGGTGCGCTCGCGGTAGATGCCGAAGTTCTTCGAGCAGGAGGCCGCGATCAGCACCTCGGGCAGCGAGGCCGCGACCAGCCGAGTCGCCTCGGCATCCGCGTCCAGCCCGTCGCCAAAGCCCTGATAGGCCAGGTCGATCAGCGGCACCGCACCGGATTTCTCCAGCATGGCGATGACCTCGCGCCACTGATCCGTCGTCAGATTGGCGCCGGTCGGGTTGTGGCAGCAGCCGTGCAGAAGCACGATGTCACCCTTGGTGGCCTTCGCGATATCGGCCTTCATCCCGTCGAAATCGACGCCGCGCGTGTCATTGTCGAAATAGCGATACTGAACGAAGGGCAGCCCCATGAATTTCATGATGGACAGGTGGTTCGGCCAGGTCGGGTCCGAAACATGCACGGTCAGGTCCGGATTGGCCATCCGCGCCAGTTCCAGAGCCTGCCGGATCGCCCCGGTGCCCCCAACGGTCGCGACCGAAGCCAGCCGGTCCGCCGGAACGTCCTTAAGGACCATGCGCGCCATGGCGTTGCGATATTCCGGCGTCCCGGCAAGGCCGGTATAGGCCTTGGTGGTCTGGGCTTCCCAGATCCGCTGCTCGGCGGCCTTGACCGCGCGCATCACCGGCGTGACGCCTTGCGGATCCTTGTAGACGCCGACACCCAGGTCGACCTTGCCCTGACGGGTATCGGCCCTGAACTCCTCCATCAGCATCAGGATCTTGTCGGGGGCTTGCGGTTTCAGGTTCGACAGCATCTCAGGCGTCTCCGGTTGCGATATTCAGGTCGTCGAAGCTGCCCCATTCGGTCCAGCTTCCATCGTAAAGCGAATGGTGGCGGTGTCCGATCCGTTCCAGCGCAAGGCTGAGAATTGCGGCGGTCACGCCGCTGCCGCAGCTTGTGATGGCCGGTTTGGACAGATCGACGCCGGCGGCTTCGAATTCGGCACGCAGCGCATCGGGATCCTTCATGGTCCCGTCGCCATTCAGAAGCCGGCCAAAGGGCAGGTTCTTCGAACCGGGGATATGCCCCGATCGAAGGCCGGGGCGCGGTTCTTCCATTTCGCCGCGGAACCGTTCCGGGCTGCGGGCATCGATGATTTCGTGATCGCCCAGCTTTGATGCGGCGGCAACCTGCGTCACGTCGCGGACCAGACCGGCCTGTCGTTGCACCGTGATGTGGCGGTCGCGCAGCACCGGCGGCATGTCCTCGATCTCGCGCCCTTCGGACTGCCACTTGGCAAAGCCGCCATCCAGCACAGCGACATCGGTCTTGCCCATCAGGCGGAAGGTCCACCAGACGCGCGCGGCACTGCGGACATCCGAGTTGTCATAGATCACTACCTGATGACCGTCGCCGATACCCTGCGCGCGCATCCGGCTGATGAACAACTCGGTCGGGGGCGCCATATGCGGCAGCGCGCTGCGGCTGTCAGAGACCGCGTCGATGTCGAAAAACCGTGCGCCGGGGATATGGGCGGCCTCGTATTCGGCGCGGGCATCGCGTCCGGTGGCGGGCATGTGCCAGCTTGCGTCGATCAAGCGAAGATCAGGATCATTCAGATGCGCGGCAAGCCATTCGGTCGAGACCAGCGTCTTCGGATCGTCCTGCATCGTCGTCCCCCTTTGTCGGCCCGCCCTGTCGGCACGTCGCCCGATTTACAGGGGGAACGGCGCGGCTGCAACGCCGCTTGGCCTATCCCTGCTTTAACAGGCGCTGTTTCTGACGGTTCCAGTCGCGCTTGGCACTGGTTTCGCGCTTGTCGGCAACCTTCTTGCCCTTGGCGACGCCGATTTTCAGCTTCACCAACCCCTTGTGGTTGAAATACATCACCAGCGGCACGAGCGTCATGCCTTCGCGCCCTACCGCCTGCCACAGCCGCGACAATTCGCGCCTGCTGACCAGCAGTTTGCGCTTGCGCCGTTCGTCATGGCCGAACACCCCCGCATTCAACAGCGTGGCGATATAGCCGTTGATCAGCCACAACTCACCACCCTCGATGCTGGCATAGCTTTCGGCGATGTTGGACTGTCCTGTGCGCAAGGACTTGACCTCGGATCCGGTCAGCACGATGCCAACCTCGAGATCGCTTTCGATGAAGTAATCGAAGCGCGCCCGCCGGTTCTCGGCGATGATCTTGTAGTTCTTGTTTTCCGGTTCGTTGGCCATGACGGCGTTAGATAGGCGCGTGAACTGCCGCTGTAAAGGTCACGCGAAGGGCGCCACGCAGCGTTCGACCAACCCAAGATATCCGGGTCCGAACAGACGCAGATGCACCAGCGCCGGAAATAGCTGATAGATCGGGCGACGATCCGCAAGGCCGGGATCGGGCCGGTAGGCATCCCAGAACGACCCGTCCGGGGTGCCGAACAGGCACAGCATCGCCAGATCCACCTCGGCATGACCGTGATAGCAGGCCGGATCGATCAACCCGGTCACATGGCCATCGCGCGCCATGATGTTGCCGGTCCAAAGATCGCCGTGCAGCAGTGCGGGCAAGGGACGCACGGGCAGCAGATTGTGCAAGCGCGCGGCCAGCGCCTCGATCCTGCGGGCAACGTCGCGGGGCAGATGCGGCAGGAACGGCAGCAGGCGACGGCGCGCCCAGAAATCCGGCCAGCTTTCGACTGGCGCGTTCTGCACAGGCACCGGCCCAAATGCATGGTCGCAGTTCCAGCCATAAGCCGCGCCCCGTGTCGCATGCAGCCGCCGCAATTGCCGGCCCAGATCGGCCCACGCGACCGACGGCCCCTGATCGCGCCCCAGATCCTGCATCAGAAGCATATCGCCCGACACCGCCAGAACCCCCGGCGATGAAGCGCCGCTGGCAGCGATGGCGCTCAACATCCGGGCTTCGGCCGCTGCCGTCGCCGCGATCTTCAGCACGACGGTTGTGCCATCGACAAAATGCAGCCGCTGAACCACGGACAGGTCGCCGCCATGCAGGTTCTGCGCTGAAGACAGTTCCTTTCCGATCAGCGCTGCCGCGGTTTCCGCGTTCATGCGCGCAAGCGTTCCAGAATGCCACCAGCCGCCTCGGTTGCATCCGCCCAAGCCGTCCGAAACCCTTCCGGGCCGCCATAGTAGGGATCGCCGACCTGTTGCCCTTCGCGCCCCGGCACATGGTCCAGAAGCAGAGCCAGTTCGGCGCCCGATCCCGGGGGCCGCATCCGGCGCAGATGTGCAAGATTGTCCCGGTCCATCGCCACGATCAGATCGAAGCGGTCGAAATCTGCAATGTTGATCTGCCGTGCCCGCTGATCCGAGATATCCACGCCGTGACGTGCGGCCTCGGCCCGGGACCGGGGATCGGGCGGTTCGCCAACGTGCCAAGGCCCGGTACCGGCCGAATCGACGGACAGGTCAACGCCCCGCGAAGATGCCAGCGCCCGCAAAGCCGCCTCGGCCAGAGGTGATCGACAGATATTGCCCATGCAGACGAACAGCACTGACGGCCGGTCCGCGATCCGCGGATTGGTGATTGCCATGCTCATACGGCTCAGGCTACGCCAGAGATCACCGAGACGGAAGGGCGCTTGCAGGGGGGAACGGGAATGCGGCCCGGAACACGGAATCTGATTACCGATGTGGAAGGCTTGCGGGTGGGCAATGCCCATGACGCGGCGCTGAAATCCGGCACAACGGTGCTGACGTCGGACCGGCCCTTCGCGGCCGGAGTGCATGTGATGGGCGGCGCGCCCGGCACCCGTGAAACCGACGCGCTGGCGCCTGACAAGCTGGTCAGTCAGGTGGATGCGCTGGTGCTGTCGGGCGGTTCGGCCTATGGGCTGGCGGCGTGCGATGGCGTGATGGCCGGATTGGCCGCCGGCGGGCGCGGCTTTGCGGTCGGCGACGTCCGGGTGCCGATCGTGCCCGGCGCAATCGTCTTCGACCTGCTGAACGGCGGCGACAAGCGGTGGGACGCAAACCCCTACCCCGGCCTTGGCCTGGCCGCCCATGCGGCAGCAAGCGCGGATTTCGCCATCGGCAGCGCCGGCGCAGGCACGGGGGCCACCACGGCCTTGCTGAAGGGGGGGCTGGGCTCTGCCTCTGCCGTGCTGGAGAACGGGCTGACCGTCGGGGCGCTGGTGGTGGTCAACGCGCTTGGCTCCGCCACGATCGGCGACACGAACCGGTTCTGGGCAGCGCCGTGGGAATTGAACGGCGAGTTTGGCGGCCTTGGAATGCCCGCGACATTCCCGGCCATGCAAGAGCCACAACCGATGAAGCGGCAAGCAGAGGCCACCACGATCGCCGTCGTCGCCACCGACGCGGCGCTGGACAAGGCTGCACTGACCCGGCTTGCCACCGTCGCGCATGACGGGCTGGCGCGCGCGCTGGTACCCAGCCACACGCCTTTCGACGGCGATCTGGTCTTTGCGGTTTCGACCGGAGAAAAGCCCCTGCCCGATCCTGGTGCGGGCACGTTCGGTCTTGGCCATGCGGCGGCAACTGCGCTGGCGCGGGCCGTGGCACGCGCGGTTTACGCCGCCACCCCGGCGCCCGGCGATCTGCAGCCATGCTGGAGCGACACGCGAAGGGACTGAACGAAGGGCGGTGCGACCTGCGCACCGCCCCCGAGAGATCGCCAAGAGGGACAACTTAGCGACGCAATGGAACGATCCAAGGGGCGATCCGGTTCAATCCGGGGGGTTCGCCTTGGACGCATCGGCGGCCAAACGCCGGAAAAACCGTGAAGATGGCCGCCTTTGACAAACGCTAAGCGAACTGATCAATATATTAACCGAATCCAAGCAGGAGAGGCTGCCGTGACCAAACATTCCACCGATCTCAAGACCCTGCTGCGCGATCCCTCGCTGCTGGAAACCCGCGCCTTCGTGGGTGGCGAGTGGGTCGATGCCGCCGACGGCGCCACCTTCGACGTGCTGAACCCGGCCCGCGGCGACGTGATCGCCAAGGTTGCCGATCTCAGCCGCGCCGAAGTCGCGGACGCGATCGACGCCGCGGCACAGGCAATGAAGGGTTGGGCTGCCAGAACCGCCAAGGAACGCGCGCAGGTCATGCGCAAATGGTTCGACCTGATGATGGAGAACCAGGACGATCTGGCCCGCATCCTGACCGCCGAGATGGGCAAGCCCTTCGCCGAGGCGAAAGGCGAAATCGCCTATGGCGCCAGCTTCATCGAATGGTTCGGCGAAGAGGCCAAGCGTGTCTATGGCGAAACCATCCCAGGCCACCAGTCCGACAAACGCCTGACGGTGATCCGCCAACCGATCGGCGTGGTCGGCAGCATCACGCCCTGGAACTTCCCCAATGCGATGATCGCGCGCAAGGCGGGTCCGGCACTGGCGGTCGGTTGCGGCTTCGTCGCCCGCCCCGCCGCCGAAACGCCGCTGTCGGCCTTGGCCATGGCGGTGCTGGGCGAACGCGCCGGGTTGCCCAAGGGCATCCTGTCGGTCGTCACATCGTCGCGATCGTCGGAAGTCGGCAAGGAATTCTGCGAGAACCATCTGGTCCGCAAGCTTACCTTCACCGGCTCGACCGAGGTGGGCCGCATCCTTCTGCGCCAGGCCGCGGACCAGGTGATGAAATGTTCCATGGAACTGGGTGGGAACGCCCCCTTCATCGTGTTCGACGACGCCGATCTGGATGCGGCGGTCGAGGGGGCGATGGCATCGAAGTTCCGCAACAACGGCCAGACCTGCGTCTGCGCCAACCGGATCTATGTGCAGGCCGGGGTCTACGACGAATTCGCGCGCCGTCTGGCCGCAGCGGTCGACAAGCTGAATGTCGGCGACGGCCTTGAGGATGGGATCACCACCGGCCCGCTGATCAACGAAAGCGCCGTCGAGAAAGTCGAAGAGCATATCCAGGACGTGCTGGACGGCGGGGGCCAGGTCGTGACCGGCGGCGACAGGCTTGGCGGGCTGTTCTTCCAGCCGACGGTCGTGAAGGGCGTGACCGACAACATGAAGGTCGCCACCGAAGAAACCTTCGGCCCGCTGGCCCCGTTGTTCAGGTTCGAAACCGAAGAAGAGGTTGTCGAAAAAGCCAATGCCACGATCTTCGGGCTGGCTTCGTATTTCTACGCCCGCGACGTGGGTCGGATCACCCGCGTTCAGGAAGGGCTGGAGTACGGGATCGTCGGCGTGAATACCGGCATCATCTCGACAGAGGTCGCGCCCTTCGGCGGCGTCAAACAGTCCGGGCTGGGCCGCGAAGGCAGCCGCCATGGCATCGAGGATTTCCTGGAAATGAAATATATCTGCCTGTCGATCTAGGTCGCGCAGGGCCAGGAAATCAATGCGCGGCGGGAACGATGTGCAGCCGCCGTGCATTTGTCTGCAGAGCCGCCGTGGTAGCGGCGGCAAGACATTGACGTAAAGGGACAAGAACCATGGAAGGTTTCGGCTGGATTCTTTCGATCATTCTCGGCGCGATCGCCGGTTGGATCGCCGAAAAGATCATGAATAGCGATCATGGCCTGCTGATGAACATCATTCTGGGCATCGTGGGCGCGCTGGTCGGTAACTGGCTGTTCAGATTGATTCTGGGCGGCACCGCCGGTGGTGCCATCGGCCAGCTGGTCGTCGCCGTCATCGGTGCCTGCATCCTGATCTGGCTGGGTCGCCTGATCCGCAGCAAGACCTGATCAGGGCATCACTGACAAGGACGAACAGAAAATGTATAGCCGGCGCAACCAATGTTGCGCCGGCTATTTCATACGGTCAGGGTCGCCCGATCAGCGGCCGGTGTCATCCTCGTCTTCGTCGTCGGAATCGGGCAGGTTGAAGAAGGTATCGGCATCCAGATCACGCCGGGGCTTCTCCTCTTCGCTATCATCCTTGGACAACGAGAAATTCTCAAGCCCGGCAATCGCGGTGGGCAGGCGCGGCTCGTCTGTCATTGACAGCGAGGTTTCGGTGCTGACCAGCTTGCGACGCTCGTCATCCGACATTACCTCGCCTTCCGTTCCGCGCTTCTTCGCAGCTTTCTGAACAGCGGCATCCAGTTCGGTCTGACGGCACAGCCCCAGCGCAACCGGGTCAATCGGCTGAATGTTCTGGATGTTCCAATGCGTCCGTTCGCGGATCGAGTTGATAGTCGGCTTGGTTGTCCCGACCAGCTTGGCGATCTGCGCATCCGCAAGTTCGGGGTGGAACTTGACCAGCCACAGGATCGCGGCCGGACGGTCCTGACGCTTGGACAGCGGGGTATAGCGCGGGCCACGGCGCTTTTCCTCACCCTCGGCGGCAGGGTTGTATTTCAGCTTCAACCTGTAGGCAGGATCGGCTTCGCCCTTCTTGATCTCGGCGGGGTCCAGTTGGCTAGAGGCAACGGGGTCATAGCCCTTGACCCCCGCAGCCACATCGCCATCGGCGATGCCCTGCACCTCAAGTTCGTGCAGACCGCAGAAATCACCGATCTGCTTGAAGCTCAGCGTGGTGTTGTCGACCAGCCATACGGCGGTGGCCTTGGCCATCAGCGGCTTGTTCATGTCTGTCTCCTTCGCGTCTCTGCCCCTGCGCCACGGCCTGTCCGGGCCGGGAAAACGGCTTTCGGCGGTCGCCATTCCTCGTTTTCGGGGGGAATTGGGCGTGGATATAGCGTTTCCCGGCGTCAGAGAAAAGGGGATTCGCGCAATGGGCATGGACGTTCCGTCCGCGCGCGCTAGGTTGTCGGACATGAAACGCATGCTCTTCGCTGCACTGATGACCCTGTCGCCCCTGCCCGCCGTCGCCCAGGATGTCGCCGGGCGGTTCGATTATTATATCCTGTCGCTAAGCTGGTCGCCCTCGTGGTGCCGCGCCGAGGGCGACAACCGGAACGCGGCGCAATGCGCGACCGGAGGCGGGATCGATTTCGTGGTGCATGGGCTGTGGCCGCAATATGAACGCGGCTGGCCGCAGGATTGCCGGACGGACAAGCGCGATCCATCGCGCCGCGACAGCGCCGCGATGGCAGACCTGATGGGGTCGGGCGGGCTGGCCTGGTATCAGTGGCAAAAGCATGGCCGATGCTCTGGCCTGACGGCTGACGGTTATTACGCCGCCACGCGCGAAGCCGCCGGACGGATCGACATTCCAGATGTGTTCGAGCGTCTGGACCGCAGCGTCCGCCTGCCCGCAAACGTGGTCGAGGACGCCTTTATCGAGGCCAATCCCGAACTGACGCGCAACGGGATTACCGTCACCTGTCGCGGCGAGGCACTGCAAGAGGTTCGGATCTGTTTGACGCGCGATCTGCAGCCGCGTGATTGCGCGCCGGATGTCCGTCGCGACTGCCCACGCAACGACATGCTGATGGAACAGCCTCGCTGACCGGAACACGGCAGGTCCGGGTGACGCTAGATCGCCACCTTGCCGAAACTGTCGCGCAGGGCAGCCGACCACGCCGCGCTCATTTCCATGAAATCGGGATCGCCCTCCTGGATCCGGCGGCGCGCAGACACCGCGCAGGCATCCCTTTCGATCACGGCAAGATCCAGGGGCATTCCCACGGAAAGATTGGACCGCAGCGTGGAATCCATAGACAGCAGAACGGCCTTCTGCGCATCGGCGAGGTTGGTTTCGGGTGTCACAACGCGGTCAAGGATGGGCTTACCGTATTTATGTTCGCCGATCTGCAGGAAGGGCGTGTCTTCGGTTGCCTCGATGAAGTTGCCTTCGGGATAGATCAGGAACATTCGCATGTCGCCGCCCGCGCGCTGCCCCGCGACGATCATGCTGGCCGACGCCTGTTGGCGCAATTCCCGGCATTGTTCGGCGATCTCGCGCCGGGTGCGCGACAGCGTATCGCCGATGATCGTGGCAACCTGCAGCATCGTATGCGCGTGCAGGATCGACGTCGTTTCGTCGGCCATTTCGTCCTGTGTCGCCTCTTCCAGCCGTGCAAGCGCGGTTTGCGTAACCGACAGCGAACCGGCCGTCATGATGGCGATCACCCGTTCACCCGGATTCTGGAAGAAGAACATCTTCCGATAGCAGGCAATATTGTCCAGCCCGGCATTGGTGCGCGTATCGGACAACAGCACCAGCCCGGCATTCAGTTTCAAACCGACACAATAGGTCATCTTAAAAGGCGGTCCCGACATGAAAATCGTCGCCACCTTAGTTCTGGCGTCGATACTCTGCAATCTGCATTGAAATACAGGCTTCGGGCCAAGCCGACGACCGCGCCCTGCGTCCCCTTCGCGACGCGCAGCCACCTGACAATGGCGCGGGCGTTTCAGCTTTGTGTCTGACTTTGACTTTGTTCGGCTTCCTGCACCTGCACGGAGACATCCATCTGCTCCGCACCCCTGCCCGATGAGATCCCACGGATCGGGGCCGCGTCGGCGGCATCCAGCCCCGATCCCAGACGGACATAGCGATCATCAGGACAGCAGGCATTGGCCGCATCGAATCCAACCCAGCCCAAGCCGCGCACATGGATTTCGGCCCACGCATGTGCGGCATCATGCGCCTCTCCGTCGATGGTCGAGTGCAGATAGCCCGACACATATCGCGCCGGCAGATCGCGCAGCCGGGCCACGGCGATAAGCGCATGTGCGTGATCCTGGCAGACCCCCTCGCCCAGTTTCAGGGCTTCGGCTGCGGTCGTGCTAGCCTCGGTCACGCCGGGACGATAGGCGATCGCCTCGCCAACGGCGGCCGCCAACCCATGCGCAAGATCAAGAATATCGGTGCGGTCCGTCACGCTGTTGGCCAGCTTGGTCAGGTTGGCGGCCGGTGCCGTCGATCGCGTGTCACGCAGATAGGTCAGCGGGTTGATCATCTCTCGATGGCCGCGCAGGACGCCGGCAAGATCGCGCGTTTCGACATTTCCGGTGATACTGACGGTGATCTGATCCGTTGGCCCGCGAACCGTCCAGCCCTCGATCCAGTCACCTGCCCCGTCGCGAAAACCCGGACCGCGAATGCCGTCGGTCACATCGATGCGCCATTCCTGCGTTTTCTGGCCTTCGAAGACGGAAGGTGTCAGCCGCAGGCTTTGTACGACGTTCCTGACCTGATGATCATAGCGATAGACCGTCTGATGCGAGATGCTCAGTTTCATTGGGTCAGGATCCTCCCAGCAGATAGTCTTCGTGGACCAGCATCGAGATTGCGCCGATCTCGCCGATGAACCACGACAGGAATTCGTGCAGCCCCTCATCGAAGATCATGTCGATATCGCGGCCCTGCAACGCGGCCAGCACTTCGCGCGCCTTGTCGCGCGCGGCTGCGGGCACCGCCTCGCCGTACCGCCGGGCGATGCCTTCCAGATGCCACACAGCCTCGTAGAGCGAGGTGATCAGCGACCGGGGGCTTTCGCCATTCAGAATCAGGAAATCCGCCACCCTGCCTGCCGACACGTCGCCGCCATAGGCCCAGTGATATGCCCGGTGCGCCGACAGTGCCCGCAGGATCACCTGCCACTGATAGCTGTCCAGCCCCGAGCCGACAAATTCGATCCGTGGCAGCAGGACGAAATATTTGACATCCAACAGCCTCGCCGTGGCGTCGGCGCGTTCCAGACCATAGCCAAGATGCATGAAGTGCCAGCCATCGTTGCGCAGCTGGGTCGAGTTGATCGCGCCCCGCACGGTGGCGGTATGGCCTGTGGTGAATTCCGTCAGCGAAGCCGTGTCCAGCTTGGATCGCGACTTTCGTTCGATCTTGCGCAGTTCCTGATAAGCGACGTTCAGCGCGTCCCAGACCTCGCTGGTCAATGCGGTCCGGACGATCCGCCCGCTTTCGCGCGCTTTCTCGATGCAGGACGCGACCGAGGACGGGTTGTCACGATCGAAGAAGACGAACTCCTCGATCTTCTCTTGCGTGACCTCGCCGTATTTCTCGGCGAAGACACCCGACGTGCCCGAGGCCTGCAGCAGAGAATTCCATTCGTTCTGATATCCTGCCTCGGTATTGGGCAACAAGGTGATGCGCTGGCCCACGTCCAGCAGACGTGCGGCGGTTTCGGCGCGTTCAAGATGGCGGCCCATCCAGAAGAGGTTCGAGGCTGTGCGGCTGAGCATGGCTATTCCCCTTCCTTATTCCGACAGAACCCAGGTGTCCTTGACACCGCCACCTTGTGACGAGTTCACGACCAGCGACCCCTCGCGCAGCGCTACCCGCGTCAATCCGCCCGGGACAAGTTCGATCCGGTCGCCGCAAAGGCAGAAAGGCCGCAAGTCGACGTGTCGCGGGGCGATACCTTCCTCGACGAAGGTCGGGCAAGTGGACAGCGACAATGTTGGCTGGGCGATGTAGTTCGAGGGGTTTGCCTCGATCTTCTTGCGGAACAGCTCGATCTCTTCGGTCGTGGCACGGGGCCCGACCAGCATGCCGTAGCCCCCCGATCCGTGGACTTCCTTGACCACAAGGTCCGGCAGATTGGCCATGACGTGCTTGTAATCGTCCTCTTTCCACAACGTCCAGGTCTGGACATTCTGCAGCAGCGGCTCTTCCCCCAGATAGAAGCGCACCATTTCAGGAACGAAGGTATAGATCGCCTTGTCGTCCGCGACGCCGGCACCGGGCGCCGAACAGATCGACACCCCGCCCGAACGATAGACGTCCAGCAGACCGGGCACGCCCAACATCGAATCGGGCCGGAAGCACAAGGGGTCAAGGAACGGGTCGTCTATCCGTCGATAGATGACATCGACGCGCTTCGGCCCTTGCGTGGTCCTCATGTAGACGAATTCGCCATCCACAAACAGATCCGCGCCTTCGACCAGTTCGACCCCCATCAAATTGGCCAGGAAACTGTGTTCGTAATACGCGCTGTTGTAATGGCCGGGCGTCAGGATGACACAGGTCGGACGATCGTTGCATTTGGGCGGAGCGACCGATTCCAGTGTGCGCCGCAGCAGGGCGGGATACTGATCCACCGGCTCGATCCGGTTCTTGCGGAACAGCTGCGGGAACATCCGCATCATGATCTCGCGGTTTTCCAGCATGTAGCTGACGCCCGAAGGGGTACGACAATTGTCTTCCAGAACGAAGAACTCGTCCTTTCCGGTCCGGACCAGGTCGATGCCGATGATATGCGAATAGACGCCGCGCGGGGGAACCACACCGACCACGGCCTTTTCATACGCATCATTGCGATAGACCAGCCGTGCGGGAATGCGCCCCGCACGAATGATCTCGCCGCGGCCATAGACGTCGCGCAGGAATGCGTTCAACGCGCGGGCGCGCTGCTTGACCCCTCGTTCCAGGCGTCGCCATTCGGCCTGCTCGAAGACGCGTGGCATCATGTCGAACGGAATCAGCCGGTCGGGATCGCCGCCTTCTCCATAAACCGCGAAGGTAATGCCGATCCTGCGAAACAGCGCCTCGGCCTCGGCCTGCTTCATTTGCCGGAAATCATCCGGCATCGTTTCAATCCAGTCATTCAGGCGCGCATATGGGTCACGGACCCGCTCACCTTCGAACATCTCGTTATAATATTTCATCTTCCCCCCGTTCAGGACGGCACCCGCTCTGAGGCTGGCTTGGTGTTCGTCGATGATCGGAAACCGAACCATCGAAGTCCACAAGGGAACGGGGCTTCATGCGCGAAAGTTCCGCAAAACACGGGGTTTGCTGGCGTTTAGTGGGGCATCAAGCGTTCGGTCTGCCAAAGAATCGGGCAGGTTCAGACGATCTCGACCGCGAGCGCGGTCCCCTCGCCACCCCCGATACAGATCGCCGCGACTCCGCGGGATCCGCCACGCGCACGAAGTGCGTGGATCAGCGTGACGATGATGCGGGCCCCGGACGCGCCGATCGGATGACCCAGCGCGCAAGCACCGCCATTCACGTTGACCCTGTCGTGATCCAGCCCAAGCCGTGCCATGAAGGCCATCGGCACGACGGCGAATGCCTCGTTCACCTCCCACAGATCGACGCTGGCCTTGTCCCAGCCGATCTTTTGCAACAGTTTTTCCGCCGCCGGCACCGGCGCGGTCGGAAACTGGCCGGGTTCCTGCGCGTGACTGGCGTAGCCCACGATCCGCGCGATTGCACCGCCGCTGTCCGCACCAACGATCAGCGCCGCCGCCCCGTCCGAGATGGAGCTGGAATTCGCGGCTGTCACGGTGCCGTCCTTGCGGAACGCAGGCTTCAGATGCGGGATCTTGTCGGGCCGCGCATTTCCGGGCTGTTCATCCAGGTCAACCACGACATCGCCGCCCCGCGACGGGATCGTGACCGGCGCGATCTCGGCCGAAAACGCGCCCGATCTGATGGCGTCGGTCGCGCGCGACAGGCTGGCCAGCGCATAGGCATCCTGAGCCTCGCGGGTGAACGCGAATTCAGTCGCGCAATCTTCGGCGAAAGTGCCCATCAGGCGGCCCTTGTCATAGGCGTCTTCCAGACCGTCCAGAAACATGTGGTCGATGACCTGTCCATGGCCAAGCCTTGCCCCAGACCGCATCTTCGGAAGCAGATAGGGCGCGTTGGACATGCTTTCCATGCCGCCGGCGACGACGATACCCGCGCTGCCTGCGCGGATCGCATCGGCTGCCATCATCACCGCCTGCATCCCCGAGCCGCACATCTTGTTCAGGGTCGTCGCGGGCAGGCCGGACGGCAGCCCCGCCGCGAACCCCGCCTGCCGGGCGGGGGCTTGGCCCAGGCCCGCAGGCAGCACGCAGCCCATGAAAAGCGCATCCGGACTGTCGGGCCCAGATCCCGCCCGATCCAACGCCGCGCGGATCGCGACCCCGCCCAGTTCCGGCGCTGTCCGGCCCGACAGTGCCCCCTGCAATCCGCCCATCGGCGTGCGCGCCGCGGCATGGATATAGACTTCTTGCATCCTCGATTTCTCCCCCGGCTTTGCTGAGCACGCTTACCGGATCGTAACCTTTTGCGTCTAGTCGTGACAGCAGGAACGCAAAGCGAGGGACGTATATGCAGTTGCTGGTCACCGACACCGACACCCATCTTGTCATCACGGTGAACGAGGCCCGGATCGACGCGGCGATCGCGACGCGCTTCAAGGACAAGCTGCGCGAGACCATCGTCCGGCACCGAAAGCCGGTCGAAATGCGGATGCGCGCGGTTGAGTTCATGGACAGTTCCGGCCTGGGCGCGATGATCGCCCTGCGCAAGGCCCTGCCCGAGGACATGCCGCTGATCCTGAAAGGACTGACACCCAATGTCGAACGCGTATTCCGGCTGACACGCATGGACACGGTCTTCGACATCCGCCCCGAAACCGAGAACGAGGAAAAAAGGGAATGACCTCCAACCCACGGCAGAACGCCGAAATCCAGGGCCGCGCCACGGCGCGCACGCAGCCAATGTTTCATCGCGTGCTGAGGGCGCATCCACAGACGGTCCGCGATACGCTTGGGGATATCCGTCAGCGGTTCCGCGAAGACGTCAGCGAGGACACGTTGGGTCGGCTGGAACTGGTTCTGGCCGAGGTGCTGAACAATGTCACCGAGCATGCCGGGACCGGCGACGCCGTTCGGTCGCGTACACCGTCCATCCATCTCTGCATCGTCAGGCACGACAGCGGGCTTGCCTGCGCGATCACCGATGACGGCGCATCGCTGCCGGATGATTGCATCCTGCCGCGCATCTTGCCCACAGCGGAATTCCCCGACCTGCCCGAGGGCGGCTTCGGCTGGTATCTGATCCAGGATCTGACGCAGGCGCTTTGCTACTATCGTGAAGAAAGCCGAAACTTTCTGGCCTTCAGCGTACCCTTTGCCTACGATGAAGCGTCGCACTGAACCGCCAGGAACGCATTTGCATCGGACAACGAACCGGCGCTGACCGACCGCCAAGGAAGGCTCAGTTCAGATGGCCGACCAGCGGATAGCGACCGTCCCTGAAGTCACCGAACATGTCCGGCACATCGGGATGTTCCAGGGGTTCGCCTGACGCATCGGGCACAAGGTTCTGCTCGGACACGTAAGCGACGTAATAGGTGGCCTCCGTCTCGGCATAAAGATGATAGAAGGGCTGGTCCTTGTCAGGCCGCACATCTTCGGGGATCGATTCGTACCATTCCTCGGTATTGGCGAATTCGGGGTCCACATCGAAGATCACGCCGCGGAACGGCCTGTCCCGATGCCGGACGACCTGACCAAGACTGAATTTCGCTATGCGATTATGTGTCTGCATCCCGATATTTCCATAACCAGACATGACATGTCGCCTGACTGGACGCGGTTCTAATCCCGCGCGGCGATTCTGTCCACCGGATCGCCCGTATTTTGCATCAAACGCAGGCAGATTGCGATGTCTCGCTCGGCGCGCGCCTATTCCGAGGGCGCGTTCGAAACAGTCGCATCAAACAGCGGCACCGTCGATATCGCCATTTTCGCCGAGCCCTCGGTCACCTCGTTGGCGTGGGCGAGATAGATCAGAACGCGATTTTCCTCGTCATAGATCCGCTTGACGCGCAGCGACTTGAAGATCAACGACCGACCTTCCCTGAACACGTCCTCACCGTCCTCGCCGCGTTGGATCTGGCTCAGATCGATGGGTCCGGTCTGCGCGCATTCGATGGCGCTGTTCGACGGGTCCTCGAACCAGTTTCCCTGGCTGAGACGATCCAGCACCGAGCGTTCGAAATAGGCCAGATGACAGGTCACCCCGCCAACCTTGGGATCGCGGATCGCCTCGACAACGATGTCGTTTCCGACCCAGTCCACCCCGACCTTGCCGACTTCCTGTCCACTTGCGGCAAAGGGAACAAGACACATCGAAAGGATGAAAGATCGCAGCATCGGCTTACTCCGGCAGGACGGGCACGCGCCCGTCATCAGTCAACAGATGCACCGTCCGGTCTTCGATCGCAACGGCACAAAGCGGTCGTCCATATGCGGCCCCGCCGTCGATGTTCAGCCGGTTGCCATGATGGCTTGCGGTATCGATCGCCGTGTGGCCATGCACGACCAAGGGTCCGTGATCGGCCTTGCTGTCCAGAAAGCCTTCGCGGATCCAGACCAGATCCTGCTCGACCTGCTGCTGCAGATCCCTGCCCGGCCGGATACCCGCGTGAACGACCAGCGCCTCGCGATGCAGGAACCAGAGTGGCAACGCGGCCAGAAAGTCCGCATGACGTTCCGGCACGGCGCGCCTTGCCTCGGCCAGCAGACGATCGCGCGGCATCGTCGGGTCCAGCCCATAGGATGCCAGCGTCGCCGCGGCCCCCAGCCCAGAATGATCGACCCAGTGCCGACCAGAGCTTAGACCGGGATCGACCCAGTCCGGGCTGCGCAGGAACGCCGGCAGGAAACGGTCGTGATTGCCACGGGTGACGATCCACGGACGACCCGAAAGACTGCCCTGAAGCAGATATTCGACAACGCCACACGAATCGGGGCCACGGTCGATCAGATCGCCCACATGCGCGATCAGGGCGTCACGTCCGCCATCGCGAAAGACCCGCTCATGCGCCGCCTTCAGAAGGTCAAGCTGACCGTGGACATCGCCGATCGCATAAAGTGTCATGCCGCCTCATCCGTCATGTGTGCATAACGCAATTGCCGCCCCATGGGTTGCGCGCCGCCAGAACCAGCGGCGCGCGAACGCGCTCTCAGACCTCGAATTGAAGCCTGCGGGCCTGCAGGAACTTGCCCGTCGCCTGCAGCGCAGCCAGCGCCTCGTCGCTGATCGCCGCATCCAGATACAGGATTGCGATGGCATCGTCGCCGTTCGCGGCCCGACCCAGCGTGAAGTTCGCGATATTCACCCCCAGATCGCCCAATGTTCCGCCAAGCGCGCCGATGACCCCCGGCACGTCCTTGTTGCGCGTATACAGCATATGCTCGCCCACTTCGGCGTCGATGTTGATGCCACGGATCTGGATGAAGCGCGGCTTTCCGTCGCTGAAAACGGTCCCGGCAATCGACCGTTCGCGCTCGGCCGTGACAACGGTCAGCTTGATATAGCCTTCAAACACCCCCGCCTGATCCTGACGCGTCGTGGCGATCTGGATGCCGCGATCCTTGGCGATGACCGGTGCCGAAACGGTGTTCACATCCGGATTGGTCGCCTTCATTACGCCCGCGATGACCGAGGCGTTCAGCGCATTCAGGTTCATCTCGGACACGACGCCGTCATAAAGAACGTTGATTGCCTTGATCGGCTCGTCCGTCATCTGCCCGACGAAGGCGCCCAGATGGCTGGCCAGCTTGATCCACGGCCCCATGACGGCGGCTTCCTCGGCGGTGACCGAAGGCATGTTCAGCGCGTTCTGCACCGCACCGGTCAGCAGGTAGTCCGACATCTGCTCGGCCACCTGCAGCGCCACGTTTTCCTGCGCTTCGGTGGTCGAGGCGCCCAGATGCGGCGTCACGACGACATTCGGCAGATTGAACAGCGGGCTTTCGGTCGCAGGCTCGACCGCGAACACGTCGAACGCGGCGCCTGCAACGCGGCCATCCTTCAGCGCCTCGGCCAGGGCCTCTTCGTCGACAAGGCCACCACGGGCGCAGTTCACAACGCGCACGCCCTTTTTCAGCTTGGCGATATTCTCGCGCGACAGGATATTTTTCGTCTTGTCGGTCAGCGGTACGTGGAAGGTGATGAAATCCGATTTGCCCAGAAGATCGTCCAGCTCGACCTTGGTCACGCCCATCTCCTTGGCGCGCTCTTCCGACAGGAAGGGATCGAAGGCCAGAACCTTCATGTGCAGCCCCAGCGCCCGGTCGATCACGATGGAACCGATATTGCCCGCCCCGATCACGCCAAGCGTCTTGTTGAACAACTCGACCCCCATGAAGCGACTCTTTTCCCATTTGCCGGCATGGGTGCTGGCGCTGGCTTCAGGCAATTGCCGCGCCACCGCGAACATCATCGCGATGGCATGTTCCGCCGTGGTGATCGAGTTGCCGAAGGGCGTATTCATCACGATCACCCCCTTCTTCGAGGCGGCCGGAATATCGACATTGTCGACCCCGATCCCCGCGCGGCCCACGACCTTCAGATTGGTCGCGTTCGCCAGCAGCTTGTCCGTAACCTTCGTGGCCGAACGGATCGCCAGACCGTCATACTGGCCGATCACCTCGGCCAGCTTTTCCTTGTCCTTGCCCAGATCGGGCAGGTAATCCACCTCGACCCCACGGTCGCGAAAGATCTGGACGGCGGTTTCCGACAGCTTGTCCGATACAAGAACCTTCGGCATGTGATTCATCCTCATATACTGCACCCGGGCCCGTGCCTCGCAGGTGACTGATCATCTTCTTTGAAGAAATATCCTCGGGGGTCCGGGGGCAGACAGCCCCCGGCGGTCGCGGGACGCGATTTACTGCGCGGCCAGTTCCGCGCGATAGGCATATTCGATCCACGGCATCAGCGCCGCGACATCGGCCGCCTCGACGGTCGATCCGCACCAGATCCGCAGCCCGGCAGGCGCATCACGATATGCACCGGCATCCAGCGCCACGCCCTCTTTTTCCAGCCGCTTTGCCACGGCTTTGGCAAAGCTGGCACCGTCCTTGATCGCCGGATCGGTGAATTTCAGGCAGACGCTGGTCGTCGATGCCGTCGCCGGATCATCAGCCAGATCGGCGATCCAATCCTTGTCGGCGATGAAATCGCGAACAGCTTTCGCATTGGCATCGGCACGCGCGATCAGGCCTTTCAACCCACCGATCTGCTGTGCCCAGTTCAGGGCCGCCAGATAGTCTTCAACCGCCAGCATCGAGGGCGTGTTGATGGTCTCGCCACGGAAGATGCCTTCGATCAGCTTGCTGCCCTTCGTCAGGCGAAAGATCTTGGGCAGCGGACGGTCGGGGGTAAAGCTTTCCAGCCGCTCGACAGCGCGGGGTGACAGGATCAGCATTCCATGCGCGGCCTCGCCGCCCAGCACTTTCTGCCAGCTGAAGGTCACGACATCCAGCTTGTCAAAGGGCAGATCCATGGCGAACGCGGCGCTGGTGGCGTCGCAGATAGTCAGGCCATCGCGGTCGGCCGGAATGGCATCCCCATTCGGCACACGCACGCCGCTGGTCGTGCCGTTCCAGGTGAAGACGACGTCCTTGTCGAAATCGACTTCGGCGAAATCGACGATCTGGCCGTAATCGGCCTTGCGGATGGTGGCGTCCAGCTTCAGCTGCTTGACCGCGTCGGTGACCCAGCCTTCGCCGAAGCTTTCCCAAGCCAGCATCTCGACGGGGCGGGCGCCCAGCATGGTCCACATGGCCATCTCGACCGCGCCGGTATCCGAGGCCGGAACGATGCCGATGCGGTAATCTGCGGGAACGCCCAGAACCTCGCGCGTCTTGTCGATTGCCTCGGCCAGCTTCGCCTTGCCGACAGCGGCGCGGTGCGAGCGCCCCAGAGGAGCGTCGGACAGCAGGTTCAGATCATATTCGGGGAATTTGGCGCATGGGCCAGACGAAAAGCGCGGATTTGCCGGCCGCGCGGCCGGGATCGTCAGATCAGTCATGTGACTCAGCCTTCCAGCTAAAAGCCCTTCGTTGGGGAAGGGTGTCCCGCCGCACGGGATAGGGTGTCACGGCTTGGACTGCAACTGAAAAATCGGCTCCCGGCGATTCCGGTCCGGCACCGATGCCGCGGCGACCTCTGGGCCGCCGCGGCAGATATTGCCGTTAATGTTCAGTCCAGCTTGAAGGACCAGAACATCGTCTCGCCCGAACTGTCATCGACACCATCATTGTCGGTCGCGACATAGACCGTCCCGTCTGGGGCGATGGCCAGGCCCTCGACCTTGTCCACGACATAACCCCCGGCCGATTTCAGATCCGGCAGCAGATCGCGAACGACGTCCTTGGTGAGGACCGGCAGCTCGGCGTCCAGCGGGGCCGGGGTCATTTCTGCAAGGGAAATCCGGGTGATCTGTTTCAGCGCCGCCTTGTCGCCGATCAGGTTGTCGCGCTCGATCACGTACAAAGCGCCATCATGGGCGGCGAGGTCCGACAGGCCGACCCAACCTTCCCCCGATTCGATCGGATAGTGCACGCCGGACCAATCGCCGCTCGACGGATCCAGCTGCAGCAGCTTCACATGTCCTTCCGGGTCGTCGCCCCATTCTCGCTGAACGGCCAGCCACAGCTTGCCATCGACCATCTCGATACCTTCGAAGCCGAAGCGCCTTTCATGCGCGGCCAGCGCATTGGGCAATCCGATTTCCTGAATGATCGCGCCGGATGTATCGACGTGCAGAACGGCATGCGGCACCTCTTTTTCAGTGTTCCCCTCCGAGGCAAGCCAGAACCCGCCCTGCCCGTCCGAGACGATACCTTCCAGATCAAGCTTCTCTGCCGGTTGTCCGTCGCGGGTGACGATGGTGCGTGCGGTGATCCGCGCAGGCTGCTGCGATGCGTCGATGGTGAAAATCGCAGGTGCGGCGGAATAGACGCTGTCGCTGACTGCATAAAGCCGCGTTGGATCTGCCGGATCGATCGTCAGTGCCGACAACGCCCCCCATGGGATCAGTTCATCGGCGCCGGCCGAGGTGATCTGGGGATAGGCCGCCGGTGCCTGCTGGCGCTGATAGATCATGACATGCGCGCGCGCCGCGCCGTCCGCGCCCAGATCGGTTTCGTTCGCGGTGGCGAACAGGTCGCGCTGCGGGATCGCCACCAGACCTTCCGGCCCGATCCCCGAAGGCAGCGCCTGAATCAGTTGCGGGTTGGCGGGGTCCGTCGCGTCGAAGGCAAAGACGATGCTGCCGCGCTCGGACGCGACGAAGATCATCGGCGTGCCATCATAGGTCGCGGTGATGACCGCCTCGGGCTCGCCACCCTTCTTGCCCGCGCGCTTGTCGGGGTAATGACCAAGCTCGATCAGCTTCTGCTCCAGCAGATTGCCGCTGTCATAAACGACGCTGCCATCTTTGGACCAGATCGTGAAACCACGGCTGCCGCCGTTCCAGTCGCCTTCGTTCGCGGTCACCAGATGGTCGTTGTCCAGCCACGCCACCGCATCGGGTTCGCGCGGGATGCCCGCAAGACTGCCGGTGGGGTCGATCTGACCGTCGCTTTCGGTGTCGATGCCGTTCAGATCGACGCTTCCGGCGCTGAAATGACTTGCGACCTGACCGTTCGAAACGATGACGATGTGGTTGTTTTCCTGCAACGTGACCGCCAGATCGCCGGCCTCGTTATAGGACAGGTATTCCGGCTCGGGATCGTCGCCCGCGACCTCGGCAAGACCGGTTATGTCGATCTTCTGCAGCCCGGCACAGTCGGCGGCGCCGGCATCGACCGGGATGGTCACCACGAAACCGGCAGGCATCTGCGGGATTGCGCCATCATTCAGATCCTCGTCGCGTTCGTTCTCGATCGCGATCGCGATCTGGGTGCCATCCTTGTTGACCGCAACCGAGTCTGGCTGTCCGCCGATCTCGCAGCTGTCGGTGATGGTCTTGCTGTCCAGATTCACGCTGCGCAGAACGCCTGACGGATCGGTAAAGCTGTCCGAAGTGTTCACCCCGACGAACGCGGTCGATCCGACGACAACGGCGGTCGTGGGCTCGCCCCCCATCGCGATATGACCCAAAGGCATCGGCGCGGCAGGATCGCTGATGTCGATCATCCCCAACGATTCCAGCGGGCTGTCGGAATAGATCAGCCTGTTGCCGTCTTCGGTCGCGACCATGATCTCGGCGCTGTTTTCGGCGGCGCGATCTTCGCCCTCGGCGATGTTCATCGCGGTGGCGAAGCTGGCGATGCGGTTGAAGACGGAACTGCCAGCATCTTGTGACAGGGCGGCCGGCGCCGCGGCCGTCAGCGCGATCAGGGACGTCAGCATCAGACGCATGGGAAATAACCTCCGGATTTCAGGGTGTCCCATGCGTTCTGGCGTGACCAGGCGACGCTTTCGCGACATTCGCGTGACGATTCCGTGACCTGTGACTGCGCCCGCAACCGGCGGATGTCAGTCCCTGACCTGCCGCACGCTGTGATGGATGCGGATGCGCACCTCGTCGGGTTCACTTGCGACGGCGCGCATCAGCGCGCGCATGTCGCCGCGCGCGGTGTTCAACTGATCGATCAGCGACATCACCAGTTGCAGCGAATCCTCGGGCAACTGATAGCCCTCGCTGAGATCGCACAGCAGTTGCAACCGCGCCACGTCCGCCTCTCGGAAACCCGGACCTTCGGGCGTCACGACGGGCTGCACGATTCGGGCGTGCAGGAATGTCCGCAATCTGGGCTGGGTCAGATCGTCGATCAGGGTGACGACCTCGGCTTCGGAATAATAGCGGGTCATGACGTCATTCCCCGGCGCGGATCATAGCCATGAGACCGGCGCCATTCTTCCATGAAACGGGACAGATCTTCATCCACCGTGGGCGGCATCACGATCTTCAGTTCGACCTGCTGATCGCCGCCATTGATCCCGCGCCCGCGAAGGCGCAGCTTCTGTCCACTGCTGGCGCCTTTCGGAATCGTCAGGTTCACCGGCCCGTCGATGGTCGGGGCGGCGATCTTGCCGCCCAGCACCGCCTCGTCGATCCCGATGGGCAGGATCAGGAAGATGTCATCACCCTCGCGCCGGAAATCGGGATGGTCGGCGACGGAAACGGTCAGATAGGCGTCGCCCGGACCGCCCTGCCCCATGCCCGCACCGCCCTTGCCCTTCAGCCGGATCGTCTGGCCATCGCGGACGCCTTTCGGGATCGTCACCTCAAGGCCGCCGCCGTCGGGCAGTGTGATGCGCGTCTTGCCACCCTTGGCGGCAGTCATGAAATCGACTTCCAGCGAGAAGCGATAATCCTGCCCGCGCATGTGGAAGTCGCGGCCGGTCCCCTGCTGGAAACCACCCTGCCGGAACCCCGCCCCCGCGCGGCCACCGAACAGATCCGAAAAGACGTCCGACAGATCCGGATCGCCGTCGAAGCCATAGCTGCGCGCATAAGGATTTCCCGCGGCTTCGGCATGTTCACGATAGGTGCGGCGCTGCGGACGCTCTTGCCCCTGTTCGTCGATTTCGCCAGCGTCGAAGCGGCGGCGCTGTTCTGGATCCTTCAGCAGGTCATAGGCCGACGACGCGGCCTTGAACCGCTCTGTCGCGGCGGCATCCGGGTTCAGGTCCGGATGGTCTGTCTTGGCGATCTTGCGATACGCCTTCTTGATATCGGCGTCGGTGGCCGATCTGGTCAGCCCCAGCGCCGCATATGGATCGCCAGCCATTCACGGCCCCCATCACTTGCCTTGCTTGTCAACAAGATAAGCGCAGTGTCGATTTCATCAATGCCCGTCTGGACCAAAGCCGCGGAAACCATGCCGCAACCCGAAAAGCGCCTAGTAAGGCAGCGGGTGTTCCTTGTGCAGACGGTCGATCGCCTTGACCAGATCCTGCGACATGGATCGATCCAGCCCGGCGATCAGATGATCAAGCTGGTCGATATCCGTTGCCCCGATGATCGGGATATTCTTGAACGGCCTGGTCAGCTGCCAGGCGATGGCCATGTGCACCGGATCCCACCCATGTTCCGCCGCCAGCCTGTGATATGCCTCGGTCGCCGCGATTGCCCGCGTGGTCTTGCGCCCGCCCAGATTGCCCATCCCGCCGGTCTGCTTGTCCACCGCCGCGCGACTGCCATCGGGCAACGCCCCTCCCGCGTATTTTCCCGTCAACAGACCGGCGGCAAGCGGCGAGAATCCCAGCAGCGTCACATCCTCCTGCAACGCAGTTTCGGCAAGATCCGTGTCGTATAGCCGGTAAAGCAGGGAATATTCGTTCTGGATCGCGGCAACACGCGGCCCGCCCACGCGATCGGCAACGTCGCACCAGCGCGCCAGCCCCCATGCCGTTTCGTTGGACAGTCCGAAAGCCCGCAGCTTGCCGGACGACACGGCCTCGCCCACCGCATCAAGGATATCAGCCATGTGATCCAGAGCCTGCTGCTTGCCGGGGGTCGGCGCATAGGTCCAGTTCTGCCGGAATGCCCATGTGCCGCGAACCGGCCAGTGAAGCTGATAGAGATCGATCCGGTCGGTCTGCAGCCTGCGCAGCGAGGCATCGATGCAAGACCTCACCGTGGCGCCGTCATAGGGCGAACTGTCGCGCACCATCTGGCTGGGGCCGGTGATCTTGGTGGCGATCTGAACCCGGTCACGATTGCCGTCGCGCGCCATCCAGCGGCCGATGATCTCTTCGGTGACGCCGATCGTCTCGCGACGCACGGGATTGACGGGATACATCTCGGCGGTGTCGATGAACGATATGCCCGCATCGGCGGCCCGGTCCAGCTGTGCATGCGCGTCGGGTTCCGCCGTCTGGCTGCCGAAGGTCATGGTGCCAAGACAGATTTCGCTGACCTCGACATCGCTGCCGCCAAGTTTCACATGCTTCATCGCTGTCCCCGAAAAAGTTGAGCCGCGCCCGACGCTAGCGATAACGCCGCGCGGCGCAACCCCGGCCGGGCTCAGTCTCGCCGATACCCGGAAGACGCCGCGATGAGGTGTCGGGTATAGTCCTGCCGCCCCGCCCCGCGGCGCAGCGCCGCGACATCCATCGTCTCGACGATCCGGCCATGCTGCATCACCGCCAGCCGGTCGCACATGTGGCCGATGACGGCCAGATCGTGGCTGACCATCAGATAGGTCAGCCCATGCTCGGCGCGCAGATCGGTCAGCAGGTTCAGGATTTCGGCCTGAACGCTGACATCCAGCGCGCTGGTCGGTTCATCCAGCAGCAACAGGCGCGGCTGGCCGGCAAGGGCACGGGCGATGGCAACGCGCTGACGCTGACCTCCGGAAAGCTGGTGCGGATAGCGGAACCGGAACCCGCGCCCCAGCCCGACATCGTCCAGAAGCTGCGGAATGCGACCGTCGATATCGTCCATTCCCTGCAGCTTCAGCGCCTCGCTGAGAACGGCATCGACGGAATGGCGCGGATGCAGGCTGGCGTAGGGGTCCTGAAAGACCATCTGGACGGATCTGTAGAAGTCGCGATCGCGGCGATGGCCTTCAAGTTGCTGCCCGTCCACTTCGATCCGGCCTGTCCAACTGTCCACCAGCCCTGCGATGGCCCGCAGGATCGTGGACTTTCCCGAACCGGATTCGCCCACAAGGCCGAAGCTTTCCCCCGCGGTCACGTTGAAACCGGCATCCTTCACGGCGTCCACGCGATCCGGCGGCAGCCCAAACCACACATCGAGATGTTCGATCTTCAGCATTGCGGCACCACTGGCATCAGGTGATCTGCCGCTGCCCGCATGATATCCTTGCAAGGAAGACGTCGCATCAAAGTCCCCCCGGAAATTCGGTTTCCAGGCTTTCGGTGATCGTGTCAGCGTCGCGCCAGCTGTCCTGACGCTGCAGCACCGGCAGGCGGCTGGTCGGGGCATCAAGGCGCGGCAGGCTGTTCAGCAAGCCCTGCGTATAGGGGTGCCGCGCGTCATGCAGGTTCTTCGCGGTCAACGTCTCGACGACACGTCCGGCATACATGATCAGCACCCGATCGCAGAACTGGGCGACAAGATTCAGGTCGTGGCTGATGAAGATCAGCCCCATGCCGCGATCGGTGACCAGACGATCCATGATATTCAGAACCTCGGTCCGCACAGACACGTCCAGCGCCGATGTCGGCTCGTCCGCGATCAGGATCTCGGGGTCGGGTGCCAGCATCATCGCGATCATGATGCGTTGCCCCATCCCGCCCGACACTTCGTGAGGATAGGCCTGCATCACCCGTTCGGGATCGCGGATCTGGACCGCGTTCAGCATGTCCAGCGCCTTTTGGCGTCCTGAATCCTTGCCACCGCCGGCATGCAGGCGATAGGCCTCGATGATCTGGTCGCCGATGCTCATCACCGGGTTCAGGCTGAATTTCGGATCCTGCATCACCATGCTGATGCGGCTGCCGCGGATCTTGCGCATCTTGCGTTCGGGCAGGTTGAGGATCGGCTGACCGTCCAGATCCATGCGGTCGGCGGTGACCCGGCCGGGCGGACGGACAAGGCCCAGGATCGCACGGCCGGTCATCGACTTGCCGCTGCCGGATTCGCCCACGACACCCAGACGTTCGCGCCCCAGATCGAAGCTGACGCCGCGCACGGCCTCGAAGACGCCCTGTCGCGTCGGAAAGGCCACGCGCAAATCGCGCACCGAAAGCAAGGGATCGGTCATTCCTTGCCTCCTTTCGGGTCCAGCACGTCGCGCAGCCCGTCACCCAGCAGGTTGAAAGACAGCGACACGATGAAGATGGCCAGCCCCGGCATGGCGGCAACCCACCAGAAATCAAGAATATAGGTCCGTCCGTCCGAGATCATCGCCCCCCATTCCGGCATCGGCGGCTGCGCACCCAGACCAAGAAAGCCAAGTCCCGCCGCCGAGAGGATGATCCCCGCCATGTCCAGCGCCACCCGCACGATCAGCGAGCTGATGCACAGCGGCCAGATATGCCGGATCAGAAGACGCATCGGGCCCGCACCCTGCAGCCTGGCGGCGGCGATATAGTCGGCATTGCGGATGGTCAGCGTCTCGGCCCGCGCCAGCCGGGCATAGGGCGGCCACGCCGTCAGCGCCAACGCCAGGACCGCGTTGCCGATACTGGCGCCAAGTGCGGCCACGAAAGCCAGCGCAAGGATCAGCTTGGGAAAGGCCAGAAAGATGTCGGTGATCCGCATCAGCACCTGATCCAGCCAGCCGCCGGCGAAGCCCGCCACCGTGCCGATGAACAGCCCGATGATCGGCGCGATCAGCGCGACGGTTCCGACGATGAACAGGGTGATGCGCGCGCCATGTATCAACCGCGACAGGATATCCCGCCCCAGCGCGTCGGTACCCAGAAAATGTTCCGCAGAAGGCGGCGCCAGCCGACCGCCCAGATCTTGCGAGAACGGGTTTTGCGGCGCGATCCAGGGCGCGAAGATCGCCGTGAAGATCAGGATCACAAGGATGATCAGCCCGAACATCGCCAGCTTGTTGGCACGAAAGGTCAGCCACCCCTGATAGATCGCCCCCAGTCGCGCCTGCCGGCGGGTCTGCGGCGCATCCGAAAGCAGCCAGTCGCGTCTCGTCTGGCTCATTTCGACCTCGGATCAAGCACGCGGTACAGAATGTCGCTGAGCAGGTTCAGCGCGATGAAGCAGGTCCCGATGACGATGGTGCCGCCCAGAACCGCGCTCATGTCACCGGCCAGCAGCGCCTTGGTGACGTATTGGCCAAGACCCGGCCATGAAAAGATGATCTCGGTCAGCACCGAGCCTTCAAGAAGCGACCCGAAGGACAGCGCGATGACCGTGACCAGCGGGATCGCGATATTGCGAAAGGCGTGCCGCCAGATCACCGCCGTCTCGGACAGCCCCTTGACGCGAGCGGTCGTGACGTATTCCGAACCCAGCTGTTCAAGCATGAAGCTGCGCGTCATGCGGCTGATATAGGCAAGGCTGAAGTAGCCCAGAAGCGATGCGGGCAGGATGATGTGCGAAAACGCGTCCTTGAATGCGGCCCAGTCCCCCGCCAGCAGGGAGTCGACAAGGATCAACCCGGTCACGTCAGGCACCATGCCGTCATAGATGATGCCCTGCCGGCCCGGCCCGCCGACCCAGCCGAGAATGCCGTAGAACAGCAGCAGCCCCATCAGACCCAGCCAGAAGATCGGCATGGAATAGCCCACCAGCGCCACCACCCGCGCGACCTGATCGATGATCCCGCCGCGCTTGGCGGCCGCGATCACGCCCAGGGGCACGCCGATGCTGACACCGATCAGCGTTCCCAGCGTCGCCAGTTCCAGCGTCGCGGGAAACACATGCTTGATGTCGTCGATGACCAGTTGCCCCGTCGAGATCGACCGGCCAAGGTCGCCGGTCAGCACGTCGCCGATATAGCCGATGAACTGGATCACCAACGGCCGGTCCAGTCCCATCGCCTGATAGGCGGCGTCGTATTGCGCCTGGCTGGCGCGGTCGCCGACGACCTTCAGCACCGGGTCGATCGGCATGACGCGCCCGATGATGAAGGTCACAAGCAGCAAGCCCAGAAGGGTCAGCGCCAGTGACAGCAGCGTGCCAGCGACGCTGCGCAATCGTCTGCGCCGGGCCGCGTTGCGGTCCGCGCGCGAGGGGGGCGGGGTCTGTCCCCGCCCGCCCGGATCGGTGTCGGTCACGGCCAAGCGCTATTCGCCCTTGGTGACCTGATGATACATGACCGAGGTGACCGAGCCGCCGGCGTTCCAGTTCTGGACATTTTCCTGCAGGCCGGTGTTCTCGACCCGCTGGAACAGCGGGATGATCGGTGCCTCTTGCTGATATTGCGTCTGGATGTCGCGATACATCTGGGCGCGCTTTTCGCCGTCCTGTTCCAGGGTGGCTGCAACCGTGGCCTTGTTCATCTCGTCGGGCACCGCATAGGAATTGCGCCATGCGAGCAGCCCGGTGGCCTGCGCCTCGTCGCTGTTGTCGGGATTATAGGCAAAGGTCGCCGCATTGGTGTTCGGATCCGAATAATCCGGACCCCATTCGCCCAGGAAGATCGGCACCTCGCGTGCGCGATAAGCGTCCAGCACCTGCGCCCCGGTCATCTGTTCGATGTTCAGGGTCAGGCCGGCCTCGGCCATGCTGGCCTGCAAGGCCTGAGCGGTATCCACATATTCGCGCAGATCGCGGATCTTCGTGGTGATCGTTCCGCCCTCGATCCCCGCATCCGCCAGGATCTGCTTGGCCTTTTCGACGTCATAGCTCCAGGGATTGTCCTCAAGCGCGCCCAGATACCCCTCGGGCAGGAACGCCTGATGGGTCTTGAACATACCCTTCAGGAAACTGCCGGTGATCCCCTCGTAATCCACCAGATGCTTCATCGCCTGAACCACGGCGGGGTTGGACAGAAGTTCATCCTTCTGGCTCAGCCCCATGTAAAGGATGCGTCCGCGGGGTTCATCCTGGATCTTGACGCCATCGGCACTGCCCAGCGCGTCCACGTCGGTGGGCGTCAGGTTTCGTGCGGCATCGATGTCGCCCTGTTCCAGCAGCAGACGCTGCGCGCTGGATTCTGCCACGTTGCGCACGATGACGCGCTTCATTTCGGACGCGCCCTGATAATAATCCTCGTAGGCGGTCAGCTGCACGGCCTCGTTCGGTCGCCAGGCGGCCAGCTGGAACGCGCCCGAACCTGCCTCGTTCGTGTTCAGCCAGGTGTTGCCCATGTCCTCGCCCTGCACGTTCGCCATCACGGTTTCCTTGTCCACCACGCTGGCGATCATCGCGGTCAGGCAGTTCAGGACGAAGGACGGTGCATAGGGCTGATCGAGGTTCAGGGTCAGCGAATCGCCGTCGAAGGTGATCTTTTCCTCGACATTTTCTGGGGTGAAGCCGAACTGGGTCAGGATGAACGCGGGCGTCTTGTTCAGCTTGACGGCCCGCTGCAGCGACCAGGCCGCATCCTCGGCGCGCACCGGATTGCCGGAATGGAACGTCACGCCCTCGCGCATGGTGAAGGTGATCGACATGCCGTCTTCGGCCACTTCCCAGCTTTCGGCAAGCGCGGGCTTGAACCCCGCCTCCATGTCCAGCGGGTCGAAATCGACCAGCCGGTCATAGGTGTTGCGATTGACGTCATTGCCCGAGAATTCGAAGGTCTGCGCCGGATCAAGACTGATGATGTCGCTGATGTCGGTGGCGATGACCAGTGTGTCGGCCGGGGTTTCCGCATAGGCGGCGGGTGCAATTGCCAGTGCAGAGGCAAGAAGCAGCGCGCGCGGTGTCAGCAAATGTTTCATGAGGTTGTTCCCTGTCGTTTTGGGTCCGGCCCCGTTCCGAGGGGCTTCATTTTGTGCAGGTTGGCGCATGGCCGCGCGGCTGGCAAGGGGCCTTACCGTGGCCAGGACCGGGATCGGCGCGAATACGACCTCAAGCTTACTCGAACCCCCATTCGCCGTCGCCCAGGGCGGGTGCGGCACGTTCGCTGCCGATCCGACTGCGTGACATGGCGATCGGGCTGCGCAGTCCTGTGATGCCTTCGGGCGCGATCTGCAGGCCGCGGGCAACAACCTGAGGGTCGGCCAGCGCTTCGGCCACGTCGTTGACCGGTCCGGCCGGCACGCCCCGGCCCTCGAACGCGGCGATCAGATCGGCACGGCTGCGCCTTCGGGTGGCCGCGGCAAGACGCGGCACCAGCCGGTCGCGATTCGCCACCCGCGCCGGATTCGTTGCGAAATCAGGGTTTGTCGCCAGATCCGACAGATCCAGTATGTCACACAGCGCGGCGAATTGCCGGTCATTTCCGCAGGCGATGATCAGATGCCCGTCGGCGGCTGGAAACAGCTGATAGGGCACGATGTTGGGATGCGCGTTGCCCAGACGATGCGGCACCGTGCCGCCCAGCAGGTAATTCGTGGCCTGGTTCGCCAGCACCGCCACGCCGCAATCCAGCAGCGACAGATCCAGTCGCTGCCCCAGCCCCCCGCGCGCGCGTTCTGCCAATGCGGCCTGCACCGCGATCACGCCGTAAAGCCCGGTGAAGATGTCGATCCACGCGACGCCGACCTTTTGCGGCTCTGCGTCCGGTTCGCCGGTCAGATCCATGATCCCCGACATGCCCTGGATCAGGAAATCGTAGCCCGGCTGGCTGGCCCGCGGCCCGTCCTGACCAAACCCGGTGATCGACGCATAGACAAGACCCGGATTGCGGGCCGAAAGGGTTTCGTAGTCCAGCCCGAATTTGCGCAGGCCGCCCAGCTTGAAGTTTTCGATCACCACATCGGCGCTGTCGATCAGCGTTTTCAGTCGTTCCAGGTCCTGCGGATCGCGGAAATCACAGATGACAGAGCTTTTGCCCCGGTTGGCGGCATGGAAATAGGCCGCGACACGTTCGCTGGTGCCATCGGCGCGGGGCCGGTCGATGAAGGGTGGCCCCCAGCGCCGTGTGTCGTCACCCTCGGGCGCCTCGACCTTTATGACTTCGGCGCCCAGATCGGCCAAGGTCTGGCCCAGCCACGGGCCCGCAAGGATGCGGGCCAGTTCGACGACCTTCAGCCCCTTCAGCGGCGCGTCAGCCAAAGGCCTGCAATCCGGTCTGCGCACGGCCAAGGATCAAGGCGTGGACGTCATGCGTGCCCTCGTAGGTGTTCACGGTCTCAAGGTTCTGCGCATGGCGCATCACGTGATATTCGATCTGGATGCCGTTGCCACCATGCATGTCGCGGGCCATACGCGCGATATCCAACGCCTTGCCGCAGTTGTTGCGCTTGACGATCGAGATCATCTCGGGCGCGAACTTGCCTTCGTCGAACAGCCGGCCCACGCGCAGGCTGGCCTGCAGGCCAAGCGCGATCTCGGTCTGCATGTCGGCCAGCTTCTTCTGGTACAGTTGGGTGGCGGCCAGCGGCCTGTTGAACTGATGGCGGTCCAGACCGTATTGGCGGGCGCGGAACCAGCAATCCTCGGCCGCGCCCATCACGCCCCAGCTGATCCCGTAGCGCGCACGGTTCAGACAGCCGAAGGGACCGCCCATCCCTTCGATATTGGGCAGCAGCGCATCTTCGCCGACCTCGACATCCTCCATGACGATCTCGCCGGTGATGGAGGCGCGCAGGGACAGCTTGCCGCCGATTTTCGGTGCGGAAAGGCCCTTCATCCCCTTTTCCAGGACAAAGCCGCGCACCTTGCCGCCATGCGCCTCGGATTTGGCCCAGACGACGAAGACATCGGCGATTGGGGCGTTGCTGATCCACATCTTCGCCCCGTTCAGGACATAGCCGCCTTCGGTCTTCCTGGCGCGTGTCTTCATGCCGGCGGGATCGGATCCGGCATCGGGTTCGGTCAGGCCGAAACAGCCGATGAATTCGCCCGAGGCCAGCTTGGGCAGGAATTTCTGCTTCTGCTCCTCGCTGCCATAGGCTTCGATCGGGAACATCACCAGCGACGACTGGACCGACGCCATGCTGCGATAGCCGCTGTCGATGCGTTCGATTTCCCGCGCAACAAGGCCATAAGACACGTAGGACGCGCCGACGCCGCCATATTCCTCGGCTACGGTGACACCCAGCATTCCGGCGGCGCCCATCTCGCGGAAGATCTCGGGGTCGGTATGTTCGTTCAAATAGGCGTCCTGCACGCGCGGGGCCAGACTTTCGGCGGCAAAGGCGGCCGCACTGTCGCGGATCATGCGTTCTTCTTCGCCAAGCTGGTCCGACAGCAGGAACGGATCTTCCCAGGTGAAAGCTGCGCCATTGTGCGATTTCGTGGACATCTGAATCCTCCTTGACGGGTCACGTCATTCTGGGGGCAACTTGTAACGCTTGGCAACCGGCGCGGAAAACGGATAATCCGCATCAGTTCATGCATGGGATGAATGATGCGCGCCAGACGGTTCCTGCCCAATCTCAGTCTTCTGCTGGCCTTCGATGCGGTGATGCGCACAGGATCCGTGACCGCGGCAGCACATGATCTGTCGTTGACCCAAAGCACGGTCAGTCGCCTGATCCAGACGCTTGAGACGCAGCTGGGACAGCAACTGTTCTTACGTCAGCGCAAACGTCTTGTTCCGACCGACGCGGCGCGACGATATTTCGGGCAGATTTCGTCCGCGCTGGACATCGTGCAGCGCGCCAGCATGTCGCTGATCGCCAATCCGGATGGCGGCACCCTGACGTTGGCGGTTCTGCCGACCTTCGGCACACGCTGGCTGGCGCCCCGGCTGCCCGATTTCCTGTCGGCCAATCCCGGCGTCTCGGTCAATCTTGCGACACGCTTCGCGCGGTTCAATTTCGATGCCGAGCCGTTCGACGCGATGATCTGCTTCGGTCATGACGACTGGCCCGATGCACGCCACCTGAAGCTTTTCGACGAACGGATGACGGCATGCGCTGCGCCCGACTACCTGAAAAACCGACCCATCACCGGTCCCACCGATCTGCATGACAGGGTGCTGTTGCAACTTGAGACGCGTCCTGGCGCGTGGCCGGCATGGTTCGCCGGACAGGGTGCCGCAGCCCCCGCCCGTCCCGACGGGATGATGATGGACCAGTTCTCGATGATGATTCAGGCGGCGATCTCGGGCCTGGGGATCGCACTGCTGCCCGACTATCTTGCGCAGATCGAGATTGCCGAAAACAGACTTCAACCGATCCTGCGACCCGCGGTGCCGGGGCCAGGGGCGTATTGGCTGGTCTGGCCCAAGGCCAAGGACGACCTTGCCGCCCTGAAGGCGTTTCGTGCGTGGCTGACCGCGACCTTGTCAGAGGCCGAGCATGCTTCCTGAGACGCTCTGACCTCGGCCAGCGTCTTGACCCGCCGCCAAACCCGCGCAATCCAGCAACTGACCGATGAACCTGTTGACGAGGATCGCGATGGACCTGACCGACGACATGCAGATGGTGCCGGACCGCGACGTTGCCGAGATGACGGAATGGCGCTGGCAGCTGCATCGCCACCCCGAACTGTCGGGACAAGAGGTCGAAACCGCGAATCGCGTGATCGCGATGCTGTCACCGACGCAGCCGGACGAAATCCTGACCGGGTTGGGCGGGCACGGTGTCGCGGCGGTCTATGACAGCGCGAATGCGGGCACGACGCTGATGCTGCGCTGCGAACTGGACGCTCTGCCGATCCAGGAAATATCGTCGCGTCCCTATCGTTCGACGGTGCCGGGCAAGGCACATCTGTGCGGTCATGACGGGCATATGGCGATTCTGGCCACGGTCGCGCGCTGGCTGGGGCGCAACCGACCCCGGCAGGGGCGTGTGATCCTGATGTTTCAGCCCGCCGAAGAAGACGGTTCGGGTGCGGCAAAGGTGATCGCCGATCCTCGCTTTGCGAAGATAAGGCCGGATGTGGCGCTGGCGTTGCACAATTATCCGGGCCTTGCGCGCGGCATGGCCATGCTGGCGGAAGGACCGATGAACTGTGCCTCGCGCGGCATGAAGATCATCCTGACCGGGCGGACGGCACACGCATCGCAACCCGAACACGGGATCTCGCCCGCGAATGCGCTGGCCGAGCTGATTCCGCGCCTGACCGCGCTTGGCACCGGCGGGGCCGTCTCTGATCCGGATTTCTCGTTGGTCACGATCACCCATGCGTCGATGGGCGAACAGGCATTCGGCATCGCGCCCGGCGAGGCGCAGATCTGGGCCACACTGCGAACCCGGCAGGACAGCGGCATGGACAGGCTGGTCACCGAGGCAAGCCGGGCCGTTGCCGACGCAGCGCGGGAAAGCACGCTGGAGTTCGCGATCAGCTGGCACGACGTGTTTCAGCATTGCGAGAACGACCCCGAGGCGACGGAGATTCTGCGCAACGCACTGCTCGCCGAGGACATCGCGATCCGGGCCGACGGCCTTCCCATGCGCGCGTCCGAGGATTTCGGCCGTTTCGGCGGCGGCGCCCGTGCGGCGATGTTCCTGCTTGGGGCGGGACAGGACGTCGCCAGCCTGCACAACCCGGACTACGATTTCCCCGACGCGCTGATCGCACCCGCCGCTCGTGTCTTCATCCGCTGCGTCGCGCAGGTGACGGGCTAGCCTGTCACCTGCGTTTGTTCGCATGCACGCATCACGGTTTCATGCGCCTGAACCATCAGACGGCCTCGACCACCAGTGCGCCCCGGTGACTGATCACCTTGCGGCTCAGATCATGGGCGCTGCGTATGGATGCCTCGATCCCGGCACCCTGCAATCGCGCGGCCAGGTAGCCCGCATTGAAGCTGTCGCCCGCCGATGTCGTGTCCACGGGCACCGCGCGTTCCAGCCCGTCCACCACACCTGCGCCTTCGGCACCGCCGAAATGGATCGCCGCGCCACCCGCCTTGACGATCACCTGACGCGATCCGCAGGACAGATAGCGCGCGACCGTGGCCAGCGGATCGGCGTCGCCGAAATGATCGCGTTCATCGTCATGGCTGGGCAGGATCAGATCGGCCAGCGCGGCAGCGGTTTGGGTCTGGTCGCACATCGTGTGGGCGTCCGACCACAAGCGTGGACGCAAATTCGGGTCGAACACGATCTGTGTGCCCTGCGCGCGCGCCTGCCGCAGCGCTTCGAACAGCGCCGCGCGTCCACCGGGTGACAGGATCGCGACGGTAATTCCCGAAAGATAGGCGATGCCGCAACCCTGCAAGGCGTCGGCCAGCACCTGCGGATCGTCGGCAAGCCGACGCGCCGCCGAATTGTCGCGCCAATAGCTGAAGCTGCGTTCACCATCGGCCAGCGATATCGCATAGAGACCGATCTCGTGCCGGGGATCCTGTCCGACATGACGCGTCAGTATGCCTTCGGCGGCCAGAAAATCGACAGCCTTGCGCGAGAACTCTCCGGTCCCGACACGGGTGAAATAGCCGATCTGCCAATCTGCGGGCAGCAGGCGGCGCAGATACCAGGCGGTGTTCAGCGTGTCGCCAGCGATACCTAGCTGCCACAACCCGGCTTGCGGGGATTGCGACAGCTCGACCATGCATTCACCGATCGAAAGGACGGATTTATGCATCACGCGACCGCCTCTTGCTTCATGACCTCGCGCAGGCCGAGACTGCGGATCTCGGTCAGCTTTCGGACGACAGTCCGCATGAAGTCAGTGCTGCCTGTCACGCCTGTCGGCACCAGGCCGGGCAATGCCAGTACCGATCCGGCAAGCGTCCCGGAATCGCCCCCTGCCTCGCGAGTCAATTTCAGCAGCGCAGGCCCACGCGGGTCGTTCGGGGTCTCGTCCCGGTCGGCAAGCGCGGCCAGCCAAGCCAGCCAGGTTGCCACGGCGAACGCGAAGGGGCGCGTATCGCCGCCCGTCTTCAGGGTATCGGCGGTCGGTGCGAACCAGCGCTGCGGCAGCTTCTCGGTCCCGTCCATGGCGATCTGTCGCGTCTGATGGGCAATCGCAGGGTTGGCGAAGCGGTCCATCAGTGCCCGTGCATAGCGGTCGGGATCAAGCCCCGCGCCCCTTGGCAATGTCTCACCGGCGGCCTGCATGTGCCGCAAGATCAGCGGTGCCAACTGAGGATCGGCGACCGCGTCGCGGACATGTGGCAGGTCCAGCAGTTGCCCTGCATAGGCGATCAGCGAATGCGCGCCGTTCAGCATTCGCAGCTTCATCGCCTCGTGCGAGCGAACGTCGCGGACAAATTCGGCGCCGCCCGCCTCCCATGTCGGGCGGCCTTGGGGGAAATGATCCTCGATCACCCATTGGCTGAACGGTTCGGTCTCAACAGCAGCAAGATCGTCACGCCCGGTCAGATCCCGCACATCCTGCAGCGTCTTGTCGGTCGTGGCGGGGGTGATGCGATCCACCATCGTCGCCGGAAAAGCAACCTCGTCTTCGATCCAGCCCCCCAGTGCCTTGTCGGTGCGCCGCGCGAAGCCAAGAACGCCTGCGCGCAACAGGGGACCGTTATCGGGCAGATTGTCGCAGGACAGGACCGTGAAGGGGCTGATACCGTTCGATCGGCGCTTCGACAGCGCCGCCGTGATGATCCCCAGAACCCCCTGCGGCGCATCTGGCCTTTGCAGGTCGGCCGCCACGGCGGGGTGGTCGTCGTCGACATCCATCGCGGCCCGGTCGATGCCATAGGCCTTTTCCGATACTGTCAGTGACAGAATGCGGATCGCCGGATCGCACGCCGCGCGCAGGATCGCGGCAGGATCGCCGCCAAGCGCCGCGCTGTGCGCGCCGATGATTCGGGCTTGGTCCTGCCGGTCACGGATCAACACCGTATAAAGCCCATCCTGTTCCCCCATGGCCTGTGACACGTCGCGGCTGCGCAGATTTGCGCCCAGGATGCGCCAGTCTCCGCCCGCATCGGCCAACGCATCATCGGTTGCCACCGCCTGATGCGCGCGATGAAAGGCGCCAAGCCCAAGATGCAGGATCCCGGTTCCGTGCGCAGTACGGTCATAGCGCGGGGTCAGGACGTTGGCAGGCAGGTCGTCAAGATCGGTCAGGCGCGTCGTCATGCGACCCCCTTGTGGCTTAGGGCGGCCTCGATCCCGCGCAGTTCGGCAAGACCTTTCAGCCGGCCGATGGCGGGATAACCTGGCTGTCCGCCGCGGCCGATATCGTCAAGAATGTCCTGCCCATGGTCGGGCCGCATGGGGATTGACGCATCCGCGCGTCCGGCGCGGCGCCTGCGCGCCTCTTCCCGCAGGACGGACGCCACCAGCGCAACCATGTCAGTCTGTCCGCCCAGATGTTCGTCCTCGAAGAAGCTGCCGCGAATATCATCGCCGTCGCGCCGGACATTGCGCAGATGCAGGAAATGCACCCGATCCCCCAACCGGTCCATCATGCCCGGCAGGTCGTTGTCGGGACGCGCACCCAGCGACCCCGAACACAGCGTGATGCCGTTTGCCGGCAGATCGACCGCCGCCACGCGTTCCGCATAGTCGGCCTCGGTCGACATGACGCGCGGCAGACCCAGAAGGCCGAAGGGCGGATCGTCGGGATGACAGCACAGCCGCACACCGATTTCCTGCGCGACCGGCACGACCAATTCAAGAAAATCGTGGAAGTTCCGGCGCAGGACCGCATCCGTCACCGGCGCATAGCTGTCCAGCAGGTCACGGACATCCTGAAGGCTGAAGCGTTCGGCAGCGCCGGGCAGGCCGAAAATCACGTTCCCGGCAAGCTGTTCACGGCGAGGGTCATCCATTTCGGCGTAACGGCGTGCGGCCTCGGATCGGATCTCGTCGGAAAAATCCTCGGCCGCGCCGCGGCGCTGCAGGATGTGGATGTCGAACGCCGCGAAATCGATGAAATCAAAACGCATGCAGGTCGCCCCGGACGGGCGCTTCCACGCCAGATCGGTCCGCGTCCAGTCCAGAACGGGCATGAAATTGTAGCAGATCACGTCGATGCCGGATGCATTGAGGTTGCGCATCGAGGCGATCCAGCTTTCTACATGAGCGCGCCATTCGCCGGTCTGGGTCTTGATCGCCTCGCTGACCGGCAGGCTTTCGACCACCTCCCACGCCAGCCCGGATGGCGTGCCGTCCTTCATCATCGCCAGCTCGTCCTGCCTGCGGGCGATCTGGTCCATTGGCCAGACAGCACCGGTCGGCAACTGGTGAAGCGCCGTCACGACACCTTGCACACCGGCCTGACGCATGTCGTCAATGGAAACCCTGTCTTGCTTCCCGAACCAGCGCCACGTGTGTCGCATCCACCCCTCCTGTTATGCCGTGAAATCAAGTTGGACCTTGACCGCCTTGCTGCGGTCTCCGGCCATGTCGAACGCCCGCACCGCATCTTTGGCCGGCAGCACCTGCGTCACCATCGGCGACAGGTCGATCCTACCTTCGCCGATCATTTGCACCGCCTCGCTGAACTCGGCGTCGAAGCGATGCGTGCCGACCAGGCGCAATTCCTTGCCGACGATCAGGTTCAGGGGCAGCGGCATGGTGCCTCCCACGCCGATCTGGACCACCGTGCCCTGCGGCCGGGTGACACCGATGGCCTGCGCGATGGCGTGCGGATTGGCGGAACATTCCAGCACCACGTCGACCCGCCCCTTTCCGGTCGCATAGTCGTTCAGCCCATCGGGATCGGCGGCCACATTTACCACCCTGTCAGCGCCCATGCGACGCGCGATCGCCAGCGTGAAATCCTGCACATCCGTGACCACGATCTCGGCCGCGCCGCGCAGACGGGCCAAGGCTACGCAGATCGCGCCAATCGGGCCCGCGCCGGTGACCAGAACGCGCTGGCCTTCCAGAGGCGGGGCCATGTTCAGCGCGTGCAGGCAGACCGACAGCGGTTCGGCTCCCGCCGCGGCCTCGGCCGTCACGCCGTCCCGCAACGGAACACATTGCCCCGCCGGGTGCGAGATATGGGTGCGGAAGAAGCCCTGCTCATGCGGCAACCGCATGGCGGACCCGTTGAACCGCATGTTCAGGCAGTGGCGGTTCTGGCCTGCGGCGCAGAATTCGCATTCCCCGCAGTGGCGCGACGGGCACAGCGCGACAAGCTGCCCTGTGCGCAGTCCCGATCCCGCAGGCGCGGTTTCGACGACCCCGGCGGCCTCGTGACCCAGGATCATCGGTTCCCGAACACGGACCGGACCAAATCCGCCGTCGTGATAATAGTGCAGGTCAGATCCGCAGATGCCGCCCCGCAGGACGCGGATCAGGGCATCGCCGGGCGCGGGCCGTGGTTCGGGCTGATCCTCGACCCGAAGATCGTGGGCGGCATGCAGCCGGCAGGCGAAGTCAGTCATATTACTTATCCATCAGAGAAGGCAGGAACGTGCTGATCCACGGGATGTAGGAGACCAGCAGCAGCACGAAAATGTTGGTCGCGAGATACGGCACCAGCGCGCGGATCACCGGGGCCAGCGGGATTCGCGCAATGTTGGCGCAGACGAACATGCAGACACCGACCGGCGGCGTGGTCAGCCCAATCATCAGGTTCAGCACCGCAAAGACGGCAAAATGCAGCGGCTCGATCCCCACGCCCTCGGCCAGCGTCATCAGCGGCACGAACAGAATGATCAGCGCCGCGATCGTTTCCATGAACATGCCGACGATCAGCAGCACGATGTTGATCAGCAGGATCACCAGAAACTTGTTGTCGGTCACCGACAGCACGGCATCGGCAATCATCTGCGGGATTTGTTCGCTGACCAGAATCCAGCCGAACACATTGGCCGTGCCGACCAGCGCGAGGATGCCGGCGGATGAAACCGCACTGTCGATCAGGATCGTCGGGACGCGCGCCAACGGCAATTCGCGATAGACAAAGGCGCCCACGATCACCGCATAGATCGAGGCAACGACCGCCGTTTCGGTCGGCGTGACATAGCCTGACAGCATTCCGCCCACGATCAGCCCCGTCATCGCCAACGCCCAGAACGCGCCAAGAAACGCCGCGCCCAGTTCGCCCCAGCCTTGCCAGGCCTGACGTGGGAAATCGCGCCTCACTGCGATGACATAGGTCGTCACCATCATCGCCAGTCCCAGCAGCAATCCCGGCAATGCGCCCGCAATGAACATCTTGCCGACCGAAATTCCCGCAAGTGACCCGACAATGATCATCGGCACCGAGGGTGGAATGATCGGTCCCACCGTGGACGAAGCGGCGGTAACTGCGGCAGAAAAATCAGCAGGATAGCCGGCCTTCTTCATGCCCGGTATCATCATTCCGCCGATCGATGCCGCATCCGCGACCGCCGTCCCCGAAATACCGCCGAACAGCATCGAGGACGCCACATTGGTCTGCGTCAGCCCGCCCCGGATCCAGCCGACCATCGCCTGCGCGAAACGGATGATGCGCCCGGTGATCCCGCCGCCGTTCATCAGGTTGCCGGCCAAGATGAAGCCGGGAATGCACAACAGCACAAAGCTGTCCATACCGGCATACATCTTCTGCGGGATCACCACCAACGGCATCCCCTGCCACAGAAGATAGGCCATCGAAGACAGCCCCAGCGTCACCGCGACCGGCATGCCGATCACCAGCCCGAAAACGAAGGTCAGGCCAAGGATGGCAAGGCTCATTCGATCTCTCCCGTCAGGTTGTCGGGACGGCCGTCAGCCGCGCCCGTCAGCATCGCGATCAGCCGCAGTGCCGCCGCCAGCGCAAGCATCGTCAGCAGCAGAAGGATGCTGCCATGCGCATAGTTCATGGGCAGAGCCATCGCGGGCGACGTCTGCATCGCGCCGATCCGGGTAAAGCGCAGCGCAGGCTCGACCAGCATCGCGGCGAAGACCAGCACCAGCAGCGCCGAAACCAGCCTGGTGATCCACGGCCCGCGACGCGGCAGGCTTTCGCTGACCAGATCGACATTCACAAGATCGCCCGACAACAGGGCCAGCCCGGTGCCGAATCCTGCAAGATACAGCAGCGCGAACCGGGTCAGTTCCTCGGTCCAGACTGGCGAGGTCGCAAAGCTGCGCCCCACCACCTGAACGGTGACGGCTAGTATCAGCACCATGAAGGACAGTCCGGTGCCAACCCGCAACAGCACCCGCATTCCACGGATCAAGGCGGTCATGTCTCCTCCTTCGCTGGATACCTCGTTTCGCCTGTTGAGCTGCGGTGGCCTGTCGGCCACCGCAGTTCAGGTCATCCCTGCGACGCGAAAAGCTGTTCGACCACCGGCTTGATTTCTGGCGCGACGTTGGCCAGCACCGCATCCTTGGCCGATGCGGCGAAGGCAGCCTTGTCGCTGTCCACGAAGGTCATGCCCTTGTCCTGCAGGATCTGGGTCAGCCGCTCTTCGTCGGCCAAGAACAGTTCGCGCTCATACTGCTGTGCGGTCGCGGCCGCCTGCATCACCGCATCCTGATCCGCCTCGGACAGACGGCCCCAGCTGAGTTCGGAAATGGTCAGGTAGATCCAGGAGCGGACATGTTCGGTCTTGTTCACGAATTTCTGGACCTCGTTGAAATTCGCGGAATCGATCAGGGCCAGCGGATTTTCCTGTGCATCAATCGTGCCGTTCTGCAGCGAGGTAAAGACTTCGCTGAATGCCATCGGTGTAGGGGCGGCACCCAAGGCTTCCCACGTCTTGACGAACAGCGGGACGTTCGGCACCCGCAGCTTTAGCCCGTTAAGATCGTCCGGCGTCATGATCTCGCGGTTCGAGGTCAGATTGCGCGGACCGCGCGCGAAATAGGCAAGCGGACGGATCTGGGCATTGGACATGACCTGAGCCTTGATCTGTTCGCCGATCTCGCCCGACGCGACCTGATCCATCTGGTCCAGCGTCAGATAAGCATAGGGCACGGCCAGCAGCGCCGCCATCGGCGCCCAGTTCTGAAGGCTTTCGCCGGTGATCGTCATGTCGGCGGTGCCAAGCTGCATGCCGTTGATCAGATCGATCTCTTTGCCCAGGGATTCGTTCGGAAAGACCTGCACCTCGACCCGACCTTCGGTCAGCTTCGCGACCTCTTCGCCAAACCTGATCGACGCCTTGTGCCAGCTGTTCTGTTCATTCGCGAGATGACCCAGTTTCAGCGTCACATCTGCGGCATAAGCCTTGATTGCCGGTGCGGCCAGCAGGCTGGCCCCGGCTAGCGCGGTGAAATGGCGACGGTTCAGTTTCATCATCATCCTCCTCATGGTGATAGTGTCTATTTCGTGAAGAATTCCGGCTTGTTGCGCGCGATCTCGGGAAGATCGGTCAACAATTCGCGCAGGTGCAGTCGCATCGCCTGTTCAGCGCGATCTGCATGGCCATCGCGCAGCGCTTCGACGATGGCGGTGTGCTGGTCCAGCAGTTTCTGATGATCGAAGACCCGCGCGGTGATATAGCGCAGACGGTTCATCTGGGACTTCAGCCCCTCAAGCACGTCCCACACATCCGCGTGGCCTGCCGCCTTGGCAAGGCTGCGATGGAACTGATCGTCCAGCGCAATGAAATCCTCGACATGCTGGCGCGCGCTGGCTTCTCGCTGCGCCTCGAGCTGCTGATCAAGCTGCGCCAGAAGTGCGGGCGAGGTGGTGGCCGACACCATCCTGATCAGATCGCTTTCGACTGCCTCGCGGATCAGTCGCGCCGACAGCACCGCGCCCACGGAAATCCGCCCGATAAAGGTGCCGCGCTGGGGTCGCACTTCGGCCAGTCCGGCCGCCGTCAGGCGGATGAAGGCCTCTCGCACGGGCTGGCGGCTGACGCCGACCTGACCGGCAATCTCGGTCTCGCTCAGCCGCGCACCCGGCGCCAGATCGCCGCGCAGGATGCGATCATGCAACCAGTCATAGACCTGTTGCGCAGTCGAACTGGACGGAACGATGAATGATGGCTGATCCACTGTCTTCTCCCTTGCGCAGAAGCTACGCCATACTTCCATACAAGTAAAGCGGGGCAACAGATACGCATCGACTTCTGCAATGCCCCACGCGCACGCGCTCCAAGCGCAAAGCTGCCGTGATCCTGCAACGCGAGGTCAGCCCCGCCGCGAAACAACGGGCGATCTGCAAGCGCACGGCATCTTGGGCTTTCGACCTGACCCACGTTGTGATCGGGACATCAGCCTGCAAGGAAAAGGACCGGCGAGATCAGGTTCGCGGCCACGTTCTGCAATTCCTGGCAATATGCCAGAAGGCCGCACGCCCGCGTCCGGACGACGCGGGCGACAGGTCCGGGTCAGTCGTTCAGGACTGCCATATTGTCTGGTTCCCAGCCGATCCAGACGGGGTCGCTACCCAACGACTGGCCGGTATCGGCGTCCACATAGGCCTTCAGCAGTGCGCCGTTCTCGCCGACAGCGATTTGCATGGCCATCCGGCTGCCCAGGAAGGTCTTGGCCACCACGCGCCCTTGCACCGCATTCGCGGTCTGCGGACGTTCGGCGCTGAATCCCAGCTTTTCCAGCCTGACCGAAGCGGTGATCGGCTGTCCCTCGCCAGGCACACCTGCGGGCGCCTTGCCAAGCAGGGTCGTGCCTTCCCAGTCCATGACGATCTTGTCGCCGTCGCTGCCGCGCATCCGGCCAGACAGAAGATTGGTTTCGCCGATGAATTCGGCCACGAAACGGCTGGCAGGGCGAAAATACAGCTCTTCCGGGGTGCCGTCCTGCTCGACCTTGCCCTTGTTCATCACCACGATCCGGTCGGACATGGTCAACGCCTCTTCCTGGTCATGCGTCACGAAGAAGAACGTCTTGTGGGTGCGGCGCTGGATCGATTTCAGCTCTTGCTGAACCTGGCCGCGCAGCTTGGCGTCCAGCGCGCCCAAAGGTTCGTCCAGCAGCAGCAGCGCCGGATCGGGCGCCAGCGCGCGCGCCAACGCCACACGCTGCCGCTGCCCACCCGAAAGCTGCGCCGGGTAGCGCGTTGCATAGGATTCCAGTTCCAGGAAGGACATGATCTCTGCCGAGCGACGCTGGATCTCTGATTTCCGCATGCCCTTCAGCTCCAGCCCGAAGGCGACATTCTGCGCAACGGTCATGTGCGGGAAGAGTGCATAGTCCTGAAACACCATGTTCACATGGCGCTTTTCGGGCGGCTGGTTCGTCACGTCCTCGCCGTCAAGGATCACCCGCCCTGTGGTCGGACGCTCGAACCCGCCCAGAATGCGCAACGTGGTGGACTTGCCGCACCCCGAGGGGCCAAGGAAAGTGACGAACTCGCCCCGCGCGATGTCCAGCGTCAGATTGTTCAGCGCAACGGTTTCACCGAAATGCTTGGACAGCCCCTCGATGCGGACAAGCGGTGTCGTCTGGTCGGTCATGGCTCAGTTTTCCTTGTTCATGCGGCGGGTGAAGCGCTCTGCCCAGATGCCGATGGCGGCGGTCAGGAACAGCGCGACGGTCGCGATGGCGTTGATCTCGGGGCTCATCCCGGAACGAAGCTTGGCGAAGATCAGCACCGGCAGCGTGGGTTCGTAGCCGCCCAGGAAGAAAGAGCGCACGAAATCGTCGAAAGACAGAAGCAGGCAGAAGATAGAAGCGCCAAGGATCGCAGGCACCAGATAGGGCAGCGTGACGCGGATGAACGAGATCAGCGGGTCGGCGCCCAGATCGCGCGCCGCCTCGATCTGACTTTTGGGCAGTGTCGACAGCCGAGCCATCACCACCAGCACCACGAACGGAACATTATGCACCGCATGCGCCCAGACGATCGCGCCCATGCCGGGCTCGATCCCCAGCCAGCGGGCGTAGATGCGAAAGGCGATCGCCGAGATGATGCCCGGCACCAGCGCCGGCAGGACCGCCAAGCCGAACAGCAACGTGCGGCCCCAGAACTTGCGCCCTTCCAGAAGCACTGCGATCCAGGTGCCGACAAAGATCGAAATCAACGTGGACAGCACCGCGATGGCCACCGAATAGCCGAAGGTCGACAGCACTTCGGCATCGGCGAAGACACCGGTGTACCAATCCAGCGTCCAGGACTTGATCGGGAAACCGATGAAATTGCTGTCCTTGAAGCCCATCAGCACCATCAGGATCAGCGGCACGAAAACGTAGAGGACGAAGGCCCAATAGATGCAGGCAAGGAAGATCCGGTTGCCGCGGAAGACTTCGGGGCGGTCGTTCATTTCTTGTCTCCCTTGCGCAGCGCGTTCATCAGCTTCTGGAACGTCGCCGTGATGGCCAGCGCGGCCGCGAACATGATCGTGGCAAACGCCGCACCGGTGGGCCATTCATCCCCCGCAACATGGAAGAAGCCTGCGATGGTTTCGGCAAAGACCGTGGTGGACGGCCCGCCCAGAAGGACCGGCGTCGCGTAGAAGCCTGTCGAGATCAGGAACACCAGCGTGCAACCCGACGAAATCCCCTCGATGGTCAGCGGCAGCGACACGCGACGGAACCGGGTCCAGGCGCCCGCGCCCAGATCGGCGGCGGCCTCGTTCATGCTTTTGGGCAGCTTTTCCAGCGATGAATACAGAGGCAGCAGCATGTAAAGCGCGGTCAGGTACACGATGCCGACGCCCATGGAAAAGCTGGTATACATGAAGGGAATCGGCCGATCGATCAGACCCAGCGTCTTCAGCGCCAGGTTCACCGCCCCGGTATTGCCCAGCAAGATCATGATCGCGTAGGTGCGCACGATCTCGCCGACCCAGAACGGGATCAGCAGCAGCAGAAGCAGCAGCATCTGGTTCTTGCGGCTGACATGCCGCGCCAGAAAATACGCGACCGGATAGGTGATGATCAGCGTGCAGAAGGTGAACACACCGGCAAAGATCAGGGTGCGGAAGAACGGCATCCAGAAGATGCTGTCCCCAAAGAAGCGGCCATAGTTGTCCAGCGTGAAATGCTGCTCGACGCCGGGCGCAACCGGATAGGCATCCGTCAGCGACACCCGCAGCATCTGCAACATCGGGCCAAGATGCTGGCTCAGTACCCAGAGGATGGGAAACGCCGCAAGGATCAGGAACTGGCGTCGGGGTGAGGCCGTCGTCAGCCGCATCAACGCGTGATACGGTCCCCACGAGGCCAACCGGGCCCAGAATGTGCGTCCCGATTTGTCTTCTGTCATGGCTGGCCCGTCCTGCTGTGCGGATGCGTCATACGTCATACAGTCGTCTTTCAAGTATGCTTGGGCCCCTGCCCCGCGTGTGGCGGGACAGGAACATGCTGGGCTGGCAAGGGGATCAGGCGGCCTTGATCGCCTCGACGGCCGGATCGACGAGGCTGTATTTCAGCTCGTTCGCCTCGGCACGGAAGAACTGCATGTTGGCCAGCTGCTCGTCCGGGAAAGAGGTGGATTTCCGCTCAAGCTCGCTCAGATGCTGGGACACATCCTTGTAGGTCGAGATGAAGCCCGAAGCCTTGGTCATTTCCGCGCCGATTTCGGGCGAGGACAGCAGCGCGTCAAGGAAGAGATAGGCATTGTCGGAGTTCGGCGCATTGTTGGCGATGTTGAACGTATAGACAAAACCGTAGGAACCTTCGCGAGGAATGCTCATCGCCAGCGGGAAGCCGTCATTGATCAGCGCCGCGGCAGGGCCGTTCCAGCTGTGGCCCAGCACGATGTCCTGATTGACCATCATCTGCTGGAACTCGGCACCGCCATCGTAATATTTGCGCACCAGCGGCTTCTTCTCGATCAGGAAGGCCTTGGCTTCCTCGACGATCTGCGCGGCCTTGTCCGGGTCGTCGAGATACTCGACCATATTGCCGTCATAGCCCATCTTTAGCATGATGATCGACATCATGTCCTGGATGATATAGGCGGTCTGGCCCTTGTATTGTTCGCTGAAGAGGGTGTCCCAGGTCTGGGCCTCCTCCTCGCTGACGATTTCGGTGTTGTAGGACAGAACTTCCATCCCCGACAGGATCGGCGCGCCCCATTTGTTGCCGTTGATCGTCGACCAGTCGCTTTCCGAGAAGGTCGGGTTGATCTTGTCCCAGTTCTTCAAACGTCCGGTGTCCAGCGGCGCCAGCAGGTCGCTTTCGATGAACTGCAGGAACCGGTGCCCGGCAACGGTCATGATATCGACGGTCGGGTTCGGCTGCTCGGCCGCCAGCAGGTTGAACTGCTTGCCCTGGTCATCCACCAAGCGGATGTTGACCTTGATGCCGGTATCGGCCTCGAACTGCTCGCGGAAGGCCGTGGGCACGAAATCATTGTAGGTCCAGATGTTCACCTCGCCCCCGGTCTGGGCAGAGGCACGGCGCAGATAGGCGGGCGATGTCAGCGCCGCGCCGGTCGCGACGGTCGTTCCCAGAAACCGGCGACGATTGAAGATCAGTTTCGACATGGCTTGTTCTCCTTGTTGGTCCCGTGGTGGTTATTCTTGATTCTCGCCCGACGCACTTGCTGCGCGGACAGGCTGGCGCAAAAGGCCCGTTCTGGCCGCCACCTTCAAGTCTTCAAGGCTGAAGCGATCAAGGTCGAGCGCCGCCAAAATCTGATTCTCAGCCTCGAAATCGCGACCGTACATGGCCGAAAAGATGCGAATACCTGCCTCGTGCAGCGGCGCGGGATGGCCAGCCAGCCGACCCAGCGCAGCAGTCACGACCAGCCCGTAGGGCACGTCCTCGGTGACATAGCGGCTGTCGGCGGTATCGGGTCCGGTGCCTCCGTTGCCCTGGGCATGCATCTGCTGGTTCATCTCAGAGATCGAAGCGATCGGAACGTGAAAGGACAGGTGGAAATGTTCGAAGATCGTCCTGACCTCCAGCCCCAGCGCCTGCGCGATCTGCAGCCGTTCGCGGTCCAGTTCCTCCAGAAGACGTCCCACCTTCGGGGTGACGTTCTGGCCCTGCGACCATGTTTCGCCACGCTCCATCCGGGTGATGTTTCCCAGCGCGATGCCCATGTGGTTCTGGGGGTTGAGGTTCGACAATGATATCGCCAGCAGCCCGTCACGCGGCTGGAACCGGTCGCCGAACAGTTCCCGGCACAGCGCCAACGCCTCGGCAGAGCGGTCATCGGGCACGGTGCAAAGATCGACGCGGCTGCGCACGGTGTTCACCTTGACCTCGGTGCCCGATTGCCGACGCCCGGTGCAGATCGTCGTGCCCCATGCGGTGATCGGCGCGACGACGCCGCGTTCGGCCAGAAGCTGCATCAGGTACACCGCCCCCAACGAGGCGTGAGAAGACACGATCACATGGTGACGGTCCTCGATATGCGGTGCCAAGGCATCCAGCACGGTCTTGTGGCCATAGCCGGGCAAGGCGATGATCAGTACGTCATTCTCGCGCGCCAGCATCGCCGCGTCGTTGGCGATGCGAGGGGAGAACGTCGTTTCCAAGGCACCCACCGCCTGCAGAGGCGCGCCACCGCTCAGACCTGACGTGCCATCACCAGAAGGCGACCACAGCATCGGATCATGGCCCGCCTTGTCCAGCACCGCCGCGGTTCCGAACGCAATCGAGCCCGCGCCCGCCAATCCTACCGTCTTTCCCACGTCGTCTCCCTGATTCGCCCTATCACTGTCTCATCGTTCAGATGATATTATGACAGAATAATTTCCGTTATAGTAGATTTTTTAAGAAGCGGTTTCCGGCAGCCGCACCGGATCGCCCAGAACATGCATCAACCGATTGGCCCAGCCAAACAGCGATGCCGACAGGATAAGGTCCAGAACTTCGGCCTCATCCAGACCCGCATCTTTCAGGGCAGCCACCTCTGCCGGACCGGCCTGAGACGGCGTCCTGGACAACGCTACGGCAAAATCGAAGATCGCCCGATCACGCGGCCCCAAATCGGCATCGGCACCGTCCCGGAACAGCCTGTCGGTCACGTCCGTGGATTTTTCCAGCTGCGCATGCCGCGCAGCGTGCACCGCGGCGCAGTAGATGCAGTGATTGACCATCGACGCCGCAAGCGCACCCAGTTCACGCTCGGCCCGGCTCATCCCGCCCTTGTCATACATGATTGCGTTGAACAGAGGTGATCGGACCTTCAGACTTTCAACGTCATGCGCCAGCGTCAGGACATATTCCGACACCTTGGTGTTCGACGGGGTGACCTTCAGTGCGTCAAGCTGCTCGTCGCTGGCCTCCTTCAGGTCAACGGGCTTCACGCGCGGTTGCCAATGCGGCACGTTGCGGGTGAACTTCGTGATCACCTTGGTCATGCGAAGACCCCTTTCATCAGGCGCAGACCGGCAACCACCCGCAACTGGTAGGCCAGGAATGCGTTAAGTTCGCAGAGGCGCACGATATCTGCGTCCAAGATCCCTGCCGCCTGCAAGCCCGCGATGTCAGGCGATGCGACGTTGCGCGTATCGGTTGCAACCTTGTCCATGAATGCCAGCACGGCCGCAAGCCCCTCGGCGGATCCGTCCTGCGACGGTTCGGCCAAGGGCGCGAAACTGCCCGCGCCGGTGGCATATCGCTCGGCCAGCTCGTGTTCATCGTTCTGCACCGCGATCCGTGCCGCCAGCGCCGCACGCAATTCGTGCGACCACGCCCCGCAATCTTTCGGCCGCAGCACAGCTTCTTCGGCAGCCTGGGTCATCTCGAAGATATTCGCGCGCCCCTCGACGGCTGTTCCGGGCGCGCCGGTCAGCCCCGCGCCCGTCAATGCGGTTGTTTCCATCGCCATCACGCCACTTCCCCCTTCTGTTCTGCACTGGAAAGCTGGGACGGCACCCACTCGCTGCCGTCCAGCTCGGGTTTGTCATAGGCCATCATCGCCTGCCAATGCTGCTGAACGTCCTCGGCATACAGCTTTCCCGCCAGCGCGCGGGCCATCCAGCCTGCCCCCTCCGAGATCCCGGGGATGTCACCGCTGACCTTCCCAAGGCTGGCCGAAGCGCCATAGTTGAAGCAATAAACATTGGACAGCCAAGGCGCCTGCCCCGGCTCTTTCTCGCGGAACGTGAAATCGTCGTTCAGGTAGGGAAACCGGCCCAGATCTCGGGATTGTTCGTCCTTCGGCGGTGTATAGACGTCCTGCCAAAGCAGGATGTCGCCCGCCGCCTCTCCAAACTCGGTCCGCGACAGCGGGTCGATGGTAAACCCCGTGCCGAGGATCACGAAATCGGCCTCGTAGGACGTCCCGTCCGCGAAGCCCACGGTGACCGCGCCATTTCTCTCGACCGTCGTCGCGACCGCCTTGCCAAAGTGGAAATAGGCGTTGCGATGACGGCTGACCCGCTTGGTAGAACCGTGCGGCGGCGGCGTCTGGGTGGCAAAGGAATACTGCATGAAGCGCCAGCGCCATTCATCAGGCAGGATGGCATAACCGGCAGTGAAGCCGAAGGAACCGATCCCCATCATCTTGTTGACGGTGGGCATTTCCTTGCGGCGGATCAGGTGGCGGACCTCGGCGGCACCATGTTCCAGCGCCTCGGCGGCATTGTCCACGGCCGAGGCCCCGACGCCGACAACCGCAACGCGCTTCCCCCTCAGCGTGTCGAAGTCGATATCATCCGCGCTGTGCGCCCAGTATTTCCGGTCAAGGTCTCGCACGAAACCCGGGATGTTCGGCTGGCCGGTCCCATCGCGCCCGGTGGCGAAGACCAGCTTGCGTGTCAGGATCGACGCCTCTGGCGCGCCCGACAGATGCAGCCGCAGCAGATCGCCCTCGGGCTTGACCAGATCGACGGACACCCCGTTCTCGGTGGGTATCTCAAGAACCTTGCGGTACCATTTCAGGTACTGCATCCACATCGGCCGCGGGATCTTGTCCAGCTGCCCCCATTTCTCGGTGCCGAACTGTGCGCGATACCACGCCTGAAAGCTTAGCGCACCGTGGCCGTAGGCCGGGCCGGTCAGCTCTTTCGGAGAGCGAAGAGTCTCCATCCGTGCATAGGTTAGCCAGGGACCTTCCAGCCCCTCGGGACTGCGATCCAGCACACGCATGTTGTGGATGCCGCCGGTCTTCAGCGCCAGCCAGGCCACCATGCCACACATGCCACCACCGATGATGACCACGTCGTGGACGCCTTCGCGTGCGGGCACCCAGTCCTTGCCCGGCCAGCAAAGGAACTTCAGATCCTCGCGCAGCCGCGCCTCCAGAACGGGCAGTCCCTGGCCGTCGATCGGAGAAGCGGTTTCCTGTATCATGTCGTCATTCCTGTAACTTTGGGGTGCGGTCACTTCACGCTCAGGCCGGCCTGCTGGCCGACCAGTCCGGGTGGAGGTCATCGATGAAAAAGGCATGGGAATGCCGGTGGCGCGGCCCCTGCGCCGGGGTGTGACGCAGATGCGGATGATCGCGGGCCAGTTCCGGGTGATCATGTTCGCGGGTCAGTGGATCGGTCGCGGGCCAGATCCGCAGCCCCAAGGCTGCCACACCGACGGTCATCCCCGACAGGATCAGCAACGCCGGCTCCAGACCGGCACGGGCCCCCAACTCTCCGGCCAGGGGATAGGCCAGCAGCCAGCCCGCATGCGACAGCGAGAACTGCGCCGCGAAAACCGCCGGACGGTCCTTCGCCGTGGCAGATCGTGCGATCACCAACCCGCCCGGCGTCAGCACCAGCGACGCGGCCAGCCCGAAGCCAAGCCAAAGCGCCATGTACCCCGCATAGCCCAACGGCAGCGCGATGACCAAGCCCAGCACCGCGTGCAGCACAGCCCCCGACGCCATCACGCGGCGATCATCCTGCGCTTCGACCAGACGAGGGACCAGCACCGCGCCCATCGCGGCACCCAGGCCGTAGAAAGCCATCAGGATGGGAAAATGCGTTTCCGCATCGCCCAGACGCGCCCCCGCCAGCACCACCGAATTGACCAGCACCCAGGCCATGCTGAGCGACAGCGCGAAATTGAGGAGGAAAAGCCCGCGCAGGCGCGGCGTGCGTCGATAGATGGACAGCCCCCTAAACGCCCGTGACACGAATGATCCCGTGCGGCCATCGCTTCCCTCGGGCGGAAAACGAGTGATAACAAGCGCGGCGATCGAGCCTATGAAAGCCAGCGCGGCGACCCAGAACAGATACTTGCCTGCCAAGACCTGCAACACCATGGCGGCAAGCACCGGCGACAGGACCGATTCCAGCGTATAGGCGATGCGCGACCAGACCAGTGCCCGGCTGTAAACACGTTCATCGGACAGCACATCGGGGATCACCGACTGGAAGATCGGCGTGAAACCCGACGACACGGCAAAGAAGACCAGCGCCAGCGCGGCGATCTGCCAGGTCTGAGAGGCAAAGGCCATCGGCAGCAGCAGCAGCATCCGTGCAACGTCCAGCCCCACCATCACCCGCTTGCGACTGCGACCGGCAAACAGCGCGGCTGCCAGCGGCGCGATGCCGACATACGCAACCATCTTCACCGCCAGAAGAAAGCCCAGAATCTGTCCGGCGGCCGCAGTTCCGCCGATCCGGTACGCCGCCAGCGACATCGCCACGGTCATCAGGCCGATCGCCAGCAGCGAAAAGACCTGTCCGACAAACAGCGTGCGGAAGGCGGGATTGGCAACAGGGCTGATCCGGGCGTCGGTCATGAAGCAAGCGTATCCTTGGAAGAACCTTCCGCGTTGAACCGGGCCGTACTGGTATCGACGCGATACTGAACTGCATAGTCTGGGGCGATCCTTGCCAGGTTGTCCACCGCCCCGATGATCAAATCTGCCTTCTTGTCGCTCATCAGTGCGGAAAGATTCAACCGCACCCAGCCGGGTTTGGCGGTTTCCCTGCCCTGTTCCAGCGCGGCGATGGTCGCGTCGGATTCGGCGCGTCCCAAGCCCAGCAGTCGATGCCCGTAAGGACCTGCACAGGCGCAACCGCCGCGGGCTTGCACGCCCGTCAGATCGCTGAGAAGACGTGTGAAGAACTGGTGATGCACCAGCCCGCCATGTCCATCCCGCACCCGAAACGAGAAGATCGGCAAAGCCTCGGCATCCGGCAAGCCCAGCAACTCGATCCGGTCATTTTCTCCCCAGACCTTCAGCGCCCGCGCCCGCAGTTCCGCCTGCCGGGCATTCAGCCAGTCCTGGCCCAGGGCTTCCTTGACCAGCATCGCCAGCGCGGCGCGGATATCGCCGGTCACGTTCGGGGTGCCACCCTCTTCCCGTGCCGACAGGCTGTCGGAATACACATGCCCCCAGGGCGATACGAAACTGACCGTGCCGCCGCCGGGAAGGGTCGGCGTTGCGCGATGCGCGATATCGTCTCGGATCACGGCGACACCACTGGAACCGGGGCCACCGGGAAACTTGTGAACCGAAAACACGATGGCATCCTTCTGCACATCAGTTCCGGCCATCATGTCCATTTCGCAATAGGGGCCGGCACAGCCGTAATCCCAGATCGCCAGCGCGCCGTTGGCGCGCAGAACGCGCGTCACCGCGTCGGCATCGGTCAGGATGCCGGTCACGTTCGATGCGGCCGAGAAGGTGCCGACAATCCGCGCCGCGCCCTGCGCCGCCTGCAAGCTGCGCTCTAGCGCGGCCATATCCACACCGCCGCCGGGCGCCTCGTCGATTTCGATCACCTCAGCACCGGTTTCTCGCCAGGGCAGGATGTTGGAATGGTGCTCGTAGGGGCCGGTCAGAACCACGACACGCTGCCCTTCCCGCACCAGCCGCGCCAAGTCCAGCAGCCCGACGATGCGGTTGATCCCGGCGGTAGAGCCCGAGCCGGTGAACACCACGCTCATTCCCGCGCCCGCGCCGGTCAGGCGGGCGATTTCGGCCCGCGCGGCCTCGCGCAACTTGGTCATGTACTCGCCGCAGAACGACGCCTGTGTATGCGTGTTGGCATAATAGGGCAGCACCCGTTCGCGGATGAAATCCTCGACCTGGGTCAGCGCGCGACCCGATGCGACATAATCGGCATAGATCAGTGGCTTAGACCCGAACGGCCCGTCGATCTGCACATTCTCGCCGATCAGCCCCTCGCGGATCCGGTCGTGAACGTCGGCGCCTTTCAGCGCGGCCTTGAAGTCGTCGAGCGCAGTCATGTCATCCCCTGGTTCCAATGGTTCGAGTATGACGCAATATTTGGAAAAAACTTCACAGTTCATTGCCGTTGATTTTAATTTTTTGGGTCATATGATCGGTATATGACACATAAACTGGATCATTTTGATTTTCGCATCCTCGAGGAACTTCAGCGTGACGCAGGCCTGCCCCAGCGCGCGCTTGCCGAGAAGGTGGGGTTGTCGCAGAACGCCTGCTGGCGCAGGCTGAAGGCGTTGGAAGCCTCGGGCGCGATCCGCAACCGCACCGTGGTGATCGATCGAAACAGCCTGGGCGGCGGCTTTGTCGTATTCTCGCTGATCAAGACACGACATCATTCGGCAGACTGGCTGAGAAAGTTCCGCGTCCATGTCTCGGCAATCCCCGAGGTGATCGACTTTTTCCGCATCGGGGGCGAGTACGATTATCTGCTGAAGATCATCGTCAGGGACATGGCAGGCTATGACGACGTCTACAAACGGCTGATCGCGGATATAGAGCTGGAAACGGTGACCTCGTATTTCGCAATGGAAGCGATCGAGGAACAGCGCCCGATCCCGTTGCGATAAGGACGTATGGCAACCGGCGGCCGCGCGGGACACGAGCCCCGCGCCGCAACGCGTTCGGATAAGGCTGTCGTGCCGCCTAGCGCCAGTTCAGGACCACCTTGCCGGACTGGCCGGACTTCATCGCCGCAAAGCCGTCGCGGAAATCGTCTACCGACATGCGGTGCGTGATCACCCGGCTGACATCCAGCCCGTTCTGCAACATGGCGATCATCTTGTACCAGGTCTCGAACATTTCGCGCCCGTAAACACCCTTGATGGTGATCGCCTTGAACACGATGCGCGACCAGTCCACCGGGGACTTTCCCGGCGGTATCCCCAGAAGCGCGATCTTGCCGCCCATGATCAGGCTTTCGACCATCTGGTCCAGCGCCTGCTGGCTGCCGGACATTTCCAGCCCCACGTCGAAGCCCTGCTTCATGTCCAACTCGCGGATCACGTCGCGCAGATCCTCCTGCGACACGTCGACCGTGCGCACGTTCCGGCAGACATGCTCTGCCAGCTTCAGTCGGTCGGCGTTGATGTCGGTGATCACCACATGCCGCGCACCGGCGTGGCGCGCCACCGCGGCCGCCATGATGCCGATCGGCCCCGCCCCGGTGATCAGCACATCCTCGCCCAGAAGGTCAAAGCTGAGTGCTGTGTGAACCGCGTTTCCCAGCGGGTCGAGGATCGCGCCGATCTCGTCGGGAATGTCGTCCGGCAGCGGCACCACGTTGAAGGCAGGCAGCTTCAGATATTCGGCAAAGGCCCCCTGCACGTTCACCCCGATGCCGCGCGTGCCGGGATCCAGATGGAACTTGCCCGATCGGCTCTGCCGGCTTTCGGTTCCGACCACATGCCCCTCACCGGAACAGCGCTGACCGATCTGCAGACCGGTCACGTTGCGACCGATCTCGACGATCTCGCCGGCGAACTCATGACCGGTGATCATCGGAACCGGCACCGTGGCCGCGGCCCAGTCGTCCCAGTTCCAGATATGGATGTCCGTGCCGCAGATGCCGGTGGCGTTGATCCGGATCAGAACCTCATCCGGGCCCAGCTCGGGCACTGGCGCCTGCACCATCCACAGCCCCTCTTCGGGGCGGGATTTCTGCAGCGCCTTCATGGTGTTCGGCAAGCTCATCGGATCACCCCCAGATCTCGGCCCACTTCGGCGAAGGCGGCGAGGGCGCGATCAAGCTGCGCGCGGGTCAGGGCCGCGTTCATCTGTGTGCGAATGCGTGCCTGGCCATGCGGAACCACCGGATAGAAGAAGCCCGAGACATAGACGCCCTTCTCGAACAGGCCCGAGGCCATTTTTTGCGCCAAGGGCGCCTCGCCCAGCATCACCGGAATGATCGGATGATCGCCCTGCAGCAGGTCAAAGCCCAGATCGGCAAGACCCTGGCGCCAATACGCGGCATTCTCGAACAGCTGCTGGCGCAACGCAGCGCCCTGATCTACCAGGTGCAGCGCCTCCAGCCCTGCGGCAACGATCGCAGGCGGCAGCGCATTGGAAAACAGGTAAGGTCGCGCGCGTTGGCGCAGCAGGTCTATGACCGGCTGCGGCCCGGCGATATAGCCCCCCATCGCCCCGCCAAGCGCCTTTCCCAGCGTTCCGCTGAGAATATCCACCTCGACCCCGAAATGGTCCGGCGTCCCCGCACCGCGCGGCCCCATGAAGCCGGTGGCATGGCAATCGTCCACCATCACCACTGCATCATAGGTCCGGGCCAGCCGCGTGATTTCAGGAAGGTTCGCCAGATAGCCATCCATCGAGAACACGCCGTCGGTCGCGATCATCACATGCCGCGCCCCGCCGTCACGCGCCTCTTTCAGCTTCGCCTCAAGATCGTTCATGTCGTTGTTGGCATAGCGATAGCGCCGTGCCTTGCACAGCCTTATGCCATCAATGATCGAGGCGTGGTTCAGACTGTCGGACACAATCGCATCCTCGGGCCCAAGAAGCGGTTCGAACAACCCGCCATTCGCATCGAAACACGCCGCGAAGAGGATCGAGTCATCCTTTTGCAGGAATGCCGCCAACTTCTGTTCAAGAGTGCGGTGCAAATCCTGCGTGCCGCAGATAAAGCGGACCGAGGCCATGCCGAAGCCCTTGTCGTCCATCACTTCGCGGGCGGCGCGGATCAGGTCCGGATGATCCGCCAGACCCAGATAATTATTGGCGCAAAGATTGATGACATCCCGCCCGCCCACGGCGATTTCCGCGCGTTGGGCCGACGTGATCATGCGCTCGCGCTTCATCAGGCCATCGGCCTCGATTCCGGCAAGCGTCTTTTGCAGATCGGCGAAGAAGCGGGCGGACATGGGCGACTCCTTTAGGTTGCGATGCGGCATCTATCACGGCGGAAATTATTCCGCAATAACGGATTATGCTTTAGTGCACACCCGTCCGTTAAACTGTCATCCCGCACCTTGAGGCGCCGCCATCACCCTCCCTTCACGACAAGGAACGCCCGCGCCTTTCCTTCGGCCTGCAGGCGATGCGGAACGTCGGCGGCGTATCGCGCGGTTTCACCGGTATCGAGCCGGTCCACGGCCTCGCCGCTTGTCACGGTCAGCGCGCCTTCGATCACGGTCAGGTTTTCCTGAGTGCCCCGGGCATGCGGCGCGGAATCCAGCACCCCGCCCTCTGCAAAGCGCAGCTCGTAAACCTCGTGATGGCCCGCGTCTTCTGGCGGCGACAGGATGCGTATCGTGCAGCCTGTGCCGCGATTCTCGATGGTCGGCACTTGCTGCGCCCGCAGCACTTCCAGCTGGCTGACATGCTGGTCTTCCAGCAACCCGGCAAAATCCACCTGCAGCGCGCGGGTCAGGTTCCACAGCGTCGAGACGGTGGGCGATGACTCGCCACGCTCGATCTGACTGACCATGCTGCGCGACACCCCCGACAGCTTGGCGACGGCGTCCAGAGACAGACCCTGCGACTGCCGGGCCTGTTTCAAGCGCGCAGAAAGAAGCGAGAGAATAGCGTCGGGTTTATCCATGAAAGCGGAAGCTAAGCGCGCAGGACGCAGTTTTCCAGCAGAAAATCCGGGCCGCCGTCAGGGGCCGGATGCCGGCATTCTCATTCGCGCTGTGCACCCGGAGCATGGCCTTGGCGTGGTCCGCCGCAAAGGATTGCGCACTGCGCAGGGGACAGTCTCGGCAGATTGTTACAGGGATATTTGCGACCGGGATCTGCAAATCTGCTTTCGAAGATTCTTCTTGATGATCTCGAAAAACTGGCTGGGGCGGTAGGATTCGAACCTACGGTACACGGTACCAAAAACCGCTGCCTTACCACTTGGCTACGCCCCAACGTGCGAGGCTGAATAGCCAAGACACCGGGGGGGTTCAAGTCGAAAAATCGCAAAACCTTGCCCTGCCGCGGATGCCCGGATATGCGCGCCGGATGGAGCACGCGGATCTACTTGTACTGGGCGCCGGGGCGGCGGGGCTGTTCTGCGCTGGATCGGCGATGGCGCAGGGCCGGCGCGTGGTCGTGCTGGATCATGCATCAAATCCCGCCGAAAAGATTCGCATCTCGGGCGGGGGGCGCTGCAATTTCACAAACCTTGCCACGACCAGAGAACGGTTCCTGTCAGGCAATCCCAGATTCGCGGCCAGCGCCCTGTCAGGATACCGGCCCGAGGACTTCGTCGGGTTGGTCGATCAGGCCGGGATCGCCTGGCACGAAAAGACCCAGGGGCAGCTATTCTGCGACGGGCGGGCGACGCAGATCACAGACATGCTAATCGAAAGGATGCAGGGCGCGGAACTGCGCCTGAGCACGTCAGTGTCGGGTCTGCGGCATGCCGGTGATCGGTTCTGCCTGGAAACTGGCAGCGGTGCCATGACGGCCGCGCGTGTGGTTATTGCCACCGGCGGAAAATCGATACCCAAGATGGGAGCGACGGGTCTGGCCTATGAAATAGCGCAGGATTTCGGTCTGCGCTGCGTCGAGCCCCGGCCCGGTCTGGTTCCGATGACATTTGCGGAACAGGATCTTGCGCTGTGCCGGCCGCTGGCGGGGGTCTCGCTTGAGGCGCGGATACGGCACCGTGGCGGCGACTTCCAGGACGCGCTGCTGTTCACCCATCGCGGTCTCAGCGGCCCCGTCATCCTGCAGATCTCCAGCTTCTGGCAGCCCGGTGAAGTGCTGGAAATCGACTTGCTGCCCGGCATCGCGATTGGCGAGGAACTCAAAAAGCGGCGTGCGCAGGCGGGCCGGATCAGGATCGCGGCAGCTTTGGGCGAATGGCTTCCGCAGCGTCTGGCAGATGCGATCGCGACCGAAGCCGGTCTGGCGGAACGGCGACTGGCCGATCAGTCCAATCCAACGCTTGAGGCGTTGGCAGAGCGGATCAACCGCTGGCGGCTGCGCCCCGTGGGCACCGAAGGATACCGCACCGCCGAGGTCACCTTGGGCGGTGTGGACACCCGCGATCTTGACGCCCGAACACTTCAGGCGCGGAAGGTGCCGGGCCTGCATTTCATCGGTGAATGCGTTGACGTGACCGGTTGGCTTGGCGGCTATAATTTCCAATGGGCCTGGGCCTCGGGGCACGCTGCAGGGATCGCCGCCCGCGACGGCTGAGGCTTCAGCCGGGCCGACGCATGTCACTGCGCAGCAGGTTGCGCCCGTCATCCACCCGGCCGCGATCGACCAACTGTTCGAAACCCGCATCCGGGCTGAGATCAAGCGGCGGCTCGGGCGCGTCAGCGGGGGCCGGTGCAGGGTCGGGCTTCTGAAGCTGGCTGGCCTCCTGCCCCTCAAGATGCAGCCGGTGGATCGGCTCGGGGATCGCATAGCCAGCGCCGTCCAGCGCCTGCCGCAGCAGGCGGAACGCCTCGCCTCGGGCCAGGTCGAAATCAGTGCCGTCCTGCGACACCCAGGCACCTGCCCGGATCACCACGAACTCATTGCCCGACGCCTCGATCCAGGCCACCGGCTCGGGTCGGGCCAGCACGAAATCCATCCCCGCCAGGGTCCGCAGCACCAGATCGCGGGCGCGGCCCAGATCGGCGAAGGGATCGACCGTCAGATCGACAAGAAAACGGCGTTCAGGATTGCGGGTATAGTTGGTCAGCACCGCCTTGTAGACGATCTGATTGGGAAAGCGGATATGGTTGCCGTCAAGCGTCAGCAGCGTCGTTCCGCGACTGGTCAGACGGATTACGCGACCGCGCTGGCCGCCGATTTCGATCAGGTCGTTGGGTCGGAAGGGCTGTCGCAGGGACAGAAGGATCGTCGCCACGAAACCCTCGATCGTGTCACGCGCTGCAAAGCTGAGGGACAAGCCGAAAATCCCGGCGGCACCCAGCAGGGTTCCCAGAAGGGCCGTGGCCTCCATCAGCCCCAGCGCGACGACCAGCGCGACGATCCACGTGCTGAGGCGGATGGTCTGGGCCATGAAGTCGGCGATGAACGGGTTGGGCGCGATCCGTGCCAACGTCTTGTCGCGCCGCGACAACCAGCCACCAAGCAGCACGATCACCGCGCCGACCAGCAGGCCCAGCACGACGAACGGCAGCCCCGCCGCGACCTGGTTCAGCCGCTGCAGGAAACGACCGCGCACGGATTCCAGGCGCAGCCCGATATCGGTCGACAGCAGGACCTGATCCTCGATTGCGACAACGCCATCAACCCGCGCGATCAGCGCGTTCAGACGGTCGATCGTCGCCTGCTCGGTCGCTTCGCCGGTCAGGGTCACGATACCCGCATCGACGCGCGCACGCACGGAATCGAAGGACGCCACCTGATCCAGAATGCTGTAGATCCGGTTGCGGATGGCCAGATCGGTGGCCGCATCGTTGCGGACCGATATGGTGCCGCTGGGTGAAGCCACGCTGTCGCGACCGGCCTGCGCCGCTGCCGGGCCGGGAATCGCGGCCGGCAGCACCAGCAGCAGGATCAGCAGAAGCGCACGGATCATGCGTCCAGCGGTTCTGCCTTGGCCAACGCGTCGAACCGCATCAATGACTCGATCAGCGCCGGCATCCGCTGCAACTGGATCATGTTCGGACCATCGGACGGAGCATTGTCGGGGTCTTCATGGGTTTCGATGAACACCGCGGCCACGCCAAGCGACACGGCGGCGCGCGCCATCACCGGCGCGAACTCGCGCTGACCGCCCGACGATCCGCCCTGCCCGCCCGGCTGTTGCACCGAATGAGTGGCATCCATCACGACGGGATATCCGGTCCGCGCCATGATCGGCAGGGCGCGCATATCCGCGACAAGCGTGTTGTAGCCGAAGCTGACACCACGTTCGGTCAGCAGGATATTCTCGTTCCCGGTCGAGGCGACCTTGTCGGCCACGTTCGGCATGTCCCAAGGCGCAAGAAACTGCCCCTTCTTCACGTTGACGACCGCGCCGGTCTTGCCCGCGGCCAGCAGCAGGTCGGTCTGCCGGCAAAGAAAGGCCGGGATCTGGATCACATCGACCGATTTCGCGGCCAGAACGGCCTGCTCGGCGTCGTGGACATCGGTCAGAACGGGACAGCCAAGCCGCTGCCGCACAGTCGCCAGAATCTCCAGCCCCTCGTCGATACCCAGACCGCGCCGCCCCTTCAACGAGGTGCGGTTGGCCTTGTCGTAGCTGGCCTTGAAGACATAGCGCGCACCGGCCTTGTCGCAGGCCTCGGCCATCGTCTCGGCGATCATCAGCGCGTGGTCCAGCGTCTCGAGCTGGCAGGGACCGGCGATAACGGTCAGCGGCAGGTCGTTGCCGCAGTCGAGATTGCCGATGCGGATATGGCGGTGTTTGGTCATGAAGATACCTGTTCGCGCAAGATGGAAGCGGTCAGGGATAACATGAGGTAAATCCCCGAAAAGATCAAAAGGGCGACCAGCGTGTTCTGGAACGCCTTGGGATAGGTGGCCTCGTCGGGCGCGACAGGTTTCACCGACAGCGACAGATAGCGAACCTGCTTGTTCGCCGTGATCCGCGCCGTCTCCATCTGCGCGGCGGCATTCGCCATCAGTTCCTGCCGAGTCGCAAGATCGCTTTCGGCGATCCGCAATTCGCCCGAGATCGCGGCAAGCGAGGTACGCGTTTCGTTGCCACTGGTCAATTGCCCGCGGGTCTGCGCGATCATGTCCTGAAGCCGCGAGATATCCCCGCGCAGTGTGGCCACGCGGCTTTGTTGCGGACGCTGGTTGGCCAGCAACTGCCCAAGTTCCAGCTGTCTCTGGGCAAGCTGTCCCTCCAACTCGGCGATCTGGTTCATCACCACCGACCCTTCGGCCACGGGATCCAGCACACCCAGATTCTGCTGCAATTCCTGAACCCGCCGCTGTGCCTCGACCACCCGTTCTTCGGCATCGCGATAATTCTGAACGGCACCCTCCATCTGATCAGCGCGCAATCGTTCGGTCATCCGATCGACCTGATCTTCCGCATAGGCGATCAGCGCCAGCGAAAATTCCTGGCTCAACGCGGGATCGGGCGCGATCACCTCCATGTTGATCATCCCTTCGGTGGGATCGTATCCGATCCTCACCGAATCCTGATAGACCTTGTAGGCTGCCTCGTTGGTGGCGTCGGGGGCCAGCCGTTTGACCGGGTCGATCGACGGGTCCTGAAAGGCCCGCTTGAACCCCTTGTCGGCATCAAGGCGCAGCATGGCATCGCGCGACGACAGATAGCTTTGAACCCCGACCGCGTCGCTGTTCGCCTGCAGCCCGGCGATCGCGTTGCCCCCCTGGCTGAGACCAGAGGTGTCCGCGAACTGGATCTGGAACTGCGAGAACGTCGCATAAAGTGGGGTCGCGACCCGGAAATAATACCACCCCGCCAGCGCCGTGGGCAGAACCACGAAAAACAGCAACCGCAAGGCCAGCATCATCATCCGGCGACGACGGCGTCGGGCTATATCGCGCTGGATGCGATAGATGTCGGCGGCGCGCTGATCCTCGGCCAGCGCCTCGCGCGACGGCAGCGGCGGGGCGGCGGGCCCGACCTCGGTCCCCTTGGCACGCGGCAGCACAGCCGGGGCGTTCCGGGTCGGAGAGGACTGCACGCGGTTGCCCTCGCTGGACAGGATCTGGCTCAGCGCGGCGCGGTGGGACGGGTCGATGCCCCGTTCGCGAAGCCGCAGCACCGCCTCTTCGTCAGACGCGACCTCGATCTGGTGCAGCGCGGCGATACGCCGCGCGATACGAAGCTGGCGGTCGGTCAGCTTCTCGGAACGGATCGCCCGCAGCCTGGCCTCCAGCCCCGCGCTGTCCGGTTGCGCGGGCGCGGCGGCCGTCGCGGGCGCCTGTCCGACCTTGCGATCGGGGAAACCGTCATCGGTGGGCTGGGTCAGCGTAAGCCGATCAAGTGCCGCGTTAGATGTATCGGGCTTTCCGGCTGCGTCCGCCGCGGGATCCTCGCCGAAGCGCGGTGGAAGATCCGTTTTCTTTCGCACCTCGACACGAACCGACGGGGTAGTCTTGCGCGTATCGGCAGCATGGGCCGCGGGCGCGCCCGGTCGAACGGATTCCGAGGCGGAGAGGTGAAAGCGGCGGGCCTTAGGCGGTGTAGTCATAATACTGCTTCGCCTCTTCAAGGGACTCGAACATGTACAACCTGCCGTCGCGCAGAATGGCGGCGTGCCGGCAGAACTTCTCGATCGTTTTGGGCTGGTGGGACACGATCACGACGGTCGAATTCCTCAGTCGTTCGAACAGCACCTCGCCCGCCTTCCGGTTGAACTCGACATCCGTGGTCTGCGGCATCCCCTCGTCGATCAGGTAGATGTCGAATTCCAGCGCAAGCAACAAAGAGAAGGTGAACCGCTGCCGCATACCGGCGGAATAGGTGCCGACGGGCATGTCGAAATATTCTTTGATATCCGTCAACCAGCGGGTGAAAGCGGAAACATAGTCCGGGTCCAGCCCGTAGATCCTGGCGATATACCGGGCGTTCTCGTTGGCGGATATCCTGCCGACTACACCGCCCATGAAACCCAACGGAAAAGAGATGCGGCAACTGCGGCGGATCTTGCCCTCATCGGGCTTTTCCAGTCCGCACATCATGTTGACCAAAGTCGTCTTGCCGGTGCCATTCGGCGCAAGAATCCCAAGCGACTGGCCCAGTTCCACGCGGAACGAAGCCTGGTCCAGGATCACCTTTCGCTGCGTCCCGGTCCAGAAGGATTTCGAGACGTTATCGAATTCCAGCATGGCTGTTCGTTACCATTCAAAACACTCGGTCCGGCCTGCCATGCCGATGGTCCGGCAGAATGCGCCGGAACATAGGCCCGCGTCGGCTATCTGTCCAGTTGTCATCCCTAATGCCTGAAAATCCTTTGAAACGCACCCTTCTTTCATGCCGCATTTTCACTAGATGAAAGGAATGTCGATGATCGCCGACCAGATTTCCGGCTGCAGGCTGTGCGCGGATCGCTTTGCCGCCACGGCCACGGCGCATCGTCCGCGGCCGGTGGTGTGGTTCCGCCCCGGCGCGCGACTGCTGATCGTCGGCCAGGCGCCGGGCGCACGTGTCCACGAAAGCGGGCGTCCCTTCACGGATCGTTCGGGCGACAGGCTGCGCGAATGGATGGGCGTGGACCAGGCGACATTCTATGACCGCGACCGTGTCGCGATCGTTCCCATGGCCTTCTGCTTTCCGGGATATGACGGCAAGGGTGCGGACCTGCCCCCTCCGGCGATCTGCGCGCGCACCTGGCGGACGCAGGTCATGCGGCTACTGCGGCCAAGACTGACATTGCTGGTCGGCGGCCATGCGATGCGTTGGCATCTGGGATCACGCAACGTCACGCGCGCCGTGTCGGACTGGCGCGATCATGCGCCGGAGATCTTTCCGCTGCCCCATCCGTCCTGGCGCAATACCGCATGGCTGCGGCGCAACCCGTGGTTTCAAGAAGAGTTGCTGCCCGCGCTGCGCGATGCGGTGGCTGCCGAACTGGATCAGGGGGCGGGACGGGCCTGAAGCTCGGCGGCGATGTCGGCGTCCACCGGCACGTCAAGGCTGTTGGCGATGAAGCCCAGCACCGAATAGAATCCGACCGTGGCCATCAGGTCGAACATGCCGCCGGTGCCGACCAGATTGATCACGCCGCGTTGCGTCGTCTGGGACAGGCGCGAATCCGCGATCAGTTCATCCACGGCGCCGGCAAGAATCCGGTCCTCGTCGGCCATCCCGTCCAGCGGGCCTGCCAGCGTGGCGATGCGCGCGTCGGTCATGCCCACCGCCCGTCCCCGGCTGACATGATGCGCCCATTCGTATTCGGATCGCAAATGATGGCCGGTGCGCAGAATGACCACCTCGCTTTGCTGATCGGTCATCGCGCGGTCGCGCACCACATGCTGACGCAGGGGCGCCCAGGCGGCCAGCAACGCGGGATGATGCGCCATTGTCCGATAGACATTCAGCCGACCCGCGAACCCATCGCGCAGCGCGGCAACGGATTCGGGCCACTCGGTGTCGTTCAGGGGTTTAAACTGTTCGGCCATCGGGACATCCTTTCTTGACCAGAGACTCAGGAATATCGCCATGTCGCATGTCTTTCCCCGCCATTGCCACGCCGAAATGCCCACTGCCGTGGGCGGAGAAGGTGTCTTTCTGATCGATTCCCAGGGCAACCGCTATCTGGACGGATCGGGCGGCGCGGCGGTCAGCTGCCTTGGTCACGGCGACCGCGAAGTGACCGACGCGATCAAGGCGCAGCTGGACCGACTGGCCTTTGCGCATACCGGCTTTCTGACCAGCGAACCAGCCGAGGCACTGGCAGATCTGCTGATCGAACACGCGCCGGGCGATCTTGACCGGGTCTATTTTGTCAGCGGCGGGTCCGAGGCAACCGAGGCCGCAATCAAGCTGGCACGGCAATACTGGGTCGAGAAAGGCCAGCCGCAGCGGTCGCGCCTGATCGCGCGGCGCCAAAGCTATCACGGAAACACCATCGGCGCGTTGTCGGCGGGCGGCAATGAATGGCGGCGACAGCAATTCGGGCCGCTGCTTCTGGATGTCAGCCACATCGCGCCCTGCTACGAATACCGCGAGCGCGGCGATGGCGAAACGGCCGAGGAATACGGCCTCCGCGCGGCCGAAGCCCTGCGCGAAGAGATCCTGCGGCTGGGTCCGGACACCGTGATGGCCTTCATGGCCGAACCGGTGGTCGGCGCGACGGCGGGGGCTGTGCCGCCCGCGCCGGGTTATTTCCAGCGCGTGCGCGAGATCTGCGACGAATACGGCATCCTTCTGATCCTTGACGAGGTGATGTGCGGCATGGGCAGGACGGGGTCGCTGTTCGCCTGCGAACAGGACGGGGTCGCACCCGATATTCTATGCATTGCCAAGGGGTTGGGCGCCGGATATCAGCCGATCGGTGCGATGCTGTGCAGCAAGGCCATCTATGACACGATCGCCTCGGGCAGCGGCTTCTTCCAGCACGGACATACCTATATCGGCCATCCGGTCGCCACGGCCGCAGGGCTTGCGGTCGTCCGCGCGATTCTGGATCGGGACCTTCTGCCGCAGGTGCGCAAGAAAGGCGCGTCACTGCAACAGGCGCTTGAGGCACGCTTTGGCCAGCACCCTCATGTCGGCGATATCCGCGGCAGGGGGCTGTTTCGCGGGATAGAACTGGTCGAGGATCGGGCGACGAAGGCCCCGTTCGATCCGTCCCGGAAGATCGCGGCCAGACTGAAAAAGGCCGCCTTCGCGCGGGGATTGATCTGCTATCCGATGTCGGGCACCATCGACGGCAAACATGGTGACCACGTGCTCTTGGCACCGCCGTTCATCATCTCGGACGCCGAGATCGGGATGCTGACGGATCGGCTTGCCGCTGCTATGGAAGACGTGCTTGGCAGCGACAGCTGACGCTATCGACCATATCCAGGCAGCCGTATCGCCGCCTCCGAAACGGGGCGCCACTCATAAGTATGCCGTAAATAATAGGATCAATAGGCAATTCTACCAAGCTCCGGCTTTAGGGATTGCCAAACCGGTTCACTGCGCTACCGTAGCCTTAACCTGCGCTTTTTGGCGCGGGAATCTATGCGAAAAACGCATGACAAGGGAGTTAGCTGCATGAGCAAGTTCAAACCGATCCTAATTGGCGCTGCCTTCGCCATGGGCGCGACCGGCGCCGCGGCGCAGGAAGAGCGTTTCATCACCATCGGCACGGGCGGCCAGACAGGCGTCTATTATGTGGTCGGCCAGTCGATCTGCCGGCTCGTCAACCGCGACACCGCAACGACCGGGATCAAGTGCACCGCACCGTCCACCGGCGGTTCGATCGCAAACATCAACGCGATCCAGGCCGGCGACATGACCATGGGCGTCGCCCAGTCCGACTGGCAGTATCACGCCTACATGGGTGATACCGAAGAATTCAGTGGCGACAAGAAGTTCGAAAAGGAACGGGCAATCTTCTCGGTCCATCCCGAACCCTTCACCGTGGTGGCCCGCGCCGATTCCGGCATCGAGACCTTCGACGATCTCAAGGGCAAGCGCGTGAACGTGGGCAACCCCGGATCCGGCCAGCGCGGCACGATGGAAGTGGTACTGGACGCGCTTGGCTGGTCGATGTCCGATTTCTCGCTGGCGTCCGAACTGAAGCCGGCGGAACAGTCTGCCGCGCTGGGTGACAACAAGGTGGATGCGATCATCTACACCGTCGGCCACCCGAACGGTTCGATCCAGGAAGCGACCTCGACCGTGGACGCCAAGCTGATCCCGGTCACCGGCGAGGCGATCGACAAGCTGGTCGCGGACAACCCCTACTACGCCAAGGCGACGATTCCGGGCGGCATGTATGCCGGCAACCCCGACGACGTCGAGACGTTCGGCGTCAAGGCGACCTTCGTGACCTCGGCCGATGTGCCCGACGACATGGTGTATGAGGTCGTCAAGGCGGTGTTCGACAATTTCGACCGCTTCAAGGGCCTTCACCCGGCCTTCGCCAACCTCGAACCCGAGGCGATGGTGACCGAAGGCAACAGCGCACCGCTGCATCCGGGCGCCGAGAAGTACTACAAGGAACAGGGCTGGATCGAATAATCCGGTCGACTGACAAAGGGCGGCCCCTCGCGGCCGCCCTTCGCGCCTAAAGATAACTAAAAAAACTAGAACAATCCCATGAACAGGGGGGAACGCGATGAGCGATAATGACAAGGACGATCGTCAAAAGAACGATCAGTTCGAGGCGAGCGCCGTCGAAATGGAGGCATCGGGCCATGGCGGATTGTCACAATCCGAGCTTGATGCACTGGTCGCGTCTTCGGACACCGGCGCGCGGACGCCGCCCGGAGGTGTCGGCAAGCTTATCCTGATCACCGCGCTGTGCTGGTCGCTGTTCCAGCTTTGGATCGCATCGCCCATCCCCTTCATGGTCGGCTTCGGGGTGTTGAACGACACCGAGACCCGGTCGATCCACCTCGCCTTCGCATTGTTCCTTGCCTACATGGCCTATCCCGCCGAACGAACCCCGTTCCAGATGGTGCTGGGCGTCGGCATTCCTGTCCTGATGACGGTCCTGTTCATGGTCGGATCCAAGGCCGGTGTGCCGGTCTGGTGGGTTCCCGTGATCGGCGCTGCGGTGGTCGCGGCAATTCTTCTGGGCAGTCCCAAAAGCTGGGTTCCGCCCTGGGAATGGGCGCTGGCGGTCGTGGCCGCGCTATCGTCGCTGTACATCTTCTTCTTCTATGACGCCATCGGTACGCGTGTCGGCGCGCCGATCATGCAGGATTACGTCGTTGCCGTGATCGGCATCATGCTGCTGCTGGAGGCGACGCGCCGCAGCCTTGGCCCGGCGCTGATGATCGTGGCTTCTGTCTTTCTGATCTACACCTTCCTTGGCCCTTACATGCCGGGGATCATCGCCCACAAGGGCAACTCGCTGGCCGAGGTCGTGAACCACCAGTGGATCACCACGGAAGGTGTGTTCGGCATCGCGCTTGGCGTTTCGACCAGCTTCGTCTTCCTGTTCGTGCTGTTCGGCGCGCTGCTGGACAAGGCGGGGGCGGGCAACTACTTCATCCAGGTCGCCTTCTCGCTGATGGGTCACATGCGCGGCGGACCCGCGAAGGCCGCAGTGGTCAGTTCGGCCATGACCGGCCTGATCTCTGGCTCGTCCATCGCCAACGTCGTGACGACCGGCACCTTCACCATTCCACTGATGAAGAAGGTGGGCTTTTCGTCTGAAAAAGCCGGCGCGGTCGAGGTCGCATCTTCGGTCAACGGTCAGATCATGCCGCCTGTCATGGGTGCTGCCGCGTTCCTGATGGTCGAATATGTCGGCATTCCCTATTTCGACGTGGTCAAGCACGCCTTCGTGCCTGCCACGATCAGCTATATCGCGCTTGTCTATATCGTCCATCTCGAGGCGATGAAGGCCGGCATGAAGGGTCTGCCCCGCGCCTACGAGCCCGGGCCGCTGATGCGCCGCCTGATCGGCTTCCTGTTCGGCATCGTCGCCATCGGCATCCTGGCGTTCCTGCTGAAATTCACGATGGGCTGGATCCGTCCGACCTTTGGCGCCAGCGCGATCTGGGTCGTGTTCGCGCTGCTGACCGCCGCCTATGTCGGCCTGCTCTATGTCGCGTCGCGGGAAGAGCCGCTGGAACTGGACGACCCGAATGCCCCTGTCACGCAGCTGCCGATGCCCGGACCGACGGTCCGGTCGGGCCTGCATTTCCTGCTGCCGATCGTCGTACTGGTCTGGGCGCTGATGGTTGATCGCCTGTCGCCGGGTCTGTCGGCGTTCTGGGCCACGGCCTTCATGATCTTCATCCTGCTGACGCAGCGTCCGCTGATGGTGATGATGCGCGGCATGGACCGGACCGGCAACGAAACGACCGCATCAGCCTTCCGTTCGGGCATCAATGATCTGGCGGACGGCCTGATCTCGGGCGCGCGCAACATGATCGGCATCGGCATCGCCACCGCCACCGCAGGCATCATCGTCGGTGCCGTCAGCCAGACGGGCGTTGGTTCGGCCCTTGCAGATGTGGTCGAGGTGCTGTCGGGCGGCAACCTGCTGGCCATCCTGTTCCTGACCGCGATCCTGTCGCTGATCCTGGGCATGGGCCTGCCGACGACGGCGAACTATATCGTCGTCTCGGCCCTGCTGGCGCCTGTGATTGTCACGCTGGGTCAGCAGAACGGGCTGATCGTGCCGCTGATCGCCGTTCATCTGTTCGTGTTCTATTTCGGGATCATGGCCGATGTGACGCCACCCGTGGGACTTGCCAGCTTCGCGGCCGCGGCCGTGTCGGGCGGTGATCCGATCCGGACAGGCGTGGTCGCGTTCTTCTACAGCCTGCGCACAGCGGCCCTGCCCTTCCTGTTCATCTTCAACACGGACCTCTTGCTGATCAACGTGGACTGGATACACGGCATCTTCGTCTTCATCACGGCGACGATTGCCATGCTGTTGTTCGCCGCTGCGACTCAGGGATGGTTCCTCACCCGCAACAAGATCTGGGAATCCGTCTTGTTGCTGCTGATCGCCTTCGCGATCTTCCGCCCCGGCTTCTTCATGGACTATATCTACCCACCCTATAACGACCTGCCGCCGACGCAGTTCGAACAGGCCTTGGCGGACTCTGCGCCGGGTGATCCCTTGCGCCTGCGCGTCGCAGGGCTGAACGACGTTGGCGAACCGATCGAGTTCACGTCGCTGCTGGAGGTGCCCGAGGGTGCCGACGGTGCGGCGCGGTTGGCCGCGCTGGGAATCGAGACGGTTCAGAACGGCGACGAGGTGATGATTGACAACGTCGCCTTCGACAGCCCCGCACAGGCAGCAGGCCTTGACTGGGATCAGCAGATTCTTCTGGTCCGTGCCCCGGCCGCGGCACCGTCGAAATACTGGATCTACATCCCGACGGCGCTGATCCTTGCGCTTGTCATCTGGTTGCAGCGGCGTCGCGCCGGCCCCGGCGAGGGACAGCTGCGCCGCAAAGAGGAAGGGCTGAGCCATGCATGAGAATGTCCTGCTTCCCATCGACCTGCAGCACGAGGCAAGCTGGTCCAAAGCCCTGCCTCAGGCCCGTCGTCTGGCGGGCGACAGCGGCACGGTCCACCTGCTGGGGATCGTACCCGATATCGGCAGTTCCATGGTCGCCACATTCCTGCCCAAAGGGTTCGAGGTGAAGGCCCTTGAGGAAATGAAGGCTGCGCTGGACAACTTTGCCGACGCCGAGTTTCCGGCGGGCGGCAAGGTGGCCGTCCATGTCGGCCACGGCCATGTATCGGAAACGATCCTGAAGGTCGCGGCCGACGTGAATGCCGACATCATCGTCATGGCCAGCCACAGGCCCGACGAACTGCGCAGCATCCTGATCAGCAGCCACGCAAACTCGGTCGTTAGGCACTCGCCGGTGACGGTAATGATAGTGCGTTAGTCTGGCCTTCTGCGAACGATACTTGCGCCAATAGCCTGCCGAAGCGATGATCCCGGCATGATGACAGATATCCAGATCGCCCGGCAGGCGTCCAAGCTGCCGATTGCCGAGATCGCCGAACGGCTGGGGCTTACCCCAGCCGAAATCCTGCCTTATGGGCATGACAAGGCGAAGATCACCCATGCGGCCATCGCCTCTCTGAACGGTCGCCCATCGGGCCGGCTGGTGCTGGTCACGGCAATCAACCCGACGCCCGCAGGCGAGGGCAAGACCACGACGACCGTCGGACTTGGGGACGCGCTGAACCGGATCGGCAAGCGCACCACGATCTGCATTCGCGAAGCCAGCCTGGGGCCCAATTTCGGCATGAAGGGCGGCGCGGCGGGCGGAGGCCGGGCCCAGATCGTTCCGATGGAAGACATGAACCTGCATTTCACGGGAGATTTTCACGCCATCACCTCGGCCCACAACCTGCTGGCCGCGATGATCGACAACCATGTCTATTGGGGGAACGACCTCAACATCGACACGCGCCGGATCACATGGCGGCGGGTGATGGACATGAACGACCGCGCCCTGCGGGACGGTGTCGTGGGTTTGGGCGGGCCCACGAACGGTTTTCCCCGCCAATCCGGGTTCGACATCACCGTCGCCTCGGAAGTCATGGCCATCCTGTGTCTTGCCAGCGATCTTGCCGATCTGCAGGAACGGCTGGGACGCATCGTGATCGGAGAAACCTTCGATCGCCGCCCCGTGACGGCGCGCGATCTTGGCGCGGACGGTGCGATGACGGTCCTGCTGAAGGACGCGATGCAGCCCAATCTGGTCCAGACCCTGGAAAACCACCCGGCGCTGGTCCATGGCGGCCCCTTTGCCAACATCGCCCATGGCTGCAACAGCGTGATCGCCACGCGCGCCGCACTTGCCATGTCGGAATATGTCGTGACCGAAGCGGGGTTCGGCGCCGATCTGGGGGCAGAGAAGTTTCTGAACATCAAATGCCGGCTGGCCGGGCTTGCGCCGTCGGCCGTGGTGCTGGTCGCAACGATCCGGGCGCTGAAGATGAATGGCGGCGTGGCCAAAAGCGACCTTGGGAAAGAGGATGCGGCGGCTGTCGTCCGTGGCTGCACCAATCTGGGCCGCCATATCGAAAACCTGCATGGTTTCGGCCTGCCTGTCGTCGTCGCCCTGAACCATTTCGCGGGCGATACCGAAGCGGAAACCGATGCCTTGCGCAGCTTCTGCACCGACCACGGGGTTGAAGCCGTGATTGCCCGCCACTGGGCCGAAGGCGGTGCCGGGGCCGAGGATCTGGCGCATGCTGTGACCAGGCTGGCCGAAAGCGGAAAGGCCGATTTTCACACCCTCTATCCCGATGCGATGCCGCTGTGGCAAAAAATCGAGACCATCTGCACCCGCATCTACCGCGCCGCGCATGCCGAACCGGCCGCAGGTGTCCGCAAGCAACTTGAGGCGTGGGAGATGGCCGGGTATGGGGATATGCCAGTCTGCATCGCTAAAACGCAATATTCGTTCAGCACCGATCCGTCGCTGCGTGGCGCGCCGGGAGGGCACGTCATTCCGGTCCGAGAGGTGCGCCTGAACGCCGGTGCGGGCTTCGTGGTCGCAATCTGCGGCGAGATCATGACCATGCCCGGCCTGCCCCGTCATCCGGCAGCGGAAACGATCATGCTGGACCGCGATGGGCAGGTGGAAGGCCTGTTCTGAAGGCTGGGCCTCAGGCGGCGGCCGCCAGATGTAGGGGCGGCTCGAACAGTTGGGCGATCATGCATGCCCGGCGCAGATAAGTCGCAGCCTGTTGCAAACTCAGCGAGTCGGGGCAATCAGCGGTCCGCAAGATCTGCAGGCCATGCGCCCGGATCACTTTGCGCAGCGCGGCGTCGGGCGTGGCCGGCGGAAATATCAACGCATCACGGCAGCAACGATCGAAGACGCCACCCTGCACGGCCAGATCATCAACGCTCCATCGGGACCAGATTCGACCAGGATCGTCCTGGCGCATCATGACCGCGGCACCGTTCAGCCACCGCAGTTCCGGGTCGTCGCGCCACGCCGTTGGCAAGTCCTGTTCCAGATCCAGCGTCTGGCGGGCATGGCGCGCCGCATGCGCATCACAGAAGACGGCCGCGGCAAGCCTGGTCACCCCGGCTTCTCCGGGTCGATAGCCCGTCAGACCACATCGATTGAACCAGTTCTCACCCGTCGCGCGCGTCAGCGCGGCGGCAAGGTCCAGCATCTCGGCCGGTCTCTGTCGCCGCGCCCAATCGTCAACGCGTGGTGCGATCGCGGCTGCAAGACGATCGCGGGACCGGGTCAGCGGGCGCAGTATCGGATCATTCCTGCGGGAACGTCGCCACCCGCCATAGGCGCACAGATGCAACGTGATCAGCACGATCATTGTCGCCTCAAGACCGGTCCGCAGATCCTGATCCGCAGTCGAAAAACCCACCTTTTCGGGGAATGAACCGTCCGGGCGCTGACTTGAGATGATCTCCGACAGATCCTCGGCCATGTCATGATCGGGGTCCAGCAACCTGAGGCAGACTAGCGACTGGGCCAAGGCCACAACGCGCCCCTTCCGCCGTGCCCATTCCGCAAAGCGCCGCGCCTTGTCATGGGCGTGCCCGAAGCTGCGCGCATCCGCAAAGGGCGGACGCGCCGCGCCAAAGCGATAGACCTGCATCAGCAGCCGCGCAAACCGCGAGATCCGCGCGTCGCAGATCACCTCTTGGGGGATCTGGGCGCAGATCGCGGCCTCGGCCTCGGCCATCAGTTCGGGCATGGGTTCAACCGCCAGCGCCAGCCGGTCGGCAAGGTCGGCCTGGGGATCATCCACCACCGCAAGCCGCGCCATCTGCCAAGCCGGATCATCGCGCGAAACCAGTTCGCCTGCCGCGATCAGTTCGCGCAGTGTGGCAGTCATCTTGCCGGTCAGCCCCCTTTCTGATGCCTCGCGCACCATGACTGGGCACAGCCGCCGGGCCGCGATGTCTTCCAGCGGGGACATATGCCCGCGCAGTCCTGAAAGAACGGGCGCAAGCCGCGCCAATTGCGCCACTTGTGCGGCCGCCGGATGATCCGGCGACAGCGGATCGGGAAGGTCCATGACGCGCTGCCGTGTCCAGTCCAGACCACGCGCTGCAAGCATGCGCATCAATTGCTGATAGGTTGCATCAAGTTGCATACAAACCCGTTTGTTCAAGGCCTGATCACCGCGCAAGTTTCAAAAACGGTGGCGGCACGATCAGTCGCAGCGAATATCGACTACCAGTTTCGGATCAACGCTGGGATAACTCAACGGCGATATGCCGATAACTATATTCCATTTTTATGAGTGTGCAATTCAATTAATATAGAATTTCATTTACTGCAATTCCATTCGTCAGATTCAGCCATCTTCATTCACCACACTTGCTGCGCGACGCCAATTGCGTCCGGCGCGCCGGCGCGATAGATGCGCGGGCATGAGCAACCGCCCCGACCTTCCGCCCGAAATCGCCCGCCGCCGGACCTTTGCGATAATCTCGCATCCCGACGCCGGAAAGACCACGCTGACCGAGAAATTCCTGCTGTATGGCGGCGCGATTCAGATGGCGGGGCAGGTTCGTGCCAAGGGCGAGGCGCGCAGAACCCGGTCGGACTTCATGAAGATGGAACAGGATCGCGGGATCTCGGTCTCGGCCTCGGCGATGTCGTTCGATTTCGACGGGCATCGATTCAATCTGGTCGACACACCCGGTCACAGTGATTTCTCTGAAGACACCTATCGAACCCTAACCGCCGTGGATGCGGCGATCATGGTGATCGACGGTGCAAAAGGCGTGGAAAGTCAGACCAGGAAACTGTTCGAGGTCTGCCGGCTGCGCGATTTGCCGATCCTGACATTCTGTAACAAGATGGACAGGGAAAGTCGGGACACATTTGAAATTATTGACGAGATTCAGGAAAATCTTGCAATCGACGTCGCCCCGGCAAGCTGGCCGATCGGTATGGGTCGCGATTTCCTTGGCTGCTATGACATGCTGAACGACCGGCTGGAACTGATGGATCGGGCCGACCGCAACCGGGTCGCCGAATCGATCCGGATTTCCGGGCTGGACGATCCCAAGCTGGCCGAGCATGTGCCGCGGCACCAGTTGACGCAGCTGCGCGAAGAGATCGAGATGGCGCGTGAATTGCTGCCTGCCTTCGATCGCCAGTCATTCCTGGAAGGCCACCTGACACCGATCTGGTTCGGCAGCGCCATCAACAGCTTCGGCGTGCGCGAGTTGATGAACGGGATCCGTGAATTCGGCCCCCAGCCGCAGCCGCAGAACGCATCGGGCCGCGAGATTGCGCCCGAGGAAAAGGCCGTGACCGGCTTCGTCTTCAAGGTGCAGGCGAACATGGACCCCAAGCATCGCGACCGGGTGGCCTTCGTGCGCCTTGCCTCGGGCCATTTCGAACGCGGCATGAAACTGACCCATGTGCGCTCGAAGAAACCGATGGCGGTGTCCAATCCGGTGCTGTTCCTGGCCGCCGACCGCGAGCTTGCCGAAGAAGCCTGGGCAGGCGACATCATCGGCATTCCCAATCACGGACAGCTGCGGATCGGTGACGCGCTGACCGAGGGAGAGGCGCTGCGCTTTACCGGCATCCCGTCCTTCGCGCCCGAACTGCTGCAATCGGTGCGCGCCACGGATCCGATGAAGGCCAAGCATCTGGAAAAGGCGCTGATGCAGTTCGCCGAGGAAGGCGCGGCCAAGGTGTTCAAGCCGATGATCGGTTCCGGCTTCATCGTGGGCGTCGTCGGCGCCCTGCAATTCGAGGTGCTGGCCAGCCGGATCGAACTGGAATACGGCATCCCCGTCCGCTTCGAGGCGTCGCAGTTCACCAGCGCGCGCTGGGTCACCGGACCCACGGACAAGGTCGAGGCCTTCGCCAACGCCAACAAGCAGCACATGGCCCAAGACCATGACGGGGATCTGGTTTTTCTGACCCGGCTGCAATGGGATATCGACCGGGTCGGACGCGATCACCCGAATCTGACGTTGTCGGCCACGAAGGAAATGATGGTCTGAGGGTTCCGGCCTAGAGTTCCTGCAGTTCCACCCGCCAGCCACCCGATGCATTGACCTGCAAGCGATAGCGTCCAGGCCGGTCGATCACGAATTCGCCGTCGCCGGCACCGGCCTGATGCAGGTTTTGCACGACGGCGCCGTGCCGATCCAGCAGATAGGCGACGAAAATCGCATCGTCGCTGGAAAACACCAACCTGGACCGCGTCCGCACCTGAAAGAACGGGGTCTGTCCGCTGCCAGCGCCGGAAAATCGGAGCTCAGGCTCTGCATTTGGCGCCGGCAGCGCTTCGAAACAGGCCAGCCGCGTGCCGTCGTCCTCGATGCTTCGGCAGTTCTGGAAAGCCTTGGCGAACGGCGCGCCGCTGGCGGCGCCTGCAAAGGTCGCCAGAAGCGCACAGCCCGCGATCACCAGTCGAGCGGGCATCCGGTGCAGTTCTCCATATGCACGCCTTCCCAGATCGCAAAGCGGATATTGTTCGATTCCAGATGCGCCTCGGCCAGATCGGCATTGTAGAACTTGGCTTCGGACAGGTTCGCGGCGACGATGGTCGCCCCGACGAAGCGGGCCTTCGGGGCCCAGGACGCCTCCATTGAAACAGCGGTCATGTTCGCGCCGCTGAAATCGGCCCCGGCAAGGCGGGTGTAGTCCAGATCAGCGCCGGTCAGGTCCGCGCCTGGCGCCTTCATGCCCTGAAGCTGCGATTTCTCGAGATTGGCGCCGCGCAGATCCGCGCCGGACAGGTCGATCCCCTTCATCGAGCCATGTGAAAGGTCGGCCCGTGTCAACTTGGCCCCGCGAAAATCAGCGCCACCAAGATCCAGCCCGGACAGGTTCGCGTTGCGCAGGTCGGCGCCGGGGCAGACCGCGCCCGGCTTCAATTCGCAGCCGTCAATCACCAGCGGCCCGTCGGGTCTGTCCGTCGTATCGACGATGATCGGAAAACCGTGATCCTCGACCATGATCCCGGCCTGTTGGGCATTCGCGGGCATCGCACCGATCAGCGCGGTCAAAAACAACAGGAATCGCAACATGATGGCCGTCCTTTCGGCAGGGAAGAATGAATCGGCGGACGGCATTCGCCCGCCGATCTGCAGGGTCAGTTGGCCGAGGCCAGCAATTCGTCGGGGATCTCGAAGACCCAGAACGATCCGCCCTGGCTGACCTGGGTGGTCAGCTGCGCCATGTCGCCGCCCCACAGCGGCACCGCGCCACCATAGCCCGAGGCGATGCCAAGATACTGCTTGCCGTCCATCTCCCATGTGATTGGCACCGAAACGACGCCCGAACCCGTCTGGAACTTCCACAGCTCTGCGCCGTCCTGGGCGTTGAACGCCTTGACATAGCCATCCGAGGTGCCGGTGAAGACAAGATTTCCGGCAGTGGCCAGCGTGCCGGCCCAAAGCGGGAATTCTTCCTTGTGTTCCCAGACCTTTTCGCCGGTGGCCGGATCGAAGGCGCGCAGCGCACCGATATGATCGTCGAACAGCCGCTTGATGCGGAAACCCTGACCCAGATAGGCAGCGCCCGCTTGATAGGTCACGTTCTCGGTCCAGTAGTCCTCGGTCCAGTCGTTCGAGGGAATGTAGAACAGCCCCGTATCGCGCGAATAGGCCATCGGGTTCCAGTTCTTGCCGCCAAGGAAGGGCGGCGTGACCTGAATGGTGGCGCCTTTGGATTCCCCTTCCGCGGGCAAGGGCGGACGCTGGCCTTTAACCTCGATCGGGCGGCCGGTTTCCAGATCGATCCCTTCTGCCCAGGTGATATCCTCGACAAAGGGGAACGCGTTCAGCAGCGCGGTCGGCTTGTTGATTTCCGTGCCACGTTCGCTGAGCGCGTCGATGTCGGTGACATAGAAGAACCCGTTCCGGTCGGCATGACCACCGGCGCGATGGGTGTTGCCGTCCTTGTCGGTATAGTCGAACAGGATGATCTCGTTATTGCCGGAAAAGTCCCATGCGTCATTCGGCGTGTGCTGGTAAAAGCCCACCACCTCGCCATCGGTCGGGTTCACATAGGCCTGACCAGAGGTGTAAAGGCTGTCGTAGTCCCAGTAATTCTCGCCCTGCGAGCGTTCCCATGTATTCCAGGGCGCAGGGTTGCCGGTGCCGACGACGATCGTGTTGGTCTCGGGATCGAAGCTGGCCGATTGCCAGGGCGCGCCGCCGCCGTGATGCCACGCCTCGACCTTGCTGCCATCCTCGTTCACAGGCCAGCTGGGGGCCGAGGCATCGCCCGTCGTGGTGCTTTCCTGACCATTCAGGTTGCCCGTGTGACCTTCCACAAAGGGCCGCATCCAGATTTCTTCGCCGGTCTCGACATCGCGGGCATACAGCTTGCCGACCACGCCGAACTCATCGCCCGAGCTGCCGTGGATCAGCATCACCCGGTCGGTTTCCTTGTCCTTCACGATGGTCGGCGCGCCGGTCATGGTATAGCCGACCTTGTGATCGGCGAACTTCTCGCGCCAGACGACCTTGCCGGTCTTCCTGTCCAGCGCATAGATGCTGGCATCCAGCCCACCGAAGAAGATCTTGTCGCCATAGATCGCGGCGCCCCTGTTGACCACGTCACAGCAGGGGCGGATATCATCGGGCAGGCGCGCCTCGAACTTCCACAGCCGCTCGCCGGTCTTGGCGTCCAGCGCCCAGACCCGGCTGTAGGATCCTGTGATATAGATCACGCCGTCATGCACGATGGCCTGTGTTTCCTGACCGCGCTGCTTTTCGTCGCCAAAGGAAAACGCCCAAGCAGGCCGCAGGTGGCCGACGGTTTCAGCGTTGATCTGGGTCAGCGTCGAATAGCGTTGGGCGTTGTTGCCCATGCCATACATCAACACGTCACCGGTGGTTTCGTGGTCGTTCAGGATATCCTCCCAGGTGACGTCCTTGGCAAATGCGCCACCCAGTCCTCCCGCCACCAGCAGCGCCAGCGCGCTGACGGTCGGGATCGTGATCTGCTTGCGAGCCATTCTCTCCTCCTCTGTCGCAATGAACCGGCGGGTTGCCGGGTTGTCGGCCGTCGTCAGACACTGCCCCCGATCAGTGGCAGTGCCTGGTCTTCAAAGTCGCGCCATCGCTGGATGACAGCGCGGCGATATTCCTCGGGATTGGCGCCTAGCCCGACGAAATCGGGCATCGGGCCGGCGGCCAGCGCCTCGGACGGGGCAAGGCCCAGATCGGCGGCGCGCGCCATGCGGTCGTGGAACCCGTCCAGATAGGCGCGGGTCTGCACGAACGCCCGGCTGTCGCGGGCAAAGGGACCATGGCCTGGCACGATGCCCGATGCGGGCAGACCGGCCAACAGATCCAGCGACGCCCGCCACATATCGGCATCGGCGTCGGGAAAGCTGGGCGCACGATCCAGAAACAGCAGATCACCCGCGATCAAGGTCCCCGTCGCGCGGTCCACCAGCGCCAGATCGGCCTGACTGTGCCCCGACAGCGCAAGCAGCCGAAGATCACGCCCGCCGGCGCCGAAACCGTCACCGGCAGGCAACGGATTACCCGGCAGCGGCGCAGTGCCCGACATCCAGCCACCAAGAATGCGATACAGCCCGTCGCTCAGCGCCTGTGCGTTCCCGGCCTGCAGTCGGGCGGTCATGGGCAGGACATGAATGGGACGGTCGGCAAATGCCTGATTGCCGAACCAGTGATCCGGGTGGTGGTGGGTGTTGAACGATGCCGCGACGCCGCCCAGCTTCTGATCGGCAAACCGCCGCAGCGCCGCACCGTGCCGCGCTGTGCCGCCGGTATCGATCACGATGGCCCCCGCATGCGTGGCCAGCATCACGATATTGCAGATCGCGCCGCCATTCCGGGGCCCAAAGCTGTCGCGCGCCCCTTCGATCAGCCAGACACCGTCCGCGACCTGCTGCGGGCTTAGCCGGTATTCGGGCGCGGCCGGACGCGCTGGAAGCGGCAGCATCAGCGCCGCAGTTCCGCCGATCAGCGCCTGTCGCCGCGAGATCATGCCGTCACCTCGCCCGCGAAACTGTACCCGTTGGTGTCCCGCGCCTCGATCCTGACCGGACCCGCCGCCAGATCCGGCGGCAACGTGAAGGTAAGCGCCGGATTTTCCTCGATCGGCTCGTGCAGATCGACGCTTGCGATCAGGTCGCCCTGCCCGTCCAGCAGCCGCAGCCCTGTCAGATGATGCGCGGGGATGCCATCAGCCAGTCCGGTGTCCATCGGATGCCGGATACTTACGCGCAGCCGTCCGGTCGCGGGCCACAGCCTGCCCCGCATCTGACCGAAACCCTCTTGCCAGTCCGGGCGCGCGTGAGCCGCCGCTGGCGCGGTGCAGCCCCCGCCCATTGCGTCGACAAAGGCTCCGCCCATGCGTGCCGGCACCCCATCGGCCAGCGCGGTGGCCCGGATCGGGCCGGCGATCTCATACTTGACGCCGAAGCCCAGCACCGGCTTCGCCCGACCGGGATGAAAGACCAACGCCAGCGGCAGTGGGCTGTAGTCGATGGTGACGACGATGCGCCGCACCTGGCCCTGAACATCCGTTGCATCGACGATCACCGGAACATGCGCCGGATCCTCGGCCGCGCGCGGGGCCAGAACCCGCATGCCGCGATCTGCCTGCCACCCGGCCGGATCGCCCAGATACTCGGCCCTGTGCAGGTCCCACATGCCGCTGTCGAAGGGGTCTTCCCCCTTGCCCGCCAACGGCGCGGCGCCACCGCCATAGGCGGCCAGCCCGGCGGCTCCGCTATCTAGCATATGGCACAGGAACAAGGTCACCGCCGCCCCCGATCAGTCCGCCGCTGCCTGCAGCGTCTCAAGCGCGGCGGAGACATGCGGCGGCTGGGTGGACAGCAGATATGCCGCCTCGTCGAACGGGGTGATCGCACGCGGCGCACCGGACAGCGCCTCGAACCCCTGCCCGGCGCTGGCGATTTCATCGGCCAGCGCGATCGCGGCAGGCTGGTCATCCTTGACCGCGGCCAGCTTGTCGCGCATCTCGGCCAGCTTGGCAGCGTTTTCGGCGATTTCCTGATCGTCGGGGCGGGTTTCGACATAGGTGCGGATCGCCCAGATCGCCTCCTGGTTCAGGATCCCTTCGAAGGGCGGCATCTTGACCGCGCCGTTCTGTTCATACCCGTGCAGGATCCGGTCCAGATACCACTCGTCGCCGTAATCCGACGCTTCGAGATAGCGCAGGTCGGGGGCCAGCCCCCCCGAGATCGCCTCGAGTCCATGGCAGCGGGCGCAGTTGCTGTTATAGCCTTTCGCGCCGACCTCGACCGCCTTGAAAAGAGTATTGGAATCGGCGTCGCGCCATGGGTTTTCGGCCGCCATCTCTTCGGGCAGATCGGGCAGCCCCGCCGTATCGACGGATTGCGGAACCGTATCGCCGTGCCCCAGCGCGGCGGCAGTCCCCAGCAGGATGACAAGCCCTGTCCAAGCGGTCGTCTTGCGCAGCATCTGAAACTCCTTCCCCATTGCCTGACCCATAGACTGAGGCCAGCGGCGCCAACCTAACAACGGTCCATTGGTCGAAGCGCGAAACAGGGAATCTGGCCAAAGGTCGAATGGGAACCGGTCCCGGTTGCTGTCACGCTGGCGTGATGGGAATCGCCCGCTTTGCAACCGCATCACTGATCTTCCTGCTGTGCGCCGGCGGCGTGTCACGGGCAGATCCGTTGTTCGATCCGACGACCGGCCTGCGCATGTCCGCCTATCGCGCGCCGGTCCCGCCCACGGTGCCCGGCGGTCAGGTCGTGACCGATCCGGCCAGGGTCGCGCGGCTTGCTGACAGCGGTGCGCTGCTCATCGACGTGATGGGTGCGGCGGGCTATCGCATCCGCGACGACGGGACGTGGATCACAGCCGAGAGCCACCAGACCCTGCCCGGTGCGATCTGGCTGCCCGAGATAGGTCGCGGCAGGCAGGAACCCGCCATCGCCGCCTATATGCATCAGGCACTGCAGATGTGCAGCGAGGGGCGCAAGGATCGACCCATTGTGATCTTCTGCCTCAGCGATTGCTGGATGAGTTGGAATGCCGTCCAGCATGTCGCGGCGGCGGGATATTCCCGTGTCTTCTGGTTTCCGGGCGGCACGGACATGTGGCAACTGATGGACATGCCGACCCGGACGGCGGTTCCTTTGCCCTTCGGCGCACGGCACTGCGCAACACGAAACTGACCGGCGGCAGCTACGCCCATTCGCCGAAACCGGCTTGCGCGACGACCCGCCAGCCCCCATCTTCGGTCTTATGAGCCTGCGTCTTGTCGCCCTTTCCGGTCTGTTCCTTGCTGCGCTTCCCGTGATGGCGCAGCAGGACTATGACTATTCCCCGCCGCCCGCGGACCAGGCGCCGCAGGCCGAAGACGACGGCCTTGGCCTGATCGAGCGCGGCATGGGCATGATCCTGCAAAACCTGATGGACGATGTCGGCCCCGACCTGAACAATCTGGGTGACAGCATGTCGGGTGCGCTGTCGCGCATGGCACCCGTGCTGAAGGACCTGTCGGTTCTGGTGGACGACTTGGGCAACTATCAGACGCCGGAACGCCTTGAGAACGGTGATATCATAATCCGGCGCAAGGCCGATGCACCGCCGCCCCCGCCCATAGGCGACAGCCTGAAAGAGTTCGGGGCGCCCGAAGATCAGGACAAGACGCCCGTGGTCCCCCGCGACCCCTACGCCCCGGAAATCGAGCTTTGATCGCCGCCGCCGGTGGCGGTGATCGGCAGGTTTGCATCGGCGATCAGGCGTCTGTGCCGGCGGCCCTCGATGACGGCCTGCTCGAAACGCTCGATGCCCTTCGCCTCCAGCGCCGGGATCAGCCGCAAGAATGCCTCGGCCGTGGCGACCGTATCGCCCATCGCGGTGTGGCGATCCTCGGGCGGAATGGCGATGCCGAGCCTCTGAGTCAGCGCATCCAGCGTGTGCGGCACCGACCCGCCCCAGACCACCGCCGACAATAGAACCGTGTCCAGGACCCGGTTATCGAAATGCGCGCCAGTTTCGGCGGCGGCTGCACGCAACAGGCCCATGTCGAACGGGGCGTTGTGAGCGATCAGGACCGCATCCTCGGCAAAATGGTGAAACGCCGTCAGCGCCGCGGTCATGTCGGGGGCGTCCGCCACCATCTGATCGGTGATGCGATGGATTGCGGTTGCGCCCGGCGGGATCGGCCTGCCGGGATTGACCAGCGTTTCGAAACGTTCGCCGGTCAGCCGCCCCCGGGCGATCCGCACGCCGGCGATCTGCACGATCCGGTCGGTGGTCGCCAGTCCGGTGGTTTCGGTGTCGAAGACCACGCATGTCAGGTCGGCCAGCCGCGATGACGCCGCCCCACGGCTGGACAGCGCGAAGTCATAGGTCAGCCCCGCCCCGCCGGCCTGTCCAGGGGCCAGCCGCAGCGGCAGGACCAGTCGCGCGGTGCCTTCGGCGGCTTCGGGCCAGATGCCGGTGCCATGCGCCGCAAGGATCTGATTACCGGTCAGGTCCGGCTGACCGGTATCGGGCGCGGCCTGCAACCAGCCTTCCAGCCTGTCCATCGGCACGCTCGATCCCTGCCATTCCAGCAGAAGATGCACCTCGCCGGGGTCGCCATGTCCGATCCGCAGGCGTGGCGCGACGGCATCGGCGCGCAACCTGTCGTCCAGAATCCGCAGCAGCGCGTTCATCGGACCGGCCTCGGCCAGCACCGACAAGCGCGGCACTGCCTCGGCAGGATCAAGACCGGTGGCAAGTTCGGCCAGCAAGGCGCTGCCGGTGGGCGCATCGGCAGACATGATCTCGGACAGCCGTCGCGTGGCCTGGGCCAGCCCCTGCCCTTCATCACGGATCGCCTGTGCCAGCGCGGGCGGGATCGGCCCGTCCAGCGCATCCAGCATCGGCACCAGCGTGGCGGCGTGACGGCGCAGGGCCTCCATCGCGTCGCGCGGTGCGGGACGGTCGGGCGCGCGGTCCCTCAGGATCAGCAGCGTGCCGTTGTCGATCCGCCGCATCCGCCCCGACAGCCGCGCGCCTTCGGCCGTCAGACATACCAGATCGGTGGCCTCTGCGCCCGCCGCCAGCCGGGCTGCCGCAGCCTCCAGCGCGCCGGGCACGATATGGCGGTCCAGCGCCCGGTCCAGCGCCAGACCGGGAAGCAGCCGGGCCGCCGAGGCGTTGTAGAATACCACCCTGCCCTGTGCATCGGTCATCACCGCACCGGCACCGAAATCGGCAAGGATCGATTCCAGCGTCGCCTTTTCACGGCCAAGTTCGGCGGCATGTTCCTGCACCGCCTCGGCCAGCGCCTCGGCCGAGCGCGCCCGCGCCTCGGCCGCATCGCGCGCGGCGGGGCCAAGATCGGCCAGATAGCGGGCCTCGTCCGGGTCCGGAACCTGCCCGGTCCGCAGACCACCGGCCAGAACCTCGATCGGACGCGCCACGTTTCGATCGAACAAGAACCAGACGCCGGTGACCAGGGCCAGAACGGCGAAACCCGCGATCAGCCCCGCCTGCAGAATCGGATCCAGCGCGATATCCGCGCCGACGCCCGCCGTCATCAGACGGCGTGCCTGGACCCACAGGCCAAGGATCACAGCCGCCAGCACGGAACACGCCAGCCCCGCGAAGATCAGCAGCACCCGCAGCCGCAAGGACAGCCGGCTCAGCATCACGCGTCCAGCAGCCGGGCCATCTCGGCGCGCAGTTCGTTCAGCTCGAATGGTTTGGCGATAAAGCCGTCCGCCCCCAGCGCCAGCCCCTTGCGGCGTTCGACGACCGAACCGCGTGCGGTCATCATCAGCACCCGCACGTCCTTCAGGGCCGGATCGGCCCGGACGTCCTGCACGATCTGATAGCCCGAGACATCGGGCAACATCACATCCAGCAACACCAGATCGGGATGCGTGTCGCGGATCCGCGCGACCGCCCCTTTGCCGGTCGCCATCCTGGCGTGCCGGTGGCCGTCGCGCGTCAGCAGGAAATCCAGCGCGACGGCAATGTTGTCCTCATCCTCGATCACCAATATCTCGGCCATCGTTCCCCTCCCCCTCGCAGACCGCGGCATAGGCCGGATCATCCGGCTGTACCGGGGTCCATTCGCCTCGCGCGGGCCTGATGCGCCCCTGTGTGCAGTCGAATTGCTGCGGCACCACCAGCGTCTGGCCACGCCGTTCGACCAGCGTGATTTGGGCCTGCCTGATGCCATTCTCCTCGTCGCGGATGCTGGCCGGATCCAGCGCGGCAAAACGCACCGCGACCGGGGCCACATATGTCCATGGTGCCCAGGGCTGGCTGTCGCGACCGACAAGCAGCATCTGCGAATCCTGCGGCAGCCGGTCCTTGGCCCGCCCAAACCACGCATAGTCATTCCAGACGGAATAGCCGATCATCGCCAGACCGATGCCCGCCGGCAGCAGCCAGCGCGGCAAGTTCAGCCCGGCCTTGCGCAAGGCATGCATCCCCGCGAACAGCACCGCCGCCATCCCGATCCCGACGGCAATCACGCCCAGCAATTCGACGCCCACACCCGTCATCCCAGCATTCCCTTTCCATGCCCCACCGCCGACTGCATCCCCCGCACCACCACAAAGGCGTCACGCAGATGGCTGCGCTCGAAATCCGGCAGATCCGAGGGCGACAGGTAGTTGTCGGGCCTGCGATCCGCCTTGACAAGATGCGCCTGACTGTCCAGCCGCATGGTCTGGATCAGGTCATAGGCGGCAATCAGATCGCGCGCGCCGCTGCCCGAGATCACGCCCTGCGCCTCGGCCTCTTGCAGCCTTGCCCGAGTGTTGACCGCTGTCAGCCGCCCCTGCAGCGCATAGACGCGCGCCAGATCGGTGACCGGCACGACGCCGTTATGTTTCATGTCGATATGGTGGCGATGCTCGCCGCTGCGGATGGTGGCGAACCCGCCGATCAAGCCCAGAGGCGGGCGATGCTTCAACGAGTTTGAAATCATGTGCGCGACGAAGATCGAATTCTTCGAGGCCATCTGCAACGTGTCCTGCTGCAATCCGGCCAGCAGCGTGGCATCGCCGCCGATCGCCCGAAGATCGAACATGACGCTGGCCAGCATCTGCGCCTCGGGGCTGGGGCGGTCGATCCAGTCCCGGAAATAGCGCTGCCAGACATCGCGCGGCTGCCGCCAGCGCGGATTGGTCGCCATCATGTCGCCGGGGCAATAGACGTACCCGCATTCATTCAGCCCGTCGCTGACAAAGCGCGCCAGTTTCGCAAAATAGGGATCGGCGGGATCGGCGCCCTCGGCCAGGATCAGGCAGTTGTCCTGATCGCTGACCCCGGTCTGTTCCTGGCGGCCCTGACTGCCGCAGGCCGCCCAAAGCCATGCGGCAGGGGCAGGTCCCAGCTCGTCCTGGGCCATGTCCAGCAGACGCCGCGTCACCGCGTCCGCGATATCGGTGATCATGCGCGTGATGACCTCGTGGCGCTGATGCGCGCGCACAAGCTGCAGCAGAAGCCCGGGAATCCGCGCGGTCGTTCTGGCCATCTGGGGAACGCTGCCTGCTTCGGCCACCTCGCGGATCAGCGCCGAGGCGGTGATCGCCTGGACGCGGGTCAGGTCGGTCTGGCTGATCATGCCGATGAAGCGGCCATCCTCGACCACGGGCAGATGGCCGATGCGCCGTTCCAGCATGATGTTCAGGACATCATATCCCAAGGCCGAAGGCGGCAGGGTGATCGGGTCCTCCGTCATCACCGAGCTGACCGGATCATGCAGATCGCGCCCCTCGGCCACGACCCGGTTCGACATGTCGCGGATCGTGACAAGCCCGGTCAGCCGGCCATCGGACGCGATCCCGAGGCTGCTGATGCCTGCGTCGCGCATCATTCGCGCCGCGTCTATGATCGGCGTGTCCGGCGCGCAGCTTTGCGCCCCGCGGTTGAGCAGATCGCCCACTTTCAGCAGGGCGATATCGGTGCCGCGCTCAAGGGGTCCCCGACCGCGATCGAAGAACCGCGCCACCGCGCGATGGGCATCGATCAGCCGCAACAATTCGGCCCGCGGCAGCATCAGCACGACGCACCCTTCAGCCGCCCGGGCAGATGTCACGGCAGAGCCGTCGCGCAGCAGACCACGCTCGCCAAAGGAGTTTCGGGGACCCAGTTCGGATACGGAATCGCCGTTGCGGTCGGTGACCAGGACCCGGCCCTCTTCGATCAGGTAAAGACCGGGCAGCAGATCCCCGACGTGATAGATTTCGGCGCCAGCAGGATAGGTTCTGCGGCTGAAGGAACCGGCGACGCGCGCCAGTTCGTTCCGCGGCAGACTGTCATAGGGGTGGACAGTGGCGATGAAGTCGGCGGTCTGGGACATGCCGGACAATCCTGAAAACCGGGAAGGCCGCGCCCCCGAAAACCGGGGGCGCAGCAGGTTTCAATCAGTGTGCGCGGGCCTGGCCGGCGCCGCGCGGGACGCGGATCGATTCGACCAGTTCCTGCACTTCCAGCGGCGGCTCCTCGGTGGCGTTCGAAACCACATAGGCGACCGCGAAGTTGATCAGTGCGCCGATCACACCGAAGGATGCGGGCGAAATGCCGAACAGCCATTCCGCCGGAACATCGTTCAGCGAGTTGGTGCCCGCGATGAAGAACCAGCCCTTGTACAGGAAGATATAGACCAGCGTGGACAGGATCCCCGCCAGCATCCCCGCGATCGCGCCCTGCTTGTTGATGCGCTTCGAGAAGATGCCCATCATCAGAACCGGGAAGATCGAGCTGGCTGCAAGGCCGAAGGCCAATGCCACCGTCTGCGCCGCAAAGCCCGGCGGGTTCAGCCCCAGGATCGTGGCCACAAGGATCGACACCGCCATCGACACACGGGCCGCGAACAACTCGCCCTTTTCACTGATGTTGGGGTTCAGCGCGCCCTTGACCAGATCGTGGCTGACCGCGCCCGAAATCGCCAGCAGCAGACCCGCAGCGGTCGAAAGTGCGGCGGCCAGACCGCCAGCAGCGACGATGGCGATCACCCAGCCCGGAAGGTTGGCGATTTCCGGGTTGGCCAGAACCATGATGTCGTTGTTCACCGTGGTCAGTTCGTTGCCTTGCAGGTTCTGCTCGGCCACGGCTGCGGCCAGCGGCTCCTGCTCGGCGCCGGCTTCGTTGTAGTACTGGATCAGTCCGTCGCCGTTCTTGTCCTCCCAGTTCAGCAACCCGGTCACCTGCCAGTTACGCATCCACTGCTTGTCGTCGTCGTTCTGGATCGAGTCCAGCGATACGGCAGGCTGGCTGAAGGTCTGGCCGGTTTCGGCGCCCGGCCACATGGTGCTGGTCAGGTTGAAACGCGACATCGACCCGACTGCCGGGGCAACGGTGTAGAGCAATGCGATGAAGACCAGCGCCCAACCCGCCGACTTCCGTGCGTCCGACACTTTCGGCACGGTGAAGAAGCGGATGATGACATGCGGCAGGCCCGCGGTGCCGATCATCAGCGCCAGCGTGAACAGGACCATGTTCAGTGTGCTGCCGTGATGGCCGGTGTAGGATTTGAAGCCCAGATCGGTCACCACCTGATCCAACGTGGTCAGGAACTTGGCGTCGGTGCCGTTCAGCGTGCCGAACAGACCCGTCTGCGGCAGCGCGTGGCCGGTCAGCTGCAGCGCGATGAAGACCGCCGGGATCGTGTAGGCGATGATCAGCACGACATACTGCGCAACCTGCGTGTAGGTGATGCCCTTCATGCCACCCAGAACAGCATAGCAGAACACCAGCGCCGCGCCGATCCACAGACCGGTCGAGTTCGACACCTCGAGATAGCGCGAGAAGGTGACGCCCACGCCGGTCATCTGACCGATCACATAGGTGATCGAGATGATCAGCAGGCAGATCACGCCGATGATCCGTGCGGTACCAGAATAGAAACGGTCGCCGATGAATTCCGGTACGGTGAACTTTCCGAACTTGCGCAGATACGGCGCCAGCAGCATCGCCAGCAGAACATATCCGCCGGTCCAGCCCATCAGATAGGTCGAGTTGTCATAGCCGGTGAAGGCGATCAGACCCGCCATCGAGATGAAGGATGCCGCCGACATCCAGTCGGCCGCGGTCGCCATCCCGTTCATCACCGGGCTGACACCGCGGTTCGCGGCATAGAATTCGGCCGTTGTTCCGGCGCGGGCCCAGATGGCGATGCCGATATACACGGCAAAGCTGAGGCCGATGAAGATCAGGTTAAGTGTAAACTGGCTCATGTTACGTCCCCCTCACTCGTCCACGCCGTGGTCGCGGTCGAGCTTGTTCATCCGCCACGCGTAGAAGAAAATCAGTGCAATGAAGACCAGGATCGAGCCTTGCTGCGCGAACCAGAAGCCCAAATCAGTCCCGCCGATCTTGATGCCCGAAAGCAGCGGCCTGAGGATGATCGCAAAGCCATAGGACACAAGTGCCCAGATCGCGATGCAGATATAGATTATCTTCAGATTGGCCTGCCAATAGGCGTTCGATGATTGTCTGTCACTCATGTCCTTCGGACCCTCCCTGTTCAGACTTGACCCTCTTTCCGCCATTGCTTTGGACACACCGCCCCGGTTCCCGGCGGAAAGGCCGGGGCGGCTTGCCGGGGCCGACAGGCGGCCCCGTTCGTCTGTCGATGGATCAGCCCCGGTTCATCCGGTTCTCGATCAGTTCGTCCACGACCTCGGGTTCAGCCAGGGTCGAGGTGTCGCCAAGCGCGCCATAGTCGTTCTCGGCGATCTTGCGCAGGATGCGGCGCATGATCTTGCCCGACCGGGTCTTGGGCATTCCCGGCGCCCACTGGATCAGGTCCGGCTTCGCAATCGGGCCGATCTCGGTCCGGACCCATTTTTCCAGTTCCGCGCGCAGTTCGTCGCTGGGTTCCACGCCGTTCATCAACGTGACATATGCATAGATCCCCTGCCCCTTGACCGGATGCGGATATCCGACCACGGCGGCCTCGGCGACCTTGTCATGGGCGACCAGCGCGCTTTCAACCTCGGCGGTGCCCATGCGGTGGCCGCTGACATTGATGACGTCGTCCACGCGGCCGGTGATCCAGTAATAGCCATCTTCGTCGCGCCGACAGCCGTCGCCGGTGAAGTAGTAACCCGGATATTGTTGGAAATATGTCTCCATGAAGCGCTGGTGATCGCCCCAGACGGTGCGCATCTGCCCAGGCCAGCTGTCGGCGATGCACAGCACGCCCTCGGCCGGATCGCCCTTGATCAGTTCGGCACTGTTGGGATCGAGAACGGCGGGCTTGATCCCGAAGAACGGCAGTGTCGCCGAACCGGCCTTGGTCTCGATCGCGCCCGGAAGCGGCGTGATCAGGTGGCCGCCGGTTTCGGTTTGCCACCATGTATCGACGATCGGGCAGCGCCCCTTGCCGACATTCTCATTGTACCAGTTCCAGGCTTCCGGGTTGATCGGCTCGCCCACGGTGCCAAGCAGGCGCAGGCTGGACAGGTCGTGTTTCTCGACGAATTCGGTGCCCTTGCCCATCAACGCGCGAATGGCGGTCGGCGCGGTGTAGAACTGGTTGACCTTGTGCTTGGCGCAGACCTCCCAGAAGCGACCGGCATCAGGCCAGGTCGGCACGCCTTCGAACATCAGCGTGGTCGCGCCGTTCGCCAGCGGGCCATAGACGATATAGCTGTGGCCGGTCACCCAGCCCACATCCGCGGTGCACCAGAACACGTCGCCTTCGTGATAGTCGAAGGTGTATTGATGGGTCATCGCGGCGAAGACCAGATAGCCGCCGGTCGAATGGACGACGCCCTTCGGCTTGCCCGTCGAGCCAGAGGTATACAGCACGAAAAGCGGATCCTCGGCATTCATCGGCCGCGGCGGGCAATCCGGGCTGACCTCTTGCATCTGCGCCTTCACGTCCACATCGCGGCCCTCGACCCAGGTGGTCTGGTCGCCGGTGTGCTTGACGACCAGGCATCGCACCCTGTCCGAACAATGCAGCAGCGCCGCATCTGCATTCGATTTCAGATTGGTCTTGCGCCCGCCGCGCGGCGCGCTGTCGGCGGTGATGACGACCTTGGCACCGCTGTCGTTAATGCGGTTGGCCAATGCATCGGGGGAAAAACCTGCGAAGACGATCGAATGGATTGCACCGATCCGGGCGCAGGCCAGCATCGCATAGGCTGCCTCGGGGATCATTGGCAGATAGATCACGACGCGGTCGCCGCGCATTACGCCCTGGCTCAGCAGGACATTCGCCATCCGGTTCACATTCTCGGAAAGCTGATTATAGGTGATGTACTGCGCCTCGGCCTTGGGATCGTCGGGCTCGAAGATGATCGCCGTCTGCTCGCCACGCCGTTCCAGATGTCGGTCAACGCAGTTGACGCTGGCATTCAGAACGCCGTCCTCGAACCACTTGATGCTGACCTGACCAAAGGTGAAATCGGTGTTCTTGACCTTGGTATAGGGCTGGATCCAGTCCAGCCGCTTGCCCTCGCGCCCCCAGAAACCGTCAGGATCATCAATCGATTCGGCATACAGCCGCTGATAATCCGCAGGCCCCGCATGGGCATTTTCGAAACCTGCCGGAATGGCATGTTTTCCAACGTTTTCAGAGCTCATGTAATCCCCTCCTCGCAGCAATGTCCCGGCAATCAACCAATGCGCGCCAAGCGTCACGCACAGGATGCACGGCAACCCTGCAGTGATGTTAATCACAAACAGGGCACGATGTTAAGTAATTTTTAAATAACGATTTTTTTGTAAATTTATTGACCGATTAAACGGCTAATCTGTAAATATTCACAACTTTGGGAACAGACCGAGTCAGGCGACACGTCGCCTCTCCTGTTGCCAAGCGAACAACCCGCCAGCTAGATCGTGCCATGAGCCAGGCGCGTTTTCAGACCCTCGATGACCAGACCCGCAAGCTGATGATGTCGATGCTGGACCGGATGCGGCATGCGACGCTGGCTGTGCCTGACACGCGTTCAGGCCATCCACATCAGGCTCGCATCCTCTGTCAGACGGCCGGCGACGGAACGCTGACGGCTCTTCTGGCGGGAATCGCAACCCACAGTCAGGCACTGGCCCGAGATCCCCGCGCCGGACTGCTGGTTGAGCAGAGCGAGGAGAAGGGCGATCCGATGACCTGGCCGCGCCTGTCGCTGCAGGTAACGGCTCGGCTGCTGCCAGCGAACGCCGATATCCGCGATCGCTGGTTGCAACGGCACCGACGCTCGCGGCTGTTCATTGATCTGCCGGATTTCCGGTTCTGGTCATTGACGCCACAGCGCGGGCTGTTGAACGCAGGTTTCGGTGCGGCGTTCCGGCTGACGGATCAGGATCTTCGCGGCGACGATGCGAAAACGCCCCCATGACCTTCCGGCTCATGGGGGCGCCTTGGCATCCGAAACTGGATCCGCCTCAGACCGGACGATCCATGCGCGCATAGACGCAGATATTACCCTTCACCGGGGTGCTCCAGTTCACGCGGATCTGGCGTTTGCTGGATCCGACAAAGCCCTGCACCCAGGGCATCGCATCAAGTCGGTTTCCTGATGCGTTGGTGATCGGTCCTTCAAGGATCACCGACTGGATCGATTTGGCCCAGCCTTGAAACGGCAACCCCTGGATCACCGGCAAGGTCCAGCTGCTGGACAGGCTGTTCTGGGTATGCTGCACCATAAGTGGGTTGGAGACATAGTTCGAGATGCCATTGAAGGTATTGGCCTCGAATTGAACGTTGCGCATGTTGTTGTAGTCCAGATCGGCGATCGAGGTATCCACACGCTCGATCCGGTCGATCGAATTATAAAGCGCCTTGAACACGTTGCTGGCGACGGTAAGGCCGTGGATGTAGTGCCCGGTTCCATAGGGCTTGACCGTCAACCAAGTGAACCAGGGCACCGTTCGACTGCACAGGCAGGTATTACCGGTGATGGTCAGGCCGCCAAAGCTGTATTCGCCGCCCGTGAAATCAGGATAGGCGCTGTGTTCATTGGTCCATTCGATCGAGGCGTTGTCGATATAGTTGCCCGAGATCGTCGTCTGGATATTCGTCTGGGTCAGAACCAGCCCGGCATAGCGCAGCCCGTCATTGCTGTTGTCGCCTTGGAACCAGTGGTTGCCGCTGATGATGTGCCCGCCACCCGCCGCGACCATGAAATGGGCAAAACGAACAAACCGGTTGTTGCGCATCTTTACGTCGTTGCCGTTCACGTTGATGGCGATGGTATGGCGCTGCTATGCCGGCAAGGTCATCTCATCTGACAGGAACTGGCATCGATCCACCAGCAAGTCCTGACATCCCTTGCCGATCGAGGTGATCGCGCGGTCCTTCGGGCGGGTGATATAGCAGTCGCGCACTGCGATCATTTCGCCGTCGGGGGGCAGCATGATCGCGCTGCCCACACCCTGACAGTTCAGGTCCAGATCGACAAAGTTCAGCCGGTCCAGCTTTTCCATGCCCGAAAAGTCGAACATGTAGCGATATCGTTCAAAGCTGTAATTGCGCGTGCTGGCACCGCCATACAGCGGCTGCGACAGGCGCAGCCACCCCTCGCTGACATTCTTTCCGTTGACATAGACCTCGCGACCGACGCCGTTGCCGATCACCCGGCTGCCGATCTCGACCGCAGCGACGTTGACGACATCTGTCAGCCGCAACGGGTTCGCCGGGTTGTAGGTCGCACGACTGCTGCTGGTGCCGGTCTGCCACGCCGGACCATCCACCGACATCACACTGCCATTGCAGATGACCCGGCGATTGGAAAATCCCGACAGTTCCGGCGCGATGTCCGAGATAAGCATCGGTTCAGTCAGATCGACCCTGCGTCCGCACAGATCCAGCGAGACATGATCGGTATACCCGAACAACGCCTGCAGTGCCTTGCGGAACCCCAACGTCTCGTCTCCGAACGCATCCGCATAGGTCGGAAAGTCGAAGCTTTCCAGAAAGGACACGCGCGTGGAATCGGGCGTGGTCAGCCTGCCCTTGAAGCGGATCGGACTGCGGATGCCGATGTCGCCAACGATCCGAAAACTGCCTTCCGGCACAAGGATCCATCCGCCATTCGCGGCGTTGTCCGCGGCCATGAATGCGTCTCGATCATTGGTGATACCGTCACCGACCGCGCCATAGTCCCGCACATCCACCCAGTCGATCAGCGACGGGACGAAAGCGGAGGTGACGTCCTCGATCCGGATCGATTCGACGCGTATCGCGCCGCCATTGGCACCGATCAGGTCCAGACCGAAATGGCCAAATACCGGCCGCGTGCCCCATGGCATGTTCACCCCACCGCGCGCGCCCACGCCGACGATAGCACTGACCTCGACCACCTCGTTATGCGTTTGCAAAGGCAGGGTCGGACCGGTTTCGGTTAAACCCGAGACATGATTTCTGCCACCATCACCCGCCCAACCCGCGATGCGCACGCTGCACAGCGGGCCCGCCACCGCCTTGACCCGCGCCGAGATGCGCAGATAGACGCCCGGGATCATCGGCGTCTCGCCCATGAACCGGATGCTGGTCGTCGTCTGCTGCTTGAGGATTTCAAGACAGGCGCCGAAATCCTGATCCGAGGGATTGATACCGGCATTGTCGGCGCTGGCCCAGGTCGCACTGCCCGAGGTGCCATCGCTGCGTGACCATGCATTCAGACCGGCGCGAAACGCCGGCGGCATCAGCAGCAACCCGTTGGTGATCGCAATGTTCATGTCCTATCTCCTCAAGGCGGTGCGCAAACGGGTCCGTGACATGAGCCCGCGTGAGACCTGAAGAAATAGTTTACGAAAGCTTAACCGCCGGTGAACGGTGCGAACGGTGCAACGCGTGTTTCGGCAACACCCGTATCTAGGTCGCGGTCCCGTCCACCAACTCGCCTGCAAGCGCGCGTTCGATCAGACCGCGCGTTTCGTCGATGCCGTAAAGCGCCACAAACCCGCCGAAACGCGGCCCCTGATCGGCGCCCAGCAACACCTGATACAGCGCCGCGAACCAGTCGCGCAGCGGCTCGAATCCGTGATCCTTGCCGACAGCGAAAACCATCGACTGCAATGCCTCGGGATCGGCGGGCTGGTCCCACGCCGCCAACCGCCCGGCCAGATCCTCCATCGCGCGACGTTCGATTTCGTTGGGAGCACGGAATGTCCGGGACGGTGCGACAAAATCCTTGAAATAGCGCAACGCAAATCCCGCCGCCTGATCCAGGCCCGGATGGGTCTCGGGACTGGCCTCGGGCGCGTAACGCCGGATAAAGCCCCACAGACCGTCCTTGCCGCTGGCCCCCGCAACCGAGGCGAGGTTCAGCAGCATCTGGAACGGGACGACCATGTCCGACACCGGCACCTGACCGCCATTGATGTGAAAGACCGGGTTGGCGAGCTGCTGTTCAGGCGCCTGATCCGGGAAGGCGCGCAGTTGCTGGTGATATTCGTCCACCGCCTTCGGGATCACATCGAAATACATGCGCTTGGCCGTTTTCGGCTTCTGATACATGAAATAGGACAGGCTTTCGGTTGCCGCATAGGTCAGCCACTCGTCGATCGACAGGCCGTTGCCTTTGGATTTGCTGATCTTCTGCCCGTGCTGGTCGAGGAACAGTTCATAGGTGAAATGTTCGGGCTTCCGGCCCCCAAGAATCTCGCAGATGCGGTCATAGATCGGCGTGTTGGTGCTGTGATCCTTGCCGTACATCTCGAAATCGACATCCAGCGCCGCCCACCGCGCGCCGAAATCGGGCTTCCACTGCAGCTTCACCTGCCCGCCCGTGACCGGCAGCGTCAATTCCTGCCCGTCCTCGTCGAAGGTGATCGTGCCGGCTGCCGCGTCGACATGCTTGATCGGGACATACAGCACTCGGCCGGTCGTGGGGCTGATCGGCAGGAAGCAGCTATAGGTCTGCTGCCGCTCCTCGCGCAGGCTGGCCAGCATGACCTGCATGATCTGTTCATATTTCTCGGCCGCGCGCAGCAACGTCTCGTCAAAGCGCCCGGACTTGTAGAACTCGGTCGCGCTGATGAATTCGTATTCGAACCCGAACGTATCCAGAAAACGGCGCAGCATCGCGTTGTTATGCCCGCCGAAGCTGTCATACTGGCCGAAGGGATCTGGCACGCTGGTCAGGGGCTTTTGCAGATGTTGGTGCAGCATCTCCTGTTGCGGAACATTGTCGGGCACCTTGCGCATGCCGTCCATGTCATCCGAAAAGCAGATAAGCCGGGTCGGAATATCGCTGATCATCTCGAATGCGCGGCGGATCATGGTCGTGCGCGCAACCTCACCGAATGTCCCGATATGAGGCAGGCCGGACGGGCCGTAACCCGTCTCGAACAGAACGAACCCCTTTTCTGGTTCCTTCTTCTCATAGCGTTTCAGCACCCGGCGCGCCTCCTCGAACGGCCAAGCCTTCGATGTCATCGCAGCGTCGCGCAGGGTTGTCATGATTCAGCTCCTGTTCCAAGCCTTCGACGCCATATTGAAAGCAGGCGGAATCGTCAATAATTTGAACCCATCATCAGGAGACGTCAGCATGACCGCCGAACTGCCCTCTTTCTCGCCCTGCGATGCGCTTGTCGCGGTGATGGTGGCCGTTTCGGCCTCGGATGAAACGATGCGAACCTCGGAGCTCGTGGCGATTCAGCGCAATGTCGATCATGCGCCGGTCTTTGCGGACTACGATGAAAGCCGTATCCGTGCGGTCAGCCAGACCGTGATCTCATTGTTCGAGGACGAAGACGGGCTGGATGCGCTGTTCGGCCTGGTCCGGGATGCTCTGCCAGAGAAGATGTATGAAACCGCCTATGCACTGGCTTGCGACGTGGCCGCGGCGGATGGCAGGCTTTACGAGAACGAAATCGAGATGCTGGCCGAGATCCGCGACCAGATGTCGATTGCCCGCCTGCATGCCGCCGCCATCGAGCTGTCGGCGCAGGTCCGTCATCGCGTGCTCTGACGCCTTCTACAGATATCGCTGCGCCCATGACGCCAGAAGCCGGCGTTGCAGAGTTTTCGCCTCTCGCGTCCAGCCGCGCACTCCGGCAGGCAAATCGGTGCCTGACGTTGCGATGTGACGCGGCTGATCCGTGCAAAGAATCGCGAAGACACCTTGACGCCCATCTTTGTCAAGATGACCTGCCAGATTCGAGACGAAGTTCAAGGTGCCGGTCTTGGCGGCAACCTCGTAGCTTTGCGAGACAGGCGCACCCAGATCATCGGAAAGTGGATCCCGTTTCAGCAGGGCACCAAGTTCCGCCGCACCTGCAGCCGACTGGATCGCGCGTGCAAGTCCCTCTGCCGTCACACGGCTGGCATCGGACAACCCCGAATGATCGGCCAGATCGAAGCCGTCACCCAATCCCTGATCGCGGAACCAGCCCTGCATCCTGCGTGCCGACGCCGCCGGATCGCGGGCCCCGCTTGCGTGCAGGCCCACCACCTCGGCGGTCAGGTTGGTCGAGTAATACAGCATGTCACGCAGAATCCGGTCCAGTCTCTGGCTGCCATGCGCCGCGACCTCATCGCCAGCAGGCATGACATCTATCACTTCGGGCGATGGCAGCACCAACCCCTTGGCGCGGCACAGCGTCTGGAACACGTCGCCGGCATATAGTTCGGGCCTCCGAACCGGCAGCCAGCGGCTTCCGGGCCGAGCCAAGGCGGACCGCGCCACGGTCCAGTGTTCGACACGATCATCCGCGCGATAGGTGAACAGGTTGCGCTGATCGACGGGCTGGGCGGTGATGGTATAGGCGCGTGGCGAATTCGCGGCGGCGCGCGCCTCGAGCCGCATCTGCAATCCGCCGCCGACATGACGCCAGCCCAGATGCACACGGTTGAAATTCAGGATCATTCCCGAAACCGCAGGATTATAGGCCAGGTGATCGGGCTGATCCGGGACAATTTCGGTCAGTCGCGGCAGCGCACCACCCCAGACCGCGAAGCGTGCGGGGCTGGTCTGACCCGACGCGACCAGATCGGCGGCCAGCGTTTCCAGATCGTCGCTGGACAGGATCGGATCACCGCCCCCGACCAGAACCAGCATGTCAGCCGCGCGAACGACGCGGGTCCGGAACCGATGATCGGGCCCCAGCCGGGCAAGGGCATATAACGCCGTCAGCACTTTCATGGTGCTGGCCGGCGGCAAAGGCTCTGACGCCAAAGCGCCGTCCAGAAGCGTGCCGCGGTTGTCAAGCAGCGCGTATCCAACCGTGCCACGCAGCCGCGATGCTGCGACCAACTCTGCCGCATCGGGGATAGGCCTGGTGGGCGGCCGTTGCGCCAGACCGGCATCCTGACCCCACAGACGGGCGGCCGGCAGACTTAACGCGGCAGCCAGAACGGCACGACGGCTCAATTTGGTCACCATTCCGCCCCTCAGTCTGGATTCAACTTGTTTCGGGCCGCTCGAATAGCGGTCGATGACTGCGGCGACATCGGCAGGTTGACCAGAACCCAGGCCGGCGGGTCGCACATCGCAAGTTCACCGGCACGGAATTGCGGCAATCGCCAGCGGCGCATGATCTGCGCGGCTGGCGCGTGACGGGCGGCCACACGCGATCCGGGCCGTGACAGGACACCGATCGGCACCGAAGCCGCAATCTGACGCCAGCGGTCCCATTGGTCGAACTGGACCAGATTGTCGGATCCCATCAGCCAGACAAACCGAACCCCGGGATAGCTGCGCTGCAATTCGGCGATCGTGTCGGCGGTCATTCGGGTGCCGAGTCGCGCCTCGACATCCGTCACCACGATATCGGGATCGTGCAGCAATCGCCTTGCTGCGGCGATCCGGTCCTGCAATGGCGCCGGACCGCGCGACTTGAGCGGATTTCCCGGAGAGACCATCCACCAGATCCGGTCAAGCCCGAAGCGGTGTTTGGCAAAGCGAGATATATCGACATGCCCGCAATGGGCAGGATCGAACGATCCGCCCAGAACTCCGATCCGCATACCGGCGTGCGCCAATGGAAATCCTGTCGCCATTTCCAACGATTAGATCATCACATCGGCCAAGCCAACTGGCCCGTCAAGGCAAGCTGGATCTGTTCCGCAACTTGCCCGATCGTATATGGCGATCCTTGGATCGTGACCGCGCGTGCTTCGATAAGATACGCCAGTCAATCGGCGCGCGGCGCGTCGATAATTGTGACGCGCGCCCTGCCATTGCGTTTCGACCGATACAGGGCAGCATCGGAATCGGCCAGCATACGTTCGGCGGACAGGTTCTTGTAGAACCGTGACAGCACGATCCCCATGCTGGCCGAAACGCCGCATTCTTCTTGCTGGTCAAGCGCGGCTTCGATTCCCGCGATGATCCGTCCGGCCAAGCGCTTCAACATCTCCGGATCCTCAAGCCCTTTCAGGATCAGGACAAATTCGTCACCACCGATTCTGGCCGCCGTATCGTCGCTGCGAGTCACCTCTTGCAGGACCCGGGCAACGTGCCGCAGCACCAGATCGCCTGCCGCATGCCCCAGAAGATCATTCACCTGCTTGAAATGATCCAGATCCAGGTGCGCCAGCGCAAAACCCGTGCCCTTCCCCGTGGCGTCACCGTCTCGGGCCAGTCGCAGCGCGTTGCCCAATGCCAGTTCCAGCCCCCTTCGGTTGCGCAATCCGGTCAGCGGATCGGTATGGGCCTGAACCTCGGCGGCCTCGCGCGCCGCCTCCAACTGGCTGTTGAAACGCGATAACTCGCCCAGAACGCCCCCGATCGCCTCGCGCATGAACAGCAGTTCCATGGCCAGTTCGGGTGGCGCGAAATCCGCATCCGTCAGCCCCGCAATGCGCACCGCGTCGTAGATTTCGATCCCGAACCCAAGATTCAGCAACACCGATCCGGATCGCGCGCGAACCGCATTGCCCCTAAGATTCAGGTGCGGCGCTGGTCGCATCCGCAAAAACAGGCGATCGCCGTTTTCTGCGGCGGCGTCGATCCGATCCAGCAACGTGCCGGCATCACCGGCACGCCCGTTCAGGAACAGATCACCAAGATGTTCCCCGCCGCCGATGATCTTGGCCAGGGTCGGCCCGGTCGACAAGACCGTGCCATCGGCCGTCATCCAAAGATGCATCGGCAACAGCGCCTTCAAGGCCCCCATTTCCAATCCAAGGATCTGTTCCCGATGCATCATCGGCGCGTCGCCATGTCGGTGGCACGATCACCAACCAGACGAAACTCTCGCCCCTCGGCAAACGCATCGTCGGAGATCTGGACATGGACTTCATCACCCTTGACCTCAATCAGCGCCAGCGTGCCATAGTCGTCTGCCATGACGCGCAAAACGCCGGCCAGAATCTCGGACCAGCCGGGCGCGGAATGCGGAAAAGACAGTCGCAGCGATTGATTGGACTGCAACGTGATCTCGATCTGCGGCATATCCAGATCCGGAATGACGAAATGTGCCCGTCCAGGCAGTTCCTCCAATCGCATGAGGAAGTCCCTGAAATCACGGCCTGAAAATCGCAACAGACGCCTGATCGCCTCGCGTCTCGCCAGCCAGGCGCCCATGTCCTCGAACAACTCGCCGACCGGCCTGCAAAGCCGTTCTGCGGTCACCGACAAAAGTCGATGGATCTGTTGCTCTCGATCGCGCGACACAGGTGCCGAACCTGTCACGCCCTCACGTGTCCGCGCGTCGCAGTCCGCGACGACCCGCGTCCACAGCGCATCTCCATGGGTGTCACGCAGGAACTCTTCGATCGCCCGAACTACCAGCCTTTGCATTCGTCACCTCTGCTCGATTCCTGCAGCTAACGCAGAAAGATGAACAAGTTTCTAACAGAGGCAGGAATCGCCGCTTGCCGCCGGTCAGTCCGCTTCCCATCCATAGCTGCCCGGTCCCGCGATCGCCGTCCGTGCCGCAAGCAGGTCCTGTGGTCGCATCGACATCGACGACGCGGCTTCGACCACGCGCGAATCATCTTCAAGAAGAAAATCCAGGACATGCAGACCAAGCTCTGGCGTTCCGGCAAGTGCATGCAGATCGTCGGGCCTCAACCCCGTCGCATTCATGAAGCCCGACGCCAGATCAGGTTTCTCGAGGATGTACAGCAGCGCGTCGGTCGCCAGATGTCGCGCGCCTGAATGATTGAAGCTCATCGTTCACCTCTTCGTGGTCTGAGCGGAAATCGGCTCATGAGATCCGGCCGGAAACCGTTTGTTAAGTATTTGATGAAAGGGTTCAGCCTGGAAGCAACGCTTGTAAAGAGGGCGACACGTCCGATGACCGCTCGCATCCTTGTCGCAGATGGGATGGCCACCAACCGCATCACCCTGAAGGTGCGCTTGGCTGCCGCTTGCCATGATGTGGTGACAGCGGGGACGTATGCCCAACTTCTGCAGCAGGCGCGCGCCGCGCGTCCGGACATGATCATCTTGGGAGGCGGCTTCGTCGCCCCGCACCCCGTCCAGATTTGCGAGGAACTGGCCCGAGACCGCGACCTCGCCCGGATCCCTGTCCTGATGCTTGCCGGCAAGGCCGCGATGTTGCCCGCACTGAGGGCGGGTGCTGCAGCGGTGCTTGAACCCACGGTCGAGGAGCAGGTGCTGCTGGCCCGGATCAGGGGTCTGTTGCGAGATACAAACGCCGGCCACGAACCGCAGCGGTCCATGGCCGAAGCACAGGCAGAATTCACGGGTCAGCCGGTTACATCCGGCGTCACGCTGGTCGCCGATTGCGCGGCACGGGCACTGCTGTGGCGGCACATGCTGCAACGTCGCTTGAACAGCCGCTTCAGCATCTGCAACACTGAAGAAGCGCTGGCCGCCGCCGCTGCGGGTCGCGCCGCCGATCTGTATCTGATCGCCGCGGATATCGAGACGCGCGGGGACGGGTTACGGCTGCTATCCGAACTGCGGTCCCGGTCAGGCTCGCGCGATGCCGCCTTCGTGATCGCGACCGGCCCCCATCGGGCCGAGCTGGCCGCGATCGCGCTGGATCTTGGCGCGGGCGAGGTTTTGCCCATCGACCTGGGCGGCGAGCCGGGCGTCGAGGTTGCCACGCTGGCCCTGCAGATGCAGTTGGCCCGCAAGAAGCAGAGTGATCAGCGCCGGGCAGACGCGTTGCGCAACAGATTGTGGGCCATGACCGACCCCCTCACCGGGCTGTACAACCGCCGCTACGCCCTGCCCCGCCTGACCGAGATCGCCCGCGACGCCTTGCGGGAAAAGGACAGCTTCGCTGTCATGGCCCTGGATCTGGATCGCTTCAAGCGGATCAACGACTGTCACGGTCATGCGGCAGGCGATGCCGTTCTGCGCGATGTGGCGGCCCGCCTTGAGGCCGTGATCGGCAGCAGTGGGATCACCGCGCGCCTCGGCGGCGAGGAATTTCTGGCAGTCCTGCCCGGCATGGGCGAGCGCGAAGCCTGGACCCGCGCCGAAGAGGTGCGTCGGGTGGTCGAAGCACGCCCCGTCATGCTGCCGGATCTTTCGGGCGGCGGACATGTCGGAATAACACTTTCCGCAGGCGTCGCAATCGGTCGCTGCGTCTCTGCGACCTTCCAGCCCGAACGCCTTGCCGAGATGTCTCTGGAACGCGCGGATCGTGCGCTGATGTCGGCCAAGGCGCTGGGGCGGAACCGGGTCATGCTGGCGCAGGCCGAACACGCGGCCTGAGTGCGGCCGATACCTGTGTCCCGTCAGGACTGGCGGAAAGCCTGTTCCGGCACTAGATTGACGGAAACGGGGACCGAACGGGATCCCGATTCAGACGGAGCAGCGCATGACGCAATCGCAGCTTTCCACGAACATGGCGGATGCCGAGCGTCCGAACGGGCAGGCAATGCTGCGCGGGACGCGTGGCCGATGCCCCGCCTGCGGCGAGGGAAAACTGTTCAAGGGTTATCTGAAAGTGGCAGACCATTGCCCTTCCTGTGGCGAGGCGATGCACCACCAGCGTGCCGATGACGGACCGGCCTATCTGACGATCCTGCTGGTTTCGCATCTTGGCGCCCCTATCCTGCTGGCCAGCTTCATCGCGTGGCGCCCTTCGGCGATGACGATGATCATGACCTTCGGGCTGGGTGCCATTGCGCTGTCGCTGCTGCTGCTGCCGCGCATCAAGGGTGCAATGATCGGGCTGCAATGGGCTCGGCGCATGCATGGTTTCGGTGATGCGGCCGAGCCCGCCTCATCATGACGATACAGACGCCGGACATGCCGATCCGGGATGCCGCGACGATGATCCTGCTGCGTCGCGACGCGGGCGGCGGCGCGGTTCTGATGGGAATGCGCGGCGCGTCTGCGGTATTCATGCCATCGAAATATGTGTTTCCGGGCGGCGCCGTCGACGCAGCCGACGCCACCGCGCCGATGGCGCACGGACTGACCGAGCCGCATCGCAGCCGTCTGCTGTGCGACCCGCGCGACGACGCCTGTGCGGACCCCCACGCCATCGCCGCCGCCGCGCTGCGCGAACTGGCGGAAGAGACAGGACTGCTGATCGGCTCCGACACGGGACCACTCTGCGGCTGGCCGGGATATGCCGATACCGGGCTAAGACCAGACGCCTCGGGCCTGCAGTATGTCTTTCGCGCCATCACGCCACCGGGTCGCCCGCGCCGGTTCGACGCGCGCTTCTTTCTTGCCGATGCCGCGACGATCTGCGGCGATCCGGACGATTTCGGCCGCGCGTGTGACGAGCTTTCGCATCTGCACTGGGTTCCGCTGTCAGACGCCCGCGCGCTGGACCTGCCGTTTATCACCGAGGTGGTTCTGGCGGAAATCGCCGAACTGGCCGGGGCGGTGCCGTATCACGCACCATTGCCGCAGGCCGACACCGTGCCGTTCTTCGATAATCGCGGTGCTGCACCGCGATTTTCCCAGATCGCCTGACGAAACGATCAACGCCCCGCAAGCTGCGCCATCAGGTCGTTCGCGAATGCCGCAATGGCCAGAGATGCGTCGAAATCGAACTGATTAATCGCGACGAATACCCCGATATCGTGGGCCGGGGCGAAAGCGTGATAGACAAACATCCCCTGCAGCCCACCGGCTTTTTGCAGGATCAGCGGTCGTCCGGCATCCGGCCGCATGATCACCCAGCCCAGCCCCATCGCGTCCATATGGCCGGATTCGTCCATCGCGAAGACCGGGCTTCGTCCATCTCGCGGCACCCAGGCGGCGTGATCCAAAAGCCGCGCCTCTGGCAGCGTGCCGGCATCCTCCGCCAGATGCCATTCCAGCCATGTCAGCATGTCGTCGGCGGTCGAATACAGCCCGCTGGCCCCCGACATGACGGCTGTCGTGGGAATATCGGGCAACGCCTCGCCCTGGAATCCGTGGCCTTGCATCAGCCGGTCGCCTTCGCGCGGGGCAAAGACGGTGTTCTTCAGGTCGATCGGGTCCAGAAGCCGTGTTCGAAGAAGATCGCGATAGGCTTGCCCGCCGACCTGCCCCAAGGTCATGGCCAGCAGATCAAATCCCATGTTGGAATAGCTGATGCCACTGCCCGGCGCGAAAAGTCGCGGCTGCTCTGAAATTGCCTTGCGGTAGGCCGTCTCGGTCAGCGTGGCGAACGGGTCATCGTCCGGACCGGGTTCGCGGTCGGCCTCGCGCGGCAGCCCGGCACCATGCGTCGCAAGATCGATCAGGCGGATTACGGGTCCGTCGGCCGCATCGATATCAGGCCAATCCAGGTATTCGGTCAAGGGATCGGTCAGGTTGACGTCTCCCTCGGCGGTCATCTGTGCCAACATCGCGCCCGTGAACACCTTGGTGATCGACCCCACCCGCATCAGCGTTCCGCCATCGGGCGCGCCCTGCCCCGGCGCAGCCTCGCCAAAACCTGCGATGCGACGGTCGCCGTCCTGCGTCACGGCAAGGATCAGGGCTGGTGTACCCAGTTCCAGCCACAGGACCTGTCCACCGAAGTCCACTGCCTCGTTCAGCATCGGCTGATCCGCTGTCGCCGGCGCGGACCAGATCAGTAATGCGGCAAGAACCGTCCACCGAACCCCACGACATACGTTCATTCCATCCTCCTGCTTTACCCAAAGTGATGGTCTGCCGATCACAACCCAGACGCGAACCTTGGTAAAGGAAGATGCATTCGGCTATCGAGGTCAAGCGTCTCAGATCGCGGCGGCGGCGGTGCCACCTTCGCGCCTGCGCAGCCTTGTGCGCAAGTGACCCGCACCCAGCCTTGCCCGCAGCTTGCGCGACAGCATGTCGATGCCAGCGGTGACCAGTCCCGTCGCGACAAGGATCGCAACCGCGCGATCCAGCCGCAGTTCCGCGATGGCGTCGTCCAGATAGAACCCCAACGTGGCGATCCCCAGAATGCCCAAGATGGCACTTTCGCGGATGATGATCTCCCACCGGTAAAGACACAGCGCGACGAACTGGCCAAACAGGCGCGGCACGATCTCCCACCCCCACAGCGTCAGCCCTGACGGGGCGTCGGGCCGCAGAGCCAACCCGGCGGCCTGCCGTCCAAGAAGATGCCCGATGATCGCACCGTTATGCAGACCCAGCGCAAGGATCGCGGGCAGCATCGAAGGTCCGAAGACCTGCAGGAACAGATAGGCCAGCATGTATTCGGGAAAGCTGCGCAGGATCACCAGCACCAGATGGCCCAGCATCGCGCCGGCGCGACCCGTCACACGCGGCACGATCAGCGATTGGGCAAAGAACGCAATCAGACCGGCCAGGACAAGCGCCAACTGCGCGACCAGCATCGTCGCGAACAGGCCCGGCAGGATCGCGTCGCGGGTCAGTTCGGACAGCCACGCCCACAGCCCTGCCGGATCGCCCTGCCGCAGCGGCGCGGGCACGATATCATGTGTCAGGAACCGCCAAAGAACCCCCGATCCCATCGGTGGCGCCTTGACCTGCGAAAGCATCGCGATGGCAGCGATCAGCCACAGCCAGACAAGTCGCGGGCGCATCCAGACACGGACCAAGGCGATCAGCGCGATATAGATCGCCATGATCGCCCCCGCCGCGCCGTATTCGCCCTGCTTGAAGAAGCTGTCCAGCTGAAACCCCAGCGTGGGCAGACCGATAAAGCCCAGAACAGCCGACGACCGTAACCCGCATTCCAGGCGATAAAGCGCATAGTTCACCATCTCGGGCCGAGCCAGCGGCGCTCGCGCCCAAAGGAACCGGCTAAGCGGATCGACCCTTGATCCCAACCATTCCGAGGGGCGCGGATCGGCCTCGTCCAGGATTTCTGACAGAACCTTGGCGAAGATACCCGCATAGGGCAGCGCGATGGCCAGAACGCCGGTGGTGACACCCATTCCGGTCACCTGCATCAGCATCAGCGCCCAGAACAGCTCGTGCACGGAGCGCAGCGCGATGCAGGTCCAGCGCACCACGCGAAACCGATAGAATGGTGCCATCAGCAAGCCGGCCAATCCGCCCGCCGCGACACCCGCGACCGCAAAGGCGATGGTCAGCGCGACGGCGCGGAAAATCTGTTCGACGGCACCGAAATCGGGCCGCAGGAACCCGGCGGCCATGCGCCCAAGCGCCGCCCACGGGTCGTGCCCGGCCTGCTGCAGATCGGCGAAGGGCAGGCACAGCGCCGCGACAGCCAGAAACCCCGCGACGATACCAAGCCGTGACACCCGCTCAGCGCGCATAAAGTGCCTCGATCAGGTCGCGCGGAATATCAGGGGCGCCGTCCAGCAGCACCTGTCCGTGTTTCAGACCGATCAGGCGCGTCGCAAAGCCCAGGGCCAGGTCAACATCGTGCAATGCCAGGATGGCGGTCGGGAACGCGTCGCGGATCACCCCTGCCAGCCTGTCGGCCTGCGCGGGATCGACCGCCGACAGCGGTTCATCACCGACCAGGACATCCCCGCCGCGATACAGCGCGCGGGCCAGCGCCACGCGCTGTTTCTGACCGCCTGACAGGGTCTCGACGGCGCGATCAGCCTCGGGGCACAATCCGACCTGATCCAGAACCGTCATCGCCGCGTCGCGGTCGGCGCGGCGCGGGCGGATCAGCGTGGCCAGATTATACACCGCACCGTGATCGTCCAGCCGGCCCATCAGCACGTTGCGCAGCGCGGAAAGCTGCGGGACCAGGGCATGATCCTGCGGAACCAGCGCGACCCGTCGCCCCTGATCCAGCAAAGCCTGCCGGACAGCAGCCAGCAGCGTGGACTTGCCCGCGCCGCTGCGGCCCAGCAGCACCACCCGCTCACCCACCGCGACATGCAGGGTGACGCCACGAAGCACCGGCGCGGCGCCATAGCCCAGATCCGCGGCGTCGAGCAGGTGCAAGCGGCCTACTCCAACAGGCCCAGCTCGCGTCCGACCTTCTCGATCGGGGCATAATCTTCGTTCGATGCCGCAATGAACCGCGTGCGCGGGAATGCCGCCAGAAGATCGGGGTCATCCATTCCGATCAAGGCGGCCTGAACCTTGTCGGCAAACCCTTCCCCCCAACGCGCATCCACATCGCCCCGGATGGTCCAGTTATAGTCGGGATAGGGCGGCGTCTTCCAGATGACCTTCGCGGTCTCTATTTCGGGCGCGCCGTCGGCAACGGCCTGATCATAGACGGCAAAGTTCAGCGCACCGATCTGCCACGCGCCGGACGCCACCAATCGCAGGGTCTGACTGTGATCGCCCGAGAATCCGACCCGATCAAAGAAATCCTCGGGCGCCTCGCCGGTTTCCTGACGGATATGGAATTCCGGCATCAGCCGTCCCGAGGTCGAGGTCTTGGCCCCGAAGGTGAAGGACATGCCCTTGGCCGCAGCGGGAAAATCCGCGGATTCGGTCAGACCGGTATCTGTATTGGCGATGAAATAGCTGACGAATTTCTGATCCTCGTCCCCTTGCGCGATCGCGCGGGCCTCGGGCACCAGCAACCTTGCCTGCACGCCGGACAACCCACCGAACCACGCCAACTGAACCTGATCGTTGCGGAATGCGGTAACCGCCGCAGGATAGGATTTCACCGGCACGAACTGAACCGGCACATCAAGCTGTTCGGACAGGTAATCGGCAACCTTGTCGAAGCGTTCGGCCAACCGTGTCTCGTCCTCGTCCGGGATGGCCGAGAAATACAACGTGTCCTGCGCATGGGCGCTGCCAAGCATGGCGGCAAGCGCAAAGGCGGACATGAACAGGCGGGGCAAAAGACGCATGGCGGACCTCATCAGCCGTTGTTGTGGGTTCGGGAAGGACGGGGACCCTGGCGCCCTGGGGTTGCGCCGCCACTCATCCTCCCGACAAACCCCTGACGGAGAGCGCGGCATCTTGCAAGACACCACCCCGAGCGCCGCCGGCGCATCGGTCTGCCTGCGGAAAGAATAGCAGTTCACCGCAGGCCGCCGCAAGCAGGGACAAGCTGCCAGAGGCGCGATCAATCACAAGTGGTTTGTCCGGGATGGTTTCTCTTGACTTGCGAAAGTCAGCTTCGCACGATGATTTCGTACCTATCGTGATGACAGGCAAAGTGGAGGGTCCCATGAATATCGACCTGACGCGCCGCGGCTTTCTAAGGCTGGCAGGTGCGGGGGTTGCGGCGACCTCGCTGGGGGCCATGGGCTTCGGCGAGGCAGAGGCGGCGGAAGCGGCGCATGTGCGGGCTTTCAAGCTGACCACGACAACGGAAACGCGCAACACCTGTACCTACTGCTCGGTCGCCTGCGGGATCATCATGTATTCCAAGGGCGATGTGAAAGCCGGCGAAATCGCCGAGATCATGCACATCGAAGGCGACGCCGACCATCCGACGAATCGCGGCACGCTGTGTCCCAAGGGCGCGGCCCTGAAGGATTTCGTCAAGGCCCCGACACGCCTGACCCGGCCCCGCTATCGCGCTGCAGGGGCCACCGAGTTCCAGGATGTCACCTGGGACGAGGCGCTGGACAAGATCGCCCGCGCGATGAAGGACGACCGCGACGCCAATCTGGTGCAGGTCAACGAGGCCGGCGTGCCGGTCAACCGTTGGACCACGACCGGGTTTCTTGCGGCCTCCGCCACCACGAACGAAACCGCATGGCTGACCTACAAGGCCGTCCGGTCACTGGGAATCGTCGGCTTCGACAACCAGGCACGCGTCTGACACGGCCCTACGGTAGCCAGTTTGGCTCCAACATTTGGCCGTGGCGCAATGACCAACGCCTGGACCGACATCAAGAACACCGACCTGGTGATCGTCATGGGCGGCAACGCCGCCGAGGCGCATCCCTGCGGCTTCAAATGGGTGACCGAAGCCAAGGCGACGCGTGGCGCCAAGCTGATCGTCGTCGATCCGCGCTATACCCGTACTGCCTCGGTGTCGGATTATTATGCCCCGATCCGTCCGGGCAGCGACATCGCCTTCCTGATGGGCGTGATCCGCTGGTGCATCGAAAACGACAAGGTACAGTGGGAATATGTCCGCAACTTCACCAATGCCGCGTTGCTGGTGAAGGACGGCTTCGGCTGGTCCGACGGGCTTTTCAGCGGCTATGACGAGGAAAAGCGCGACTACGACAAGGCGGACTGGGATTACCAGATCGGTGATGACGGCTATGCCAAGCTGGACATGACGCTTCAGGATCCGCGCTGCGTGTGGAACCTGCTCAAGGCTCATGTAGACGTCTATACGCCCGAATTCGTGGAAAATGTCTGCGGCACGCCCAAGGACCGCTATCTGCAGATCTGCGAGATGATCGGTGAATGCAGCGCGCCTGATCGGGTGATGACCTCGATGTACGCGCTTGGCTGGACGCAGCATTCCAAGGGCGCCCAGAACATCCGCGGCATGGCGATGCTGCAGCTGATCCTGGGCAATATCGGCATGCGCGGCGGCGGGATGAACGCGCTGCGGGGGCATTCGAATATCCAGGGCCTGACCGATCTGGGCCTGATGTCGAACCTGATCCCCGGCTATCTGAACATCCCGACCGAACGGGAACCCGACTGGCAGACCTATATGTCCACGCGGGAGTTCAAGCCGCTTCGACCGGGCCAGACCAGCTATTGGCAGAACTATTCCAAGTTCATGGTCAGCTTCATGAAGGCGATGTGGGGCGATGCCGCCACGGCCGAGAATGATTGGGCCTACCACTATCTGCCCAAGCTGGACGTGCCGACCTATGACGTCCTGCGGATGTTCGAGCTGATGAAGCAGGGACAGGTGAACCTGTATTTCTGCCAGGGCTTCAATCCGCTGATGGCCTTCCCCAACCGGGCCAAGCTGACAGAGGCGCTGTCCAAGCTGAAGCTGCTGGTCGTGATGGACCCGCTTGAGACCGAGACTGCGCATTTCTGGGAAAACCACGGTCAGTACAACGACGTGGATTCCGCCTCGATCCAGACCGAGGTGCTGGAACTGCCGACGACCTGCTTTGCCGAGGACGAAGGCGCGCTGGTCAACTCGGGCCGTTGGCTGCAATGGCACTGGCCGGGCGGCTCGCCTCCGGGCGAGGCGAAGAACGACACCTGGATCATGGCCAACCTGTTCCAGAAGCTGCGCAAGCTTTATCAGGATGAAGGTGGGGTGTTTCCCGAACCGATCCTGAACCTCAGCTGGAACTATGCCGATCCGCTGGACCCCAAGCCCGAGGAACTGGCCAAGGAGATGAATGGCCGCGCGCTGCGCGACATCGAAGATCCGGCCAATCCCGGAACCACGCTGGTTGCCGCCGGCAAGCAGGTGAAGAACTTCACCCAGTTGCAGGACGACGGCTCGACCATGTGCGGCTGCTGGATCTTCTCGGGTTGCTGGAACGAGGATGGCAACAACATGGCGCGGCGGGACAATTCCGATCCCGGCGATGCGGGGATGTTCCTGAACTGGTCCTATTCATGGCCGGTCAATCGGCGCATCCTGTATAACCGCGCCTCGGCCGACATGCAGGGCAAGCCGTGGGATCCCGATCGCAAGCTGATCGAATGGACCGGCGAGAAATGGGAAGGCTATGATGTGCCCGATATCGGCGTGACGTCGAAGCCCGGCGAGGTCATGCCCTTCATCATGAACCAGGAGGGCACATCGCGCCTGTTCACCCGCGGGATGATGCGGGACGGCCCCTTCCCCACGCATATGGAGCCGTTCGAAAGCCCGATCGCGAATGTCCTGAACCCGAAGATGCGCGGCAACCCGGTCAGCCGGGTCTTCGTGGACGACGCCGAGCAATTCGCGACCAGCGAAGAATTCCCGTTCGTCGCCACGTCCTACCGGCTGACGGAACATTTCCACTACTGGACCAAGCACAACAAGGTGAACGCCTCGTTGCAGCCCGAGTTCTTCGTGGAGATCAGCCAGGAACTGGCGGCCGAGAAGGGTATCACCGGCGGCAGCCGGGTGCGTGTCTGGGGCAAGCGGGGACAGGTCTGGGCAAAGGCCGTGGTGACCAAGCGGATCAAGCCGATGCAATGCGACGGAAAGACCGTCCATGTCGTGGGCATTCCACTGCACTGGGGCTTCATGGGTGCCGCCAAGAAGGGCTGGGGGCCGAACAGCCTGACGCCGTTCGTCGGTGACGCGAACGTGGAAACGCCGGAATTCAAGGCGTTCCTCGTCAATATCGAACCCGCAGCAGAGGAGCCGGTGGCATGAGCGATACCGCACCTCAACCCACGACAGCGGCGGCGAACCCGCCCGTCCAGCCGCTTGAATCGAACTTGCTTCCCTCCGACGTGGTCCGAATCTCGGCCACGCCGGATGTGCCTCAGCCGACGCGGCAACTGACCAAGGTCGCCAAGCTGATCGATGTCAGCAAATGCATCGGCTGCAAGGCGTGCCAGTCGGCCTGCGTGGAATGGAACGATACCCATCCCGAGATCGGCGAGAATATCGGCAGCTACGAAAACCCGCATGATCTGACGCCGGACATGTTCACCCTGATGCGGTTCAGTGAATGGGAAAATCCCGCCACAAACGAACTGGAGTGGCTGATCCGCAAGGATGGCTGCATGCATTGCGAGGATCCGGGCTGCCTGAAGGCCTGTCCCGCCCCCGGCGCGATCGTGCAGTATTCGAACGGCATCGTGGACTTCATCCACGACAACTGCATCGGCTGCGGCTATTGCGTGACCGGCTGTCCGTTCGACATTCCCCGCATCAGCAAGGTCGATCACAAAAGCTACAAATGCACCCTGTGTTCGGATCGGGTCGCCGTCGGCCAGGGGCCTGCCTGCGCCAAAGCCTGCCCGACAAAGGCGATCACCTTCGGCACCAAGGACGACATGACGGCGCTGGCCAATGAACGGGTCGAGGATCTGAAGTCGCGCGGCTACGAGAACGCCGGGATCTACGATCCCGAAGGCGTCGGCGGCACGCATGTCTTCTATGTTCTGCACCACGCGGACAAGCCCTCGATCTACAGCAACCTGGCTGAAAACCCGCGCATCTCGCCCATTGTCGAAGGCTGGAAGGGCGTCACCAAGACGGCCGGCATGGCAGCAATGGGCGTGGCGGCTGCGGGCGCCGTCCTGATGGGCCTGTTCACCCGCAACAAGGTCGAACCCGAAGAGGAAGAGGCTGCCGAACGGCTGGTGCAGGACCGGGAGGGAATCTGATGCACAAGCCACTCTATTCCGACCCCGCAGATCACATCGAAAGCACCGACCCGGTGCGCGTCAGCCGCTATCGCGGCATCACACGGTTGAACCACTGGGTGACGGCGCTGTCGCTGATCGTCCTGGCGCTGTCGGGTCTGGCGTTCTTTTCACCGCATCTCTACTTCCTGACCGGCCTGTTCGGCAGCGGACAGATTGCGCGCTGGCTTCATCCGATCATCGGCGTGGTTCTGTTCTTCAGCTTCCTGCTGCTGTTCCTGCAGATGTGGCGGCTGAACCTGCCCAAGCCCGAAGACACCACCTGGGTGTCGCGGATCGGCGATGTTGCGACCGGCCACGAAGAGCGATTGCCCGAGATGGGCAAGTACAACGCCGGACAGAAATTCATTTTCTGGGCGATGTCGGTGCTGATCGTGGTGCTGATCGTGTCCGGCATCATGATGTGGCAGCAGTACTTTGCCGGGCTCGTCTCCATCCCGGTGCGCCGCGTCGCGACGCTAGTTCACGCGCTGGCCGCCGTCGCGATCATCCTTGTCTTCATCCTGCACGTGTTCGCGGCCTTCTGGGTGCGCGGCACCCTGCGCGCGATGACACGCGGCGATGTCACCGGCGGTTGGGCATGGCGGCATCATCGCAAATGGCTGCGCGAGGTCGCTGGACGTTCCAGCAAGGGGCCGGCAGAATAGTAACTGCAACGCAACCCTCAGTGGCCGGTCCGGCCCGGAGAGATCATGGCGACTTCCATTCAGCCCGACCCTTCCGTCATCGGTGGCGTCCCGACGCCGCCGCTGGCATTCCTGCCCGATCCGGACCGCCTGTTCGCGACGCGCGCGCGGCGGTTCCTGTTTCTGGCCGAACACGATCCCCGACTTGGCCCCTATCTTGCCTTCCTTGGCGAACTGACCGCGCTGCAGGCGCGTCTGGTCGACGAACTGCCAGAACCCGATCCGATCCCGGCCGAACGGATTGAACAGGCCCGCACCTATCGCATGCCGCCCATTGATCGCGAGGCTCTGGCGACCGATGAGGTGCTGCACGAAACGCTGATGACGCTGTGCGATCAGGCGCAGGCACTGGACATGCCGCAGCCTGCGAAACTGGCGCTGCAGGCGGTGCTGGCCTCGGATCTGGCGGACCGGCACTGGCTGCTGGAAAACATCCTGTCGGATCGCATCCCGGAAGACAGCGCCGCCCCGCATTTGTTCGCCGCTGCGGCGGTGCAGGTTCACATGGGGCGGCTCGCTGCATCGCTGGATGCATCATCGCTGGTCCCGATCCGCGCCGGCACCTGCCCCACCTGCGGGGGTCGTCCCGCGACGTCCAGCGTGATGGCCGCGCAGGGCATCGAGAATGTGCGCTATGCCACCTGCGCCTGCTGCGCGACGCAATGGAACGAGGTGCGAATCAAGTGCCTGTGCTGCGGATCGACCAAGGGCATCAGCTACCGCTCGGTCGAAACAGACGAGGCGGCGGTGAAAGCCGAAATCTGTTCCGAATGCGATAGCTGGGTCAAGATCATGTATCTGGGCAAGAACCACAGCCTCGACCCGATCGCCGACGACGTCGGCAGTCTGGGACTGGACCTTCTGATGAAGGAGACGGGCTTTGGTCGCGGTGGGGTAAACCCCTATCTGGCGGGATATTGATGACGGGGTTTCGCGCCCTGCCCTCGGTCGATCAGCTTCTGCAGTCGGACATCGGACACGCGCTGATCGAAGAGCATGGCCGCACTGCGGTCACCACCGCCGCCCGCGCCCGGCTGGACGCGGCACGGGTCGCAATCCGCGATGGCGCCTGCGGCGACGATCAGGCCGCCCGGCTGCCGGATCTTCTGGCGGCAGACCTGGCCCAGGCTGCGCGATCCACGCTGCGTCCGATGCTGAACCTGTCCGGCACGGTACTGCATACCAATCTGGGCCGCGCGATTCTTGCGCCCGAGGCAATCGAGGCAGCCCGCACAGCGATGGCCGCGCCGCTGGCGCTGGAATTCGATCTGGACGGCGGCGGACGCGGCCAGCGTGACGATCATCTGCGCGGATTGCTGCGCGAACTGACCGGCGCCGAGGACGCAACCATCGTCAACAACAACGCCGCCGCGGTGCTGATCGCGCTGAACACCTTCGGTCAGGGACGCGAGGGGATCGTCTCGCGCGGGGAACTGATCGAGATCGGTGGCGCGTTCAGAATGCCCGACATCATGGCCCGCGCGGGCACGCGACTGGTCGAGGTGGGCACCACAAACCGAACCCATCCGCGCGACTACGAAAGCGCGATCACCGCCGACACCGGCGTGATCATGAAGGTGCACACATCTAACTACCGCATCCAGGGATTCACGTCCGAAGTGCCCGCGCCGCAACTGGCAGGGATCGCCCGGGCGGCGGGCATACCACTGTTGAACGATCTGGGCGCTGGATCGCTGGTGGATCTGTCCGCCTATGGGCTTCGGCGCGAACCGACCGTTGCCGAGGCGGTGGCCGAGGGCGCCGATCTGGTCACATTCTCAGGCGACAAGCTGCTGGGTGGGCCGCAGGCGGGGTTTATCGTGGGGCGTCGCGACCTGATCGCGCAGATCAACAAGAACCCGCTGAAGCGTGCGCTGCGCCTGGACAAGATTCGCATCGCCGCGTTGCAGGCGACACTGCATCTGTACCGCGACCCGGATCGTCTGCCCACACGTTTGCCCACCCTGCGCGATCTGTCGCGGCCCTACGACCAGATCGCCGCGCAGGCGGCGCGACTTGCCCCAAAAATCGCCGCACTGCTTGAACCGCTAGGATATGCAGCACGACCATGCGACTGCGACAGCCAGATCGGCTCGGGCGCCCTGCCGGTGGATACGATTCCATCAGCCGGGTTGCGGTTGACGGGTCAGGGCGGGGACGCACCGGATCGCCTGTCGGCGCATCTGCGCGCCCTGCCGTGCCCGGTCATCGGCCATATCCGTGACGGCGGGCTGATCCTGGACCTGCGCTGCCTTGATGACGACGACGCCCTGCTGGACGCGATGGCAGCGCTATGATCGTCGGAACGGCAGGCCATATCGATCACGGCAAGACTGCGCTGGTCAAGGCGCTGACGGGAACCGATGCCGACCGGCTGGCCGAGGAAAAGGCGCGCGGCATCACGATTGACTTGGGCTTCGCCTATGCAGATCTTGGGGGTGGCGCGATCACCGGATTTGTCGATGTGCCGGGGCATGAACGTCTGATCCACACCATGCTGGCGGGGGCGGGCGGCATCGACATGGCCTTGCTGGTCGTCGCCGCGGATGACGGGGTGATGCCGCAAACGCGGGAACATGTGGCGATCCTTGACCTGCTGGGGATCACGCAGGGAATCGTGGCGCTGACCAAATGCGACCTTGTCGATACCCCACGGCAAGCACAGGTGACGGCCCAGATCCGTACCGCGATCGCCGGAAGCGGGCTCGCGGATGCGACGATCCTGCCGGTCTCCTCGCGGGAGGGAAAAGGGATAGAGGCACTGCGCCTGGCGCTGCGAGAAGCCGAGGCCGGGATCGCCGCGCGCCGCACCGAAGGTGCGCTGCGCCTTGCGGTGGACCGCAGTTTCACGTTGCCAGGAACGGGCACGGTGGTGACGGGCACTGTCGTCAACGGTCGCGTCGCTGTCGGCGATCAGGTGATTGTCAGCCCGTCGGGCCTTAGCGCGCGGGTGCGTGGCATTCACGCGCAGAACCGCGAGGCGACCCAAGGATTGGCGGGGCAGCGTTGCGCGCTGAACCTTGCGGGCGAGCATGTCACGAAAGCGGCAATCCGACGCGGCGATGTGGTCTTGGCCCCGGCGCTGCACGCGCCGACCGACCGGATCGACGCGACCCTTACCGTTCTGCCGACCGAGCCGAAGCCCGTCGGCACCTGGTTTCCAGCCCGTCTGCACAGCCACGCGACAGAGGCCGGAGCACGGATCGTGCCGCTGGCAAATCCGATCCCACCGGGCGGCAGCGGGCCGGTGCAGATCGTCCTGGATCGGCCCGTCGCCGCGTTGGTGCTGGACCGGTTCATCCTGCGTGACGTGTCGGCCAGCCGGACCATCGGCGGGGGAGTGTTCCTCGACCTGCGCGGGCCGGCGCGAAAACGCCGCGCGCCGGATCGGCTTGCCCTGATCGCTGCGGCAACGGCCCAGGATCCGGCCCAGGCACTGTCTGCGATGCTGGCCATCGCGCCGGTCGATCTGAACGTCTTTAGCCGTGATCGGGGCCTGTCCGAGGACGCGCGCGATGACGCCATCTCGATCAGTTCTGCCGAACGGATCGGCGAGCTTGCGTTGTCTGGCACGCAGCTGAATGCCCTGCGCACACAAATGTCCGAAAACCTTGCCGAATTTCATGAGGCGAACCCGGACTTGCCGGGTCTGGGCCGCGAGAAGCTGCGGCTATCGCTGCACCCCAGGCTGCCCAAGCCTGCATATCTGGCTTTCCTTCAGTCTGAGGCGGAAGCGTCCCGCATCGTGCTGGATGGTGCCTTCGTTCGCCTGCCGGGGCACGAGGTAAAGCTGTCCTCAGACGATGAGGCGCTATGGGCGCGGATCGCCCCAGCGCTGATCGGCGAGAACCGCTTTCGGCCACCGCGTGTCCGCGATTTTGCGGGTGAACTGGACGTCGACGAACGCGAAATCCGTCGCGTCATGAAACTGACCCAGAAACTTGGCCGAACCGATCAAATCGCACGCGACCATTTCTTCGCGCGCGCGGTCACGGCCGAGATGGTCGAGATCGCACAGGACGTGGCAGCCGCGTCAGAGGATGGATGGTTCAGCGCGCCTGCATTTCGCGATCGCGTCATGAACGGCCGCAAGGTGGCCATCGAGATCTTGGATTTCTTCGATCGTCTGGGCGTGACCTTGCGCCGGGGCGATCTGCGTCGCATCAATCCACACAGGGTGGATCTGTTCGGCGCATCCGGAAGGGAATCGTCCCCGGTGGGGCGGCCGGTCTTCAAAACCGGTTGGGGCAGCGAGCCTGTCCCGGGTGGGTTCGACTCCCATTCCCTTCCGCCAGTTTCTCTCCGAGAACCTGCGAACCGAGGCTCGACCTAGCAGTCGGGAAGGCCGGCCAAGTCCTGCGAGGCGGGCTTCGGCTCATCCTGCGGCTGACCGGCGGGTTCGGGCCGTCCCTGCAGATCCAGCCCGCGCGCCGTCGGGGCGTGCCACGTCACCGATGACGGCACTGCGCCCTGCGAATTCGTACCGATCTGTGACCCGCCGGTCCCGCCCGTCCAGCCGGTACTGCCGGAATTGCCGGGCGCGGTGCCGTCCTCGGACGGCTGCGGCTGAGTCGCAGGCAACGCGACGCCCGCGTCGTCGGCGCATTCGCCGCCGGTCGCAACGTCGGGCTGCGATTGGGCCAAGACCCCTGTTCCGCCCAGCATCAAGGCGACGGCCGCGATACCGCCGAACTTCACGATTGAATGGGTTGTCATGGCTTCGCCCCCTCTTGTGCCGGGAATTGCTTGAACGCCCAACGCCTGTGCGGCGCGACGGTTCCGTCGGCCGCCAAGCTATCTGCTTGCAGAGCATGGCCCCGAAGAATAGAACTGCGGAAATTTTCAGGCCGCCGCTACCCGGCGGCCCTTCTTGCTATGAGGACGATGATGCAGGTCAAGGAAACCCAGAACGAAGGTCTGAAGCGGGGCTACCAGTTTACCCTGCCCGCCGCCGAGCTGGCCGAGACGGTCGACGCCAAGCTGAAAGAGGCGCAGCCCGAGGTCGAGATGAAGGGCTTCCGCAAGGGCAAGGTCCCGATGGCGATGCTGAAGAAGCAATTCGGCCAGCGCATCATGGGCGATGCCATGCAGGAAGCCATCGACGGCGCACTGCGCAAGCATCTTGAGGAATCGGGCGACCGTCCCGCCGCCCAGCCCAAGATCGAGATGGAGAACGGCGAGACCTGGAAAGAGGGCGACGATGTCGTCGTCAACGTCTCGTACGAATCCCTGCCCGAGATTCCCGAGGTCGATCTGGCCAAGCTGAAGCTGGAAAAGCTGAGCGTTCCGGCAGAGCAGTCCGCGATCGACGAGGCGCTGGAAAATCTTGCGAAATCGGCTCAGAACTTTGACGATCGCCGCAAGGGCAGCAAGGCCAAGGACGGCGATCAGGTCGTGATCGACTTCAAGGGCTTCGTGGACGGCGAGGCGTTCGAAGGCGGCTCGGCCGAGGATTATCCCTTGGTCCTGGGATCGAACAGCTTCATCCCCGGCTTCGAGGAACAACTTGTCGGCGCAAAGATGGACGAAGACGTTACCGTCAACGTCAAATTCCCCGACGAATACGGCGCGCCGCATCTGGCCGGCAAGGACGCGACCTTCGAATGCAAGATCAAGGCCGTGAAGGCCCCCAAGCCCGCCGAGATCGACGACGAGTTGGCCAAGAAGTACGGCGCCGAGGATCTTGAGGGTCTGAAAAAGCAGATCGCCGAGCGGCTGGAACAGGAATATGCCGGCGCTGCGCGCGCGATCATGAAGCGCGCCCTGCTGGACCAGCTTGACGATCAGGTGAAGTTCGATCTGCCCGAATCGCTGGTCGAGGCCGAGGCCGGGCAGATCGCCCATCAGCTGTGGCACGAGGAACATCCCGAGGAGCAGGGCCACAACCACGGCGAAATCGAACCCACCGACGAGCACAAGAAACTGGCCGAGCGTCGCGTGCGTCTGGGCCTGCTGCTGGCCGAAATCGGTCAGAAGGCCGAAGTGCAGGTGAGCGATCAGGAAATGACCCAGGCCGTGCTGCAAGCCGCGCGCCAGTATCCGGGCCAGGAACGCGCGTTCTTCGAATTCGTCCAGCAGAACCAAGCCGCCCAGCAACAGCTGCGCGCCCCGATCTTCGAAGACAAGGTCGTCGATCACATCGCCGAACAGGCGAAGGTCGAGGAAAAGCAGGTCAGCAAGGAAGAGCTGGAAAAGGCTGTCGAGGCGCTGGACGAACTTTGATCCGCGCCTAACTAGCAGTCCCCCGAAAGCCGCGGCACCCGCCGCGGCTTTCTTCGTTTCGCGCCATTCTGCGGCCGCGTTGCCCGACGGGCCAAAGTCTTCTGCAGGGACGCTTGCGCCAAGAAGAAGCCTTAGGCGCGCTTGCGGGTCCGCGTCGCTAGACCTATCTTGCGTTCATGTCCGGTTCCCTCAATCTCATGAAGCTGTGCGTCGGCGCCGAAGGGCCCGATGATCTGTTGCGCTGGCAGCAGCAGCGGTTCGGCGACGCGCCTGCCTGCCATGTTACACGCATGTGGCCCAGGCGAGAGGCCGAGTTGCTGGACGGCGGATCGATCTATTGGGTCTTCAAGGGTGTGATCCTGGCGCGACAGCGAATCCTGAGGCTGGACGAGCGGATCGGTGACGACGGGATCCGGCGCTGCGCGCTTGTCCTGGATCGGAATCTGGTTCGGGTCGGCGCCGTTCCCCGAAGACCGTTTCAGGGTTGGCGTTATCTGGACGGAAAGGACGCCCCCGCCGATCTGCCGGAAGGCCGCGGCGCCGAAGAAGCGCTGCCGCCAAGCGTGGCGGCGGCGCTGTCCGAGATGGGGCTGGTCTGAACGTCGCTCAGTAACGCGCGGCCATTTCCGCCAGCGTAAGCGGCCGGATCTTCGAGGCGTTTCCAGCCGTTCCGAATGCTTCGAATCGCTGCTGGCACATCTCGGCCATCATCGTCATGGCGGGCTTGAGATACTTGCGCGGGTCGAACTCGGACGGGTCCTCGGTCAGGGTCTTGCGGATCGCGGCGGTCATCGCCAGCCGGCTGTCCGTATCGATATTGACCTTGCGCACACCGAACCGGATGCCGCGCTGGATCTCCTCGACCGGGACGCCCCATGTCGGGCGAATGTCGCCACCATGGGAATTGATGATCTGCTGCAGATCCTCGGGAACCGAGGACGATCCGTGCATGACCAGATGGGTGTTCGGAATCCGCGCGTGGATCGCCTCGATGACATGCATCGCAAGGATCTGGCCGTCAGGTTCGCGGGTGAACTTATAGGCCCCGTGGCTGGTCCCCATCGCGACGGCCAGCGCGTCAACGCCCGTATCGGCCACGAAACGCGCGGCCTCGTCGGGGTCGGTCAGAAGCTGATCCTCGGACAGCTTCTCGGTCGCGCCGTGGCCGTCTTCCTGATCGCCCATTCCGGTTTCAAGGCTGCCCAGCACGCCCAGTTCACCCTCGACCGACACGCCGCAGGCATGGGCCATCTCGACGACGCGCGCGGTGATGTCGCGGTTATAGTCGTAATCGGCCGGCGTCTTGCCGTCGGATTTCAGGCTGCCATCCATCATCACGCTGGTAAACCCGTTCTGGATCGCGGTCGCGCAGGTCGGCAGGCCGTTGCCATGATCCAGATGCATGCACAGGGGAATTTGCGGAAAGGCACGCGCCAGCCCGGCGATCAGCCCGGCCAGCACCTGATCGTTGGCATAGGACCGCGCGCCCCGGCTGGCCTGAAGGATCACCGGGCTGTCGGTCCGGGCAGCCGCCTGCATGACCGCAAGCCCCTGTTCCATGTTGTTGATGTTGAACGCCGGCACCGCGTAGCCGTGCTCGGCTGCGTGGTCCAGAAGCTGGCGAAGCGTAATCATGGCCATCGGATCTATCCTTTGTTGCCGGCGAGATAGGCGAGAATCGTGTCCACCTCGTCCGTGGCGCCGAAGATCAGGGGGGTGAAGTCGTGCAGCCCGCGCGGCCGACGGTCGAGGATCGGGACCTGCCCGTCACTGGCCGCGCCGCCCGCCTGTTCGATCAGAAAGGCGATGGGCGCGCATTCGTAGATCAGCCGCAAGCGGCCATGCTCATATCCAGCGCGGCCATCGGCGGGGTAAAGAAATGCGCCGCCCTTCAGTAGGATACGGTGCAATTCCCCCACCGCGGCTGCCAGCCAACGCATGTTGAAATCGCGCCCTCGCGGCCCGTCGGCGCCCGCGCGCAGATCGCGCAGCCATGCCTGCAGTCCGGGCGACCAATGCCGTTCGTTCGAGGCGTTATAGGCGATGGTCGAGGTGGCGGGTTTCAGCGTCACGTCATCCCGGACGACGCGGAAATGGCCCGCCGCCGCATCAAACCCCGCGATCTGAACGCCCTGCCCGAGCGACCAGCCGAAATCAAGCGAATGACCGAAGGACGCATATCCCGCCGCCACGATGGACCGACCCGTTCGCAGAAACCCCTCTGGCGCGGCAGGCAGGACCGAAAACAACATCCCCAACGGCGCGCCGACGCCGATGCTGCCCGATCCGTCGATCGGATCGATGGCGACGTCGAACAGGCCGTCATCGTTCAGGGTGATGATGTCTTCCGCCTCTTCCGACAGAACCTGCCGGACGCCAACTGTGCGCAGCGCGTCCAGCATGTGGCAATGGGCCGCGACATCCAGCGCCTTCTGCTTGTCGCCGCTGTCATTGATGCCGACGATGGCCTCGGGATCGCCATGCAGCCGCCCCGCGGCAAGCCGCGCGGCCAGCGGCGGCAGGGCCTGCGCCAGTGCCAACACGACGGCGCCGGGACCGTCCTGCGTCAGCGCATCATGGATCGGTCGGCCCCGCGCGGGGCCGTCATCGGGCAGTTTCAGCATGGCGACGTTCCGAGGGTCTCAGCCCTTGTTGTATTTCGCATCGACCTGGTCGATGGCATTCACGTTACCGGCCGATTTGCCGGCAGCGTCGAAGTTCATCGTCTCGGCCAGCCAGGCATCGGCGATGGTCTTGGCAACCTCGGCGCCGATCACACGCGCGCCCATGGTGATGATTTGCGCGTTGTTCGACAGCGCGGCGCGTTCCGCCGAATAGGTGTCATGGGTCAGCGCGGCGCGGATGCCCGGCACCTTGTTGGCCGCGATGCAGACGCCGATGCCGGTGCCACAGACCAGGATCGCGCGGTCATATGTGCCGTCCAGAACCTGCGACGCCACCCGGTCGGACAGGTTGGCATAGAACGCATCCGGACCAGCGTCGGTCCGGCTGATTTCAGACACCTCATGCTTGTCCTTCAGGTAATCGGCCAGAATCTTGGCCAGACCTTCGCCCGCGCTGTCGCCTGCGATAGCCAGTTTCATGTCGTCACTCCTTCAGATTTTCGCGGCGCAGCGCGCCAGAATGTCCAGATATCCCTCGACCTTCCAGGCCGAGCGTCCGATGAACAGCCCGTCGATATGCGGGCATTGGATCAGTTCCTCGCAGTTCTGGGGACTGACCGAGCCGCCATAGAGGCAGGGCAGCTTGCGACCCACGACGTTCCGGGCAACCGCCGTGATATCGGCCTGCCGCGCATCGGCATAGTCGGAGGTCGCGGGAATGCCGTTCACGCCGATGGCCCAGACGGGTTCATAGGCCAGAAGGATCGGCGCCGCTTTCTGATCCTCTGTCAGCCGCCCCAAGGCACCACGCACCTGCGCCTCCAACACATCCTGGGCGCGACCCGCCTCGCGTTCGGACAGGGTTTCGCCGATGCAGATCAGCGGGATCAGCCCGTGACGGATCGCGGCCTCGGTCTTCAGTCCGACGGTTTCATCGGTTTCGCCAAAATGCTCGCGGCGTTCGCTGTGGCCCAGTTCGACGATGTCGAGGTTGCAGTCTTTCAGCATCACCGGGCTGACCTCGCCGGTCCAGGCACCCTCATCAGCCCAATGCATGTTCTGCGCCCCGACCTTGACGCTGGTCCGGTCCAGCATCGCCTTGACCTCGCGCACGGCGGTAAAGGGCGGGATGACAAAGCGTTGAATCCGGTCGTCGCGATCGGCATCGGCGGCGGCCAGCCCTTCGGCAAAGTCGCGCGCCTCTGCCAGCGTCTTGTTCATCTTCCAGCTTGTTCCAATCCAGAACGTCATGTTGTCAATCCTCGGTGGGTTGGGCGCTGGCGATGGTCAGGGCGATGCCCGCGCGATCCAGTGCCGCACGATCTTCGGGCGCCGGGGGCGCGTCGGTGATGATGGCGTCGAATTCGGACAGATCGGCCAGCAGGTGCAAGGCCGGACGACCGAAACGCTGATGGTTGACCAGCAGCACGCTGCGTTCGGCACCAGCCATCATGGCGCGCTTGGCACGCACCACGGGTTCGTCCATGTGGAAGGCCTGCAGCCCCGCAAGCGCCGGGGTCGAGATGAACGCGATATCGGCGCGCAGCCGGGCCAGCGCATATTCGGTCACCAGCCCGAAATAGCCGTTGAACTTGGCGCTGTAAGCCCCACCCAGCGCGATCAGCGTGACCCGTGGCACATCCTTTAGATGATCCAGCACGGCGGCGTTGTTGGTGATGACGGTCAGTGGCGCCTTATCGGCCAGTCGCGCCCCCAGCAGCGACGCCATCGAACCGTCATTGACCATGACGCTCATCCCCGGCTCGACCAGATCCAGCGCGACATGGGCCATGCGCGACTTGGCGCTGCTGTCCTGCAACTCGCGAATGCGGAAATCGCTTTCGAATTGCGTTCCCGCCTCGATGGTCGCGCCGCCGCGCACCTTGCGCAGCAGTCCGGCCTGTTCCAGATCGTCCAGATCGCGGTGGATTGTCATTTTCGACACCGCGAAGCGGTCAGCCAGATCGTCCAGATCGACGGCCCGGTCTTCGACCAGAATATCCATGATGGCCTGTCTGCGTTCGTCGCGTTTCACGGCAACCTCCTGGCCAATTCCGTTTCGCCAATGATGTTTTTAACACCCACATCACACAATGCAACATAATTTTTGTGACTTTGTGATTTTATCTTGTGATTTATTGCGTTCGCGCGTATCACGCTCGCAACACAGGAGGACCGAACATGCCCTTGGATACCCCGAAAGACCCTGCAATCGCCGAAAAGGCCGCGCGAGACCCGGAAAACTTTGCCTTGGCAAACTGCATTCGCGCGCTGTCGATCGACGCGGTGAACGCCGCCAATTCCGGCCACCCCGGCGCGCCGATGGGGATGGCGGATGCCGCGACCGTGCTGTTCCGCAACCATCTGAAATTCGACGCGTCCAACCCTGACTGGCCGGATCGCGATCGTTTCGTGCTGTCGAACGGCCATGCCTCGATGCTGCAATACAGCCTGCTTCACCTGACCGGTTATGCGGACATGACGCTGGATCAGCTGAAGAACTTCCGGCAATGGGGCGCGATCACTGCAGGCCACCCCGAATACGGCCATGCCAAAGGGATTGAACTGACAACGGGTCCGCTGGGTCAGGGCCTGGCGATGGCGGTCGGCATGGCGCTGGCCGAACGTCGACTGGCGGCCGAGTTCGGCGACGACCTGGTCGATCACCATACCTATGTCTTTCTGGGCGATGGCTGCCTGCAGGAAGGTATCGGGCAAGAGGCGATCAGCCTTGCCGGTCACCTGGGGCTGGGCAAGCTGATCGTGCTTTACGACGACAACAGCATCACCATCGACGGACCGACTTCGGTCAGCTTTTCCGAGGACGTGCCAGCCCGCCTGGCCGCCTGCGGCTGGCATGTGCAATCCTGCGACGGTCATGACGGCCGCGCGCTGGACGCCGCGATCACGGCAGCGAAGGCCGAGGCGGGCAAACCCTCGCTGATCGCGATGAAGACGGTGATCGGGTTCGGCTCGCCCAACAAGGCCGGCACCTATTCCGTCCACGGCGCGCCGCTTGGCGCGGACGAGGCCGCGCTGACCAAAGAGGCGCTTGGCTGGTCGGCGGCCCCCTTCGAAATTCCGGCAGATCTTGCAGCCGAATGGCGCAGGATCGGCGCACGCGGCGCCGATGCCCGGACCGCATGGGAAGAACGGCTGGTGGCCAAATCGAGGGATGTGCGGGACGAATTCACCCGTCGCCTGTCGGGTAGACTGCCTGCCGACTACGATTCCGTCGTCAAGACCTCCCGCGACCGGCTGTTCGCGGAACCGAAAAAGGCCGCGACCCGCAAGGCCAGCCAGATGGCGCTGGATCCGCTGACCGAGGCCGTGCCCGAAATGATCGGCGGATCTGCCGATCTGACCGGATCGAACCTGACCCGCGTCAAGGCCGTGGACAGCCAGTATTCCCGCGAGGCGCCGGGCCGATATATCGGTTATGGCGTGCGCGAATTCGGCATGGCGGCAGCATTGAACGGCATCGCGCTGCATGGCGGCTTCATCCCCTATGGCGGCACCTTCCTGGTGTTCTCGGACTATTGCCGCAACGCTATCCGGCTGTCGGCGCTGATGGGCATCGGCACGATCTATGTGATGACGCATGACAGTATCGGTCTGGGCGAGGATGGCCCGACCCACCAGCCGATCGAGCATCTTGCATCCCTGCGCGCTATTCCGGGCCTGACCGTGCTGCGCCCCGCCGACACGGTCGAGACGCTGGAGGCGTGGGACATCGCGATCCGCAACCGCAAGGTTCCGTCGCTTCTGGCGCTGTCGCGTCAGGACGTGCCGCAATTGCGGACCCAGGCGGGGGACGAGAACCTGACCGCCAAGGGCGCCTATATCATCCGCCAGTTCGGCGAGGGCCGCGACGTGACCCTGATCGCCACCGGAACCGAGGTCGCACTGGCCGTCGAGGCCGCCGAGGCGCTGCATCAGGACGGCATGAGTATCGCCGTCGTCTCGATGCCGTCATGGGAACTGTTCGACGCCCAGCCTCTGGACTATCGCAAGGCCACCCTTGGCGACGCCCCGCGCATCGCCATCGAAGCGGCGGGCAAGTTGGGCTGGACCCGCTATGTCGCCAGCGAGGATGACGTGATCGGCATGACCGGCTTTGGCGCCTCGGCCCCCATCGACCGCCTCTATCGCGAATTCGGCATCACCAGCGACGCGATCATCGCACGTGCGAAGGCGCTGGCCGGCAAGTAACCTCGCGCCGGGGCTGACCTCGCGGCCCCGACGCCTTTCCTTGCGCGCGCGAAAGCGCGCGCCCCGGGCCCAGTGGCAACGACCGGGCCGGGCTTTGCCCGGCCCGTCCCCTTCATCGGTCACAAGGGGGGATCTCAGATCTGGTCGCCGATCAGGGCAGTGGCGGTCAGTTCATCGGTGATCAGACCGTTGACATGGCCGCTGTTCAGGACAGCCCGCAGTCCCGCGACCTTGGCCGGTCCCCCGGCGATCACCACGATCCGGCTGCCTGCCGGACCGGACAGATCCACGGACAGCGTACGCGCCGACAGCGTGGTGTGCAGCACCCGCCCCTTCGCGTCGAAGAAATGTCCCAGCATCTCGCCCATGCCCCCCGCTGCCTCGATCTCGGCGATCTCGCGCGGTTCGATCATCCCCGAGGCGACCAGTTGGGCCCCCGCATCCGCCGTGCCCATGCCCGCGATCTTCAGCGACGCGGCATTCGACAGATCGAAGATCTCGCGCACGCCGGGTTGCGCCAGCAACACCGCCCGATCCTTCTCGGAATTCGCGAAGAACGGCACCGGCAGCACGAATGCCTGCGCCCCGGTCTTCTCGGCAAGGCGATGCATCACGTCATGGGGGTTGGCCGCGTAGTTGCGCGTCAGCCCCCCAAGCAGGGACACGAACCTTGCGTTGCTTGCGTCGAAACGCGGTAACTGATGCACCGCCGCCGCAAGTGTTCGCCCGTGGCCAAGGCCGATCACCCGATGCTCGCCCCGTTCGATCTGGCGACGCAGGAAGGCTGCACCGGCAAGCCCCAGGGCGCGCAGCGGAATGCCATTCTCGCCCAGATCCGGCGCGACCTCGCAGTAATCAAGTCCGTATCGCGCGCAAAGCCGGTCCTCCAACATCGCACATTCGACGATCTCGCCATCGATCGACATCTTGACCACACCATCCGCGACCGCCCGCGCGATAAGCCGATGCGCCTTGACCGACGGCAAGCCAAGCCGCTTGGCGACCGCCGCCTGTGTCAGCCCGCCAGCGTAATGCAGCCATGCCGCGCGTATCGCGAGGCTTTGTTCCGGATCGATCCCGCCGCCGCGCGCCATCAGCCGGCCGCCTGCATCAGCGCGCGCAGATCGTCCGGCGACAGGACCGCCGGGTTCGCCTTCATCGAAGACGACGCAGCGGCGGCCGTGGCGGCCGCGTCCTGTGCCGTGCTGTCGATGCCAAGTTCGGACAAAGATGGAAGCCCGGCGGCCCGAGACCAGTCGGACATGACCCTGGCCGCCTGGGCCAGGGATGCTTCGGGCACCCCGAAAGCCTGTCCGATCCAGCGCCCGACCTGATCCAGCCGTCCGGGGTCAGCGACCGCGCCACGATTCGCGATCAGCACATGCGGCAGCAGCGTTCCGCAGATCGCGCCGTGCGGGGCGCCTGTCAGGCCACCCAACGGACCGGCCAGTCCATGCACCGCACCAAGCCCGGCATTGGCCAGCGCCAACCCGCCGCACAGGCTGATCCAGGCCATATCGTCGCGCGCGGCAGGGTCCTCTGCCTCGATCAGACGACGAATGGCGGCCAGCCCGCGCGGGATCGAATCGCGGCACAGGGCATCTGTCATCGGGTTGGCCCGGGTGCTGACATAGGGTTCGATCACCTGGGTAATCGCATCCAGCCCCGAGGCAAGTGTCACGACGCGCGGACAGCCATCGGTCAGCGCCGGATCGACGATGGCAAGGCGCGGCAACATGCGGGCATCGCGCAGGCTGACCTTGCGGTGGTGTTCCGGCACGCCGATCACAGCGTTTCGTGTAACCTCGGCGCCGGTGCCCGCCGTCGTGGGCATCGCAACAAAGGGCAAGGGCGCGCGATCCAGCGCAAGACCGCGCCCGACCACCTCGAGATGATCCAGCATGGGGCGCGTCGCGGGCATCAGCGCCGCAACCGCCTTGCCCGCGTCGATGACGGCACCGCCCCCCATCGCCACCACGACCTGCGTGCCTTCCGCACGCGCCGCAGCCACACCTGCCTCGATCATCGCCATGTCGGGTTCGCGGTCAACGGCAAAGCCGGTGACGTGGCAGCCGCTTGCCGCAAGCCCCGCGCGCAAGCCGGCGCTGCGTGCCGGGTTGCTGCCATGAACCAGAAGCACGGCACGTCCCAGTGCCGCGATCCTTGACGGTGCGCTGTCCGCCTGCCCCCGGCCGAACAGGATCTCGGTGGCAGTGGCAAAGGCAAATGGCTGCATCTGTCGCTCCTGCAAATTCTCGTCGGCTCAGATATTCAGCTTATCGGCCCCTGTGTCGATATGCGGCGCCCAGAAAGCGACGCTTTCGGCGATCTGGGGGATCACTTCGCGATCATTCGGCTCTCTCTCCTTGAAGCTGAGTTCAAGGCAGATCTCGTTGTCGGTCGCGCCACCTTCGGCAAGGGCCGCAAGCAATGGTGCGGGCTGGATGCGGCCGCGTGCGTTGAAATCGGCGGTGAAGGGGCGATGCCCCCCCTTGTCCATCAGCGACTGCTTGATGTGGATGATCGGGCTGACCTTCGGGACGGCGCGCGCCCAGGCATAGGGATCGTAATCATCGGGATTATCGCTGGTCACATCGCCGTGGTCGATATCCGCCATCATCCACATCGGCACCGCCATATCTGCCGCCGTCAGCCGGCGCTGCAACTTAAGACATTCGGCGATCGTCTCGCCGAACTCTCGCCCGATGCTCATCGGTTCCCAGAAAACATAGTCCAGACCGGCGGCCTTGGCGTGGTCTGCGACCTCGGCCCAGCAATCGATGGCGATGCGGATCAGATCTTCGCGCCGCGCCGGGTCGTCGTAATCGCGATAGGTGAAGATTGCGAACTGGGTGCCGACGCTGGTTCCGCCCAGATCTGCGTTGATATCCGCGAAAGTCTTGAACCAGTCCACATAGTAGCGACGCACATCGCGGTCGGGATGACCGAAATGGTTCAGCCGCCCGTAGGGACCGGTCATGCCGCTGGTCACGCGCACGCCGGTGCGATCCAGCGCCGCACCCATCTGTCGGGTCAGCCGCCGGATCACCGGGGCGGGCCAGGAAGGGTTGATGAACTCATGGGTCAGCTGCAGGTCGCGGATCCGCAGATCACGGGCGACCGTATCAATCAGGTCATCGGGATCGGCAAAGCGATTGACCAGCGGATTGGTGTTCAGGGACAGCGTCAGGGGCATGTTGTTTCCTCAGGCCGCCTTGGCCAGATCAGAGGCATTGAACCAGTCGGAAAAATCCTTCCGCTGTGCATCGGTCAGGTGCAGATAATGCTTGGTGCGCCGGCACAGGATGTCTTCAGGTCGCTGCGCCCATTCCCTGGCGACAAGATAGCGGGCTTCTGCCTCGTACAGCTGGCCACCGAAATGGCGGCCCAGATCGTCAAGGTTCATCGCACCTGCGACGACATCCTTGGTCCGTGCGCCATAGAGGCGGCCATAGTGATGAACCAGCTTGCGTGGCATCCATGGATGCAGTTCGCGCAACAGGTTGGCATAGCTTTCGTAATCGGCATTGGCGATTTCGCCGCCGGGCAACGGGGCGGTCTCGGTCCAGTCGCCGCCCATCTGCGGAAAGATATCCTTCAGCTTGTGCATGCCGCGTTCGGCCAATTCGCGGAAGGTGGTGATCTTGCCACCGAAGATATTCAGCAGCGGCGCTCCACCGGTCTGGTCCAGGTCAAAGACGTAATCGCGCGTCACTGCCGAAGGGTTGCCCTGCCCGTCGTCAAACAAGGGGCGCACGCCCGAAAAGGTCGTCAGCACGTCAGATCGACGCAGCTTCTCCTTGAAATAGCGGTTCACGGCGTTCAGCAGGTAGTCGATCTCGGCCTCGTCGGCGGCGACATCCTCGGCCCGGCCGTCATAGGCGATATCGGTGGTGCCGATCAACGCCTTGTCCCCCTCGTAGGGGTTGATGAAGATGACGCGCTTGTCGTGATTCTGGACCAGATAAGCGTTGTTGCCCGGCCAGAACTTCGGAACGATGATATGGCTGCCCTTGACCAGTCGAACATTGCGCGATGAATTTGCGCCGGCGACCCGGGTGATGAAATCGGTGACCCAGGGCCCTGCACAATTGACCAGACAGCGGGCGCGGAAGGTCCGAGTTTCGCCAGTCGCCTCGTCGCGGGTCTGGACTGTCCATGCCCCGTCTTGGCGGCGGGCCGAGATGCAGGGGCTGCGAGTCAGAACCTCGGCCCCTTTCTCGGCGGCATCCACGGCGTTCAGCACCACCAGACGCGCATCGTCGACCCAGCAATCGCTGTATTCAAAGCCCTTGGTGTATTGATCCAGCAGCGGCGCACCTTCCGGATCGCGGGACAGGTCCAGCGTGCGCGTTCCGGGCAGTTTCTTGCGTCCGCCCAGATGGTCATACAGAAACAGCCCCAGACGGACCAGCCATGCAGGGCGGTCCTGCGGGCTGTGGGGCAGGACGAAACGCATCGGCCAGATGATATGGGGGGCCGCACGCATCAGCACCTCGCGCTCGATCAGGGCCTCGCGGACCAGCCGAAACTCGTAATATTCCAGATAGCGCAGGCCGCCATGGACCAGCTTTCCGGACCGCGACGAGGTGCCTTCGGCCAGATCGTCCTTTTCACACAGCACGACCTTCAGGCCACGGCCCGCCGCGTCCCGCGCGACACCGGCGCCATTGATGCCGCCGCCGATCACGAACAGGTCGATCATGTCGCTGTCATTGCTCATCCTGATTTCCTTTCGAATATGCGGCGCGGGCGGCGGACAGCGCGTCCCACGCGGGCGGCAGCGCCTGTCGCGATGCCGCGAAGGCCGGGAACAGTCGGTCATAGGCGGCAACCAGATCGGTGTCTGGCGGCTCGGCTGGCCCCAGCAACGGGGTGACCCATTCGGCGATACAGGCATCCATGTCCGGGTAGGCGCCGATGGCGACCGCCGCCATCATCGCCGCCCCCGCAGCCCCGGCCTCCTCCCGGTCAGAGACGCGAACAGGCGCGTTCAAACTGGCCGACATGATGCCGCGCAACGCCTTCGACCGCGCCGCGCCGCCGGTCAGGCGCAACTCTCCCGGGAGCGGGCCCATTGCGGCATAGCAGTCGCGCATCGCCATCCCCAGCCCCTCGGCCACGGCGCGAATGAGGTCAGGATAGCGGTGGCTGGCATTCAGCCCGGCAAAACCGGCGCGAGCGGCGGCGTTGACGAACGGACCGCGTTCGCCCGCCTCGGAAATGTAGGGGTGATAGACGATCTGGCCCGGCCGGGACTGGGCCAGCCAGCCATCCATATGCGCGATCAGGTCACGATGCGTCACCGCCGCCCCCATGTCGGACATGATTCCGGCCGCGACACCCAGAATCCAGTCCAGGTTCAGCGTTGCCGCCATGTTGGTCTGGACCTGCGTGACCATATCGGGGATCGGCAGGCAGATCACATAGCCGGTGCCCTCGGCGTTCAGATGCACCCGATCCGGATGCACCGCACGCAGATGCACCCCGGTAGAACCGACGGTCGAACAGGCGACATCGCCCGGCGCGCCTCCATGGACGCCTGCGCCAAGCGCGGTCATCACCATGTCCACATAGCCAAGGCAGACCGGCGTGCCCGCACGCAATCCGGTCTGGGATGCCGCATCTTTCGTCAGCGGATGGGTGGTCCGCGTGCCCTCGATGATCTCGGGCAGCAAGGCGCGGCGATGGGTCAGGCCAAGCGCTTCGATAACCGAATCATCATAGGTGCGGCTGCGAAAGTTTCCGAAGGTGAAGCTGGCCTCGGAAGGATCGGTTGCGCGAATGCCGGTCAGGTTCAGATAAAGCCAGTCCTTGCAATGCAGCGCGACCTGTGCGCTGTCCAGCAGTTCCGGAGCGTGCGCGTCCATATGCGCCATCTGGGCGCCCTGCTGGCAGGTGTTCAGTCCGGTTCCCGTTGCCTCGAACCGCGCGCGGTTGCCCGGTCCGGCGGCCAATCGTGCGACGGTCGGCGCGGCGCGTGCATCCAGCCAAAGCCAGGCATCACCGACCGGGCCATCGCGACCGACCAGCCAAGTACCATCACCTTGCGCGGTGACCGACAGTGCGGCCGTGCGGCCCGCAAGGCCGTCGATCTTTTCGCCAAGCCCGCGCAACGCGGCGGCGCAATCGTTCCAGGTCTGTGGCAGAGACTGCGTCGCGCTGCCATCGGCACCGGCATGATAGCGATTCGGCACGGATGACGACGCCAGTTGCCTGCCGGCCAGGTCAAACGCCACCGCCTTGATGACAGACGTGCCGGCATCGATTCCGACCAGAATATCAGCGCCCTGCATGGATCGCCCGTGCCTTTCCCGTCATCGCCACAGCGCGAATCATCCGACTCTCCCCCGACTTGACCGCCACCAAACTTATGATGCCAACAATATACCACATACCTATCATAGTGAACGTATTTTTTTACGGACATAGCAATTTATTTCATGTAGGCTACAAGGTGAGGAGGACGACCGCCCGACCCCGCGCCAAATGCACAAGCGCAGCCAGAACACCGCGCCAAGCGCACCTGATCAGCCGAGATTGCCGAATGATATCTTCATACTTTCCCGGACTTCATGGCCGACAGCCTTTCAAACATGGATGCAGGGAGCGGAGAGCAAATCGGGATAAGCTCTGAGGTTCGAAATTCAGCCCCAGCCACCCCGCGGATGCGTCAGGCGCCGAACCCAGTAGGCTATAATTATCCTTATTGACTATCTTTATCACATTGCGATAACATGCACGAACGGATCGGCCCGACCATTCGCAAGTTAGACGGTGCCGGCCCGAAAAGAGGGAGGACAACATGCCCATGTTCTTGCGGCCCCTGTGTCGACCCCATCCGATTCGCCGCCGACGCGCCGCGTCGGCCCCGCCCCGCAATTCGCATTTCGAGGCTTGCACATGACACACGGCTCTGCCCCGACCTCTCCTGCACCAAAGGCTCCGGCGCCGTCGCGCCGAGGGCTGATCATCAGCGCCGCCGTCGCCGTCGCGGTTGTTGCCGCGATGGCACTGGACACCACGGTCGTTCAGGTCGGCTCTGACGCCGATGTGCGGGCGCAGGCCTTCTCGCCAGACAATTATGGCCAGACCGAATTCCCGCGCATCGCGGAATTCGTGAAGGGCAAGGCCGTTGACGCGGCTACGCTGGCCCCCGCCGTTCTGGCCGACAAGGACGCGGCGGCGGAACAATATGGCACCCCTGCATCGACCGGGGCGATCATGTTCACCACCGTCACCGGCACCGTCGGTGAGGGAAAATCGGGCGTCTATACGTTGCAGGCCGACGGTGTGCCCGAAGACATCACCGTTCGCGTCCAGACCGGCCCGGCCATCAACGGCACGGATCTGCGCGACGCACCGGGCGATATCGAATTCGGACAGTTCAAGAACCAGATCGAATACCAGGACGCCGGGTCGGGCATCAATCGCGCCATGAAGGCCGCCGTGCTGGACCCGGTCGACACCTCAAGCCTGACCGGCAAGACCATCACCGTGACCGGCGCGTTCCGCCTGATCAATCCCAAGAACTGGATGATCACCCCCGTCGAGGTCGGCATCCAATGAGCGGCCCCGTGAACGCCGCAGGCGAGATGACACAAGACAATCCCGATGCGCGCGAGGTCGTTCTGGCCGCCCGAAACGTCGCCAAGTCCTATGGTCAGGTTCATGCGCTGAAGGGCGTCAATTTCGACATCCATCGCGGTCAGGTTACCACGCTGTTCGGCGAGAACGGCGCGGGCAAATCCACGCTGATGAAGATTTTGTCTGGTGTGATCCAGCCGACCGGCGGAGAGATCATCCTGGATGGGCAGCCGGTGTCCTTCAGCAATTCGACCGAGGCGCGGGATCGGGGCATCTCGATCATCCACCAGGAACTCAGCCTCGCCCCAAACCTGTCGGTGCGCGACAACATCTTCATGGGTCGCGAGATCATGGGTTCGACCGGCGTGGATTTCGCCGAAGAAGAACGCCAGACCCGCAAGCTGATGGAAGAGCTTGAGGAAAACATCGACCCGCTGACCCCGGTCGAGGAACTGCGCCTTGGTCAGCAGCAGATCGTCGAGATTGCCCGCGCCCTTTCGGTGGACAGTCGCATCCTGATCATGGATGAACCGACCAGCGCCCTGTCGGCCAGCGAGGTCGAGGTTCTGTTCAAGGTCATCCGCGACCTGACCGCACAGGGCGTCAGCATCGTCTATATCTCGCATCACCTGGAAGAGGCGTTGACGATCACCGATCACGCGGTGGTGCTGCGCGACGGCAACATGACCGCCTATGCGCCGCGTGCCGAGATCGATCTGGAATGGATCGTGCGGAACATGGTGGGCGAGAATTACGACCTTGGCAGCCCGCCCGATACGGACATGGGCCAGCCCGCCCTGTCGGTCCGAAATCTGACCCTGCCGGACCCGGCAGGCGGGTTCAATCTGGTCGACGGACTGTCGCTGGATGTCCGCGCGGGCGAGATCGTCTGCATCTACGGGCTGATGGGCGCAGGACGCACCGAACTTCTGGAAACCTGCGCGGGACGGCTGCGCGCCAGCTCCGGCGAAATCGTCCTTGAGGGCAAGGAAATCTCGCATCTTTCCATCGCCGAGCGCATCGCGCGCGGCCTTGCGCTGGTCCCCGAGGACCGTCAGCGCGACGGCCTCGTGCAAACCATGAGCGTGGGACAGAACCTGTCGCTGGCCTCGATCGCCAGCTTCACGAAGGGGCTCTTTACCCAGCGCAGGGCCGAACAAAGCCTGATCGACGCCAGCATCCGCGAAGTGACCGTCAAGACATCCGGCCCGACGGCCGCCATCGGGTCGCTGTCGGGCGGCAACCAGCAAAAGGTCGTCATCGGCAAGATGCTGGCCACGAAGCCGCGTGTCATCATGCTGGACGAACCCTCACGCGGCATCGACATCGGCGCCAAGGCCGAGGTGTTCCGCCTGCTGTCCGAAGAAGCCAGGCAGGGCCTTGCCGTGATCTATTCGACATCCGAAGTCAGCGAATGCCTGTCGATCGCGCATCGGATCATCGTCATGCACAAGGGCCGGATCTCGGCCGAATTCGATTCCAACGTCTCCAAGGAAAAGATCATGGCCGCCTCGGGCGAGTCCGTGGCCGCCTGACGGGCGTGAGAGAGAGGAAGCAACCCATGTCTGCCGCTACGACCACCGCCTCTGCCGCCGACAAGAAGAAGGCCGATTTCAGCATCGGCCGGCTGCTGCTGGAAGGCCGCGCCTTCTTTGCCCTGATCGCGATCATTGTGGTCTTTTCCATCCTGTCGCCGAATTACCTGACGATCAGCAACCTGCTGATCATGTCCAGCCACGTCGCCATCTATGGCATCCTTGCGATCGGCATGCTGCTGGTGATCCTGAATGGCGGGATCGACCTGTCCGTCGGGTCGATCCTGGCGCTGGCCGGGGTCAGCGCAGGCGCGATGATGCAGGGCCTTCAGATCGATGCGGCGGGGGTGATCCTGTATCCGCCGGTCTGGGCCGTGGTAATCCTGACCTGCGTGCTGGGCGCGCTTGTCGGCGCGGTCAATGGCGTGCTGGTGTCGATCTTCAAGGTGCCGGCCTTTGTCGCCACGCTTGGCGTCATGTATGTGGCGCGCGGCGTCGCGCTGCTGATGACGAACGGCCTGACCTACAACAACCTGTCCGGGCGCCCGGAACTGGGCAATACCGGCTTCGACTGGCTGGGCTTCAACCGGATTGCCGGTGTGCCGATTTCGGTGATCGTCTTGGCGGTGCTGGCCATACTGGGCGGGCTGATGCTGTCGCGTTCGGCCTTCGGGCGCTGGCTCTATGCCTCGGGCGGGAACGAACGTGCCGCCGAGTTGTCGGGTGTGCCGACCCGCCGCGTGAAGATCACCGTCTATACGCTGTCGGGCATGCTGTCGGCGATCGCGGGCCTTGTGCTGGCCTCGCAGCTGACGTCTGCCGGGCCGACCGCCGGTGTGACCTATGAACTGACGGCCATCGCGGCGGTCGTGATCGGCGGCGCTGCGCTGACCGGCGGGCGCGGCACGATGCGCGGGACCATGCTGGGTGCCTTCGTGATCGGCTTTCTGTCGGACGGCCTCGTGATCATCGGCGTGTCGTCCTACTGGCAGACGGTCTTCACCGGCGCCGTGATCGTTCTGGCCGTGCTGCTGAACTCGCTTCAATACGGCGGCGGTCGCAAGCGCTGACCCCGCATCCAGGCTTCCCCGCCCGGCGAAATCCAAAGTGCGCCGGACGGAAAGACTGCCCACGGAACAGACCCGCAGGGCAGGTCCATCAACCAAGGGAGAGAAGACAAATGATGAAGATGACACGCCGCCTGCTTCTGGCCGCTGTCGCCGCCGCGCCGCTGATGGCCGGGGCCGCACAGGCCGAGGGGCTGATCTCGATCATCGTGAACGACCCGGCGAACCCCTACTGGTTCACCGAGGGCGAGGTCGCAAAGGCCACCGCCGAAGAACTGGGCTATGACGCCAATGTCGCCGCCCACAAGGGCGACACGAACACCGAAAGCACGCTGATCGACACCGCGATCACCAACCAGTCCAAGGCGATCATCCTTGATCCCGCCAACGCCGACGGTTCGGTGGGCGCGGTCAAGAAGGCCGTCGATGCGGGCATCCCGGTCTTTCTCGTGAACGCTGAGATCAACCAGGAAGGTCTGGCCAAGGCGCAGCTTGTGTCCAACAACGCGCAGGGCGCAGCCCTTGGCGCACAGGCATGGGTCGAGGCCGTCGGCGACAGCGGCAAATATGTCGAGCTGTTCGGCAACCCTGCCGACAACAACGCACAGACCCGTTCGAACGGCTTCGAGACGGTTCTGACCCAGTATCCTGACCTTGAGAAGGCAGGTCAGGAAGTCGGCAATTGGGACCGCACGCAGGGCTACCAAAAGACCCAGTCGCTGCTGCAGGCGAACCCGGATATCATCGGCGTCATCTCGGGCAACGACGAAATGGCCCTGGGCGCGATCGCCGCGCTGAAAGAGGCCGGCAAGCTGGAGCAGGTCAAGGTCGGCGGCTTCGACGGCTCGCCCGACGCGGTGGATGCGGTGAAGGCCGGCGAGATGCAGTACACTGTCCTGCAGCCGGTCGCCGTCTTCTCGGAAGAGGCGGTCCGTCAGGCCGACAACTTCATCAAGAACGGCGAGACCGGCGCGGCCAGCGAAAAGCAGCTGTTCGACTGCATTCTGATCACGGCTGACAACGCCGACAACTACAGCGCACCCTTCGTGCTCGACCAGTGACCTGACGGGGGCGCGGATAGTCCGCGCCCCTTCACCATCCGGTGACGCCGGATCTCGCCTTTCGTGGCATCCGCCGTTATTGCGATGGTCAAAGGATACGCCATGAACGATGCCAAAGCCCCCTTGCCTTCCGCCGACCAGATCGAACGCCTGGTGGCCGACGACCTGCCTTCGGACAGCCGGCAGGCACGCCAGATCGCGCGCCGCCAGCTGATCGCCGAGACGGTGATCGCCGAAGGCACGATGCGGATCGAGGATCTGGTCGATCGTTTCGGTATCAGCCTGATGACCGCCCATCGCGATCTGGACGAACTGGCCGCACGGGGCCTGTTGCGCAAGACGCGTGGCGTCGTCTCGGCGGCGCCGACCAGCCTGATCGAATCAAGCGACGCCTATCGCGAGGCACGTCAAGGCGCCGAGAAATCCGCCATTGCCGCGCTTGCGGTGCAGCAGATCGAACCCGGACAGGCGGTGTTTCTGGACGACTCGACCACCGTCTCGCGCATGGTTCCGCACCTGGGGGCCAAGGTGCCGCTGACGGTCATCACCAATTCGCTTCTGATGATGAACGCCCTCAAGGGCATCCGCGATCTGACCCTTCTGGGTCTGGGCGGGCAGTTCCATCACTGGTGCAATGCCTTCATGGGTCATGTCACCACTCAGGAAATCCGCAACCTGCGCGCGGACACGGCCTTCATCTCGCTGTCGGCGATCACCGACGGGATGGTGTTCCACCAGTCGCCCGAGATGGTCGAAACCAAGCGCGCCATGTGGGGCAGCGCCAGAACACGCATCCTTCTGGCCGACCACACGAAATTCGAACGCCGGGCGCTGCACGCGATGGGTCCGCTGGACGATTTCGACATGGTGATCGTTGACGACCTGACACCGCCCCTGCTGATCGACAGGCTTCGCAGTGAAGGCATCAGGATTGTCGTGGCGCCGACCGATCGCGCCGCCTCGTCGGACTGAGAAACGTCCTGGCCTTTTCGCCATGACCGCGCGCGCAGCGCGCGTCCGGCCCAGCGGCAGCGACCGGGACGGGCCCCTGCCCGTCCCGCCCCCTCATCCTGCAAGCCGTTTGAAACTCAGGCGACCGCCGACCGGTCCGCTGCCGCAAGCCGCGCGTCCAGTGCCAGGATCTGCCGAACCGCCTCGGCGGCCTCGGCACCCTTCTTGACGAAATGCTCGCGATAGAAATCGGTCAGGGCCTGAACCTCCTGATAGTTATGCGGGGTCAAAGACACCGAGAAGCAGGGAACACCCGTCTCAAGCCCGACATTCATCAACCCGGTGACAACCGCACCTGCGACGAAGTCATGCCGATAGATGCCGCCATCGACGACGAAGGCTGCGGCGACGACGGCGTCGTATTTTCCGGTCTGCGCAAGCTTCTTGGCCAGCAACGGCATCTCGAACGCGCCCGGCACGTCGAAGGCGTCGATCCGGGCCCCCGGAATCAGCCGCGCGACCTCTTCGGTAAAGCCGTCATGCGCGCGATCGACGATATCGGCGTGCCAACGCGCCTTGACGAAGGCGATGCGGGGATTGGTGGTCTTGGTCATCATTTCGGAACCCTCCGTTAAACAGCGTCAGGTCCCAGAGCACGAGCCTTGACCGACCCGCGGGATCGGGGCGGCCTCGGTTCTCTTCCATCCGGACTATACCGTCGGCTCCGGAATTTCACCGGATCTGCTGACCCTTCCTTCGAAGGCGCTCGCGGGCTTTCACCGCCGGTGGGGAATTGCACCCCGCCCTGAGAACGCCCGTCAGATAGCATGCGCGTCTTTTCACGCCAATATGCCGATTTCGCCACCCGCAGATATTGCGCTGCAGCAGAGCACCTTCTGCGACGCGGCTAGAATTGCGTCACAGATCACACGTCCCAGACATAATATTACCAAAAATGCCTTCAATGCTGTTGCATTGTTGCGCGGACGAAGTTACCCAACTGCAATACGCCCGGCGATTCTGCGCCGCGGCACGACGAAGGAGAACCCGATGGCCCTTGATGCCCCGACCCAGATTGCGCCCTACGAAGCCCCCCAGAAGGACCTTTATGACATCGGCGAGATGCCTCCGCTTGGCCATGTGCCACGGCAGATGCACGCCTGGGCAATCCGCCGCGACCGGCAGGGAGAGCCCGAACAGGCGATGCAGCTGGAGGTCGTGGACACGCCCGCCATCGACAGCCACGAAGTGCTGGTCCTGGTGATGGCGGCGGGGGTCAACTACAATGGAATCTGGGCCGGTCTTGGTGTGCCGGTCAGCATGTTCGACGTCCACAAGCAGCCCTATCATATCGCCGGGTCGGACGCGTCGGGGATCGTCTGGGCGGTGGGCGACAAGGTCAAGCGCTGGAAAGTCGGCGACGAGGTCGTGATCCACTGCAATCAGGACGATGGCGACGACGAGGAATGCAACGGCGGCGATCCCATGTATTCGCCCACGCAACGCATCTGGGGATACGAGACGCCGGATGGCAGCTTTGCCCAGTTCACCCGCGTGCAGTCGCAGCAACTGATGCCGCGCCCCAAGCATCTGACATGGGAGGAATCGGCCTGCTACACGCTGACGCTGGCCACCGCCTATCGCATGCTGTTCGGCCATGAACCGCATGAGCTGAAGCCGGGCATGAACGTGCTGGTCTGGGGCGCATCGGGCGGCTTGGGCTCTTACGCGATCCAGTTGATCAACGCCGCAGGCGGCAATGCGATCGGCGTGATCAGCGAAGAAGACAAGCGCGATTTCGTCATGTCACTTGGCGCCAAGGGCGTCATCAATCGCAAGGACTTCAGCTGCTGGGGCCAACTGCCCACCGTGAACACCCCCGAATACAAGGAGTGGTTCAACGAGGTGCGCAAGTTCGGAAAGGCGATCTGGGACATCACCGGCAAGGGCAACAATGTCGATATCGTCTTCGAACATCCCGGCGAGGCGACGTTCCCGGTTTCGACTTTCGTGTGCAAGAAGGGCGGCATGGTGGTGATCTGCGCCGGCACCACCGGCTTTAACTGCACCTTCGACGTTCGCTATCTGTGGATGCACCAGAAGCGCGTGCAGGGCAGCCATTTCGCGCATCTGAAACAGGCCAGCGCCGCGAACAAGCTGATGCTGGAACGCCGGCTGGACCCCTGCATGTCCGAGGTCTTTCCGTGGGCTGAAATCCCGCAGGCGCACATGAAGATGTACAAGAACCAGCACAAGCCCGGCAATATGTCGGTGCTGGTTCAGGCCCCGACCACCGGTCTGCGCACCTTCGAAGACGCACTGGAAGCCGGTCGGATTTAAGGAAGCCTTCAGGTTTTCGGGTAAGAAGCTTGACTGCCGGTGGACCGAGGGTGTCTACCGGCGACATCTGCATGTTTTGGAGTAACTCGCATGAAGGCAATTCTCCTCACAGTGGTTTTCGCCTTGGCCTTGTCGACCGAAGGTTCATTCGCCGCACCGAATTTCCCGATGACTCGGAATGCTGTCGGACCCGGTGAATATTATGTTCTGGAAGAATTCGATGAATGGGTCGCAAGCTGTCTTCGCGGTGAAGACGATGACGATATCTGCGAAGCGTCGACGACGCTAACCGCGATGGAAGAAGGCCTAGAGTTACATCTGTCCATATTTCCGTTCATGCACTACCGAAAGCCGGCGAGGGCCAACGTAGATGTGCTTCCCGTCGCACTGGTCGATATCTCCCCTTACTCGAATTCGGCGCATTATCACCGTTTTTCCGCCGCGATCACCAGCATCGACGGAGACCCCTTCGACGGATACTGGTGCCAGTTGACCGAGCTAGTATGCAGCCGCGGCCCCGAGTTGGACCGAAATAGCACCGACCAGCTTTTGTCCGCCCGGTATGTCGTCGTCGCAATCTATGATGTAGACCCCGAAACAGCTGACGAAATTGCCAATGTGAGCGATAATTTCACAGTGAAGCCGGTGAAAGAATTCGAACTATCGATGCGAAATTTCCGGAAAGCTTATGAGCGAGCCAATCGGTTCTCTGCAGACGTTTCAGGAATCGACCTAGACAACAATGAAACGCAGGTCAAAGAATGCGCCTTCAGCTATCGGGGGCGGAATACCAGCATCAGATACACCTACGACGAGGACTACGATGTCAACCACACGACGATGCGCGAGATGCTACGCGGCCCGCGTGGGAGCGGTGATTGCCCAAGCTATGTGATGCTTGCCAGCCTGACTCCGGACATGACCCCTTCGCAACGAGACTTGTTTTGCCTTGACTACGAAAAGGATGCGAAGACTTATCAGGGCTTCCAGATGGGCGAAGCCAATGCGTATGGTGTCTGCGTGCAACCTACGAAAGCCTTTTGCTCGCGTGTGAACGATGCCAAGACAGCAGCTGTAGCGATTACCGGCTTCGCGACCGGAGCGGTTGGCGGCACGGTGGGAGCCACGGCAGCAACCGGTACGACGGTAGTCGCTCACAGTTCCGGCGCAGCAATTCTGACTGGCTCGGGAGGGTATATCGCTGGAACGTTGGGAACGATTGGCACCACAGCTATCGGTATCTTGACAGCGCCCGTGACGGTCACCGCAGCCGCGGTCTCCGTCGTAGCCGTCGGCGGAGCCGTCTATGTGTGCTCTGAATAGGAGGCCAAGGTAGAACCCAGCACAAGCCCGGCAATATGTCGGTGCTGGTTCAGGCCCCGACCACCGGTCTGCGCACCTTCGAAGACGCACTGGAAGCCGGTCGTCGCTGACCAGCTGAAAGACGCAACTCATCGGGCACCGCCGGTTCGCCGCGCGGTGCCCTTCGCTTTGCAGACAGGCTCTCTCAGGTCTTGCGGCCTGCCTCGCCCGCCCGTCGGCATTTCCATTCGCGCACCCTCTCTCGCGGATGCGTCTCGACCCACCGTGCCAACTCGTTCTGGCCCAGCAGCATGCAGGTGAACAGCCCGTTCTGTTCCTCGAACAGCAGGCTGTGGTCCTGACAGGACTCGGGCTCGGACAGCAGGCAGGTGACGAAGAACAACTCTATCATCGGACGTCCTCCATGTTCCCATTCACGCAGGAAACCGGCAAGAGTTGCATCCCCCTTCGCTTTCCCTGCGCGCCGGGCTAAGGCTGGGCCATGACCGGTCAGCCCCAAGCCCCCGCAGCAAACCGCCCCGCCCTGTCGCCGGACCAGGCCGACGCATGGGATGCGCTGGCCGAGACATTTCAGAACGCCGGCGTCGATCTGGTGGCGGAAGAGATCAGCCCGCCCAAGCCCGGCAAGGGGCGCGTGATGGCCGTGATCGGCAAGGCCGGATCGGGCAAGACGTTGCTTCTGTCGGAAATCACCCGCGCGCTGCGCGAGGCCGGCGTCGACCTGATCAGCGCCGACTACGAGGGGCGTCGTCGCAAGGACCGCCGCACGGTCGCGATCCTAGCACCTACCAACAAGGCGGCGTTCGTGCTGCGCACCCGCGGGGTGCCTGCCACAACCATCCACCGAATCCTCTACACGCCGGTCTATGACCCCGAATACGAACGCATCGCGGAATGGCTGAACGGCGAGGGCACGCGCCCCACGATCGAGGGGCTGACCGACGAGGCGCTGGACCGCGCCAAGGCGTTCTATGACATTCACGCCTCGGTTCCTGGCGCGCTGGCGGCTGCGGGGCTGCGTGGATCGGACTTCATCAAGGGCTGGAAACGGCGCGAGGACGGGCTGGATATCGGCCTGATCGACGAGGCCTCGATGCTGGACGAACGCCAGTTCGACGATCTGCGCGAGATCTTTCCGGTGCTGGTCCTGTTCGGCGATCCGGCCCAGCTTGCCCCTGTCGGACAATCGGGCGAGATGGTCTTCGACAAGCTGGCCGACAGCCAGCGGCTGATCCTTGATCGCATCCATCGGCAGGCCGATGACAGCCCGATCCTTGATCTGGCACATGCGCTGGCCGACGACCGGCTGACGTTTGATGAGTTCGAACGCATGGTTCGCGAGGCCGCGTCCCGCGACGACCGCGTGATCTGGGCGGAACGGGTCGAATCCGACCTGATGGCGCGCAGCCCGGTGCTGGTCTGGCGCAACGCGACGCGGATCCGGCTGATCCATGCCTTTCGGGCCGCGTTCGGAGCCCCCGGCGACGCGCTGCTGCCGGGCGAGCCGCTGATCTGCGACGGTCTGGAACTGCCGTTGAAATACCGCAAGAAACGCATCGACCTCGAGGCGCGCGGCCTGATCAAGGGCGCGCAGGTGGTCTATCTTGGACCGGGCCGCAAACCGGGCTTTTCTCGTCTGCACGTCATCGGCGCCGAGGATCCGCGCCTTTCGGCCGCCAGCATCGTCAAGATCGAGATGCCCGAACAGGATGAACCCTTCATCCCCTATGCGGCGCGCATGGGCGCGGCTTTTCTGCACGGTGCGGCGGTGACCATCCACAAATCGCAGGGCAGCCAGTGGCCCGACGTGCAGGTTTTCGCCCCCGATATCAACGCCGCCGCATGGTCGAACCGGACCGAAGCCGGCATCGCCCTGTGGAAACGCCTCGCCTATGTCGCGATCACCCGCGCGCAGGAACGTCTGCTCTGGGTTACCCGGCCCCGTCTAGCGCGCCCGACGCAGGGGCTGTCGACGGAAGACCTTGCGATACCTGCCGCCCCGCTGTCTCTGCAACTGCAGGACGACTGACTTCTTCCCTGCCCGGCCAACCGAAATCGATCACCCCCGACGGACCGCCCGCCGGGACTGTGTCCGTTCGATCGACAGTCGCAGCCTTTCGACCAGCGCCTCGTGCGGGATCCCGGTCTCGTGCGACAGGCGCATGATGCCGAAATGCACGCGCGCCAGCTCCTGATAATAGCGGGCGAAGGTATAGTTGATCGACGCGCCGACGACCGCGCCGAAGACAGGCGCTGCCTGCGCGGCAAGTTTCTGACCCAGCGACACCGACAACCGCGGCGCGACCCGGCTGATCAGCCCCTGAACCGTCTGGCCGGTCACCGACAACCGTGCGGCCAGCAAACCCAGGTCCGTGCTGTCATCATCCTCCATCGGCCCAGCGGCTGCAAAAATGCGCAGGCATTCCATCCGGACTTCGTCGCTGTCGGGATCCAGCCCGTGTTCCGCCGCGATTTCCAGCATCGACCGCAGAAGCAGCGTGACCGTGAACGGCAGTTCGACCATCGCACCGGCAAAACCACCCGCGCCACCTGCCGCACCGCTGAAGGTGGACGCCATGCGGTTGAACCAGTCGCCCCTGTCGCGGACCATCCGACGTGTGCCTGCCGCCGCCGAGAAGGCGCGGCTGAGCGCGGTCCGCGTCAGTCCGTCCATGCGGTCGCGTACGAATGCGGGCAGGCGTTCCACCAGCCCCTCGGCGCTGTTGCCGATGATCGACATGATCTCCATGCCGAACCCGCCCGCATCGATATAGCGGCGGGCAAGGCGGTCTATCTGTTCATGAACCGTCGGATCGCTGATCGGCGGCAGAACCAGTTGCGGGTTGGGCGCCATTCGGGGCCTCTCTGGGATGTTCGACTTCGGTGCAGTCCGGTCCGATATGGGAAGCCGAAGCAAGTTCAGCCAGACCCGCCAGAATCTCGGGCGTTTCCTCACGCGTGACCAGTCCAGTGACATCAACCCACGCCCCGGTCCGAAGTTCCAAGCCAAGCACCCGGTCGGGGTTGGTCGGGGGCGGCATCTCGACCCCGTCCAGTTTGTGAAAACCGAAGCGCGAATAATAGGGTTCGTCACCGACCAACAGCACCCGGCCCCAGCCCATCCGCCGCGCTCGGGTCAGGCTGTCGCGCATCAGCAGCCCGCCCAGACCCTCGCCCTGGGCAGTCGGATGCACGGCGATCGGCCCCAGAAGCAGCACGGAATGATCCCCGACGCGCGCCGGCCAGAACCGGATCGCGGCCATGACGTTACCGCCCGGTCCCCGCAGCACGAGGCACAGATCGGCAACGCGTGGCACGCCCTCTCGCAGGCGGTACGATGAGAGCGCCGTGCGTCCCGGCGCGAAGCACAAATCGTAAAGCGCCTCGACCTCGTATTCGTCGGCGGGCGTCTCGGGGCAGATCTCGTACATCGCGCCTCCTGGTCTCGGCGCGCCCCTTAGCACGGGCGCGGACCAAGCGGAACATTGCAGAGGCTGAAAAGCGGTGGCAGGTTGGTCGCGAACTAGACAAAGAGGCCGCCCATGTTCTACCGTCCCGAAGCCGGTCACGGCCTGCCCCATAACCCGTTCAATGCCATCGTCGCACCGCGCCCCATTGGCTGGATCTCGACCCGGGGGCGGCAGGGCGACAACCTGGCCCCCTATTCCTTCTTCAATGCGGTGGCCTACGTGCCGCCGCAGGTCATGTTCGCCTCGACCAGCGTCAAGCCGGACCGGCAAGGCACCAAGGACAGCGTCGCGCAGATCATCGAAAGCGGCGTGTTCTGCGTCAACATCGCCAGCGGCGACATGCGCGATCAGGTCAACGCCAGTTCGGCCCCGTTGCCCGCCGGCACCAGCGAGTTTGAAGCCGCAGGCATCCGCGCCGCCAATTGCGACACCATCGACTGTCCGCGGGTGGCCGATGCCGTCGCGGCGCTGGAATGCCGGATGACCCAGGTCGTGCCGCTGGCGGGCGATGCGAATTTCGTCGTTCTGGGTGTCGTCACCGGCGTTCACATCCGCGACGATTGCGTGATCGAGGGCCGGTTCGACCCGCGTCCGGCAGGCGGCTGGATCTCGCGGTTGGGATATCGGGACTACGCCGCCGTACACGACCTGTTCGAAATGGAGCGCCCCACATGAACAATCCGAATGTGCGCGACTATATCCGCACCATCGCGGATTTCCCGCATGAAGGCATCATGTTCCGCGATGTGACCACGCTGTTCGCGGACGCGCGCGGTTTTCGCATGGCGATCGACCAGCTGCTGCATCCCTATGCCGGTGTCCGCATCGACAAGGTCGTGGGGCTAGAGGCGCGCGGCTTCATTCTGGGCGGCGCTGTCGCGCACCAGATGTCCACCGGCTTCGTTCCGGTCCGCAAAAAGGGAAAACTGCCCGGACCGGTGATTTCCGAAGCCTATCAGCTGGAATACGGCGAAGCGGTGATGGAGATCCATGACGACGCGCTGAAGGCGGGCGAAAGAGTGCTGATCGTCGACGATCTGCTGGCGACCGGCGGCACAGCCGAAGCGGGTATCGCGCTGTGCCGCCGTCTTGGCGCCGAAGTCATCGGTTGTGCCTTCGTGATCGACTTGCCTGAACTGGGCGGTCGCGCACGACTTGAGGCAATGGGCATGCCGGTCCACACACTGTGCGCCTTTGACGGTGACTGACCGCGCGAGGCCGGGCGCACCGGTGCAGGACTTACTGGGGCTTGGCGATCTCCAGCGCGATTGCCGAAAGCGGGCGGTCAGGTCAGCGATCTGCTGGTCCGAAAGGGCTGCGGCAACAACGGACATCATTTCGCTGTGCCGCTCGCCTTTCCGGAAGGCGGTCAGCTGACCTCGGACGTATTCGGCGGACTCGCCACCGATATGCGGGGCCACCGGGATCTTGGCATAGCCTTCCATCCCGCGGCATGTCCGGCACTGGCCCGTCAGCTTGCGTCCCGATGCGGCATCGCCCTGCAGATCCTGGGACGCCGCGGCGCCGGCGAGAATGATCCCGTTGGACGCCAGCAACAGACTTAGCCCCCTCATACTTCGTAGCTGATCCGGGACAGCGCACCGGGCAGATCATCAGAAACAAGGATCGACCCGTCGCACAGCTGCGCGATATCGACAGGACGGCCTAGATATTCGTCGTTCGCGTCGATCCAGCCTTCGGCGAAGGGTCGCGACGTGGCCGTTCCGTCAATGATTTCATACTCATACGAAAGTGTGGTGCGTGCCCGACCATCCCTCAGCCTTTAGTACGCATGTCGCCTAAGGTCTTGCCAGACCGGCCTCTTGAATTGCAGACTTGGTAACACGGTCACGAGAAGGGCATGAGGAGAGGCCCGGACCGAATGGGGAGGAAACAATGATGACGATGAAGAACGACACCGGCAGTGCCGTGTCGCGCCGCTCGTTTCTGCGGCGCAGCAGCGTGATGGCCGGCGGGGCGGCAGCCAGCACACTGGTCGCGGCACCCGCGGTTCTGGCGCAGTCGCCGATGGTGCTGAAGATGCAGACCAGCTGGCCGGCTTCCGACATCTGGCAAACCATGGCGCAACAATATGTGGAGCGGGTCGAGGCGATGTCGGGCGGCCGGCTGAAGATCGACCTGCTGCCCGCGGGCGCGGTCGTCGGCGCGTTCCAGGTCATGGACGGGGTCAGCGACGGGGTGATCGACATCGCCCATTCGGTCTCGGCCTACTGGTACGGCAAGAACAAGGCAGCTTCGCTGTTCGGAACGGGTCCGGTCTTCGGCGGCGATCCGACCAACATGCTGTCATGGTTCTATCAGGGCGGCGGCAGGGAACTGTACCGCGAACTGACCCAGGACAACATGGGGCTGAACGTCATCGGCATGATGGGATTCCCGATGCCGGCGCAGCCATTCGGCTGGTTCAAGAACCCGATCAGCAGCGTCGAAGACATCAAGGGCATGAAATACCGCACCGTGGGACTTGCGGCCGACCTGCTGCAATCCATGGGCATGTCGGTGGCGCAGCTGCCCGGCGGCGAGATCGTGCCCGCGATGGAACGCGGGGTGATCGACGCGTTCGAGTTCAACAACCCGTCCTCGGACATGCGCTTCGGCGCGCAGGACGTCGCCAAGAACTATTACCTCGGCAGCTATCATCAGGCGTCAGAGGCGTTCGAATTCCTGTTTAACCGCGACATGATGGAAACGCTGGACGAAGATCTTCGTGCCATCCTGGAACACGGCGTCGAGGCGGTCTCGACCTACAACACCGCCTACGCGCTGGACAATTATTCCTCCGACCTGCAGAAGCTGCGCGATTCCGGGGTCACGGTCCACAAGACCCCGGACGACATCCTGTCGGCACAGCTGACCGCATGGTCCGACATGATCGGCACGCTGGAAGAGGATCCGTTCATCAAGAAAGTGCTGGACAGCCAGCGCGACTGGGTCAAGCGCACGGTCTATTACGAACTGATGGACAAGCCTGACTACACGCTGGCTTACGAACATTTCTTCCCCGGCGAACTGAAGCTGTAATCGGCAACAGTCCCTGCCCTGCCCCGCAATTGCGGGACAGGGCTGACCGAAAGGAATATCATGCGGTCCTTCATCCGGTTCGCCGACGGGCTGTCGGCGTGGTTCGGCAAGACGTTCGGCTGGCTGATCCTGCTGATGACCTTCGGGGTCAGCTACGAGGTCTTTGTGCGCTATGTCCTGAACAGCCCCACAAGCTGGTCGCTGGACGTATCCTTCATCATGTACGGCACGCTGTTCATGATGGGCGGCGCCTATACATTGTCGCGCGGCGGCCACGTGCGCGGCGATTTCCTGTACCGCCTCTGGCCGGTGCGGGTGCAGGGTGCGGTGGATTTCACCCTGTATCTGCTGTTCTTCTTTCCGGGCATCACCGCCCTGGTCCTGTCGGGGTGGAAATATGCCAGCCGGTCCTGGCAATACGGTGAAGTCAGCGTCAACAGCCCCGCCGGCATCCCGATCTATCAGTTCAAGTCGGTCATCGTGGCGGCGGGCATCCTGCTGTTCATCCAGGGGCTTGCACAATTGATGCGCAGCATCATCGCGATGCGCGACGGTGTCTGGGTTCAGGCTGAAGAGGATGTCGAGGAAACCGAACAGCTGCTGCTGCGCGAACAGGCGCCGCGGGCCGGCGTGCATGTCGACTGACATGCCCCACATCACCACGGAGACGCGCGCGTGACCGATCCGCAGATCGCCCTGTTCATGCTGGGTATATTCATCTTTCTGGTCTTTCTGGGCTTTCCCATCGCCTTCACGCTGATGGCGCTGGGAATAGGCTTTGGCTACTACGCCTATTTCGACGCCGCCCGCATGTGGCGGGGCATGGATCGTCTGCCCGAGGACGCCAGCTGGCTGACCCAGAACTGGGCCTGGTTGGAGGGCTTCTACAACAATCGAATATTCGATCTGTTCATCAACCAGACCTACACGGTGATGTCGAACGAGGTGCTGACGGCGGTGCCGCTGTTCCTGTTCATGGGCTATATCGTCGAGCGCGCCAACATCGTGGACCGGTTGTTTTCGACGCTGGCCATCGCGTCCCGCCGGATGCCCGGCTCGATGGGGGTCGCGGCGCTGATCACCTGCGCGCTGTTCGCGACCGCGACCGGGATCGTCGGCGCCGTGGTGACGCTGATGGGCCTGCTGGCGCTGCCAGCGATGCTGAAGGCACGCTATGATCCCCGCTTCGCCAGCGGCATCATCTGCGCGGGCGGCACGCTGGGGATCCTGATCCCGCCCTCGATCATGCTGATCGTCTATGCAGCAGCGTCGGGGGTGTCGATCGTGCGTCTTTACGCAGGCGCGATGCTGCCGGGGCTGGTGCTGGTCGGCCTGTATCTGACCTATGTCATCGGGCGGTCGATCCTTCAGCCCTCCGTCGCCCCGCGGCCAAGCGAAGAAGAAGTGCCGTCGGTTCCGACCGGGAAACTGCTGCTGATGCTGGCAACCTCGTTCTTCCCGCTCGCCTTCCTGATCCTTGCGGTGCTTGGGTCGATCCTGTTCGGCCTTGCCACGCCGACCGAGGCCGCCGCCATCGGCGCGTTGGGCGGCATGGTTCTGGCCGTGGTCTATCGCGCGATGACCTTCCAGCGGCTGCGCGAATCCGTCTACCTGACGGTTCGGACCACGGCGATGGTCTGCTGGCTGTTCGTCGGGTCCTACACGTTCTCGTCGGTCTTCTCGTATCTGGGCGGCGAGCAGGTGATCTCCGAATTCGTCAGGGGGATGGACCTGACGCCCCTGCAATTCCTGCTGCTGGCGCAACTGATCATCTTCCTGCTCGGCTGGCCGCTGGAATGGTCGGAAATCATCATCATCTTCGTCCCGATCTTCCTGCCGCTGCTGGCGATGTTCAACATCGACCCGCTGTTCTTCGGCATTCTTGTCGCCTTGAACCTGCAGACTTCGTTCCTGACGCCACCCATGGCCATGTCGGCCTATTACCTGAAGGGGATCGCCCCGCCCGAGGTCAAGCTTACAGACATCTTCTCGGGCGTGATGCCGTTCCTGCTGATGGTCTTCATCGCGATGGCCCTGATGTATATCTGGCCAGACATCGTCTACATGCTGCCAAGGATGATCTATGGCTCTTGATCCCGCTACTCTGGGCGCTGTCGCGCTGCGCGACCTGATCGCCAGCGGCGCGCTGACGGCCGAGGCCGCGACCTCCGCCTGCCTGAAACGCATCGCCGAAACCGAGCCGCAGTTGCAGGCCTGGGCCTATGTCGATGGCGAGAACGCGATCGCGCGGGCCCGCGCCCTGGACGCAAGGCGCAAGGCGGGCGCCGCGGTCGGATTGCTGCACGGCGTGCCCGTCGGCATCAAGGACGTGATCGACACCGCGGGAATGCCAACGCAATACGGCAGTCCGCTGGCCAAGGACCGGGTGCCGCAGACGGATGCCCAGCTTGTCGCGCGGCTGCGCGCGGCCGGCGCGGTCATCATCGGCAAGACGGTGACCACGGAACTGGCCTTCCTGCAGCCTTCGGGCAGCCGCAATCCGCATGACCCGGCGCGCACACCCGGCGGATCATCAGCGGGATCGGCGGTCGCAGTCGCCTCGGGTCAGGTGCCGCTGGCGGTCGGAACCCAGACCGGAGGCTCGGTGATCCGGCCCGCATCCTATTGCGGGACGGTCGGCTTCAAGCCCAGCTTCGGGCTGATCGGTCGAACCGGCGTCCTGCCGCAATCGCCCTTCCTCGACACGGTCGGAGGCTTTGGCCGGACGATCGAGGACGTGGCCCTGCTGGTCCAGGCAATGGCCGGGCACGATCCGCAGGACGATGCAACGGAGATGTGGCCCGTTCCGCGATTGCTGGACGCCGCCGGCCAACAGCCCCCCCTGCCGCCCCTTCTGGCATTGGTGAACCTGCCCGGCGTCGAATCCGTCATGGCCGATGCGATGTCCGAACTGCAGGGCGCGCTTGGCGACCGCGTCCACCGGGTCGATCTGCCGCCCGCCTTCACCGAAGCAGAGCCGGCCCGGCGCCGGATCAATTTCGCCGAGATGGCCAAATGCTATTATTCGTTCGAACGACGTGGCGCCGCGCAGCTTTCGACCCAGATGCGGGACGCGCTTGAGGAAGGAAAGCAGATCCTTGCCCGCGACTATCTTGCCGCGCTTGACTGGCGGCGGGTTCTGAACGCCGGGATCGCGGAACTGCTGACCCGTTGCGACGCGCTCCTGTGCCCCGCCGCCACCGGCCCCGCGCCGCTGCTGTCCGACAACACCACCGGATCGGCGGCGATGAACGGTACATGGACGTTGTGCGGCGTTCCCGCGATCACCCTGCCGCTGATGTGCAGCGATGAGGGGATGCCGATGGGCGTGCAATTGATCGGACGACGCGGCGATGATGCGCGGCTGCTGCGCGTGGCCTCGTGGCTGATGTCCCGGATGGCTGAAACGGACGAGGCCGAACAAAGGAGAGTGGGTTAATGGACAGGATCATGGCGCTGGTCGCCTATGCCGTTCTTGCAGCCTTCCTGATCATACTGGTCTGGCATGTGCCACGGCTCGATCTGGGTGGGGTCGTTCTGCTGACGCTGGTCTTCGCGGGGTTTGACGCCGCTGCCGTGATGCGCAGCCATCACAAATCCGGTCATGCTGCGGAGGACGACGCGTAATGGCCCTGACAGGGACATAAACGCTGCCCGCGCAAGGCCAGCCATGACCTGAAACTCGACGCTGTCTCCAGATTTTATTGGTGACCCCGGCAGGTCTACAAGACCGCCTCTGAAAACAATGACATAGCTTGTCCACACGGGGCAATCGGTGCCATTGAAAACATTGCGGAATATTCCGCTTTGTCCAACGGTGAAAAAGAAAATCCCGGCGCTCTGGCAGGAGCAACCGGGACCGATCTGAAAGTCTGGCTAGACTGGGTTGATAATAACCTGAACCGCGAATCTGCCGCAAGGTCCTTGTTGGAGGCCGTGCTGGCCTGCGATCCGCGTGACCGCATTCCCCTGATGGAACGGTTTATCGACGCGCTGCGCCATGGCGCACCGCTGCCCGCTTTCGGCGGCGTGATGGACGAGGCGTCATTCTGGGCCGATGGGGCCACCGCCTCCGAACTAAAGTGCTACGCTGTAGCCTGCTACTCGCGCCTGTCGGCAAAGGATCAACGCGGCTTCCTGGGTTACGTTCAAGGGAGCGCGGCGGCATGAAATACACCCGCGCTCTAATCTGGATCATGGAAGACGACACCATGCGCGTCGTCGGCGTCAAGGGCAGCACACTCTACCCGGAAGGCAACTTCGAGGATGCCAATGGTGCGTTCGCGAAGGCGCTTTCATTGACCGTCCGTGACCCGATGAACCCGATCAACGTCATTCGCAAGGTTGAGGTGCAGCCGTGAACGATTTTTCGCACCTAGGCGAACTAGACGCGCGCCACCGCGCCAGCATGGGCTATTCCAGCGCGACGAAGATCGTCGGACGCGTTGCCGACCTTTCGGCTGCCATTCGCCCTCTCAGCCGCATCAAGCCCGCCCTGCGTTCCCGCTATCTGGTGAAGGGATGGCTGGATCGCGGGGCGTCCAGCGTGGTCTATGGCGAATCCAATGTCGGCAAAACCTTCCTGGCGTTGGACTTGGCCTTGCATGTCGCGGCAGGGGAGGACTGGCGGGGCCATCGCGTCCCCGATGGCGAGAAATGGGCTGGGCCGGTCCTGTATGTCGCATCCGAGGGCGGCGCGGGGATCAATAACCGCATTGAAGCGATGCGCCGCGAGGCCCCGGACCTGATGGCGAAGATCGAGGCCAAGGACAACGGGGCTTTCGGCCTGCTGTCGGAACCGCTGGATCTCTGCACGTCGAACGATGCCGACTATTTGCTGCAAGCCATTCGCGACGGTTGGGACAACGTCGCCTTGATCGTCGTGGACACGCTGGCCCGCACGATGGGCGGCGGCGACGAAAATACTGCGAAGGATATGGGCGTCTTCATTCGCAACATCGACCTGCTGCGGAAGGAAACGGGCGCGCACGTCATGGTTATTCACCACAGCGGCAAGGACGCCAGCAAGGGCGCGCGCGGATCTGGCAGCTTGCGTGCTGCCGTGGACACGGAAATAGAACTGACCCGCAATGACGGCGTGGTGATGGCAGAGGCGCGCAAGCAGCGGGATATGCCCTGCGATGGCGTGTTCGCCTACCGCCTGAAATCCGTGTTCCTGGGCTTCGACGAAGACGGCGATAAGGTGACGTCCGCCGTGGTCGAGGCGACCGAACCTGTCAAGCGCAAGGTCAGGCTGACCGGCACCGACAAGATCGCATTGCAGGCGCTGGACGACTGCATCCGCGACCACGGCCAGAAGATGGCGAGCGACAATTACCCCCAAAACCGACAATGCGTGTCGTTGGAGCGCTGGCGAGAATACTGCGACCGCCACAGCCTATCGAGCGGGGAGAGCGATAGCGCCAAGCGCAAAGCGTTCTTCACCGTCAAGAACAGGCTGCAAGAGAAAGAGGTTGTCCGCATCGTTGACGGCTACCTGTGGCGCGTCGGACACGACGAGCAGGCGTTACCGACGTTACCGACCGTTACCAGTAACGGGGTTGGCGAAGGTCATGCCACCGTTACCGCCGTTACCGCGCTCTATAAGAGCGGTAACGCTGGTAACGCAGACCCGGCCCCTGCCGATCTTCATCAGCAAGACCTTTCCCAAGCACCCCAAGCCATGCCCGACGCAGACGAGGCAGACCCGGACATGTGGCGGTAGTTGCGAATGATTCGCAAGTAATATACGTTATACAGTAACAAACAGAGCAGACCATGACACACACCCGGACCCCAATCAGCACCGCCGCAGCGTGGCACCTGTCTGACGTAAAAGAGCGTGGCCGCATCGACGGCGACGACGAAGACGCGGGCATTGCGATGATGGCCGACACGGCGGCTGCCGAGATCGAGCGGCATTGCGAACTGGCGCTGCTGGCCCAGACGATTACCGTCACCGTTGACGAATGGTGCAATCGTATCCCGCTGCCCGTTGGCCCGTTCTGGGCTGCTGGCGCATCTGAGCATCCCGTGGAAGTCGAGGCCGTGGCCGAAGATGGCAGCACGTCCAACGTCACAGGTTTCTACGTCCTGCCCGGTCGGTATCCGATCCTCAAGCTGACCGAGACAGTCGCAGCGCACGGCCTGCGCATCACCTATCCTGCGGGCTATGGCGAGGAAGTGGGCAGCATCCCGGCTGACCTGCAACTGGCGATCAGCGACCACGCGGCGCGGCTGTATGACATGCGAGGCGCTGACGATGCACCGCAAGGGTTGAGCATCGCCGCTGCGCGCATCGCGGCTCGGCATCGGCGGGTTGCGATATGACGGCGGCTGCGACCAGGGCGAAGGGGCGCAAGGGCCGGGCTGGATCTGGTCCCAATGCCCCGAAATCGTCTCAGGCAGGGGACCGGGCGCAGAGTGTTCCGCTCTCTTTCCCGGCACCTGAAATGGCCGATCAAGCGATTGCGTTTCTGGAAACCCTGAAAATTCCGGAAGGAAAAAAGGCAGGCGAACCGCTGCGGCTGGCCGAGTTTCAGCGCGAGTTCGTTCGCGGCGCACTGGGCGATGGCGTCATGGTGGCCTGTCTCAGCATCGGACGCGGCAACGCGAAAACCGCCTTGTCTGCCGGGATGGCTCTGGGCGCGCTCAAGGGCGTGTGGGACGATCAACCGAAGCGGGAAATCCTCTTTGCCGCCCGGAACCGCGATCAGGCCAAAACCGCCTTTCAATTTCTGGTGGGCTTCATCGAGGGGCTGCCCGAGGATGAGCAGGAGCAATTCCTGATCCGGCGCGGTTCCAAGCTGGAAGTCGAATATTCCGGCAACGGCGGCGGGCTGGCCCGCTGTATCGCGGCTGATGGCAAGTCGATCCTTGGCGGCGCTCCGACGCTGGCCCTGATGGACGAACGTGCCGCTTGGGAACGGGAGAAAGGCGACAATCTCGAAAACGCCATCCTGTCGGGCCTAGGCAAGCGTGACGGACGTGCGCTTATCATCAGCACAAGCGCACCTGACGACGCGAACACCTTTTCCCGCTGGCTGGATGAACCGCCGCCCGGAACTTTCGTGCAGGAACATCGGCCCGCTTTTGGCCTGCCTGCGGACGATCTGGAAAGTCTTCTGCAAGCCAACCCAGGCGCAGTCGAGGGCATCGGATCAAGCCCCGAATGGCTGGTCGCCCAGGCCAAGCGTGCGATTGCACGGGGCGGCTCTGCACTTTCCAGCTTCCGCAACCTGAATAGAAATGAAAGAGTATCGACGGAAGATCGCTCGGTGCTTGTTACCGTCGATGAATGGCTGAGTGCCGAGTGTGCCCCGGACGATCTTCCACCGCGTGAAGGGCCGTGCATTCTGGGCGTGGATCTGGGCGGCAGCCGGTCTATGTCCGCAGCGGCGTTCTACTGGCCCGACACTGGCCGTCTAGAGGCTCTGGGCACCTTCCCTAGCAACCCCGGCCTTTCGGATCGTGGCGCGGCTGATGGCGTCTCAGGGCGCTACGTCGAGATGCAGGAACGCGGCGAACTGATCACGATGGGCGATGCGACGGTTCCGCCCGGCCCGTGGCTGGCCGAGATCGTGCGCAAGCTGGACGGTTGCGAGATCGCCTGCGTCGTAGGCGACCGCTTCCGTCATGCCGAGTTTGTCGAGGCGATGGAAAAAGCCGGTCTGGCCCGTGTTCCCTTCATCTGGCGGGGCTTCGGCTGGAAGGACGGTTCCGAGGACGTGGAACGCTTCCGTCGAGCGCTATTCGACGGCGAAGTGAAAGTGGCCCCTTCACTGCTGCTGCGCTCTGCCTTTTCAGACGCCATCGTTCTGCATGATCCGGCGAACAACGCCAAGCTGGCCAAGGCCCGTTCTCTCGGACGCATCGACGCGGCTGCGGCGTCCCTGCTGGCCGTGGCCCAAGGGCAGCGCATGAAGGCAGCGCCGACGCGAAAGGCGAGGCTGCAATGGGCATGATCCGCGAACATCGTCGTTTTTCCCGGCCCGTCCTGAAAACGAAACGCTGGCAGGTGCTGCGGCATGTCGTGCTGGAACGGGACGGATGGGCTTGCGTGGACTGCGGCCAGACGCGCGGCAGGTTGGAAATCGACCATATAAAGCCGGTTCGGACCAACCCGGAACTGGCGTTCGACCCGTCCAACTGCGCGACCCGCTGCCCGTCCTGCCACACGAAAAAGACCCGGATCGAGTGCGGTCATCCCGCGCCGATCATCACCCCTGAGCGTCAAGCCTGGGGGCAAGCCGTTGCCGATCTGGCGACAAACCCCAACCCGGCAACATGAGGTATCAAATGCTGGACTCTGTGAAAATCGCCCGTCGCCAGTCGGAAATCCGGCAGGCCCTGGCGGAACTGGTGGGCAAGGAAAAGCCGACCGAAGACGAAACCCGCTCCATGGAAAGCATGGATCAGGAATACCGCACCAATGAAACCCGCTATCGCGCGGCACTGACCGCCGAAGATCAGGAACGGCGGGAGGCCGGGGCGGATCTGGAAACCCGCAGCGACACCGAATGGGCCGAGATGATGGGCCGGTTCGAGTTGCGGCAGGTGGCGCTGGCGCTGGACGAAGGCAAGGGCCTGACGGGCGCAACCGCCGAGATCGTGGAGGAAATGCGGGCTGCTGGCGGCTACCGTGGCGTTCCGATCCCCTACGCGGCCTTGGAAACCCGCAACACCGTTGCCGCCGATCAGGTGAACCCGAAGACAATTCGCCCGATCATCGACCGGATTTTTCCCGGCAGCGTGGCCGAGCGTCTGGGCGTTCAGCGCATTAACATCACGAACGGCGAACTGGCGTTCCCGGTCGCGACCGCTGGCGCAGTTTTCGGATGGCAGACGACCGAATTGGGCGACGTTGGTGCCGCATCGCCCTATGAGACTGCCGAACGCAGCCTGAACCCCGACCATACCGGCGGGGCGCAGATGATCATCAGCCGCAAGGCGCTGAAACAGGCGGGCGAGGGTCTGGAAGCCGCGATCCGGCGCGATCTGAACGCGGTGATCGGCACCGAACTGGACCGCGTTGTCGTCAACGGTTCGGGCGCTGCCGGGCAGCCTCTGGGCATCATCCCTGGCGCGGCGACCTATGGGATCACTTCGACCGCCGTTGGCGCGACTGCGACCTGGGCGGCGTTCCGGGCCGAGGTTGTCGCATTTATGCAGGCCAACGCGATCACGTCGGCGGGGCAGGTCAATCTGGGCTTCGATCCGGCGATCTGGTCCGATCTTGACGAAGCGTTGATCACCGGCACCGCCGTTTCGGAATGGGACCGTCTGACGAAGCATGTCGGGCAACCCGCGATCAGCAACGTGATCCCCGCCGAAACCGCGATCATGACGGCAAACGTCCAGGGCATCGCGCCGGGCTATCTGGGCCTTTATGGCGGCGTCGATCTGATCCGCGATCCTTACACGAAGGCAGGCAGCGGCGCGCTGGTCCTGACGGGGCTTGTGACGGCCGATTTCACCGTCCCGCGCGGGCTGCAAACGCGCATCCTGACCGGCATCGGCGAACCCTGATGCTGTGGGGCGGTAATCTCGGCGCGCTTGAGATCCGGGCCGAGGGCGGTTCAACCCGCCTTCGTGCGCGGTTTCCCTATGGTGCAGAAACCGAACTGGCACCTGGGCGGCGCGAGGTTATCGCCGCACGGGCCTTCGCTGATCGGATCGAGGCGGGCGAAGACATTCATCTGCTGTCCGGTCACGACTACAACAAGCCCCTCGCCTCGCGGGCGGCGGGCAACCTGACGCTGACGGACGGCGACGACGCGCTGACCATCGAGGCGACGATTGCAGACGGCACGACCTGGGCGCGCGATTTTCTGGCGGCACATGCGGGCGGATTGATCCGTGGGCTGTCGCCTGGGTTCCGCGTCACCCCCGAGGGTGAACGGATCGAACGGCGTGGCGCGGGCGTCCTGCGCACCATCACCCGCGCGGCGCTCTTTGAATTATCGGCCGTCACCCGGCCTGCCTATCCTTCGGCGCAGATCGAGGCGCGGGCATGGGAAACCCACTGGGACCGGCTGCCCTATCGCGGCCCGGCCTATCACCTGAACCGTTGGAGGGTCTGATGGGCTTCATGGATCTGTTCAGATCGTCCCGGCGCAGGGACACTGAAAACGTTATCAGTGAAACCCGTGCCATCCAGCCGGGCTATACCGCAAGCCTGATGGCCGCGCGTGAAGCATGGATTAGCGGGGCGTCGGGCTTGGCCGAACTGACGGCGGCGGTGCAGACCTGCGTCAGCCTCTGGGAAAGTGGCCTGGCGCTTGCGGACGTGACCGGCACCGACATGATGGACCGGCGCACGATGGCGATGACGGCGCGCGCCTTGGCCTTGCGTGGTGAGGCGGTCTTTCTGATCCGTGACCGGCTGATCCCCGCGACCGACTGGGACGTGACCACCCGCAACGGCATCCCCCGCGCATATCGTCTCGGCATCCCTGAAATCGGCGGCGGACGGCGGGAAACGGCGCTGGCGCAGGAGGTGCTGCATTTCCGGATCGGCTGTGACGGATCGACCCCGTGGGCCGGATCTGCACCGCTGCGGCGGGCGCAACTCTCGGCGCAATTACTGCACGAACTTGAAACCGCGTTACGCGATGTGTTCCGTGATGCGCCGCTAGGGTCGCAGATTGTGCCGGTTCCGGAAGGCAGCGCCGACGACATGGACGCACTGCGGCAGGGCTTTCGCGGCAGGCGTGGCGCATCTCTAGTGATCGAGGGTGCCGCGCAGGCAACGGCGGCGGGAATGAATCCGAACATCGGAAAATCACCGGATCAGCTTTCGCCTCAACTAGACAAGACCTTGGCCGACAAGCTGCTGACCGACGCCAAGGGCGCGATATACGGCGTGTTCGGCGTCCTGCCCGGCCTGCTGAATGAGGCGACAACCGGCCCGCTTGTGCGCGAGGCGCAGCGGCACCTGGCGCAGCTGGTCCTGCAACCGATCGCTGCACAAATGGCCGAGGAACTGGCGGAAAAGCTGGGCGGGCGCGTGACGATTGATTGCGTGCGACCCATGCAGGCGATGGATCACGGCGGCAAGGCGCGGGCCTTCGCGACGATGCTGCAAGCGATGGCGCAAGCGAAAGAGGCCGGGCTGGACGGGGCGACCGTGCAGGACGCGCTCAAATTCATTGATTGGGCGGAATGATGGACAGGGTGACGGCATCCGACATGAACCGCATCGCTGCGTTCTATGAGCCTGTCGAGGACGTGGACGCTGACGGGCAGGTTGTTCAGTCATGGCTGTTGCGCTTCACCGTCGCGGCGCATGTCCAATATCTGCGCGGCTCCGAGGCCGTCATGCAGGCGCGGCTGCAATCGAAAAGCCCCGCCATCATCACCGTGCGACATTCGGCGCAGGCGCAGGGCATTACGTCCGAATGGCGGGCGAAGGTGGACGGGCGGACCTTTGAAATTCGCGAAGATCCGCGACCGGATCAAAAGCGGCGGCTGCTGGAAATGCTGGCCGAAGCATAGGGCCTGGATGCGCCCTGCGGTTATTTGTTCCCGCGAAGCATCCGGGATTAGACGGCGAGTGCCCGGCTTGGGAAAGCCAAACCCCGTCATGGCGCGGCCCGACCCTCCGTTCGGGCGCGGCGCAGGCTGTCACGGCGGAAAACCGGGGGCAGCCCGACCGGCTAGGCCGGGGATGGCCCGCGTCTGGGCTAGGGGCCGGGCTGGCACGGGGGAACCGTGTGCCCGGCTCTGTCTTTAATGAATCAAGTGCCCAGAAGATCGTCGTCGTCGTCAAATGTCAGATCGTGGCCCGATTTCGCCATAGCTTCGACAAGGTGCTGAAAATAGAGCCGAGCTTTAGGGTCTGTGGTTCGCTCATACGCATCCAAAACCTTCCGAATGTTATCCAAGTGTATGTGCATCACGTCCGTCGGGGCAGGATACTCCCTTTCAAGCAACTGGACGATTTCAGCATTCATACTGCGACCGTTGTCATCGGCTTTTGCTTTGATACGCTCACGCAGCCCGTCTGGCAGGCGAAGCATGAACTTATCTTGCTGGTCACTCGGATACGGATTTTTGGCCATAGTAGCGACTAGACACTAAACTGCGCTTGACGCAATGATGTCGAGTCGCTATCTATATAGTGTCAACTCGACACATGAGGCGCAAATGACCGACCGGAAACCCTTGCAGCTTCGGCTGCCCACTGACTTGAAAGCGTGGATTGCGGCACAGGCCGACAAGAACGCTTCCAGCCAAAACAGTGAGATCGTCCGCGCCGTCCGTGAGCGGATGGAACGGACCGAAGAGGCCGTGACGGCCTGAACAATGGAGGATGATATGGAACTGACGAAACGCCCCAGGGCGCACGATGGCGGCTTGCCCGAAGGATGCGCCGACCGCCTGGCGCAATTCGCAATCGAACGGCAGGTGCGGGCCTTCCCGCCTGAGCAAGTGCTGGAGGATCAGGGCGATGGCTTGACGTTTAGCACTCCGTTCCTGCGCTGGTGCCAGGAAACGGACATGTCGTTGGACTGGTTCTACTTCGGCACGGGTCAGCCCGTTGCTATGCGGGAGTATCGGGCATGAGTCAGACACCCGCGACAGAAAGCTTAGAGGATCGGTTTATCAAAGCGTTCAACGTGCTGGACGAAATCGAGCGCCTGATCTTCTTCTGCGCCATGAAGGCAATGGCCGATAAGCGCATCACAGCGGAGGAATTTGCAGCGCGTGTGGACGACCAGATCGGGCGGCATCGGGCAGGCAAGTCGATCAGGCTGAATGAACTTGAAATCGGCGTATGATCAGCACCGCCCGCGATCATCCCGGTTGCGGGCGAGGACATTGCGCGTATTGCACATAATACTTGACGAGCCGACCATTGCGCGCAATACTCCTAATCAAAGGAGATCAACATGGCCACGCTTCCGCGGATTATTCATACACTTCAGCCATATGACGGGCGCGACGAATCCTCGCTTTCGCAGCATGGACGGTTGCTGCGCGAAGCAGGGTTCATTCCCGGCGGAAAGCGCGGCGTCGGTGCCCCGCACATGACCCATAGACACGCGGCGCTGCTGCTCTTGGGTATCTTTGCCAGTCCGACCCCGAAAGATTCTGTTGCCACCATTGGTGCCCTTGGCAGCCTTCGCCACCATTTCACTGATGGGCCTTTGACTGAACACTTCAACTGGTTGGACGGTCCTGATTTTATCGAGGCCCTCAGCCTACTGATTGAGCGCGCACCGGAAATAACCGGCCTTCTGGGTGATCTGATTGTGGCTGACCGCGAACGGACGATTGAGCAAATCGAAGTGATCCGAGAACAAGCCGCAAATGGAGCCGGTCTGATCGACTTCAAGATTGAGATTAGCGCGGCCAGTGCGACTATCTTAGCCTCCTGGGGGCCGCATGAACTGCTCAAGGTGATCTACATGATGGATTCGGATCGTTTCATGGCGGGCGAGTATAACAGCCGCTTGAACTCTGACCGGAAGGTAACGACCACCTTTTCATTGCGCACCATCGTTGCGCTCCACAACGCGATCAACGGCGACTAATACATGGCCAACCGTCCCTCCGCCATCACACCTAACGAACTGGCTGGCTACGCGAAAGTTATGCGCGAAGCTGGCCAGAGCGATTGGTCCGTCTCGGTTGAAAAGCCGGATGGGACAAAGATCGTGATCGCGGTGGGTCAGACTGGGTCTAATGGCGGCAGCGACATGGATAAATTGTTGGGGCTGTCATGACCAAGAGAAACGCGTTTCCGGGCGCTACTATCGTCGAGGACGCGCGGGGCGGCAAACGCATCCGTTTGCGCAAGACTATTAAGGGGCGCAAGATCGACACCTACCTTCCGGGACCGTGGGGTTCCCAGGCCATGGTCGAAGCCTACAAGGCGGCTATCACCGGCCAGCCCGATCTGCCGAAGGCGACCGGCCCACGCGGAACATTCGATTACACGATCACGCATTATCTTTCGTCGCGGCGCTTCCTCGATCTGGCCGAACAAACCCGATACGCGAAGCGACTTCGGTTGGACTGGATACGCCAGAAAATCGGCGCTGGCCGATTGGTTGACCTCGAACCTCGCCATGTCGAGCACCTGATGGATCTGAAAGGCGGCAAAGAGGCGGCAAACCGTCTGCACAAAGAACTAGGCCAGCTTTACGGCCACGCAAAGCGCTACCTCGACTTCAACGCCACGCCTCCGACCGAGCGCGTCGAGCGCCGAAAGATCAGGAGCAACGGGTTTCACACCTGGTCGGATCAGGAAGTTCAGAAATATCGCGAATTTCACCCCTCCGGCACCCTGCCCCGTCTCGCGTTGGAACTGATCATCGGAACCGGGGCGGCGCGGCAGGATGCTTGTCGGATGGGACGGCAAAACATCAAGGGCACCGACATCTGGTATATGCGCGGTAAGACCGGGCAGGACGTCACCTTGCCTCTGTCAAAACTGCCAGAGTTGCAGACAGAACTCCGGCAGGTTCCTACCTCACAGGCCCTATTCTTCACTCACAGCGGCGGCAAGCCCTACACCGTCGAAAGCTTCGGCAATTGGTTTGCGGATCAGGCCAAAGAGGCGGGACTGCCTCATTGTCGTGCCCACGGACTACGGAAATTCGGGGCCACGCGACTCGCAGAACGCGGCGCAACCGAATTTCAGATCATGGCCTTTCTGGCTCACAAGGATCCTCGCGAGGCTAGGCGTTACGTTCAAGCCGCCAGCCGCGTGAAGCTCGCTTCGGATGCTTTGTCGCATCTGGAAAATGTCCAACACCCTGAATCGTTGGACAAAACCAACCCTCAAGTTGTTGAAATGAAAGGCAAAAAATGAGCAGTTGGCGACCCCGGCAGGATTCGAACCTGCAACCTGCCCCTTAGGAGGGGGCTGCTCTATCCAGTTGAGCCACGGGGCCTTTATGCCTGCCGTTTAGACCGTTCGCGACGCGTTTGGCAAGGTTGTCGCCGTCGTTGGCGTCCGCTAACATTCGCCATCGCATTCTCATTCCCGGATGGCCATGACAGTCCCACGTCCCCGACGCCCCCTGACCCTGCGTGATGTGTCCGAGGCGTCGGGCGTGTCCGAAATGACCGTCAGCCGCGTGCTGCGAAATCGCGGTGACGTGTCCGCGGCAACCCGCGAAAAGGTGCTGACCGCCGCCAAGTCGCTGGGTTACGTGCCCAACAAGATCGCGGGCGGACTGGCCAGCCAGCGCGTCAACCTGGTCGCCGTCGTCATTCCATCGCTGTCGAACCTGGTCTTTCCGGACGTGCTGGGCGGTATTTCGGCGGAACTTGACGATACCGGACTGCAGCCCGTGATCGGCGTCACCAACTATTCCCCTGCGCGCGAAGAGATGGTGCTGTATGACATGCTGTCCTGGCGCCCCTCGGGGGTGATCCTGGCCGGCCTCGAACATAGCAACGCCTCGCGCGCGATGCTTGCGAATGCGGGCATACCGGTGGTCGAGATCATGGACACCGATGGCGACGGCATCGATACGCTGGTCGGCATCTCGCATATTCGCGCGGGGCGCGAGATGGCCGCACGGATCGTGGCCGCAGGCTATCGCCGGATCGGCTTCGTCGGCACCCACATGCCCGAAGATCATCGCGCCCGCAAACGGCTGGTGGGGTTCGAGCAGGGTCTGGCCGAAGCCGGGGTTCAGCTTGAGGCGCGCGAATATTATCAGGGCGGATCGTCGCTGCTGAAGGGACGCGAACTGACCGAACGCATCCTGGCCCGCGCGCCGGATCTAGATTTTCTATATTATTCCAATGACATGATCGGGGCCGGAGGATTGCTGCACTGTCTGGATATCGGCAAGGACATACCGGGGCAGCTTGGTCTGGCGGGCTTCAACGGCGTCGATTTGCTGGACGGGTTGCCGGTGCGGCTGACCACCACCGATGCGCGTCGCGTCGAAATCGGGCGGCGGGCCGCGCGGCTTGTGGCGGGCAAGGATGCGCCACCGCCCGATCGGCTGATCGCGCTGACGCCGACCTTCATACCCGGCGACACGATCCGTGCCCCGAAGACCTGAGCCGGAACATGATCAGGCGGCCTTGCCGGGCGCAGGCCGCGGCACTATCTGAGGTGCCATGCAGATCCCTTTCCTGAATCGCCTTCTCAAACGCGGCCCACGCGTCTCGGTCATCCGCCTGCACGGGGCGATCGGCATGGCGGGGCGAAGCGGTGCCCTGTCTGACGCCGCACTGGCATCGGTGATCGAACGGGCCTTCCGCAAGGGCAAGCCCGCGGCCGTCGCGCTGTCCATCAACTCGCCCGGCGGATCGCCGGTGCAATCATCGCTGATCGCGGCGCGCATCAGGCGGCTGGCAATTGAGACGGATGTCCCGGTCCATGCCTTCGTCGAGGATGTCGCGGCGTCCGGCGGTTACTGGCTGGCCTGCGCCGGCGACCAGATCTGGGCCGATGACAGTTCGATCTTGGGATCCATCGGGGTCATCTCGGCCGGGTTCGGCTTTCAGGATCTGATCGGCCGCTGGGGGATTGAACGGCGTGTTCATACCGCCGGTCGGTCGAAATCGACTCTGGATCCGTTCCGCCCGGAAAACCCCGAGGATGTCGCCCGCCTTCACAATGTGCTGGAGCCGATCCACACCGCCTTCAAGGATCATGTCACCACCCGGCGCGGCGACAGGCTGAGCCGGGATCGCGACCTGTTTACCGGTGAATTCTGGGCCGGACGCGAGGCCGTCGCGCTGGGTCTGGCCGACGGGATCGGCCATCTGGTCCCGAAGATGAAACAGATCCATGGCGACAAGACCCGCTTTACCGTCCACAGCCCGCGCCAGTCGCTGTTCCGCCGACTGGGCCTGTCAGCCGGAACACTGATCGACAGTGCCGCCGAACGCGCCGCATTCCAGCGCTTCGGGGCCGGAGGATGAGCGTTCGTGTCGTCGTCCTGTTTCTTCTGGTGATCGTCGCGCTGGCCTTGTTCAGCGGTCCGGGCTTTCGCAAGTTCCTTCTCAAACTTCTGGGGATCAATCGCCGTGATCGTTGACGTTCTTCTGGTGGCGGCGGGACTGGGCCTCTTGGTCTTCGGTGGCGATCTGCTGGTCAAGGGCGCCGTCAACCTTTCCCTGCGCCTGGGCATCACGCCACTGGTCGTCGGCCTGACGGTGGTCGCATTCGGCACCTCGGCGCCCGAATTGCTGGTATCCATGTCAGCCGCGCTGAAGGGATCGACAGACATCGCCATGGGCAATGTCGTCGGATCCAACATCGCCAATGTCCTGATGATTCTGGGCGCGACCGCCTTGGTTTCGGGGATCGTGACGCGCGGCCATGATCTGCGGGAAAGCTGGGCGATGATGATCGCCGCGACGGTGCTGCTGATCGCACTGGCGTTTCTGGGTCCGCTTGGTGTGCCGCAGGGTGCCATCCTGCTGGTCGCGCTTGGATTGGTGCTGTGGCGGCAATTGTCCACCGCGCGGACCGAGAACCAGGATGCCTCGGAACTGGAAGGTGCTGCGCTTGGCGCGCGCTGGCGGCAGATTTCGCTGTGGCTGATCGGCGGTCTGGTCGCCCTGCCCGTCGGTGCCAACATGCTGGTCAGCGGCGCAAGCGAGATCGCGCTGGCGTTCGGCATCAGCGAGGCCGTGATCGGCCTGACGCTGGTTGCCGTCGGCACGTCCCTGCCTGAAATGGCCGCCTCGGTCGCGTCTGCGCTGCGCGGGCGCGCGGACATGGCCTTGGGCAACGTCGTCGGATCGAACATCTTCAACCTGTTATCGATCCTTGGCCTGACGGCGCTGGTGGCCCCGCTGCCCATCCCGCCCGAGATGCTGCGCCTCGACCTTTGGGTGATGCTGGCCAGTTCGCTTCTGCTGGCGCCCTTCCTGTTCCGTGGCATACCGATCAACCGACCGGTCGGTGCCGCCTTCGTGCTGGCTTATTGTGCCTATGTCTGGGTCCTTCTCTAGCCGTCGCTGGCGCACGGCGGATGCCGGCCAAGGGATGTCGGCGATCCCGCTTCGGCCAAGTTTGTCCACCAACATGCGGAATCCGCGCAAACCTGCGGGATTCCTTGAATTTTTTGGTCCGGACGAGACGATGAAGAAAAATATCCTTTGTTTTCAATCACATTCGCAGCTGCCCATTTTACAGGCAGGTTCACGAAACTGTAACGATTGCTGGGCGGAAGCGCTGCCCCTCACAGCCCGCCCACAGAGTTATCCACAAGAGTCGTGGACAGCTTCACCCTTGCAATCAGTGATCGGAACTTGCAGCGAGTGCAGAGAATCACTTCATAACCACCCATGACGCAAAAGACCGGCCATGCGCTGATCCACGACTATCTGCGAACCCTTGACGGCAGCCCCGGCGTCTATCGGATGCTGGATGCCCAGGGCGCGGTTCTGTATGTCGGCAAGGCCCGCGATCTGAAGGCGCGGGTGTCAAACTATGCCCGCCCCTCGGGTCATTCGGCGCGGATCGCACGAATGATCCGCGACACCCACTCGATGATGTTCCTGACCACGCGCACCGAGACCGAAGCGCTGTTGCTGGAACAGAACCTCATCAAGCAGTTGAAGCCGCGCTACAACGTGCTGCTGCGCGATGACAAATCCTTTCCCAATATCCTGGTGGCGAAAAGCCATGACTTCGCGCAGATCAAGAAACATCGTGGCGCGAAGTCGGAAAAGGGCGACTATTACGGCCCATTCGCCAGCGCCGGCGCGGTCAACCGGACTCTGACCCAGTTGCAGCGCGTGTTCCTGCTGCGCAACTGCACGGATTCGACCTTTGAATCCCGCACCCGTCCCTGCCTTCTGTACCAGATCAAGCGGTGCAGCGCGCCCTGCGTCGGGCGGATCAGCCAGGAAGACTATGGCGCGCTGGTGGCCGATGCCGAACGCTTCCTGCAAGGCAAGACGACCGATATCCAGGCCGGACTGGCGCGCGAGATGGCCAAGGCCGCCGAGGCGATGGAATATGAGCGCGCCGCCGCGCTGCGCGACCGGATCAAGGCGCTGACCGCCGTGCAATCCGTGCAGGCGGTCAATCCGAGGGGCGTCGCCGAGGCTGACATCGTCGCGCTGCACATGGAAAGCGGCCAGGCTTGCGTGCAAGTCTTCTTCATCCGTGGCAATCAAAGCTGGGGCAATCGGGATTTCTATCCACGGCTCGGCGGCGCGGAAAGCCCGGACGAGGTGATGCAGGCCTTTCTGCTGCAGTTCTACGACGACAAGCCTCCACCGCGGCAGATCCTGCTGTCGCACGGCCCGGAAGATCCGGAGCTGACCGGCGAGGTGCTGTCGGAACGTGCCGGCCGCAAGGTCGAGGTGCTGATCCCCCAGCGGGGCGAGAAATTCGATCTGGTGACCAACGCCTTGCGCAATGCGCGTGAAAGCCTTGGCCGACGGATGTCGGAAAGCGCCGCACAGGCAAGGCTGCTGGAAGGCCTGGGCGAAGCGTTCGCCCTGCCCGCCACGCCGCGCCGGATCGAGATATATGACAACAGCCACATCATGGGCACGAATGCCGTCGGCGGGATGGTCGTCGCGGGCCCGGAAGGTTTCATAAAAAGCCAGTACCGCAAGTTCAACATCAAAGGCACCGAGATCGCGCCGGGCGACGACTTCGGGATGATGAAAGAGGTTCTGACGCGCCGCTTCTCGCGCCTGCTGAAAGAAGATCCGGACCGCCAGACCGCGGCATGGCCCGACCTGCTGTTGATCGACGGCGGCGCCGGGCAGGTTTCGGCCGTGGACGGCATTCTAGCCGATCTGGGGGTCGAGGATATCCCGATCGTGGGTGTTGCGAAGGGCGTGGACCGTGACCACGGGAAAGAGGAATTCCACCGCCCCGGCCAGCGGCCATTTGCGCTGCGGATGAATGATCCGGTGCTGTATTTCGTTCAGCGCCTGCGCGACGAGGCGCATCGTTGGGCGATCGGAACCCATCGTGCCAAGCGCGCGAAATCGGTGATGGCCAATCCGCTGGACGAGATCGCCGGCATCGGCGCGGCGCGCAAGCGGGCGCTGCTGGCCCATTTCGGCAGCGCCAAGGCGGTCAGCCGCGCCGGGCTTCCCGATCTGCAGGCGGTGGACGGGATCTCGGCGGCGATGGCGCAGAAAGTCTACGATCACTTTCACCCCAAGGCCTGACCGCGACGGGCCACCGGCGCAATCAGGCCGATCCTCAAAATACGGTAGCGTTCTACCGCATCGATTCCCGGTCTTCACGTTATGGTTGCGATCTGCTCACCCGCACCATTGATGAAGGAGGCTGCCATGCCCCACTTCCCGCTTTTCGGCCCCGCCGTGGTCCGCAAGCCCGTGCTTGCCCCGGACGACGCGCTGGTTCAGGACAGATGGACGGATTTCGACGATGAAATGATCCGTCTGGATGCCATTGTCATCGACAACAATATTGGCGGCAGCGATCCGACGCTGCAGGTTCGCGCCTGTGACGGCATGAACTGGACCATCGAACTTGCCACCCGTAGCCGCAACCTGAAGGCCGGGCTGACTGAATCGCAGGCCCTGCCGGGCGACCCCGTTTCGGTCGTCGGCCGCCGAACGGCGCATTTCGGCGAAAACCGGATCAAGGCCACTCATGTCACCATCGGCGAGAAGACATTCGATCTTTCGCCCGATCGCGCGGCCTGACACTTGCACCATCCGGCGGGGCGTCACGGTTCGTTCCCAAGGGCGCCAACCGTCTGCCCCGCCGCACGATCGTTCAGCGCATTGCCATCCCGCGCCTCGGCGCAGTCTGGCGGTCGATCTGCCGCCGAAGTGACCCCGCGGCCTCTTCCCAATCCGCCCGGCAGACACTAGCTTGCGCTCATGCGCTGGACCGTTCCCAATATCCTGACCCTGCTTCGGCTGATCGCGGCACCCGCCGTGCCGCTGATGTTCCTGTATTTCCAACGCCCCTGGGCGGATTGGGCGGCGCTGACGATCTTTCTGATCGCTGCGATCACCGACTGGCTTGACGGCTATCTGGCACGCGCCTGGCAGCAGGAAAGCCGGTTCGGCGCCGCCATGGACCCGATCGCCGACAAGGCGATGGTGGTCATCGCGATCGTCGTCATCACCGGATATTCGGGCATGAATCCGTGGCTGATCCTGCCCGCCACCGTGATCCTGTTCCGCGAGGTGTTTGTGTCCGGGCTTCGGGAATTCCTTGGCCCCAACGCCAAGCTGCTGAAGGTCACGAAACTGGCCAAGTGGAAGACGACCTTCCAGATGGTGGCGATCTCAGTCCTGTTTCTTGGCACCGGGCTTGCCTATGTCGAACATGGCCACCCGCCGCTTGTCGGCGAAGGACGGCTGCCCTGGTCGGATAGCTGGTCGGACCTAGCCAACCAGATCGGACTTTTGCTGATCTGGCTTGCCGCGATCCTGACCGGCTGGACGGGATGGGATTACTTCGTCAAGGCGATGCCCTATCTGAAAGAGCCCGCCCATGACGGTTGATGTGCTGTATTTCGCGTGGTTGCGCGAACGTGTCGGCATACCGCGCGAGCGGGTCGAGACGCAGGCGGCCACGGTGCGCGATCTGGTCACGGAACTTGCTGCGCGTGACGACTGGCACGCCGCCGCATTTGCCGACATGACGGCGGTCCGCTGCGCCGTGGATCAGGAACTGGTGGGTCTTGACGCGCCGCTTGGCAAAGCGCGCGAGGTGGCGTTCTTTCCGCCGATGACCGGAGGCTGAGTTGCGCGCAAGGGTTCAGACCCAGCCGTTCGATCCGGCGGCCGAGCTGGAAGGCTTTGGCGCGGGTGCGGGCGCGATCGTCACCTTCACTGGCGTGGTGCGCGACGACACCGGCAGCATGGCAGCGCTGGAGCTGGAACATTATCCCGGCATGACCGAACGCGCGATGGAGGGCCACGGCGATACTGCGGCCCGGCGCTTTGACCTGATCGACTGGCGGATCGTGCACCGCCACGGACGGCTGCGGGTCGGAGAGCCGATCATGATGGTCGCCACGGCCGCGCGTCATCGGCAGGCAGCGTTTCAGGCCGCCGATTTTCTGATGGACTGGCTGAAATCCCGCGCGCCGTTCTGGAAACGCGAGATCGGACAGGACGGCTCCGCGCGCTGGGTCGCGGCGAAGGACAGCGACGAAGCGGCACTGGATCGCTGGCAGGCGATGCCACGCTGACCGGAACCACGGCGGGTGACGCCCGTTGGTCCTGCACGCACGCATTTGCATGCGCCCGACACAGGCAGGTTCCTGATGACCAGATCCGCAACGCTCTACCGGATGGTGATGCCCGATCACCTCTGTCCCTTTGGCCGCAAGTCAAAATGGCTGCTGCGGCGAAAAGGATATGGGGTCGAAGATCACAGGCTGCGCACCCGCAAGGAAACCGATGCCTTCATGGAAAGGCACAAGGTCGGCACCACACCGCAGACATGGATCGACGGCAAGCGGATAGGTGGTTATGACGACCTGCGCGCCCATTTCGGTCGTCCCCTGCCGAAACCGGGCGACACCAGCTATACCCCCGTGATCGCGATCTTTGCTGTCTCGGCGCTGCTTGCGCTGGCGGTTTTCCGGATGTCAGATGGCCCGCCCTGGATGGTGCTGCCGTATTTCGCGGCCATGGCCATGGTGCTGCTGGGCTTGCAGAAGCTGCAGGATGTAGAAAATTTTTCCACGATGTTCCTGAACTATGATCTGCTAGCCCAGACATGGGTTCCCTACGCCTATGCCTACCCGTTTTTGGAAACCGGCGCGGGGTTCTTGATGCTGGCCGGTTTGCTGCCTTGGCTATCCGGCCCGGTCGCGCTGGCGATCGGCGCGATCGGTGCATGGTCGGTCTTTCGCGCCGTCTTCATCCGCAAGCGACAGTTGAAATGCGCCTGTGTCGGTGGCAACAGCAATGTGCCGCTGGGATTCGTCTCGCTGACCGAGAATCTGGTGATGATGGCGATGGGCCTGTTCACACTGGCCCACGCGATCTGACACCCGCGATCAGTCGGGGATCACCCGCACCGCGCCCTTGGCCGCGCTGGTTGTCATCGCGGCATAGGCCCGCAGCGCTGTCGTGACCTTGCGTTGCCGCGGCTTCGCCGGTTTCCAGCCTTCGGCCTCGCGTGCCCTGCGCCGCGCGGCCAGCGTGGCATCGTCAACCTCAAGCGAGATCACGCGATGGGGAATGTCGATGCGGATCATGTCGCCCTGCTCGACCAGCCCGATCGTGCCGCCCTCTGCAGCCTCGGGCGACACATGGCCGATCGAAAGCCCCGACGACCCGCCCGAGAAGCGCCCATCCGTCACCAGCGCGCAGGCCTTGCCCAGGCCCTTCGATTTCAGATAGCTGGTCGGATACAGCATTTCCTGCATGCCCGGTCCGCCGCGCGGCCCTTCGTAGCGGATCAGCACCACCTCGCCTTCCTTCACCTTGCCGGTCAGGATGCCGCTGACCGCATCATCCTGGCTTTCGAAGATATGCGCCGGGCCGGTGAAGGTCAGGATCGACTCGTCCACCCCCGCAGTCTTCACGATGCAGCCGTCCTCGGCAAGGTTGCCATACAGCACCGCCAGACCGCCATCCTTGCTGAACGCGTGTTCGGCATCCCGGATCACCCCGCCCTTCCGGTCCAGATCGACGCTGTCATAGCGGCGGTCCTGCGAGAACGCCGTCTGCGTCGGCACCCCGCCGGGGGCCGCGCGATAGAAATCATGGACGCTGATTGCATCGGTCCGCGCCACGTCCCAGCGGTCCAGCGCCTGCGCCAGCGTGCCCGAATGAACACTGCCGACCGATGTATCCAGCAACCCGGCGCGGTCCAGTTCGCCCAGGATCGCCATGATGCCGCCTGCGCGGTGGACATCCTCCATATGCACGTCCGATTTGGCGGGCGCGACCTTGCACAGGACCGGCACCTGACGCGACAGCCTGTCGATATCGGCCATGGTGAAATCCACCTCGCCTTCATGGGCGGCGGCCAGCAGGTGCAGCACCGTGTTCGTGGACCCGCCCATCGCGATATCCAGCGTCATCGCGTTCTTGAAGGCGTTGAAGCTGGCGATGTTGCGCGGCAGGACCGACGCATCGTCGCCCTCGTAATGGCGCCGTGCCAGATCGACGATCAGATGGCCCGCCTCGACGAACAGCCGCTTGCGGTCGGCATGGGTGGCCAGGGTCGAGCCATTGCCAGGCAGCGACAGACCCAGCGCCTCGGTCAGGCAGTTCATCGAGTTCGCCGTGAACATGCCCGAACACGACCCGCAGGTCGGGCAGGCCGACCGTTCGATCGCCTGCACATCGGCATCCGACACGCTGTCATCGGCGGCGGCGACCATCGCATCGACCAGATCCAGCGCCTTGACGCGACCGTCTTCCAGCACGACCTTGCCGGCCTCCATCGGGCCACCCGACACGAAGACGGTGGGGATGTTCAGCCGCAGCGAGGCCATCAGCATGCCCGGGGTGATCTTGTCGCAGTTGCTGATGCAGACCATCGCATCGGCGCAATGGGCGTTGACCATATACTCGACGCTGTCGGCGATGATCTCGCGCGAGGGCAGCGAATACAGCATGCCGTCATGGCCCATCGCGATGCCGTCATCGACGGCGATGGTGTTGAATTCCTTTGCGATCCCGCCTGCCGCCTCGACCTCGCGTGCGACCAGCTGGCCCAGGTCCTTCAGGTGGACATGACCCGGCACGAACTGGGTGAAGCTGTTGACGATGGCGATGATCGGCTTGCCGAAATCGCTGTCCTTGACACCGGTCGCGCGCCACAATCCGCGCGCGCCCGCCATGTTGCGGCCATGTGTGGTGGTGCGGGAACGATAGGCGGGCATGGCTGATCTCCTTTGGCTGGCGATGTCCTTAGCACCGCCCGCGACGGAAGGAAATTGCCGAAAACCGCCCCGATCCTTGGCGTTCTGACCCGGAAGACCGGGTCAGGATGCCAGTTTCATCACCAGGATGCCGGCCACGATCAGGCCAGCGGCGAACAAGCGCGTCACCGTCACCGCCTCGCCGAACAGGGCGATCCCAAGCACGAAGCTGCCCACCGCACCAATTCCGGTCCAGACCATGTATGCGGTGCCAAGGGGCAACTGCCGCATCGCGACCGCCAGCAGCCAGAACGACCCGAACATGCCGACCAGCATGATTGCCGTGGGCACAAGACGCGTGAATCCATGGGACTGCTTCATGGCAGTGGCCCAGACGATTTCCAGAAGACCGGCGACCAAAAGGGTGATCCAAGGCATGAAAGACCTCCAGAATGAACCGGGTCGTCCCGGCGAGACTGCCCGATTCGGGGAGGTCGTCCTCACACCAGAAAATAGGCATCTGGATCGTGACCTGCAAGCCTGTCACCATGGACAGCAGATTTGTGCGGATCCTGCGCCGCCGGGGGTCCGGGGGGCGTCCCCCGGCCATCGCGGGACGCAAGACCACCGGTCGCCGTTCAGCCCGCCGGCGAGGGGGGCAGCGTCAGCGCATCCCCAGCCCGGCGCGCATCATCAGGCGTCGCACGGGCGCAATTCCGTACAGCCCGCCCAACGCTGCGGCACGCAGATCGCGCAGCGGCCGGGCGCCGGCCTGGCTGGCCCGGTTCAGCGCGTCTATTCCCAACAGCCGCGCATAGGCCTCGGGCCGTCGGGCGCGATCATAGGCCCGCAACGCGGCGGCATTGCCCGGATCCGCGCGCGACAGGTCGATCAGCGTCGACAGGTCGGCAAGGCTCATGTTCAGCCCCTGCGCCCCAATCGGCGGCACGACATGCGCCGCCTCGGCGATCAGCGCCGTGCGCGGACCGGTGAACCGGTCCGCGATCTGGCTGATGATCGACCATTGTGTCAGCCGGGTCGCCTGGGTCAGATGGCCCAGCACGCCCGCGGAACGAAGGTTCAGCGCGACCTCGAATTCCGCGCGGGACAGCGCCGCAAGGCGCGCGATCTCGCGCCCGTTTTCCATCCAGACGACGGCGGAACTGGGCACGCCGTCGCGATCGGGCAGCGGGACCAGCGTGAACGGCCCGCCCGCACGGTGGATCTCGGTCGAGATATTGTCGTGCGGCGGCTGATGCGTGACCGCGAAGGCCAGCGCCTTCTGGCCGTATCGAAACCTGCGTACATCGATCCCCAGCGCCTGACGAACCGGCGAATCCCGCCCATCCGCGCCGATCAGCAGACGCGCGCGCAGACGCTGTCCGTCCGACAGCGTGACCAATGCGCCCTCGTCCCGTGCCACCACCTCGGCCGTGGCGGTGCCGGGGCGAAAGCGCACCGTCTGCAGCTGTTGAAGGCGCGCCGCGATCTCGCGGCGCAGCAGCCAGTTGGGCAGGTTCCAGCCAAAGGGCTGATCGCCGATCTCGGATGCGTCGAAATCGCGCGTCAGGCGCGGTTCGGGCTGCGCGCCGCCCGCATCCACGATGCGCATGACCTGCAACGGCGTCGCAAAGGGCGACAGCCGGTCCCACACCCCGATCCGGTCCAGCAGGGCAACCGATGGGGCCAGAAAGGCGGTTGATCGCAGATCGGCGCCGGTTGCGGTCTCGTCGGTGACTGGCGGGGCCGGATCAACGCATAGGACCGAAAACCCTTCGGCCCCGAACGCCGCGGCGGCGATCAACCCGGCGATTCCGCCGCCCGACACCAGAATGTCGATGTCCTCGATCTCGCCTGCCATCCTTACCCTCGCGTTGACGCCCCGATCCTGCACCCGCGACCGGGCCGGGACAAGAAGACGCCCTGTCGCAGCCTAGTTCCCTGCCGTGAAGGCCAGCATGATCACGAACACGGCCAGGGTCAGCACGATGCCGATGATGCCCAGCATCGGCAGGCCGAAGGCCAGCACCAGCAACACGGCAAGGACCAGAACGACGGCGACGGCAAGATAGATGCGAACGGCAAGACGAGTGCTTGCGGGATCGTCAGCATGGGACATGAAAGGTCTCCTTCAGGGATCGGCGCGTTCCCGGCCCCATCTAGCCCGGATCACGGCCGCGCGGCAATCGCTTGAAGGAACCCGGTCAGGTCGTCGGTCCGGTGCGCGACATGTTCGCTCCGGCCCGGCGCGGCATCCGGACCGCGCCGCCCCTTCCCGACAAGGACCGTCCGCATGCCCAGTTCGTGCGGCACCTCAAGGTTGCGCGGATCATCCTCGAAGAACGCCGCCCGCGCGGGGTCAAATCCCGCCTGCGCGATCAACGCCTCGAACGAGGCGCGCTGCGGCTTGGGATGAAAGCCGGTTTCCTCGACACCGTAGATCGCCTCGAACAGATCCAGTCCGCGCGCCGCCAGAACCTTGGCCGCATAGCGCGAATCGGCATTCGTGTGGACGATCTTGCGACCCGGCAGTGCGGTGATCGCAGCCGCAAGATCGGGCGCGACGGCAAGTCCGGCGAAGTCGATGTCGTGAACCTCGGCCAGATAGGCCAGCGGATCGATCGAATGTTCGGCCATCAACCCTGCCAGCGTCGTGCCGTGCCGGCGCCAATAGTCGCGGCGCAACCGGTCGGCATGGCCATGTTCGACGCGAAGCAGCCGCATGACATAAGCGGTCATGCGTTGCTCGATCTGCGGGAACAGCGCCATCTCGGGCGGGTAAAGCGTATTGTCCAGATCGAAGATCCAGACATCAACATGCGCGAAATCCATTCCTGCCGGATAGCCCGGCAACGCCGCGCTTGCAATTGGACCCGACGGGCCCCAATCCTGTCTGCCATGAAAGACGATGCCTATTCCCTGATCCTGGCCGCCATCGAGGCGGGCTCCTATCGCCCCGGCGACCGGCTGGTGGAATCCGAACTGGCCGACCGTTTCGGGGTCTCGCGCACGCCGGTCCGCGAGGCGCTGCAACGGCTGGAAACCCAGGCGATGCTGGTGCGCGATGGCCGCAGCCTGATCGTCGCCTCGCTGGATCACAACCAGCTGGCCGAACTGTATGTCGTGCGCGCCGAGCTGGAGGCGCTGGCCGCCCGACTGGCCGCGCGCCACGCCACCCCCGAAGAGGTGCGGGTGCTGGCGCAGATGCTGGCCGAGGATCAGAAGGCCGTGGACGACCCCGAAACGCTGGCCCGCGCGAACAAGCGGTTTCACCACCAGATCCATCTGGCCTCGCATAACCGCTATCTGGTCCAGCAACTGGATCTGGTCCATCGCAGCATGGCACTGATGGCGAGAACCTCGCTTGCGGCCGAAGGCCGCAGTGAAACGGCGCTGTCCGAACACAAGCGCATCGTGGATGCCATCGCGGCAGGCGACGGCGATGCCGCGGACAAGGCGCTGCGGCAGCATATCTCGATGGCGTGGGAAACCCGTCTAAAGCTCGAGGCGCAAGGCGAACATGTCTAAGACCCGGCGCATGTCATGTCCGTGCCCACGCGGGTGATCCGGTGCGGCCGATTGGGACCGAGGCAGACCTGGCCGAAGGCGCGGCGCACCTGGCGCGGGTCTGTCCGGTCTGGGCGCGCGTGCTGCCCCAGATCGGCCCCCTGCCCCTGCGGCGCCGCGAGGATGGATTCGAGGCGATCGCAGGCGCGATCGTCGCCCAGCAGATCTCCGTGGCGGCGGCCGCGTCGATCTGGGACCGGATGGTGGCGGCGGACCTGATCACCGCATCGGCGATCGCCGCGGCCAGCGATGACGATCTGCGCTCCGCGGGCCTGTCGCGCCCGAAAGCCCGATATCTGAAAGCCATCGCCGCGGCGGGGCTGGATTGGGACGGGCTGCGCGAGCTGCCGGACGATCAGGCCATCGCCACGCTGGTCGCGCTGCCCGGCATCGGTGTGTGGACGGCCGAGATCTATCTGAAATTCGCGCTGGGTCGCCCCGATGTCTTCGCCGCCGGCGACCTGGCGCTGCAGGAATCCGCGCGGATCATGTATGGGCTGGACACGCGGCCCGGCCCTGCCGCGCTGCGCGATCTGGCCGAGCCATGGCGACCTTGGCGTGCGGTTGCGGCGCGGGGGCTGTGGGCCTATTACCGGCTGGCCAAAGGACGCGAGGGAATTCGATGACGGAACTGAAATCGGCCCGCAAGGGACCGCAGGACGCCGACGCGGTGGTGGTCTTTCTGCATGGCTATGGCGCGGATGGCGCCGACCTTCTGGGACTGGCCGATCCGCTGGCACCCCATTTGCCCGGCACCGCCTTCCATGCGCCCGATGCGCCCGAACGCAGCATCAACAATCCGATGGGTTATCAGTGGTTTCCGATCCCGTGGCTGGACGGATCGTCCGAGGCGGACGCCAAGGCCGCCATGCATCGCTCGGTCACCGCGCTGAACGGATTTCTGGACAAGGTGCTTGCCGATGAGGGTCTTGATGCCAGCCGAATGGTGGTCATCGGCTTCTCGCAGGGCACGATGATGGCGCTGCATGTGCTGCCGCGCCGGACGGACGCGGTCGCCGGCATCGTCGGCTTTTCCGGCCGCCTGCTGGATGCCGAAACGCTGGAGAGCGAGGCGAAGGTCAAACCGCCGGTTCTGCTGATCCACGGCGATCAGGATCCCGTGGTTCCGTTTCAGGACATGGGCCTGGCGGGTGATGCGCTGCTGGCGGCGGATTTCGACGTGTTCGCCCATGTGATGAAGGGCACCGGCCACGGCATCGCCCCGGACGGGCTGTCGGTCGCGCTGAGCTTCATCAAGGATCGCTTGGGCAAATAGCCTGCCGGCCTGACAACTGGCGGATAGCCGGGGGTGTTGTCATCCCCCCGGACGCCCAGCCCGTGATTGCGGTCGGACCAGCCGCGTGCGGCGGTGCCTCAGATCCAGAGGGCGGGATCGGCAAGTTCGATCGAATTGCCTGCAGGATCGCGGAAATAGATCGACCGCGCCCCGTTCGGCCAGCGGAAATCGGCTTCGATCGCGACGCCGCGACCAGTCAGGTGGTTGCGCCACCGGTCCAGCGCGTCTGGCGGCACTGCAAGACAGAAATGGCCGGGACCACGCGCCCCATGCGGCGGCACGGGCAACCGGGCATCGGGTTCGGGCGCTCGCTGCGTGGCATCGGGGCGAAAGACCAGCAGAAGCTGGGGCCGCGGCTGCTTGGTGATGCGGAAAAAAACGTGACGCCCTGGCACAGACTGAAACGCCTCCAGCCCCATCACATCCTGCCAGAATGCCGTCGCCGCATCCAGATCATCGGCGTAAAGCGCCGTTTCCAGCGTCCCCAGAAGTTCCGGCATGCGATCTGTCATGGTCGCGATCCTGCCACTGAAACAGGCACGGGGCAATCTGTCACGGCGATGTCACCCAGTCAGGGTATTTCATCCCCAGATCGAATACATCCGGGGGCTTGCCAGAACCGGGACGCGATATATAGTCGGCCTGACGGATCTGACGGGCGCCCCCGGCACTCCTTGCGGGGGCAGGCGGGAAGGCAACATGCTGGACGAACGACATCAGACGGATTTCAGGACGCATTTCGTGCGTGAACCCGCAGGGCTTCGGCACCACCCGGCGCTGGTCCTGAACGCCGATTATCGACCGCTGAGTTACTATCCGCTGTCGCTTTGGCCTTGGCAGGAAGCGATCAAGGCGGTGTTCCTGGACCGGGTCAGCATCATCGCCGAATACGACGAGGTGGTGCGAAGTCAAAGACAGGCCTTCCGAATCCCGTCTGTTGTGGTTCTCAAGGATTATGTGAAACCCCAGAAGCGCGTGGCATTCACGCGCTTCAATCTTTTTCTGAGGGATGAATTCTGCTGTCAGTATTGCGGCGCCAAGGGGGACCTGACCTTCGATCATGTCGTGCCGCGTTCACGTGGCGGTGTCACAAGCTGGGAAAACGTCGTCGCCGCCTGTTCTCCGTGTAATCTGCGCAAGGCCAATCGCAGCCTGCGCCATTCCGGTCTCAGCCTGCGTCGCAAGCCGTGCCAGCCCACGCCCGAGGAAATGCATGCCGTGGGTCGGCGTTTTCCGCCGAACCATCTGCACGACAGTTGGATGGATTTCCTGTACTGGGACGCCGAACTGGAAAGCTGATCCAAGGGGCGCGGTTCTGCGCCTTCGGTCGCGATGCCCGTCGGTCAGCCGCGGTGATCGTGCCGGTTCCGGTGCCCCAGATGAACCAGTGCCGCCGCGCTAAGCGCCATCAGCGCCAAGGCGACCTCGGGTACACCCGCGACGACCGAAACCCACAGCGTCAGGGCAGCAGCCAGAAGAACGGCGATCATCAGCAGCAGGAAATGCGGCAATGGCATGGTGGGCCTCCTTGACTTCAATATGAGGTCCAAGGGCCACAAAGGAAACCCTGCCGTGAAAATCCCAGCGAATTTTAGCCGTCGCGACGTTGGTTTCGAGTCATCAAATCCGCGCGACCGGCATATTCACCGCTGCGATCCGCGCGATCGGCGATGAACCGGTCCGGTTGCGGTCCGATGATTCGGTGCTACCAGCGCAAGAAATGGCGGCCAAGCAGTGCCCCGCCCGCGGTCAGCCCCAGAATGCCCAGCCCATACCAGGTCAGAAAGAACAGCGGTGCATCCTGATTGCAGTGCAGCGCATAGAACGCCGCCGCCAGCCCGCCGGACGCCAGGCCCAGCATCGCCCCGCTGACCGTCGGGGACACGCAGGCCCCTTCGCGCAGGATTCGCAGTCCGACCAGCAACGGCGCCAGCCCGATGAATGTCACCGAGATCAGGCAGATCAGCGCCGTCCTGCCCCGCACCTGCGGCCACAACAGGTCCGGCGCCGTCGATGCCGCCGCCAGCGCCAGCCAGACCAGCGCCAGCACACCGATCAGCGCAGGTATGAATTGCGCCGGCGTGTGCCGGATCTGTGGCCGGGTCAGGCGCAGCGCCGCGTACAAGGCAGGGATCGCCACTGCCAGCGGCAGCAGCCATTTCATCAGCGTCGTTGGATTGGCCAGCGCGGCGCCCAGATCGGAACGGATACCCAGAATCGACAAGGCCAGAACCGCCGCGGCGATCAAGGCCGGCCCCGCCTGCATCATCAGCCGTGGTCCGATCGGGCGGGGCGCCGTGTCATCCGCCGCAAGGACATCGATCAAACGTTCGGTCCGCATCACGTTTCCTCCTGCCGCAACCGCGCCAGCCGTTGCAAGGCCCGGTGCAGCGCCACGCGCAGTGCCCCTGGCGCCAAGCCAAGCCGCGCACCGCATTCGTCGCTGCCGCGCTCCTCCAGCGCCAGACAACGCAGCAGCGCGGCATCGCGTTCTGGCAGGCGGCCGATCAGCGTCCCGGCATCGCGCCGTTCCAGCATGTCGGGCTCGGGCGGGGCCTGCAGCATGTCTGCGAAATCCTCGACCGGCAGATGGATCCGCCGGCCACGACGGCGGAACGCATCGACCAGCTTGTGGCGCGCGATCGCATAGACCCACGGGCGCAACGGCTGGCCGCTGTCCCAGGTCGCGCGTTTCACATGTATCGCCAACAGCGTCTCTTGCACCACATCCTCGCACCAGCTTGCGTCCATTCCGGCCGCGCGTGCCCGTACCAGACCGCGCAGCACCGGCGTCATCGCCGTCAGCAGCCGGCGATAGGCCCGCTGATCGCCCGCGATCGCGTCGCGCATCAGCTGTGACCAGTCGCCCTCGGCCTGTCCGGCGTCTTTCGTCATCGGGTGTCCTTACGCAATCCGGCGTTTCAGCGTTACAGCATTCCCGGCGGCAGGTCTGCACATCACGTATCCGTGATGCGCGTAACGATCGGGACGCCCCCTCCGAATGGCACTCCGGGACGGCGATGCCGCCCATGAAAACCACAAGGAGAGTTAGAAGATGAGCCCGAAATTCGCTGCAGCCCTTGCCACCGCCATCAGCCTCGCCGGCGTCACCGCACATGCGGACGACATGAAGAAGGATGCCGAGATGGAAAAATGCTATGGCGTCGCGCTGGCCGGTCAGAACGACTGCGCCGCTGGTCCCGGCACAACCTGCGCCGGCACCTCGACCAAGGACTATCAGGGCAATGCCTGGAAACTGGTCCCGGCAGGCACCTGCGCCGAGATGGAGACCCCGGCAGGTCACAACGGTTCGCTGGAACCGATCGAGATGTGATCCAAGGTTCGCGGGCGGGCCGTTTCCGGCCCGCCCGCCCCCGAATTCCCACAATCGAAACGCCCGCAGCCAGAACGAAGGACCGTCCGATGCCCCTGCCTGCCACGACCGGACTTGGTTTCAAGCCGCAACATTTCCAGGACATTCGCGCCACACGCCCCGATCTGGGCTTTTTCGAGGTGCATGCCGAAAACTATCTGGGCGCCGGCGGTGCGCCACATGCCATGCTGACCGCCCTGCGGCAGGATTACGCGATCTCGATCCACGGGGTCGGCCTGTCGATCGGCGGGCCGCAGATTGATCTGGCGCATCTGTCGCGGATCAAGGCATTGTGCGACCGCTATGATCCCGACAGTTTTTCGGAACATCTGGCATGGTCCAGCCACGGAACGGAATATCTGAACGACCTGCTGCCGCTGCCCTACACGCCCGAAACGCTGGACCGGGTCTGCGACCATGTGGATCGGGTGCAAGAGGTGCTGGGCCGGCGGCTGCTGCTTGAGAACCCGTCAACCTATGTGATCTTTGCCCAAAGCGAGATCCCGGAAACCGATTTCCTGGCCCAGATCGCCCGCCGCACCGGCTGCGGCCTGCTGCTGGACGTGAACAATGTCTTCGTCAGCTGTGTGAACCATCGCAGCGATCCACTGGCGTGGCTGGACGCGTTCCCGCTGGATCTGGTCGGCGAAATCCACCTGGGCGGTCACGATCAGGAAGACCTGCCCTCGGGGCCACTGCTGATCGACGCCCACGGCGCAGAGGTGGCCGAGCCGGTCTGGGCGCTTTACGCCGAAGTGCTGGACCGAGCCGGTGCCCTGCCGACGCTGGTCGAATGGGACAACGACGTGCCCGAATGGCATGTGCTGCTGGCCGAAGCGCAGCGCGCCGCGACCCTGCTGGCGGATGCGAGGCAGCATGCAGCAGCACAGTGACAGCCCCGCCGATTTCACCCCCGCCTTCCGTGCGGCGCTGGCCGGCGGCGACCTGCCCGATTTCGTGACCGCACGCGTTCCGGACGAGGCCGCGATCCGGTTTGCCGTCTATCGCAACAATGTGGCCCACAGCCTGCGCGAGGCGCTGGCCCGGCGATATCCGGTGATAAGGCGGTTGGTCGGTGCGGAATTCTTTGCCGCGATGGCGGGCGAATTCGTCGCGGCGCATCCCCCGGCCACACCCGTCCTTCAGGAATGGGGCGACGCTTTTGCCGGGTTCCTTGCGGGGTTTCCGCCCGTCGCCACCCTGCCCTATCTGGGCGATGTGGCGCGGATCGAATGGGCGCGCGGGCTTTCCTATCACGCCGCCGACGCCATGCCGATGCCCCCCCGCCGGCTGACCGAAACCGCCCCGCTGCGCCTGCATCCATCCCTGCAACTGCTGCGGCTGACCCATCCCGCATTTGATATCTGGCAGGCCAACCAGCCCGGCCGCGATGGCAAGCTGCGCGGCACGGGGCCGCGGAACGTCCTGATCTGGCGTCGCCCGGATTTCGAGGTCGAGGCGATGGCAATAGCCGACCCCGACGCCGATTTCCTCCAGGGGCTGATGCAAGGCCAGCCGATCGCACAGGCGGCCGGCTCGACAAATCCTGTGCCGATTTTGACGCTGCTTCTGCGCCACGGACTGATCTGCGACAAGGAGACACGATCATGACCACGACAATTGCCACCAATCGCCCCGCGGCGCTGCTGCGCCGGGTGAACGGGCTGGCCGATCACATGCCCTATGCCGTCGTGGCGCTGGCCGCGCGACTGTTTCCGGCGGCAGTGTTCTGGGCCAGCGGCCAGACCAAGCTGGACGGGCTCAGCCTCAGCCCCTCGGCGATCTATCTGTTCCAGAACGAATATGCGCTGCCCTTGATCCCGCCGGAACTTGCCGCGCGGCTGGCCACCACCGCCGAGCATGTGTTCCCGGTGCTGCTGATCCTTGGGCTGATGACGCGGCTTTCGGCGCTGGCGCTGCTGGGGATGACGGCGGTCATCCAGATCTTCGTCTATCCGTCGGCATGGCAGACCCATGGGTTGTGGGCCACCTGTTTCCTGATCTTGATCGCACGCGGCCCCGGCGCATGGTCGCTGGACGCGGTGCTTGGTCTTGACCGCGACGGTCGCTGAGCCACGCTACGGCCCGCCGGACGGATCAGATCAGCCCGGCATGTTCAAGCGCCGCGTCGATCAGCCGGCGCGTCGGATCGGTCAGCGGCACCAGCGGCAGCCGCACCCGATCGTCGCACAGACCCAGACGCGACATGGCATATTTGGCGCCCACCAGACCCGGTTCGACGAAGATCGCGTGATGCAGCGGCATCAGCCGATCCTGATATTCCAGCGCGGCGGCATAGTCGCCGCGCAGCGTCGCCTCTTGGAACTCGGCACATAGTTTGGGCGCGACATTCGCGGTGACGCTGATGCAGCCCACCCCGCCATGCGCGTTGAAGCCAAGCGCGGTGGCGTCCTCGCCCGAAAGCTGCACGAAGTCGGCGCCGCAGGTAATCCGCTGCTGGCTGACCCGTTCCAGCCGGCCCGTCGCGTCTTTCACACCGATGATCTGCGGCAGATGCGACAGAACGCCCATGGTTTCGGGCAGCATGTCGATCACCGACCGGCCGGGAATGTTGTAGATGATGATGGGCAGATCCACGGCCTCGGCCAGCGCGGTATAATGGGCGATCAACCCGGCCTGGGTCGGCTTGTTGTAATAAGGCGTCACCACCAGGGCGGCATCGGCGCCGACTTCCTGCGCATGACGGATCAGGCCGATCCCCTCGCGGGTCGAGTTCGACCCCGCCCCGGCGATCACCGGCACCCGTCCCGCCGACAGCCGGACGACCTCTTCGACGACGATGCGATGTTCCTCGTGCGTCAGGGTCGGACTTTCGCCGGTTGTACCCACCGGAACCAGCCCGTGGCTGCCCTGATCGATATGCCATTCGACCAGCTTCTTCAGCGTGTCCATATCCAGTTCGCCGTCCGCAGTGAACGGCGTGACCAGTGCGGGCAAAGACCCCTTGAACATGACACGCTCCTTGATGATGTTTTTTCGTCGCGCCTAACTACGCCCGGGCGCGGAACTTGCCAAGGTTGTGAATTGCGTCCCGGCGATCTGGCGGCGACACAGGTGAATGATGCGACTTCTGCGCGACATGTTGGGGGCCGGCCTGCTGGCGATCCTGACTCTTTCCAGCCCCGCCCTGGCCGAGGACCGTGGCGCGATGGCGCTTGCGCTGGCCGCAGCCGACACGCGGGACTGGGTCACCGCCCGCGACGCCGCGCAGCGTTCAGGCCCGGTGGCCGAGGCGCTGGTCGGCTGGCAGGCGCTGCGCGCGGGCTTCGGCGACTTCGAGGATTACCTGCGGTTCATCCGCAACCACCCCGACTGGCCCGGCCTTGCACAGCTGCGTGAACGCGGCGATGCGCGGCTGCGCCCCGACCTGCCGGCCGACCAGATTCGCGAATGGTTCGGCGACCGGCTGCCCGCCACGCTGCGCGCCGAAACCGCCTATCTGACGACGCTGGATGCCGATGCCGCACGGGCCGAACGGGTCCGCTTCTGGACCTCGACGCCTCTTGAGGAGGCCGAGGAAACCGCCTTCCTGACCACCTATGAACGCGAACTGACGCCGCTTCTGACGGCGCGCGCCACGGCGATGCTGGATCAGGGCGAATGGCGGCAGGCCGAACGGCTGATTGATCGGCTGCCCCAGGCGGACCGGGCGCTGCTGGCCGCGCGAATCGCCCTGCAGGCACGGCGCACCGGCGTGGACGATCTGATCCTTGCCCTGCCCGATGCGGAACGCGACGATCCGGGCCTGACGATGGATCGGTTCCGCTGGCGCGTGCAGGCCAGGTTTCGCGATGGCGCGCGCGATCTGATGCTGGCCGCCTCGACCAGCGAACAGGCGCTGCGGGTGCCCGAGGCATGGGCGCAGATGCGCGTCGATTACACCCGGCTGGCGATGCGTGGGGGCGACTGGGCGCTGGCCGAACGGTTGGCGGCGGCGCATTTCCTGCCAGCCGACAATCGGCATTATTCAGACCTGGAATGGCTGGCGGGCTTCGCCGCGCTGAAACAGGATGCGCCGGATCGGGCGCTGGCGCATTTCGAACATCTGGAAACCGTCGTCGGCAGCGCCATCAGCACGGCCCGCGCGCTGTATTGGCAGGGCCGCGCGCACGAGGATCTGGGCGACGACCATGCGGCGCAGGCAGCCTTTGCCCGCGCGGCGCAGAAGCCCGGTGTCTATTACGGGCAACTGGCCGCCGAAAAGGTCCGGGCGACCCTGCCGCCCTCTTATGCCGTTCCGGGAAAGGCGATCGAGACGCTGCCCGACTGGCGCGGTGCGATGCGCGACAACAGCGTGTTTCAGGCCGGGCTGTGGTTGCTGGCCACTGGCCGCATAAACGAGGCGCAGCGTTTCTTCCTGCATCTGGCCGAGACAGCCCCGCCCGACGACATCGCCCGCATGGCCCGGCTGATGATCGAGGCGCGGGCGCCCTGGCACGGGCTGCGGCTGTCCAAGCGCGCCGCCGATCGCGGCGTGATCTATCCGGCCGCGCATTTTCCCCTGACCGGTCTGGAACAGGCGGAACTGGACCTGCCGCCCGAACTGGTCCTGTCGATCGCGCGGCAGGAATCCGAATTCAACCATACCGTCAGCAGCCATGTCGGTGCGCGCGGCCTGATGCAGCTGATGCCCGGCACCGCCGAACAGATGGCCCGCCAGCTTGGCGAGCCCTACCAGATCGCCCGCCTGACCCGCGATCCGGCCTATAACGCGCGGCTGGGTGCGGCCTATCTGCAAGGGCTGCGCGATCGCTTCGGCACTTCGACGGCGCTGACGGCCTCGGGCTACAACGCCGGCCCCGGCAGGCCCGCGCGATGGTTGCGCGATTTCGGCGATCTGCGGCGGGACATGGACCCGGTCGAATGGGTCGAGCTGATTCCCTTCGACGAAACCCGCAACTATGTCATGCGGGTGACCGAGGCGATGCCGGTCTATCGATCCCGCATCCATGGCAAGCCGGCCCCGATCGTGCCGACATGGGATTTGACCGGCGGCGGACTGATGCCGCCACCCGTGGCACGCCTGACCTTGGCACTGTCAAGCCGGCCGCCGCTAAAACCCTTTATCGGTCCTGTCTTGCCGCCGGATTGGGTCGCACCGACATCTGTTTCTGCGCCGGACGACCGGGACCCGGCGGCGGATTCCGAAACCGCATCGACCGGCGAGACTGGCGGCTAGACGGGTTATCTGGATAAAGACAAGGCCGGCTCAGCCGGTGGACTTGACCCGCGCGCGCCACAGCGTGAACAGCCCCGCCATGACCACGATGACCGCGCCCACAACTACGTTCGGGCGCAACACCTCGCCGAAGATCGTCACGCCGATAATGCTGACCCAGACAAGCTGCGTATAGGCAAAGGGCTGCAGGGCCGATGCCTCGGCCATCTCGTAGGCGCGGATCATCAGGTAGTGCGAGGTCATCCCGCAGACGCACAGACCGGCCATCCAGATCCAGTCGATCGGCGCCAGCCACTGCCAATCCCAGATACCCACCAGCGTGATCGCCACCGCCCCCGCGACGCCAGTCCAGAAGAAGCTGACCATCGGCGGGTCGTCGCGCGACACATGCCGTGTCAGCAGGCCGTAGAGCGCAAACATCAATGCGGCGGCAAAGGGCAGCAGCGCCTCGATCCGCATGACACCGCTGCCGGGTTGAAGGATCACCAGGATGCCGACAAACCCGATCCCGATCGCCGTCCACCGTCGCCAGCCGACCTTTTCGCCCAGCACCGGCCCCGACAGCGCCGCGACCAGCAACGGATAGGCGGTGAACACGGCATGGGTCTCGACCAGTCCAAGGCGCACGAACGCCTCGACCATGATCAGCACCTCAAGGACCAGGATCACCCCGCGCAGGATCTGCGTGACCGGCCGTTTCGTGCGGACGGCGCGTTTCAGCCCGCCCGGCTGGCGAGCGACGAGCGCGATCACGAAGGCCGCAAAGAACCAATAGCGGAACATCACAACCAGCACCGGCGGATAGGCCTGCCCCAGCACGCGTGAAAAACCGTCCTGCAGGGCAAAGATGAACGCGGTCGCGCACATCAGCCCGATCGCCATCCCGGTCCGGTCGGTGACCGGCGGCGGCAATCTGGGTGGCACCGGCGGCGGCGCCGACGCACCCGCGGCCGAGGATGAGGAATACGGTCCCCTGACGTGCTGATCTGGCATGGCTGCGTTCCCTTCGACCCCGCCATGCGCCGGGCGCGTCGCCGCGTCAAGGCAAGCCCGCCTTGCGCCCGCCGCAACCCGGCCCGGCCTTTGGTGATCACGCAAGCCGACAGCCTCAGGCATCCGCTATCATCACGATTGATCAATCAGATCCGACACCGTCAGAAACATCGATAGCCGATGCAAAGATTGGCCAGAATGGGTGTCGGCTGTGATGGTGTGGTTGGCAGACGCAGCAAGCGGAGTTCTGCGCCGCGGTGCAGCCGTCCCCGAACCCGATGGGGTGGATGGCTCCTGCTCCAACCGGCGTCGCAATGCGCCATAATGCAGTTGTCGCGACTGCTGCGAGGAAAGCCACCCAATGCAGGTTACAACAGTTGGCGCAAATCTGGCCAAGAACGTTTTCCAGGTCCATGGGATTACCAAGACCGGAGAGGTCCTCTCTAACCGGACGCTCAGGCGCGCGCAGCTTCTGGCTTTCTTCGAGAACCTGCCTGCGTGTCTTGTCGGCATGGAGGCAGATGGGTCCGGCCAATACAGGGTGCGGCAACTTTCTGCCCTTGGCCACGATGTTCGCTAGATCCCGGCGAGCTACGTTAAGCCGTATGTCAAACGCGGCAGACCGCCCGGCCGTCCCTGACCAATCCGACCCGAGGTTTAGATGGTTTGACCTGCCGCTCTCGTGTTGTCCGGTTTGAGAGTTATTGCAGGATTGGCCCTTGGTCCATCGGGATGGTGGTCCCGGGCATCGGTGGCCGATAGCCCAGGGCGCCATGCGGCCGCACAGTTAGTGGCGGCGCCATCGTTCGATCAGGATCCGCGCCTCTCTCGGCGAATGGAAGATTTCGCCGTTGAGCAGTTCGTCCCGAGGCCTGGCGTTGACGCTCTCGACATGGCCGTTTTTCCAGGGGGATCCCGGTTCGATCTACCCGGTTTTGGCACCGACGGCCTCGATCCGCTCGCGGAGCTTGATGGCCATGAACTCGGGCCCGTTATCCGACCTGATATATGCCGGAGGGCCGCGCAGGAGGAAGAGATCGGTCAACGCATCGACCACGTCAACGAAGTTGATCTTGCGCTTTACTCGGATCATGAGAACCTCTCGGCTGTGTTCGTCGATGATGTTGAGCATGCGGCGGGCGCGCCCATCAGCCGTCCGATCCTGAACGAAGCCATAGGACCAGACGTGGTGGGTCGCTCAGGTCGGAGCCGCATACAGCAACCGTCGGCCAGCCAGAGCCGGCCGCGTTTCTTCTGTTTCGGCGTGACCTTGAGGCCTTCACGCCGCCATATGCGACATACGTTTGTGGTTCACACACCAACCGGCCTGAACCGGCATCCCGGTCACCTGCCGGTAGCCGTATCGGCCGTAGAGCCGTGCCAGCTCGATGATGTCCGCGGTCAGGCGTTCTTCATCGTGACGGCCCGCAGGAACCCTGCGCTGCGTGGAACGATGCTGACCCAAAGCCCCGGCAGGCGCGACGCTCGGAAACGCTGACTTCCTGCCGGACATGGTCAATACAGCGACGGCGACGCGAAGGGCTCAGTAGTCTTCCCGGGCTGCCTCCGACAAAATGCGCTTGTCCAGCGTCAGGCCCGACACTGCGCGCCGAAGCCGGGCATTCTCCTGCCCAACCTCCTTCAACCGCTTGAGCTGGTCGCGGTTCATGCCGCCGGCGGTCGCAGCTCTGCTGAGTCATGCCAATTTTCCGAACCGCATCCGCGATCTTTGCGCCTTGGCCCTGCAGCACTTCAGCCTGTCGAAGCATCAGTAGGATGTCTTCGGGCTTCTCTCGCTTGCCTGCCATCGTCCTCGTCCTCCGTGATGCCGGATAAACGATCCAAAGGGCTGGACCACCTCAGTGGTGCAAGACGGATTCGCAAAAGCACCTTTTTTCGACACGACGCGAACAGTCAAAAGGCAAAAGAAACTTGGCTCGCTGAATTTCCAATCGGGGATTTGCCAAGAGACATGCCAGAAAGGCGCATAACTACCCGAGGAAAGATCCGCGACACCGACGTTAACGAGCCGAACATCGGTGGTGGAATTGCTGCTCTGCGCCTGCAAGCTTTCTGAAAGCTTCAACATGCATGCACCGTTCATCGAAACGCAGATGATGGAGACACCCATGCGATCTATTCTAATCCCCGCCCTTGTCCTGATGACGACCCTGGCCGTGCCCGCACTTGCAAGTGAACGCTGCAACGTGCCGCAGTCCGACTGGCGCCCGGTCGAAGATCTGAAGGCTGCGCTGGCAGCCAAGGGCTGGACCATCAACAACGTCAAGACCGAGGATGGCTGCTACGAGGTCTATGGCCATGACGAGGCCGGCAAACGCGTCGAGATCTTTTTCGATCCAGCCACCTTTGAGGCCGTCGGTTCAGATGACTGAAAGGATCAAGGTCTGGGATGTATTCGTCCGGTTGTTTCACTGGAGCCTGATCGGTCTGATCGCCGGAACTGGCTGACCTCGGACGGTCCCAAGGCGCTGCATGAACGCATGGGATACGCCATGCAGCCTTGATTGCGGCCCGGCTGGTGTGGCCCCTCCATGCGCGCTTCGTCGATTTCGTGCGCGGTCCGCGTGCCGTCCTGCATTATCTGGGCGACCTGCGACAGCGGCGCGAGCAGCGCTATCTGGGCCACAACCCCGCCGACGGCGCGATGATCGTTGCGCTGCTGCTGAACGTGAAAGGCAGCGCCGTCACCGGATGGCTACAGACCACCGACATGTTCTGGGGTTCAGACGCCATGGAGGAGGCCCATGAGCTTCTGGCAACGTCGATCCTGATCCTCGTGGCCCTGCATGTTTCCGGCGTGATCGTCGAAAGCCTTCGCCACCAAGAGAACCTTGTTCTTTCGATACTGACCGGATTCAAGCGTCCGTGGTCTTGAAAGTGCCGCCACTGAGAGGTCCGAAGCCGTGACCTTGTCGCTTTGGCGGCCGGGGCCAAGCCCTCCGCGCCAGCAGTTCAGTCCCGGCGGCTGCCGGACCGATCCGGAAAGCTGACACGGACCAGTGCCCGGTGCGATTCGATGACGTATTCGATGCCGATACCTTGCGTTTCGGCGACGCGGGCCACGATTGCCAATCCCAGACCGGCCCCGGAGGAGCTGGCGGACTTGTCGAACGTGGCATGCCGAAAGAGGGCGCCCGGACGGACGGCATTCGACACGGTGACAACCGGTCCCATCGACAGCACCATGCGCAGATCACCGACGCCATGGTCTGCGGCGTTCCGCAACAGGTTGCGCAGAATCAACGCCAAGGCATCCGGATCGACGGCAACGATCGCTTCGGAGGTTTCGGCATCGTCGAAGTGAACCGGCAGGTCGCTCTCAGCGATCACCATGCGCGCCACACGCACGAGGTCGCAAGGTCCCGCCCCCATCGAGCCCGCCTCTGCCCGCGACAATTGCAGCAAACGGTCCACCAGATGACCCATCCGACCAAGCGCTGCGGCCAGGCGGCCTGCGGCCGCCGGGTCGGCAAGTCCCGCAGCGATCAACTGCGCCTGCCCGGAGGCCGCCGCGATAGGGGTGCGCAACTCGTGCGCGGCGTTGGTGGCGAACTGACGTTCGGCTTCGATGCGGGTGCGAATGTCGTCCAGATAGCCGTTCAAAGCGTGCGGGATGGGCGCCAGCTCGGCAGGCAGATCAGGCGCATTGACCGGCGACAGGTCGCGCGCAGACCGTCCGCGCAGCATCATCGCCAGCCGTGTGGCTGGACGGAGCGCCGAGGCGACGGCGCCCCGCGCCGCGATCAGGGTCGCGAGCAGAACCGGTAGCATCAGCGCGACAAGCCAGCCAAGACTTTCGGCAAGCTCATCCTGACGCCATTCGCTGCTTTGACCGACCTCGACAACAATATCATCCTCGGGATCCGAAAGCCGGAAAACGCGCCAACCCGGCAGATCCTGACCACCATCCTGTTCCACCGGGGTCCAGGGCGCGTCGGTGACTATCGCACCACCATCGATGATGCGTATCGCGCCATCCCCATGCACCAGCGCACCCACATGCCCGGCGCCCTTGTAGAGCGACAGAGACATTCTTGCCGAGTTGCCCAATGTGTCGTCCATCAGTTCGGACATCTCGTGGGCGACGACCAACGCGGCCAGTCCGACGCCGGCAAGCCATGCAAGGCAGGCGCCCAGCACCACGCGCCGCACCAGCCGCCGACGAAGGGACCATTGCCGCGTCACGGGATCAGGTATCCAAGCCCGCGCCGTGTCTGGATCACGCTTGCGCCCAGCTTCGCACGCAAGCGCGAGACGTAGACCTCGACGGCATTCCCCTCGACCGAATCGTCGAAAGCATAGAGACGTTCCTCCAGCACCTGCTTGGACAACACTCTGCCGCGTGCGGACAGAAGCGCGTCGAACAGCGCCCATTCGCGCGATGTCAGGCGGATCTCGTGATCGTCGCGAAAAAGCCGCGCTCCCGCCCGGTCGATGCGCAGCGGTCCCAACCAGCTTTCGGTGGCAGGGTCGCCCGAGGCGCGGCGACCATGCGCCCGCAACCGGGCCGCGACCTCGCCCAGATCATAGGGCTTCACGACATAATCGTCTCCCCCGGCATCGAGTCCCGCGATCCGTTCAGATATCTGGTCGCGGGCGGTCGCAATGACGACGGGAACACGGTTTCCGCGCCGCCGCTGTTCCCGCAGCAGCGTCAGTCCAGACCCATCGGGCAAAGCAAGGTCCAGAAGAATCGCATCGAATTCAGCGACATCCAACGCGGCCTCGGCGGTGGCAAGATCCGGCGCGTGATCGACTGCATGGCCTTCTGCCCGAAGGAATCGCCCCAGCGCGTCCGCGATGTCAGCCTCGTCCTCTACCATCAGCACCCGCATCACACTCTCCCGTCACGCTGGCCAACTGATGAAGCAGGTCGGACGACGGATCAACGCAAATTGCACCTCACATGAACGTGAGACACAGACCGCCGATTGTAAGCTTGCCGAAAGCTTGGCGGGATTTCTGGCCCAAAGAGCAGATAGCAGGTGATACCCATGACGACTTTTCCATCAGGCAGCGCCACAGGCGGTCATCATGCATGTTGAGATCCTGAACTGGCGCGAACCCGGTTGGCACGCCGCTGCGGCGATGATCGAGACGCATTTCATGGCCGTTCATGGGGCGCAGATCACGCTGCCCGCCCTGCCTCTGGTGGTGGCACACGGCGCTAAGGGAAACATCCTGGGCGCGGTCGGGCTGCGTGACGCGGCGCAGGGCTTTTTCAGCCAGACTTATCTTGATCATTCCGTCGCCGACGAGTTGACCCGCCTCTCGGGCAGCCCCGTCGCGCCGGACGATGTGATCGAGGTCGTGTCCATGGCTTGCCCGACGCCCGCCGCCACCATGCCGCTGATCGAGGCGATCACCGTCGAAGGGCGTCGCCGGGGCGCGAGCTGGGGCCTGTTCACCGCCACCGCTCCGCTGCTGCGCATGCTGCGCCGCACGGGGGTGCCCATACTCGCCCTTGCGCCGGCACGACCCGACAGGTTGGCCGATGCAGCCAGCTGGGGCCGCTATTACGATACCAACCCCTGGGTCTGCGCCTTGCAGGAACACGCGGAACCATTGCGGTTCCTGCCGCGCAGGGCTTCACGCCAGAAAGAGGTTCATCCCGAATGACACCCGTGTTCGATGCACTTGCCCGCAATGCGGCGGAACGCCCGCAGAACATGGCCTTCGCCGATGGCCAGCGCAGCCTGACCTGGTCGGCGCTGGCCCAGGCCGTAGCGCGCGCCGCCGCCGGTTTCGCAGCCGGTCCCCGCACCGTGGGACTGCGCCTGACCGGACTTGACTATGTCATCGGCGACCTGGCGGCGACGCTGGCTGGCTGCCGCGTGGTGCCCGTGCCGGGCTTCTTTTCGACCGGGCAGATCACGCATTTGCTGCAGGATGCCGGTGCGACCCTGATCGACCATCTGCCGCAGGCCGGAAAGCCCCTGTCGCTGTCCTATGCGGGCGGGGCCCAGCGGGTGATCTATACCTCGGGAACGACGGGGCAGCCCAAGGGGGTCTTGCTGGGCGACCGCCAGCTGACAGCATCCGTGACGGGGCTGTCACGCGTGCTGGCGGCGGGGCCCGAGGACCGCTACTTGTCGGCCTTGCCGCAGGCGCAGCTTCTGGAACAGATCTGCGGTATCTTTCTGCCGATCATGGCGGGTGCGCCGACAGTGATTTGCCCGCCCGACGCATCGGCGCTTTTCACTGGCGACGGACGCGCGCTCGCGCAGATCGCGCATCAGGTCCACCCCACCGTCACCCTCTTGGCTCCGCGCCAGCTGACGATGTGGGTCGCGGCGCTGCGTGCAGGCGCGTCCCGGCCCAACAGCCTGCGTTATGTTGCTGTGGGCGGCGCCCCCATCTCGCCCGAGCTGATCGCCGAGGCGAGGTCACTGGGCCTGCCCGTGTCCGAGGGCTATGGCCTGTCAGAAGCATGCTCGGTCGTGGCCCTGACGCCGCTGGATGCGCCCGAAGGATCGGCAATGGTGCCGCTGGAGGGAACTTCCCTGCGCATCGAGGACGAAGAGATCGTCGTCGACGGCCCTACCGTGATGGCAGGCTACCTGCACCGTTCACCGCATTCGGGGCCTTGGCGCACAGGAGATCTGGGTCGGATCGAGGAAGGTCGCCTGACCGTGCTGGGCCGGCGGGACGCGATGATCCTGCGGGCCTCGGGACGCAACATCTCGCCCGAATGGGTAGAGGCCGAGGCTCTGGCCGATCCTTCGCTGCCTGCAGCGGCGCTGGTTCTGATGCCCGAGGATCGGCTGGTCCTGGTCCTGGCCGCGATCAACGCGCCAAACATGAAAGCACTGGTCGCAAGGCTGGCACGGCTGCCCGCCTATGCCCGTCCCGATGCGCTGGTCATCGCGGATCCGCGCGAGCCGGGTCTGATCCGGCCCTCGGGCACCGCCGACCGGCAGGTCGCCCGCCTGATCGCGGCCCGCCCCGACGTGCAGATCCCGCTGACCATGGAGGTGGCGGCATGACGCGCCGCATCGTCCTGATCACCGGCGCAGGAACGGGCATCGGTCGCTCTCTGGCCGTCGAGGCTGACCGTCACGGATATAGGGTCATCTTGGTAGGCCGTCGGCACGAACCCTTGGCCCGGGTCGCAGAGACGCTGCGCGATGCCCTTGTCGTGACCGCCGACGTGACAACGCAGGAAGGTCGCGCCGCCATTGTCGACGCGGCACGCGATACCGGACTGGACATCCTGATCCATAATGCCGGCACCGTTCCTGCAGGCGCGCTGGAGGGGCTTCGCGATGCCGATATCGCAGCGCTGTTGGCACTGAACGTGGCCGCGCCCCTCGCGCTGACGCGCGACTTGCTGGCCCCGCTGACCTCTAGCAAGGGCCAGGTCGTCATGGTCGGTTCGGTCTTCGGCGAGATCGCTTTCCCCTATTTCGTGGCCTATTCGGCATCGAAGTTCGCGCTGCGTGGGATGGCTGATGCGCTGCGGCGCGAGCTGGCCCCACGCGGCATCGCCGTCACGCACCTGGCCCCGCGCGGCACGCGAACCGATGCGGCGCAGGGGTTCCAGTCGCTTGTCGGACCAATGGCCATGGCGCTGGATTCTCCGGACGCTGTCGCCGCGCGCGCCTGGCGCGCCATCGCCGCGCGCCGTCCCCGACAGCTGCCCGCCACGCGCGAACGCCTGTTCATCGCGCTGCAACGCCTGCGCCCGACGCTGATCGACCGCGCGCTGATCAGGATGGCGCGCGACCCGGCGGTCGTCACCGCCGCGCAACCCGAAATTTCCCAAAGATGAGGACGTTATGACCTACAACATCCTGCGCCACCGAGACCATTCGGCTGGTCTGACCGATCCCGGCCTGCTGGCTACCATTCGCGACGACCTGACCCGCGACGGCTGGACACTGCTGCGCGGCTTCGACCCCGACATGGAGGATTTCTCGTCGCTTGTGACGACTCTGTGCCGGCGGGTGACCTTCGATCCGGCCCGCAACCACTCCACCGCGACCACACAGATGGTCGATGCGGGTATGGGGCCAATCGGCCTGCATATCGAGAACGGCAACACGCCGCGCTGTCCCGACATCGTGACATTCTTCGCGCAGACCGCCGCCTTCGAGGGATCGCAGACGACGATCTGCGACGGTCGCGCCGTCTGGGATCGGTTCGATGACAGGCAAAAGGCCCGCTGGTCGCAGGCCATGACGGTCGAGCGCGTTTTGCCCGAGACGTTGTGGAAACGCTATCTCGTGAACGAACATCCCGACCTGTCAGACCCTTCCCAGGTGACGATGGAACACGTGCTGCAGTTCAAGGCCACCGTGCCGGGTCAGGATTTTAGCCTTCATGAAGACGGTTCGCTGACCTACCGGCTGACGGTCGATCCGGTGCGCGGCTCGGCCCTCGGGGGCGAGGCGCTCGGCTTTGCCAACGCGGTCCTCGGCCCGTCGCATAATTATCAGCCGCCGCGCTACGCCATGGCCGACGGCAGCGACGTGACTCCGGCTGAGGTCGAGGGGATCCGCGCCCTGGCCGAGGAAGTCACGCACGAGATCAACTGGCAGGACGGCGACATCGCTATCCTGGACAACACCCGCGTCATGCATGGCCGCCGCGCTATCGCCGACGCCAACCGCAACCTGTTCATCGGCATGGGAATGATCTGAAATGAGGGCTCAAATGACACGCAAACTTCTGGCCGCGCTGGCCTTGACGCTGACCGCCTTCGGCCCCGCCTTGGCCGCCCCCTCTGCCAGCGTTCCGCGATCAGGCAAGCTGGCATTCGACGTGATTCGCAATGGCCGCGACATCGGCGATTATGTTGTCACCTTCCACGGTGCGGGCAACGACCTGACGGTCGATATCGCCACAGACGTTTCGGTGAAACTTCCAGTGATCGGCGTCAGCGCCTATCGTTTCCGCCAGTCCAGCAAGGAAACCTGGCACGGCGGGCAGCTGGCAGCGCTGACCTCTCAGACCGATGACAACGGCTCGCCCCACAAGATCAGCGTCCGCGCGACCTCGCTGATCCCGGCCAGCCTGTGGGACGCAGACATTCTCGGCGCGACCCAGGTGCTGAACACCATCGACGGCAGCACCGACAGGATCAGTGTCAGGAATCTGGGCACCGAAACCGTCACCACCGGCGCAGGCCCGGTGCGGGCCACGCATTACGCGTTGACGGGCGATCTGAACCGCGAACTGTGGTTCGCAGGCAGCACGCTGGTCCATGTGCGGTTCCTGGCCGAGGACGGCTCACAAATCGACTATGTGTTGCGTTAGGCAGGTACACGCTGGTCTGCGGGCAGCGGATGACCAGTCGGACGACACGTCCCAGACCTTGATCCAGTCAGTCATCCGCGCGCACGGCCTCGAAGGTGGCCGGGTCCAAAAGGGACTTAGACCCATGTGCCGACTCCATCATGGCCATGGCATCCGCATGACCTTGCAAGCCTTAAGGCGACTTGTGGACTTGGGCCACCCTCTCCGCCATCAGTGCATAACGGGATAAATCCGTCAGCGCCGTGCTGCTCTGACCTGCTTTACTTCAGGTATGATTGGGTCCGTGGTCACGGCCGCGGCCCTTATGCCCGCCGCGGTCGTCGCCGCGGCCGTCATCCGCGCCACGACCCTTTCCGCCCTTGCGACCGCCTTGATCGCCACCGGGACCGTCATCGGCACCTCGACCCCGCCCACCACGTCGGCCGCCCTTGTCGTCGCCCACATCGTGACCCACGCCGTCGTCGGCGCCGCGGCCGCGGCGAACCTTGATGACTTGAGCATCCCCACCTGCGGATAGGTCGAACCCGCTGTGGGAAACATACGGCGCGGCCTGCGCGGAAGCGTTGGACAGTGCAAGGATGGCTGCAACTGCGGCAGAGATACCGGCGTTCAGTGTCTTGGTCATGCTTTGATCCTCCGTTTGCGAAGGCACAGTCGCCTAAGCTGATCCCATCTGGCACATCGAAATCGTTGCAGGCGACAGGGTCCCGACCCCTGCCGCAACCGCACGGACCCATGGGCACCAACTACCCGACCATCTGCTGCAACCGTTTCAGACCTTGGTCCGATGAGGCTTGATTTCGCACCTGCGCAGTCGCCTGATGGCGCAGAAGCGCCTGAGGACGACGGATGTGACAACAACAGATCAGCATTTCGCACCGGCGCATCCGGAGGGAAGGCTAGCCGCTGCGACCCGCTGGCTGGCGGCACGGCCGCTGCACCATCGTTTCGCCATCGCGGGCAGCCTTGTCACGCTTGTCGGCATGGTCGTGATCGGCAATCTGGTCAGCAGCAGTATCGAAACTGGCGTGGTCCGCAATTCGGCAATTTCAAGCGCCGTTTACATGGAGAGCTTCATCGCGCCGATGTCGCAGGAACTTGCCGGCGCAGAGCGACTTTCAGCCGAGACGGTCACCCGAATGGACACACTGCTGCAGCAGCCGCCGCTTGCGGATCGGGTGATCTCGGTGAAAATCTGGCGGCCCGGCGGACTTCTGGCCTTCAGCAGCGATGCGGACCTGATCGGCCAGACCTTCCCGCCAAGCGATGACCTTATGGCGGCGTGGCAGGGCGGGCTGATCGCGTCGTTTGACGATCTCGAGGATCCCGAGAGCGAGCGCGAGCAGCAGGCCGGTGTCGCGCTGCTGGAGGTCTATAACCCCATTCACTCGATCATCACCGGCGAAATCATCGCCGTTGCCGAGTTCTACCTGGATGCGACCGAACTAGAGGCAGACCTGCGCGCGGCGCATCTCCGTGCGTGGGCGGTGGTGGCGCTGGTCACAGGGATGACCTTCCTGGCACTTTTCGGCATCGTTCGCGCCGGAAGCCGCACCATAGAGGATCAGACCCGCCGGCTTACCTTGCAACTTGCGGAACTCGCCCGCATCTCAGCCCAGAACGAGGCACTGCGGACCCGGGTGCAGGTCGCCTCGCAGGGTGTCAGCGAAACGAACGAGCGGTATATGCGCCGGGTCAGCGCCGAACTGCACGACGGTCCGGCACAGGCACTGGCACTTGCCTCTCTTCGCCTGGATGCCCTGATGCGCCGCGCCGGTGTGGCGTCCGACGATCCCGAAGCGCAGATGTTGCGCGGCTGCCTTGACGAGGCGCTGCGCGACGTGCGCGATCTTTGCAGTGGGCTCGCTTTGCCAGAATTGAACGGCTGCTCGGTGGCGGACGCGCTTGACGTTGCCATCCGCGCTCACGAACGACGTTCCGGCGCAAAGGTGGAACGCCGGTTCAGCGGAATGGATCTGCTGGCAAGGCCCGTGCCGCATCCCTTCCTGATCTGCATCTACCGCTTTGTGCAGGAAGGGCTCATGAATGCCTTTCGGCATGCGCCGGGCGCGAGGGTCCGTGTCGGTGCCGGACAGGGCACCAGCGGAATTGTCATCGCCGTAGAGGACGACGGTCCTGGGTTCGATCCGGCCGCGCGGACCGTTTCCGGTCTTGGGCTTCCGGGCCTGCGCGAACGGATTGAAAGCATCGGCGGCAGCTTTGAGGTTGAAAGCCGCCCCCGAGCCGGAACCCGGCTCAGCATGACCCTGCCGGTGGAGTCCTGGCGATGACCTCGAAGGTCAATATTGTCGTCGCCGATGATCATCCGCTGTTTCGCGGGGGTGTCGTCCTGACGCTGCAGGAGCACGGCAACTTTGCCGTCGTGGCGCAGGCCACCACCGCCGATGAGGCAATCGCGCAAGTCGAGGCGCATATGCCTGATGTCGTCCTACTGGATATTTCCATGCCTGGGTCCGGAATAGCTGCGGCAGGCGAGATCACGCGCCGTTTCCCGGCGGTCGCCATCGTCATGCTGACAGCATCGGAATCGGATGAGGACCTGCTTGCGGCCTTGAAAGCGGGCGCGCGCGGCTATGCATTGAAAGGTGTCGGCGCAGATGAATTGACCGGAATTCTGCAATCAGTGGCCGAAGGTGCCTCCTATGTCCCGCCCGCCTTGGCCGGGCGGGTGCTGGCCGCGCTGCAGGCGAGGAATCGCGACCCGATGCCGCCGGAGGCAGAGGACCTGACCGAACGCGAAGCGGCAATTCTGCGGCATGTGGCAATGGGTCAGAGCAACAAGGAAATCGCCCGTGCGCTTGATCTTCAGGAGAAGACCATCAAGCACTACATGACCAACATTCTGCAGAAGCTTCAGGTCAGGAACCGCGTCGAGGCCGCGCTGAAAGCCCGCGATCTGGGCCTGTCATGATGGCCGGCACCAGGTGTGGCATCGGCGGGGACTCTCTCGTGCCAGTGCCGGACAGAACCTCCTTGCCTCTCCCAGCTCACAAAAAGGCCCGAGCAAGGGCAACAGCCTAGCCGATGGGGAATAGCAGCCTGCCCTCACCCCATGGACCAAACATCCCCGAGATAACGTCTCGAACATCTACATGATGAGGTCGCAAGGCAGGCGGCGATCGGGCGCGCTTGCAAGTTCGAAGGTCCTGTGCCTTCTCCATATGGGATGTCGCGGAGATAGAAACCTCCGGCAGGGGGCAGACCGTTCCGGCACCATCCAAGGAGAATTCGGAATGGCCCCACCTATCGGTCCGAAGCGATATTGGACCCGTAGAGGCCTGGCAGCATGGTTGGTCGAGACGCTGGACGGATCGGTACCAACTCTTGTGGGACTCGATCACGGCTTCTCATTCCCGATGCGCTATTTCGAACGCTATCATCTGGCGCCGGACTGGTCAGCCTTTCTCGAGGATTTCTGCGCACATTGGCCGACCTATGCACCAAACACCTATGTCGATTTTGTGCGCGACGGGCTGGCGGGCGACGGTGCCGCGCGAACCGGAGAGCGCCATTGGCGCCGCCTGACCGAAGAGGCGGCAGGTGCGGCCAAATCGGTCTTTCATTTCGACGTCCAGGGATCCGTGGCAAAATCAACCCATGCCGGCATTCCCTGGCTGCGCCATCTTCGGAACGAACGGTCGCATCTGCATTTCTGGCCCTTCAACGGTTGGAACCCGAAACCCGGCACCACGGTGATCGCCGAGGTCTATCCACGACTGTGGTCGGGCCTCTACGACGTAGGCACCCGGTCCCCCGATCAGCACGATGCCTTTGCAGTCGCGACATGGATGCGCGATGCGTCCCGCAGCGGGATGATTGATCAGTCCTTTGAGGCGCCCTCACCCGAACCAATCGCAGCAACAGCACGGGTCGAGGGCTGGATTCTTGGAACATCCTGGCCGCCGACAGCACGACAGCACAGCACCGCCCGGACAAGACGTCGCCCCTCAGCCGGCACAACCCAAATTGGCTTCGTCAATCGCAATGGACAGAAAGTCATCGCACGCACCGACCTGCCCGGCACCGATCACAACCAAGTCGTCTATGTCCTATCCTGCCTATCCTGCGGCAACCGCTATGGCGCGAACGGATCCGACATTTTCCATCGCCGCTGCCCGCACTGCGGAGCTGGCCGGCCAGGCCTTCCCCTCGAGTGATGACTACATAGGCCCGACACCGACATCAGACGCTGTCATCCGTTGCACAAGCTTTGATGAACTTAAGCAGATTGTCCGCCGTCCAACATATAGTTCTTCACGGGCGCCTTCAGGAACTCCCCAGGGATGCTGATATGGAGATAGCCAGGTTCCTTGACCAGTAACACTGGACGCGAGTTTTGGCATATTTCAGAGCGTTCTGTTATCTGGCACATTCATTTTGAACCGAAACCAGCGTCTTGTCTTTTGGGAGGAACAACGCCGCCGGCACTCCCAGCGGCCTCGAACAGCCGCAGCGAACCCACATAGTCGGCTTGGCCTGACACGCTGGCACCAGCCTGCTATTGATGCGGCCGAACGGGCTTGGTGGGATCGGACCTAACAGGGCGTCTGCTGGTTCGCCCTCGAAGCTCAGTCCCCTCCCTGCCCGGATCATCTGATACAATCTCGTCCATTTCGCCTCAGAGGCCTGGAAAGACAGCAGTTGTGCCGTGGCAAATTGCCATATTTTCCTCGACACAGCCCGATCCACGCGCAAGATTGAGACCTTGATCAAGCCCATTTGTGTTCGCGAGTGGATGGTTCTTTTATGTGCTTTCAGGGGAGGCGCCGTTGAAATCCCTGTCGAACGCAGCCTCGGAAGTGCGCGACGGGACGAACATAAACGTTCTGCCCAACCAGGCGCGTGACGGTATTGCGACGTTGTCAGCGATAACGATCAATACGGTCAGACGAATTTCGTATTTGGGTGAGGAAGACTGGCGGCCCGACGAAAGCGATGCAATGGACCCAAGGCAAACCCGGCAGCAACTCTGAAAGGATCGATTTCCGATGAGACTATTCTTCGCTCCGCTCGCTATCTTGCTCGCCACCACCAGCCCCGTTGCGGCGCAGGTAACGCTGGAGGAGGCAGACGAGGTAATGAACAGCCGCAACACTGAGTTGCAGGCCTTTCAGGACCGGCTGAACGATCCTGATCCCGAGAAGGCACTGTCAGTTCTCAAGCTGCTGATCGTCAAGGGCGATGCGGATCAGCGCCGCATGGCGATCCGGCACGGACTGCAAAGCACTGACAGTGCGCTTCGGGCAACGACCGTTCGTGCCATTCTGGATTCGGGGCCGACCCTCGTGTTGAAGTTCGACCCAGTGGCGGATGAACCTGACGGCTACTACGCAAGGGCGATTTCACAGGCCAACGGCATCCTGGCGGAAGACGACTCGTCGGAAGTGGTGCGGAACATTTCAGGCTATGACGAAGAGCAAGAATGCTGGTTCTACAAGAGCGGAGCCTACACACCCTGCCTTGCCATGATGCGTGGCGAGGTCGTCAGTATTTCATTCGGCGACAGCTGGGGAAACTATACGCTGAACGAAAAGGGCGAGTTGGAGGGCCAGCAATCCATCAACGGCAACCTCGCCAAGGCGGCGATTGAACTTTATGAGTGATGACGAAGGACGATCAGAAGTGAATAATCCTATCTATGCGCTTGCTCTGGCCGCACTCCTGATGGCCACCACGGCGACAGCGCAGGTCAGCCTCGATGAACTCGACCAGGCGATGGAGGGCAAAGAGGATCTGCAAGAGGAAGTTCGGCTGCGGCTGAATGACGAGAACCCCGACCGCGCCATGGCCGCCATGCGGCTGCTGATCGAAAAGGGTGATGACCGGCAGCGCAAACTTGCCGTATCGCATGGGCTTTCAAGCACCAATCACGACGTGCAGCTTGCGGCCGTCGAGGCGATCTTCAACTCTGATCCCATCCTGGTCACGCGGTGGTATTCCGAGGATGGGCCTAAATCGAACAACTGGAGAAACGCCGTTGGCAATTTGGGCGGTGCAATCGAGGTCGACGGCACCGCCCGGCTGCCCATCCGGATCGCGCGCTATTCGGATGAGGATCGCTGCTGGGTCGAGAGCAAGAACAACCGATGCGCTTTCCGGATCAATTCCGGCGAGATTACCTTCAACACGGATGGCGGATGGACATCCCTAACGCTTGACGCCGAGGGAAAGCTTGTCGGTGAACGCTTCATCGCCCGCGTTCCGACCCGGGTGGTCGTTGATCTGGGCGCCTAGTCGATAACGATCCGGTCGATGCGGATCGGCGATCCGCCGCCCCATGATGACGTGATGCGGATCTCGACGTGCCGGGCAAAACGCTCGCCCACCCTGTTCTCATAGCTGCCGTCCGGCGACATATCACGGCGCGGCATCGGGTTGGGGCGCCCCCTCCCATCGTCCGAAGTGTCGGTGACGATTTCGATGTTCTGGGGCACGGCGGTGCCGTCAGCCGGTTCAGACAGGATGCTGATCTGCCTCAGCCGGTCGGTTTCGGTAAGGGCAAGCCGGATCACGACAGGCTCTTGTGCCGACAGGGGGGCGATATAGGGGCCCCCTCCGTGAGCAAGGGCCGTGGGATCGGCTGCGCCATCGACCGGATGGGTGGACCAGCCGGTCACCTCATAGGGATCGCCCACCGCTGGCGCCGCTGGTGCTTGGCAGGACGCCGACGAAACGTCCGCTGCGCAGCCAGGTTTCAAAGAGGCTACCTCGCCCATGAAGCGTGCAAGCAAGTTGACAATCTCATCCATGCGCAAGGCCCAGGCTGCGTCGGCACTTTCGGCCTCAAGCACCATGCCGACAGGTATCCCCGCCATGAACACCGTCGCTCCGCTGGTCCCTCCGAAAAGATCGGCCTGCTCGCCCTCGGCGGGGACCAGCCGGATGCGCGTAAAATCCTTGCTGTGCAGTTGCACCCGGCGGCCCTCGACCGACTGCTGCCGCGCCCTTTCGATGATCCCGATCTGGCCGACCTCCAGTTCGCCAGTCAGGCTCCGGGGCAATGTCGACCATTCGGGCCCGCAATCCTCGGTCACGGCACCACGCACCAGCCCCAGCGAGATGTCCGCTTGGCCGGGCACACGATAGACGATATCGGCCGATCCGATGGTCCCGGACTGATAGCTATCAACGGGGATGTCATCACTGAACCTGCCATGGACATGGCTTGGCATGATGACAAAGCAATTGCCGCGATGGCTGTAAAGGAAACCAGAGCCTGCGCCGTTCTCTACGCCGACGACTCTTGCCTCAGACGAAGCTGCGCACGCTAGCCAAATCACGCCTGCGACAGTAATGTTCTTGAAGTTCATCGTTAAGCCCCGGAACCTTTCAAATGCGAATCTCCGCCGTTCTGTGTCTGACGCTGCTGCCAACCACGCTCTTCGCGCAAGAGATCAAGCTGGCCGAGACGGAATTCCGTGAATTCGTGACCGAGAACGCGCGCGTGTCGGGCGACATCGTGATGGGCGTGATGTTGTCCGACGACTCATCCTCGCCGGCGCTTCCGTATCTGTCCACAGCCAATCACTGGATCACCAGCGATGCCGAAACGCAGGTGTGCGTCAGGATCGTGACCAAGGACGGCCGCTACGAGGCCGAGAACACCTATGTGGTGCCTCAGCGGTATCAGCAATCGAGCGCAGAGTTTCCTTACGATGGAACTCGGTCAGATATCCTGACCCGCGAGCCGGCGGCGGCGCTGGTCAAGATCGGCTCGTGTGGCAGCCGTGACGCAGTCGCGGTTCCCGTGCTGCCGCAAACCGAAACCGCGCCAGAGTTGGATTTGCTGCATGTATTCATCAACGCTGCCGGCAACGCCGTCGATGTCGCTTGGGGGCGCGGACGTGATCAGACCGTCGATTGCGTCGACGTGACCGAACTTGACGGGCTGAAATACACGTCGCGCTGCGATGTGCCGCTGAGCGCCCTGCAAGGCGCCGGGCCGACCAGCCTCACCTTCTTTGTCGCCCGAGGCAACACGGAGGAAAACTTCCGGCTGTCGGTCCTGCCCCCCTATGCCGGGAAATAAGCAAAAACGATCAGGGGCCACTTGGCATGGCAAGGCTATCGCGCTTGCAGCGATTGTTCTCGCCGCAATCCTGTCGGATCTGCTGTATGACCGCCTGGGCCAGCGGAGCGCGGTCGTCGAGGCCAGCGCCGGATCTTTGCGGCTGGATCTGACGCGGGAACTGAACGGAAAGTTCTTCGAGAACGCCATTGTCTGCCGCCGGCAAGAAGATGACGCACCGATCCAGCACGATGCGCTATACGGATGCAGCGGACGGACCCACATGCTGACACCACCCCGCAACACGGACGAACAGGTGGGCCGAGAGAATGTGAACCTTACCCTGCCGGCAGGGACAAGCATCCTGCTGTCCGCGCGACCGGGCCTGGTCAGGCTGTCGGTCATCAGTGTTCCGGATGCTTATGCGGACTCGGATGCCGCGCGGCTGGTTGGCGGTGCGATCATCCTGGATGAAAGTGCCATTCCCGCATTTGGCACGCTGACGATGACAGGCCGCGCCGTCATCGGCGCCGGCCAAAGCCAGACTGATCTTCTGGCCGTGACCCAGGGCGGCTATCAGTTCTCGGGCTGGACCCCGACCGCGCTTCTGGATGGGCAGTGGCGCATGCTGCGCAACGGTGCGCTTTTATCGGGTTCCACGGTCTATTTTCCTGGCCGGGACAGTGACGCTGAAGGGCCGTTCGGCCAGCCTGTCGCCCAGACCCGACTGACAGTTTCCGTCCCCGATCCGGCGACCTCGCTGCTTCAGGTCACGGCGATCTCAGCCGAAGGTCCAATGGCGCTGAAGATCTTCTATTTCTCGACAGAACCGCTGACCGTGCGGCCATCGATTACCGATGTCCTGCTGGCCGATCCCATCCTGACTTTCCTTGCCACACTGATCCTGGGATTGATCGCGATCTACGAATTCCTGCGATCGCGCGACTAAGGTAAGCGCGGAGCGGTCCAGACGGGTTTCCGCGAGGTATTGCCATCTTTACGTCGATCACGAGGTTGGATGTCCACCGGTCCCTCCGTAGACTGATCGATCAAGCCAACCCTTTTCATCATAGGGTAAATCAGCATCAATTTCGCGCCACCAATAACAGTGCGTCGCGTCCCAGCGATATCCCCGGCTTTTGAGTAGATCTTTGGCATTGAAGAGAGCCCGACTGCCGCAACGCAAAGGTTCGGACTATCGGCACCTTCGAGAAGATGGGACATCATCGGGCGTCCGTCTTCAGCCGTGCTGCCTAGAAGGGTTACCAGCGCGTGTTCAGTGGCTCCTGACGCTTACTTGTGTTCCCGGTCACAGACGATTCTGAACAGGCCAGGCCCAGTAACTAAGATTGCTACTGCAGGGGTTCTATGCGGCAGATCTGCCGACTCAGGCTTTGAACGATCGCATCCTGTGTGTCCTCGATATCCGCGATGACAGGACACTCCGATGGCGACGGGGGCTCAGCACCAAACATGTTCTACTCGAGGACCGAAGGCACGGCCCAGTCACTTGGCAACCCAAACAAAGGTTCGATTTCTATTCCATCTGCCGAACGCCACTTATGTCGAAGTGTTCAGCGTCAAGTAGAGGAAAGCACAATTTTTACAGTGGCTTGTTGCCCTGATCACCAACACGGCGCAGTCATCAGGTCTGGAGAATATCAGCCCTGAGAGACTACTTCCGGGTTAGCATCCGGCGTAGGCCGCGGTCATACGACTTGGCGGTGCTCCGCAGCTTTCCAGTTCCATGGCAGTAGAGCGTGCACCTGGGAAGCGGTCGTTTCAGGTAGTCGTGCGAGGACGTC
>NZ_JANAVZ010000006.1 GCF_025195095.1 Paracoccus maritimus | reverse complement strand
CTCAAGGCGATCTGGAAAAAGAGCCGTCTGTTCCCGCACAGTGCCTTCGATGAAACCCGACATGCCGATCTCCCACCATGTCTAAGTCTACCATAAGGCCGAGTTTCCACACAGCCTCGGCCGGGAGCGACGCCCAGGAAGGGAGGGCGGAATGCGGATTTGCGGCAGTGCGGCGTGGCCGATGCAGCAGCCTTAGAAGAGCAGCCATCCATTCGAACTGCCGTGAAGAGCTCCGTCGAACCGGCCTTGAAGGCGAGAAGCAGTCGCCCGCAGCATCTATCAACCGCAACCGCACGGCGAACATTGTGTAGAACAGGTCGCTTGATCGGCAGGTTGGCGGCTGATTGAATGGTCGCAAATTTCGAAGATCACTATCGATGTCACCATCGTCGGTCTGTCGGAAGAGCAGGAGGCGCGCTTCGGCGGCAATATCGAGTGGCTGAATATCGAAACTGGCGATTTCTTCACCGAGGCCAACCCGGCGGGTATCGACGCCGCGAACATCAAGGCGGCGCTGCGCGCCACCTTCATCGGAGCCTACGATTCCGATGAGGACGATTTCGTAGGCAACACCTTCTATTCGCGTAGCCTAACGGAGGACGACAAGCCCGAGCCGTTCACCAAGAAGGACAAACAGCATTGCGGCTACCTGTTCCTGCGCTCCCTGCGCACCGGCTCGCGCGCGCTGAGCCTGACCGGCATGATCATGATGATCTCGACCGCAACGTCAAACCAGCTCGGAAACGTCGCGGATGTCGCGATGACGGGTACCGCGGTTCCCGTGACCCAACAGGCGGACGCCGCGCTTGCCTCTGTCCCTGGCGGCACGCTGAACCAGTATGTCGCCCCCGAAGCGCCGGACCGCCCTGCATTCTTCGCCATCGACCAAGGCAACACCGTCATGTCTGTCGCCGTGGACCCCTATACCGTTACGGTGCTGAATAGCCAGGACAAGACCACCACGCTCTAGGCCATTGCCAACCGCATCCACGGGACGCTCCTGATCGGGGATACCGGCGACCGGATCATGGAAACCACGGCGTCGCTGATCGTGCTCTTGATCGTCACCGGGCTCTGGATGTGGCTGCCCAAGGCAGGCATCCGTGCCGTGGTCCCAGACCTTCGAGCGCGGGGGCGAAACTTGTTCAAGTCGCTGCACACCAGTGTGGGGACCGTGATCTCGCTCTTCCTTCTTCTGTTCGTCCTGTCGGGCCTGTCTTGGTCGGGGATCTGGGGCGCGCAGTTTGTGCAGCCCTGGGCGTCGTTCCCGGCTGAAAAGTCCTGGAAGAACATTCCCCTCTCCGACCGCACCCACGCCTCGATGAACCACGCCGGTCACCAGGATGTGGCATGGGGCATGGAGCAGGTACCGATGCCCGCCTCGGGCAGTGACGCTGGGGCCGCGGGTGTTTCCGATAGGGTCACGCTGGATACGGTAAGCGCCTGGGCTGTCGAGAACGGTTTCTCGGGGCAGTACAAGATCTCCATTCCGCAGGATGAGGCCGGCGTTTTCACCGTCATGGCGGAGGTTCGCAACGAAGATGGCGTGATGCCGTGGGAAGACCGGACGACGCATCTTGACCAGTACACCGGCAACGTGCTCGCCGATATCCACTACGCGGAGTACTCTCTGATGGCCAAGGCGATGGCCTGCCCCGTGACGTCGAGGATCGGATCGATCCGGCTTTGGTCCGGGCGGGTTCTGTCGTTCTGCTGGCCGAAGCCAGGAGGCCATGAAGTGAAAACCGACCGCCTCATTCCCAATCCGCCGCAGGGCCTGCGCCAGCGGACGCGCTCCTATGGAACCACCCGCATCTGGTGGGAACCGTCTGGCGCCGCACGCGCCCTGGGTTTCTCGGTGGTCGAGCTGGATGAAACGCGCCTGACCTGGTCGCGGCGCGAGGCGGAAAAACTGAACCGCGAACTGGCGCAGGCGCAGAGAAATGGCAGGCGCACAGCCCGCGCTCCCGGTGGCCGCACGATCGAGGCGCTGATCGAACAGTACCGGAAGTCGCTGGCGTTCACCGAACTGGCCCCCAAGACACAGGACAGCTACAGCGGGCATTTCCGGCTGATTGTGGAAAAATGGGGGGCCAGTGCGGTGCGCGACTTTACCAAGCCCGTGATGCGCGCCTGGTATGAAACGCTCTACCGCACCAAGTCGGATCACATGGCCATCGCCCAGATCCGCGCCATGTCGCTGCTGTTCAGCCATGCCGAAATGATCGGGTGGCGGGCCGAAGGAACGAACCCGTGCCTGCGCCTGAAGATGAAAACGCCAAAGCCGCGCAAGCGCGCGGCCAGTTGGGATGAGGTCGATCTTCTTGTGGCGACGGCCGATCGGATCGGACTGCCCTCGGTCGGGACGGCGATCCTGCTGTCGCTCCTGCAGGGCCAGCGACAGACCGACGTGTTCAGCGCCACTGCCGGCGATTTCGAACCCCGCCTGGTCCAGGAAGGGGGCAAGCCCCGCACGCGCGTCCAGTGGACGTTCACTCGCTCCAAGCGTGGGAACAGCGGCGCGTTGTGGCTGCATTCCGAAGTGCAGGGCAGGGTGCTGTCCGTCCTCGATGGGGTCAATGATCCGGCCCGCCGCCTGCTGCGCGACGAACTGACCGGCGCGGACTATGACGACGAACTGTTCGGCCGGCGCTTTCGCAAGGTCCGCGACGAGGCTGTGGCGGCCGACAAGCAGGGTAAGCTGACCGGCCTGTCCCGGCTTCAGTTCCGTGACCTGCGCCGCACCTTCGGGATCCTGTCCCGTTCGGGCGGCGCGACGAAGGACGACACCGGCGACGTGCTGGGCAACAGCGCCGCATCGAACCCGCAGCTGGCCAACACCTATATGCCCAGCCAGCTGGACACGGCCAGCCGTGCGGTCGAGGCGATCCGCAGGCCGATGAAACCCAAACGTAGGGCGTGACGTTCACCCCGGGTCGATGACGATCTTCACGAAGTAGGAAATTTAAAGCTGCAAGGCTGCGTTGCCCGAAACGACTTCGGGCGCGTCAACTACTTTGGAGGTCGGCATGTCAGCCACAACACCCGTCAAACCGCAATCTCCCACGAACGATGCGCGCCTGCAGGCCATCTACGACACCGCAGAAGATGCGGCCGATGCCCTGCACCTGGCGGATGGGTGTGCAGCTGCTCTGCTTGTCGTCATCGACCGGATGGCATCCGAGGGATTGGAGCTTCAGCACACCGCATCGGCTCTGTTGCTCGCGTCGCGGCGATACATAGTCGATGTCGCGGCCCGGATCGATGATGTCGCGCGGTTGACCATGGACTAAGCGCGAGGGCAGGCGGCCATCAGGTTCGTCATGGACTTGGTGGCCGTGAGGCTTTGGCCATCGAGGTTTGACAATTGTAGGTTGCGCACGACACGGCTCCGGCGGCATAGGTGCAGGTGAACATGAACTGACGAACGTCCGGGAGCACATGAAGCGACTTACTCCTCGATATCATCGCTGGCTCCGAAATCGGCAACGTCGCGAACTCCGTCGACTGCTTGTTCTGCGGAAAAAGCGCGTGAGAGATCGCCAAGGGCCTCTCTTGGTGAGTGCTTGGGATGGGACCGAAGCCATAACCGTCGCTATCGATCAGTTACCCGTTGAACCGGTTGCGCGCCTTTGCTTTGACAAAGATTACATCCGTGTCGCGGAATTCTTGGCCAAGTGGCAGCACCGCGTTAAACAAGCGGCTTTCGATTTTCGTGGCCGGGAAACCTGGCTTCGAACGCTCAGGGGGCAAAAGTATCCTCGGATGACATCTTACTATGACTTCTCCAAGATCGAGGAAATTTCGACTGCTGCCTCAGTTGTGATCGCTGCTGAATACGAACGAGGTAAGCTTTTAGTAGGTGCTTCGCCCCCGGCAATCGAATTGCACAGCTGGTCACCAGACGCCTTCGGCAAATTGTATGAGATGGGATTCTTCGAGGTGGTCGGCCTTTCTGAGGCGGAGTCGAAGCGTTTTGTTTCCCATGCTGGAACAGTCACAATGCAGATCGTTTCAGGTGAGACACGAGCGGAGCTCGACAAGGCCGGTCAAGAGCTCGAAAGACTATTGGATGACGAGCTTACCGTCGATGATGAACTCGCAGGCATACTTTTCTGGATAAACACCGCGGTCTCTGAGGCGCTAACAAACGTCACTCAGTGGGCTTACCGTGGGGCGGGGTCGCTCCAGCCTAAGCGATGGTGGCTTGCAGCAACGCTCGATCCGTTAACGAAGAATTTATCTGTCGTCTTCTATGATCAGGGGGTAACGATACCCAATTCCATCAAACGACAAGATTGGTTCGAAGGAATTCTGGCATTCGGTCGTAAGTTGTATGGAAGCAAAGACGAAACAACGTCTTGGTCCGACTCTCGTTGGATCGCTGCGGCACTTGAGTATGGAAGGTCTCGAACCCGGCTTGACCATCGAGGTAAGGGGTTGCCGCAACTTGCGGACATACTTGACCTGTGCGCTGATGGATCCCTCCGAATTGTCAGCCGCAAGGGTTGCTGCTATCTTAGGAAAGATCAGAAAATGATCGAAGAGCCTCCCATCCGCCAACCACTCATGGGCACACTGATCGAATGGAAGTTGTCCTTGCCGGAGCGCAAATGACCGTGCCTGAGATGAACATCAGCATTGCCAGAGATTTCTCGCCGTATCCTCATGGTCGAACTTCGAAAGACGGTGAGTTCAGCGGAGAACGATTTCGCACTGAGGTGCTTGAGCCTATGCTCAGGCGGGCGCTGGATCAGCATGGTGTGATCCAGATCGACCTCGACGGCGTGAAAGCATTGGGCTCATCTTTCGCTGAAGAGGCGTTCGGCGGCCTTATTCGTCTTGCGATCGCTCCATCTGAAGACGTCAGAGAGGCGATTAAGGTGCGGTACACGAAGCCTTGGCTGAGACCTGTAGCTGAGAACATTGAAAACTACATGCGCGACGCTGCTGAAAGGTGACATTCGCCACTCTTATCTTCGGTTTTTTGTTGGGGCTGTTGACGCAGTTCCTTCTGGGAAATCGGCGCGCAAGTGAAGCTGCGATAACTGATCATATATCAGACATTGCGACGCTCCGGCAGCAGTCAACCGAATATTGGTTGGCTGAGCCGGCAGAAGGTTCTCAGGACGAGATGGTTGATGCCGCAAAGGTTCAGGTGGCGCTCGCTGCAGTAACGGCTTTCGAGGAGGTCGCCGATCGTTGGATCGATGCTGACGATATAGATGAGTATCGGCAGTCTATCACGATATTGGTCGGTTTGGTGACCGGCGGTGAATTTGAAACACGAAATCGCAAGCGTTCGCCTGAGACAGCGATCGAGATTTCACGCGAGTGTGCCTCGCTCATCCACTTTTTGCGTGGTTCTCGCTCGACAGTCTACAATCCGCTACCGCCAGCAAAGCGCCTCCTTCGTGAATGTCAGGAAAAAGTTAGGTCAACTCTTCGATAGCCTCATCAAGGTCTTTCACGATCTTTACTCTAGCTTGAAGGCAGGACCTGTGGCTATCTGACCCCGAAGGGCAACCCGGCTGGCCGGGTCCGGACGACCGCGGGAAAGACTGCCGGGCAGGCCCCCGTCATCAGCCAGGGCGGGTCCGGGCGCCGGGCAACCCCTCCGAAAACTCACAACACATCGTCAGTTTTTCAGAGGGGCAAGCCATGCCTGCATATCCCGTATCGCGGACCTGGTCCGCGTCGATCGCTGTCGCCGCCGGCGACGTTGTTCAGAACCACGGCCACAACGCCATCTATGTATGCCCGTCCAGTCCTGCGGATGAAGGCGACGCGATCCAGCTCGCACCTGGTGAAGGCTTCCAGGTCACCGACGCGACCGAGATCTTCGCGGCCACGCTCACTGGCACGATCAGCCGGGTGGCTGTGATCCGGGGGCTCTGATGATCTACTTCCGTGATCCGATCCGCAACGGTCGGCCGATGTCGCTGTTCAATGGAAACACTGGCGGGTCTGCGGTCCAGAACGAGGGCGTCGGCACCGACACCCCGATGGTGCTCGCCGGCAACAGCGAAACGGCCGCTACCGCAGGCATCTGGTGGGGCGGCGCTGACGGCCTGCAGGGCGGTGAGACGGCGCATACAATTCTGTCCTCCACGCGCGGCGATTATTCGGGCCCGATCTCGTCTGCCGCGCAAAGCGCGATCCTTCCCGGCATTGGCGCGGCGTGGGAGATCGGCATTCAAAACAGCAGCAGGTTCCTGCAGGAGCGGTGGCAGGGTGAGTGGGCGGAATACTGCGATCCGGTCAACGACATGGCGCTGTTCACGGGTAGGGCTTTCGTTCTTTGGGAAGGCGAAGAACCGATCGGTGAGGACTGGCAGATGGCGGACACAGGCAAGATGGCGCAGCCCTATTACTGGGCTGGCGATTGCCACAAGCGGACGCTCGCGCGCGACCTGTCGTTCGAATACGGCCATTTCGCTCGGGCCGTGGCTGCAGGCGTGGCGCCTTACCTGGTCGGCGCATGGCCGCCGATGATCGAGGAGGGCGGCGGGAATGCGAGCATCCCGGCGCGGGACGCTGAATGGCGGACCCGGTTCGACGGATACGACCTGGCCCATCGCTACCGCCGCGACTGGCTGCGGGCAGAGTTGGCCGCGAACGGCCTTTCCGATGATCTTTGGATTGTGCCCGCCCACCTTGCCGTGGCGCGCTGGTATGACGACGATCTGGCGGGCAACCTGCCTGCAGGGCTGACGTCGCACCGTGACATGCACGCGGACGATAATACGTCGCCTGGCCACTTGGATGACAACGGCGGCAAGCATCCCTGGATGCTGTCACGCGAAGCGAAACCGATCTGGTCCACATGTTCGGTGCCGACGACGATCATATGGTCCTTAAAATGGCGCGCCCAAGCTGGCATGACGGCGGCGCGACGCCAGTCGTGTGGGGGCAGGTATGGGATGCGGCCGGGGTCGATCAGGGCTTTGCTATGTTCAACGCCCCGACTTCGGGTGATTGGCTGGTCGAGATATGGGTGGACGATGCCATGCTTTTCCGCCTGGTCGATCTGGCGGTCAGCGACCCGCAAGCCGCCAAGGTCCAGTTCCAACGGTATGGCGGTGGCAGCAATCCCGCGCGGTCGGCCTGTTCGTCCTTCACGATCCCGGCGCAGGCTGCCTATCCGATCCATGCCGCATGGGCGTCGGAGAACATTCCGACAGATCAGGAGTATGTCGATCTGAATGCCTGGATTGACGGTCTGGATCCGGCTTGGTCGGCGTGGGGCGGATAGGCTGCCTCATCCACAGCGTCGCTGTCGCTAGCGTCCCGGTGCCCGATAATCTGCGCTTAAAACGGCCCTGAAATGCAGGGCACCAGCAGCGTCCGACGCGGACGCTCTCGGACCGTCGGACGCATGCGGATAACGGAATTCGCTAATGCGTTGATTTCACTAGGGAAGATGGTGAGCCGTGCAGGATTCGAACCTGCGACCCACTGATTAAAAGTCAGTTGCTCTACCAACTGAGCTAACGGCCCATCCTCTGTGCCGGACAACCTTAACGGTCGTCCTAGCTTCTTGTCCTAAACTGATTACTTCCAAAAGACCAACCAGTTATCGTGTCTTGATCCGTTTCCTGCTGGCTAGCTGCTCCAGCAAACACGCTACAGACCGGACACGGAGCGCTTACTAGGTGCGGCGACTTGGGGCGTCAAGCGGAAAAGTCGCGACCACTGGCGGAAATCTTGAAAGAGGCCTATATGCGCGACGATGAGTGATTTCTTCCCCGCCGGAATGCCCTTCATGAAGATGCATGGGCTGGGCAACGACTTTGTGGTGATCGATTTGCGCGCAGGTGGCGAAGTCCCTGCGCCAGAGGTGATTGCGCGACTTGCGGACCGACATCGCGGGGTCGGTTTCGATCAGTTCGCCGCACTCGGCACCGATGATCAGGCCGATCTGAGGTTGAGATTCTGGAATGCCGACGGTTCGCTCAGCTCTGCCTGCGGGAACGCGACGCGCTGCATTGCGCGATTCGTCATGGACGAAACCGGCACAGACCGGCTGAGCCTGAGAACGGATCATGCCATCCTGATCGCCGAGGATGCCGGGAACGGGCTGACACGGGTGAACATGGGGTATCCGGTTCTGGACTGGCAGGCGATCCCGCTGGCGCAGCCCGTCGACATAGATCACCTGCCACTGCCCGGTGATCCGGTCGCCACCGGCATGGGCAATCCTCACATCACCTTCTTCGTCGAGGATGCTGCAAGCGTCGATCTGGAACGCTTCGGCGCCGAACACGAACATCATCCCCTCTATCCGCAGCGCACCAATGTCGAGATCGTGCAGGTGATCGCTCAGGACGAGATCGTGCTGCGCATATGGGAACGGGGAACCGGGCCGACGCTGGCCTCGGGGTCGTGTTCCTGCGCGGCAGCCGTTGCGGCGGCGCGGCGCGGCCTGACCGGACGTCGCGTCAAGGTCAACGTGCCAGGCGGCGTGCTGATGATAGACTGGCGCGAGGACGGCGTTTGGATGCAGGGTCCGACGGCACATGTCTTTTCGGGCGTGCTGACGCCTCAGTGGCTGTCGGCATGAGTGCGCCCGTATTTTCGACACTTGGCTGCAGGCTGAATGCCTATGAGACCGAGGCAATGCGCGAGATGGCGGACGCAGCCGGTCTGACCGGTGCGGTTGTGGTCAACACCTGCGCGGTGACGGCCGAGGCGGTGCGCAAGGCGCGGCAGGAAATCCGCAGGCTTGCACGCGAAAATCCGGGCGCACCTGTCATCGTCACCGGCTGCGCGGCGCAGACCGAACCCGAGACCTTCGCGGCGATGCCCGAGGTGACCAAGGTCATCGGCAATCACGAGAAGATGCAGCCCGATACCTGGAACGCCATGCGCGCGCCGGACCTGATCGGTGACACCGAAAAGATCCGGGTGGACGACATCATGTCGGTCAAGGAAACCGCGGGCCATCTGATCGACGGGTTCGGTCGCCATCGCGCGTATGTGCAGGTCCAGAACGGCTGCGATCACCGCTGCACCTTCTGCATCATTCCCTATGGTCGCGGAAATTCGCGTTCGGTCCCCGCCGGGGTCGTGGTTGAACAGATCAAGCGGCTGGTCGGGCGCGGCTTCAACGAAGTGGTGCTGACCGGCGTCGATCTGACCAGCTGGGGGGCGGATCTGCCTGCCACGCCGCGCCTTGGCGATCTGGTGATGCGGATCCTGCGCCTTGTGCCGGATCTGCCGCGCCTGCGCATCAGCAGCATCGATTCCATCGAGGCGGACGAAAACCTGATGCTGGCCATCGCCTCGGAACCGCGCCTGATGCCGCATCTGCACCTGTCTTTGCAGGCTGGTGACGACATGATCCTGAAGCGGATGAAGCGGCGCCATCTGCGCGACGACGCCATCCGGTTCTGCGAGGACGCGCGCAGGTTGCGGCCCGAGATCGTCTTCGGTGCCGACATCATCGCAGGCTTTCCGACCGAAACCGAGGCGATGTTCGCCAACAGCCTGAAACTGGTCGAGGATTGCGGCCTGACCTTCTTGCATGTCTTTCCCTATTCGGCGCGCAACGGCACACCGGCGGCGCGGATGCCCGCCGTGAAGGGGCCAGCGATCCGTGATCGCGCGGCACGCCTGCGCGAGGCGGGTGATGCGGCGCTTCGCCGCCACCTCGAGGCGCAGGTCGGGCATAGGCATCGGGTGCTGACCGAAGGGCCGCGCCTTGGCCGTACCGAACAGTTCACCGAGGTGAGCTTTGCCGAGGATCAGCAGGAAGGAACGCTGATCGAGACCTGCATCGTGGGGCACGATGGGCGGCGGCTTGTTGCCTGACACCCGAACTGGTTGACCTTGCACACGCGGATAATCTGGCGACAGTGCAACGCAGGCATTCTGGGAGGAGAGCCGAATGACGACCCTGCTGTTTTCGCATTCCGACGCCGAGGCACATCTGATGCCGCCGGGCCATCCCGAACAGGTCGCCCGATACGGTGCCGTCATGTCTGCGCTGGCGGGGCTAGACCTTGTGGCGCGAGACGCCCCGCTGGCCGACGATCAGGACATCCTGCGCTGTCATCCCGGCTCGTATCTGGACCGGCTGCGCGCGGCACGGCCAGAGGACGGGTTCCGGATGCTGGACGCCGATACCAGCATGTCTCCGGGCAGCCTTCAGGCGGCATCGCGTGCCGTCGGCGGCGCCTGCGCCGCGGTTGACGCCGTTCTGGCGTCCGAGGCCGACAGCGCCTTTGTCGCGATGCGCCCGCCGGGTCATCACGCCGAACGCGAGACGCCGATGGGTTTCTGCTTCTTCGGCACGGTCGCCATCGCTGCAACTCGGGCGATGGAGCATCACGGGCTGGACCGGGTCGCGGTTCTGGATTTTGACGTGCATCACGGGAACGGCACGCAGGATTTGCTGTGGAACGAAAAGCGGGCCTTCTTCGCGTCCAGCCACCAGATGCCATTGTTCCCCGGGACAGGCTCTGCGGCCGAGCAGGGCGCGCATGATCAGATCCTGAATGTGCCTATGACTGCCGGTTCGGGGGGCGACGAGGCACGACAGGCATGGAAAGGGATCCTTGACCGGTGCCGAGAATTTTCGCCTCAGCTGGTCTTGCTGTCCGCCGGCTTCGATGCCCATCGCGACGATCCGCTGGCGCAGTTGAACTGGATTGAAGACGATTTCGTCGCGATCACCCGGATGATATGCGACGTGGCGGGATGGTGCGGTGCGCCGGTGGTATCCTGCCTGGAAGGTGGCTATGATCTGGCCGCCTTGGGACGGTCGGTCCGTGCCCATGTCGAGGTGCTGATGGAGGCCGGAAAATGAGCGAGATCGAGAAACTGTCTTTCGAGGACGCCATGCGCGAACTGGAAACGACCGTTGGCAAGCTGGAAACCGGCGAGGCGACGCTGGAGGAATCCATCGCGCTGTACGAGCGCGGCGCGAAACTGCGCGCGCATTGCGAAAAGCGCCTGCGCGAGGCCCAGGAGCGTGTCGAGAAGATCACCTTGTCCGCCAGCGGTCAGCCGACCGGATCGGAACCGGCCGAGGGCTTGTGATGCAGACCCGTATGGACGAGGTGAAGGCGCAGGTTCAGGGCGCGCTGGACTCGGCGATTGCCTTGCTGCCGTCGGGCGAATTGGCCGACGCGATGGCTTATGCCACTGTCGGCGGCAAGCGGATCCGGGCGTTCCTTGTGATGGAATCGGCGCGACTGCACGGTGTCTCCGATGACGCCGCATTGCCGGTCGCAGCTGCGGTCGAGGCTCTGCACGCCTACAGCCTTGTTCATGACGATCTGCCGTCGATGGATGATGACGATCTGCGGCGGGGGATGCCCACCTGCCACGTGCAATGGTCCGAGGCGACCGCGATTCTGGCCGGCGACGCGCTGCAGACGCTGGCCTTTCGGCTGCTGGCCGATGATGCCGTCGGCGACGCAGAGGCGCGCATTCGATTGATCCGCGCGTTCGCGGATGCGGTCGGCGCAGGCGGAATGGTCTGGGGGCAGGCGCTGGACATCGCGGCCGAAACCTCGATCGAACCGCTGGACATGAAGGCGATCAAGCGCTTGCAGGGTGCAAAGACCGGCGCGCTGATCCGCTTTGCCGCGACGGCCGGTCCGCTGATCGCGGGCGACGACCCCGAGCATCTGGACCGCTATGCCGCAAAGCTTGGATCGGCCTTTCAGATCATGGACGACATCCTTGATGTCATCGGTGACGAGAACGTGACCGGCAAGCGAGTCGGCAAGGATGATGCGGCCGGAAAGGCCACTTTCGTGTCGATCATGGGGCTGGATGGCGCCAGGGGTGAAGCCCGTCGGCTGGTACAGGATGCCGAAGCGGCGCTGGAAACCTACGGCGAGGCTGCGGGAAACTTGCGAGAGCTCGCGCGTTTCGTTATCGAACGCGACACCTGAATGACGCCCGCCCGGAGGGCCAGCCATGACCGAACGTCCGAAGACACCCGTCCTTGATCGGGTCAGCCTGCCGGCGGACCTGAAGAACCTGTCCGACCGCGAGCTGCGGCAGCTTGCCGACGAACTGCGCGCCGAGACGATCAGCGCGGTCAGCGAAACCGGCGGACATCTGGGCGCGGGCCTGGGTGTTGTCGAACTGACCGTGGCCCTGCATGCGGTCTTCGACACGCCTCGGGACAAGATCATCTGGGATGTCGGACACCAGTGCTATCCGCACAAGATCCTGACCGGCCGGCGCGACCGGATCCGCACCTTGCGCATGGGCGGCGGCCTTGCCGGATTCACCAAGCGCGCCGAAAGCCCGTTCGACCCGTTCGGCGCCGGGCATTCCTCGACCTCGATTTCCGCCGCGCTGGGGTTCGCGGTCGCACGCGACCTGGGTGGCGATCCGGGCGACGCGATCGCGGTCATCGGCGACGGCGCAATGAGCGCCGGGATGGCCTACGAAGCGCTAAACAATGCGGGCCATCTGGGCAAGCGCCTGATCGTGATCCTGAACGACAATGAGATGTCGATCGCGCCGCCTGTCGGTGCCATGTCATCCTATCTGACCAGGCTGTACACCGGCGGGCCGTTCCAGGAACTGAAGGCAGCGGCGAAAGGCGCGGTCGGAATGCTGCCCGAAGCCCTGCAGGAAGGCGCGCGTCGGGCCAAGGAAATGCTGAAGGGAATGGCCGTCGGCGGAACGCTGTTCGAAGAGCTTGGCTTTTCCTATATCGGACCGGTCGATGGCCACGACATGGAACAGCTTCTGCCGTTGCTGCGGACCGTCAAGGCGCGGGCATCGGGCCCGGTCCTGATTCACACGGTCACACGCAAGGGCAAGGGATATGCCCCGGCAGAGAATGCCGCCGATCGGGGCCACGCGACCGCGAAGTTCGATCTTGTGACTGGCAAGCAGACCAAGTCCAAGCCGAACGCACCAAGCTATACCTCGGTATTCGCGGGCGCGCTGATCGACGAGGCCGCGCGCGATGACAGCATCGTCGGCGTCACTGCCGCGATGCCTGACGGAACCGGGCTCAAGCAGTTCGCGACACGTTTCCCGCGGCGCTGCTTCGACGTGGGGATCGCCGAGCAGCATGCGGTAACGTTCTCGGCAGGGTTGGCGGCTGGCGGGCTGAAACCCTTCTGCACCATCTATTCGACATTCCTGCAGCGCGGCTACGATCAGATTGTTCACGACGTGGCGGTGCAGGGATTGCCGGTGCGCTTTGCCATAGACCGCGCCGGTTTGGTGGGACAGGACGGACCGACACACGCAGGCGCGTTCGATATTGCCTTCCTCGCGAATCTGCCGGGTTTCGTCGTGATGGCTGCCGCCGATGAGGCCGAGCTGATGCATATGGTCGCGACCGCCGCCGCCCATGACGACGGCCCCATCGCGTTCCGTTTCCCGCGTGGTGAGGGCGTCGGAATCGACCTGCCGGAGCGGGGCGAGGTTCTGCCGCTTGGCAAGGGTCGCATCGTACGACAAGGCAAAGGCGTGGCTCTGCTGTCGTTCGGAACGCGGCTTGCATCGGTCTTGGAGGCGGCCGAGGCGTTGACCGCGCGCGGCATCCGTCCGACCGTCGCGGATGCGCGTTTCGCCAAGCCTCTGGATAGGGACCTGATCCTTGAACTTGCCCGTGCACACGAGGCTCTGATCACGATCGAGGAAGGAGCTGTCGGAGGATTTGGCAGCCATGTTGCCCAGCTTCTGGCCGAGGAAGGCGTGTTCGACAGCGGTTTGAAATACAGGTCGATGGTGCTGCCGGATCGCTTCGTCGAACATGGTGCGCCGCTTGCCATGTATGAAGATTCGGCTTTGAACGCGTGCCACATCGAGGCGAAGGTGCTGAGTGTGTTGGGCGTCGAAGATCTGGCCGGTCGCCGCGCCTGAGGGTCGAGCAGGCGCGTGGAAAGGGCGTGCGATGGGCAGCTATTGATAGCTGCGGACCAGTGCGCCCGCGATCATTGACCAACCGTCCACCACGACGAAGAACGCCAGCTTGAAAGGCAGCGATACGACGACCGGCGGCACCATCATCATGCCCATCGACATCAGCACTGCCGATATCACCAGATCAATGATCAGGAACGGCAGGGCGATCAGGAATCCGATCTCGAAAGCGCGCTGGATTTCGGACAGCATGAAGGCCGGGATCATGACGGACAGACGGTTCGGTTCGATGTCCGCGCCCGGCGCGATCTCGGCCAGACCGGCCAGTGTGTCAGGATTGGTTCGCGCCGCCATAAAACCCTGAAACGGGACAATACCGCGCTGGAAAGCCTCGGCGATGCCGATGGTGCCGTCGCGCAACGGCGCGCCCGCTGACTGCCATGCCTCTCGCAACACGGGGTCCATGATGAACCATGTCAGGAACATCGCCAGGCTGACGATCAGCATGTTGGGGGGGGATTGTTGCAGCCCGATTGCCTGTCTCAGGATCGACAGTACGGTGACGATGAACGGAAAACACGTCACCATGATGGCGATGCCGGGCGCAAGCGACAGGGCGGTCAGTGCCAGAACCAGCATCACGGCGTTCTGGCCCAGCCCTGCCGCCGCCTGATCCAGCATTCCCGGATCCTGCGCAAGTGACGCTGCAGGGGTCAACGCCAAACCGGCGATGAGGATCAGCAGCCGCGTGGTCACATCGCCTCCGTCGCGCCGATGATCCGAACGCAAAGTCGGTCTTCGTGGGACCCGTCGCCGGTCAGTTCGCCGCGGGCGATGACCTTGTCGCCGACGCAGATCTCGACCCCGTCCTCGATGGACTGCTCCAGGATCAGGACATCATCGGCGCGAAGCGAGGAAAGCCGCGCGACGGTCTGGTGCGTCTTTCCAAGGCGGATCGTCACCTCGACCTGGATATTGTCGGTGTCGATCAGATGTTTCAGTGCGTCCATGGTGTCTCGTTCTCCTTGATTTCCGCAATCAGTGCACGAATTCCGGCGGCGATCCGATCGGGCGCGAGCTCGATACGCCCGCCTTGCAGCGACAGGCTGATACGGTCGGCGGGCACCTCGCTGATTTCGATGTTGTCAAGACCGCTTTCCGTCAGGCAGCGCTCGACCAGATCCCGCAGGTTTGCGCCACAGGCTATCTGCGCCCGTAACGGCGTGGCCATCTGCGCCAGGCGCGACAATTCCTCGGTCAGCGCGATTTCCAGGCGCTTTGATTCGGCAGCGGGCGCCAGGTTGTCGAGAATGGCATCGAAGATAGGGCTTAGCGCAGTTACGGCCTCGGACCTCAGGGCCGCGCGGCGCTGCTCGTCCTCGCTCAGCGCACGTGCCAGGCGGTCCATTCCTGCACAAAGATTGCGCATCTGATCGTCTTCCTGAAGCGCCAGCCCTTCGGCCACGCCATCCGCGTGAGCCTTTTCAAGTGCCTGCCGGTCATAGCACAGCTTGGCTCCGTGCCCCGCCAGCGCGGTCGTGAAAGATTCAAGTTTGAACATCGCCAGTGTCACCTCGCGCTCTCCTTGTTTTCGATCCAGCCGGACAGGATCTTCACGCTTTCCTCATGCCGCTCGCGCATCATGCCGCGCAGTCTCGCCACCGGATCCCCATGGGGCAGGGACAGGGGTTCGGCAGGTTCCGGCTGGAGCGGTAGCAGTCTGTCCGATCCGATGATCTGGGGCTGGTCCGTTTCGATCGTACCGGTGACGGCCTCGGTTGCAGGACCGCTGTCGTCCAGCAAAGCGGGCACGGCCTGAGGGGATCCGCGGCCCCGCAGGGCGGGACGCAGAATCGCAAGGATCACCGCCAGCGCGAAGACACCGATCAGGGCAATCCTAACCAGCGTATTCAGATCCAGCCGGTCCAGAAGTCCGGGCTGCGCAAGTGTGCCGTCCTGGCCAAGAGTTGCGAACGGCAGCGATTTCACGGTGATCAGATCCCCGCGCGTCTCGTCATAGCCGACCGCCGAAGCGACCAGTTCGCGCAATACCGCAAGTTCCTGTTCCTGGCGCGGAACCAGCTGAGTGTCACCCTGCGCATCAGCCTGCGCGACGCCGTTGACCAGAACCGCGACCGTAAGGCGGCGGGTTGCGCCTGGCTGCCGCTGGATCTCACGCGTGATCTGGCTGACCTCGAAATTCGCCTGCTGGCGGTTTTCGGACCGGGATGCCTGTGACGTATCGCCGGCGGCTTCTTCCGTATCCGGCAGGTTCGACGCCGCGGTGACCGCGCCCGAACCCGAAGATTGGCTTTGATCGGTCGTTTCCTCGGTGACTTGCGAAATCATCGCCCGCTGATCGGGATCGAATCGTTGCTCGGTCAGCATTTCAGATTCGGTGACCAGATCCAGGTTCAGCTCGACGATCGCATTGCCGACGCCCACATGGGGTTCGAGGATGCGTTCGACATTGCGCTTCATCTCGGCCGCGCGATCATGGCCCGCGGTATCCTCGGTCGCTGAAACGATGCCACGCTGGCTGTCGATGACCGTCACAGCCTCAGGCTGCATTCCCGGGACGCCGGACGAGACCAGATAGCGCAGTGCGGCCGCCTGTTCACGCGTGATCTGCCCGCCATTCGTGGTCAGCGTGACCGACGCGCTTCCGGTGATGTCGCGGCGGTATCCTCGACCGTTCTCAACCGCAAGATGCACGCGTGCCGTCTTGACGTTGGGCAACGCCAGGATGGTTCGCGCAAGCTCACCCTCTTTGGCGCGCCAATATGCGGCGTCGAACATCTGCGAGGTGGTGCCGAAGCCCGACATCCCGTCCAGCAGCTCGTAGCCTGCGCTTCCCGAGGCCGGCAGCCCCTGCGCCGCAAGGTCCATGCGAAGCCGGTCGCGCTGACTGTCATCGACCCAGATCGCGTCGCCGCGTACCTCGTAGGCGACGCCCGCGCGTTCAATTCCAGCAATCACTTCGCCGGACTGCGCAGCGTCCAGACCGCCATACAGCATTGAAAGACCGGGCCTGCTGGCCATCCAGCCAAACCCCGCAATCGCGAGGAAGGTGGTCAGGAATGCAGCCGCGAGAATCAGTTTCTGCTGCGAGCTTCGCTCGTTCCAGTAGTCCTGCAATTTTTGCAAAACCGGCCCTTTCCGAATCATCTTCATGTTGTTCGTCATCGCCTTGATGACATGGCTGATGTTAAGATTTGGTTAGTCGCGAGGTGCTAAATCCGTTTCATCACGACGGAGAATCACCATGTCCGAAGCAGTCGCCGACCCCGCGGACGAAGCCCCCAGGAAGAGGGGGAAACTGCTACCTGTCGCGGCCGCGATCCTTCTGGGCGGTGGCGGCTTTGCATCGACCTATCTTGGGTTCTGGTCCCCTGTGGGGCTGTTTGCGGGTTCGTCAGGCGCCCCTGCCGTGGCGACCGTTTCGCCAGCGGTATTCGTCGAGGTTCCGCGCATCGAATTAAGTTTACCGGGCGGTCGCGGGCGCAGTCTGATCCTGGCCGTATCGATTGAAACGGATGCGACCCACCGCGCCGAGGTCGAACATCTCATGCCACGCGTTCTGGACGCCTTTACGGGCTTCCTCTCGGGCGTCGATCCCGCAGCCTACGACAAGCGGGGTGTCCTGGAGATCATCCGAGCCGAGCTGGTGACGCGGACCCGCTATGTGCTGGGTGAGGCGCCGGTGAAGGATCTCTTGATAACGGAGTTTCTGATCAGATGACCATCGAAACACTGCTTCAGGCCGCGCTGGTCGCGGCCTCTGTGGGACTTGCCTGCTTCTGCCTGCTGCTGGCGCGCCGGCTGCGTCGGCTGAACGATCTGGAATCAGGTCTGGGCGGGGCGATCGCGGTGATGGCCGCCGAAGTGGACAGGCTGGAACGAGCGATTCGGTCGGCCCGCGCCGAGGCCACCGAAGCAAGCGAACAGCTTTCCGAGGAAATATCACGGGCCCGGAAGGAACGCGCACTGTGGGATTTGCGCCAGCGGATCGGCCAGGCGGCGATGCACGAAGATCGACCTGCACCGCAACGGCGTCTTCGCAAGAAGTCGGAGATATTCGATGCGTAGATCGTTCCTGCCGGCCCTGGCATTGCTTCTGGCCGTGCCTGCGGCCGCCGCGGCCTTGAAGTCCCAGGATCTTTCACGGGTGTTTGCGGCGTTCGCCGCACCCAGCGGTCTTTTGCAAGGCTGCGGCGACGTTCCCGAGGCGGTCGCCTTGGCCGAGGAATTGCGCGATCGCGCCCTCCGGATCGAGCGCTACATGGAAAGTATCGAAGACCGAAAGGCCGAACTGGCGCAGGCCGAACAGACATTGCGTGAACGGCTTGCGCAATTGAAGTCGCAGAAGGGCGGAATCCGCGCGCGTCGGGATACGGCCACCGAAGCGGTTCGAGACGATATCCAGCGCCTTGTCGCGCTCTACGATCAGATGAAGCCAGCCGAGGCAGCCGCGGTGCTGACCAACCTGCCCGCGGATTTCGCGGCCGAGATCCTGATGCGGGTTCGGCCGGAAACGGGAGCGCGGATCATTGCTGCGGTCGAGCCGCGTCAGGCGGCGCTGCTGACCGCGCAGATGGGCGCACGCAGCGTCAGAAAGAACTGAGGAGCGACAGTCATGTTCGGCTTTGTGGGCATTTTCGTGACCATGGCGATGGTCTTCGGCGGTTATCTGCTGGCGGGCGGCAAGATGGGTGTCATCACCCATGCGCTGCCATTCGAGATGATGATGATCATGGGTGCCGCGATCGGATCATACCTGCTGTCCAATGACAGCCATATCCTGAAGGCGACGCCGAAGGGGCTGATACGGGCATTCAAGGGCCCCATGTGGTCGGCGAAGGATCATCAGGATGTGCTTTGCCTGATGTTTCAACTGCTGAAGATCGCGCGCGAAAATCCGGTCGGCCTGGAACAGCATATCGAAAATCCGCGGGAATCGACCGTGTTCGGGGCCTATCCGCGCCTGCTGGCCGATCACAACATCATCTCGTTGATTGCCGATACGCTGCGCTCGGCCAGCCTGAACTATGACGATCCCTATCAGGTCGAGGAAATGTTGTCCCGCCGCATCGCGACGCTGCGCGAGGAAGAGATGCATCTGCCACATGCGCTGCAAAGCGTGGCCGATGCATTGCCGGCGCTGGGAATCGTCGCCGCCGTGTTGGGCGTCATCAAGACGATGAGTTCGATCGACCAGCCGCCCGAGGTGTTGGGCAAGATGATCGGCGGCGCCCTTGTGGGGACGTTTCTGGGTGTCTTTCTGGCCTATGGCTTTGTCGCGCCGCTGGCCAACCGGCTTGGCGGCGTCATCAAGCAGGATCTTGGCTTTTATGATGTGATCAAGTCGGTGCTGGTCGCCGGCCTGCATCAGCATGCCACCAATCTGTGCGTCGAAGTCGGTCGCCAGACCGCCCCGGAACATCTGCGCCCCAGCTTCGATACGCTGGAGACCGCGCTTCGAGATCTGAAAAAGGCGGCGTGATGCTGACAATGGCCTTTCTTGTCGTGGCTGCGAATGCGGGCGAGCCGACGGCGTCATTGCCGCCCGAAATCGCCGGCTACGCGCAAGAGGCGTCCGACTTGCTGCTGGCCGGCGAAACGCTGCCGCGCGACTATCGTGTGCGTTTGATGGGCATGGAGCCATCGGTACGGCTGCAGGCCCTGGTCTTTCTGCGTCGCGCGGGGCTGCTGACGGCAGATCCCTGGCCGCTCGAGGATATTCTGAAGCCCGCCATCGCGGCGCAGGAGGACGTGGAATGAACAGTGTCGGCGCTGTCGCCCGAAAGTCCCGGCGCATGCTGGATGCACCCTTGCTGGTTACTGGCGGTCTGGTCCTGATCGTCATTTCGCTGGTGATCCCGCTTCCGCCTGGATTGCTGGATTTCGGAATCGCTTTGTCCATCGCGACCGCGACGCTGGTGCTGGTCATGGCCTCGCTGGTGGACAAGCCGACCGATTTTCAGGCGTTTCCGGTTCTGCTGCTGGTAAGTCTGGTCATCCGGCTTTCGCTGAACGTGTCCTCGACCCGACTTATCCTGACGGAAGGACACACGGGCACCGATGCGGCGGGGCAGGTGATCAACGGATTCGCGGCCTTTGTGGCGGGGGGGTCACTTCTGGTCGGCCTGACCGTGTTCGCAGTCATCTCGGTGGTGAACTTCATGGTCATCACCAAGGGGTCAGGGCGCATGGCCGAGGTTGCGGCGCGCTTCGCGCTGGATTCGCTTCCTGGCAAGCAGCTTGCGATAGACGGAGACCTGAATGCAGGCGCGATCGATCACCAGGAAGCCAAGCGGCGCCGTGCTCAGGAACAGCGCGAGATCAGCTTCTTTGGATCGCTCGACGGCGCATCGAAATTCGTCAAGGGCGATGCCGTCGCGGGGATCGTGATCACCCTGATCAACCTAATTGTCGGTCTGACAGTGGGGATCGCCGTCCATGGCATGAGCGTCGGGGATGCCGTCTCGACCTATTCACACCTCACGATCGGCGATGGCCTGGTCAGCCAGATCCCGGCGCTGATCACCTCGATGGCGGCGGCGTTGCTGCTGTCGCGCGGGGGGGCGACCGACACGACCGCGCAGCTTCTGTCGCAGCAATTCGCGCGCGGCTGGCAGCCCGCGGCAATGGTGGCGGCGGCGATGCTGCTGATGTCCTTCGTTCCCGGCATGCCGCGTCTGCTGTTTGTTGCGCTGGCGCTGGCGATGGCTATGGCCTCGTTTCAGATCGCGCGCAGGTTGAGGCATGACATCGACCAACCCGACATCCCGGCCGATGACGAGCCGGTGGCACGGCCCGCCAGTCGGATCGGCGACGTGCTGGATACCGACGATATCAGCGTCGAGATAGGGTCCGATCTGATCGTGACGGCGCTGGATCAGGCCCGCGGCCTGGGCAGCCGGATCAGCAACCTGCGAATTCACATCGCACGCGGTTTCGGGCTGATCCTGCCGGATGTTCGCATCACCGATACCGACGAACTGGCGCCCGGCGACTATTTGATCCGGGTCCATGGCGTGGTGCGTGGTCGCGGCAGCCTGAGACCGGGCGAGGTTCTTGCATTGGGCCCGGACCGGCTGCTGGAACAGTTGCGGGGCGTCACCGTCCGCGAACCGGTCTATTCCAGCCCCGCGCGCTGGCTTGCGCGCGAGGATCAGGACGAGGCAGCGACCATGGGTGCGACCGTGGTGACACCGATGGAGGTGCTGTCCACGCATCTGATGGAGGTCGTGAAGGCGAACCTGTCGTCTTTGCTGACACTGGCCGCAATGCAGCGCCAGATCGAGGAACTGAAGACGCTTTCGGACCCCTCCCGAGCGGAACGCAACAGGCGTTACCTTGACAGCATGATCCCTGACAAGGTCAGCCCCGAAAGCCTGTTGGCTGTCTTGCGGGCTCTGCTGGAGGAACGCCTGTCGATCCGCAACCTGCCGCTGATCATCGACGCCATCTTCGAATTTCGTTCGATCGACTCGATCGAAACGGTCTACGAAATGGTGCGAAAGCGCCTGCGCGGCCAGATCACGCAGCAATACTCGGACGATTCCGGTCGCATTTCGGCGCTGCAGCTGCACCCTGCATGGGAGGCAGAGTTCGTTCGCGCGGATGGCGAGACGGGCCGAACCGGCGGCGGGGCCATCACGCCGGGGCTGTCGCAGAAACTGCTTGACGCCACCCGCCGCGCCCTGGCCACCGCGCAACCGGGCGCGCGCACGGTCGTCGTCGCGCCCGACCATCGGCGACGGATGATCCGTGCGGTGCTCGGATCGAATGGCGTCTCTGCGCCGGTCCTGGGCCTCGAGGAGATCGACCCCGTGGCCGAACTTCACCTGGTCGGAACGATAGAGGCCGCGTGATGTGGCAGCAGCTTGCCGAATGGGTGCCCGGCCTGGATTGGGGCTTCGTCCTTGTCTACCTGCGAGTCCAGGCATGTCTGCTGATCCTGCCGGGGCTGGGCGAAAGGCTGATCCCGGTCCGGGTGCGGGTGGCGGCCGCGGTGGCGGTCACGCCGTTGCTGGCGGGGTTGACGGGGACGGTGGCGCCGCCGTCGGAGCCGTTGCAATTGATCGTCCAAAGCGGTGCCGAGATGGTGATCGGCTTGGCAACCGGGGGCTTGCTGCGGCTGTTGGCCCTTGCATTGGACGTGGCCACTACGGCGATCGCCGCGACAGCGTCCCTGTCTCAGATCATCGGTGTCCAGAACGAAGCCGCCCCGCATCCGGTCGGCAACCTGATGCATCTGGGTGGCATGGCCGTGTTGATGGCGCTTGGTTTGCCGGTGATGCTGGTGCAGTTGCTGGCCGACAGCTTCACGCTTTGGCCGCTGGCGGGTTGGCCCGATATCGACATGCTTGCGCCTGCAGCCATCGCGCTGGTCGCGCAGAGTTTCGGGCTGGCTATGATGCTGGCCGCGCCCTTTACCCTGGGCGGCTTTCTTTTCCAGGCGCTGTCAGGTGTCATCAACCGCGTCATGCCGGCGCTGCCGGTCGTCTTTATCGGCTCTCCTGCCTCGATCATGCTGGCGCTTGTCGCGCTGACGCTGCTGGCCCCCATGTTGATCGCGATCTGGGCGGACGCGGTGCTGAGCTTTGTCTTGCCGAGGCCCTGATGACAGAAGACCACAACGACAAGCCCTTCGAGGCGACCGATCAGAAGCTGCGGAAGGCGCGCGAGAAAGGCGATGTTCCGCGTTCCACCGAGTTGAATGCGGCGGCGATGTATGTCGGCGCCTGGCTGTCGCTTGCGGTCGGTGCCGGCTTTGCAGTGAAACAGTGGCTCTCGATGGCAAGCCGCGCGATGGGGTCGGACGGTTGGCCGATTGACACGGCCTTCGGGCTGGCGGCATCGCTGGGGCACTATGCCAGCCTTGCCGCAATCGCTCTGGCGGTGGTTCCTGCCATGGCCATCCTGATCGGCCTTGTGATGCAAAGGGGTTTGATCTTCGCCCCTGGCAAGCTGGCCCCTGATTTCAACAGGCTGAATCCGATCAAGAACGCATCCCAGAAATTCGGTGCGTCCGGGCTGGTGACCTTCGCGATTTCGTTTGGCAAGGCCGCGCTGGTCTGCCTTGGCGGGTGGTACCTTTTCGCGGCCCTGCTGGACAGGTTGGCGGGCAGCGCGATGACGGGGGATCGCTGGGTGATCGGGCTGAGCCTTCTTCTGGGGCAGGTGCTGCTGATGGCGGTCGCAATATCGGTCGGCTTCGCGGCGCTGGACATGCTGTGGAAGTGGCACGAGCACCGCCGCAAGAATCGAATGTCACGAAAGGAGATGGAGGATGAGCACAAGGAGGCCGAAGGAGATCCGCATCTGAAAGCGGCGCGGCGCCAGCGGGCCGTGGATATCGCCATGAAGCAGATGCTTGCCGATGTCGCGAAAGCGGATGTCGTGATCGTGAACCCGACGCATTACGCGGTGGCCTTGGAATGGCAGCGTGGCAGCGGCAGGGCGCCGGTGTGTCTGGCCAAGGGCACGGATGAGGTTGCTGCACGTATCCGCGCCAAGGCCCGCGAGGCGAAGGTGCCGATCTGGTCGGATCCCCCTTGCGCAAGGGCCATTCACGCCAGCGTCGAGATCGGTCAGGAAATCAGGCGCGATCACTTCGCGGCGGTCGCGGCCGCGATAAGATTTGCCGAGAAAATGCGCCAGAAGGCCCGTGCGGGATGGTAGGTGTTTCTCACAAGCTTGCGCAGCTTGAACGTATCGCGCGCCTGAAGGCTGAACAGGAGTTGAAGAAACTGGCGGCTTTCAGCACCCATATGGCGTCCGCCCGGCAAAGGGTCGATGCATCGCAGGCGGCGCTTGACCAAAGCTATCGCAGCGTCGCGCCCCTGACCGTGTCCGAGTCGCGGATCGCCAATGCTCAGGCGGGTCGTGCCGCCCGCGAACTGCGAAAGGCCGATCAGGAACTTGCCCGGATGGCACCGCGATATGAAGCCGCAAGACGGGACGCCGTGCGAGAGTTCGGCCGCGCCGAGGCGCTTCTTGACCTTGCGAGCCGGCAGATCCGAGAGGCTGGAAAACCGCGCTATTGATGCGCGATCATGTTCGCCATGTTGGTTGGACAGGAATGCGGCAAGCTGCTAGAAGCGCCTCGCAGTGCTCGCAGGAGGATCGACATGTCGCAGGCAAATTTTCGTAGCCACGACGAGGAAAAGCGGTTGATCTGGACCGCCAAGACCGCGCGGGCGATTTTTGACCTGCCCTTCATGGAACTGCTGTTTCGCGCTCAGACCGTGCATCGTCAGAATTTCAACCCCAATCGTGTCCAGATGAGCCGTCTTCTGTCGATCAAGACCGGCGGCTGCCCTGAGGATTGCACCTATTGCAGCCAGTCGGCGCGCTACGATTCCGGGTTGTCTGCCTCGAAGCTGATGGAGGTCCAGCGCGTGATCGCCGAGGCGAAGCGGGCGCGGGATGCCGGGGCGACGCGGTATTGCATGGGGGCTGCCTGGCGCAGCCCGAAAGCGCGTGACATGGCGCAGATCGTTGCGATGGTCGAAGGCGTGAAGGCGCTTGGGCTGGAAACATGCATGACGCTGGGGATGCTGGACGCCGATCAGGCAAAGCGCCTGAAGGCCGCGGGGCTGGATTATTATAACCATAATATCGACACATCTGAATCGTATTATTCAAATGTGATCACGACGCGCAGCTTCGATGATCGCCTGCAAACCCTTCAGAATGTTCGCGACAGCGGGATCAAGGTCTGTTCGGGCGGTATTCTTGGGCTGGGCGAGGGCACGCAGGATCGCGTCGATATGCTTGTGACGCTGGCCAACCTGCCCGAGCCGCCCGAAAGCGTGCCCGTCAACATGTTGATCCCGGTCGAAGGAACGCCGCTGGAAGACGCCGCCCCCGTCGATCCGATCGATTTCGTCCGCACGATTGCTACGGCGCGTATCATGATGCCGGAGAGCCATGTGCGATTGTCGGCGGGCCGCACCGCGATGTCGGACGAGATGCAGGCGCTGTGCTTTTTTGCCGGTGCGAACTCGATCTTCGTGGGGGACACGCTGCTGACCAAGGACAATCCCGGCGAGGATCAGGACATGCGTCTGTTCGCCAAGCTGGGGCTTGAGCCGATGCAGGTCCACGAACATATGCCAGAAATGGATCCGGCCGAAGCGCATCGCGCGGCATTGTTGGAGGCCGATCCGGCAATCCCGGTCCTTCGTTAGGACATGTCCGATCACCTGCGACGCGAGGACTCTGACGGCACCGCGGATCGGCTGTCGGTGTTTCGGGAACAGCTTGACGGATTGACCCGTCAGACGCGGCGACGATCACTGGTCGCGCGCGCCGGGATAGATTTTTCCTCGAACGATTACATTGGGTTGGCCGGGTCCGAAAGGCTGGCCGACGCGCTTCGCGATGCCTTGAACAACGGCGTGCCGGTGGGCGCGGCCGGATCGCGGCTGTTGCGAGGACACACGGATCCGCATGCGGCGTTTGAAGACAAGGCGGCGCGGTTCTTCGGGACCGAGGCGGCGTTGGGGTTCGGCGGCGGCTATGTCGCGAACTTTGCTGTCATCACAACCTTGCCGCAGCGCGGCGACCTGTTGCTGATGGATGCGCTGTCACATGCCAGCACACATGAGGGCGCGCGGGCCGGCAGGGCCGAGGTTCAGCTTTTCCGGCACGGCGACGTGGACCATGCCCGCGACCTGATCCAGGCGTGGCGGCGGGCCGGGAATACTGGCGCGGTCTGGATTGCGGTCGAAAGCCTCTACAGCATGGATGGCGATGCGGCCCCGCTGGACCAGCTTGCCGAACTGGCCGATCAGCACGGTTTCCTGCTGGTCGATGAGGCACACGCGACCGGGGTCTACGGCCCCGATGGCCGAGGGTTGGCGCATCATCTGGAAGGCCGCGAGAATGTGCTGACCCTGCACACGCTGGGCAAGGCGCTGGGCGGATCAGGAGCTTTGGTCTGCGGCGCCAAGTGCTTGATCGACTTCATGATTAATCGCTGCCGTCCGTTCATCTTCGCGACCGCCCCGTCGCCCTTGATGGCGGTGGCGGGCAGCGAGGCGCTGGACATTCTGCGGGACGAACCATGGCGGCGCGACGCGTTGCGGGACCATGTCACCGTGTTCGGGGCCGAGTTGTCGCGCCGCCTGCCGCAGTTGTCTGTCAGCGGCAGCCAGATCGTCCCGCTGATCGTGGGACCGGAATCCGCAACGATGGATCTGGCCGCGCGAATCCAGCAAAGGGGCTTCGATGTCAGGGGAATTCGCCCGCCGACGGTGCCCGAAGGCACCTCGCGGTTGCGGGTTTCGCTGACCCTGAACGCCACGCCTGCGGATGTGATCCGGCTGGCAGAGACGCTGGAGCAACTATGGCCAGATTTGTGATCACGGGCACCGGAACGGATGTCGGAAAGACGGTGTTCGCGGCGGGTCTGAGCGGGTTGATCGGGGCGGATTACTGGAAACCGGTGCAGTCCGGGCTGGCCGGAAACATCGCCAATCCGGGCCGCACCGGTCATGCACCGGACATGCACAGCACGAGCACAGCGCGTACACAGCTAACGCGCGTTGCGGCGCAACACCTGCCCCGGCCCGACACAGACGCCGCCGAGGTCGCGCGGCTATCCGGCGCGCAGGTCCACCCCGAGGCTTGGCTGCTGCGCGAGCCGCTGTCGCCGCATCGCGCCGCCGAACTTGAGGGGATCGAGGTCGATCCCGGCACGCTGACGCCGCCCGACATCGATCCGCTGGTGATCGAGGGGGCAGGCGGTGTCCTGGTGCCGGTCACGCGCAAGGTTCTGTTCGCCGACCTGTTCGCCGAATGGCAGATCCCGGTGATCCTGGTCGCCACGACCGGGCTGGGCACGATCAGCCACAGCCTGACCGCGCTGGAAAGCCTGCGGGCGCGTCAGGTGCCGGTCCATGGCGTCGCCTTCGTGGGGGATGAGAACCGGGACAATGTCGCGACGATCGGACAGCTTGGCGCGGTGAAGGTGCTGGGCCGGCTGCCGCGTCTGACGCGGCTGGATCGCGACAGCCTGAGCCGCGCGATGGCCGACAACTTTGACCCGGAGGATTTTAGATGAGCGCAGTCTGGCATCCCTTTACGCAGCACGCGACCGAACCTGTCCCGCCCCGGATCGTCGAGACTGACGGCGCGTATCTGGAAACCTCCGACGGCCGGCGTCTGCTGGACGGCATCTCTAGCTGGTGGGTGGTCACGCATGGCCACCGCCAGGCCGAGATCGTCGAGGCCATCAAGGATGCCACCGGCCGGATGGATCAGGTGATCTTCGCCGGGCTGACCCACGCGCCGGGCGAGGAGCTGGCCGAGGCGCTGGTCGGCATGGCGCCCAAGGGATTGACGCGTGTCTTCTACAGCGACAGCGGTTCGACCGCCGTCGAGGTCGCGTTGAAGATGGCGTTGGGATACTGGCGCCACGAAGGCGACGGACGGCACCGGATCGCGGTGATCGAGGACAGCTATCACGGCGACACGATCGGCACGATGAGCGTGGGCGAGCGGGGCGTGTTCAACGCAGCCTATGACCCGCTGATGTTCGCGGTGGACAAGCTGCCCTTTCCGACCGGTGATGGTGCCGCGACCCTGGCGGCGTTCGAGGAACTGGCGGCCAGCGGCAAGATGGCGGCGCTGATCCTTGAGCCGCTGGTTCTGGGGGCGGGCGGCATGCGGATCTATCCGGCCGCTGTGCTGGCCGGGCTTCGCGCGATCTGCGACCGGCATGACGTGCTGCTGATCGCGGACGAGGTAATGACCGGCTGGGGCCGCACCGGTCGCCTGTGGGCCTGCGATCATGCCGGGATCGCGCCGGACATCCTGTGCACCAGCAAAGGCTTGACCGGTGGAGTCGTGCCGTTGGCCGCAACGCTGGCCAGCGACAGGATCTTTCAGGCGCATTATTCGACCGACCGGCGGCGGACGTTCTATCATTCTTCCAGCTATACGGCGAACCCGATTGCCTGCGCGGCGGCACTGGCGCAGGTGCGGTTGTGGCAGCAAAGCCCGATGCAGGCGCGGCTGGAATCGCTGTCCGCGATGCAGGCCGCGCGGCTGGCGCGGTTCGCGGGCGATCCACGTTTCCACAATCTGCGTCAATGCGGCACCATCGCTGCGATGGATCTGCAGGTCGGCGATGCCGGCTATCTGGCCGAGACCGGGCCACGGATGCGGGCGCATTTCCTGGAAAACGGTGTGTTGCTGCGGCCTCTGGGCAACACGGTCTACGTGCTGCCGCCCTATTGCGTGACCGATGAGGATCTGGATCTGGCCTGGGGTGCGGTGGCGTCCTTCGAGGCCTGAAGATCCAGATCGACCCAGACCAGGCGGTGATCCGATGCGGTCTTGACCGCCTGGGCAAGCGGCTGGTCGGGGGCCGGCCAGATCACGCCGCTGTCCATGACGCTCAGCGCCTTGTCCGGCAGGATGTAATCGACGCGCAGATTGCCGGGGCCGTCATCGTCGAAATCGCCGGTATCAAGCGCCGGGTCGCCCCGATGGCGGGCATTCGTGCCGGTTTGCGGGGGTTGCCAGGCGCTGCGAGGCTGTGGGTCCTGCGCGACGCTTAGCAGGCGTCGAAGGGCTTCGGCACGACCCTCGCCATCGACCGGGTCCAGATTGATATTGCCGATCAGGACGAACGGCGCGTCGGGCAGGTGGTGCAGCCAGAACGCGGCCTCGTCATGATTGCGGCGGCCGTTGCGATCCTCGGGGCCGTCGAAGACCGGCGGGGTGGCGGACCATGCCAGCAGGTGCAGCGGCCCGTCGGGTGTCTGCACCGGAATGTCCCAATGCGCAGTTGAGGACAGGCGCTGGACTGCCGCGATTTCGGGCGCGGTGTCGGGCATCAGGGCACCCGGCAGGTCGCGCCACAGCCTGTCGGTGTGGTCGGTGACGGGGCCAAGCGGCAGACGCGACAGCACTGCCATACCGTTCTGGCCGGTGAACAGCCCCCAGCCCTGTGCGTCGTCAGCGCGGCCGAGACGGCCATCCGCGTTCAGATCGAGGCCGGTTGCCATGCCGCTGTTCGGGCGTGCCGTGAAGCTGTAGGGCAGCCGCAACCCGGTTTTCGTCAGAATTCCGGAAAAACCTTCCAAGGCGCGCGCGTCATGATCCCAGTCGATCCCGGTCAGCAGGATCACATCCGGTGCGGCGGCGGCGATCACCTTTGCCGCCGCCATCACCTGCGGATCGTCGCGGGCGATGTCACGCAGCAGAAGGCCGGGGCCCTTGCGCGACAGGCCTGGATCCCAGGTGGCGATGCGGATCGGATCGGCCGCCGCAGGGATCGCAGCCGCGGCGATCAGCAGCCACAAAAGGGCTGCGGCCCTTAGACCCAAGGACGGGCCTGCGCCATCTGATCCTCGTAGGCATCGATCGAGGGCGCCTTTTTCATAGTCAGCCCGATATCGTCGAGGCCGTTCAGCAGGCAGTGCTTGCGGAACGGGTCGATGTCGAAATGGAATTCCTGCCCGTCCGAAGTGCTGACGGTCTGGTTTTCCAGATCGACGGTCATCCGGGCGTTGGCGCCCTTGCGGGCGTCATCCATCAACACATCGACGGCATCCTGGGGCAGGGTGATCGGCAAGATGCCGTTCTTGAAGCAGTTATTGAAGAAGATGTCGGCGAAGCTGGTCGAGATCACGCAGCGGATGCCGAAATCCAGCAGCGCCCAGGGCGCGTGTTCGCGCGACGAGCCGCAGCCGAAATTGTCGCCCGCGACAAGGATCTGCGCGTCGCGCCAGGCCGGCTGGTTCAGGACGAAATCGGGCAGTTCGCTGCCGTTGCGATCATAGCGCATCTCGTCGAACAGGTTCACGCCAAGGCCGGAACGCTTGATCGTTTTCAGGAACTGCTTGGGGATGATCATGTCGGTGTCGATATTGACCAGCGGCATGGGGGCCGCGACGCCGGTCAGGGTTGTGAACTTGTCCATGGGATCCTCGGGAAATTGTGTCTGGCCTGAGTGTCGGGCGGGCTGCTAGGTTCCGTCCGGGACGGGCTGAAAGACGGGACGATGGGTTTGATCGAGTGTGTAGGCCGGGCTTGGCAGCCCCGCATCGGCGATCCGGACGCGACCGGATGGTTGACGGTGCTGGCCTATCTGCTGTGCTTCGTGCTGGCCGCGCAGGTTTGGCGCAGGTTGCGCGGCCGGCGCGGGCGCGGGTTCTGGGGCATGATCGCGGTGCTGATGCTGTTTCTGGCGATCAACAAACAGATGGATCTGCAAAGCGCGATGACCGCGCTGGGACGCTGCTTGGCCGAGGCGCAGGGGTGGTATGATTACCGCAGGGTCGTGCAGGTGGCATTCATCCTTCTGCTGCTGTGGGGCATCGGATCGGGTCTTCTGATCCTGATGCGGCGGATGCGCGGCCAGCTTGGCCGACACGGGATCGCGCTGCTGGGGCTGGCGATCCTGTGCGCCTTCGTGGCGGTCCGGGCGGTCGGGTTTCACCACATGGATGCGCTGATCGGGCAGCGGCAGTTCGGTCTCAGCACCAACTACATGTTCGAGAATGCCGGTCTGGTGCTGATCGCGGTGAACGCCGTCTGGCTGCTGCGGCGCGGCTGAGGCCGCCCCGCAGAACCCTGCCATATAGGACGCCGGCATGTCCGGGCGGGCGGGCATGGCGACCCCTCAGACCGTCTCGGCCATCAGGTCGCGCACATCGGTCAGGTGGCCGGTCACGCCCGCCGCCGCCGCCATCGCAGGCGACATCAGATGGGTGCGGCCCTTGTAGCCTTGACGCCCCTCGAAATTGCGGTTCGAGGTCGCGGCGCAGCGTTCGCCCGGCGCAAGCTGGTCGGGGTTCATGCCCAGACACATCGAACATCCGGCAAGCCGCCATTCGAATCCCGCGTCCAGGAAGATGCGGTCCAGCCCCTCTTCCTCGGCCTGCGCGCGGACGAGGCCCGAGCCGGGGACGACCATGCCGCGCACGCCCTGCGCCAGCTTGCGGCCGCGCAGCACCTCGGCGGCGGCACGCAGATCCTCGATCCGGCCGTTGGTGCAGGACCCGATGAACACGGCGTCGATGGCGATGTCGGTCAGGTTGGTGCCGGCGGTCAGGCCCATATAGTCCAGCGACCGGCGGGCGGCATCGACCTTGCCGCCCCTGAAATCCTCGGGCGCGGGCACCGTCGCGGTGATCGGCAGGGCGTCTTCGGGGCTGGTGCCCCAGGTGACTGTTGGGGCGATATCCTCGCCCCGGATGGTCACGACCTTGTCCCACTGCGCGTCGGGGTCGCTGAACAGCGTCTTCCACCACGCTACCGCAGCCTCCCACTGGGCGCCCTTCGGGGCGTGGGCGCGGCCCTTGACGTAGTTGAAGGTCGTCTCGTCCGGCGCGATCAGGCCCGCGCGGGCACCGCCCTCGATCGCCATGTTGCAGATCGTCATGCGGCCTTCCATTGACAGGTTACGGATCGCCTCGCCGCTGTATTCGATGACATGACCGGTGCCGCCTGCCGTGCCGGTTTCGGCGATGATGCGCAGCACGATATCCTTGGCGGTGACGCCGGGCGCCAGGCGTCCGGTGATTTCCACCTTCATGTTCTTCGACTTCGACTGGATCAGCGTCTGGGTGGCCAGCACATGTTCGACCTCGGACGTGCCGATTCCGTGGGCCAGCGCGCCGAAGGCGCCATGCGTCGCCGTATGGCTGTCGCCGCAGACGACGGTCATGCCGGGCAGGGTCCAGCCCTGTTCGGGGCCGACGATATGGACGATGCCCTGACGGATGTCGTTGACGGGATAGTAGTTCACCCCGAATTCGCGGGCGTTGCGGTCCAGCGCATCGACCTGGATGCGCGACTCCTCGTTTTCGATGCCGTTCTGGCGGTCCAGCGTCGTGGGAACGTTGTGATCGGGCACCGCGATGGTGCGTTCAGGCGCGCGCACCTTGCGGCCCGTCATCCGCAGCCCCTCGAAGGCTTGCGGGCTGGTTACCTCGTGGACGAGATGCCTGTCGATATACAGCAGGCAGGTGCCGTCCTCCTGACGGTCCACGACATGCGCGTCCCAGATCTTGTCATAGAGCGTGCGCGGGGCGGGGGTGGGTTCGGTCATGGTGATTGGCTTTCGGCTGTGTGGCTTCGATGGCGCGGAAAATGGCTGCGGCCGGACCGCAGCCCGTCACAGTCGCGCGGTGACGCACAGCGCCTCGCCGAAGAACCGCGACGGCAGGCGCGCGCGGTCGTGAATGTCGAAATAGATAAACCCGGTCATGCTGACGTAATAAGGCCGATTCCGCGTTGACACAAGATCGCCGGGGCTTGTCCGCCGGCCCGCCGCGATATGTAATCGCGACAAAGGAGACGCGCGGATGGAAGAGCTGAACCCCGAGGTCATCGATGCCGCCCAGGGGCTGTGGTACCGGATCTCGTTGTTCGTGGACATGCTGCTGATCCCGTCGCGGATGTATCAGCTGCCGGCCATTTGCGGGCTTGTCCTGATCTCGTGGCTGATCGCCCGGCTTCTGTCCCCGCGCCTGACCGGCTGGCTGCGGTCGCGCGAGAACTGGCCGAAATGGCGACTGCGCGTGGGGTTGCTGATCGATCGTCGTCTGACGCTGATCGTGTTCACGATACTTGCATGGGCGGTCGTGCTGATCATGCGCGAGGTCACCTATTCCTTCCGAAGCCAGGTGATCGAACTGGCCGCGACCATCGCCGCCGCCTGGGTCGGGATCTTTTTCCTGATGCGGGTGATCACCAACCGTTTCCTGCGCCGGATCGTCAGTTGGGCGGCATGGATCTGGGTGACGCTGCACCTGCTGAACCTGACCGAACCCGCGGCGGCGTTTCTGGAAAGCATCGCGATCAGCCTTGGCGATTTCAGGCTGTCGGCGCTGACCGTCCTGAAAGCGCTGGCGATCACCGGACTGATGATCGCGGGCGCCCGGATGCTGTCTCGGGTCATCACCGGGCGGCTGTCGCAGAACGACGACATTTCGCCGACAATGCGGGTGCTGACCGCCAAGCTGCTGCAGATCTTCCTGTTCAGCCTGGCGATCATCGTCGGGCTGAAGGCGGTGGGGTTCGATCTGACCGGCTTGGCGGTGTTTTCGGGCGCGGTCGGGGTCGGGCTGGGATTCGGACTGCAGAAGGTCGTGTCCAACCTGGTCTCGGGGGTGATCATCCTGCTGGACAAGTCGATCAAGCCCGGCGACGTGATCAGCCTGGGCGACACGTTCGGCTGGATCGAGGAACTGGGCGCGCGCTATGTCAGCGTCGTCACCCGCGACGGCAAGGAATATCTGATCCCGAACGAGGATCTGGTCACCGGGCAGGTGGTCAACTGGTCACACACCAACAATTTCGTGCGGCTGGATATCCCGTTCGGCACCTCTTATGGCGACGATCCCCACAAGGTCACCGAAATCGCCATCAACGCGGCGCTGTCGGTCAAGCGGGTGCTGGCGCAGCGCAAGCCGGTCTGCTGGGTCACGGGCTTCGGCGACAGCAGCGTGGATTATGTGCTGCGGTTCTGGATCGGCGACGCGCAGGGCGGGCTGACCAATGTGCGCGGTCAGGTCTATCTGGCGCTGTGGGACGCGTTTCAGGAACACGGCGTGTCGATTCCGTTCCCGCAGCGCGAGGTGCGGTTGCTGAACGACCAGATCGCCGTCCGGCAGGACGGGGGAGGGCGCGCGGACGGCGCAAGTCCCGAATCCGTGACCGGTGATTGAGATGGCCCGAAAAGATGCTATCTTGGGGATACCCCTGCGCCGGGGGCGATCGGCGCGTTGACCGGAGGATACAACCCTGTCACAAGACGCTTCGTCGGCCGGAAGGCCGGCTGCGACCGCCGCGGGCGACCAGGAAGGTGCCGAAGGGCGCCTGGCCCGCATCCTGTCCTCGCTTGAAGACGACAAGGCCGAGGACATCGTGACGATCGACCTGCGCGGACGGTCGGCCATGGCGGATCACATGGTGATCGCATCGGGCCGCAGCGCACGCCAGGTGGGCGCCATCGCCGAGCATCTGGCCGAAAAGGTCAAGCAGGCGACGGGCCGGACGCCCCGGATCGAAGGCAAGGACGCCGGCGACTGGGTGCTGGTCGATACGGACGACGTGATCGTTCATGTCTTCCGTCCCGAGGTGCGCGACTTCTATCAGTTGGAAAAGATGTGGATGCCCGCCGACACGCTGAGCCGCGTGCGCGAGGCTTCGCGTCCCCTGACCTGAGGGGCCATCCGGCTTCATGCGCATCGACATCGCCGCCGTGGGGCGGCTGAAGAAGGGCCCCGAGGCGGCGTTGGTCGCGGACTATCTTGACCGTTTTGCCCGGACCGGCCGCAGCCTTGGCCTGCCCGCCATCGGGATGATCGAGGTCGAGGACCGGCGCGGCGGCGGCATGGCGGCCGAGGCCGAACTGCTGACGCGGGCGATCCCGGCGGGTTCGGCACTGGTGACACTGGACGAGCGGGGCGATCAGCCCGCATCGCCGGATTTCGCCGCGCGGCTGGCGCAATTTCGCGACAGCGCACGCGATGCCTGTTTTGTGATCGGCGGGGCGGACGGGCTGGATCCGTCGCTGCGGGACCGCGCCGAATGGTCCATCAGCTTCGGCCGGATGGTCTGGCCGCATCTTCTGGTGCGGGTCATGTTGGCCGAACAGCTTTATCGCGCGGCGACGATTCTGGCCGGATCCCCCTATCATCGCGCCTGAAAGACGCGAGCGGACATGGACAGGATCGCTGCAAGGCCCGGAATGGGTCTGTCCGCCGCTCGATGCTGGCAGGTCTGCTTTCCGAGGCTATTGGGGCAAGGAAGATCGGGCCGATTGGCGTGCGGCGAGCCTTCGGGGAGGTTGTCGCAGCGGCGGCGGCGGCGTAACAAGGCGCAAATCACAGCGAGGCCCGCATGACGACACCCGTGATCCTGTGCATTCTTGACGGCTGGGGCATCTCGGACCGGCCGGAACAAAGCGCACCCGACCAGGCCGTGACACCGAATTTCGACCGGCTGATGCGCGAATGTCCGCATGCGACGCTGACCACGTTCGGGCCCGATGTCGGGCTTCCCAGCGGGCAGATGGGCAATTCCGAGGTCGGCCATACCAATATCGGCGCCGGCCGCGTCGTCGCGATGGATCTGGGCCAGATCGATCTGGCCATCGAGGATGGAAGCTTTTTCCAGAATGACGCCTTGCATGGTTTCATCGCGCGGCTGAAGGACACGGGCGGCACCGCCCATCTGATGGGCGTGGTGTCGGATGGTGGCGTGCATGGCCATATCCGTCATCTTCTGGCGGCCGCGACATCAATCGCCGAGGCAGGCGTGCCGGTCGTCATTCACGCCATCACCGACGGGCGTGACGTTGCCCCGCAATCCGCACAGGGCTTCGTCACCGAATTGCAGGGCAATCTGCCCAAGGGAAGCCGGATCGGCACCGTGATCGGGCGATATTTCGCCATGGACCGTGACCGGCGCTGGGACCGGGTGGAACGAGCCTATCGCGCCATCGTGGCGGGCAAGGGCGATGCCGCCGACCGCGCCGATTCCGCCGTCGCGGCGGCTCATGCGCGTGATGAAACCGATGAATTCATCCAGCCCTTCGTGATCGACGGCTATGACGGCGTGCATGACGGGGACGGGTTCTTTTGCCTGAATTTCCGCGCCGATCGCGCGCGCGAGATCCTGTCGGCGCTGGCCGATCCGGACTTCGCCGAATTCGACGTGTCGGACCGCCCCGACTGGGCGGCGCTGCTGGGGATGGTCGACTATAGCGAACGGCACAACGATTTCATGTCGACCGCCTATCCCAAGACGCAGGTGGTCAACACGCTTGGCGCCTGGGTCGCGCAGAAGGGTCTGCGTCAGTTCAGGCTGGCCGAGACCGAGAAATATCCTCATGTGACCTTCTTCCTGAATGGCGGCAAGGAAACGCCTGAGCCGGGCGAGGATCGCCATATGCCGCAAAGCCCCAAGGTCGCGACCTATGATCTGGCGCCCGAGATGGCGGCAGGCGAGGTCAGCGACAAGCTGGTCGAGGTGATCGACGCGGGCTATGACCTGATCGTGGTGAACTATGCCAATCCGGACATGGTCGGGCATACCGGCAGCCTGTCGGCGGCCAAGCGTGCCTGCGAGGCGGTCGATGCCGGGCTGGGGCGGATGCTGGAGGCATTGGAGCGCGCCGGCGGTGCCGCGGTGGTGATCGCCGATCACGGCAACTGCGAGACGATGGTCGATCCCGAAAGCGGCGGCCCGCATACCGCGCACACCACCAATCCGGTGCCGGTCATCGTCTTCGGCGGTCCGCGCGGGGCCGTTCTGCGCAACGGGCGGCTGGCCGATGTCGCACCGACGGTGCTGGATCTGATGGGGCTGGACAAACCTGCCGAGATGACCGGCGAAAGCCTGATCGAGAGCGCATGAAACAACGACTGCTTGCGGCGATGATCCTGTCGGCGACGATGCTGGGCGCGCCGGCGATGGCCGTCACGCCCGCCAATCAGGCCGTTGCCGAGGCCGAGGACGCGGCCGCGCAGCTGCGCGGCGCGATCGGCAAGCTTGCCGAGGCGGTGACGGCGGATGATCAGGTGACCGCGCTGACCGAGGTGATCCGGGGCTATGAGCAGGGTCTGGCGGCGTTGCGCGAGGGGCTGCGGCTGGCAAGCGCGCGCGAGGCCGAGCTGCACGGCCGCTTCGAGGCGGAGCGTTCGCGGCTTGCCGGCGTTCTGGGGGCCATGACCGCCCTGCAGCAATCACCCGAAGCGACGATGTTACTGCATCCGGCGGGTGCGCTGGCGAATGCGCGCACCGGCATGATCCTCAGCGATGTCACGCCCGGATTGCGGAGCGAGGCTGAACGGCTGCAGGACGATCTGAACGAGATCAGCACCGTCCGGGCCCTGCAGGCGGCAGCCGCCGAGATGCTGGGATCCGGGCTTGCGTCGGTGCAGGAGGCGCGGCGCCTGCTGGCCAGCGCCGTCACCGACCGTTCGACGATGCCGGTCCGCTTTGCCGAGGCGCCCGAGGAATTGCAGGAATTGCGTGATGCGGCGCAAAGCCTGGATGATTTCGCCCGCGGCATCGATGGAATGGAGACCGATATCGGCGCGCCGATGGAGGATTTCGAGGGCGCGCAGGGCAGTCTGCCGCTTCCGGCGGTCGGCAGTGTTCTGCGCCCCTATGACGAACCCGATGCCGCCGGGGTCCGGCGCCCCGGCTGGGTGATCGCCACTGCGCCCGCCGCGCTGGTCACGACGCCATGGCCCGCCACGATCCGTTATCGCGGCCCGCTGCTGGATTACGGCAATGTGATGATTCTGGAGCCCGCGGGCGGCTATCTTCTGATATTTGCGGGCATGTCGCAGGTGTTCGGAGAAGTCGGCGACGTGCTGGGGGCAGGGGATCCGGTCGGGCTGATGGGCGGGTCTGAAGCCCCGGCGCAGGAATTCGGAGCGCAGTTCGTCGCGAATGCCGCGCGTGGCGCAGATGCGGGTCGGACCGAGACACTGTATCTTGAACTGCGACGCGGTGATGAAACGCTGGACCCGGCGGACTGGTTCGTGCTGAATCCGGTCGTCGGGGTGCAACAGGACTGAGGCAGGAAAGGCCGTCATGAAACATTATCTGATCGCAGGGGTCGGGGGGATGCTGGCCGGCGCGCTGTTCACCACCCAGATCGCGGGACCGCTGGTCGCGCAAGAGGCAGGCAAGAACAGCTCTGTCTATGAGCAGCTGGAACTGTTCGGAAACGTGTTCGAGCGGGTGCGCGCCGACTATGTCGAGGCACCTGACGACAAGACCCTGATCGAATCGGCGATCAACGGCATGCTGACCTCGCTGGATCCTCATTCCAGCTTCCTGTCGGCCAGCGATTACGAGGACATGCAGACCCAGACGCGCGGCAGTTTCGGCGGGCTGGGCATCGAGGTCAGCCAGGAAGACGGTCTGGTCAAGGTGGTCTCGCCGATCGACGAAACGCCCGCCGCCGAGGCCGGCGTGAAGTCGGGCGATTTCATCACCCATGTGAACGGCGAATCCCTGATGGGGCTGACACTGGACGACGCGGTGGACATGATGCGCGGCCCGGTCGGGTCGGAAATCACCGTCACGATCCTGCGCGAAGGCGAGAACGAGCCGTTCGACCTGACGATGACGCGCGACACGATCAAGCTGACGGTCGTGAAGACCCGGATCGAGGGGCATGCTGTGGTGCTGCGCGTCTCGACCTTCAACGACGAAACTTATGACACGATGAAGTCCGAACTGGACAAGGCCGTGAAGGATGCCGGCGGGATCGACAAGGTGACGGGCTTCGTGCTGGATCTGCGCAACAACCCCGGCGGGCTGCTGAACCAGGCGATCGAGGTGTCGGATGCGTTCCTTGACGCCGGAGAGATCGTCAGCACGCGCGGCCGCAAGTCCGAGGACAGCGAACGCTGGAACGCCGAGACGGGCGATCTGGCGCAGGGCAAGCCGATGGTGGTGCTGATCAACGGCGGATCCGCCAGCGCGTCCGAGATCGTCACCGGCGCATTGCAGGATCATCGCCGCGCCATCGTCGTGGGCGAGAAGTCTTTCGGCAAGGGCAGCGTGCAAACGGTCATGCCGGTCACTTCCGACAGCGCGATCCGGCTGACCACGGCGCGCTATTACACGCCGTCAGGCCGGTCGATCCAGGCGATGGGCATTCAGCCCGATATCCTGGTCGCCCAGCCCCGCCCGCCGGCAGATGCCGAGGACGACGAGGACGGCCCCCGCAGCGAGTCGAATTTCGGCCGGTCCGAGGCGGATCTGCGCGGCGCGCTGAACAACGATTCGATCAGCGACGACGAAAAGAAGCAGATGGAGGAAGAGGCAAAAGAGGTCGAGGCGACCGCCAAGCTGCGCGAAGAAGATTATCAGATGGCCTACGCCGTGGATATCCTGAAGGGGCTGGCAGCCGTAAACTTCGAGGCCGAACAGGTTCCGGCCGGGGCAACACCCGCCGTGACCGGCGAGGGGTCGGGCAAGGGCGAAACCGGAGCCGCGAAAGAGAATGGCTGAACCGGCAGGACCGCAGGGCCTGCCCTACAGGCCCTGCGCGGGCGTCGTGCTGATCAACGGCGAGGGGCTGGTCTTCGCGGGCCAGCGCCTTGATCGGCCGGATGCGTGGCAGATGCCACAAGGCGGGATCGACACGGGCGAAACCCCGCGTCAGGCGGCGCTGCGCGAACTGACCGAGGAAACCGGGATCGGCGCCGACAAGGTCGAGATCGTCGCCGAGGCCGAGGATTGGGTTTTCTACGATCTTCCGCCCGAGTTGGTCGGCAAGGTCTGGAAGGGCAAATACGGCGGCCAGCGTCAGAAATGGGTGCTGATGCGATTCCTGGGTCAGGATGGTGATGTCTGCATCCAGACCGATCACCCGGAATTCGACCGTTGGTGCTGGATCCGGGCGGATGATCTGCTGGACAGCATCGTGCCGTTCAAGCGCGACGTGTATCGCCAGGTGATCGCGGCCTTTCGCGACAATTTGGCCTAGCCCGCGCTGCGCGGCGATCGTCCCCTTGCGTCCTGATGCATGGGCCGCTGGCGGAATTGACGAAGATCGGGGGCAGCCATGGACGACGGCGGGATCGGCAGGATCGGCATCATCGGCGGCAACGGCATGTTGGGGCGGGCGCTTGCGACCGCGCTGTTGCGTCGCGGTGGCGTGGTGCCGGGCGATCTGTGGATCTCGTGCCGGTCGGGTGTTGCGGATGACGTGGCGCAAGGCGTGCGCATCACCGCGGATAATCGGGAACTGGTGGATGCCTGCGACACCGTCATTCTTTGCGTGCCACCGCAGGCGGCGCGCGATCTGGACATCCATGCTGATGGACGTTTGGTCGTGTCGGTCATGGCGGGCCAGACGCTGGCGCGTATCGTCGATCTGTCGGGCACGTCGCGCGTGATCCGCGCGATGACCAGCCCTGCGGCGGCCGAGGGTCTTGCCTTCTCGCCATGGTGCGCCCACGACACAGCCACTCGGGCAGACCGTCATCGCGCGACGGCGATCTTGCGCTGTTGCGGGACGACCGCCGAACTGCCGTCGGAAGATCAACTGGACATCTTCACGGCACTGACAGGCCCGGTGCCGGGATTCGTGGCGTTCTTCGCAGCATGTGTCAGCGAGTATGCGGTGTCGCGCGGCGTGGATCCCAAGCTGGCGGACCTGGCGACGCGACAGCTGTTTCTGGGCGCGGGTCATATGCTGGCCAAGGGAGGCCCTAGTGCGGCGGATCATGTCGCCGGCATGACCGCCTATGCCGGGACCACCGCGGCAGGGCTGAAACGGTTGCAGGCGTCGGGAATTGCCGCGGAACTGGCCGAAGGGCTTGATGCCTCGGTGAACGCGGCAAGACGTTTGGGCGGCGATTGAAAGGGCCACCATCGGGGCCGGAGGGGCGCAGCTCCGACTGCCCTGGCGGCCCCTCGATGGGGGCGGCAGGGCACGCCCCCCGCCCGTGGCAACGTCGAACGCCCGGCAATGCCGCGCGATCAGCGGGCTTCCGGACCCGATGCCCCCAGTGGTCCCGGCCGGCGTTCCTCGGACAGCATCACATTGGCCTCGACCTGCCCGACGCCGGGCAGGGTCATGATCCGGCGGCGCAGGATACGTTCGAAATCGCTGATGTCGCGGGCGGTAATGCGCAGGCGATAATCGAACTGCCCCAGCACATGCTGAACCGTCTGGACCTCGGGTATGGCGGTCACGGCACGTTCGAAATCCTCCAGGCTGGTGCGGCCCTTTGCAGCCAGGCGCACGCCCAGGAAAACCGTCACCCCGAACCCCAGCGCGGCATTGTCCACGACAACCCTGCGCCCGGCCAGGATCCGTTGGTCGCCCAGCTTGCGGATGCGTCGCCAGGCTGCGGGCTGTCCGATGCCGACCGCCCGTCCGATTTCGGCCGCGCTTGTGGTCGCATCCGCCGCCAGGATGCGCAGGATCGCCAGATCGGTTGCATCCAGCCCGCTCACAGCGCCAACTCGGCGCTGTCCTTGATGGTCGAGACCAGCATCAGCGCGTCGCTGTCGGACACATGCGGCAGGGTCAGGATGCGGTCGCGATAGACCTGCTGCCAATGCGCCATGTCGCGGGCGATCACCGACAGGCGCAGATCGACGCTGCCAAGGAAGGTCTGGATCTCGATCACCTCGGGCACCTCGCGGGCGGCGGCAATGAAATCGTCGAAGGCACGGGGATTGGTCTTGTCCAGCGTGAAGCGCAGGCTGACTTCGACCTCCCATCCCAGCGCGCGCCAGTCGATGCGCGACTGGATTGCCGCGATGACCCCTGTTTCGCGCATCTTGTCCAGCCGGCGCCACAGGCTGGCCTGTGTCACGCCGGCGCGGCGCGACAGATCGGCATTCGAGGCGTCGGGATCCGCCAGCATCTGGCGCAGAATGCGACGATCGGTGGCATCGGGCATGATTTATCCGTTCGGGCGTTGATATGGGCATGAGTGTCGACAGGATCTTGCATATTCCGCGAAGATTGAACATCCGCAACGTCGCAACACCGTTAGAACGACGGACAATTGCAGAGGAAAGGAACCATCATGCGCGTTTACTATGATCGCGATTGCGACGTGAACCTGATCAAGGACAAGAAGGTCGCTATTCTGGGCTATGGCAGCCAGGGCCATGCCCATGCGCTGAACCTGCGCGATTCGGGCGCCAAGAACGTCGTCGTCGCCCTGCGCGAGGGCAGCGCATCGGCCGCGAAGGCCGAAGCCGAGGGCCTGAAGGTCATGGGCATCGCCGAGGCCGCCGCCTGGTGCGATCTGATCATGTTCACCATGCCGGACGAACTGCAGGCCGAAACCTACAAGAAATACGTCCACGATAATCTGCGCGAAGGCGCGGCGATCGCTTTCGCCCACGGCCTGAACGTGCATTTCGGCCTGATCGAACCCAAGCCCGGCGTCGATGTCATCATGATGGCGCCCAAGGGCCCCGGCCACACCGTCCGCGGCGAATACGTCAAGGGCGGCGGCGTGCCCTGCCTGGTCGCGGTGCATCAGGATGCCAGCGGCAAAGCCATGGATCTGGGTCTGTCCTACTGCTCGGCCATCGGTGGCGGGCGTTCCGGCATCATCGAGACCAATTTCCGCGAGGAATGCGAGACCGACCTGTTCGGCGAACAGGCGGTGCTGTGCGGTGGCCTGGTCGAACTGATCCGCATGGGCTTTGAGACCCTGGTCGAGGCCGGCTACGAGCCGGAAATGGCCTATTTCGAGTGCCTGCACGAGGTGAAGCTGATCGTCGATCTGATCTATGAAGGCGGCATCGCCAACATGAACTATTCCATCAGCAACACCGCCGAATACGGCGAATATGTCAGCGGCCCGCGGATCCTGCCTTATGACGAGACCAAGGCCCGCATGAAAGCCGTGCTGCGCGACATCCAGACTGGCAAGTTCGTGCGTGATTTCATGCAGGAAAACGCCGTCGGCCAGCCGTCGTTCAAGGCCACGCGCCGGATCAACGACGAACACCAGATCGAACAGGTCGGCGCAAAGCTGCGCGAGATGATGCCGTGGATTTCCAAAGGCAAGATGGTGGACCGTTCGCGCAACTGATCGCGACCCGGCCACACACGCGAAAGCCCGGCGTTACCGCCGGGCTTTTTCTTTGTTCGGGTCGCTGTTCTTTAACAGCGCCATTCGTGACTTGTGATCAGCCGGCCGGCAACTGTTCGGCGACCTGGTTCACCGCGGCTTCGATCTGGCGGCACTGTTCCTCGACATTGCTGCCCTGCTGGCTGGCGGCGTCCTGTAGCGTGACCTGCGATCCCGCGACCGAGACCGTGCCTTCCGCGCCCTTCGCTTCGGCGGCTGCGCCCGCGTCGGCGTCGCCCTGCGGCAGCATGCCGACCATCTTTTCCTGCGCGGCGACGGCTTCACCGCCCGAGAAACCCTGCTGCTGGCAGAACTTAAGCAGTCCCAACTGGTTGCGTGCAGCCTCGTAGGTGGCCGCCTGATCCAGCGCGGCGGGGTTTGGGGCCTGCTGCTCTTGCGCGACGGCGGTGGTGGCGGTCAGGCCGAGGCCCAGAGCAAAGGCGATATGGCGGAACATGTGAAAACTCCTGTTTTTCCGTCAATCAGGCGCGCCTTCCGACGCGCTCGGGGCAGTAACACGGGGCGTCGGGCAATGGTTCGCACCCTTGCGCGGGGTGGTAAATGGGCGCAGATCCCCGCCGAAACCGGTTGATCCGGCACGGCGTTGTCGGCGGGCATCAGCCGTCCAGCCGAACCCGATCACATCTTTGCGCGGATCGTGCCCGATGCCGTGAAGCTTTGGGCCGACGGATTTGATCTCGAAAGCCCGGGGGCGCGATATTAGGTTCGTCGAACCGCCCCTGAAGGAGCATTGCCGATGGTCCCCCTGATCCGTCCCGAGATCCGCAACTGGATCAGTCGCCGCGCCGAGGCGCTGGTCGCGCTGGCGGTCTGCGTGTCCGGGCTTTGGCTGGCGCTGCGCGGTGGCTGGTTTCTGGGCGCGCTTGGCGCTGCGGTTCTGCTGGTCGGGGCTGCGCTGCTGGTCGGCGCGTGGCGTAGGTTGCCGTTCCAGCGCCCGATCGATGCCCCCGGCGTGGTCGAACTGGTCGAAGGGGCGGTGCGTTACTATGGCGCGGCCTCGCTTGGCGGCGAGATCGCCCTGCGAGATCTGGTCGAGATCCGCCTGCTGCGATTGCGCGGCCATGGTCACTGGCGGCTGCGCAGCCGCGCGGGCGAGGCTTTGCTGATCCCGGTCGATGCGGCGGGGGCCGATGCACTGGCGCATGGCTTCGCGGCATTGCCCGGTCTGGACATGGGCGCGGTCTCTGCCGCGCTGGCGCATGTCGCCGATCAGCGCGATGCGGTGCGCACCGTTTGGCGGAGGCCGGTCTGAGGCGGGTTGACTTGGACCGCGCCTGTTGCCACCTGTGACCGACTTGAAACCCCAGAAAGGCCTCAGCCATGTCGATTCCCCAGCAGGGCGGAGGCCCCATCGAAAGCCGCGACCAGCTTGCCGCCTATATCGCCGCCGGTGAAAAGCCGCGCGATGCGTGGCGGATCGGCACCGAGCACGAGAAATTCGGCTATTGCCACGCGCAGAATCTGCCGCTGCCCTACGAGGGTGACTGTTCGATCAAGGCGATGCTGACCGGCCTGCAGGAACGCTTTGGCTGGGCGCCGGTGCTGGAGCAGGGCAATATCATCGGTCTGGAACGCGACGGTGCGAATGTCAGCCTTGAGCCGGGCGGGCAGCTGGAACTGTCCGGCGCCCCGCTGGAAACCATTCACCAGACCTGCGACGAGGTGAACAGCCATCTGGCCGAGGTCAAGGCCGTCGCCGACCGGATCGGCGCGGGGTTCATCGGGCTGGGGGCCGCGCCGATCTGGACGCAGGATCAGATGCCGATGATGCCCAAGGGGCGCTATCGGCTGATGACGGATTACATGGGGCGTGTCGGCACGCTGGGGACGCAGATGATGTATCGCACCTGCACGGTGCAGGTGAATCTGGATTTCGCGTCCGAGGCCGACATGGTCAAGAAGCTGCGGGTCGCGTTGGCGTTGCAGCCGGTGGCGAATGCGCTGTTCGCCAATTCACCCTTCCTTGATGGCAAGCCGAACGGCATGAAAAGCTGGCGCGCGCATATCTGGCAGAACCTGGACGACGCGCGCACCGGCATGCTGCCCTTTGTCTTCGAAGATGGCTTCGGCTACGAGGCGTGGGTTGATTATGTCCTTGATGTGCCAATGTATTTTGTCTATCGCGACGGCAAGTATATCGACGCGTTGGGACAATCCTTCCGCGATTTCCTGAAGGGCGAGCTGCCCGCGCTGCCGGGCCAGATCCCGACCCTGTCGGACTGGGCGGATCACCTGACCACCGTGTTCCCCGAGGCGCGCGTCAAGAAATTCATCGAGATGCGCGGTGCCGATGGCGGGCCGTGGCGGCGTCTGTGTGCGCTGCCGGCCCTGTGGGTCGGCCTGACCTATGACCAGACCGCGCTGGATGCCGCATGGGATCTGGTCAAGGACTGGGACCACGAGACGCGCGAAGGGCTGCGCCGCGCGGCCGGACGCGACGCCTTGCAGGGCGAGGCGAATGGCATCCGGATGCACGATCTGGCGCGTCAGGTTCTGGAGATCGCCGAGGCCGGATTGAAGGCCCGTGCGTGTCCCGGTGCCGGCGGGCTGGTCCCCGACGAGACGCATTTCCTGAATGCACTGAAGGAAAGCATCGACAGCGGCAAGGTGCCTGCCGACGAGCTGCTGGAAAAATATCAGGGCGAATGGCAGGGCGATCTGAACCGGATCTACGCCGAATATTCCTACTGATCTTGCCTCGCCGCTGTCAGCGTGCCAAGCGTCCCGCGATTTCAATCAAGCGGAGCGTTTTAAATGCGTGATTTCTTTATTGTCTGGATGGAACGGATCGTCAATGTCGTGGTGATCCTGGGCGCGATCGGCGTCCTGATCGGTGCCATCGCCGCGATGTTCAGCCCGCAGGGCGGTATCTTGCAAGGGCTGGCCGTCTTGGTCGGCGGAACGATTTACATGATCCTGCTGGGGGGCATGATCTATCTGGGTCTGGGCATCTACAACAACACCCGCCGGACCGCCGACGCGATCGAGCGTCTGGCCGACCGGCCCTGATCCGCGCACGACAAGGTGACAGGGGCACGACCTTGGCAGTCTTGAAATGCGCTCGGTCCGGTGGCACCCGGGTCGAAGGGCAAGAAAAGACGAGGGTGTGATGCGGGCGGATCTGATGGTGTGGACCCAGCGGCTGGTGGCGGCTGTTTTCCTGGTCGGGGTGTTCGGTCTGGGCGCGACGGTGGTCACGCTGGTGCGGCAGGCCGAAGGCGTGCCGCCGCTGCCGGTCTATGTCGGACTGCTTGGTCTTGTCGCGCTGCTGCTTCTGGCTGGCGCGTGCATGGCGCTGATCTCGATCGCGATTTCGGCACGACGGGGCACCGAGGCGCTGCGGCGTCTTGCCTCCCAGCCGGTTGGTGCTGCGTCGGTGGCTGGTCCTATGACCGGACCTGTGTCGGGCGGCGCGCGCCCGTTTTCTGCAAGCCCGCTGCGCGAAGTGGCGCAGCAGCCCGAGCCCGATCAGGATCCGGTGGCCGCGCCTGCGCGTCCGGCGCGCCCGTCCGGACGCAAACTGGTCGCCGAACGCTAACCCTTCTTGCCGATCCGCGGTTCGCTGCCGTCCATCAGCCGGGCGATGTTGGCCTTGTGGCGCAGAAAGATCAGCGCGGCCATGAACAGGCAGACAAGGATCAGGTCGGTCCGTCCCAGCGCCCAGGCGAAGACCGGCGACAAGGCGGCCGCCATCAGGGCCGACAGGGAACTGATCCGGCTGACCAGTGCCGTCAGCAGCCAGATCCCGCAGGCGATCAGCCCAAGGGGCCAGTTCAGCGCGATCAGCGTGCCAAGGAAGGTCGCGACGCCCTTGCCGCCCTTGAAGCCCAGCCAGACCGGAAAGCAGTGGCCCAGAAATGCCGCGCCGCCGGCCATGATCGCCGCCGTCTCGCCGGCGAAATGGCGCGCCAGCAGCACCGCGATGGCGCCCTTGCCGGAATCCAGCAGCAGCGTGGCCAGCGCGGCGGGCTTGTTGCCGGTGCGAAGCACATTGGTCGCACCGATATTGCCGGACCCGATCTTGCGCAGATCGCCCAGCCCCAGCGCGCGGGCGATGACGATGCCGAACGGGATCGACCCCAGAAGATAGCCCAGCACGGTCCACAGGATCAGGCTCATGCATCACCTCCGAAGACGCGGCGCCCCGCGACCCATGTGCCCAGCACCCGGCCTTCCAGCCTTGCGCCGTCGAAGGGCGTGTTCTTCGATTTCGACAGCAGCTTGAAGCGGTCCAGAACGAAGGGGGCGTCGGGATCGAACAGCACCAGATCGGCGGGTGCGCCACGCTCGATCCGGCCTGCGTCCAGCCCCAGCCGGCGGGCCGGGTTCAGCGACATGGCCCGCCACAATTGCGGCAGGGACAGCCCACCTTGATGATACAGCCGCATCGCAGCGGGCAGCAGCGTTTGCAGGCCGACCGCGCCGGGGGCGGCAGCCTCGAAGGGCAGGCGCTTGGATTCCTCGTCCTGCGGGGTATGGAAGCTGGCGATCACATCGATCTGCCCCTCGGCCACCGCCTGCACCATCGCCTGTCGGTCCTCTTCCGACCGCAGGGGCGGCGTGAAGCGGAAGAAGGTCCGGTAATCGCCCACATCGAATTCGTTCAGCGTCAGGTGGTGGATCGAGATTCCGGCGCTGACATTCAGCCCGGCCTGCCGCGCACGGGTCAGTGAGGGCAGTGCCCCCGCCGTGGTGATCTGGTCGGCATGCCAGCGGCAGCGCGTCATGGCGACCAGCGACAGATCGCGGTCCAGCCCCATCACCTCGGCCACGGGCGACACCGCCGGAATACCGTAGAGCGAGGCGAATTTCCCGCTGGTTGCGGCGCTGCCCCTGGACAGGCCCGCATCCTGCGGATGGCCGACAATCAGCGCATCCAGTCCGCGCGCATAGGTCATTGCGCGCGACAGCACCCGCGTATCGGTGACGACGCGCACCCCGTCGGTAAAGGCGACCGCGCCCAGATCGGTCAGGAACCCGATCTCGACCATCTCGCGGCCCGCGCGGTCCTTGGTCAGCGCGGCCATGTGATGGATGTTGACCGGCGCATCGGCCGCGCGGCGGGTGACGAATTCCAGCGATTCCGGCGTATCGATCGGCGGCATCGTGTCGGGCCGGGCGATGATCGTGGTCACACCGCCCGCGGCGGCGGCCAGACCGGCGCTGCGGAAACTCTCCTTGTGACGCTCGCCCGGTTCGCCGATCTTGACACCCCAATCGACCAGCCCCGGCGCCAGCGCGCGTTGCTGGCAGTCGATCACCGTCGCGCCTTCCGGTGCGGTTTCGTCAGCGGCCCCGACGCCGTCGATGCGCCCGTCGCGGACCAGCAGGCTGCCGATCCGGTCGGTCTGTGCCTGTGGATCGATCAGCCGGGCGTTGGAGAACAGGGTGAATGCGTCATCCATTGCTAATAGTCTTTGAAAAGCCGCCGAGAATTCCACCGACTAGATCGCCCACGCTCGCCCAATTTCGGGCGCCAGCGCGTGCTTCCTTCAACTGGTCTCGGAGCGTTAACGCGCTGGAAAGTTCTCTTTCGAGCGCCAAAAAACCGAACGACGTCAAAACGGCGCTATAGTGGTTTGTGTCATCCGCATCATCCGGTATCGGTTCCCCTCGAAACCTTATTACGTTCTCTGCAGCCAACCAAGATATCGCTGAACTGAATAGCAGGGCATCTTCGGACGTGTAGTCGGAGTAAAAATCAGAAACATGAAGCGCCGTGGCTATGACACCATTATCTTCGAGATTTGCGATGATCCTCGCGATTATGGTTTTGCTGTCGTCGAGTCTACTCAAACCATCACCCCCGCTGCGGCGCGGCCTCGTTCGGCGCGCAGGTTCCGGGCCAGAAGATCCAGCGCGGCCATACGCACCGCGACGCCCATTTCGACCTGATCCTGAATGACGGACCTGTTGATGTCGTCGGCGATGGTGCCGTCGATCTCGACACCGCGATTCATCGGACCGGGATGCATGACGATGGCATCCTCGGCGGCCAGCGCCAGTTTCTCGGCGTCCAGTCCCCAGCGGTGATAGTATTCCCGCTCGGATGGGATGAAGCCGCCATCCATCCGTTCCTTCTGCAGCCGCAGCATCATTACCACATCGGCGCCTTCCAGACCGGCACGCATGTCCTGAAAGACCTCGACGCCCATCTCGGCGGCCCCTGCGGGCATCAGCGTCGCCGGGCCGATCAGGCGGATGCGGTTTTCCATCTTGCCCAGAAGGATCAGGTTCGACCGTGCCACCCGGCTGTTGGCGATGTCGCCGCAGATCGCCACGGTCAGGCGCTGCAACCGGCCCTTGGCGCGGCGGATCGTCAGCGCGTCCAGCAGTGCCTGGGTGGGATGTTCATGGCGTCCGTCGCCGGCGTTGATGACCGCGCAGTTCACCTTTTCCGCCAGCAGGTTCACCGCCCCCGAGTTCTGATGGCGCACCACCAGAAGATCGGGCTGCATGGCGTTCAGGGTCAGCGCGGTGTCAATCAGTGTTTCGCCCTTCTTCACCGAGGATTGCGCGACGGCCATGTTCATCACATCGGCCCCAAGCCGCTTGCCCGCCAGTTCGAAACTGGCCTGCGTGCGGGTCGAATTCTCGAAGAACATGTTGATCTGGGTCATCCCGGCCAGCGCGTCGGAATGTTTCACGGTGCGGCGGTTCAGCGCCACATATTCCTCGGCCAGATCAAGAAGCTGCACGATGTCCGAGGGCGCGAGATGGTCGATGCCCAGAAGGTGGCGGGCGCGAAATGTCATGGGCGGCCTCTGGCAGGATCGGGACGCGTCTTCTATCGCAGATGGCGCATGAGGCGGCAAGCGGGCAGGGCGGTTCGGCGCGGCGGCAGGGACGCGGTAGATTGTCAACGAACGCAGCAGGCAGATTCCTGCATACCGTGCAAATCTGGTGATTGCCCGTTTAACGTGGCCCGGATATGGGATCGGGATGTTCTGGTCACGCTATCGCCCTCATGTGGTGGCGACATTGTCGCTGGGTCTGCCGTTGATCGGCAGCCATCTGGCGCGCATGGCCATCGGTGTCAGCGATACGGTGATGATCGGCTGGTACGGGGTCGAGGAACTGGCCGCGCTGGTCATCGCGACCTCGTTCCTGATCATCCTGTTCTTCCTTGGCATGGGATTCGGCACCGGCGTGATGGGGCTGATCGCCACCAGCATTGCCCGCGGCGACGAGACCGAGGTACGGCGCGGCACCCGCATGGCGCTGTGGCTGTCGGGCATCTTCTCGCTTCTGGTGATGCCGCCGATGTGGTTTGCCGAACCGATCCTGCTGGCGCTGGGACAGACGCCTTTGATCTCGGAGATGTCGCAGGACTATCTGCGGATCGCCGGCTGGGGCCTGTTGCCGATGCTGGCCGGGCTGACGCTGAATTCCTACCTCGCGGCGCTGGAGCGGACGCAGGTGGTGATGTGGGTGACGCTGGCCGGCCTGCCGCTGAACGTGGCAATGAACTGGGTGTTCATCTTCGGCAATCTGGGTGCGCCCGAACTGGGCGTGCGCGGCGCGGCCATCGCCAGCCTGTCGGTGCAGGTGACGCAATTGCTGATGCTGGTGGGCTATGCGGCGTGGTTGCCCGTGGCCCGCAAATACAACCTGTTCCAGCGGTTCTGGCGGCCCGACTGGCCGGCGTTCTGGGCGATCTTCCGTCTGGGCCTGCCGATCGGCGTCACCATGCTGGCCGAGGGCGGGCTGTTTGTCGCCTCGAACGTGATGATGGGCTGGATCGGGACCAAGGAACTGGCCGCGCATGGCATCGCGATACAGATCGCTTCGATCACGTTCATGGCCCATCTTGGGCTGTCCAACGCCGCGACGGTGCGGATCGGGCAGGCCAAGGGACGCGGCGATGCCGCATGGATGCGCGATGCCGGGGTGACGGTCACGGCACTGTCGATGGGGTTCGCGGTGCTGGCCGTGGCGCTGTATCTGATCTTTCCCGACGCGCTGGTGCGGATGTATCTGGACCCGGCCGACCCCGAGACGCCGGTCATCGTGGCGATCGGCGCGATGCTGCTGTTCTATGCCGCGCTGTTTCAGCTGACCGATGCGCTGCAGGTGGTGGCGCTGGGGCTGCTGCGCGGTGTGCATGACACGCGGGTGCCGATGTGGATCGCAGGTTTCAGCTATTGGGTTGTCGGCATGCCGATCGCCTGGGGCCTGGCCTTTCCGCTGGGATTTGGCGCGCCCGGCCTGTGGCTGGGGCTGGTCGCCGGGCTGTCGGTCGCAGCGGTCCTGCTGCTGATCCGGTTCTGGCGCGGCTGGCGTCGAGGGGACTGGACCGCGCAGCCACCCGCGGTCTAACCTGCGGCCCGACACGACCAGCAGGAGACCGCGATGCGCCCCGTCTTTGTCCAGTTCCGCTGCGAGCCCGGCCGGACCTACGAGGTCGCCGAAGCGATCTATGATCGCGAGATCGTCAGCGAGCTTTATTCGACCTCGGGAGATTACGACCTGCTGGCCAAGGTCTATATTCCCGAGGACGAGGATGTCGGAAGGTTCCTGTCGGATCGCCTGTTCGACATCCCCCACATCAGCCGCACGCTGACCACCATGACCTTCCGCGCGTTCTAGCCGCGCAGCGCATCACCGAATGACCTCGCGCCGCTGGTTTGGAGGCCGGGCATAGGGACACGGGCTTGGGATTCCGACCTCTCTGACAGTCGGCTGCGATATTGAAATTCGCGGTCCCGTTGCATCAAACTCTTTGAGCGCTGCGCGGGCGGTTTGATAAATGCAAATCATTGAATGCGACATGCGGTCGCAGCGACAGCCTGCCACGCGGTCCAACGCTTGGGATCGGCTGCGCAACTTGCTATGATCGCGATGTCGAAAACAAGGATCGCGCCCATGGATATCGGTGTCGTCGAACTGTCGCGGCTGCAATTCGCCATGACCGCTTTGTACCATTTTCTGTTTGTTCCCCTGACACTTGGCCTGTCGATCCTGGTGGCGATCATGGAGACGGTCTATGTCATGACCGACCGCCCGATCTGGCGTCAGATGACCAAGTTCTGGGGAACGCTGTTCGGGATAAACTTCGCCATGGGCGTCGCGACGGGCGTGGTGATGGAATTCCAGTTCGGCATGAACTGGTCCTATTACAGCCACTATGTCGGCGATGTCTTCGGTGCCCCGCTGGCGATCGAGGGGCTGATGGCGTTCTTCCTGGAGGCCACATTCGTGGGCCTGTGGTTCTTCGGCTGGGACCGCCTGTCGAAGGTCGGGCATCTGGTCGTGGGCTGGCTGGTCGCCTTCGGGTCGAACTTCTCGGCGCTGTGGATCCTGATCGCGAATGGCTGGATGCAGAACCCGGTCGGCGCCGAATTCAATCCGCTGACCATGCGCATGGAGATGACCAGCTTCTTCGAGGTGATGTTCAACACCGTCGCGCAGGCGAAATTCGTCCACACCGTCAGCGCCGGCTATGTCACCGCCTCGGTCTTCGTGCTGGGCGTGTCGGCGTGGTTCCTTTTGAAGGGGCGTCATGTCGGGCTGGCCCGCCGCTCGATCGCGGTGGCCTCCAGCTTCGGGCTGGCGGCGGCGTTGTCGGTCGTCGTGCTGGGCGACGAATCGGGCTATGATGCCGGGCTGAACCAGAAGATGAAGCTGGCCGCCATCGAGGCCATGTGGGAGACCGAGCCCGCCCCCGCGCCGTTCACGCTGGTCGGTATCCCTGACCAGCAGGCGCGCGAGACCAAATGGGCCCTGCATGTGCCCTATGTCATGGGGCTGATTGGCACCCGGTCTCTGACCGAAGAGATCCCCGGCATCAACCAGCTTGAGGAAGAGGCGGAACGCCGCGTCCGGTCGGGGCTGATCGCCTATGACGCGCTGATGACCATTCAGCGGGACCGCGAGGCCACCGATCGCGCGGTGATGCAGAGCTTCGAGGACCATTCCGACGATCTGGGCTATGCTCTGCTGCTGCGCCGGTATCTGGATGATCCGCGCGAGGCGACCGATGCGCAGATCGCGCAGGCGGCCGAGGATACGATCCCCCATGTCTGGCCGATCTTCTGGGCGTTCCGCATCATGGTCGGGCTGGGTTTCCTGTTCATCGCGACGATGGGTTATTTCTTCGTGCAGTCCTCGTTCCGGGGTGGGCGCTATCCGACCTGGGCGCTGCGATTTGCGGTGCTGATCATTCCCGCGCCGTGGATCGCCGCAGAGCTGGGCTGGATCGTCGCCGAATACGGGCGACAGCCTTGGACGGTGGACGGCATCCTGCCCACCGCGCTGTCGGTCAGCGCGCTGTCGGTGACAGAACTTCTGCTGACCATCGCCGGCTTCGCGACCTTCTACACCGTGCTGTTCCTGATCGAGATCAAGTTGCTGCTGAAATACATCCGCAAGGGTCCGACCGAGGATGTGCAACTGACCGACGACTGGAATACCGCCCACCGCGCCCGTCTGGCGCCTGCGGAGTGATGCCATGATCCTGTATGAACTTGTCTCGTTCGAGCATCTGCGCCTGATCTGGTGGCTGCTTCTGGGCGTCCTGCTGATCGGCTTCGCGCTGACCGACGGTTTCGACATGGGCACCGGCGCTCTGCTGCCCTTTGTCGCGAAGACCGACACCGAACGTCGCGTGGTCATCAACACCGTCGGGCCGGTGTGGGAAGGCAACCAGGTCTGGTTCATCCTTGGCGGCGGCGCGATCTTCGCGGCGTTTCCTCCGCTTTACGCGGTCAGCTTCTCGGGTTTCTACCTTGCGCTGTTCCTGATCCTCAGCGCGTTCATCGTTCGTCCGGTGGCCTTCAAGTATCGCTCCAAGCGGGAAGATCCGACATGGCGTGCCCGGTGGGACTGGGCATTGTTCTTCGGCGGTGCGGTGCCCGCGCTGCTGTTCGGCGTGGCGGTCGGCAACGTGCTTCTGGGTGTGCCGTTTCACCTGACGCCTGATCTGCATTCGGTCTATGAGGGCGGAGCGTTCGGGAAGCTGTTTGGCCTGTTGCGCCCCTTCGCGCTGCTTTGCGGGATCGTGTCGCTGGCGATGCTGGTCATGCATGGCGCGGGCTGGATCGTGCTGAAGACCGAAGGCGTGATTGCCGAACGCGCCCGTCGCTTTGGCAGCATCGCATCCAAGGTGGTGCTGGCGGGATATGCGCTGGCCGGGCTTTGGCTGGCGTTTTTCATCGACGGATACGCCTTCGTGGCCGAACCGCCCCATGACGGTCCGTCGAATCCCCTGGCATCGGCGGTCGCGCATTCGGGAAGCTGGCTGGCTGCCTATGCCGACCGCCCATGGATCGTGATTGCGCCTGTCATGGGGTTTCTTGGCACCGCTATGGCGGGCCGGGCCCTGCGATCCGGCGGAGAATTGTCGCCGCTTGGCTGGTCGAAGATGGCCGTCTTCGGGATGATCTCGTCGGTGGGTCTGACGATCTATCCGTTCCTGTTGCCGTCCAATACCAATCCCGACAGCTCTCTGACCATCTGGGACGCGTCATCCTCGCACCAGACATTGTTCGTGATGCTGGTTGCGACGGTAATCTTCATGCCGCTGATCCTGATCTATACGGCGTGGGTTTATCGCGTGTTGTGGGGGAAGGTGACGGAAGACGATGTGTCGAACCCCGATACGCACAGCTACTGAGGAAAGGAGCCGCGCATGTGGTATTTCGCATGGATGTTGGGTTTGCCGCTGGCCGCGCTGCTGGCAGTCGTGAATGCGATCTGGCTGGAACTTCGCGACGACCGCGCGATGCTGGACGGGCGAGGCGGGGAAACGAAGGACTGACGCTTGCGATACGGGCGGAAATGGGCCACGAATCGCGCCCATGACACGTCCCCGCTTTGCCCCGATCCCCGCCGCGCTGCCAGCCACCGTTCCCTTTGTCGGACCCGAGGAACTGCAACGCAGGATCGGGTCTGTCTTCGACGCGCGGATCGGCGCGAACGAAAGCGGCTTCGGCCCAAGCCCGCATGCGATACAGGCGATGCAGGCCGAACTGCCCAGGCTCTGGCAATATGGTGATTCGACCAGTCACCGGCTTGTCGAGGCGCTGTCAGAGCATCTTGACCTGCCGGGGGACCACATCACGGTGGGCGAAGGCGTGGACGGGCTGCTTGGCAATCTTGTCCGTCTGATGGTCGGACCGGGCGATGCGGTCGTTACCTCGGACGGGGCCTATCCGACCTTCAATTATCATGTGGCGGGTTTCGGTGGCGTTCTGCACAAGGTGCCCTATCGCGATGACGCCGAAGACCCGCAGGCGCTGGTCCGCGAAGCGCGACGGACGGGCGCAAAGCTGGTTTATCTGGCAAACCCTGACAATCCGATGGGAAGCTGGCATCCGGGCAAGGTCATTCAGGACATGCTGGAAGAACTGCCCGAGGACACGATGCTGGTTCTGGACGAGGCCTATGTCGAGTTCGCGCCCGCCGAGGCGGTGCCGCAGATTTCCCCCGGCGATCCGCGCGTGATCCGGATGCGCACGTTTTCGAAGGCTTACGGGCTGGCCGGTGCGCGGATCGGATATGCGGTCGGAGACCCCGATCTGATCGCCGGGTTCGACCGGATCCGCAACCATTTCGGCGTCAACCGGATCGCGCAGGCTGGCGCCTTGGCCGCGCTGCGCGATCAGGCATGGCTGGCGGATGTGCTGGCGAACGTGGCAGCGGCGCGCGACAGGATCGGCAAGATCGCCGCGGATAACGGCATGCGCGCCTTGACGTCCGCGACGAATTTCGTCGCCGTCGATACGGGGCGGGATGGCGAATATTCCCGCGCCTTGGTCCAAGCGCTGCAGGGGCAGGGCGTGTTCATCCGGATGCCGGGTGTTGCACCATTGGATCGCTGTGTCCGGATCAGCTGTGCACCAGCGCCGGAACTGGACGTGCTGGCAGACCGCCTGCCGCGCGCGATGGCGCTGATCGGCTGAAGAACAAGCAGCAGGGTCGTCAGGATGGCGTGCCCGGCCCGGTGGGGCCGGACACGCAGCGTGCTCAGCGCAGGTCGAACCGATCTGCGTTCATCACCTTGGTCCAGGCCGACGCAAAGTCCTGAACGAACTTCTCGGCACTGTCGTCCTGGGCATACAGCTCGGCATAGGCGCGCAGGATCGAATTCGAGCCGATCACAAGGTCCATGCGAGTCGCGGTCCATTTCACAGCGCCGGTCTTGCGGTCGCGGATTTCATAGATCCCGCCGTCAACCGGCGCCCATTTATAGGCCATGTCGGTCAGGTTGACGAAAAAGTCCGTCGTCAGCGCGCCTTCGCGTTCGGTCAGGACGCCATGCCGGGTGCCGCCGTGATTGGTGCCCATCGCGCGCATGCCGCCGATCAGGACGACCATCTCGGGCGCGGTCAGACCCATCAGCTGGGTGCGGTCCAGCATCAGTTCCTCGGGGCTGACGGCATAATCCTGCTTCTGCCAGTTGCGATAGCCGTCGGCCAGAGGCTCCAGCGCATCGAAGGATTCGGCGTCCGTCATCTCGTCGGTGGCGTCACCGCGACCGGGCGAGAATGGCAGCTCGAGTTCAAAGCCCGCAGCCTTGGCGGCCTGTTCGACCCCCAGATTGCCGGCAAGAACGATCACGTCGGCGATGGATGCGCCGCTTTCCGCGGCGATCGGTTCCAGCACCGACAGCACTCGGGCCAGGCGCTGAGGCTCGTTTCCTTCCCAGTCCTTTTGCGGGGCCAGGCGGATGCGGGCGCCGTTGGCGCCGCCGCGCATGTCCGAGCCGCGATAGGTGCGGGCGCTGTCCCATGCCGTGGATACCATGTCAGCCATCGAAAGGCCGCTATCCGCGATCTTTCTTTTGACGGCGGCAATGTCATAGCCGGTAGGTCCGGCCGGAATCGGATCCTGCCAGATCAGGTCTTCTGCCGGCACATCGGGTCCCAGATAACGGACCTTTGGGCCCATGTCGCGGTGGGTCAGCTTGAACCACGCGCGGGCGAAGATGTCCTGGAAATACGCGGGGTCTGCCATGAACTTCTGGCAGATCGCGTTATAGGTCGGGTCCATCTTCATCGCCATGTCGGCGTCGGTCATCATCGGATTGCGCCGCTTGGTCGGGTCGGTCGCATCGACCGGCTTGTCCTCTTCGCGGATGTCGACGGGTTCCCACTGATTGGCCCCGGCGGGCGATTTGCGCAGTTCCCATTCATGGCCGAACAGCATCTCGAAAAAGCCCATGTCGAACTTGGTCGGATGTGTCGTCCATGCGCCTTCCAGACCGGATGTCACGGCACGGGCAGCCTGTCCCTGCATGTCGGGATGGTCCCAGCCCAAGCCCTGCATTTCAGGACCGGCAGATTCGGGATCTGCACCCAGCGCCGTGGCATCACCATTGCCGTGGGTCTTGCCGACGGTGTGGCCTCCGGCGGTCAGCGCGGCGGTTTCCTCGTCATTCATTGCCATGCGCTTGAACGTCTCACGCACCTGTTCGGCGGTCTTCAGCGGATCGGGCTTGCCGTTCACGCCCTCTGGGTTGACGTAGATCAGGCCCATCTGCACGGCGGCCAGCGGGTTTTCCATCGTCGAGGGGGTCTCGACGTCGCCATAGCGTTCGTCGGACGGTGCCAGCCATTCCTTTTCCGCACCCCAGTAGGTGTCGATTTCCGGATGCCAGATATCCTCGCGGCCGAAGGCGAAGCCGAAGGTTTTCAGACCCATCGATTCATAGGCGATGGTGCCGGCAAGGATGATGAGGTCCGCCCAAGACACCTTGTTGCCGTATTTCCGCTTGATCGGCCACAGCAGCCGCCTTGCCTTGTCCAGGCTGACATTGTCCGGCCAGCTGTTCAGCGGGGCAAAGCGCTGGTTGCCGGTGCCGCCGCCGCCGCGACCATCGGCCAGGCGATAGGATCCTGCCGCATGCCACGCCATCCGGATGAACAACCCGCCGTAATGGCCATAATCGGCGGGCCACCAATCCTGGCTGTCGGTCATCAGGGCGTGCAGATCCTGCTTCAGCGCCTCGACGTCCAGCTTTTTCAGTTCCTCGCGATAGTTGAACCCCTTCAGCGGGTTGGTCTTGCTGTCGTGCTGGTGCAGGATGTCCAGGTTCAGCGCGTTGGGCCACCAGCTCATCACCGAGCTTCCGGTGGCGGTATTGCCCCCATGCATCACCGGGCATTTGCCGGCAGGGATATCGCTTCCGTCCATGATAGTTCCTCCGAGTGGCTGCGTTCGTTGCGTAGCGCGCGTTCGTGAAGATGGCATGATGGCCGATATCGGCAACCATCTGTCGCAAGAAGTTTAACGGCAATTATCAATAAAGGAAAAATTGCTTTTTCTTCGGGTTTGAATAAGATTTCCTTATCATAGTCGCCCTAGCGGATCAGTCCCGAAGCGTTTTCTGAGCGGACAAGCCGCGTTGTTTCTTCAGCAGCGGTTTGCGGGCGGGCAGCATGTCGATCACATCGCGACGTTCCTGCGGCGACATCCCGCCCCAGCAGGCAATTTCGTCCAGCGTGCGATAACAGCCGGCGCAGATACCGTGCCGCGGGTGCATGACGCAAATGTTGATGCAAGGGCTTTGGGGAGGAGCGTCGTTCATTCGTCGAGACTAGAGGCGGCATTCCATCGCCGCAAGCGCGCCCAGTGGCTTTCTGCCCTGTCTGACGGTCTGGTTCGAAGGGCGTGAAGGGGCACGGGCCGGGCAGGGCCCGGCCCGGTCGCTGCCGCTGGGCCGGGCGCGCGCTGCGCGCGCATACAGGGCGCCTCAGCCCAGATATCGCAGACGGTCCAGCGCGCCCTGAAGAATGTACCCGGCGGCGACCTGATCGATGACTTCGGCGCGGCGTCGGCGCGACGTATCCGCCTCGAGCAAGGCACGCTCGGCCGCGACGGTCGACAGCCTTTCATCCCAGAAGCCGATCGGCAGGTCGGTCAGCCGCGAAAGATTGCGTGCGAAGGCCCGCGTTGATTGTGCGCGCGGGCCTTCGCTGCCGTCCATGTTCCGTGGCAACCCCAGGATCAGGCCCACCAGGCCACGATTCTCGATGATTTTCAGCAGGTCTTCGGCATCCAGCGTGAATTTTCGCCGCCGGATCACTGACAGCGGCGAGGCGACCTGCCGCAGCCCGTCGCTGACCGCAACGCCGATCGTCTTGGTGCCCAGATCCAGCCCCGCCAGCCCGCCGATCCTGGGCAAGGCGCCGGCGAATTCGGCGATCTCGACGAAAATCATTCGACCAGTCCCGCCGCCTGCGCTGCCGCGCGGACCGTCTGCAGCGCCTCGGGCGAGGCGGCAAAGCGGGTCTGCGCCTCGGCCCAGATGTCGCGCGCGTGGTCCGTCTGCCCCAGCACGCCAAGAGACGAGATCAGCCGGGCCCATTCCTCGGGGGTGCCGCCCTGGTCGGCAAGTCTGGCTTCCAGCCGTGCGACCATGCCGCCGATCATCTCTTGGCGCTGTTCGGGCGACATGTCTTCGGCCGCATCCAGCATGTCGGCATCCGGTCCGGGAAGTGACGGCATTCCGGGCGTCGACGGTTCGGGCGGAACATAGTCGGGCTGACCGGCAAGCCACGCCAGATCCTGAATGCCGTTGCGGATCGGGGCGATCCACGGAGCGTCGGCCGGTCCTTCCTCGATCAGCCGGCGCCAGATCGGGAAGGCACGGTCGGGCCGACCGTTCTGCAGTTGCAGCAATCCCAGCAGATATCGCGCCTGCGGCTGATTGGGATCCTTGCCAAGCGAACGGGCCAGGACCTGCTCGGCCTCGGGGGTTATGATGCCTCCGGCTGCCTCGATCATCAAGGCGGCCAGCCGCATCACCTCTTCGGCGCTGGCCGCGTCGCCGCGTGCCTCGACAAGTCGCTGCTGCGCGTCGCGCGCCGCCGTGATGTTGCCCAGCCGCATTTCGCTGGTCGCAAGAAGGGTCAACCCCTGAGGATCGTCGGGATTGCGCGCGACCGCCGCGCGCAGCTGTTCGACCAGCGCCATGTATTCGGGATCAGGGTCGGGCAGATCGGCGGGTGCGGTTGCCTGCGCCTCGGCCTGGTCCTGACTGGGGCGCGTGTCGTAGGCGCGTTCCGCCATCGCGATGCGGCTTGCGATGGGCAGGTCGGGCGCGCCCGGCACGCCCTCGCGCAGATACAGCGCCACCGCCCCGGCCAGTAGCGCCAGCAAGACCAGCGCCGCTCCGGCACCGGCTCCGCCGCGCGATGACGGGGCCGCATCGCCCTGCCGGCGGTCGGCGTCCAGGACCTTGCGGCCGATCTCGGTGCGCAGCCGGTCGGCATCCTCGGGGGCGATCACGCCGCGTTCCAGGTCGCGTTCAACCTCGCGCAGCTGGTCGCGATACACCTGCAGGTCATAGGCCGCTGCAGGCATGGCCGCCGCCGTGTCACTTTGCCGTGCCCGCCAGATCGGGGCACAGATCGCCGCTGAAACGCACAGCACCAGAACCGTGCAGAAAATCCAGAACATCGCATTCCTCCGCTTGCCACATCTGTAGTCGTGTCACGGAAGATCCGAAAGTGGCGTGGTGCCGCATCCCCGGCTGGGGTCGCCGAATGCGGGCGTGTTTGCACGGAGATTCGTGCCCCAGGGCAACGCGCTGACGAAATTGTGCACGACGATGGCCGCAGGCGATGTCGGAATTTGATCCGAAGCTGCCGCATCACGTCTTGTTCGCGCGCCGCCGCGCGGCCATTCTGTTCGCGACCGAGGAAGGGGATCCAGATGCCAGCTGCTTCACGCTCCGGCCGCTATTCCGTGTTCGCCATTGCGCGCGAGGCGTTTCGACAGCACCAGCAATGGGGCAGGGCCTGGGCCAGCCCCCAGCCGCGCGACAGATACAAGGTCGTCATCGTCGGCGCGGGCGGGCACGGGCTGGCGACCGCGTATTACCTGGGCAAGAATTTCGGCATCACAGATATCGCGGTCATCGAAAAGGGCTGGCTTGGCGGCGGCAATACCGGCCGGAACACCACGATCATCAGGTCCAACTATCTGCAGGATCCCTCGGCGGCGCTGTATAACAAGTCGCTAAGCCTTTACGAGACGCTGTCACAGGACCTGAACTACAACATCATGTTCAGCCCGCGCGGCCTGATCATGCTGGCCCAGACCGAACACGAGGTGCGCGGCTACAAGCGCACCGTCTATGCCAACAACCTGCAAGGCGTTTCGACCGAATGGATCGAACCCGCCCGCGTGAAGGAACTGGTGCCGATCATCAACCTGGACGGCCCGCGCTATCCGGTGCTTGGTGGGCTGTATCAGGCGCGCGGCGGCACGGCACGGCACGATGCGGTTGCCTGGGGTTATGCGCGTGCCTGTTCCGACATGGGCATGCACATCATCCAGAACTGCGAGGTGCAGGGCGTGGAAACCGAGTCCGGGCAGGTCCGCGCCGTCAACACCTCGAAGGGCCGGATCGGCTGTGACAAGCTGGCGCTGATCGTCGCGGGTCATTCCTCGCAGCTGGCCGAGATGGCCGGTTTCCGCCTGCCCATCGAAAGCGTCGCATTGCAGGCGCTGGTCAGCGAGCCGATCAAGCCCTGCATGGATGTGGTGGTGATGGCCAACACCGTCCACGGTTACCTGTCGCAATCCGACAAGGGTGAAATGGTGATCGGCGGTGGCACCGACGGTTACAACAACTTCACCCAGCGCGGTTCCTGGCATCATGTCGAGGAAACCGTCCGGGCGCTGGTCGAGACCTTTCCGATGATTTCGCGGCTGAAGATGCTGCGTCAATGGGGCGGCATCGTCGACATGACGGGCGATCGGTCGCCGATCCTGTCCACGACGCCGGTGGGCGGGGTTTTCGTCAATTGCGGCTGGGGCACCGGCGGCTTCAAGGCGATTCCCGGATCGGGCTGGGCGATGGCCGAACTTGTGGCCAATGGTCGACCCGGTCCGTTGGCGGCCGATTTCGGGCTGAATCGCTTCCGCGAGGGCCGATTCATCGACGAATCGGTTGCCGCCGGCGTGGCGCATTAGGCAAGCTTTCGCCAATGCTTCATCGCCTCGGAACGGATACCGGTCACGCGTCATTGTTCCCTCAACACGCTGTTGAGAGAAAGGAACAAACATGGCCGAAGGCAATAACAACAACGCCCTGTATTTCATTGTCGGCGCCGTCGTGGTGGTCGTCGCATTGCTGTTCTTCTTCATGTCGGGCGGCGACATGGATACCGCGTCAGACGCCACTGTCCCGGCGGGTGCGGATACGACCGTCAATGTCGATGCCGCGCCCGATGCAGCCGAGCCGGCTGATGCCGCTCCGGCCGAATCTGCCCCGGCGGAACCAGCGCCGGCCGATGGCGTCACCGAACCGACCTCGAACTGAGGCAAACTTGACGACATTGCGCCGCGCTCTCGGTGCGTCGCGGTTTCGCAGCTTCTTGCCGGGGGCCATGCCCCCGGCTTCCGCATGTCGGCGGGTCGGATCATGACCCGTGACACCGGTCTCGAGGCGCAGCTGAGCGAAGATTTCGGACATTCCGACAATCTGTCGGGCAAGCCCATGTTCGGTGGCTGGTGCTTTCTGATGAACGGCAACATGCTGGCCGCCGCGCGCGAGGGTCGCGCGATGTTTCGCGTCGGCAAGGCCGCCGAGACCGCCGCGCTGGCCTTGCCGGGCACCGAACCCATGAAGCAGGGTGGTCGCGCCAAGCCGGGCTTCGTCTGGCTGTCCGGCCCCGCCCTGTCCGACGATGCCATTCGCGGGAAACTTGCCGGGATGGCCCGCGAATATCTTTCCACCCTTCCGCCCAAGGATGCCTGAATGCTGATCCTGACCTGTCCCTATTGCGGGCTAGACGCCGAGGAAACCGAACTTCATCCCGGTGGCGAGGCGCATCTGAAACGCGTCGGCCCCGAGGGGTCGGATGAGGAGTTCGAGGATTACATGTTCGCGCGCAAGAACGCCAAGGGTGTGCATTTTGAACGCTGGCGACATGCCTATGGTTGCGGCAAGTGGTTTCTGGCCGCACGCGATACGGTGACCTTGCAGGTCTATGGCACATATCGCGCGCAGACCCACGCCCCGCCTCAGGATATCGTCGATGCGATCCGCAAGGTCCGCCCCGACTGGCAGCCAGACTGGAGCCATGCCGAATGACCCACACGCCTCCTTTTCGTCTGGCCCGTGGCGGCCGCCTGATCGACCGCGCCTTTCAGATCCCGTTCCGCTTTGACGGGCGGTATCTGCGCGGGCTGCGCGGAGACACGCTGGCCTCGGCGATGCTGGCCAGCGGCCAGATGCTGATGGGCCGGTCGTTCAAGTATCACCGCCCACGCGGTCCCGTCGCCTCGGGGGCCGAGGAGCCGAACGCCTTGTTCGGCCTGGGACAGGGCGGCAGGTTCGAACCGAACCAGCGTGCCACCACGACTGCGCTGGTTCCGGGCATGATCCTGCGCAGCCAGAACTGCTGGCCCTCGCTGGATGCCGATATCGGCGCGGTCAACAATTGGCTGTCGCCGATGCTTCCGGCGGGATTTTACTACAAGACCTTCATCCATCCGCGCCCGTTCTGGAAACATCTGTTCGAGCCTATCATCCGCCGCAGCGCGGGTCTGGGCCGTGCCCCCACCGATCCCGACCCCGATCGCTATGAACAGGCCTACGCGCTTTATGATACGGTCGTCGTTGGCGGCGGCATCGCCGGACTGACCGCCGCACGCGAGGCTGCGGAGAAGGGCGGCAAGGTTCTGGTTCTTGAACAGAACCCGGTCTGGGGCGGCCGCACGCCCGTCGATCACAAGGCGGGAGAGGCGACGATCCAGGCCTTGCTGGACGATCTGCGCGGACGGGCGAATGTCACGCTGCGCCGCAATACGATGGCAACCGGGCTTTACGATCACGGTTATCTTCTGGCGCGAGAGGCGCTGGCCGACCACGATCCGAACCAGGGCATCCCGCGACAGCGCCTGTGGCGGATCCGCGCGGGCCACATCGTCACCGCAACCGGCGCGCTGGAACGTCCCTTGGCATTCGCCTGCAACGACGTGCCGGGGGTCATGCTGGCCTCGGCTGTGCGTGATTTCATCGTGGACTATGGCGTTGCGCCGGGTCAGCGGATCGTGGTCGTGACGAACAACGACGATGCCTATCGCACCGCATTGATCGCGCAGGAGGCTAGGCTGGATGTCACGGTGCTGGACGCCCGCGACAGCGCTGATGGCGATCTGCCGCAGGCGGCACGCGCGCAGAACATCACTGTGCTGACCGGCAGCGCCATTGCCAAGGTCACGGGCGGTCGCCATGTCGAAAGCGTCGCGGTCTGCGACCAGAAGGGCGAAGGCAAGCATACCGGCACGATCGACTGTGACGTCGTGGCTATGTCGGGCGGCTGGTCGCCGATCGTGCATCTTTACAGCCATTGTGGTGGCAAGCTGCTGTGGGATGAGGCACAGGCGATGTTCCGCCCCGACCCGGATCGCCCGCCTCTGGGCGCGGACGGGCGGGGGAATGTTACCGCAACGGGTGCCGCCAGCGGCGATCTGCGCTGTGCGGGCGATCTGGAACGCGCCGAGGGCGCGACCATGCCAGTCTGGTGCATGCCCGCGAATGCCCCCTACAAGCTGCGGGCGAAGATGTGGCTGGATTACCAGAACGACGTGAAGGTGACCGACGTGCTGTTGGCCGCGCGCGAGGGCTATGCCAGTGTCGAACACACCAAGCGCTATACCACGCTGGGGATGGCAACCGATCAGGGCAAGGTCAGCAATATCAACGGGCTTGCGATCCTGTCGGACGCCTTGAACCAGCCGATCCCGCAGACGGGCACGACGACGTTCCGGCCACCCTATACACCGCTGACACTGGCGACGATCGCCGCCGACGCGCGGGGCGAGGCGTTCCAGCCGCTGCGCAAGACGCCCCTGCACGCATGGCATGAACGCCACGGCGTGTCGTGGGAACCGGTCGGCCAATGGCGCCGTCCCTATTGCTATCCGCGCGGGGACGAGGATCGCCATGCTGCGGTCAATCGTGAAATCCTGGCGGTGCGCAATTCGGTCGGGACGCTGGATGCATCGACCCTAGGCAAGATCCTGGTCAAAGGCCCGGATGCGGGCAAGTTCCTGGACATGATGTACACCAACATGATGTCCAGTCTGCCGGTCGGGAAATGCCGCTATGGCCTGATGTGCAGCGAAAACGGCTTCCTGATGGATGATGGCGTGGTGGCCCGGCTGACAGAGGACACCTGGCTGTGCCACACGACCACCGGCGGTGCGGACCGGATACATGGCCATATGGAAGACTGGCTGCAATGCGAATGGTGGGATTGGCAGGTCTATACCGCCAATGTGACCGAACAATACGCGCAGATCGCCGTGGCTGGCCCGAAGGCGCGCGATCTGCTGGAACGCCTGCCCGGCAGCATCGACCTGTCGCAGCAGGCGTTGCCGTTCATGCAATGGGTCGAAGGCGACATTGCGGGGATGCCGGCACGCATCTACCGGATCAGCTTTTCTGGCGAACTCAGCTACGAGATCGCGGTGCCGGCCGGGCGCGGCCTGGAATTGTGGGAACGCCTGCAAGAGGCGGGTCGCGATCTGGGCATCACGCCATATGGCACCGAGGCGATGCATGTGATGCGTGCCGAAAAGGGCTTCATCATGATCGGGGATGAGACCGACGGAACGATCATCCCGCAGGATCTGGGACTGGGCTGGGCGATCAGCAAGAAGAAGTCCGACTATATCGGCAAGCGCGCGCAGTCGCGCAGCCACATGAAGGACGGGGCGCGCTGGCAACTGGTCGGGCTGGAAAGCCTGGATGACCGGGTGATCCCGGATGGCGCATTGGCGGTGGATGAGGGCACCAATCCCAACGGGCAGCGCAAGACCCAGGGGCGCGTGACCTCCAGCTATCATTCTCCGACGCTTGGCCGTCCTATCGCGATGGCGCTGGTGCGCCACGGAACCGGCCGGATGGGGCAGGTGCTGGAATTCCCGCTGCCCTCGGGCGAGGTGCTGAAGGGACGGATCTGCGATCCGGTGTTCTACGACAAGGAAGGGGCACGTCTGAATGGCTGAGGCACTTGCAACCGTCGCCCGGCTGGATGGGCTGGGCATGATCACGATTCGCGCCGATTTGTCGCGTTCGGGCGATGCCATCGCAGAGGCGGCAGGTCTTGCGATCCCGGACGCGACCCGGATCTCTACCGATGGCAGCCGCAGTCTTGGCTGGATGTCGCCGGACGAACTGCTGCTGATCCTGCCCGCGCAAGAGACGCCGGACGCCATCGCGGCGCTGGAACAGGCCCTTGCCGCGGAACACGCGCTGATCGCGGATGTCTCGGACGCACGGGCGGTCTTCGAGGTGATCGGGGATCATGCCAGCGACGTGATCGCCAAGCTGAGCCCCGCCCATCTTGATGCGTTGCCACAAGATGGGCTGCGCAGATCCCGGGCTGCGCAGACGGCGGCGGCGTTCTGGCGGGTCGATGGCGGCTTTCGCCTGATCGGTTTCCGCTCGACCGCAGACTATCTGGATCTGGTGCTGCAATCGGCCGCGTGTCCGGGTTCCGGTCTCGCCCCACGCTAAGCGGTCGTATTGGGAACAGATCCTTTGGGCAAGTTCGCCCGCAGGTCAAAAGGGGCCGAATAGCCTCTTTTTCTGTCACGGTTCAGGAACCCGCCTCGCCCCCTTGCGTTGACCCCGCGAATGCGGGACTGTGCGCCCGACCCGCAAGCTCAACCCTTTCAGAAAGGAGAGGAAAATGGCTTTTACCCTTCCCGATCTTCCCTATGCACATGACGCTCTGGCAAGCGCAGGCATGTCCAAGGAGACGCTGGAATATCACCACGACAAGCACCACAATGCCTATGTCGAGAAGCTGAACGAGCTGATCGCGGGCACCGAGTGGGAAGGCAAGTCGCTGGAGGATATCGTCAAGGGCACCTACCAAAAGGGTGCCGTGGCGCAGAACGGAATCTTCAACAACGCCAGCCAGCACTGGAACCACAGCCAGTTCTGGGAAATGATGAGCCCGAATGGCGGAGACATTCCCTCCACGCTGGTCGAGGCACTGAGCGAGAATTTCGGCTCGGTGGATGAGTTCAAGAAACAGTTCGCGGCCAAGGGTGGCGGGCAGTTCGGCTCTGGCTGGGCATGGCTGGTCAAGAACGCCGACGGTTCCTTGGAAATCACCTCGACCGAGAACGGCGTCAATCCGCTTTGCTTCGGGCAGACCGCTCTGTTGGGGTGCGATGTGTGGGAGCACAGCTACTACATCGATTTCCGTAACGCGCGGCCGAAATACCTGTCGAATTTCCTCGACAATCTGGTGAACTGGGAAAACGTCGCGTCGCGCATGTAAGCTGCGATAGCTGACGGAACCACGAGCCCGTCACTGAGAAGGAAAAGCCTGCCGCTGTCGCGGCAGGCTTTTCAGTTGCGACCGGACGGTTCCGGAAGAGCGACCCAGGGACTAGGCCTCCTCACTCTCGTTCTCATCCTCGTTTTCGGGCGATGGGGTTTCTATCTCGATCGGATCACCTGACCCGGCACCAACAACGCGCAGCACCTCGACCCCATCGACCGAGATCAGCCTGTCGGCGCCGTCTTCGCTGATATTCTGGCTGATCTCGGGTGGTGTCTCGCCGGCCGCGGTCGGATCAAGATGCAGCGTGATCACGTCCTCTTCCGGATTGTAGTCGGTGATGGTGCGAACCCCATCATCGTGATCGCCGCGGTGATCGACCGCAAATTCGTCTGCGCCTTCGCCACCAGTGCCGATGTCGTCCATGCCCAGCCACAGCACGTCATCGCCGTCGCCACCGTCCAGGATATCGGGACCGTCCTCATCTGCCTCGGTCGCATTGCGCGCCGCCGCGCGATCTTCGGCGAGGCCGGACAGCGTGTCGTCACCGTCCCCGCCTGACAGCGAATCAGGTCCGATCCCGCCGATCAGCACGTCGTTTCCGGCGCCGCCGTCCAGAAAATCGTTCTGGCCGCCGCCGTCCAACGTATCGTCACCGGCGTCGCCGAACACGGAATCGGTGCCCAAGCCGGCTGACACCGCGTCGTCTCCATCCCCGGCACGGATGGTGTCGATGCCGACCCGTGCGTCGATCTGGTCATCGCCCGCGCCGCCAAGGATATAGTCGCTGTCGCGGGACCCGGTGATGGTGTCGTCGCCGTCAAGCCCGGCCATGGCTGTCGGGGTTTCGTCGCCCGCTGTCAGCGTGTCGGCTTCCTCGGTGCCGATGGCGGAGGCGCCGAATCTGTCCACGTCGAAATCGTCCAGTCCGCCGAACGGAGAATCTTCCACATCGATTCCGTCATCGTCATCATCGTTGTGCAGGATGAACGCTGTTGTCATGACGCCGCCGAACAGCAGCCACCAAGACATCAACTCGAACATATACCCCGTGAACATCGCGACAGTCCCCTTGATTCCTCGCGTCTCGCACATCCGACTGCCCTTGGCGCGGTTCGATGAACCGGGCGTCGCGGCATTGGCAATCCCACTCTGCACGGTATAAGACTGCCTGCGAAAGAAAAACTGCGGATTTTGCGGCGATGGCCAATCAGAACGACAGCTTCATCGACGAGGTGACCGAGGATCTTCGGCGCGACAGGCTGTTCGGCCTTTACCGGCGTTATGGCTGGATCGCGCTGGCGCTGATCCTGCTGCTGGTCATCGGTGTCAGCTGGTATGAATACGATCAGGCCCGGCAACGTGCCGACGCCGAGGCGTGGGGCGATGCCGTGCTGACCGCCGAATCGTCGGATGATCCCGCGGCACTGCTGGCGGTCGATGCAGACGGATCGCAGGGGCGCGAGGCGCTTTCCGCATTGCTGGCGGCCTCGGGCTGGGTTCGGGAAGGGGGCAATGACGCAGCGGCCGAAGCGCTGCGCGAGGTCGCCGGTGCCGATGCGCAGGACTCCGTGCTGCACGATCTGGCCGAATTGAAACTGGTCATGCTGAACGGGTCGCAAATGGATCCGTCCGAACGGGACGCTATTTTGACGCGGCTGTCGCGATCCGGTGCGCCGTTCGAACTGCTGGCGCTGGAACAGAAGGCCGTCGCGTTGATCGAGGCGGGGCGGACCGATGACGCGATCACGCTGATCCGGCAGATTCAGCAGAAGGATGGCCTCAGCGAAGCCTTGCGTCGCCGCCTCTCCGAGATGATGATCGCGCTTGGGGTCGAGCCCGAGCCGACCGACAGCATGCAAGCCGGCTGAAAGATAAGCCCGGCCAACGACGAACGATGAGGGAGAGGCGCGCATGACCGCCACGCTGCGACTGACCATGGCCCTTGCGGCTGCGCTGAGCCTGTCGGCCTGCGGCAACCGCGAAGTCATCCTGCCCGGTGAAAGGCTGGATCCGCTGGCCGTCACTTCGCCGGACGGGCCGGCCGTCGAAGGGGCTGCTCCGGTCAGCTCTACCGCGTTGTCGCTGGCGGCGCCGCGCGCGAACGCCGAGTGGACCCATCGTGGCGGAAACGCCGCCCATCAGCCCGGACACGTCGCGCTAAGCGGCGGAGGAACGACGCGGATCTGGTCGTCGGGCATAGGTCAGGGCAATGATCGCCGTCATCGCATCGCCGCTGATCCCATCGTGGGCGGGGGCCGTGTCTTCACGCTGGACAGTCGCGCAAGGGTGACGGCCAGCGCCCTCTCCGGCGGCACCGCCTGGAGCACCGATATCACCCCGGTCCGCGAGAACGGCAACAGCGCATCTGGCGGTGGTCTGGCCTATGAAGGCGGTCGGGTCTTCGCGACCACCGGCTTCGGCGAACTGGTCGCGCTGGATGCCGTCTCGGGGCAGGTGCTGTGGCGTCAACGGGTGGATGCGCCGATCGGTGGCGGTCCCGCCGTCGCGAACGGTGTCGTCTATACGGTCGCGCGCAACAATGTCGGATGGGCCGTTCGTGCTGCCGACGGCAAGGTACTTTGGCAGACCGCCGGAACGCGGTCCAGCTCTGGCGTGATGGGCGTGGCGGTTCCCGCGGTTCAGGGCAACACCGTGATCTTCCCGTTCTCGTCGGGTCAGCTTCTGGCGGCGGACACGCAGACCGGCGCGACGCTTTGGACAGCGCAGGTCGCTGGCAGCCGTATTGGGCGCGCGATCACCTGGGTTCGTGACATGACCGGGGATCCGGTCATTTCGGGCGGTGCTGTCTATGGGGGAACGTCTTCCGGGCGCATTAATGCGGTCGAGATGGGCAGCGGCGTCGAGGCCTGGTCCGCCAAGGACGGCGCGAACAGCCCCGTCACGGTCGCCGGTGGATCGGTCTTTGCGGTCAACGACCAGGCGCAGTTGATCCGGCTTGATGCCGCAACGGGCGGGGTCATCTGGCGGGTCGATCTGCCTTATTACACCGATGAGAAGATCAAGAAGCAGGATCGTATCTATGGCCATTACGGGCCTGTGCTGGCCAGCGGTCGTCTGTTCGTCGCCTCCTCTGACGGGGTCTTGCGGGTCTTCGACCCGGCCTCGGGCGGGTTGGTCGGTCAGGCTGCAATCCCGGGCGGCGCGGCATCGGCCCCGGTGGTCGCCGGTCAAACCCTGTTCGTGCTGTCGCGCGACGGTCAGCTGCACGCCTTCAGATGAGTTTCACCCTCGCCATCGTCGGCCGGCCGAATGTCGGAAAATCAAGTCTTTTCAACCGTCTGGTCGGGAAGCGTCTGGCGCTGGTCGATGATCAGCCCGGCGTTACCCGCGACCTGCGCGAAGGTGCTGGTCGTCTGGGAGACCTGCGCTTTATCGTGATCGACAGCGCCGGCCTTGAAATGGCCGACGACGACAGCCTGCAGGGACGCATGCGGCGGCTGACTGAACGCGCGGTGGACGAGGCCGATATCTGCCTGTTCGTCATCGATGCGCGCGTGGGTGTCACGGCCGCAGACGAATATTTTGCCGAAATCCTGCGCCGCCGCGCCCGCCATGTGATTCTTGCGGCCAACAAGGCCGAAGGGCGCGCAGGCGAGGAAGGCGCGATGGAGGCCTTTTCTCTGGGCCTGGGAGAGCCGCTGCGGATATCAGCCGAGCATGGCGAGGGGATGGACGACCTGTACCGCGCCCTCGTGCCGTTGTCCGATGCGGTCGAGTCCGCGCGACCGGCTCCGGTCGCCGCCGAAACCGACGTGGATCTGACCGAAGCCGAAGCCGAGGCGGGCGAGGGCGCAGAGGACTGGCGCCCCTCGGCCGCGCGACCGCTGCAACTGGCGGTGATCGGGCGGCCGAATGCGGGAAAATCCACACTGATCAACCGGATCATCGGCGAGGATCGGCTGCTGACCGGTCCCGAGGCCGGGATCACCCGCGATTCGATCAGTGTCACGACCGACTTCATGGGCACGCCCATGCGGATATTCGACACCGCCGGGATGCGCAAACGGGCGCGCGTCACCGACAAGGTCGAGAAACTGTCGGTGGCGGACGGTCTGCGTGCCGTGCGCTTTGCCGAAGTGGTCGTCGTGCTGCTGGATGTCGCCATCCCGTTCGAGCAGCAGGATCTGCGGATCGCCGATTTCGCCGAATCCGAAGGCAGGGCCGTCGTCGTCGCCGCGAACAAGTGGGATCTGGAGGACGACAAGCCGCACAAGCTGAACGAATTGCGCGCAAGTTTCGAAAAGCTTCTGCCGCAGTTGAAGGGCGCACCCTTGGTCACGGTCTCGGCGCGGACTGGCAAGGGGCTGGATCGATTGCATGCCGCGGTGCTGAAGGCGCACGATGTCTGGAACCGCCGCGTGTCCACCGCCAAGCTGAACCGCTGGCTGGAGGCGATGACCGAAAGCCACCCGCCGCCCGCGCCGGGTGGGCGGCGGATTCGCCTGCGTTACATGACCCAGGTCAAGACCCGCCCGCCCGCGTTCATCGTCAAGGCGACCCATACCGATAAGCTGCCGGACAGCTATCAGCGCTATCTTGTCAATGGCTTGCGCGAGGATTTTGATATGCCGGGCACGCCGATCCGGCTATTCTTCCGCGATCAGGGCGGCGACAATCCGTATCGCCACAAAGCCACGAAGATCAGCCAGTCGGGCGCGTTGTCGAAGCACAAGAACCGCCAGCGACCCAAGGGGGGCTGACCGCCTATTCGCTGGCTCAGCTTGCGGCGCGGATCAGCGCGGCGGTCATGGCGGTAATTCCAAGGATCGCCGCCAGCGCCGCCATCGGCGCGGTTCCCATCGTGGTCGCGGCAAGTCCGCAGAACGCCCAGATCAGCGCGACGGAATAGCTGAAACTGCGTCCCAGCCTGTGCTGGACCGCCATGCCGATGATCGCCGCCGGCAGTATGGCGACAATCGCGGTCTGGCTTACCCCCAGGCTTGCTTGCTCTGCGATGACGGCAGCCAGCGATGCGGCGGCCAGACCGGTGCTCCATCCGGCCAGAAATCCGATCGCGGGCCGGTGCTGGTTCGATGCGCGGACGGATGCGACAGTCGCGCTGATCGCGGTAAGGATGGCGCAAACGGCGGCTATCAGTGGTTCCTGGCCGTCAAGCCAGGGCCACAATGCACCCCCGATCAGCGCCAAGGCCAGTGCCGGACAAACGCCATGTCCGCCACGCCGCTTCTTTGCAGGCGATTCAATGACTTCCCCGCCTGCGTCCAGCAGAACCAGCAGAAACAGGACGAACAGCAGTGCCCACATCACGGGATTTTCCGGACGCAGATAGAGGTGCTGGATCAGGTCCGAGGAGGTTCGCCCTGCGAGGTCGGGTGACAGCGACGACAGCGCACCGCCCGAACCGTAGGTTTCCTCCAGCCGTGGCAGGCCACGCGAATGCATCACGACCGCCAGGCCACTGGCGACAAAGCCAGTGGCAATCAGGACATGCGTGATATGGCCAACGCGAGACATACAGGCCAACGCAGCGCGGTCGCCTTGGGTTTCGGATGCCTTCGTCGCCGAGGCCGGGCCGACAAGGCGTCAGGACAAGACACCGTCCGCGGAAAGAACCGTCGCGCCGCCCAGATAGGGAAGCAGCGCCGCTGGCAAGCTCACCGATCCGTCTGCCTGCTGGCCGTTCTCCAGCACGGCGATCAGGGCGCGGCCGACCGCCAGCCCCGAGCCATTCAGCGTATGAACGAATTCCGGCTTGCCGCCACCTTCGGGGCGATACCGCGCATTCATGCGGCGCGCCTGAAAATCACCGCAATAGCTGACGCTGCTGATCTCGCGATACCTGTTCTGGCCGGGCAGCCACACCTCGATATCGTGGGTGATCCGTGCACCGAATCCCATGTCACCGGTGCACAGGGCGATGGTGCGGTAGGGCAGGTCCAGCGCCTCGAGGATCGCCTCGGCACAACCGGTCATCCGCGCGTGTTCCGAAAGTCCGTTTTCGGCATCGGTGATCGACACCATCTCGACCTTCTCGAACTGGTGCTGGCGCAGCATCCCCGTCGTGTCGCGCCCGGCGCTGCCGGCCTCGGAGCGGAAACACTGGCTGTGCGCGACCATCCTGCGGGGCAAGGTCGTCTGATCGACCAGATCGCCATGCACGGTGTTTGTCAGCGTCACCTCGGCGGTGGGGATCAGCCAGTATCCGTCGCGGGTCTGATAGCTGTCCTCGCCGAATTTCGGTAGCTGTCCGGTCCCGACCATCATCTCTTCCAGCACCAGAACCGGAGTCCAGGTTTCTTCCAGCCCGTGGCGGGTGACGTGCAGGTCCAGCATGAACTGCGCCAGCGCGCGGTGCAGACGCGCCACTGCGCCCTTCAGCAGGACGAAGCGGCTGCCCGACAGCTTTGCGGCGGTTTCAAAGTCCATGCCGGGCCGAACGCCAGCAATCTCGAAATGCTCGACCGGGTCGAAATCGAAATTGCGCGGGGCGCCCCAGCGCCTCAGTTCGACATTGTCATCTTCATCGGCACCATCCGGAACGCTGTCCAGCGGCAGGTTGGGAATGCCCATCAACAAATCACGCAGCCGCCCGTCCAGCAGTGCGGCCTCGGCCTGCATCTTGGCCATGTCTGCCTTCTTGTCGGCCATCAGCTGACGCAGGCGCTGAAACTCCGCCTCGTTCCCGCTGGCTTTGGCGGCACCGACCTCTTTGCTGGCACGGTTCTGTTCGGCCTGTGCTGTTTCCGCAGCGGCGATCTTTGCCCGCCTGTCGGCGTCCAGTGCCAACACCTGCGCCGACATCGCCACGCCGCCGCGCCGGGTCAGCGCGTTGTCGAAGGCTTGGGGATTTTCACGGATGGCACGGATATCATGCATGGCGTTTACCGTCTTGGCTGGAATTGCTTGATCGCTGCCTAGCCCAAGCGCACGCGGGGCGAAAGCCCGGCGAAAAGCTATCGGATGAAATAACCGGTCCCGATGTGGTGGATCACCTGCGCTCGCAGCATTCGGCGCGGTCGTCTCAGCCCGCGCAGAACAGCCGGTACATCAGGCCGACCACCTCTTCGGCGCGAGGATCTGAAACGGAGTAAAGCCGCGCCTTGCCGTCACGGCGGCAACTGACCAGCCCTTCGGCGCGCAGGCGTGCCAACTGCTGGCTGACGGCGGCCTGACGCTGGCCAAGCAGCCGTTCCAGTTCGGTCACGGTCTTTTCGCCTGCGGACAAATGACACAGGATCATCATGCGGCCCTCGTGGGCCAACGCCTTCATGAAGGCGGCGGCCTCGGTCGCCCGTTCGATCATGTCGGCCGGGGCAAGGTTGCCGCAGTTCTCGTCCATAGGCAGCGGGACGGCGGGGGATTGCTTGCCGATCATCATGTCTTGTGCGGAACGTGTCATCCGTCTTCCCTCATGTCTGCGGCCTGCAGGCCCGCCTTTGACAGCATATCGTCGATCAGCGGGTAGAAGAACTGATCGCCCGGATATCCTTCAAGCCGCGCGACCTCGTCGCCATTCTGCAGCAGGATGAAGGTCGGGGTGATGGTGGGGCGTCGGTCCAAAACGACACCATCGGGCCACGGACCGTCGATATCCGTGACCAGCAAGGGCGCGGCCTTTCCCTCGGCTGATTTGGGGTAACCTGGGCCGATCTCGCGGTTCCAGGCGGCGCAATAGATGCAGCCCTTGGCCTCGACCATCAGCAGCCGCACCGGGGCGGCTTGCCAGTCGACGCTGTCGCGCGAGATCTGGGCCGCATGTGCGACAGCCGTCACGGAAACCGCCGCGGGCAACGAAAGCAGCGCGGCACAGGCGATTGCCAGACATAAGGCGGGGCGCCGCATGGGCGAAATTCCTTCAAAGACGATCCACAAGACTTAGGCGCTTGGCCCGGTTCTGGCAAGCGTTGCAGGGGGTGGCGCGCGAACGCACCGCAGTTTCAGCAGCTTACCGGATGCGTTGCGAAAAGTCATATAGTCAAATGCGAATTTTATGTTGCATTGTGTGCGCGATGCCCCTTACCTTTGTCGCAACAGGGAGAAGACGAGAGGGAGGAAACTCATGCCACGCCATGCCGCGTTTACGGCAGCGGCGGCACTTGTGGCGATGGCGTCGGCCATGCCCCTTGCCGCCGAGACCGCGCCGCAGGATGTAGCCTATGACGATATCGGTGCAATTGCTGAGCCCTTGTCCGAGACCGCAGGCAATCCCGAAGAAGGCGCAAAGATCTATGCCGACAAGGGCACCGGGAACTGCGTTGCCTGCCACGCGATCAGCGCCCGGACCGATGCCGAATTCCAGGGCAACATAGGCCCGTCGCTGGATGGTGCCGGTGATCGCTGGTCGGTCGAGCAGTTGCGCGGCATCGTGGCGGACGCCAAGCGCACCTTCCCCGAATCGATGATGCCCAGCATGTACAAGACCGCTGGCTATGTCCGGCCCGGCGACGCGTTCACCGGGAAGGCCGGGACCGAGCCGCTGCCGCCGTTGCTGAACGCGCAGCAGATCGAAGACGTCGTCGCCTATATCGCGACGCTGAAGGAGTGATTGCAGCAATGAAGATCGACAGACGAGAAGTTCTGGTCGTGGGTGCTGGGGCGGCGGCGCTTGCCTCGTTGCCCCTGACCGCGATGGCGCAGGACGGCGCGGCCGAGAAAACGGCCGACGAACTGATTGCCGAATTTACTGGTGGGGCCGAGGTCGCCGAGGGCGATGGCGTCACCCTGACCGCGCCCGAGATCGCCGAGAATGGCAACACGGTGCCGATCAGCGTCGAGGCCGAGGGTGCCTCGGAGATCCTGGTCCTTGCGCCGGGCAACCCGACGCCACCCGTGGCAACCTTCAAGTTCGGTGAACTGGCTGGCGCCCATATGGCCTCGACCCGGATTCGCCTTGCAGAGACGCAGGATGTCGTGGCCGTCGCGAAACTGGCCGACGGGTCGTTCGTCCGCACATCATCGAATGTGAAGGTCACCATCGGCGGCTGCGGCGGCTGAGCGGGAAGGAGAAACAAGATATGGCAGACAACGTCAAACCCCGCGTACGCGTCCCGAAGACCGCCTCGAAGGATGAGGTGATCCAGATCAAGACGCTGATTTCGCATCCCATGGAATCGGGTCAGCGCAAGGACAAGGATGGCAATGTCATCCCGCGTTCGATCATCAACCGGTTCCATGTGACCTTCAACGGCACCGATGTCCTGGATGTGGCGATGGACCCGGCGATCAGCACCAACCCGTATTTCGAGTTCGAGGCCAAGGTGCCGGAATCGGGCGAGTTCGTCTTTACCTGGTACGACGACGACGGCTCGGTCTACGAGGACAAGCATTCGGTCGAGGTGTCCTGAGGAAACGGGACGAAACCCCAGGCAAGGTCGCCCCGGCCGGCGAACAATGATCGGCCGGGTGCCAACCAAGGGAGGAGAGAACATGACAATCCCGTTTCGCAGGGCTGCACTGGCCGCGATGGCCTGCGCCTTGGCCCTGCCGGCGCTGGCCGAGACGGCCCCGGAATCGACCGATCCGATCGTCATCAACGGGGGCGAGGTCGAATTGCAGACCGCCGCACCCGCCCCCGAACACCTGGACGGGGCGCTGGACGAGATCTATTCGGGCTGGCTGTTCCGGGACCCTGACACGCAGACCATGCAGACGGATGATTTCGAAAATCCCGGCATGATCTTCGTTGATCAGGGCATGGACGAATGGAACATGGTCGAGGGCGAGGCCGGCAAGAGCTGCGCCTCCTGCCACGAGGATGTGTCCGAGTCGATGAAAGGCGTTCGTGCGACCACACCCAAGGTCAACAAGGACGGTGCGCTGTGGTCGGTCGAGGATTATGTCAACGACTGCCGCACGTCCCGCATGCAGGCTGAAGCTTTGGATTGGAACGGTGACAGGATGAAGAACCTGACCGCCCTGATCTCGATGCAGTCGCGCGGCATGCCGATGGACGTCGCAATCGACGGCGCCGCCCAGCCCTTCTGGGAACAGGGCAAAGAGATGTATTACACCCGGTATGGGCAGCTTGAACTGGCATGTTCGAACTGCCACGAGGATCACTATGGCGACTGGATCCGTGCGGACCACCTGAGCCAGGGTCAGACCAACGGCTTTCCCGTCTATCGTTTGAAGGACGCCGGTCTGGTCTCGCAGCATAACCGTTTCCGGGGCTGCATTCGCGATACCCGTGCCGAAACCTTTCCGATCGGCAGTGATGAATTCCGCGCGCTGGAACTGTATGTCGCGTCGCGTGGCAACGGCCTGCCGGTCGAGGGTGTCAGCGTCCGCCACTGAACCATGCCCGCGCGTCCGATCGGTCGCGCGGGTTTTTCCGCCTTAACGACTGCACGTATATGAATATTTACGGAGAATGCCGATGATCTCTCGCCGCGAAATGTTGCAGCTTGGTCTTGCCAGCTCGGCCGCGCTTGCGGGTCTGGGGTTCGGCAACCTGCCTCGGGCCTTTGCACAGCAGGCGCTGACGCAGGACCAGCTGCTGCAGTTCGACGACTTCGGCAATCTGACCCTGATCCACATCACCGACAGTCACGCGCATCTGAAGCCCGTCTTCTTCCGCGAACCGGACACCAATATCGGGGTCGGAGAGGCCAAGGGCAGGGTGCCGCATGTGGTGGGCGAGGCGTTCCAGAAGATGTACGGCATCCAGCCCGGCAGCCCCGACGCCTACGCGATGACCTGGCCCGATTTCGCCGATCTGGCCAGGACCTATGGCCGGATGGGCGGCTTCGACCGCATCGCGACCGTGGTCAAGGCGATCCGCGCGGCCCGTCCGAATTCGCTGCTGCTGGACGGCGGCGACACCTGGCATGGCAGCTATACCAGCCTGCAGACCCGCGGCGAGGATATGGTGCGGGTGATGAACCTGCTGGGTTCGCAGGCGATGACCGCGCACTGGGAATTCACCTTCGGCACCGAACGCGTGCAGGAGCTGATCGAGATGATGGATCAGCCACTGCTGGGCGCGAATATCTTCGACGTCGAGTGGGACGAGCCGGCCTTCGAACCCTCGAAGATCTTCGAGACCAACGGCCTGCGCGTGGGCGTTGTCGGTCAGGCCTTCCCTTATCTGCCGATCGCTAATCCAAGCTGGATGTTCCCCGAATACAGCTTCGGCATCCGCGAGGAACGGATGCAGCAGGTGGTGGACGATCTGCGCGCAGAGGGTGTCGATCTGGTCGTCTGCCTGTCGCATAACGGCTTTGACGTGGATCACAAGATGGCTGGCCGCGTGAAGGGAATCGACGTGATCCTGTCCGGCCATACCCACGACGCGGTTCCCGAACCCGTGCTGGTCGGCGAAACGATCATCATCGCCAGCGGCAGCCATGGCAAATTCGTCAGCCGGGTCGATCTGGACGTGCAGGGTGGCAAGATGATGGGTTTCCGCCACAAGCTGATCCCGATCTTTTCGGACGTGATCGAACCTGATGCCGAGATGGCTGGTCTGATCGACGAGATCCGCGCCCCCTACGAGGCCGATCTGGCTGAGGTGATCGGCAAGTCGGAAGGGTTGCTGTATCGGCGCGGCAATTTCAACGGCAGCTGGGACGACCTGATCTGCGATGCCATGCTGTCCGAACGAGACGCCGAGATCGCCTTGTCGCCCGGTGTCCGCTGGGGGGCGTCAGTCCTGCCGGGCGACATCACGCGCGAGGACATCCATTCGGTCACGTCGATGACCTATGGCGAATGTTATCGCACCGAGATGTCGGGCGAGATGCTGAAAACGGTCATGGAAGACGTGGCCGACAATATCTTCAACGAAGACCCCTATTACCAGCAGGGCGGCGACATGGTTCGCGTGGGTGGGCTGGGCTACACAATCGACCCCTATGCCGAGATCGGAAACCGGATCAGCAACATGATGCTGCTTAAGGAAAATGCGCCGATCGATCCGGCCCGGAACTATGTGATCGCCGGTTGGGCCTCGGTCAACGAAGGCACCGAGGGGCCGCAGATCTGGGATGTGGTCGAGGACTACATCCGCAAGCAGGGCACGGTCGCAACCGCGCCCAACAACTCTATCACCGTCACGGGAGACTGAGGAAGGACCCACTCACATGGCCGGAAAATCTGTCACGACCAGCCGCCGCGGCATTCTGCGGGCGGGGCTGGCGGCTGGTGTCGCATTGCCTGCCGCCGCCCTGTCTGCCCGCGCGCAAGGCGGACCCGATCCGCTGATCACCGAAGTTCAGGACTGGGCCCGCTATACCGGCGAGGGCGTCGATGAGACGCCTTATGGCCTGCCGATCCGCTTCGAATCCGATGTGGTGCGCCGCAACGTGCCATGGCTGACCGCCGATCCGATCAGCTCGATCAATTTCACGCCGATCCACGCGCTGGACGGCACGATCACCCCGGCCGGCTGCGCGTTCGAGCGTCACCATTCCGGGGCAATTGAACTGGCCAAGCCCGATTACCGGCTGATGGTCAACGGGCTTGTCGATCGCCCGCTGGTCTTCACCTATGAGGATCTGGAGCGTTTCCCGCGGCACTCGGGTGTCTATTTCTGCGAATGTGCGGCCAATACCGGCATGGAATGGGCTGGCGCGCAGTTGAACGGTTCGCAGTTCACTCACGGCATGATCCACAACATGGAATATGTCGGCATCCCACTGAAGACTCTGTTGGATGAGGCCGGCGTCAAGCCCGAAGGGAAATGGATCTATGTCGAGGGGGCCGATGCCAGCTCGAACGGCCGTTCGATCCCGATCGAGAAGGCGCTGGACGATTGCATGGTGGCCTTCAAGGCGAACGGCGAGGCGCTTCGCAAGGAACATGGCTATCCTGCGCGGCTGGTCGTGCCCGGCTGGGAAGGCAACCTGTGGGTCAAGTGGCTGCGTCGCATCGAGGTGACGGACGGGCCGGTGGAAAGCCGCGAAGAGACCAGCAAATACACTGACACTCTGGCCGATGGAACCAGCCGCAAGTGGACCTGGGTGATGGATGCGAAGTCGGTCGTCACCGCACCCAGCCCGCAGGTGCCGATCCGGCATGGCAACGGGCCGCTGGTGATCACCGGGCTGGCCTGGTCGGGCAGGGGTGCGATCACGCGCGTCGATGTGTCGGTCGATGGCGGCAAGACCTGGAAGACGGCCCGGCTGGCCGCGCCGGGGCAGCCGATGCAGATGACGCGGTTCTGGCTGGATCACGACTGGCAGGGCGAAGAGATGCTGCTGCAGTCGCGCGCGATGGACGACACAGGCTATGTGCAGCCGACCAAGTCGGCGCTGCGAGCGATCCGCGGCGAGAACTCGGTCTATCACAACAATGCCATTCAGACCTGGTGGATCAAGCAAGACGGGAGCGCGGAAAATGTCGAAGTTTCTTAAGGCCGTGGCGCTTGGCGTGATAACGTCCGGTCCGGCGCTGGCACAGGATGATGCAGGTCGGCTTGGACTTGGCCGCGAGGCCCTGCCCGAAGAAATCGCCGCATGGGATGTCAAGATCATGCCCGACGGGCGCGGTTTGCCCGAAGGGTCGGGCGATGTCATGACCGGCGAGGAAAAATACCTTGAACATTGCGCCGCGTGCCATGGCGACTTTGCCGAGGGGCTGGGAAACTGGCCCAAGCTGGCAGGCGGCGAGGACACGCTGGATCGAAAGGATCCGGTTAAGACGGTGGGCAGCTACTGGCCGCATCTTTCGACCGTCTGGGATTATGTCCACCGCTCGATGCCCTTCGGGCAGGCGCAGATCCTGACCCCCGACGACACCTATGCGATCACCGCCTATATCCTTTATTCGAACTATCTGGTCGAGGATGACTTCGTGCTGTCCCGGGACAATTTCCTGGATGTCGCGATGCCCAACGCGGATGGCTTCATCGTCGATGACCGCGAAGAAACGGAATACCCCGAATTCAGCGGCGAACCCTGCATGGAAAACTGCAAGGACAGCGTCGAGATCACCATGCATGCCTCGGTTCTGGATGTGACGCCCAACGATCCGGATGACGGCGATGGCGGCGAAGAATCGGTCCAGGAGAACTCGGAAGATCCGCCGGCGGATAACGCCCCGGTCGAGGACGCCTCTGCCGAGCAGGCGACCGAAGCTGCTGCCGGGGGCGAAACCGCCGACGCTGCGGCAGGCGAAGGCGACGAACAGGCGGCGGCGACCGAACCCGACCCGGAACTGGTCGCGGCGGGCGAAAACGTGTTCAAGAAATGCAAGGCCTGCCACCAGGTCGGCGAAGGCGCGAAGAACCGCGTCGGCCCGATGCTGAACGGCGTCGTCGATCGTCAGGTGGGCGCCGTCGATGACTACAAGTATTCGGCGGCCATGCAGGAAGCGGCTGAGGGCGGCATGGTCTGGGACGACGAGACGCTGCATGGCTATCTGGCCGACCCCAAGGGCTTTCTTCCCAAGAACAAGATGGCGTTCGCGGGGCTGAAGAAGACCGAGGACATCGACGCCGTGATCGCCTATCTGCGTGCACATCCGTAAGGCTTGGCATTTCGCCGCCATGCAAATATCCACGATGATACGGAGACATCCGGTCTTCGTTTCCGTTGGGGACGCATGGACGAATTGCTTGAACCGCTGATCAGGGGTGACCGGCGCGCGTTGTCCCGCGCGATCACCCTGATCGAATCGACGCGACCCGATCATCGCGAACGGGCCATCGCCTTGTTGTCCGCGCTGCCTGATCGTCAGGCGTTGCGGATCGGGCTGTCGGGTACGCCTGGCGTCGGCAAGTCGACCTTTATCGAGGCGTTCGGAACCATGTTGACCGAACGCGGCCTGCGGGTCGCGGTGCTGGCTGTCGATCCGTCCTCGACCCGCTCGGGCGGTTCGATCCTGGGTGACAAGACCCGGATGGAGACGTTGTCGCGCAATCCTGCCGCCTTCATCCGGCCGACCCCGTCCAACGCCCAGCTTGGCGGCGTCGCGCGGCGCACGCGCGAGGCGATCCGGCTGTGCGAGGCGGCAGGGTTCGACGTGGTGCTGATCGAGACCGTCGGGGTCGGGCAGTCCGAAACGCTGGTCGCCGAGATGTCGGATCTGTTCGTGTTGCTGCTGGCACCAGCCGGGGGCGACGAATTGCAGGGCGTCAAGCGCGGCATCATGGAAATGGCCGACCTGATCCTTGTGAACAAGGCCGATGGCGTCCTGTTGCCGACCGCGCGCCGCACCGTGGCCGATTATGCCGGGGCCCTGCGCCTGCTGCGCAAGCGACCTCAGGATCCGGACGGGTTTCCCAAGGCCGTGGCGGTGTCGGCTGCGACCGGACACGGTCTGGAAAGCGCGTGGGACGACATGACGACGCTGACCGATTGGCGGCGCGAACATGGGCATTTCGACGGCAACCGCGCCGCGCAGGCGCGTCACTGGTTCATGGCCGAACTGCGCGCCGGATTGCTGGCACGGCTGGACGAGGCTGATGCGAAGGCACGGCTTGGCAGGCTGGGCGACGCAGTGGCAGCGGGCGAGATGGCACCGGGCGAGGCGGCATCGCGAATGCTGGAAGACTTGTCGCGTCGGGTGGATTAGACGCCCGATTTCGCGCCCCATCCTGGCAGCGAATCGGCTAGAAAAGGGCATGAACAAGGATTCCGCCATGCTTGATTTGCCGCCGCCCGATACGCTTTACGACGCGCTGCTTGCGCGTGATCCGGCCTATGAGGGACGCGCGCTTGTCGGCGTGACGACAACCGGCATTTTTTGCCGCCTGACCTGCCCGGCGCGCAAGCCCCGCCCCGAGAACTGTCGCTGGTTCGCAGACGCGACACAGGCGCGCGCGGCGGGATTTCGCCCCTGCCTGCGCTGCCGTCCTATCGGGGCGACCGCGGAGGGAGAGGCGCTTGTCATGCGACTGATGGCGGATCTGAAGGATGATCCCGGCCGCCGCTGGTCCGAGGCCGATCTGATCGGCATCGGGCTGGATCCGTCTACGGTGCGACGGGCGTTTCAAAGGCATTTCGGACAAAGCTTTCTGCAGATGGCGCGGGCGGCGCGGCTGCGGCACGGAATGCGGACACTGACAAAGGGGGCGGCGATGATCGAGGCACAGCTTGACGCGGGGTTTGATTCGGCCAGCGGGTTTCGGACCGCGTTCGCCCGACTGTTCGGCCACCCGCCGCATCGAATGCGGGGCGGCGGCGATCTTCGTGCCGACTGGATCGACACGCCACTTGGCGGCATGATCGCGATCGCAGACGATGAGGCGCTGCATCTGTTGGAGTTCATCGACCGCAAGGCGTTGCCGGAAGGGCTGCGAAAGCTGTCTGGCCTTGTTGGCGGGCGCGTGGGTCTGGGGCGCAGCGCGGTGATAGACCAGGTCGAGGGTCAGCTTCGCGCCTATTTCTCAGGCGATCTTTCGCGTTTCTCGATCCCCGTTCATTTGCACGGGACGGAGTTTCAGCGTCAGGTGTGGCGCGCCCTGCAGGATATTCCGGCCGGTCAGACCCGAAGCTATGGCCAACTTGCAGAGCAGATCGCACAGCCGTCCGCGACACGCGCCGTGGCACGCGCCAATGCGACGAACCGAATCGCGCTGGTCGTGCCGTGTCATCGCGTCATCGGCGCGGATGGCAGCATGACGGGGTATGCTGGTGGATTGTGGCGCAAGGAGAAACTGATCGAGGCCGAACGTCGCTATGCCTGACCTGTGGCAGGCGTCTGGAGGGCCTCCGACCCCCTGATTTGCGGCAATTCCCGGTTGACGCGGATCGTCGCGCGCTGTAATCACCCGCGAACGGATTTTCGGGCGCTGCGACGCGGCGCCCTTTCACATTGGGTCGGACCCGTCTGCAGGGGACGCCCGCCAAGTTGAGACGAAGGATAAACACCATGTCGCGCGTCTGCGAACTGACCGGCAAAGGCCCGATGACCGGTAACAATGTCAGCCACGCCAACAACAGGACCCGTCGCCGGTTCCTGCCGAACCTGAATGACGTGACGCTGACCTCGGAAAAGATGGGTCGCAGCTATTCGTTGCGCATCTCGGCTTCCGCGCTACGCTCGGTCGATCACCGTGGCGGCCTGGACGAGTTTCTGGCCAAGTCGAAAGACACCGATCTGTCGGCCCGCGCGCTGAAGATCAAGCGCGAGATCGCCAAGAAAGAAGGCCCGGCCGAACTTCAGGCCTGATCCTTGCGAATTGACGCCTAGGTCTGCCCCGCTTCGGCGGGGCTTTCGCGTATGTCCTGACCTCTTGTCGTCCTTCTGTTCTGGCCTTTATGGATGGCATCAAGGGGGTGAACGAATGCTGCATCTTGAAACGACCTGTCCCGACTCCGCGGTGGCGAAAGACATCGCCCGCGCGGCGCTGCAAAGGCGGCTGGCGGCTTGCGCGCAGATCCAGCCAGAGATCGTTAGCCTGTTCCACTGGCAGGGTGCGATCGAGGACGAAACAGAGATACGGTTGATCTTCAAGACCCATGAGGGGCGGCGCGACGCGCTGATCACGCTGATCCGGGACATGCATCCCTATGACCTGCCGGTGATCACCTGGCACCTTGTTGCGACCACACCGGATGCGACAGAATGGCTTCTGGAAGAAACACGGTGACTGCGCCATTCTGTCACGCATGAACCCGGCGTTGAGAATTTGCCTGATCCTTGGCCTCATGTTGACCGGCATCGGGCTGGGTGCGGCGCGCGGCACGGTTAAGATCGGTGGACAGATGATCCTGTGCACCGGCGAAGGGATCGTCATCAGCGTCGGCGCGGATGGCCGGCCTGACGGACGGGCACATGTGTGCCCTGACATGGCGCTGGCGATGATGGCCGCGGCGGTGTCGCCGGACCCGCCCCCGGCGCCGTCGCCACGGGCGAGGCTCGTTCAGGCGTTTCAGCCCGCGACCACTATGCCCGCGCGTCAGGCGCCGCCCGCCGCCGCGCGCGATCCTCCAGTGTGATTGTCATTCATCATTACAGTCTGACAACACGAAATTCAGGAAGATCAACATGAAGTCCATATATCTTGCCGCGGTCGCGGCGCTGATTCCCTTTGCCGCAGCCGCCCATGACGGGGTCGAAGTGCAGGACGCATATGCCCGCAGCGCAAATCCCGTCACCGGTGCAGCGTTCATGGTTCTCAGCAACCACGCGGATCGCGATTGCCGCCTTTCCGGGGCGTCCTCGGACGTGGCCGAGCGGGTCGAACTGCATACGCACCGAGAAGTTGACGGCGTGATGAAGATGACCGAGGTCGACGAGGGATTTCCGATCCCTGCCAATGGCACGCACGAACTGGCGCGCGGCGGCGATCACGTCATGTTCCTTGGCCTGAAATCGCCGCTTGAGGATGGCCAGACGATTCCGCTGACGCTGGATTTCGGCGATTGCGGAACCGAACAGGTCGAGGTGCCGGTGGACAACCAGCGCACGCCCGAGCACGGCAAGGCAATGCATAAGATGGGCGACATGGAAAAAGCCGACCATTGATCTTGGCGTTGCGCCGCGCCTGAAAGGCGCGGCGCAATTTCAGCGTGTGATTCGTGACAGAAGCTGGGCGACCTTGGGGCCAAGATCCTCGACGATCAGATCTACTGCCTTGGCCGTGGGATGGATCCCATCGGACTGGATCATCTCGGGCTGGCGTTCGAGCGGTAGTACGATCAGCGGCGCATAAAGGTTTTCCAGCAGCAGCGCATCGTGGCGTTCGGCCAGTCGCGGCCACAACTGCGCCCAGGCCCGCTGCTTGGCTGGCGGGTCGGTCGGGCGCGCCATGATGCCGACCAGCAGGACCGGACGACCGTCCGCCCCCGCGCGGGTCAGGATCGCATCCAGGTTCGACTCGGCCGTCTCGGGCTGAATCTCCAGCAGGATGTCGTTCCCGCCAAGCTCGACCATTACCGCGTCCGCCTGATCCAGCAGTTCAGGGGTAAGCCGGGCCAGTCCGCCCGCAGTCGTGTCGCCGGGTAGGCTGGCATTGTCGATCCGGGCCTGGATGCCATGCCGGTCCAGCCAGCGCGACAGCACCGGAACAAGCTGGTCATCGGGTGCAAGCCCATCGCCTGCGGCCAGGCTGTCGCCCAGGATCAACAGGCGCGGCGCCTCTTGCGCGGGGGCAGGCACGGCCAGAACGCTCAGGGCCGCCAGTGTCAGGAATAGTCGTCTTCCGATCACGTCGCTCTCCTCAGTCTCAGGGCATTGCCGACAACGAACACCGATGACAGCGCCATCGCCCCGGCGCCCAGCATCGGCGACAATGCCGGGCCACCGAAGGGCACCAGAACCCCCATTGCGACCGGGATCAAGGCGATATTGTAGGCAAAAGCCCAGAACAGGTTCTGCCGGATATTGCGCATCACCGCGCGGGCCAACCGGATCGCGCGAACCACACCAGAGGTATCGCCCGACATCAGCACCGCGTCCGCCGATTCGATGGCGATGTCGGTCCCGCTGCCAATGGCGATGCCGGTGCCCGCCGCGGCCAGCGCGGGCGCGTCATTGATTCCGTCGCCGACGAAGATCGTTCGTGGCCCCATCCTTTCGATCGCCTCAAGCTTGTCATCGGGCCGCAGCCCGCCTTGCGCCTCGACCATGCCCAGACGACGCGCAACCGTATCAGCCGTGGCCTGCAAGTCGCCCGACAGCATTGCGCAGCGCAGACCCATGTGGCCCAGTTCCGCGATCGTTTGCGCGGCCTCGGGACGTTCGGGGTCGGCAAGCAGGAAGCAGGCCCGGTGGACACCGTCGATTGCCAGATGTGCGGGCGTGCCCCCATCGGCTGCGGCGCGATCGGCCGCGTCAACAAGCGCCGGGTCGGCGGGCACGCCAGCCTCTCTCAGCGCATCGAGATTGCCGATCAGCAGGTCGCGGCCATCGGCGCGCGCGGTCAGGCCGCGCCCTGCGGTGGTCTTCGCAAGCTGTGCGTCGGGAAGATCCAGCCCTCTGACCGTGGCCGCGGACATGATCGCCGCCGCCAGCGGATGTTCCGATCGCGCCTCGGCCGCCGCAGCCAACCGTAATGCGTCATTTTCGGATATTCCGGCCGTCACGATGCGTGTCAGCGTCGGGCGGCCAAGGGTCAGCGTGCCGGTCTTGTCGAAGGCGATCCGGTCGGCTTCGGCCATCCTTTGCAGTGCTTCGCCGCGCCGGAACAGAACGCCCAGCTCTGCTCCGCGACCTGTTCCGACCATGATTGACACCGGCACCGCCAGTCCCATCGCGCAGGGGCAGGCGATGATCAGGACCGCGACGCCTGCGACCACGGCCTCGGCCAGTCCCGGCCCGAACGCCAGCCACAAGGCGAAGGCCAGCGCTGCCAGCGACATCACGGCCGGCACGAAGATCCGTGTGATCCGATCCACCAGCGCCTGCACCGGCAGCTTGGCGGCCTGAGCGGTTTCGACCATCGCGACGATGCGCGACAGGGCCGTATCCTTGCCGGTCGCGGTCACGCGATAGGTCAGCGCCGACATTCCGTTCACCGTGCCGCCGGTGACGGGATCGCCCGGCGCCTTTTCAGCGGGCACAGGCTCTCCGGTCAGCATCGATTCGTCGATATGGCCATGCCCCTCGGTGATCTGGCCATCGACGGCGACGCGTTCTCCGGGCGCTAGCCGGACCAGATCGCCAGGCAGCAGGTTGGACACGGCCACCTGCATGTCGCGTCCGTCACGAATAAGCGTGGCCTGATCGGGCGCAAGTTCGACAAGGCGCTTGATCGCCTCGCCCGCCTGTCCCTTCGCCCGTGCTTCCAGCCACCGGCCCATCAGGATCAGCGTGACGATGACCGCTGCTGCCTCGAAATAGACGTGGCGAGAGGCAGCGGGCACGAACTGCGGCGCAAGCGTCACGACCGAGGAGAACAGAAAGGCCGCCCCGGCCCCCAGCGCCACAAGGCTGTTCATCTCGGGCCTGCCACGCAACAGCGCGGGCACACCGATCGTGAAGAAGCGCCGTCCCGGCACCGCAAGGACGACCGCCGTCAGCAGCATCTCTGCAAGCCACAGCGGTGTCGTCCCGGCCAGACCCATGAGCCAGCGATGAAATCCCGGGAATACATGCCCGCCCATTTCCGCAATGAAGACCGGCAGGGTCAGCATCAGCGCCAGGTGGAAATCATCTCGCAGTGTCAGGGCTTCGTCCCGGTGCGCGTCAGGGGTGGTGCGACCATCGGGGGGCTTGGCCGCGTAGCCCGACCGGGTCACAGTTTGCACCAGTTCCGCGGGATCCAGTCCGGGCGCGTGTGTGACGCTGGCCGAATTCGTCAACAAATTGACACTGGCCGAGACGACATCGGGCCGCGCGCTTAGTGCATGCTGCACACGATTGGCGCATGATGCGCAACTCATCCCCGCGACATCCAGCGTGGTCGTTGTCAGTTCGGGCGGATAGCCGGCTTGCGTCAGCACGGCGTCGATCTGCGGCAGGGTCGTGCCGTCAAGTCGCATATGCGCGCGTTTGGTCACGGGGCTTACCGCGATGTCTTGCAAGCCACCAAGGCCCTTCAGCGCGCGTTCGACCCGGCCTGCGCACGAGGCGCAGTTGATGCCGGGTATGGCAAGGTCAATATTGGTATGGGTGGTCATGTCCGTTTCCCCAGATCATGCGGTTATAGGTCGGCATGGTCGGGAAAACAGGAGGTGCTTGGGGACTGCGGGGGACAACTTTCGGGATCTGGATGCGTGGCGCGGCTTCGTCCATCGTAGATGGGTCGGGATACCGGATCGGGCGCGCGACTGCGGGACGCGCATCGACATGGCAGCGGCAGGACCGATCGCCCCGCCCACGGCAAATATGCGCCGCACGCCGCGTGGCGCGGCGGGCTCTGCCGTCCTGACAGCAGGCAGAAGCGTGGCGTCTAGCGTGTCTCATCAATCAACAGTTGTGATCGGCGATGGCGCCGGTCAAGTCGAAATATGTCAAATACGGCCTCTTGAGTTGCAAGCTGGCCACTCTCTCCTGTATTTTGCTGGCAATGCAGAAGACATACAGGCTTGAGGACAACCAAACCATGAACCGCCGTCAAATGATCGCGCTTTCGTTGCCGCTGATCGTCGCCCCGTCGCTGGCGATGTCGCAGGCCGCGCAAGTGACCCCCGCCGCCGCCGAGGCCCGCGACCCCTATGCCCCGACCGAGGTTTCGATCCGCAATGATTTCGAAGTCGGCAGCATCGTCGTGGTCAGCAAGGACTTCTTCCTCTACCACGTCATCGCGCCGGGCAGGGCTGTCCGCTATGGCGTGGCGGTCGGCAAGAACGAACTGGTCTGGAAGGGCAAGGCACGCATCGGCCGCAAGGTCGAATGGCCAAGCTGGACGCCGACCCAGGACATGATCAAGCGCAATCCCGGCCAATACGCCAAGTGGGAAAACGGCATGCCGGGTGGGCCAAGCAACCCCTTGGGCGCGCGCGCGCTGTATCTTTACAACGACAAGGGGCAGGACACCGCGATCCGCATCCACGGCACGACGGATCCCGGATCTATCGGGCGCGCGGTCAGCAATGGCTGCATCAGGATGCGCAACGAGGCCGTGATGAGCCTGTTCGATCAGGTCCCCGTGGGCACGCCCGTCTACGTCTACTGATCTTGACCATTCGTCCGACCTGCGTCGCGGACCCCGCCTTTGCGGGGTTCGACGACATCATTGATGTCCGTTCACCACAGGAATTCGCCGAGGATCACCTGCCGGGCGCGATCAACCTGCCGGTGCTGGACGACCAGGAGCGCGCGCAGGTTGGCACGATCTACAAGCAATCCTCGCCCTTCGACGCACGCAAGATCGGCGCCGCCCTGGTCGCCGCGAACGCCGCGCGGCATATCGCAGGGGCATTGGCAGATCGCGGCGGTGGCTGGAAAGCACTGATCTATTGCTGGCGCGGCGGGCAGCGTTCGGGCAGCTTTGCGACCATACTGGGACAGATCGGCTGGCGCGTGGACCGCATCGAAGGCGGCTACAAGACATGGCGCAAGCTGGTGGTGGATCGTGTGCAGAACGGCCCCGTTGCCGCGCCGGTCGTTGTGCTGGACGGGAACACCGGCAGCGCCAAGACCGCGATCCTGCAGCGATTGACGGCGCGCGGGGCACAATGCATCGACCTCGAGGGGATGGCGCGCCATCGCGGCAGCCTTTTCGGGGCCATGCCGGGCGGGCAACCCAGCCAGAAGATGTTCGAGGGTCACCTTGCGGCGCAGCTTGAAGGGCTGGACCCAGCGCGTCCTGTGTTCGTCGAGGCCGAAAGCAGCCGGATCGGGGACATCACGATTCCGAAGGCGCTGTGGCAGGCGATCTGCGCGGCCCCCCGGATCAGGCTGCAGGTACCCGTCGAGGCACGCGCGGCCTATTCAGCCCGTGACTATGCAGATCTGGTGGCCGATCCGGACCGCTTGGCCGAGATCCTTGCATCGCTTGCGCCGCTGCATCCGGCAGAACGGATTCTGGCATGGCAGAAGATGGCGTCGTCCGGCATGTGGCAGGCGCTGGCAGAAGGTCTGATGCGCGATCATTATGATCCCAGATATCTCAAGCACCGCTTGCGATATGCCGAACGCGAGAAAGCCGTCGTGGCACTGAGCGATCTGCGGGATCTGGAAGCAGCGACCGGGCAGGTCGAAGCCGCGCTGACCGATCTGGCCCGCTGATCAAGGGGACTGGACGGCTGGTCCTGTCCCTTGGGTCGGCGCATGAAGCAGGTCGCCGGTTTGTGATCCGGTTTGGCGACGGTTCGGGGGTAGTCTTGGGCCAGCAAACTGGGAGAAGCCGATGCCTCGAATGACAGCGAAAGACTTCCCGCAAGAGCTGCTGGATTTGTACGATTTCTATGCACATGGCCGCATCACCAAGCGCCAGTTCCTGGATCGTGCCACGAAGTTCACCGTCGGCACGGTAACGGCAGCGGTGCTTCTGGACATGCTGAGCCCTGATTATGCGCTGGCCGAGCAGGTCAGCTTCAACGATCCTGACATTCTGCCGGAATACATCACCTATCCGTCGCCCGAAGGCCACGGCGAGGTGCGTGGCTATCTGGCGCGGCCCTCCACTGCCGAGGGCAGGCTGCCTGCGGTTCTGGTGATCCACGAGAATCGCGGCCTCAATCCGTATATCGAGGATGTGGCGCGCAGGCTTGCCAAGGCGGGATACATGGCGCTGGCGCCGGATGGGCTGACGTCGGTCGGCGGCTATCCGGGCAATGACGCCGAGGGGCGCGAACTGCAGCAGCAGGTCGATCCGGAAAAGCTGATGAACGATTTCTTCGCGGGCGCGCAACACCTGCTGACGCGCGAGGATTCGACCGGCAAGGTCGGCTGCGTCGGCTTTTGCTACGGTGGCGGGGTCTGCAATGCGCTGGCGGTCGCCTATCCGGAGCTCTCTGCCTCGGTGCCCTTCTATGGACGGCAGGCGCCGGTCGAGGACGTCCCGAAGATCGAGGTTCCTCTGCTGCTGCATTTCGCTGGTCTGGACGAGCGGATCAACGAGGGTTGGCCAGCCTACGAAGAGGCGTTGAAAGCCGCCGGCAAGACCTATGAGGCGCATATCTATGAGGGCGTGAACCACGGTTTCCACAACGATTCGACGCCACGCTATGATCAGGCGGCGGCGGAACTTGCCTGGCAGCGCACGCTGGACTGGTTCGGACGTTACCTGACCTGAGCGTCGCGCAGGAAACGGCGCAGCACCGCTTCCAGTTTCGATGCGCCGATCGGTGCCATGGCCTTTGTGTGGTCATGGCTGATCGATTCATCGGACAGCCCGGCGCCCATGTTGGTGATCACCGATATGGCGGCGCAGCGAAGCCCCAGAAACCGGCCAAGGATGATTTCCGGCACGGTGGACATGCCGACGGCGTCGGCGCCAAGTGTCCGGGCGGCGCGAATTTCGGCTGGCGTCTCGAAGCTGGGCCCCGAGAACCAGCAATAGACGCCTTCGGGCAGATCGATGCCCTCGGCCTGCGCCGCGGCGCTGAGGGCGTCGCGCATCTGTGTGTCGTGGGCGTCTGTCATCGGCACGAAGCGGGCGTCGGTCGCCTCACCGATGAGCGGGTTCGTTCCTGCGAAGGCGATGTGATCGTCCAGCAGCATCAGCCCGCCGGGCGGTATGTCGGGGCGCAGCGATCCGGCGGCGTTGGTCAGGATCAGCTTCTTGGTTCCCAGCGCCGCCAGCGTTTCCAGCGGCAGCCGCATCGCGTCGGCGCGCCCGGATTCGTAATAATGCGACCGTCCGCCAAAAACTGCGACGCGCCGACCTTCCAGTTCGCCGATCACAAGCTGGGGCACATGGCCCGACACGCCGGCATGGGGAAATCCCGGCAATTCGTCATAGGGAATGGCCGTGCCATCGACATGCGCCGAAAGATGGCCAAGGCCCGAACCAAGGATCAGCCCGTATTCCGGGGCCATGTCGCCCGCCCTGTCGCGGATCAGGGTGGCAAGATCAGCGCTCTTTGACATAGGGTTCTCCGCCCGCGCGTGGCGGGATGGCGCGGCCCACGAAACCGGCAAGGATGATCACGGTCAGGATATAGGGCAACGCGTTCATGAACATCGACGGCACCGTGACGATGCCCAGATCAAGGTTGGGATAGCGGTTGGCGATCGCCTCCAAAAGGCCGAACAGGAAGGTCGCGAACAGCGCGTTCCACGGTCGCCACTTTGCGAAGATCAGCGCGGCCAAGGCAATGAAGCCTCGCCCGGCGGTCATTTCCTTGACGAAGCCAGCCGACAGCCCGGTGGCCAGATAGGCGCCAGCCAGCCCGCAAAGGATGCCCGCCAGGGCAATGGCGGCGAAACGCAGCCGCGTGACCGACACGCCGGCGGTATCGACCGATGCCGGGTTCTCGCCGACCGCGCGCAGCCGCAGGCCGAAGCGGGTGCGGAACAGCACCCACCATGTCAACGGCACCAGGGCAAAGGCGACATAGACCAGGATCGTATGGCCCGAGATCAGTTCCGAATAGATCGGCCCCAAGATCGGCACGTCACGCAGCGCATCCGCGAAGGGCAGCGTGACCTCGTTGAACCTGCCGCCATCGGTCAGGGCTGGCGTCCGTCCGCCCAGCCCGAAGATCTTGATCCCCAGAAGCACCGTCATGCCCGACGCAAGGAAATTGATCGCGACGCCCGAGATCAGCTGATTGCCCCGGAAGGTGATCGAGGCAAGGCCATGGATCAGCGACAGTGCCATCGACCCGGCGATGCCGGCCAGCAGTCCAAGCCACGCGCTGCCGGTCACGAAGGCGACCGAGGCCGAGGTGAACGCAGCCATCAGCATCTTGCCTTCCAGCCCGATATCGAAGACGCCCGAGCGCTCGGAATACAGCCCCGCCAGACAGGCCAGCAGCAAGGGCGTCATCAACCGCACGGCACTGTCGAGGATCTGGATGATCGTGGCGAAATCCATCACGCATCCCCCCGCTTGCGCATCGCCAGGAACAGCCGTTCAAGCGGCATGCGCACCATGTTGTCCAGCGCGCCGGTGAAAAGGATGACCAGCGCCTGAATGACGATGATCAGTTCGCGCGGAATGCTGGTCCACAGTGCAAGCTCGCCCCCGCCCTGATACAGGAAGCCGAACAACAGCGCGGCAAGGAACACCCCGAACGGGTGGTTGCGGCCCATCAGCGCCACAGCGATGCCGATGAAACCGGCGCCCTCGACCGCGTTCAGGACCAGACGTTCGGATTCGCCCATGACGTTGTTGATGGCCATCAGGCCCGCCAGCCCGCCAGAGATCAGCATCGCGATCACTGTGATCCTGACCGGAGAGATGCCGGCATACATCGCGGCGGGCTCGGAACGTCCGAACGCCCGGATCTCATATCCCAGTCGGGTGCGCCAGATCAGCAGCCAGACCAGCACGCAGGCCACGATGGCGATGAAGAAGGTGATGTTGACCGGGGTGTTGCGGCCCCACTCCATCCCCAAAGCGGCGGCCATGTCGGTCAGCGCCGGCAAATGCGTGCCTTCGGGAAAGCGGGCCGAGGCCGGGTCCATGCTGCCCACTGGTCGCAGCAGGTTGACCAGAACATAGTTCAGCAGCGCGGCGGCGATGAAGTTGAACATGATCGTGGTGATCACGATATGGCTGCCCCGCTTTGCCTGCAGATAGGCCGGGATCAGCGCCCATGCCGCACCGAACAGCGCCGCCCCCACCATCGCGGCAGGCAGGGCGATCCCCCAATGCGGCCATGGCAGCGCCAGGCAGACCAGCGCCACGCCCAGCCCGCCGACCATTGCCTGACCCTCGCCGCCGATATTGAACAGGCTGGCATGATAGGCCACCGCCACGGCAAGCCCGGTGAAGATGAAATTCGTGGTGTAGTACAGTGTGAAGCCCCAGCCATAGCTGGAGCCAAGGGCCCCATCCACCATGGTCTTCAGGGCCATGGTCGGGCTTTCCCCGATGGCCAGGATGACCAGCGCAGAGATGATCATGGCAAGCAGCAAGGAGATCAGCGGAGTCAGGATCACGTCCGCCCATTTCGGCATCTTGTCCATCAGCGGGGCTCCTTGGGCTGTTCATCGACATGGGCATGCGCTGGCGGAATGCCGTCCTCGGCGTCGTGGTGGTCGGTATCCGTGACGCCCGCCATCAGCAGGCCCAGTTCCCCGGTCGTGGTCTGATCGGGCAGCCGTTCGCCCATGATGCGGCCGTCAAATATGACCGCCACGCGATCCGACAAGGACAGGATCTCGTCCAGTTCCACACTGACCAGCAGCACAGCCTTGCCGGAATCGCGCAGTTCCACGATGCGCTTGTGGATGAATTCGATCGCCCCGATATCGACGCCGCGCGTCGGCTGACCGACCAGCAGCAGGTCCGGGTTCCGCTCTATCTCGCGGGCCACGACGATCTTTTGCTGGTTCCCGCCGGAAAAATTGCGCGCCGCAAGATTCGGGTTGCGGGGGCGGACATCGAAATGTTCCATCTTCCGTTCGGCATCGCGACGGATGGCGGCGTTGTCCATCAACAGGCCGCGATTATATTCCGGCGCGTGATGATATCCAAAGGCGACGTTCTCCCAGGCGGCGAAATCCATGATCAGCCCTTCGGACTGGCGATCTTCGGGGACGTGGCCGATACCACGCGCGCGGCGCGTCGCGGCATCGGATTTCGTTCCCGTCAGGTCCAGCTCTTGCCCGTTCATGCGAATGCTGCCGCTGACCTTCGCACCTTTTTCCGGAAAGCCGCCCAGCAATTCCAGCAACTGGGTCTGGCCGTTGCCCGAGACGCCCGCGATGCCTAGAATCTCGCCGGCGCGGATATCGAAGCTGACCCCGCGCAGGCGTTCGACGCCCTCGTCATCGACCAGTTTCAGGTCGCGGACCTCCAGAACCGGGGCGCCGGGTTGGGGCGGTGCTTTCTCGACATTCAGCAGGACCTTGCGGCCTACCATCAGCTCGGCCAGTTCCTCGGGGCTGGTTCCGTCCGTCTCGACCGAGGCGACCATCTGACCGCGTCGCATCACGCTGACGCTGTCGGTGATCTCCATGATCTCGCGCAACTTGTGGGTGATCAGGATGATCGTCTTGCCTTCAGCCTTCAGTCCTTCAAGGATGCGGAACAGGTGATCGGCCTCGGCTGGGGTCAGCACGCCGGTCGGCTCGTCCAGGATCAGGATATCGGCCTGACGATACAGCGCCTTCAGGATCTCGACCCGCTGCTGGTGGCCCACGGACAATTCATCGATCGTTTCGTCGGGATCGACGTTAAGCTGATATTCCTGTGCCAGCTGCTTCAAGACGCCGCGCGCCTTGGTCAGCGACGGTCGCAGAAGCCCCCCGTCCTCGGCCCCGAGAATGATGTTCTCCAGCACGGTGAAGTTCTGGACCAGCTTGAAATGCTGGAAGACCATGCCGATGCCCGCACGGATCGCGGTCTGGCTGTCCGCGATCGTGATCGGCTGGCCGTTCACCAGTATCTCGCCGCGATCTGGCTTGTAGAAGCCATACAGGATCGACATCAGCGTGGATTTTCCGGCGCCGTTCTCGCCGATGATGCCGTGTATCGTGCCTTTCCTGACGCGAAGGTCGATGTCCTTGTTTGCCTGAACCGGGCCGAACGCCTTCGAGATTCCGCGAAGTTCGATGGCATAGGGGGCAGCCGTATCCGGCCGCCCCCCTGTCTGTTGCGCCGCCGCGGCCATTTACTGGACCGGGCAGGTGTTGTCGGTCATGTAGTCGTGGACCTCGATCGCGCCCGACTCGATTCCGGCCCGGGCTTCGTCGATGGCGGCCTGCATCTCGGGCGTCACCAGATCCTTGTTCGCATCGTCCACGGCGATGTCCACACCACCCGCGGCAAGATCCATGACCTTCACGCCGGGGACCATGTCGGTGCCTGCCACGAAGGCATCGTAAACAGCATTGTCCACCCGCTTGACCATCGAGGTCAGCATGCTGCCGGGATGCAGGTGGTTCTGGTTGCTGTCCACGCCGACGCCCAGCTTGCCGGCGTCCGCGACGGCCTGAAGCACGCCGATCCCAGTGCCGCCCGCCGCGGCATAGACCACGTCGGCGCCCTGGCTGATCTGCGCCTTGGCAAGCTCGCCGCCTTTTACCGGATCATTCCATGCCGCCGGGGTTGTGCCGGTATAGTTGATCAGAACCTTGCCCTCGGGCTTGGTGGCCTTGAACCCTTGGGCATAGCCGCATTCGAACTTGTGGATCAGCGGGATGTCCATGCCGCCGATGAAGCCGACGATATCTGTCTGCGATGCCATCCCGGCCATCACACCGGCAAGGTAGCTGCCTTCCTCTTCGGTGAAGACGACCGACTGCACATTGGGCTGATCGACCACCATGTCGATGATTGCAAAACGCGTGTCTGGATAATCAGGGGCGATCTTGTTCAGAACGTCGCCAAACGCAAACCCGGTCATCACGATCGGGTTCGCGCCCGTCTCGGCCAGCCGGCGCAGCGCCTGTTCGCGCTGTGCCTCGGACTGCATTTCCAGTTCCTTGTAGCTGCCGCCCGTCTCCTCGACCCACCGGGTCGCGCCTGCATATGCCGCCTCGTTGAAGGATTTGTCGAACTTGCCGCCAAGATCGTAGATCAGTGCCGGGTCCGCCATGGCGGCGCCGGAGGCAAGGGTTGTCAGCGCGCAGCCGGCCATCAGCGATTTCATCAAGGTCATGCTATGTCTCATCCTGTTGTCGCGGACGATTCAAGCCGCCCGCCTGATCGCCCGATTAGGGCGCATCGCCCACAGGGGGTCAACCGTCTTCTTGGTGATCCTGAAGGCGAATCCGCATCACCAGCGCGTCGGTTCGCGGTCCGAAATAGCGGCGTCTGCGACCGACCTCGGTCCAGCCCAGCCCTTCATACAGCGCGCGGGCGGGGTGATTGTCCTCGGCGACCTCCAGAAAAGCGACATCGGCACCCCGAGCGCGTGACGTGGCGGCAAATTGCAGCGTCAGCTCGCGACCTAGGCCATGCCGACGCGCGTCGGGTGCCACGGCAAGCGTCAGCAACTCGCCCTCGCCGGCAATTACGCGTCCCAGAAGGAACGCCGCCGGCCTCAGCAGAAGAAACGCGCCGTGACTTTTCAGGGATCCCGCAAACTCGGGCGCGCTCCAGGGTGGGGGTGCATCCGTGAAGCAACTGGCATGCAGCGCGGCAAGTTCGTCGGGCGTCATTCAAGGATCACCGGTCAAGGATCACCGGGGCCGGCTCTCGCGGCGGGGCGGCGTCGGCCGGACGAAGATAGACCGGCGCGGGCCGCGGGCCGGGACTGGCCCGGCGTTCCAGAGCCAGCGCAGCAACGGCGACGGCCAACGGGAATGCCGGCGCAGCCGGCGCGGGGCCGGGCGGCAGCGTGCCGGCCGCAGCTTGCTGCGGCCGGCCCTCGGTCCCGGACTCCGCGGCCTCGATGCCGAAATCCTGCCAGATCACCTGGTCCTTGCGAGATGGGATGACGATGCGGCAGGGGCGGGGCAGACGGTAAGCCGCGGCCTCGGTCACACCGATGCCGATTGCGGGAATGCGCAGTGCAAGCGACAGACCGCGCGCCGCTGCGACCGCGACGCGAATGCCGGTGAAGTTCCCGGGCCCGGTACCGACGCCGATCACGTCGATATCCGGCCATCCCAGCCCTGCCTGGGACAGCAGTTCCTCAAGCATTGGAAACAGCCGTTCAGCCTGTCCCTTGGCCATGTCTTCGTGACGGTGGGCCAGAACCCGGTCACCACGTAACAAAGCGGCCGCGCAATGCGCGGCCGATGTGTCAAAGCCAAGGCAGACAGGGTCAGGCAACGGGCCTGACCTCGACCACCTCGGGAATATAATGGCGCAACAGGTTCTCGATCCCCATCTTCAGCGTCAGCGTCGAGGACGGACAACCCGCGCAGGCGCCTTGCATATGCAGGTACACCACACCCCGATCAAAGCCATGGAAGGTGATGTCGCCACCGTCCTGCGCGACCGCGGGGCGCACGCGCGTATCCAGCAATTCCTTGATCTGCACCACGATCTCGGCGTCCGGACCATCGTGATCGGCATGGCCCGAACTGTCGGGCGCATCGCCTTCGATCGCCGGCGCTCCGGACTGGAAGTGCTCCATGATCGCACCCAGAACCGAAGGCTTCAGGTGATCCCAAGGCAGGTCGTCAGCCTTGGTGACGGTCACGAAATCGCGGCCCAGGAAAACGCCGTTCACACCCTCGACCGCGAAGATGCGTCGGGCAAGCGGTGATACGGCGCCGGCATCTGCGCTGGGGAAATCTGCCGTCCCGTTGTCCAGAACGGTTTCTCCGGGCAGGAATTTCAGCGTCGCGGGGTTGGGCGTCGTTTCGGTCTGAATGAACATCGGCAGCGCTCCTTTGGACCTGATATGGCGATGCGTGGCACACAGGTCAAGCCGCCCCGAGGCTCAGGTGATCGCCTCCAGCCGTTCCTTTGGAATATCGCCCGGAACGATGGTGATGGGGCAGGACAAAGTCGCGGCTTCACGCAGCAGCCGTGTCAGCACAGGGTTCTGGCCCGATTTGTCCGCATTCAGCCCCAACACGACCACGCCGATTTCCGGATCGTCGGAAAGCTGCGCGATCAACTCCTCGGCCGGGTCGCCTTCGCGGATGATCAACTCGGGCTCGACCTTGGGGCGTGACCGCATCCATTTCGCGAAAACCTCGAAATGCGCCTCGATCCGTTCCTGGGCTTCGGCACGCATCACGTCGGCGACGCCAAAGCCATGCTGAATGTCGTCGGCGGGGATTACGGACAGGATCACCACGCCGCCACCGCTGTTCGCGGCGCGCATCGCGGCAAAGCGCATCGCGTTCAGGCATTCGCGGCTATCGTCCAGAAGCACCAGGAATTTGCGCATGTTTCGGCCGTTCTTGGGGGATTCTTGCCGATACAGTGGCCGAACTGCCATGGTCGCGCAAGGGACTGCGGCAAAACGCGCTGATGCTGTTTCCATGCGCAGGGCAATATGCTACCGCAAATTCGACACAGAAACCGAGGCAACGGACCGCGTCGTGACGATCCATCAAGACTGGGACAAGGCTGAAGCGGCAGAGCTGACGGCGCTGGCCGCGCCCAAGATGACCTGGTTCGTCGGGGACGGACATGGGTTTGCGCAGGATCGCGAACACATGCCGCTGTCCAAGCGCCTTTTCGACATCTCGCTCGCGCTGGCCCTGCTGGTCCCGCTGTCGATCGTCATGGTGGTTGTGGCGGCGGTCCTGCTGCTGGTTCAAGGGCGTCCGATCTTTTATGCGGCCCCGCGCATGCGTTCGGCGGATCGCACTTTCACGCATCTGAAGTTCCGGACGATGCTGCGCCAGGATGGCGATTTCGGCGTGACCGGCGCGCACAAACATTGGCGGATCACGCCGCTTGGACGTTTTTTGCGCCGCAGCCGGATCGATGAGCTGCCGCAGCTTTTCAATATCCTGAAGGGCGACATGAGTTTTGTCGGGCCGCGCCCGACCATCCGCGAATATGTCGAGCGTTATCCGTCGATCTATGCGCAGGTGCTGAAAAACCGTCCGGGCGTGACGGGCCTGGCCACCCTGATCTATCATCGCCATGAAGACCGCGTTCTGGCGCGCTGCAAAAGCGCGAAGGCCACTGAGCTGGCCTATGCCCGCCGCTGCCTGCCGACCAAGCTGAAGCTGGACCTGATCTATCAGCGGAACCGGTCGATGTCGCTGGATCTCTGGGTGCTGTGGCAGACGTTGCGGGTAGTCATCTACAAGGATGAGCGTCCCAAGCGTCATGGGCGCCGCTAGGCGTTCCGCGGGACGAAACGTTCTTCAAGACCGGATCCTGTCTTGTCAGTCTTGCCAACCTGGTCGATATTTCGCCCCTGCGACCGACATAGCGGATGCGCCCAGATGCAAACATTGAAGAGCCTGACATCTTGAACCGACGGACGCTGGTCACCGGCGGTGCGGGCTTCATCGGCACGCATCTTGTGCGCAGGCTGCTGGAACGCGGCGAGGAAGTGACGGTCCTTGACGATATGTCGGGCGGCGGCACCGGTATGGGGCTTCCCGCTGCTGCCCGTTTCGTTCGGGGCGATGTCCGGGATCGCGATCTGGTCGCCGATTTGGCGTCGCGTGCCGACGGGATCATTCACCTGGCCGCACTTGTCTCGGTTCAATCCTGCATTTCGAACTGGTCTTTGGGTCATCAGATCAACCTGTCGGGAACCATGAATGTCCTGGATGCCGCGGAGCAGGCCGGAAACCTGCCGATCGTCTATGCCTCTTCGGCGGCGGTCTATGGCGATCTGTCGGGCCAGTCCTGCCATGAAAACATGCGTCCTCGCCCGATCTCTCCCTATGCGGCGGACAAGCTGGCATGTGAACATCAGGCGCAGGCAATGGCGCATGTCTTCGGCGTGCCCTCGGTCGGCCTCAGGTTCTTCAATATCTATGGTCCGCTTCAAGATGCGCGCTCTCCTTATGCCGGGGTGATCTCGCGGTTTTGTGCCAACAGATTGTCGAATGCGCCGCACACGGTCTTCGGGGATGGGCTGCAAAGCAGGGATTTCGTTCATGTCTCGGACGTCGTCGAGGGCTTGATCCGCGCAAGGGACAGGGCGGATGGATCGTCTTCGGCAGATGTCTATAATATCTGCACCGGCAACAGCACGACCCTGTTGCAGCTGGCTGCGACCATCGACGGCATCGCAGGGCAGGGGGCCACGAAGGTCGTTCACGCGCCCGCACGAGCCGGCGATATTCGCGAGTCCCGTGGCGATCCATCGCTTGCACGCGAACAGCTGGGTTTCGTCGCCAGCATCGATATTATTGAGGGGCTGCGCGACCTTTGGTCCACGCTGGATGAAGGCACCGCCGTCAGGTAACCGGAAATGCGGTCAGCGGCCTAAGGATGTCCGGCAGCCGCGAAGGGATCGTCCGGATAGCGCACGCCGCTTAGATACAGGCCGTAGGGCGGGCAGACCGGGCCGCAAGCCGCGCGATCGCGTGCCGCCAGCGCGTCGCCGACACGCCCGGACGGCCACGCACCCGCGCCGACCCGTTCCAAGGTGCCGACGATGGAACGCACCTGATTGTGCAGGAAGGACCGCGCCCGCAGGTGAAAGCGATACTCATGTCCATGCGGCTGTTCCAGCCGGTCGATGGCGATCTCATCCAGTGTCTTGACCGGGCTTTTCGCCTGGCAGATCGATGATCTGAACGTGGTAAAATCGTGGTGGCCGACCAGATGCGCGGCGGCCTGTCGCATGGCGTCCAGATCCAGCGAATTCTGGACCTGCCAGGCAAGGCCGCGCAGATGCGTCAGCGGCGCCCGTCGCGCGATCAGACGAAACACATAGCGCCTTTCCACGGCCGAGAACCGGGCATGGAAGTCTGCATCGGTACGGGCTGTGTCCAGGATCGCGATCGGCGCGGGCTTGAGGTGAAAGTTCAATGCCTCGCGCAGCCTGAACGGGTCCCAGTCGCGCTGCAGGTCGGCATGGGCGATTTGGGAAGTGGCATGGACCCCGGCGTCGGTGCGTCCTGCGGCCGAGATACGGGCGCCTTCGGCAAAACCGCGATCCAGCCGCGCCAGCGCGCGTTCTACGGCTTCCTGCACCGAGGGCTGATCGGCCTGCGCCTGCCATCCCGCAAACGGTCTGCCGTCATATTCGATCTTCAGCGCGAAACGGTGCATTCGGGTCTAGCGGCGCGATTTTGCCGCGTCGCGATCCGACGAGATCAGTTCGTCGAACTTGCGCGCGTCCTCGCTGCGCAGCATCCGCGTCCTGGTGTCGTCGGTGTCCACCGGCTCTGGCGCGGGGCGAACCCCTTCACGCATCAGGCGTTCACGAAGTACCGATATCTCGATCTCAAGATCGTTGCGATCCCCGTCCAGCAGCTTGTCCGCCTGGGCGCTGAAATCCTTTTCCAGATCGTCCAGAAAAGTCTCGTAATCGACGCGGGTGCCGGGATCCTGGGTCCTTGGATACAGCGCCGCGAACTTGGACGTCGCGTCGCGCGCGCCCATGAGATAGACCCCCATGTATCGACGCGCTGCGGACAGATCGCCGGGATTCTCGCGGACCCTGTCGAACAGATCCTCGACCGTTGCCGCGAAGACTGCCACGCGGGCCTCAAGCCTGCGATCGCCGATCCGGGCGATCGCGTCCTGCATCTCGGCCAGATGCGCCTCGCCCTCTTCTATCATCCGGGCGGCGCGGTTCTGCTGAAAGCTGTCGGCGTTGTCCATTCCCTTGTCACGCATCGGATCGGCGCCGAAGGCAAGCCAGTGCAGCGCAAGGCCGGCGACGCCAATCACGGATGCGCCCGCGACCGCGCCGGGCTCGGCCGCGCCAAGACCCAGACCCAAACCGGCCAGCACGCCGCCGAACAGCTTGCGGGGGATCGCGGGGCGCCTTGCGACACGGCGGGCGTCATAGGCTGCCTCGGCGGTCAGGCCTTCGCGCGTCATCCACATGGCGGCGGCGATGACACCGAATGCAGCGAGATCCGTGACCATGCCAAGCGGCGCCTGAAAGAATGCTGTCAGCAGGAACGGGCTGGCAGCGATCGTCACCCATTTCGGACGCGATGCCAGCCGGTGCCGCATCGGACCGGGTGGGGCGCGGCGCTGATCCCGCGGCATGTCGGGTGAAAAACGACCACCGAAACGCGTTGCCATGCGTCCGCCCTCAGGCCGCACCGGCAAGCGACGCGTACAGCGTCAGCAGCACCAGAAGATAAAAGCTTAGCCTCTGCATGGCGTTACGGGACATGTCGGTCCTTTCATGGCGGTCGGTGCGGTGCGGGACCGCGCGGGGCTTCGCGCCTCTATATCGGCACTGATTGCCGAATTGCAAAGACCCTTGGCAAACTGACGGGCGGGTAGAGCCGCGGCCGCGCAATCCTCGGCTGGTCGTGATGGCCTGCCGGGCAGGACGCCCGAGCCACTGTCGACCGCGCCTCAGCGGCCTTGTTCGGATCGGGGAAACAGCTTCGACAAGGCATCGTGCAGCGCCGTGGCATCCGCGATGCGCAACCTGACGGGCAGCGCCAGAACCTTTGGCCGGAACGCCAACGGCAGCCGCACGGCGTCTTTTTCTGTGGTCACCAGTTGCGCGCCCCTGGCCCGTGCCTCGGATTCTAGGCGGGTCAGCAGGGCAGGCGTGAAGCTTTGGTGGTCATCCAGCGATTCGCCGCGAACAAGTTCGGCCCCAAGGTCCTGCAGCGTTGCGAAGAATTTCTCGGGGTGGCCTATCCCGGCGAAGGCCAGGACGCGATGCCCGGTCCAATCGATGCCCGTCCGCAACGGCGCCAGATCGCCGCGAAGATGCGGTGGCGCGCCGTCCGGAGGCGTAAAGCGGGCCTGCGCTTCGGCCGGGCCGATGCTCAGCAGCAGATCGGCGCGGGACAGCCCGGTTGCCACCGGTTCGCGCAAGGGACCGGCAGGCAGGCACAGCGTGTTGCCAAAGCCTTTCGCGGCATCGACCACCAGGATCGACAGGTCATGCGCCAGCGCGGGATCCTGAAATCCGTCGTCCAGGATGATTGTCTCGGCGCCCGCGGCGGCGGCGGCCCGTGCGCCCGCCGCCCGGTCGTTGGCAACCCAGACGGGACCGAAGGCCGACATCAGCAAGGGTTCGTCGCCGGTTTCCGCGGCATCGTGCTGACGTTCGTTGACGCGCATCGGACCCTTGGCGGACCCGCCATAGCCGCGCGAGACGACATGGGCGGTGATGCCCTGCTGTTCCAGGTGCTGCTGCAGATGAATGACTGTCGGGGTCTTTCCGGTGCCACCCGCATTCAGATTACCCACGCAGATCACCGGCACGCCAACGCGTTCGCGCGCTCCCTGCGACAGACGGCGGGCCGTGGCCTGGGCGTAGATCGCCCCAAGCGGCGACAGGATGCGGGCCGCGACCGTGGGGGGCTTGCGATACCAGAATCCGGGGGCGCGTCTCATGCGTGGACACCTTGCAGGGCGCCGAGAACCGGCGCCGCGATACGGTTCGCGACATCGGCGCCGCCCGTGCTGACCGTCCAGGCGCTGCTTGCCAGCGCGGCGACCAGATCGGGCTGGGTCAATTCCGCAATGGCCGTCGCCAGCCCGTCCGCGTCCGCGACCAGTCGCGCCGCGCCGGCCCCGTCCAGTTGCTGCCATTCCGTCTGGTGGCGCGAGGTCGCGGGGCCATGCACGATCGCCGATCCCAGCGCGGCTGGTTCGAAAGGATGGCGTGCCGCAGCGTCGTCGCCTGACAGCGTGCCGCCCATATAGGTTACCGGGGCAAGGCGATACCACAAGCCCATCTCGGTCGTGCCATCGGTAATCATCACATGAATCTCATCGGTCGGTTCCTCGTCCCTGGTGCGTCGCCCGGCCAGCAAACCCTGTGCCTCGACCGTCTCGGCCAGCACGTCGATCCGGGACGTATCACGCGGCGACAGAAACAGCAGGGCGCGATGCGATTGCCGCATCGCCGCCCGATGCGCGTTCAGAACGGCCTGTTCCTCGGCCTCGGGAACAGCGGCTGCAAGCCAGGCGTGACGGCCGTGCAGAAGCTCCGCAAAGCCCTCTCGTTCGGCCTCGGTGCAACCAAGGGGTTCGCGGATCTCGGCCACGGTGCCGGTCATCACGACGCGGGACGGATCGGCGCCCATCCTTATCGCGTTCCTGTGGCTTGCCGGGTCGGTCACCAGAACTGCGCGCATGCTGGCAAGCAATTGGCGTTGCATTGCGCCGCGCAGGCCCCATCTTCCGGCGGGTCCGTCCAGCCGTGCCTCGCCCAGGATCATCGGCAGGTCACGCTGCGCGGCAGCCGCGATCAGCGCGGCGGGCAGGTCCGTTCCCAGCAGCAGCATCGCATCGGGCTTGGCCCCCTCCAGCAAGGCCCGAGCGGCGTGGATGTCGGTGCCGGGACCGGAGGTGCCGTCCTGTCCAAGCCTCAGGATCCGCAGGGTGGGTCGGCTGCTGATCAGTCGCGCCTCGACCTGCGCTGCCGCCCGCTGTGCATCTGCAGAAACATGCATGATCAGAACCGGCCCGCTGCCTTCGGGCAGGGATATCCGGGCGTGGTCCGTTCGGGCCGTGCCACGCAAGTGCAGCCACAGACCCAGCTTGCCCAACCCGGACATTGCCATCAGTCGCCCAGTTCCTCGGTCGGGCTGACTTCGGTTTCCTCGTCCCGCAGCCTGTGAAGATGCGCGATGAAATACCGCGTATGGGCACTGTCCACGGTCCGCTGCGCCTCGGATTTCCAGGCGCTGTAGGCGGTTTCGTAGTTCGGGAAGATGCCGACGATATGAATGTCGTCGGTGTTGCGGAACTGGGTGGATTGCGGGTCGATCAGTTCGCCGCCGAAGACAAGGTGAAGACGCTGGCTCATGTGGCCTCCTGGCTGTCGGAATGTGCAAAGCCTAACGCGGCAGCGCAGCAAGATGAAGCGGGTTTGTCTAAAACCCTACGGGCTTTGGATTTCACAGACGCGCTGCCTGCGGGTATCTTTCCACCAGTTCGGGCCAGAAGGCCGGATCCGGAACCTGCGGTGGTGCGCGTTGGTGTGGGGCGTGCCGTGGGGTGAAGGGTTCCGGTCGTTGGCGGCCGGAACCCTTTGATCGGCGAGGGGACGCGGATGGGGCGCGTCCGGACAGGCCGGAGTGCGCAGGGCGAAGGCGGCTACAGCCCTGCCAATTCCATCACCACTGCCCATTCTTCTTCGGTCACAGGTTGGACCGACAGGCGGCTGTTGTTGACCAGCACCATATCCTTCAGGCGCGGTTCTTCCTTCGCCTGATCCAGAGAGACGGGGCGGGGCAGGGGTTTCACCGCCTTCACATCCACGCATTCCCATTTCGGATCGGCGGCAGTCGAATCCGGATGCGCCTCGGCGATCACCTCGACGATGCCGACAGCCTCCTTGCCGATATTGGAATGATAGAACAGCCCAAGTTCGCCCTTCTTCATGGCGCGCATGTTGTTGCGCGCCTGATAGTTGCGGACGCCGTCCCATTGTTCGCCCTGCTTGCCCTTGGCGATCAGGTCGTCCCAGCCGAACACGTCGGGTTCGGATTTGAACAGCCAGTAGGCCATCAGCCGATCACCTTCTTCCATTCGATCGCCTCGACACTGTCGAACAGACCGGCGGCCTTGTAGGGATCGTTGGCGGCCCAGTCGTGCGCGGACGCAAGGTCGTCGGCCTCGAGGATGATCAGGGAACCGCGCATTTCGCCGCCTTCGATCAGCGGCCCGGCCATGCGGACGATACCTGTGGCCTCGATATAGGCCAGATGGGCCTCGCGGGTCTCCAGACGGGTCTGAAGCGCGCCGGGCTTGTCCCGGCAGATCACGGCGAAAAGCGGCATCATTCCTCCTTCAGCGGGCGGTTCATAAGGTCTTCCAGCGCCTTTTCCACCGAAACCGTGCCATCGGCAAGCCGGGCAACCATCGCGGCGATCGGCATGTCGGTGCCGAGCCGTTCGGCCAGTCGGGCGACGGCGCGGGCGGTCGCCACGCCTTCCACCGTGGTCGTGGTGTCGAACGCGGCCCCTTCGCCAAGCGCGTGTCCGAAGCGGAAATTGCGGGACTGCGGCGAGGTGCAGGTCAGCGTCAGATCGCCCAGCCCGGACAATCCGGTCAGGGTTTCGGATCGCGCGCCCAGTCGGACGGCCAGTCGCGTCATCTCGGCAAAGCCGCGCGTGATGATCGCGGCGCGGGCACTGTCGCCCAGCCTTGCGCCGATCACGATGCCGGCGGCGATGGCGATGACGTTCTTCAACGCACCGCCCAGTTCCGCACCGGTAACGTCGGTCGTGCGGTAAAGCCGCAAGACCGGCGTCGAAAACGCGTGTTGCAACGACTGCCCGATCTTCGGATCGGTGCAGGCCAGAGTCAGCGCGGTCGGCAGGCCGCGTGCGATATCGGCGGCGAACGATGGGCCGGTCAACACCGCGACATGCGCCGCCGGGCAGGCTTGCGCGATCAGCGACGAAGGACCGGTCAGATGCGTCAGATCGATCCCCTTGGCCGTGCTGACCAGCGTCTTGCCGTCCAGTGCGTCCGCATGGTCGGCCAGAAATCCACCCAAGGCCTGTGCCGGCAGACCCAGCAGCAGGCATTGCGCATTCAGGGCCGTGTCCAGATCCTCGGTCAGGTTGATCGCTGCCGGCAGCGTGACGCCGGGCAGACGCGGGCTTTGACGATCCGACCCCAGCCTGCGCCCCCAAAGGGTAACCGGTCCGTTGACCGACAGGGCCACCGCCAGCGCCGTGCCGAACGCGCCCGCCCCAAGGATCGTGATGTTCATGCCTTTGCCCCCTTCTTGCCGCTGCCCAGCATCGGCGTCGCATGGCTGTCCAGCGGCCATCGCGGCCGGGCGGTCAGGTCCATCCCGTCGCGGTGTCCCAGTCGGAACCTTTCGATCCCTGCCCATGCGATCATTGCGGCGTTGTCGGTGCACAGCCGCAGGGGGGGCGCAAGAAACCGCGCGCCATGGTCCTGTGCCACCCGTTCAATCGCGGCCCGGATCGTCCCGTTCGCGGCGACGCCACCAGCCACGGCCAGCAGCGGCACCGGGCTGGCAGCCAAGGCCCGGCGCGATTTTTCGGCCAGAACTTCGGCCACGGCGGTCTGGAAGGCGGCGCACAGATCCTGCCGGTCCGATTGCCGCAGGCCGCCCTGTTCCGCGATCAGCCGGTCGCGCAACCGCAACGCGGCGGTCTTCAGCCCCGAGAACGACATGTCGCATCCCGGCCGGTCCAACAGCGGGCGTGGCAGGTCAAAACGATCCGGGTCGCCATGCGCGGCCTCGGCCTCGATTGCGGGGCCGCCGGGCTGGGGCAGGGCCAGCAGCTTTGCCAGCTTGTCGAACGCCTCGCCCGGCGCATCGTCGATGGTGCCGCCCAAGCGGGAGAAATCCTCGGGCGCGGTCACGTGCAGGAACTGGCAATGCCCGCCCGAGACCAGCAGCATCAGATAGGGGAAGGCCACGCCGTCGGTCAGGCGCGGCGTCAGCGCATGGCCCGCCAGGTGGTTTACACCGACCAGCGGCAGTCCTGCACCCGCCGCAATGCCCTTGGCGCACATGACGCCCGCCATCACCCCACCGATCAGGCCCGGCCCGGCGGTCACCGCGACGCCCGACAGATCGCGCAGCGCCATCCCGGCTTCGCTCAGCGCCTGTTCGACCGCCAGATCAAGACGCTCGGCATGGGCGCGTGCGGCGATTTCGGGAACGACGCCGCCAAAATCCGCATGCAGATCGGTCTGGCTGCTGACGACCGATGACAGGATCCGCCTGTCGCCTGTGACGACAGCAGCGGCGGTGTCGTCACAACTGCTTTCGATGCCAAGGAAAATCAGATCGTCCATGCTCTTGCCGGGCGGGGAAGGGGCGCTTACCCCTGATCAGGTAGCACCGGCCAGAAAGGAAGCCAATGCCAGCACGCAAGGCGCCCACGCTTCTGCTGACCCGTCCCGAGGCGGATTCGCGACGGCTGGCCGCGATGGTTCCGGAATTGCCAGTCGTCATTTCCCCGATTCTGCGGATCGTGCCGGTCGAACACGACGCCGCCCGGCTGGCCAGCGCCGCCGCGCTGGTCTTTACGTCGGTCCACGCGATCCCGTCCGCCGGGCCGGGAAACGGCCGCACGGCCTTTTGCGTCGGGCCGCGCAGCGCGGCCGTGGCCAGAGAGGCTGGTTTCGAGGTGATCGAAGGACCGGGCGATGCCGAGGGCCTTGCCCCCCTGATTGCCGCCTCGGGGCTTGCCGCCCTGCATCCGCGCGGCGTCCATGTTGCGCGTCCTCTGCCGGTCGAAGGCGTGATCGTCTATGACCAGCAGCCCTGCGCCTTGTCGCAGCAGGCGCAGGAATTGTTGGGGCAGAGCGATCCTGTCGTGGTGCCGCTGCTGTCGGCACGGTCGGCTGGATTGCTGTCCCAGGCGGCGGCTGCGGCAACCGCGCCGCTGTGGTTGGCCGCGATCGCACCCGGCGTCCTGTCGGTCTGGACAGGCCCGATGGCACGGTCCGCGACCGCACGGCACCCCGATGCGCCGGGGGTCGTCGCGGCGATTCGTCGCCTCGTCTCGGGCCAGGACAAGGAACAATGGTGATCACAGCGGGTTGAGCAGAGCGCCGCGCCTGATTAGTCTGGCGCAGACGCCTTTGACGGCTGTGCCGCCGTGGCATGAGATGACGGGGACAGGACGTGACAAAACCAGACCAGAAGAACACCACGAGCAACCCCAAGGGCCCGAAGGCCGGCAAGGATGCCGAGGATGCGACCGCCGGCAAGCGACAGGCCGCGAAGCCCGGCACAGTGAAGGCGAAAGATGTGGGGTCGGGCGACGGTACCCCTGCCGCCGCAACCGGCGGCGAGATTGCCGCGGCCGAGTCGACCCTTGTCGGCGATGCTGGCAAGGGACGTCCTGCAGCCAAGGCAAAGACGGCCACCAGCAGCGCAGCCGCGACGCCCGCCAGAGGTCAGACCAAGGCAGCTGAACCTGCCGAAGGAAAGAAGGCGAACCCGGTGACCGAGGCGCCGGCGGAAGCTGTTCTGCGTGAAACGCCTGCATCCGCACCCACGCCCCAACAGAATGTGACGATCAGGAAAACCGGCTTCTGGCCGGTCGCCTTTGGTGGGGTTGTTGCCGCCGGACTGGGCGCGGCTGCGACGATCTGGGCCCTTCCGCACCTGCCGGCGGGCTGGTTGCCTGATGAGACCCCGGAAGCCGTGGCACCGCAGATCGACAGCGATGCGATCCGCGCGGACGCCGTCAGTGCTGCCCGTGCCGCCGCGCAGGAAGAGGTCGCCGCGCTGCGGAGCGAACTGGCCGATGCTGCGGCGGCCGCGCCACAGGAAAACGGGGATGCTGGGGCGGACAGCTCGGAGACAGTCGCCCAGTCTGCCGCGCAGATCCAGGCGCTGCAGGAACAACTGGAACAGCAATCCACCCGCATCGAAGAACTTGCCGCACGGCCGACCATCGATCCCGAAACCGCGCAGAACATCCAGGCGCTGGCACAGCGGGCCGGAGCGTTGGAACAGCAGATCCAGTCTGCCGCCGAAACGGCGCAGACCGATATCGCCGCCGCCCAGCAAGAGGCGCAGAAATTGCAAGAGGCGGCAGAGGACAGCACCCGACGCGCCGAGGCGGTCGCAGCCATTTCGGCGCTGCAGGCGGCGTTGGATCGCGGCGTCACTCCGGATGAGGCGCGCCAGACGCTGCAGGATGCAGGCATCGACACCCCGGATGCGCTGACGCGCGAGGTCCCCAGTCTGGACAGTCTGCAAGCCGGTTTCGGCGATGCCGCGCGCGCAGCATTGCGTGCCTCGCTGCGCGAAGACAGTACCACCGGCGGGGGAAACCCGCTGACCAATTTCCTGAGGGCCCAGACCGGCGCGCGTTCGGTTGCCCCGCGAGAGGGCGACGATGCCGACGCCGTCCTGTCGCGCGCCAATGCCGAGGTCGAGGCGGGCCGTATCGGCGGCGCCCTGGACCAGATGCAGACGCTGTCTGACGCCGCGCGAACGGCACCGGCAATGGCCGAATGGATGGCCGGCGCCAATGCCTATCGTGATGCACAGTCGGCTTTGTCCGATCTTTCGGCCAATTCCAACTGAGGGCCCGGTCATGTTTCTGTCATTGTTGAAGATCCTGTTCTTTTTCGCCGCGGTGCTGGCCATCGCGCTTGGCGCAATGCATCTGTCGGACGCGGGTCAGACGCTGCGTCTGGAATATGCGGGCACCGAAATCGTGCTTAGTCCGCTGAAGGCGATCATTGCGCTGATCGTGCTGATGATCGCCGCATGGGTGGTCTTCAAGATCCTCGGGCTAGCACTGGCCTTCCTGCGCTTTCTGGCGGGGGATGAAACAGCCATCGATCGCTATTTCGCCCGATCACGCGAGCAAAAGGGGTATGATGCTCTTGGCGAGGGGATGCTTGCCGTGGCGTCCGGGGAAGGTAAGCTGGCGCAGGACAAGGCCAGCAAGGCTGCAAAATATCTGGACAAGCCCCATCTGACCAACCTTCTGGCGGCGCAGGCGGCAGAGGTGGCTGGCGACGATGCGAAGGCCGGTGCCGCCTATCGCCAGTTGCTGGAAGATGATCGCACCCGATTCGTCGGTGTTCGTGGGCTGATGCGGCAAAAACTGGCCGAGGGTGACAGCGCGACCGCGCTGCAACTTGCGCAGAAAGCCTATGCGCTGAAACCGCGCCACAAGGAGATTCAGGACACGCTGCTGGATCTGGAAATGCGCGAACATGACTGGAAAGGCGCGCGCAAGCTGCTGAAGGAAAAGCGCAAGCAGGGTGAACTTCCCCAGGATGTCCATCTGCGCCGCGACGCTGTGCTGGCCCTGCAGGAGGCAAGCGAGGTGCTGGCTTCCGGAAATTCGATCAGCGCCCGCGAGGCCGCGATTTCGGCCAACCGTGCCTCGCCCGACCTGATCCCCGCTGCCGTCCTGGCAGCGCGCAGCTATGTCGCGCAGAAGGATTATCGCAATGCTTCGCGGGTTCTGGAGAAGACCTGGTCGGTCCGCCCGCATCCTGATGTAGCAGCCGCCTATGCCGAGATCGTGCCCGATGAGACACCCTCGGCGCGGCTGAAGCGATTCGACCGGCTGATCAAGAAGAACCCCGAGAACGAGGAATCCCGGCTGTTGAAGGCAGAGCTTCTGCTTTCGGCCGAGGATTTTCCCGGAGCGCGCCGCGCCTTGGGTGATCTGGCCGAAACGCATCCGACGGTGCGGACACTGTCGATCATGGCGGCGGTCGAACGCGGCGAAGGGGCGGATGACAGCGTGGTACGGGGCTGGCTTGCCAAGGCCCTGACGGCGTCGCGCGGCCCGCAATGGGTGTGCGACAAGTGCCACAATGTCATGGAGAACTGGGCACCGGTTTGCGACAGCTGTGGCGGCTTCGATACGCTGACATGGCGAGAGCCCGAAACCAGACGCGGCACGGTCAACAGCGCCGGGGCCGAGATGCTGCCGCTGCTTGTGGGCGGTCCGAAGCCATCCGAGACGGTCCAGACTGTCGAGACCACCGCGCCCCGCAAGGAACGCGAACAGACGGTCGACCGCGCAGCCGAGGAGCCTGTCGTCGAAGGCCCGGCGTCCAAGAGCACCGGGGCTAAGCCGAAGGAGGCCAAGATCGAGGTCGCGGATGTGGCGCCCGGAATGGTGCCGCGAGAAGAAGACTTCGTCGAGATCGCGCCGTCGCGCACGGATCGTAGCCCTGAAAAGCCTCAGGCTTCGCCGCCGGAACCCACCGATCAGCAACGGCCGGAACCGGTTGCCCCCGCCGCCGCGACCGCGGACGAACCGCAGCCGGTGCGACCCGATGTCGAGCCGCCCGAGGACCAAAGCTGGACCAATGACGGTAGTGCAAGACGCCGCTGAGAGCGTGAAATGAGGGGCAAAAAAAACGTTGCCCCTCTTCCCCCTTTCGCGGGAACCTGCTATCCGGCGCCGCACAACCTGATGCCGGTGTAGCTCAGCTGGTAGAGCACGTCATTCGTAATGATGGGGTCGGGGGTTCGAGTCCCTTCACCGGCACCACGGTTGCAATTCAAAGAAGGCCGGTCCTCGTGACCGGCCTTCTTGCGTCTTGTCCCCTATTTTCCAGCGCGGGTGACAGAAACCAAGCGTCACTATGGAATGGTGGGGGGGGTGGGCCGCATTGTACCTGCAGCATCACCAAAGAGTTGTGGCCCTGGCGAAACTGGGCCCATGGGCTGCCGCGATCAGTCGTGCGCGGCGTCCTTAGGCAGTCATCCGCGTTGTCATGCGAAGAATGGTCCCTGCACCCGGGCTCGAACCGGGAAGCCCGAAGGCGGGAGATTTTCATACCACTTCGACTTCCGCCGCCGCCCGCCTGGGCGTTCGTGGTCTGGACTATCCCTTGGCCCTAGCGCCCGTTACGCCTTAGGCCCTGCCCGTCTAGTCTCTACACCTTCCGCGCCGGAAATTCGTCCGGCGGGCTTGGCTCGGGATCGCCACCGGCATGACCCGTGAGGTTTCCCCGAATTTGAGCAGCTCTACTCCCGCCGTTTCCAACGGGGCACTCACTGGCTGGCGGCCCGCAAGTCTCCTGTGTTTACCAATTTCACCATGCAGGGTGTAACGGTGTGTAGCCCAACTTTTTCCGCTGCTCAATTACACAAACGTGGCCTGCCCGTGGTGACCTTTGGTCCCGCGTGGGAGGGTTACGGGCCCTGCCGCATGCCGGATCAGGCTTCGCGGTGACGTTCCCGGCGCAGCAGGATCGTGGCGGCCGCCGCAAGGCCAAGCGCCATCGCAAACCACGTCAATGCATAGCCAAGGTGGTTGTTTCGAAACCGGACAACCGTCAGCCCGCCGATCGGCAGTTCATCACCTGAGCCTGCGTCCGCGTCGATGAAATAGGGCGCGACGCGATCCAGCCCGCGGGACGTGGCCAGTGCCGCTGTATCGCGCGAGTACCAGCGGTCGGCGTCGGGATCATTGGCCCGCAGAAAGGCGCCGCCAGGCTGGCTCATCCGCAGCAGACCGGTGATCGTGACGACGCCCTGTGGTTGCGATCTGGACGACGCCGCGGTGCGATCCTGCGGCACGAAGCCGCGGTTGATCCAGACCGTCCAGCCTTGGTCGGTCTTCAGTGGCGCCATGACCCAGAAGCCGGCTCCGTAGGCGGTGACGGCCTTCACCAGCGCTTCGTGTTGCTGATCCATCTGACCCGTCACGATCACACGCCGATAGTCGTCAGTTCCATCCAGCCCCTGCCAGGCTGCCATTGCCGGTGCCGGAATGGCGGGCGTCGAAAGACGCGCCTCGACCTGACGTATCAGGTCGGTCTTCCATTGCAGGCGCTGCACCTGCCAGACGCCCAGCCCGCACAGGACGGCGACCAGAAGGGCCGCCACGATCCCCGCCCCGATCAGCCCCACGCGACGGGGGCTGCGCCCGGATGTCACGGCAAGGATTCCAAGGGAATGTCGTGGTTCATCTGCGGCATCATGTTGGTGTTCAGATGGAACATGACCCACAAGGAACCCGCGATCATGATCATCACGATGACCACCGTGAACAGTGTCGACAGCAGCGTCCAGCCTTCTTCCGCGTGGCTGTTCATGTGCAGGAAATAGACCATGTGGACCAGAACCTGGATGATCGCGCAGCCGACGACGATGGCAACGGTCAGGATCCGGCTGTCCAGCCCGCCGGACATGACAAGGCCGAAGGGGATCGCGGTCAGGATCACGGACAGGATGAAGCCGGTCAGATAGCCGCGATGGCTGCCGTGCGCGTGATTATTGTTGGTATGTGCGGACATCAGATCATCCCCAGAAGATAGACAATCGTGAAGACACCGATCCAGATCACATCCAGGAAGTGCCAAAATAGCGACAGGCACATCAGGCGGCGTTGATTGGCCGCGATCAGACCGTAACGTGCGACCTGGACCATCAGCGTGACCAGCCAGATGCAGCCGAACGCGACATGCAGCCCGTGCGTGCCGACCAGCGTGAAGAAGGCCGACAGGAAAGCCGAACGCTGCGGTCCTGCGCCCAGATGGATCAGGTGATGAAACTCGTACAGCTCGATCGCCAGAAAACTGAGTCCGAAGAACAGCGTGACCCCCAGCCAGCGCAGCGTGGCGGCCTTGCGGTCTTGGGACATCGCCAGCACCGCGAAGCCGTAGGTGATCGACGAAAACAGCAGCATGGCCGTGTTGATCGCCACCAGTTCCAGATCGAACAGGTCCTTCGGACCGGGACCGGCGGCATAGCTGCCGTGCAGGACGCCGAAGGTCGCGAACAGCACCGCGAACATCAGGCAGTCGCTCATCAGATAGACCCAGAAGCCGATGCCGGTCGAGGCTCCGTCCTCGTGATGATGCGGTTCGGTTTCCCAGTAGGTCGTGGGTTGCGTGCCCATGCTCATCTCAGGCCTCTTGTGCAAGAAGGCGGGTGCGGGCGTCCTCGGTCACGCGCACCTCGTCGGCAGGAATGTGATAGTCGCGGTCATAGTTGAAGCTGTGATGGATCGCGTAGCCGACCAGCCCGACGAAGGACAGTGCGGCAAGCCACCAGATATACCAGATCAGCGCCATGCCGCAGACGGTGGCCAGGCCGGCAAGGATGATCCCGGCCTCGGTATAGCGGGGCATGTGGATGGGGATGAAGTTCCCATTGCCGCGCGCTGCGCCTGCCGCCTTCATGTCGGCATAGGCGTCGAGGCCGTGGATGACCGGCGTAAAGGCGAAGTTGTAGGGCGCGGGCGGGGATGATGTCGCCCACTCCAGCGTGCGTCCATTCCAGGGATCGCCGGTCAGGTCGCGGTTCTCGTTGCGCTTCCAGATCGAGACGCCGAACTGGATGAACATGGCCGCAATGCCGCAGGCGATCAGGAATGCGCCGAACCCCGCGATGATGAACCAGATCTGAAGGTCGGGGTCATCGAAGACGCGCATCCGGCGGGTCACGCCCATCAGGCCCAGAACGTAAAGCGGCGCAAAGGCGACCCAGAAACCCACGACCCAGAACCAGAAGCTGACCTTGCCCCAGAACACGTTCAGCTTGAAGCCGAAGGCCTTCGGCCACCAGAAATTGATCGCCGCGAAGCTGCCGAACAGCACGCCGCCGATGATCACGTTGTGGAAATGCGCGATCAGGAACAGCGAGTTGTGCAGCACGAAATCGGCGGGCGGCACAGCCAGCAGAACGCCTGTCATGCCGCCGATGGTGAAGGTCAGCATGAAAGCGATGGTCCACATCATCGGCAGCTCGAACCGGACGCGGCCCTGATACATGGTGAACAGCCAGTTGAAGATCTTGGCACCCGTCGGGATAGAGATGATCATCGTCGTGATCCCGAAGAACGAGTTCACTGACGCGCCCGATCCCATGGTGAAGAAGTGGTGCAGCCAGACCAGATAGGAAAGAACCGTGATACAGACGGTCGCATAGACCATCGAGGTATAGCCAAACAGCCGCTTGCCCGAGAAGGTCGAGGTAACCTCGGAAAACACGCCGAACAGCGGCAGGATCAGGATATAGACCTCGGGGTGACCCCAGATCCAGATGAGGTTGATGTACATCATCGGATTGCCACCAAGGTCATTGGTGAAGAAGTTCGTGCCGACATAGCGGTCAAGTGTCAGCAGAACCAGCGTCGCGGTCAGGACCGGGAAGGACGCCACGATCAGGATGTTGGTGCAAAACGAGGTCCAGGTGAAGATCGGCATCCGCATCATCGTCATGCCGGGCGCGCGCATCTTCAGGATCGTGACCAGCAGGTTGATGCCTGACAGTGTCGTTCCGACCCCGGCGACCTGAAGCCCCCAGATATAGTAATCGACCCCGACATAGGGGCTGTAGGACAGGCCCGACAGCGGCGGGAACGCCAGCCAGCCGGTCTGCGCGAACTCGCCCACGAACAGCGACGCCATGATGATGATCGCCCCACCCGTCGTCATCCAGAAAGAGAAGTTGTTCAGGAACGGAAAGGACACGTCGCGCGCGCCGATCTGCAGCGGCACCAGATAGTTCATTATCCCGGTGACGAAGGGCATCGCCACGAAGAAGATCATGATGACGCCATGGGCGGTGAAAATCTGGTCATAGTGATGGGCGTTCAGATAGCCTTCCGATCCACCAAAGGCCCAGACCTGCTGAATTCGCATCATCACCGCATCGGCAAATCCGCGCACCAACATGATCAGCCCAAGGATCATGTACATGATCCCGATTTTCTTGTGGTCGACCGAGGTGAACCATTCGTGCCACAGATAGCCCCAAAGCCGGTATTTCGTCAGCAGCGCAAGGACCGCGGCGCCGCCGATCGCGACCACGATGAACGTGGCGAAGACGATGGGTTCCTTGGGGATGGCGTCCCAGGTCAGACGGCCAAGCAGGAATGTGGTCTCGACATTGGCAGGTACGGCCATCGCGAAATTCCGTTCAAAGTTTCTGGTCTGCGGTGCCGGCAGTGTTGCCGGCATCGCGGATGGTCGGCGCGATCAGCCTGTCGAACAGGCTGTCGGGCACGGGCAGGGCACGGCTTTGAAGCCGGCTCTGGTCAGCGCGCGAGGTTGGTTGCGTGCTCCCCAGATCGGCGAACATCAGGGCCGCCTCTTCGGGGGTGCAGATGCTGGTGACCATGATCGGCTGATGGCCCAGCACCGGGCGCGCGCCGCGCCTTGCGTGCTTGTCGTGGGTCAGCGACTGGATGTTGATGGTGCCTTCCAGCCCCAGACCGCCCCTGCTGTCGATGTCCATCATCTCGGCCATGCACATCTTGCCCTCCTCGACGCAGAGATTGACGGCACGGGCGAATAGATCTGGATCAACCTCGGCATAGATCCGCGGTGCCACGTTCTCGCTTGGGGCCTCGAGTCGCAGATATTCGTCGCGGGTCAGTGCATCTTGGCCTTCGCGCGCCCGCGACACCCAGTCGTCGAAGCCGGCCGTGTCGGTGGCATGGGCCTTGAACCGCATCCCCGAGAAACCGGCGCCAGAGTAGTGCGACGCCAGTCCCTGATATTCGCCCTCGTGGTTGAAAACGCCATGCAGCTTGGTTTCCATGCCGGGCATGGCATAGATCATTCCGGCCATCGCGGGGATGTAGAAGGCGTTCATCACCGAGGAGGCGGTCAGGCTGAACTCGATCTCGCGGTCGGTCGGCACGACCAGTTCGTTCACGGCGGCGATGTCCTGTTCGGGATAGATGAACAGCCATTTCCAGTCCAGCGCGACCACCTGCACCTTCAGGGGTTGATGATCTTCGGCAATCTCCTCGGTCGCGCTCAGCCTGTCCAGCGGGCGATACGGATCCAGAAGGTGGGTGCCGACCCAGGTCAGCGCGCCCAGGCAGATGATGATCAGCAGCGGCAGACCCCAGATCGCCAGTTCGAACTTGGCCGAATGATCCCAGTCGGGGCGGTACGCAGCCTGCCTGTTGGCGGCCCGATATTTCCAAGCAAACCACAGTGTCAGGCACATGACCGGAATGATGACGATCAACATCAGCCCTGTCGCGGCCAGCAACAGATCCTTCTGACGTTCGGCGATATCGCCGGCAGGTGCCAGAACAACCGGCTTGCAGCCTGTCAGCAGAAGAAACGACATTCCCAGCGCCAAGGCGCCGGGGGCTGGGGGCAAAATACGCATGCTGGCGTCCTTACCTGTGGGGCAGGGAAATACGGGATATTGGTCGTATGATGGCGCGTTCGTTCGGACCAGTTTGCTAAAGTAGTCGCACAGGTGGCAACATACGACATTTTGACACAGACACTTTGTCGCGTCGCCGGTGTATTGCGCTGCAGGCGGCATCAAGGCACGATTTGGTTTCCTATGCCTGTTGATCTGCCACATGCCCGTCATCAGCCGATGAAGGAATCCGCACGCCATGAATTCTTCCCCCGTGACGCATCCCGTCGAAGACCTGCCGCCCGAGGCGGAGACCCACGAACACACCATCTCTCCTTCGGATGTCGCGGTCGGCGTCATCATCGGCCGAAGCTCTGAATTCTTTGACTTTTTCGTGTTCGCTATCGCGTCGGTCATCGTCTTCCCGATGCGCTATTTCCCGTTCGAGACACCGTTGCGCGCCACGCTTTGGTCATTCGTGATCTTCGCGCTGGCCTTTGTCGCGCGGCCACTTGGCACGGCAATCTTCACGGCGATCGACCGGCGCCATGGCAAAAGCGTCAAGCTGACCCTGGCGCTGCTTTTGCTTGGCAGTTCGACGGTCGCGATGGGGTTGGTGCCATCCTATGAAAGCATCGGCGCAGCCTCGATCGCGGTATTGTGTATTCTCAGGATCGGGCAAGGGTTGGCCCTTGGCGGGGCGTGGGACGGCCTGCCATCGTTGCTGGCGTTGTCCGCGCCAAAGGACAAGCGCGGCTTTTATGCGATGGTGCCGCAGCTTGGCGCGCCGGTCGGTCTGATCGTCGCCAGCCTGCTGTTCGCCTATCTCGTCTCGCAGTTGTCAGAGGCGGATTTCCTTGACTGGGGCTGGCGGTATCCGTTCTTCGTCGCCTTCGCGATCAATGTCGTGGCGTTGTTCGCGCGCCTGCGGATCGTGGCAACGCCGGAATACACGCGGATGTTTCAATCGCGCGAACTGGAACCGATCAGCCTGCGGAATGCGATTACCAATGACGGCTGGACCATCCTGATCGGCGCGTTCGTGCCGCTTGCCAGTTTCGCGCTGTTTCACATGGTCACGGTCTTTCCGCTGTCCTGGGTGTTTCTGTACACCGAGGAAAGCGTGACAAGCTTCCTGATCATCGAATCGGTGGCTGCGCTGTTCGGCATCGCCGCGATCATCCTGTCCGGGCTGCTGGCGGATCTGATCGGTCATCGCAAGCTGCTGTTCCGGGGCGCCATCGCGATCGCGGCCTTCAGCGTTGTCGCACCGCTTCTGCTCTCGGGGCGCGGCTTCGGCGAGGCCGTTTACATGATCGCGGGCTTCATCATCCTTGGCGTCAGTTTCGGACAATCGTCCGGGGCTGTGGCGTCGCTGTTTCCGCCGCGCCGCCGCTACACCGGCTCGGCCATCGTATCCGACCTGGCGTGGCTGTTCGGCGCGGGCTTCGCGCCGCTGGCCGCGCTGGCGCTGACGGCATGGGGCGGTCTGATGCTCTCGGGGCTGTACCTGCTGTCGGGTGCGGTTGCGACGATTCTGGCGCTGTGGCTTGCCCGGCGGCTGGAATTCGGCGCCTCCTGGTAGGGGTAGGGCGATCGGCAGGCGCGAACCGAAAAAGGCGGCCCTTGGCAGAAGGGCCGCCTTTACATCATTTCATACCGATTTCTGTCGATCAGAACGGGATTTCGTCGTCATAGTCGCTGCGCCCGCCGCCCGACGATCCACCCGCGGGTGCGTCGTTGCCGGAGTATCCGCCGCCGCCATAGCCGCCCTGATCGCGCGGTGCGCCGCCCGAGCCGCCACCACCTTCGCCGCGCCCGTCCAGCATGGTCAGTTCGCTGCGGAAGGGCCGCAACACGACTTCAGTGGAGTAGCGGTCATTGCCGGACTGGTCCTGCCATTTGCGCGTTTCCAGCTGACCTTCGATATACACCTTGCTGCCCTTGCGCAGATATTGCTCGGCCACCTTGGCCAGCGGTTCGGCGAAGATCGCGACCGAATGCCATTGCGTCCGCTCCTGCCGCTCGCCGGTGTTGCGGTCCTTCCACTGTTCCGACGTGGCGATGCGCAGGTTCACCACCTTGCCGCCGTTCTGGAAGGTGCGGACTTCGGGATCCTGTCCCAGATTTCCGATCAGAATGACCTTGTTGACGCTGCCTGCCATAACGGGGTTCCCTGCTTCGATGTGCTTGTCCGTCCATGTATCGCAGCCTGATGGATGCCTCAAGCATTCACTCGCCAGCCTTTCGGGCGCAGGCCTGCCCCGGGGTTTCAGGGCTTGTCGGCGAGAAACCGCCGACATCGAGGGAGGCACCGAGGCCCGAAATCGCATGACTGGCGGCAACGGCTGATTGCGTATAGGCTTTCGGCAAACGCGATACAGAAAAGCGCGGCGTCAGAAAGACGCGATTTCCGGCAAGAACGAGGGCGGAGCGATGCGGATCATTCCCGGGGCAAGACTGGCGCTGAGCGCTGCATTGATCGGTATGCTGGCTGCGATGCCAGTCGCGGCAGAGGGGTTGCGGCTTTCCGGAAGCTCGTCGAAGTCACGGGCCGATCAGTTCGCCCGGCAGACTCGGCTGATGGATTCGCGGCTGGCCTCGCAGTATCAGCAATCGGCACGGCTGCAGCCGGGCGGTGCCAATCGCAGCACCGTCAACATCCAGCTTTCGACCAATATCCCGGCCTATCGCGGCAAGCGCAGCGATTTCATTCCGCACGCGCGCGCTGCCGCGCGCAAGCATGGGGTGCCCGAGGATCTGTTCCTGCGGCTGGTTCAGCAGGAATCGGGCTGGAACCCCCGCGCGCGCTCCCACAAGGGCGCGACAGGGCTGGCGCAGCTTATGCCCGGCACCGCCGCGAAGCTGGGCGTGAACCCCAACGATCCGGTGCAGAATCTTCAGGGCGGGGCCCGCTATCTGCGCATGATGTACAACCAGTTCGGTAATTGGCGGCTTGCGCTGGCGGCCTATAACGCCGGACCGGGCGCGGTGGCCAAGTATGGCGGCATCCCTCCATATCGCGAGACAAGGAATTATGTCCGCATCATCGCCGGCAGCTGATCCGGTCAGCCTTGCTTTCCCTTGGTGATCGTCGCCGATGCGCCCATCCGTCGCAGCACGGCTTCGGGAATTGCGTAAAGACGAACCACCTGCGGCCAGTCGCGCAGGCCGGACATCTCGCGCAGCACCATGAATTCCCACGCCAGCCGTCCCGCCTCGTTCAGGGCGGCGTTGCTGGGGTCGTTTTCAAGCTTGGTCAATGCGCGCTCCATGCGACGGCCCGCCGTTCCCAGGGAAGATGCACGCTCGGCCTGCAATTCATGGGCCAGCACATCATCGCCACCCTGCGCCAGCGCAGTTGCCCAGTCGGTGCGGGTGCGAAATCGGCTCATTGCGCGTCCTCTGCCGCCATGACGGCAGCCTATCGGGTCAGGCTGACAGGGCAAGCCTGCACAGGCAGCCGGGGGCAGACACGCCTTGCCCGAGGCGTTATCACCAGAGCATGAGTTTGCCGCGCGCCCCCGACCGACTGTCCGACGAAATGGCCCAGGCCCTTGGCCACGCCGTGGCCGGGTTCGGTTTCCTGGAAGAGGCGTTGAAGCGCGCGATTTTTTCTCTGACTCGACAGGGACTTGGCCGGGATGCTGATGACGCGGCGTTACAGAAATGGTTGCGCCGCATGGAAGAAATCGCCGACGATTCGCTTGGCACGCTGATCGACAGTTTCGTCGCCGCGATCGGGCGCGCGCGGATCGACGACCGGCACCTGCTGGCCGAGGCACTGACCGAAATCCGGTTGAAGCGCAACCTGTTGTGCCACGCCTCGTGGCGCCCGGCGGAACAGCCGGGATATTGGCACCCGACCTTTATCAACACCCGGGGCGAGCGGTATCCCGACGACATGAGCGCCGGGGATATCCGGGACATACACGCTACCACGCTGAGAGTGGCGCGGCGCGTGGTGTCGATCATGCGTGCGACAGGCATCGATGGGGAATGGGCCGGCCATGACGACGAGGATTAGGCATTGCGGCTGACACTGGATTATCCGCCTGTCTGGTTGGCCGGGTCTTGCGCCGTGGCCTGGGGGCTGGGCCGTCTGGTCCCGCATGGGCCCGGCTGGCAAGGGTTGCCTGGCTGGATTCTGATTCTGTCGGGTCTGTCCGTGATGATCGCGGCCGCCGGAACCATGTGGCGCAAGCGCACGACACTGGATCCACATGGCCAGCCCGCCGCGCTGGTCACGACGGGCGTGTTCGCTCTGTCGCGCAACCCGATCTATCTGGGTGACGCGTTGATCCTTGCTGGGCTTTGCCTGATCTTCGCGGCGCCGGTTGCCGCACTGATCCTGGTGCCTGTGTTCATGATCGTCATTTCGCGCCGGTTCATCGCCGCGGAAGAGGCCCGGCTTGCGACCGCCTTCCCAGATATGTTCGCGCAATATCGGGCACATACGCGTCGCTGGATCTGATCCGACGGGGCGGACATTCCGCCTTCCTCGTTGCAACCAGCGACCGGGCGCGCTAACACCCCGCGCAATCGCTAAAAAGAGGCTTCCATGTCGTCCCCCCTCCGCTTGGGTATCGCCGGGCTCGGCACCGTCGGGATCGGTGTCGTCAAGATCGTTCAGAAGCACGCCGAAATGCTGGCGCGCCGGTCGGGACGTGAGGTTGCCATTACCGCCGTCAGCGCCCGCGATCAAATGAAGAACCGCGACGCGGATCTGTCGTCATATCGCTGGGAAACCGACGCCATGGCGGTCGCCACCGCAGAAGACGTGGATGTCTATGTCGAACTGATCGGCGGCGATAACGGTATCGCCAAGGACAGCATCGAGGCGGCACTGCGGGCCGGCAAGGACGTGGTGACGGCCAACAAGGCGCTGCTGGCCGTGCATGGTCAGGATCTGGCCGTGCTGGCCGAGGGGCTGGGACGCGTGATCCGGTTCGAAGCTGCCGTGGCAGGCGGCATCCCGGTCATCAAGGCGGTGACGGAATCGCTGGCAGGCAACGACGTGACCCGCGTGATGGGGGTCATGAACGGCACCTGCAACTATATCCTGACGCGGATGGAAAGCGCGGGTCTGCCCTATGAGGCCGTGTTCGAAGAGGCGCGCCAGCTTGGCTATCTCGAGGCCGATCCGCAGCTTGACGTGGGCGGGATCGACGCCAGTCACAAGTTGGCTATCCTGTCCTCGATCGCGTTCGGCACGCAGGTCGATTTCGACGCGGTCGAGATCGAGGGGATCGAGCGGGTCAGCATCGACGACATCCGCCGCGCTTCCGATCTGGGCTATCGGATCAAGCTTCTGGGGGTCGCGCAGATGACTGCGCGCGGGCTGGAACAGCGCATGTCGCCCTGTCTTGTGCCCGCGGACAGTCCGCTGGGGCAGCTGGTCGGCGGCACCAACATGGTGGTGGTCGAGGGCGACAGCGTAGGCCAGATCGTGCTGCGCGGGGCAGGGGCCGGCGAAGGTCCGACCGCCAGCGCGGTGATGTCGGATATTGTCGAAGTGGCGCGCGGCGTGCGGATGCCGGTTTTCGGCCAGCCAGCGGCATCGCTGACGGCGGCGAAGCCTGCGCGCACAGCCGTGCCTGCGGCTTACTATCTGCGTCTGGAGCTGCAGGACAAACCCGGTGCACTGGCCAAGATCGCGACGGTTCTGGGTGATGCTGGCATCTCGATCGACCGCATGCGCCAATACGGGCAGCACAGCGACAGCAGCGTGCCGGTGCTGGTTGTGACGCACAAGACGACGCCCGAGGCGATCGACTATGCCATCGAGACGCTGCCCGGAACCGGTGTTCTGGTCAGCGACCCGGTCGAGCTGCGGATCGAGGAAGTCTGACCCTCGGCGCAGCCTTTTCCCGCATCCGCCGCCGTGACACGACGGTGGACGCGGGCACCCTTCACGTCACCGTCACGGGTCAGGCCGCGCGGGTCTCGCGGATCAGGCGCAGGATATCGGCGGCGGCTGCGGGAATGTTCGTGCCGGGTCCGAAGATCGCCTTGACGCCCGCCTTCTTCAGGAAGTCGTAGTCCTGCTGCGGAATGACGCCGCCGCAGATCACCAGAATATCGCCCGCGCCCTGAGCCTTCAACGCCTCGATCAGTTTTGGCGCAAGGGTCTTGTGGCCGGCTGCCTGACTGCTGATGCCGACCACATGGACATCGTTGTCCATCGCGTCCTGCGCGGCCTCTTCGGGGGTCTGGAACAGCGGTCCGACGTCAACGTCGAAGCCGATATCGGCGAAGGCGGTCGCAATGACCTTGGCGCCGCGGTCATGTCCGTCCTGACCCATCTTCACGACCAGCATCCGCGGGCGCCGGCCCTCCTGTTCGGCGAAGGCTTCGACATCTTTCTGGATCTGCGCGAAACCCTCATCGCCCTCGTATGCGGCGCCATAGACGCCCGCCAAGGTCTTTACTTCGGCGCGGTGACGCCCGAATTCTTTCTCCATGGCCATGCTGATTTCCCCTACGGTTGCACGGGCGCGGGCGGCCTCGACGGCGGCCTCCAGCAGGTTGCCGCCTTGTGCGGCGCGGCGTGTCAGTTCGTCCAGCGCGGCCTGACATGCGGTTTCATCGCGGCTGGCGCGGATGCGTTCCAGCGCGGCGATCTGGCTGGCGCGGACCTTGACGTTGTCCACATCCAGAATGTCGATCGGGTCTTCCTTGTCCTTGCGGTATTTGTTCACCCCTACGATCACATCCTCGCCCCGGTCGATCAGGGCCTGACGACGGGCGGCGGTTTCCTCGATCCGCAGCTTGGGCATGCCGGATGCCACGGCCTTGGTCATGCCGCCCAGTTCCTCGACCTCCTCGATCAGCTCCCAGGCCTTTTCGGCCAGTTCGGCGGTCAGGCTTTCGATGTAATAGCTGCCCGCCAACGGATCGACGACATGGGTGATGCCGGTTTCTTCCTGCAGAATCAGCTGCGTGTTCCGCGCGATGCGGGCGCTGAAATCTGTGGGCAGGGCGATCGCTTCGTCCAGCGCGTTCGTATGCAGCGATTGCGTGCCGCCTAGCGCGGCCGACATCGCCTCGTAGGCGGTGCGGATCACGTTGTTGTAGGGATCCTGCTCCTGCAGGCTAACGCCCGACGTTTGGCAATGAGTGCGCAACATCTTCGACCCCGGCTTCTTTGCGCCGAACTCATCCATGATCTTGTGCCACAGCAGGCGCGCGGCGCGCAGCTTGGCGATCTCCATGAAGAAATTCATGCCGATGGCGAAGAAGAAGGACAGCCGCCCCGCGAAGGCGTCCACATCCATGCCCGCCGCGATGGCCGCGCGGACATATTCGCGCCCGTCGGCCAGCGTATAGGCCAGCTCCTGCACCAGGTTCGCCCCGGCCTCCTGCATGTGATAGCCCGAGATCGAGATGCTGTTGAAGCGCGGCATTTCCGAACTTGTGAACTCGATGATGTCCGAGATGATCCGCATGCTGGGTTCGGGCGGATAGATATAGGTGTTCCGCACCATGAACTCTTTCAGGATGTCGTTCTGAATGGTGCCGGACAGGACCGACTTGTCGTGGCCCTGTTCCTCTCCCGCGACGATGAAATTCGCCAGGATCGGGATCACTGCGCCGTTCATGGTCATGCTGACGCTGACCTTGTCCAGGGGGATGCCGTCGAACAGGATCTTCATGTCCTCGACGCTGTCGATGGCGACGCCGGCCTTGCCGACATCGCCCTCGACCCGAGGATGGTCGCTGTCATAGCCGCGATGGGTCGCAAGGTCGAAGGCGACCGACACGCCCTGCTGTCCGGCAGCCAGGTTGCGGCGGTAGAAGGCGTTCGACTCCTCGGCCGTGGAAAACCCCGCATATTGCCGGATCGTCCAGGGGCGGCCCGCATACATCGTGGCGCGCGGCCCGCGGGTATAGGGGCCGAAGCCGGGCAGCGAACCCAGGTGCTGCATACCCTGGGTATCGGCCTCGGTATACAGCGGCTTTACAGGAATTCCTTCAAGCGTGTCCCAAGTCAGGCTGTCGGGATCACGACCCTTCAATTCCTTCTCGGCCAGCTTGTGCCAATCCTCCAGCGTCGGTTTTGTCATGATCCGTCCTTTCCCAAGGGCCGCCGCATCCTATATTCAGGATAGGATGAGGTGCCGATGAATTTGAAATTCCTGTTTTTCGCGGTGGCGCTGGCCGCCATGGGGCCTGCGCGCGAGGCGCCGCCGCCGGCCGCGCCCGAGGCGCCGCAATCCCGCCCGATGAGTCCCGAAGAGATGCCGTCCGCCCCGGATACCGGCACCGCGCGTCCGGAACTGCTGGAATATGGTGCCGATGAGGTCGGGCCGGACGATTTCCTTTGGGTCTCGCGTCCGATCGTGGTGTTTTCCGACACCCCCGAAGATCCGGCCTTCCGCGAACAGATGCGCGCCTTGCGCGCCCAGCCCCGGATGCTGGCCGATCGCGATGTGGTGGTCGTCATCGACGCCGATCCACAGGCCACAAGCGCGTGGCGCCGGCAACTGCATCCACGCGGGTTCTCATTGGTGATCATGGATAAGGACGGGCAGGTGAAGCTGCGCAAGCCCTTTCCGTGGGATGTCCGAGAGATCAGCAGGGCCATCGACAAGTTTCCGCTGCGTCGGCAGGAAATCGGGCGTGCCGATCTGGGGGAATGACCGTTGCGGAACCGACTGGCCGAAAACCGGTTTTTGTTGCGAAACGCGGCGTCGGCCCCTATCTTCAGTATACGGGCGCCAGTATCGCGTTCCGTGAAGTCGAAAGGTGAACCCATGGCCAACCAGTCCGCACTGCGCAAGATCGACACGTCCGAACCGGCCGTTCCGGCCGCGCGCAACCCGCGTGAGACGGTTGCGGATGCCACCGAGGAACTGGTTCGGCGGCTGCTGAAAGCCAGCAATTCCAATGAGATTGCTGCCGTCATCGGTCTGCCGCCCATCAAGGGTATCTCCGGTCCGAAAGTGTTCTACTAGGATCGTCCAGGTCTTCAGCCCCTGAACCCTCGATCCCTGAACCCTCGATCACGTTCTCGGCGGATGTTGCCGCCTCGCGTTCCTTTTCCTGCAACGCCTTCAGCAAGGCCCGCACGGCCGACGCGCCGCCCTGCAGGCTTGCGCTCAGCACCAGCATCGCGAAATTGCCCGCCTGACGCGTCTCGTCCGTCAGGCTGAGATAGTCGTCCAGCATCGCACCTGCACGATCCGGCTGTGCCTTGGCGCTGCGGCGGATGTCCTGGGCCAGCGCGACCCTGACGGCGATCAGGCGATAATAGCGCACCACCGGGTCGATGACGTTTTCCGGCAGGATATGCACCTGCTCGACCACGGCGCGGAATATCCGGTCATTGGCATCATGGGGCAGAATCGGCACATGCTGATCGCCAAGCAGCTTTTCCCGCAGCGCCTGACTTGCCGCCGAGGTGTCGGTGGCTTGCTGCTGTTCCAGCGCGGCGACATGGGCGCGGATCTCGGCCAGCAGGGCGCGCTGAATGTCCGAGACCTGTTCCAGCCGCAGCACCCGGTCGCGCCGGCGCGACAGGGCATGAGTCCAGAACCAGCCGGCTGCCACCACCCCGCCGCCGACAATGGCGGTGACAAGGGCGGCGGCAACCCGGTCGTTCAGAAACAGCGTTTGCCAGTCCAAGGCCTTATTCGAACTCCATGATCACATCGTCCACCTTCAGGCTTTGGCCCGGTTCGGTGTTGACGGATTTGACGACACCCTTCCTTTCGGCGCGAAGGATGTTTTCCATCTTCATCGCCTCGACCGTGGCCAGCGCCTGTCCCTCCTGCACCTCGTCGCCGGCTTCGACATTGATCTTCACGACCAGACCCGGCATCGGGCACAGCAACAGCTTGGATGTGTCGGGCGCGATTTTCTCGGGCATCAGCCGGACAAGTTCTGCGGCCCGCGGGCGGCGGACATGAACCCTCAGATCGGCGCCGCGCGTCCGCACCCGGAATCCGGCCGCGATACGATCGACCTTCATCACCAGCGGGGCGCCGTCGACGGTCAGTCGCGCAAGCGACTGCCCCGGTTTCCAGTCGCTTTCGACGCGCAAATCGCGGTCTGCGATCCGGACCGTGGCCCCTTCGCGGTCGGCGTGGATACGCACCGAAAGATCCTTGTTGCCGACGAAGACCACCCAGTTCTCGCCCACATGGCGTTCATGATTATCCAAGCGTCCGCTGATCCGGCTGCGGCGGATCTCTCCGATCCGGTGCATGGCGGCAGCCGCTGCCGCGATCCTAACCACCTGCGCGTCGTCGGGCATGACGCCGTTGAAGCCTTCGGGATATTCTTCGGCGATGAAGGCGGTCGTCATGTCGCCCGAGGTGAATTTCGGATGATCCATCACCGCCGACAGGAAGGGCAGGTTATGACCGATCCCCTCGACCTCGAATTCGTCCAGCGCGATCCGCATCGCCTCGATCGCCTCGGCGCGCGATGGGGCCCAGGTGCACAGCTTGGCGATCATCGGATCATAGAACATGCTGATTTCGCCACCGTCATAAACGCCGGTATCGTTGCGCACGGCCACCGGGCTGTCATCGCCCTCGCTGTCATTCACCCAGTTCCCGCTGGCCTTCAATGGCCCGGCCGCGATCTCGGCCGGCGGGTTGTAGCGGGTCAGGCGGCCGATCGACGGCAGAAAGCCGCGATAGGGGTCCTCGGCGTAAAGGCGGCTTTCCATCGCCCACCCCTGGATCTTCAGATCCGACTGCGCGAAGGGCAGCTTCTGACCGTCGGCCACGCGGATCATCTGTTCGACCAGATCGACGCCCGTGATCAGCTCGGTCACAGGATGTTCGACCTGAAGGCGGGTGTTCATTTCGAGGAAATAGAAGTTCCTGTCACCATCGACGATGAATTCGACCGTGCCCGCGCTGGTATAGTCCACAGCCTTGGCAAGGGCGACGGCCTGTTCCCCCATCGCCTTGCGGGTGGCCTCGTCCAGAAACGGCGACGGGGCTTCTTCGATGACTTTCTGGTTGCGGCGCTGGATCGAACATTCGCGTTCATGCAGATAGACCGCGTTGCCGTGCTTGTCGGCCAGAACCTGGATTTCGATATGGCGCGGCTGAGTGACGAATTTCTCGATGAATATCCGATCGTCGCCGAAGCTGTTGGCGGCCTCGTTCTTCGAGGATTCGAAGCCTTCGCGCGCCTCTTCCTCGTTCCAGGCGATCCGCATGCCCTTGCCGCCGCCGCCGGCGCTGGCCTTGATCATCACCGGATAGCCGATCTGATCGGAAATCTTCACCGCCTCGTCGGCATCGGCGATCAGGCCCATATAGCCCGGCACCGTGCTGACACCCGCTTCCTGTGCCAGTTTCTTCGAGGTGATCTTGTCGCCCATCGCCTCGATCGCAGAGGCGGGCGGACCGATGAAGGCCACGCCCTCGGCCTCCAGCGCTTCGGCAAATTTGCGGTTCTCGGACAGGAAGCCATAGCCGGGATGGACGGCCTCGGCACCGGTTTTCCGGATCGCCTCCATGATCTTGTCGATCACGATATAGGACTGATTGGCCGGTGGCGGTCCGATATGGACCGCCTCGTCGGCCATCTTCACATGCAGCGCATTGCGGTCGGCGTCGGAATAGACGGCGACCGTGGCGATGCCCATCTTGCGCGCGGTCTTGATGACGCGGCAGGCGATCTCGCCGCGGTTGGCGATCAGGATTTTCTTGAACATGGGCGCTCCGGGACGACGTCTGACGTGAAAAGACCGCCCGCGACGATCAGGTCGCGGACGGTCGGATAAGGCAGTGATCGCGCGCTGTGCGCGCGCGTCAGTTGGTTATTGGCACAGACGGACGTCGTCGCAGAGCGCACCGGCGGCACCGCCAAGTGCGGCGCCCTTGATGACATTCTTGCCGCCGACATGGGCTGCGGTTGCACCGACGCCGGCACCGATGAGGGCGCGGTCGGTATCGGTCGGGTTGATGCCCTGCGTGCAGCCTGCGACGGCAGTGGCACCGACGACGACGAGCATTGCAAAAATCTTGGACATGGTGGCCTTCCTGTCAATGCGGCAACGACGCGGAACGCGTCTGGTTGCCGCCTTTCGTTTGCGGTGCGGAGATCAGTAGCGGCGCTGACAGACACCTGCGTCGTCGCACAGGGCGCCAGCACCCGCACCAAGCGCGGCACCGGTCGCGATGTCTTCGTCCAGTGCCTTGGCGATGACGGCACCCGCGACAGCACCGCCAGCGGCGCGCTGCGCGTCCGGGGACAGGCCGGTGGCCGTGCCGTAGCCCTGCTGAGCGCAAGCCGAAAGACCTGCTGCGACCACGGTGATGCCAGCGATGCGAAGAAGTTTCGAGACGTGCATGTTGTCTTGCCTGTTTTCTGGGGGCCGTCCGGGCCCGAATTGAAAGTTCGCGCGGGCAATATTGCACAGACAGCAACAGCAGCAAACTGACATCGCTGTGAAAATGCCCTGCTTGGCGGCAAATCGCGCATCAGAGGTTCTCCGCCGGGTCGATTTCGTCGTCCCGTCCCTCGTCATCCCAGTCCGGCTCCTCGGGCATTTCGCCCGACGAGAAAATCTCGGGAAACGAGGCTTCTGCGCGTGCCAGATCGACCCGCAGCAACTGATCATAGCTGACCGGGTCCAGATCGCCGACGGCGATCACCTCGCGTCCCAGCAGCCATGACAGGCGGCCGGCATCAAGGTTGCCGCGTTCGAACGGCTCATCGCCGAAATTCTCGATCAAGGCTGCCAGGAAGCCTGCGTCGGCGCGACGATCGGCGGGCTTGCGGTCGCGGAACCGTTCGCGGCGAGACAGGGGCGTGGCCCCTTTCTTGTTCTCGCGTCGGATCGTGAACTGGAAATCGGTGCCGGGAAGTCGGCTGGGAAAGCCGCGATGTTTCAGCATGGCGCTGCTCCGTTTAAGGCGCGGCGCGAGGCGCGCGGGCAGCCGTGCCGCCCGCGCGCAAAGTCGGAATATGGGCGATCAGTTGGCGCCGTATTTCCCTTGGTAAACAGGCTCGGTCGTGACCGGGTCCACTGCGGGCGTGTAGACATCGACTTCGGGCTGCTGACGCTGGCAGGCGGCGAAGGCCGATACCAGCACGAGGCCGAGGATGAACTTCTTCGACATGGTGTCTTGCTCCTGTAATGCGGGCGATGATGCGCCCGGCTGCTCGGGTTCGGGACGGCTTCTTGACGGGCCGCCCGCGCCGCGATGATAGCCGCGCCGCAATGATCCAGACAGCCACCCTTGTCGGGGCTCGGCAAAACGCCGCCAAGCTGTGGCTGCGCTGCATCATTCACACAGTTGTGCATCTTCATGAAAATCCGCAACTTACAGGGGAATGTTGTCGTGCTTTTTCCAAGGGTTCGACAGCTTCTTGCTGCGCAGGCTGGCAAAGGCACGCGCGACGCGCCGCCGGGTCGAGCGTGGCTGGATCACTTCGTCGATGAAGCCCTTTTCGGCGGCGACGAAGGGATTCGCAAAGCGGTCCTCGTAATCCTTGGTGCGGGCGGCGATCTTGTCTGGATCGCCCAGTTCGCTGCGATACAGGATTTCGACCGCGCCCTTGGCGCCCATCACCGCGATTTCCGCCGTGGGCCATGCATAGTTGAAATCGCCGCGCAGGTGTTTCGACGCCATGACGTCATATGCGCCGCCATAGGCCTTGCGGGTAATCACCGTGACCTTCGGCACGGTTGCCTCGCCATAGGCGAACAGCAGTTTCGCGCCATGCTTGATGACGCCGCCATATTCCTGGCCGGTTCCGGGCAGGAAGCCCGGAACATCCACGAAGGTCAGGATCGGAATTTCGAACGCGTCGCAGAAACGCACGAAGCGCGCGGCCTTGCGGCTGCTGTCGATATCCAGGCAGCCCGCCAGAACCATCGGCTGGTTGGCGACGACGCCGACCGTGCGGCCTTCCAGCCGGATGAAGCCGGTGATGATGTTGCCCGCGAAATCCCTCTGGATCTCGTAGAAATCGCCCTCGTCCGCAACCTTCACGATCAGCTCTTTCATATCGTAGGGCTGGTTCGGATTGTCGGGGATCAGGGTGTCTAGGCTTTCCTCGATTCGTGAAGGGTCGTCGAAGAAAGGACGGACAGGCACGGTGCCGCGGTTGTTCATTGGCAGGAAGTCGAACAGCCGCCGAATCTCGGACAGGGCTTCGACATCATCCTCGAACGCACCATCGGCGACCGAGGATTTCCTTGTGTGCGTCGCGGCGCCGCCAAGCTGTTCGGCGGTCACCACCTCGTTGGTCACCGTCTTCACCACGTCGGGCCCGGTGACGAACATGTAGCTGGTGTCGCGCACCATGAAGATGAAATCGGTCATCGCCGGGGAATAGACTGCGCCGCCCGCGCACGGCCCCATGATGACCGAGATCTGCGGGATCACGCCCGAGGCCATGATGTTGCGCTGAAACACGTCGGCATAGCCCGCAAGGCTGGCAACGCCTTCCTGGATGCGCGCGCCGCCCGAATCGTTGATGCCGATGAGGGGCGCGCCGTTCTGCATGGCCATGTCCATGATCTTGCAGATCTTCTGGGCGTGGGTTTCCGACAGAGATCCGCCGAAGACGGTGAAATCCTGCGAAAAGACATAAACCATGCGTCCGTTGATCGTGCCCCAGCCTGTCACCACGCCGTCGCCGTACGGCCTTTCGTCCTGCATTCCGAAATCGGTGCTGCGATGGGCGACAAACATGTCGAATTCCTCGAAGCTGCCTTCATCGACCAGCAGTTCGATCCGTTCTCGCGCGGTCAGCTTGCCGCGCTTGTGCTGCGCGTCGATACGTCGCTGGCCGCCGCCAAGACGGGCTTCGTCGCGCCGACGCTCCAGCTCTTGCAGAATGTCCTTCATCGCAGGCCTCCCGATCAGGTTGCGGCACGGTAGCTTGGGACAAGGATGCGGAAAAGGAAAATCAGGAAAATTTGCAAACTATGTGCATGACTGAATAGGCAAACTGCAAACTTGCTAAGGTGCGCCAACCTCAAGCCCCCTTGACCTCGCGCGGGGCCGGGGGCAAGCCATCCCGATGGGTTTGCAGATCGATATCGCGGCCATCGTGGCCAACTGGAAGGCGCTGGCGGCCAGGGCGCCGGGGGCGCGTGCGGCGGCCGTCGTCAAGGCCGATGGATATGGTCTTGGTGCGTCCCGGATCGTGCCTGCGCTGTATCAGGCCGGTGCGCGCGACTTCTTCGTCGCGCTGGCGAAAGAGGGCAGAGCGATCCGCCCGCATCTTCCCGATGATGCGACGATCAACGTGCTGTCGGGACATATGCCGGGGGCCGATCTGGACGGGCTGGTGCCGGTCCTGAACAGTGCCGAACAGTTTTTTCGCGACCGCGCGATTCGGCCCGGCGCGCGTTTCGCGATCCAGTTGGACAGTGGCATGAACCGGTTGGGGATGGAGGCCGCGGAATGGGCCGCGATCCGCGCCGAGGTGCTGGACGCCGGCCCCGATTTCATCATGTCGCATCTGGCCTGCGCGGATGAACCAGATCACCCGGCCAATGCCACTCAGCTGGCGGCGTTCCGCGCCATGACGGATGGATGCAACGTCCCACTTTCGCTTGCGGCGACAGGCGGCATCCTTTTGGGCCCCGAATATCACTTCGACCTGGTGCGCCCGGGCGTCGGCCTTTATGGCGGGATGCCCTTTGCCGATGCACAGCAGGTCGTGCGGCTGTCGCTGCCGGTGATCCAGACCCGGCCTGTCGCCCCGGACGAGTTCGTGGGCTATGGCGCGACGTGGACCGCCACCGCGCCGCGACGCATCGCGACGGTCGCGGCGGGATATGCAGACGGCATCCTGCGGGCGCTGTCGTCCAGCGGTGCCAGCCTTTACGCAGATGGCATTGCCTGTCCGATCGTGGGGCGCGTTTCGATGGATCTTGTGACGGCGGATGTCACCGAACTTCGGACGGTGCCGGATCATCTTGATCTGATCTGCGTGGAACAACCTATTGACATGCTGGCCGATCATGCGGGCACAATCGGCTACGAGATTTTGACGGCGCTGCGGCAGCGCTATGAGCGGGTCTATCTGTGAACCCTGTTCGGCTGTCCGGTCGCGCCACGCTGCGCGGCCTGCGCGCGGTCGGCGCGGTGGCGTTGTTCACGCTGCGCGGGCTGTTCCATCTGCGCCCGCTCCGTCCGCGCCTGCTGGCGGCGCAGATCTTTCAGATCGGCTGGCTGTCATTGCCGGTCGTGGCGCTGACCGCGCTGTTCACCGGCGCCGCGCTGGCGTTGCAGATCCATTCGGGCGGTGCGCGGTTTCAGGCAAGTGACGTGGTACCGGCCATCGTCGCCATCGGCATGGTGCGCGAACTTGGACCGGTCCTGGGCGGGTTGATGGTGGCTGCGCGCGTGGCCAGTTCCATCGCGGCCGAGATCGGCACGATGAAAGTGACCGAGCAGATCGACGCGCTGGTGACGCTGTCCACCGATCCGACAGGCTGGCTGGTCACGCCGCGCCTGTGGGCGGCAATGCTGACGGTGCCGGTGCTTGTGGGCGTCGGCGACATTATCGGCATCATGGGCGGCTGGCTGGTGGGCACGCAATCGCTGGGGTTCAATTCGGCCTCCTATCTGGCCAATAGCTGGGCCTATCTTGAAAGCTGGGACGTGATTTCGGGTCTGATCAAGGGCGCCGCCTTCGGGCTGATCGTGGCGGTCAGCGGATGCTGGTACGGCATGGCCTCGGGCCGTGGCGCCGAAGGGGTCGGACGCGCGACGAAATCTGCGGTGGTGGCTGCGGCCGTGGGAATACTAGCCGCGAATTTCATCCTGACCGGGCTGTTCTTCGAATGATACGGATCGAGGGTCTGCGAAAATCCTTTGGTGCCAGGACGGTTCTGGACGGGGTCGATCTGCACGTCGGACAGGGCGAAAGCCTGTGCGTCATCGGGCAGTCCGGGACCGGCAAGTCGGTTCTGCTGAAATGTATCCTGGGCCTCGAGGCGCCGGACGAAGGGCTGATTTTGTGGCAGGGGAGGCCGCTGGATCGCCATGCGCGGCCGCGGTTTCTGGACAGCTTCGGCATGCTGTTTCAGGGCGCGGCGCTGTTCGACAGCCTGCCGGTCTGGCAAAATGTCGGCTTTCGGTTGCGGCAGCGCATGTCCGGCCAGAAGGCGCGCGGCATTGCCATCGAGAAGCTTGCGCGCGTCGGTCTTGGGCCTGAAACCGCCGACATGATGCCCGCCCAGTTGTCGGGCGGTATGGCCAAGCGCGCGGGTCTGGCCCGTGCCATCGCAGACGATCCGCAGGTCATCTTCTTCGACGAGCCGACGACCGGACTGGATCCGATCCGCGCCCGCAGGATCAACGGCCTGATCCGCGGCATCGTCGAAGAGACCGGCGCGACGGCCGTCACGATCACCCATGACATGGATTCGGTGCGGGCGATCGGGGACAGCGTGGCGTTGTTGCAGGACGGTTCCATCGCATGGCAGGGGGCCGTGGCCGACATGGACGATGCGGCGCCGCTGACCGGATTTCTGGGAAAGGACACGACATGACGCGAGGTGTTTGCCAGCCAAGATGGCAGACATCGTCCCGCTGCCGTAATTTTGCCGCACTCGCTGGCAGGAATGCGGTGCAATCGCGCGACTGGATCTTGTGCGAATCCCCTTGGACCGCCACCATGTACATATAGGACTGAGCTGGAGAATATTTTGGGCCTGACCCCAACGCCACCCGTCGCGACCCATCCCGCTGAAACCCTGCTGGAATTCCCCGACAACAGGTTGCTGATCGATCTGTGCGGTGCCAACGACCGGCATCTCGCCCGGATTGAGGAGGCGCTTGGCATTCATATCCTGCGCCGGGGCAACCAGCTTGCCGTTGTCGGCGGACCGGAGGCCCAGGCCGAGGCAAGCCAGTTGCTGCGCGGTCTTTATGCGCGCCTGGAACAGGGCAAACCCGTCGGCCTGCCCGAGATCGAGGCCGCGCTTCGCATGGGCATAGACAGCACCTCGGAAACCAGCCCCGCCGAACAGATCGAGATGTTCGGTGCCGGGAACTACGAACTGCGCACCCGCAAGAAATCCGTCGAGCCGCGCACCGATGCGCAGAAAGCCTATGTGCGGGCGCTGTTCGAAAACGAACTGGCCTTCGGCATCGGACCTGCCGGCACCGGCAAGACCTATCTGGCCGTCGCGGTCGGCGTGACCATGCTGATCAATGGCCATGTGGACAAGATCATCCTGTCGCGACCGGCGGTCGAGGCCGGGGAACGACTGGGCTTTCTGCCCGGCGACATGAAAGAAAAGGTCGATCCCTACATGCAGCCGCTCTATGACGCGCTGAACGATTTCCTGCCCGGCAAGCAGATGCAGAAGCTGATCGAGGAAAAGCGGATCGAGATCGCGCCGCTGGCCTTCATGCGCGGCCGCACGCTTGCCAACGCCTTCGTGGTTCTGGACGAGGCGCAGAACGCTACGCAGATGCAGATGAAGATGTTCCTGACCCGTCTGGGCGAGGGGTCGCGCATGGTGATCACCGGCGACCGCAGCCAGATCGACCTGCCGCGCGGCATGCAGTCGGGACTGGTTGACGCCGAGCGCATCCTTGACGGCGTCAAGGGGATCAGCTTCAGCTATTTCACTGCCAGGGACGTGGTGCGTCATCCGCTTGTCGCGCGGATCATTGACGCTTATGACGCCGAGGATGCCGCGGCCCTTGCGCGCGGCGAAACCGAGGGGACGCGCGGGGGCTATGCGCCGCGGCGTGCGATACGACGAGACGATGCCTGACGAGATCACCAGCGACTGCGTCATCGAGGACGACCGATGGAAAACCGTCGGTCTCGAAGATCTGGCCAGCCGCGCCATATCCGCGGCGCTTGGCTGGCATGGGATCGGCGGCGAAGTCGTTGTCATGGGCTGTGACGATGCCCGTATCGCCGCGCTGAATGCTGATTTCCGGGGCAAGCCGCAGGCCACCAACGTGCTGTCCTGGCCGTCCGTCGAGCACCTTCCGCGCGATCCCGGCGCGCGCCCCGAACTGCCGCATGAGGAAGAACTGGGCGACATCGCCATCGCCTTCGACACCTGCGACGCCGAGGCGCGGGCGCAGGAAAAGCCCTTCGCAGATCACGTTATCCACCTGCTTGTCCATGCGACGCTGCATCTTCTGGGCTATGATCACCAGAACGATGCCGATGCGGAAACCATGGAAGGCGCCGAGCGTTCGATTTTGAAATCACTGCATATTCCCGATCCCTATCACGAGAAGGTCTGATGAACTCCGAGCCACGATTACCCGAAACGTCCCTTGGTGACGACGCCGCCGGTCCGGCCGATGGCGTCGGAGGCGATGGTCGTGATTTGCCCAGTTCACGAGGATTTTTCGGACGTTTCTTCGATGCCCTGACCGGGTCGGATGAAGATGAGGAACAGGACGCCGACGAACAGCGACCGGTGGCATCGCCTGCGCCTGGCATGGTCAACCTGCGCCGAATGCGCGTGGACGACGTGGCCATCCCGAAGGTCGAGATCATCGCGGCACCCCTGAACGTCACGCTTGACGATCTGGTCGAGATGTTTCGCGAGCACGGTTTTTCGCGGATCCCGGTGTTTCGCGGCACCCTGGACAGCCCGCTGGGGTTGATCCATCTTAAGGATCTGGCTCTGAAGCACGGGTTCGGGCAGGGCGGCAAGTTCACGCTGCGCCCGATGCTGCGACCGATGTTGTATGTGCCGCCATCCATGCCCATCGGGGTGTTGCTGCAGCAGATGCAGCAGAAACGCACCCATATGGCGCTGGTGATCGACGAATATGGAGGCGTCGATGGGCTGGTCACGATCGAGGACCTGATCGAGCAGGTCATCGGCGAGATCGAGGACGAGCATGACGAGGACGAGGGCGGGCTTTGGGTCAATGAAAAGCCCGGTCAGTGGCTGATCCAGGCGCGCGCGCCGCTGAACGAGGTCGAGGCCGAAACCGGCCTGAAGCTTGCCAGCGAGGACGAGGGCGAAGAGGTCGATACGCTTGGCGGGCTGATCTTCATGCTGACCGGGCGTGTTCCGCTGCGGGGCGAGGTCATCTCGCACGATTCCGGGGTGGAGTTCGAGGTGGTCGATGCCGATCCACGCCGGATCAAGCGTGTCAGGCTGCGCTCTGCCGAAACGGTGGCTGCGGGCCGCCCGATCAAGCCGGTGGACCCTGCAGAGCCGAAGGATCCGACCGCCCCGGTCAAGGACGTCTGAAGCAGCTTCCAGCGCCCGCCGCCGACGGGCACCAAGATGCGTCCCCGCGCGCTTAGACCTCTGCGAATTGCGTCAGGGCGGCGTGGAAGAACTGCTCTCGCAGGTCCTCGCCCTCCATCATCACCTCGTGCCGCGCGCCATCCACTTCTAGCAGGCGCGCTCCGGGCCAACGCGCGACGCGGTCACGGATGGCCGCGCCCGAAATGATCTGTTCGCGCGTGCCAAGCGAAACCGTCATCGGCAGATCCGGTGACTCCATGCGCGCCAAGCGCGAACATTCATTCAGGGCACGGGAAATCCAGTTATAGCTGGCGCCGCCGATGGTCAGCTTGGGCCATGCGGCTGCCTCGCGCAGCATCCGGCACCATTCATCGACATCATTGGTCAGCAGATTCGGCCCGAACGCCTCGTCCACCAGATAGGTGCCTTGGGCACCGCTGCCGGGCGCCGAACGCCCGCCATGACCCAGCCTTCCAGCCAGATAGGCCACACCAAGCGCGATCCCATGCGGCATCTGCCGCAGGTTGATCCCCCACATCGGGGCCGAGAACACCGCGCTGGCCACGGGCAGATCGCCATGCAGTGCCGCCAGCCCGATGCAGCCACCCATGGAATGTCCCAGCAGATGCCAAGGCTGCGGCAATCCCAGATCGGTCGCCGCCATCACCATTTCGACGACATCAAGCTGATAGTCCGAAAATTCGCGGACATGGCCGGGCCGTGGATCGACCTGAAGTCGGTCGGACATGCCCTGACCGCGCCAGTCGATTGCCAGCACGTCGTATCCCGCGCGGTTCAGCCGTTCCGCGACGCGGGCATATTTCTCGACATATTCCGTACGGCCGGGAAACAGCAGGACACTGCCGCGAAGCGGTTCCGCCTCGGATCGCCAAAGGGCCAGCCGCAGCCGGATCCCGTCTTCGGCCGTGACCCAAAGGGCATTCGCCGGGCGGCTTTCGTCGCCCGGCAGCTGATGGAAAGGAGCCGCGTCTTCCAATGCGATACGCTTACGAAAGGGCCTGACCCAGTTGCATCGCCGTGCCCATGTTGCCGTCGATCTTCAGCTTGCCGGTCATGAACGCGGTGGCGGGATTCACGCTGCCATCCAGAATGCCCTCGAACGTGTCGCGGCTGGCGAACAGCGTCACCTCGGCCTCTTCGTCGCCTGCGCGGGCGCCGTTCTCGTCAATCATGATCGCTCCTTCATCCTCGATGACGAATTTCGCGGTCGATCCGAAGCTGCCGATCTTTTCGTTCAGCTTTTCCACGGCGGCGTTCACAACTTTGCTCATCTGGGTCCTCTTTGTCGCGCTTTGGCTGGCGCCCGCCATGCGGGCTGGGTTACACCAAGGTTATGCGCCCGGAACGTCATCATTACCACCCCGTCGTCGCGGCAACCCGTGTCCGAGTTCTTACGATTTTGTTCTTTTTCGCAACAGCCATCGCACTGGCCTTGCCCGCCAGCGCCCAGAACGACGCGGATATGGACGCGCTGTTCGAACAACTTGCCCGGACCGAGGGGGAAGCGTGGCGTATCGCCGAATCCGACATCCTGCGCGAATGGTCCAAATCCGGATCGGCGGCGATGGATCTGCTTTACAAGCGTGGCGAAGAGGCGCTGGATCAGGGGGATCTGCCCGCTGCCATCGGGCATCTGACCGCGCTGACCGATCATGCCCCGGATTTCGCCGCCGGTTGGCAGTTGCGCGCCGCGGCCTATGCGACCGCCGGTCAGTTCGGTCCGGCGGTGTCCGACCTTGCCCGCGCGCTGCAGCTTGAACCGCGCCACTTTGCCGCCCTGACCCAGCTTGGCGCGATGCTGGAAGAGATCGGCGACAGCGAAGCCGCGCTGAAAGCCTATCGCGAAAGCCTTTCGATCCATCCGCATCAACAGGAAGCCATCGACGCGGTCGAACGTCTGGAACGCGAAGACCAGGGCACCGAGATCTAATCCATGAGCATTCACGACAGGGGCCGGGTGACTGCCGTGCTTGGCCCGACCAATACAGGCAAGACGCATTACGCCATCGAACGGATGCTGGCGCACCGGACAGGTGTGATCGGATTGCCGCTGCGCCTGCTTGCGCGCGAGGTCTATGATCGGATCGTCAAGGCGCGCGGGCCGTCGGTCGTGGCGCTGGTCACGGGCGAAGAACGGATCGTTCCCGAACGGGTTCAGTACTGGGTCGCCACGACCGAGGCCATGCCCGAGATCGGCGCAGATTTCGTCGCCATCGATGAGATCCAGCTTTGTGCCGATCCCGAACGCGGTCACGTCTTCACCGACCGGTTGCTGCATATGCGCGGGCTGCACGAGACTCTTCTTCTTGGCAGCGACACGATGCGCCCGGCGATTGCCGCGCTGGTGCCCGGGGTCCAGTTCCAGCGGCGTGAAAGGTTCTCGACCCTGACCTGGTCGGGGTCCAAGAAACTGTCGCGAATGCCGGCACGGTCCGCCATTGTCGGGTTCAGCGTCGATGACGTCTATGCCATGGCTGAACTGATCCGTCGCCAGAAGGGCGGCTGCGCGGTCGTCATGGGCGCGCTGTCGCCGCGGACGCGGAACGCTCAGGTGGCGATGTACCAGGCGGGCGAGGTCGATTATCTTGTCGCGACCGACGCGATCGGCATGGGGCTGAACCTGGACATCCGCCATGTCGCCTTCAGCGCCACGCACAAGTTCGACGGTCGCCGGGTACGCCCGCTGTTTCCCCATGAGCTGGGTCAGATCGCCGGGCGTGCCGGACGCCACACCGAACCCGGCACCTTCGGTGTGACCGGCGAGGCCCGTCCATTGGAGGACGGGTTGGTTGAGGCCATCGAGAATCATCGTTTCCAGCCGATCAGCCGTTTGATGTGGCGCAACGCGTCGCTTGAATTCGGCACGATGGACCGGCTGGTGCAGTCGCTGGAAACCGCCTCGGGACATGAATTGTTGTCGCGAGGGCGCGAGGCCGACGATCTGCATGCCCTGAAATCGCTTCGCGACATGCCCGAGATCCGCGACAGGGTGCAGGGAGGCAAGGATGTCCGCCTTCTGTGGGATGTCTGCCGAGTGCCTGATTTCCGGGGCATTTCGCCGACCGAGCATACCGGCCTGCTGTCGCGCATCTTCGGTTTCCTGCAAGAGGGCACGATCCCGTCCGACTGGCTTGCCCGCGCGGTGCAGAGAATCGACAGGACCCATGGCGATATCGATGCGTTGTCGAAACGTCTGGCGTATATCCGCACATGGACCTATGTCGCGCAACGAACCGGCTGGGTCGAGGACGAAAAACATTGGCGCGGCGAGACTCGCGCGGTAGAAGACCGCCTGTCGGACGCGCTGCACGCCGCGTTGACGCAAAGATTTGTGGACCGGCGCACATCCGTGCTGCTGCGCCGGCTCAAGCAGAAGGAGAGCCTTGTGGCCGAAGTGAATGACAAGGGCGAGGTGACGGTCGAGGGCGAGTTCGCCGGCCGTCTGGAAGGTTTCCGCTTTCGCCCCGACCAGACCGGATCGGCGGACGAGGCGAAAACGCTGAATCGCGCCAGCTACGAGGCGTTGAAGCCCGAGTTCCATCTGCGTGCGGACCGTTTCTATAACGCGCCGGACACCGAACTGGATTTTACCGAACAGGGTGGCCTCATGTGGGGTGACTCGGCGATCGGCAAGCTGGTGCAGGGACCTGATGCGCTGCACCCCGGCGTTCAGGTCTTTGTCGATGACGAGGCCGGCGAAGAGATCGCCGAGAAGGTCAAGCGTCGCCTGCAGCATTTCATCGACCGCAAGGTTGCCGCGCTGTTCGAACCGCTGATCGCGATGCAGAAGGACGAGGCGCTGAACGGCCTGGCCAAGGGGTTCGCCTTCCGCATCATCGAGGCACTAGGTGTGCTGCCGCGCGATGGTGTCGCGACCGAGGTCAAGGAACTGGACCAGGAGGCGCGCGGCGCGCTGCGCAAGCATGGCGTCCGTTTTGGACAGTTCACCATTTTCATGCCGGCCCTGCTGAAACCTGCGCCGACCCGGTTGCGGCTGGTGCTGTGGTCGCTGGCCGAGGGGCTGGACGAGTTTCCCGAAAGCCCGCCGCCCGGGCTTGTCACGATCCCGCATATCGCCGAGGTGCCGGACGGTTATTACACTTTGTCCGGCTATCGTCCCGCGGGTGAACGGGCGATCCGGATCGACATGCTGGAACGTCTGGCTGATCTGCTGCGCGCGCAGGATACGCGCGGCGGTTTCGAGGCCAATCCTGACATGCTGTCGATCACCGGCATGACGCTGGAACAGTTCGCGGCCCTGATGCAGGGGCTGGGATACGCTGCAGAGAAGGGCGAGCGCGAAAAGCTGAAGACCGTCGAACCCGTGGCGCCGCCGCCCGCGCCCGAGGGTGATGGCTCGGACGCGCCGATGACCGAAGAGGAAAGCGTTCTGGCCGCCGAAACGCGCGCCAGATGGGAGGCCGAGCGGGCCGAGAAACGTCGTGCCGAGGCCGAGGCTGCCGGCGAGACGCCCCAACCGGAAGAGACGGCCCCCGAGATCGAGGTGTTCTATACCTTCCGTTGGGCGCCCAAGCCGCGGGCGAATCGTCGTCCGCAAGGGGACGGCCAAGGTCGTCGCGGCGGCGGACCGCGCAGGGACGGTGCGGGCGGACAGGAAGCGCGCGGCGAGCCCGGAAACAAGTCGGGGCGCGATGGCGGCAAGCCTCGTGGGAAGGGGCCGAAGAAGGGCGGCAAACCGCAGCACAGCGGTCCGAAGACCTATACGGCGCGCCCTGAAAAGAAGGCCGATCCTGATAGCCCGTTCGCGGTTCTGGCGGCACTTAAAGACAAGAAGTGACGAGCGATCCCGACGCATTGCGGCTGGATAAATGGCTGTTCTACGCGCGACTGTTCAAGTCGCGCGGTTTGGCCGCCGACCGGATCGAAGGCGGCGGGGTCAGGCTGAACGGCCAGCCCTGCCGCAAGCCCGGTCGTGTCGTCCGGCCTGGGGATCTTCTGGTTGTCTCGGCCCATGGCGATGTCCACAGCCTGCGCATCGTCGCGCTTTCAGGCAGGCGCGGCCCCGCTTCCGAGGCGCGAATGCTGTATGACGAACTGGGCGATACTTCGGAAAACCGCTGACTGCGCAGGCGGGGACGATGTTCGTCGCCCGGTGCGCGGACGCGAACGCGGGTTGCGCAACATCGGGCAGGTCGGAACGCAGGTCTTTTCGGCAGCCACGGACTTGAATGATCCGAATGCCGGGCGTAACTAGCGCGACGGACCCGAAGGGAGCGTGCAATGACCTATGTCGTCACCGACAATTGCATCATGTGCAAATACACCGATTGCGTGGAAGTCTGCCCGGTGGACTGCTTCTACGAGGGCGAGAACACGCTGGTCATCCATCCCGATGAATGCATCGATTGCGGCGTGTGCGAACCCGAGTGCCCGGCCGACGCGATCCGCCCGGACACCGAACCGGACATGGAAAAATGGGTCGAGTTCAACCGCAAATATTCCGAGCAGTGGCCCGTCATCACGCAGAAGAAGGATCCTCTTCCGACCGCTGAAGAGATGGATGGCGTCGATGGCAAGCTGGACAAGTATTTCTCAGAAGCGCCGGGCGAGGGTGATTGACGGGGGCCTTCGGGCCTTTCAGGGCTGAGAAGGCCGCTTGCATCGCAGGGAAATATCGGGGCGATTCGCGCCCACATTGCCGTGATGTGGGTCTGGCTGAGCAGCTAAGGCCTTGATCGGAAAGCTGGTATGCCTTGTTCAGTGCGGCTGCGCGCTGTATTTCTCGGTGCTTTTTTTGGCGCCTTATTTATGTTATGTTCAATTCACATTCGCGTCTGATGGGAGTCAGAGGCCCTTCAGATGTGCGCCCAAACTGCCACTTCCTGCCCTCTGCCGGGCAAGAAGCAAATAACAGATCAAGATGGACCGAAGGTGGCAACCGCCGCTTGCGGTCTTTTGTGCCCTTGAAAAGGCACCACCTAGAGGAAGCCATATGTCCAAGACCAAGAAAAACGAATTTCGCCCTGATGATTTCGTCGTCTACCCCGCCCATGGCGTGGGCAGGATCGTGTCCATCGAAGAGCAGGAGGTCGCGGGGCTGCGGCTTGAGATGTTTGTGATCTCGTTCGACAAGGACAAGATGACCCTGCGCGTACCGACTGCGCGCGCCTCCGAGATCGGGATGCGTGGCCTGTCCACCCCCGACCTGATCGCCCGTGCGCTGGAAACGCTGAAAGGCAAGGCCCGCGTCAAGCGCGCGATGTGGTCGCGCCGTGCGCAGGAATACGATCAGAAGATCAATTCGGGTGATCTGATGTCGATCGCCGAGGTCGTGCGCGACCTGCATCGCAACGACGAGCAGCGCGAGCAGTCCTATTCCGAACGTCAGCTTTACGAAGCCGCGCTGGATCGGTTGACCCGCGAAGTCGCGGCAGTCAGCGGTGTGGACGAGGGCGCGGCACAGAAACGCGTCGAAGAGGTTCTGCTGTCGCGCGCGGCCTGACCGGGTTCTGGGCGGCCAAAGCATGATCAAAGACCCCGGCAGTTCGGACTGCCGGGGTCTTTCCTTGTAACTTGCTTGCCGGGTTGGCCGATCCTGTGAGGGTCAGAGGCCAAGCTGCGACAGCAAGCCGGTCATGGCGGTTCCGCCAGCGGCACGGCTGGCAAACAACGTCGCCTGTGACCGCAGGATGGGATCTTCGTTCAGAATGCGCAGATTGTTCGCGCGCAACGTCGCGCCTGACGAAGTAATGTCGGCAATCGCCTCGGCGGTCTGGTTGGCAACGGTGCCTTCCGTCGCGCCCTGACTGTCGACAAGCTGATAATCGGCGACCTCGTGTTCGGCCAGCCACGCCCGGACCAGACGGTGATACTTCGTCGCGATCCGCAGGCGAAAGCCGTGGACCGCACGGAAATCGCGGGCGATCGAGGTCAGGTCGTCCAGCGTCTCGCAGTCGCGCCAGCAATCGGGAACGGCAAGAATCAGATCCGCATGACCGAAACCCATCGGCGCGACCTCGGTCACCACGTCGCGCCAGCCGGCCAGCTTCTCGCGCACAAGATCGGTGCCGGTCACGCCCAGCTCGATCCGTCCCGCCGCCAGTTCGCGCGGAATCTCTCCGGCAGATAGCAGGACCAGCGACACGCCGTCCGCACCGTCGACCCGGCCGGCATATTCACGCTCGGACCCTGCGCGCGACAGCCGCACCCCGCGATCCGCGAACCAGTCGAAGCTTTGCTCCATCAGCCGTCCCTTGGACGGCACCCCAAGGCGGATCATGCGGCCTCCATCTCGGCGATCAGCCCGGCGCGGATGATGCCGCCCACCGCCGGAATTTCGCGACCCTTGCCCAGCACCCGTGTCAGCGCGTCGTAGCGGCCACCCGATGCGACCGCTGGCCAGACAGTGTTCGGTGCCAGAAAGCTGAAGGTGAAGCCGTCGTAATATTCCATGTTCGCGCGGCCATGGCTGGCATCGAAGATGACCCGTGCCGGGTCGATGCCTTGCGCCGCGATGGCGTCGAACCGTGCGACAATCCGCGCAACCGCTTCCGCGATGGCGGGCATGTCCTTGGCCAGGCCTTCCAGGATCGCGACGGCCTCGGTTGCCGGGGCGCGCAGCGCCAGAAGCCGGTTCAGCCGGTCGGACCACTGCTCGGGAAGGGGAGGCTCGTCCATGTCGGCGCGCAGCCGGTCCACACGTTCCTGCATCTCGGCCTCGCTGCGCAGTCCGGCCCAGGGTCCGACGGGATCGGGGAAGGCGCGCGGCGGGACCGGTGCGGAGAACCGGTTCAGCAATCTGCGAAACCGGCCCGGCCGCCAGATATGGTGCAGCAACGCGTCGCGCCGTTTCGTGCTGACCGGAAGGCCGCGCACGGCGTCCAGCAACAGGCTCATATCACCGGTCTCGGGCGTCAGGCTGTAGGGTGCAAGAAGGCGGTGAAACAGCGCGAATACCTCGGCATCGGCGCCGGGGTCGCGGCTGAACAGCTCGAACCCGCACTGCAGATATTCGTTGTCGCGCGGGTTTTCCGGGTGATGCTCGCCCATGTCCTGCTTGCGGAACACCTCGCCCAGATAGCAATAGCGCGCCGGCTCGGCGCCGTCGTCCATGTGCGCCTGCACGACGGGAACCGTGAAATCCGGGCGCAGCATCATTTCGCCGCGGATCGGATCCTGGGTCACATAGGCGCGGGCGCGGATATCCTCGCCGTAAAGATCAAGCAGGCTTTCGGCGGGCAGCAGGATGTCGGGCGCGATCTCGGCGGCGCCCGCGTCGCGGAAGGCTGCCAGAAGGCGCTGACCGACTGCCTGCTTGTCGCGCTTGGAGATCATCCCAGGATCCGTCTCACTTCGCCCACCAGATCGTTGCGCGCCACTTCTGTCTGGGCGGGCTGGGACTTCCATTCCTCGTGACTGGCTTGCGTCGCAAGCCTTGCACCAAGGATCAGATCCTTGACCTGCACGACGCCGCGTTCGGCCTCGTCAGCGCCCTGAATGACGGCGACAGGCGCCGAACGCCGGTCAGCATATTTCAGCTGATTGCCGAAATTCTTCGGGTTGCCCAGATAAACCTCGGCGCGGATGCCCGCCGCACGCAGTTCGGACGCCATGGCCTGATACTCGGCCATCCGGTCGCGGTCCATCACGGTCACGACGACCGGACCGTGATCTTCGGCCCCTGACAGCCCCTTGGCGCGCAGCGCCGCCAGCAGACGGTCCACGCCGATGCTGACACCGGTCGCTGGCACCTTCTGTCCGGTAAATCGTTCCACCAGCCCGTCATAGCGCCCGCCACCCGCAACGGACCCGAACTGGCGCTTGCGGCCCGTGTCGTCAAGGATCTCGAAGGTCAGTTCCGCCTCGAAGACCGGCCCGGTATAGTAACCTAGGCCGCGCACGACCGAGGGGTCGATCACGGCGCGATCCTCGGCCACGCCCATCGCGGCCAGCATCGTGGCGATCTGGCGCAGCTCGTCCACGCCCTCGCCGCCCATGGCGGACCCGCCGACAGCGGCTGCAAGGTTGTCCAGCGTCGCGGCATTGTCCGCGCCCTTCGACGTCAGGAAGGCCAGGACCGGCGCGGCCTGCACCTCGGACAGTCCGACGCCATCGATGCGCGCGCCGCTGTCGTCCAGCCGTCCAGTCGTCAGCAGGGCCAGCACGCCGTCGCGGCCGACCTTGTCGAACTTGTCGATTTGGCGCAGCGCGTCCTCGGCCTGATCCTCGCGGATCTCTGCGGCCTCAAGGACGCCGTTCAGAACCTTGCGGTTGTTGATCCGCACGATGTAGTCGCCGCGCGCGATGCCCACCGCCTCCAGCGCGTCGGCCAGCATGGCACAGATCTCGGCATCGGCGGCGACCGAGGCACTGCCGACGGTATCCGCATCGCACTGATAGAACTGCCGGAATCGCCCCGGTCCGGGCTTTTCGTTGCGCCACACCGGACCCATCGCATAGCGGCGATAGGGGCTGGGCAGGTCGTTCCTGAACTGGGCGGCCACGCGGGCCAGCGGCGCCGTCAGGTCATAGCGCAGCGCCAGCCAGTCGCCCGAACCGCCGCCCGGCACGGCCTCTTCCTGCCACGCGAAGACACCTGCATTCGGCCGGTCCACATCGGGCAGGAACTTGCCCAAGGCCTCGACCGTCTCGACGGCGCTGGTTTCCAGCGGATCGAAGCCATGGCGATGATAGATTTCGGCGATCCGATCCAGCATCGCCTTGCGTTCGGTCACGTCGGTGCCGAAATAGTCGCGAAACCCCTTGGGCGTTTCCGCCTTGGGCCGAGACTGCTTTTTCTTGTCTTTCGCCATGATCCTGTGCCTTAGAGGGCAAATCCGTGGCTGCTGTAGCGGAAGGGGGCGATATGGACAAGGACATGGAGGCGCGGCTTGCCCGGCTGGAAGAGGCGCTGGCCCATCAAGGTCGCGCGACAGATGAGCTGAGCGAGGTCATCGCCCGGCAGGACGCCGAGATCGTCCGCCTGACCCGCCGGGTCGAGATGTTGCTGCACGCCGCCGCCGAACGCGAACTGGACAGCGGAGGCACGATCCCGCTGTCCGATCAGCGCCCGCCGCATTGGTAAGCGGCGCGTCCATCGACCGCCCGCGCAAGGACGGTTGCGCCGGGCCGAAGCGGAAATCGCCGCTTTTCCCCGGACCACCCATGCGCTAGACCCGGCACCGGACAATTTTCGGGCAAGGGAAGGACCGGCTCATGGCCAATGTGGTGGTTGTCGGCGCGCAGTGGGGCGACGAGGGCAAGGGCAAGATCGTCGACTGGCTGTCGGAACGTGCCGATGTGATCGCGCGGTTTCAGGGCGGCCACAACGCCGGTCACACGCTGGTCATCGGCGGCAAGGTATTCAAGCTGTCGCTTTTGCCTTCGGGTATCGTTCGTGAAGGCAAGCTGGCCGTGATCGGAAACGGCGTCGTTCTGGACCCTTGGTCGCTGTTTGCCGAGATCGACAAGCTGACCGGGCAGGGGGTCAGCATCTCGCCCGACAGCCTGATGATCGCGGAAAACACGCCGCTGATCCTGCCGCTGCATCAGGATCTGGACAAGCTGCGCGAGGAAGCCGCCGGCAAGGCCAAGATCGGCACGACGGGCCGCGGCATCGGTCCGGCTTATGAAGACAAGGTGGGTCGCCGTACCATCCGTGTCGCCGATCTGGGCGACGAAGAGACGCTGGACGCGCGGCTGGACCGGTTGCTGGCCCATCATGACGCGCTGCGTCAGGGACTGGGCGCCGATCCGATCGACCGCGCCGACCTGAAGGCCAGGCTGCAAGAGATCGCGCCGAAACTGCTGCCCTATGCGCAGCCGGTCTGGAAGGTGATGGCCGAGGCGCGCAAATCCGGCAAGCGCATCCTGTTCGAAGGCGCGCAGGGATCTTTGCTGGATATCGATTTCGGGACTTATCCCTATGTCACCTCCTCGACCACCATGTCGGGCGCGGCGGCATCCGGCACGGGCATGGGACCCGGCGCGATCGATTTCGTCCTTGGCATCGTCAAGGCCTATACGACCCGCGTGGGCGAAGGCCCGTTCCCGACCGAACTGGATGACGCCGACGGGCAGCGTCTGGGCGAACGCGGTCACGAATTCGGCACCGTCACCGGTCGCAAGCGCCGCTGCGGCTGGTTCGACGCGGTTTTGGTGCGACAGACCTGTGCGATCAGCGGCGTGAACGGCATCGCGCTGACCAAGCTGGATGTACTGGACGGGTTCGACACGCTGAAGATCTGCGTGGGCTACCAGATCGACGGCCAGCATTATGATTACCTGCCGACCGCCGCCGCGCTGCAGGCGAAGGTCAAGCCGATCTACGAGGAAATGGAGGGCTGGCAGGAATCGACCGAAGGCGCCCGAAGCTGGGCCGATCTGCCGGCAGCCGCAGTCAAATACGTGCGGCGCGTCGAGGAACTGATCCAGTGCCCCGTTGCGCTGCTGTCCACCAGCCCGGAACGTGACGACACGATTCTTGTCACCGACCCGTTCGCGGATTGATCGCCATGCGGGTGCTGCTGATCGACGGGCATCCCGACCAGGACCGGCTGACGGCGCATCTGCTGAACCTGTATCAGCGGGCGCTGCCTGCCCATCACATGATCGACCGGATCGCGATCCGCGACCTGCGCTTTGACCCGAACCTGCGCCGCGGCTATGCCGAGCCGCAGCCGCTGGAGGATGATCTGCAGCGCGCTACGCAGGCAATGCTTGACGCCGATCACATCGTGATCGCGCATCCGCTGTGGTGGGGCGCGGAACCGGCGCTGCTGAAGGGATTTTACGACCGGGTGTTCCTGCCCGGAACGACCTTCCAGTACCACAAGCGCAGTCCGTTCTGGGACAAGCTGCTGAAGGGGCGCTCGGGCGATGTGCTGGTGACGACGGACACACCGGTCGCATGGTTGAAGCTGCGCTTCGGCAACCCGCTGGGAAAGCGCCTCTCCCATCAGGTGCTGGGCTTTTGCGGCATAAGGCCGCTGCGGGTCGGGTTCTTCGGGCCGGTGCGGCGCGGTGGCGCCGAACGGCGGATGGCCGCGTGGCAGAAGAAGCTGACGCAACTGGCCGAGAGCGCCGAAGCCCTCAAACGCGGAAGGAAAGCGTGATGGATCTGAAGACCCGAAAGCGGCTGTCGCTGCTGATCCTTGTGCTTGGACTGCCGGGATATGTCGTCGTGGCGGTGACATTAGTAAACTGGATGGATGCGCGATGGGGGCGGCAACCGATCTGGATCGAACTGCTGGTCTATGTGGGTCTGGGTCTGATCTGGATCGTGCCGCTGAAGCGTATCTTCACCGGCATCGGCCGGGGAGAATGATCCCGCCGCTGGTCATCTCGGATCGCGGCGTGACCGTTATCGGCGGTGGCGCGGTCGGACCAACCGAACTTGCGCTGGCGATGGCGGTCGCGCCAACCCTGGTGGCGGCCGATGGCGGTGCGGATCGTGCGCTGGCGCTGGGGCATGCGCCCGACTGGGTGATCGGGGATCTGGACAGCATCAGCCCGGCCGCCCGACGGATGATCCCGCCCGAACGCGTGGTCCATATCGCCGAACAGGACAGCACCGATTTCACCAAATGCCTGACGCGGATCGCGGCGCCATACGTCATCGCCGTGGGTTTCGCGGGCATGCGGCTGGATCACACCCTGGCCGCGTTGACCACCATGGCCAATGTCGCCCGCCCGCCCGTGATCCTGATCGCCAGCGACGACATCGTGTTTCTGGCACCCCCGCGTGTGACGCTGCCGCTGATGCCGGGAACGCGGGTCTCGCTGTATCCGATGGGTCCCGCGCGCGGCGTCAGCACCGGGCTGGAATGGCCGATCGAGGGGATCGAGTTCGCGCCGGGCGCGCGCGTCGGCACCTCGAACATGGCGAAGGGTCTGGTGACATTGCGCATCGAAGGCAAGATGCTGTTGATGCTGCCGCGCCACGCCCTTGCAACCGTGATGACGGCGCTGCGGCTGCCGCATTTCTGAACGCCGCTGCGGGGCCCTGATCCTTGCGATCGCCGATCAAGGATCCGTGCGGCGGTTGCCGCGCATGGCCGGATGGCTTATCTGGTGAGGCGAAACCCAAAGGTGCCGCATGTCGCTGAACCCGATCCGTCCCTGGCGCAATATCGAGCGGCGGAAATCCCGCCAGATCATGGTCGGCAATGTGCCGGTGGGCGGTGACGCCCCGATCAGCGTGCAGACGATGACCAACACCGACGGCCACGACGTGCGCGCGACGCTGGATCAGGTGATCCGGGCTGCCGATGCAGGCGCCGATATCGTCCGGATCAGCGCGCCGGATCAGGAAACCACGCGCGCCCTGCGCGAGATCTGCCGCGAAAGCCCGGTGCCGATCGTCGCGGACATCCATTTCCACTACAAGCGCGCCATCGAGGCTGCCGAGGCGGGCGCGGCCTGCCTGCGGATCAATCCCGGCAATATCGGCTCGTCCGACCGGGTGCGCGAGGTCATCCGCGCCGCGCGCGACCACGGCTGTTCGATCCGCATCGGCGTCAATGCCGGTTCGCTGGAACGGCATCTGCTGGAAAAATACGGCGAACCGTGCCCGGATGCGATGGTGGAATCCGGGCTGGATCACATCAAGATCCTGGAAGACAACGATTTTCATGACTTCAAGATCAGCGTGAAGGCCAGCGACGTGTTCCTGGCCGCCGCCGCCTATCAGCAACTGGCCGAGGCGACCGACGCGCCGATCCATCTGGGCATCACCGAGGCGGGCGGCTTTGTCGGCGGCACGGTGAAATCGGCCGTGGGTCTGGGCAACCTGCTGTGGGCGGGCATCGGGGACACGATCCGGGTCAGCCTGTCGGCCGATCCGGTCGAAGAGGTCAAGGTCGGGTTCGAGATCCTGAAATCGCTTGGCCTGCGCACCCGCGGCGTCCAGATCATTTCCTGCCCGTCCTGCGCACGGCAGGGCTTTGACGTCATCAAGACCGTGGAAACGCTGGAAAAACGGCTGGAACACATCAAGACGCCGATGAGCCTGTCGATCATCGGCTGCGTGGTGAACGGGCCGGGCGAGGCGCTGATGACCGATCTGGGCTTCACCGGAGGCGGCGCGGGCAGCGGCATGGTCTATCTGGCCGGCCGGCAAAGCCACAAGCTGTCGAACGACCAGATGATCGACCACATCGTCGGACTGGTCGAGGAACGCGCCGAGAAGCTGGAAGCCGAAGCGGCGGCCGAGCAGACCGCGGCCGAATAGAGGCATTGCCCGGAGGCCCGGGTGTTGCGCGCAACGGCAGCGCGCGTTGCCCGTGTCGCCGGATCGGAGCGTGATCCCGGAAATCCCTGCAAATGCTGGATTTGATGTGTCACAACCCGTGCACCAGCGCGGCACCACGCGTGCACAGGGCGTACACCGCTTGCGGGCTGTGGGTTAAGGAAGGGTTAGGGAATGCGGTCTGCGGCCGCGGACCGCAGGATTTGCGGGTAAGGGGGACGAAGGGCGGCTCTGAGCCCAAACCTTCCGAATGGTGCAAAGCCGCTAAATGATCCGTTGCTCCAGCTCGGCAGGATCCGCAACGTCGACATGCCAGAAGGCGCGCGCTTCAGCCGGAAGCTTTGCCAAAACGCGCTCGAAGTCTCTTCCATTGGTGCAGCGCCGAACCGCCCATGCCGTCGCCTCAATCGCATTGTCCGGCGTTAGGTTGTGGTTTACCCGCACCTCCTTGACTTCCGAGATGAGCGTCTCTCGGTCGTCAAACGCTGCGCGAGGCTCCGTAACATCCCAGTTTTGAAGAAAGATCGAGCGAAGCACGCTTGGCAAGATACTTGCGAAGTTCAAGCCCTCCTGAGCGGTCAGACGACGCCGGAACACCTGAAAGACCGCATCGACCGCCGTGTAAGCCATGTTGTCTGACTCGAGGGACATGCGCTCTTTCACGTCATCGAGGAAAGCGCGCCATTCCTTGGAGGCGTGCCGATATGTCCACGGCATTGGCATCGGTCGCTGGTTCCTTTGGCGTCATCGTCACCGACACTCTTATCTAACTCCACGGTATTTGTCGAACAAACCAACGGCAGCTTCGTCCCGCAAACCCGCCGCGATCTCTCGGTTTACTGATGCGTACTCAGCAAGCGGGAACAATGGCCCCGGCTAGCCACCCGTATGGCTCATGTGGCGGGTCATCTGGCCCGTCACGGACTGGCGGGAATAGTCGAAATCATGGCCCTTGGGCTTGCGTGCGATGGCGTCGCGGATGGTCTGGCGCAACAGGGTGTCGTCGGGGCTGGCGCGCAGCGGGGCGCGCAGGTCGGCGTTGTCTTCCTGGCCCAGGCACATGAACAGTTCGCCCGTGCAGGTGACACGGACGCGGTTGCAGCTTTCGCAGAAATTATGGGTCAGTGGCGTGATGAAGCCGATCTTCTGGCCGGTCTCGTTCAGGCGGACATAGCGCGCCGGGCCGCCGGTGCGTTCGGCCAGTTCGGTCAGGGTAAAGCGTTCGGCCAGCCGGGCGCGCAGGTCTGACAGCGGCCAGTACTGGTCCAGCCGATCCTCGTTGCCCAGATCGCCCATCGGCATCACCTCGATGAAGGTCAGATCGTGGCCTTCGTCGGCGCACCAGCGGACCAGATCGAACAATTCGTCGTCGTTCACGCCTTTCAGCGCGACGGCGTTGATCTTGACCCGCAGCCCGGCCGCCTGGGCGGCGCGGATCCCGTCCAGAACCTGCGGCAAGCGGCCCCAGCGGGTGATCGCGGCGAATTTGTCGGCGTCCAGCGTGTCCAGCGAGACATTGACGCGGCGGACCCCGCAATCGACCAGTTCGCTGGCGAAGCGGCCAAGCTGGCTGCCATTGGTGGTCAGGGTCAACTCGTCCAGGCCCTTGCCCAGATGGCGCGACATGCCGCGAAAGAACTGCATTATGCCGCGCCGGACCAGCGGTTCGCCCCCGGTGATGCGCAGCTTGCGCACGCCAAGCCCCACGAAGGCCGAACACAGGCGGTTCAGTTCTTCCAGCGTCAGCAGTTCGGCCTTGGGCAGGAACTGCATATGTTCGGCCATGCAATAGACGCAGCGGAAATCGCAGCGGTCGGTGACCGACACCCGCAGATAGGTGATCGGTCGGGCGAACGGGTCGATGAGGGGCGCGGAGGCGGCGGTATCCATGCCCTCAATCTAGGCATGTGACGGCCAACACACAAGCTGCCGCCGATCACGCAACCGCTGGTGGACGCGGTGCGGCGCGGCGGTCTAACCTGCGCGAAATGCCACCCGAAGGAGCGCCCCTCATGCGGATGACGACCACGGCCGTGCTGGCCACGCTTGCGCTGGCCGCCTGCACACCTGCGGCGACGACCACCGACAGCCGCCCGGCGGCAGATGCCGCGCCGGCCCAAATCGACAGCAGCCTGACGCCCGATCAGGTCGCTGCGGCGACCGCGATCACCCGTGCGCCCGCGCCACGGGCCGCCGCGCGGGCCAGCGCCGCGCAGCTGGACACCACCACCGCCGAGCAGAAGGCCGCGGCCGCCCAGGCGCCCGAAGTGGCCGAGACGAAGCTGGGCGATACCATCGCCTCGCTGGGTAATCCGACCGAGGGCGGGTTCTGGATCAAGACGCCGCTGGTCAAGGCGCGCGGCATCGGGCGGATCGTCAACCCGGCCAACGGCAAGTCGGCCAAGGTCGATCTGATCCCGCTGGACGGACCCGAAAGTGGCGGCAGCCAGGTGTCGCTGCCGGCGCTGCAGCTGATCGGGGTGTCGCTGACCGACCTGCCGACGATCGAGGTCTACAAGTCCTGAATCAGCCGCGCGGCCTCGCGCCGCGCGAAGGGTTTCAGCCGCGCGCCATGTTCCACCAGAAAGGCGCGGACGCGGGGTGCGTCGCGTTTCGACAGATCGCGCAGCCACCATGCGATGGCTTTCTGAATGAACCATTCGCGGTCATCGGCCATGCCCGCCGACCAGCCAAGGATCCGTTCGCGCCGGTCCAGATCGTCGGGCCTGGGGTGGTTCATCTTGGCCCAGGGCAGGGTGCCGACCAGGGCCGCGCGGCGGACCCAGAAATTCGGGTGGCCCAGCCAGGTTGCGACCTGATCCAGACGCGTGGGGTCGGCGACCAGCCGCTTTTGTCCGGCGGTCATCGCGTGATCGGCGATGGCCCAGGCGTCGAATTGCGGCACCCATGAGGCGATCAGGTCCCAGACCGCCTGATCGGGCCTGATCCGCGCCTGGGTCAGCAGCTTGGCCGCCGCCACCCGCGCCTCGTGGATGTCGCTGTCCCAAAGGGAAGCGGCCAGCGCCACCCGTTCGCCCACATCGCGCGCCGCGCGCCATTCGGCGACCAGCGCTTCGATCTGTGGCACCTGAAGGCCCAGATAGGTGCGGTCGGCCTTGTGATAGGCCGCCATCTGCGCGGCCCGGTCGGGGTCGGCCATGGATCGCAGCGCGTCGAGTTCCTGCATCGGGGTCTCCGTTTCCCGTGCTTCTAGAAAGCCCTGCGCCGCGCCGCAAGAACATGGTGGCAGCGCCCGCGTGGTAGCGGTAAAAGAGCCGCGCAAATCGAAAGGTGTTTCCATGTCGCATTCCGCCGATCCCCGTCCGATGACGTCGCGCCGCAGCGGCCCGCTGAAGGGTGAGGCGCAGGTGCCGGGAGACAAGTCGATCAGCCACCGTGCGCTGATCCTTGGGGCGATGTCGGTCGGTGAGACACGGATCACCGGGCTTCTGGAAGGGCAGGACGTGCTGGACACCGCGCGGGCGATGGCGGCGTTCGGGGCGCAGGTCGAACGGCTGGGACCCGGCGAATGGTCGGTGCATGGCGTGGGTGTCGGCGGTTTCGCCGAACCCGAGGGGGTGATCGATTGCGGCAATTCCGGCACCGGGGTGCGGCTGATCATGGGGGCGGTCGCGACGACGCCGATCGCCGTCACCTTCACCGGCGACGCCAGCCTGTCGCGCCGACCGATGGCGCGGGTCACCGATCCGCTGGCCCAGTTCGGGGCTGACATCACCACGCGCGAAGGGGGGCGACTGCCGATCACCATTCGCGGTGCGGCGGACCCGGTGCCGCTGCGCTATCGCACCCCGGTCGCCAGCGCCCAGATCAAGTCGGCGATCCTGCTGGCCGGGCTGAACGCGCCGGGCGAGACGGTGGTGATCGAGGCCGAGCCCACGCGCGATCATTCCGAAAGGATGCTGGCCGGTTTCGGTGCGCAGATCCGCAGTGAGACGACCGAGGAAGGTCATGTCATCACCCTGACCGGGCGGCCCGAACTGGTGGCGCAGCCGGTCGCGGTGCCGCGTGATCCGTCCAGCGCGGCGTTTCCTGTCGCGGCGGCGCTGATCGTGCCGGGATCCCGGATCCGCGTGCCGGGCGTCAGCCGCAACCCGACTCGGGACGGGCTGTATGTGACCCTGCTGGAAATGGGCGCCGACATTGCGTTCGAGAATCCTCGCGAAGAGGGCGGCGAGCCGGTGGCCGATCTGGTCGTCCGCCACGGCCCCCTGAAAGGCGTGACGGTGCCTGGCGAACGCGCGGCCAGCATGATCGACGAATTCCCGATCCTGTCGGTGATCGCGGCCTTTGCCGAGGGCGCCACGGTGATGAACGGCGTCGCCGAGCTGCGCGTGAAGGAAAGCGACCGGATCGACGCGATGGCGCGCGGCCTGGAGGCGAACGGCGTGAGGGTCGAGGAGACGCGCGACAGCATGACGGTTCACGGCATGACCAGTGTGCCCGGCGGCGGCACCGCCGTCACCCATCTGGATCACCGCATCGCGATGTCCTTCCTGATCCTTGGCCTTGCCACGCAAAATCCGGTGGCGGTTGACGATGGCGGCCCCATCGCCACGTCTTTCCCGGATTTCCTGCCGCTGATGCAGGGCTTGGGCGGCGATCTGGGCTGATCCGCCGGGCAAGCGCGCGATACCCTCTTTTCGCGCGCTTTGCGGCCTTGTATAGCCGCGCAATGACCCAGCAGACCCTCATCCGCAATTTCTCGATCGTGGCCCATATCGACCACGGCAAATCCACGCTGGCCGACCGGCTGATCCAGCTGACCGGCACCGTCGCCGAACGCGACATGAAGTCGCAGATCCTGGATGCGATGGATATCGAGCGCGAGCGGGGCATCACCATCAAGGCCAACACCGTCCGCATCGCCTATCCGGCGCAGGACGGGCAGACCTATGTGCTGAACCTGATCGACACGCCGGGTCACGTCGATTTCGCCTATGAGGTCAGCCGGTCCATGCGCGCGGTCGAGGGCAGCCTGCTGGTCGTTGATGCCACCCAGGGGGTCGAGGCGCAAACCCTGGCCAATGTCTATCAGGCCATCGACGCCGATCACGAGATCGTCCCGGTGCTGAACAAGATCGACCTGCCCGCCGCCGAACCCGACCGCGTCAAGGCGCAGATCGAGGACGTGATCGGCATCGATGCGTCCCAGGCCATCCCGATCAGCGCCAAGACCGGGCTTGGCATTCCCGACGTGCTGGAAGCCATCGTCCAGCGCCTGCCCGCCCCGCAGGGCGAGCGCGATGCACCGCTGAAGGCGATGCTGGTTGACAGCTGGTATGACAGCTATCTGGGCGTCGTGGTGATGATCCGCGTCATGGACGGGGTGATCCGCAAGGGCGATCAGGTCAAGATGATGCAGACCGGCGCGACCTATCGGCTGGACAAGCTGGCCGTGCTGACCCCGGCGATGAAGGACATCGCCGAACTGGGACCGGGCGAGATCGGCGTCTTCACCGCATCCATCAAGCAGGTCCGCGACACCCGCGTCGGCGACACGATCACCCATGAGAAGAAGCCCTGCGAACGCCCGCTGCCGGGCTTCAAGCCGGCGCAGCCGGTGGTGTTCTGCGGGTTGTTCCCGGTCGATGCCAATGATTTCGAGGCCCTGCGTGACGCGATCGAGAAACTGGCCCTGAACGACGCCAGCTTCAGCTACGAGATGGAAACCTCGGCCGCGCTTGGCTTCGGGTTCCGCTGCGGGTTCCTGGGGCTGCTGCATCTTGAGGTGATTCGCGACCGGCTGGAACGCGAATACGATCTGGACCTGATCACCACCGCCCCCAGCGTGGTGTTCCGCCTGCATATGCGCGACGGCGAGGTGAAAGAGTTGCACAACCCCGCCGACATGCCCGACCTGACACTTGTCGATCACATCGAGGAGCCGCGCATCAAGGCCACGATCATGGTCCCCGACGAGTATCTGGGCGACGTGCTGAAGCTGTGCCAGGACCGGCGCGGCATCCAGCTGGACCTGACCTATGCGGGCAGCCGCGCGATGGTCGTCTATGACCTGCCGCTGGCCGAGGTCGTGTTCGACTTCTACGACCGGCTGAAATCGGTGACCAAGGGCTATGCCAGCTTCGATTACCAGATCAGCGAATACCGCGAGGATTTCCTGGTCAAGATGTCGATCCTGGTGAACGACGAACCGGTGGACGCGCTGTCGATCATGGTCCATCGCGACCGGGCCGAAAGCCGGGGCAGGGTGATGGTCGAGAAGCTGAAGGAACTGATCCCGCGGCACATGTTCAAGATCCCGATCCAGGCCGCCATCGGCAGCCGCGTGATCGCGCGCGAGACGCTGTCCGCCATGCGCAAGGACGTGACCGCCAAATGCTATGGCGGCGATGCGACGCGGAAAAAGAAGCTGCTGGAGAAGCAGAAGGCCGGCAAGAAGAAGATGCGCCAGTTCGGCAAGGTCGAAATCCCGCAGACGGCGTTCATTCAGGCGCTGAAGATGGATGGGTGATTGCTGATCAGAAGTTGCCCTTGATCGCACCAATAGCGTCTAGAGCACCCCACAACGTCCGCCCCGTGCGTTGAACGGCGCGTCTCCGACTTGCTCTGACAGGCCGGGACCCGCGCCGTCCAACTGCTGCGTCGTCAGCCGCGCGATTTCTCGGCAAAGCGCGGCAGCATGGCCGAGAAGTCGCGGCCTGTGCCGCCCTCTTCCTCGACGAAGCTGCGGTAAAGCTGCATCGCCAGCGCGCCCATCGGTGTGTCGGCGTCCGCGCCCTCGGCGGCGGCCTGGGCCAGGCGCAGATCCTTGAGCATCAGTTCGGCCGCGAATCCGGGGCGGTAATCGTTGTCGGCGGGCGAGGTCGGGCCGACGCCGGGTGCCGGGCAATAGGCGTTCATCGACCAACTATAGCCCGAGCTGGTCGAGACCACGTCGAACATCTTCTGTCGGTCCAGCCCCAGCTTGTCGGCCAGCGCGAAGGCCTCGCAGGTGGCGATCATGGTCACACCCAGGATCATGTTGTTGCAGATCTTGGCCGCCTGTCCCGCGCCCGCGGCGCCGCAATGCACGGCCTTCTGGCCCATGATGTCGAAAAGCGGCTTCACCGTGGCAAAGGCCGCGTCGTCGCCGCCCACCATGAAGGTCAGCGTGCCGCCTTGCGCCCCGCCGATGCCGCCCGACACCGGCGCGTCCAGCGCGCCCAGACCGGCGTTGCGGGCCTGTTCGGCCACCGCCCGCGCGCTGTCCACATCGACGGTCGAACAGTCGCAGAACACCGCGCCGGCGCGCATTGCCGGGATCACCTGATCGGCGACGGAACGCAGGATCTTGCCGTTCGGCAGCATGGTGATGACCACGTCGGCATCCGCCGCCGCCTCGGCCGCGCTGGCTGCGGCGCTGACGCCATCGGGTTCGGGCGCGGCGGTGTCATAGCCCAGCACCTGATGCCCGGCCTCGGCCAGATTGGCGGCCATCGGCGCGCCCATGTTGCCCAATCCGATGAAACCGATCTTCATGCCTGTTCCTCCCAGTGCAGTTCGTGTTCGCCAAGCGGGGCCAGCAGCGCCTCGACCTGTTCGGGTGAGGCGTCGGCGGTCCAGTTCGGGTTGCGGTCCTTGTCGATCAGCTGCGCGCGCACGCCTTCGATGAAATCGGCCTGTTCGGTGGCGCGCCAGGTAAAATGGTATTCGCGGGCCAGCGATTCCTGCATCCGCCGGTCGCCGCGCGCGGCGCGAACCAGCGCCAGACCGGCGGCCATCGACAGGGGCGAGTTGCGGCGGATCGGTTTCAGCGCGTCATCGTCGCCCGCCTGTTCCAGCGCCTCGACGATCTGGGCCACGTCGCGTCCGCCAAAGGCCGACAGGTCGCGCGAGGCCAGCGGCGCGGGCGGCGGCGTGATGCCCATGATGCGGGTGGCGTCGCCCGTCCTTTCCAGGTCGGCGATCACGGCGGGCCATTCCGCCTCGGGCAGGTAGCTGTCGGCAAAGCCCGCATGGATCGCGTCACCGGGCCCCATCCGCGCGCCGGTCAGCGCCAGATATTCCCCGATCCGGCCCGGCGCGCGCGCCAGAAGCCATGTGCCGCCGACATCGGGGATCAGACCGATGCCGGATTCGGGCATGGCGATCCGGGTGGTGTCGCCGACGACGCGATGCCCGGCATGGCCGCCCACGCCGACGCCGCCGCCCATCACGAAGCCCTGCATGAACGCGACCACCGGCTTGGGGTAGTCGGCGATGGCGGCATTCATCAGGTATTCGTCGCGAAAGAAGTCGCGTCCGACCTGATGATCGCCGGCAAGGCCCGCGCGATAGACCGCGGCGATGTCGCCACCCGAACAGAAGGCGCGGTCGCCTTCGGCGTCGATGATGACCAGATCCACATCGGGATCGTCGCGCCAGCCGACCAGAGCGGTGCGGATCGCGTTGGCCATGTCGTGGGTCAGCGCGTTCAACGCCTTCGTCCGGGTGAAGGTGATGCGCCCGGCGCGGCCCGATTTGCGGATGTTCAGGTCGTCCATGCCGTCTCCTTCAATGGTTCAGCCGCGTTCGGCCAGCAGGGCGCGGCCGACGATCAGCCGCATGATTTCGTTCGTGCCTTCAAGGATCTGGTGAACCCGCAGGTCGCGCACGATCTTTTCGATGCCGTAATCGGCAAGATAGCCATAGCCGCCGTGCAGTTGCAGGCACTGGTTGGCGACCTCGAAGGCGCGGTCGGTCACATAAAGTTTGGCCATTGCACAGAACTTGGTCGCATCCGGGGCGCCGGTGTCAAGCTTCCATGCGGCTTGCCGCAGGAAGATCCGGGCGGATTGCAACGCTGTTTCCATCTCGGCCAGCCTGAACTGCAGGGCCTGGAACTGATCGAGGCTTTTGCCGAAGGCGTGGCGTTCGCCCATATAGGCCAGCGTCGCGTCAAGCGCGGCCTGCGCGCCGCCAAGCGCCCCGGCCGAGATGTTCAGCCGGCCCCCGTCCAGCCCCGCCATGGCATAGGAAAAGCCGCGCCCTTCCTGGCCCAGAAGGTTCCGGTCCGGGATCACGCAGTCGTCGAACTGCACCTGCGTGGTGGGCTGGGCGCGCCAGCCCATCTTGTCTTCCAGCGCGCCGAAGCTGAGTCCGGGCGTACCGTCCTCGACGATCACGGTGCTGATCCCTTTCGGCCCGTCCTCGCCGGTCCGGACCATGGCGATATAGACATCCGAATAGCTGCCGCCCGAGATGAACGCCTTTGTCCCGTTCAGCCGCCAGCCGTCATCCGTGCGTTCCGCGCGGGTCCGCAGCGCCGCCGCGTCCGAGCCGCTGCCCGGTTCGGTCAGGCAATAGCTGAAGACCCTGGTCATGCTGCACAGGTCGGGCAGCCAGCGCGCCTTGTCTTCGGGCGTGCCGAACTTGTCGATCATGCCGCCGCACATATTGTGGATCGACAGGAACGACCCGACCGCAGGATCGGCCATCGCCAGCGCCTCGAAGACCAGCGCCGCGTCCAGCCGGCTGAGGCCCGAGCCGCCATATTCCTCGGACACATAGAGACCGCCGAAGCCAAGGCCGGCGATCTCGGACCACAATTCCCTGGGGATCGTGCCAGAGGCTTCCCAGTCGCGTGCATGCGGCGCGATCCGGGTCTGGCCGAAATCCCTGGCCATGTCGAAGATGGCCTGCTGTTCCTCGGACAATGCGAAATCCACCTGACGTCCTCCCCCTGTGGCTGTCGTGAATTGAACATGTGTTTAATTGCCAAATCTTGCGACAGTGTTGCAAGCGCGGATCGCACCCCTACAGGTCGCGGCGAAACTCCTCGATCAGGTGCATGACGACCGCGCGCATCGCCTGATCTTGCGTCGCACCGGCAGACAGCGCGCCCGACAAGACGGCACGCTGCCGATCGGCCGAGGTGCCGGCGTCGACCATGTCGCGCAGCCGGGCGATGGCGTGCTGGCTGTTCAGCGCATCGGCATCGGCGGCGATCAGCGCGATCCAGTCTTCGGCCAGTTCCGCGAAGGGCAGGATCCTGTGGTCGCCGAAATCGATCAACCCTTCGGATGTCCCATAGCGGACCGCGCGCCAGCGGTTTTCCCCGAGCAGGAAATTGTCGTATTCGCGCCAGCGCGTGTTCTGCCGGGACAGGCGCCACAGCATACGCGTCGTTGCCTGGATCAGCGCGGCGAGGGTGATGGTGTCTTCCAGCCGTGGGCAGGCGTCGCAGATCCGGGTTTCCAGGGTCGGAAACTTCGCCGAGGGGCGCAGATCCCACCAGATCTTGCTGGCGTCCTCGATGATGTCCAGTTCGGCCAGCGCCCCGACCGAGCGTTCGAATTCGCCCCAGCTGCCCAGTTTCGGCGGCAGGCCGGTGCGCGGCATGTCGCCGAACACCGTCGTGCGATACGAGGAAAGCCCGGTATCCTCGGCCTGCCAGAACGGGCTGGAGGCCGACAGCGCCAGAAGATGCGGCAGGAAATACGAGACCTGGTTCATCAGGTCGATGCGCATGTCCGAATCCGGCAGGCCGACATGCACATGCATCCCGCAGATCAGCATGCGCCGCGCCACCGCCGCCATGTCGCGTGACAGGACGTTGTAGCGTTCCTTGTCGGTGTGATGCTGATCGCGCCAGTTCGCGAAGGGGTGACACGAGGCGGAGATCGGTGCCAGCCCGTAGTCGCCGGCGATCTGCGCGATGGTGCCGCGCAGATGCTGCAGTTGGTCGCGCGCCTCGGCGATGTCGCGGGCGACCGGGGTTCCGACTTCGATCTGGCAGCGCAGGAATTCCGGGCTGACCTGATCCTTCAGCCGGGCCTTGCAGTCTTGCATCAGCGCGCCCGGCGCCTCGGCGAGATCACCGGTTTTGGCATCGACGAGCAGATATTCCTCTTCGATGCCAAGCGTGAAGTCAGGTTCCGCACTCATCTTCTTGCCCCTTCTTCGTCAGGCGCGCGTCGCGGCGTCCCGCGATGACCGGGGGGCGCTGCCCCCCGGACACCCAGGGTATTTGGACAAAGAAGAAGGGGTCAGTCCAGCGCCTTGAAGTTCAGGCTGGCACCTTCGTCCTTGATGCCCGAGAACCAGCGCGTCGTGACGGTCTTGGTCTTGGTATAAAAGCGGAACGCGTCGGGGCCGTACTGGTTCAGGTCGCCGAAGGCCGATTTCTTCCAGCCGCCGAACGTGTAGTAGCTGAGCGGCACCGGGATCGGGAAGTTCACGCCGACCATGCCGACATTGACCCGGCTGGCATAGTCCCGCGCGGTGTCGCCGTCGGCGGTGAAGATCGAGGTGCCGTTGCCGTAATCGTTGTCCATCACCAGCTGCAGCGCCTCGTCATAGCTTTGCGCGCGGACGGTGGTCAGGACCGGGCCGAAGATTTCTTCCTTGTAGATGTCCATGTCGGGCGTGACGCGGTCGAACAGCGAGGGTCCGCAGAAGAAGCCGTTCTCGTAGCCCTGGATCTTCAGGTCGCGGCCATCGACGACCAGATCGGCACCGGCCTCGACGCCCGAGGCGATCAGGCGGTTGATGCGGTCCTGCGCGGCCTTGGTGATGACCGGGCCGAAATCCACATCGTCGCCAGCGGTATAGGGGCCGACCTTCAGCTTTTCGATCTTCGGCACAAGCCGCTCGATCAGCTCGTCGGCGGTCTTCTCACCGACCGGCACCGCCACCGAGATCGCCATGCAGCGTTCGCCCGCCGCGCCGAAGCCCGCTCCGATCAGAGCGTCCGCTGCCTTGTCCAGATCGGCGTCGGGCATGATCAGCATGTGGTTCTTGGCGCCGCCGAAGCACTGCGCGCGCTTGCCGTTCGTGGCCGCGCGACCGTAGATATACTGCGCGATCGGGGTCGAGCCGACAAAGCCCACCGCCTGGATGGTCGGGTTGTCAAGAATGCCGTCCACGACTTCCTTGTCGCCGTTGACGACCTGCAGAACCCCGTCGGGCAGCCCGGCCTCTTGCGCCAGCTTTGCCAGCGCCATCGAGGTCGAGGGGCAGCGTTCCGAAGGTTTCAGGATCATCGCGTTGCCGGCTGCCAGGGCCGGCCCCATCTTCCACAGCGGGATCATCGCCGGGAAGTTGAACGGGGTGATGCCCGCCACGACGCCAAGCGGCTGGCGCATCGAGTAGAGGTCGATGCCGGAGCCGGCATTGTCGGTGAATTCGCCCTTCAGCATTGCCGGTGCGCCCATGCACACCTCGATCACCTCAAGACCGCGCTGCACGTCGCCACGCGCGTCGGGCAGGGTCTTGCCGTGTTCCTTGCTGACCAGTTCCGCCAGCATGTCCATGTTCTGGTTGATCAGCTGGCCGAACTTCATCATCACCCGCGCGCGGCGCTGCGGGTTGGTCGCGGCCCATCCGACCTGCGCCTTTTCGGCGCTGGCGATGGCGGCGTCCAGTTCGTCCTGGCTGGCCAGAGCGACCCGAGCCTGCACCTCGCCCGTCGCGGGATTGTAGATGTCGCTGAACCGGCCAGACGTGCCGGAGACCTCTTTGCCGTCGATCCAGTGCGCAATCTCTTGCATCGCTTCCTCCATATCATGTTCGGGCAACCATAGGCTTGCGGAAATGCTGCGGAAAGAGGCAGGATGGCAAAAGCGTTTTGCAATTTTGCAAAGGTGGCCGGGTTGGACTGGGATGATCTTCGCATTTTTCTGGCTGTCGCGCGGGCGGAAAGCCTGTCGGGCGCGGGGCGCAGGCTGGGGATGGATGCCTCGACGGTGGGGCGGCGCATCATGCGGCTGGAACAAGCCGTGGGCGCCAGCCTGTTCGCAAAGACACCGCAGGGCTACAGGCTGACGGCCGAGGGCGGGCGTCTGGTCGCACCGGCCGAGGCGGCGGAAAAGGCGGCCGTGGCGGTGGTCGAATCGACACGGCGCGAAGAAGGAATCGGCGGGCAGTTGCGCGTGGGCGTGCCGGACGGATGCGCCAATTACCTGATGCCCCAGGTCGCGCGGAACCTGGCCGAGGCGCATCCGCGGCTTGAAATACAGATTGTCGCCCTGCCGCGCGTGGTCAACCTGTCCAAGCGAGAGGCCGACATGGCGATCGCGGTCTCGCCCCCCGACACCGGGCGGCTGACCGTGCAGCGGCTGTCCGATTACCGCCTGCATCTTGCGGGGCATCGCGACTATCTGGATCGCCATCCGCCGATCACCGGTCTGGGCGACCTGAAGGCGCACAGGATGATCGGCTACATCCCCGACATGATCTTCGACCGGGAACTGGATTACCTGTCCGAGACGGGCGTCCACACCGCCGCAATCACCTCGAACGCGGTATCGGTTCAGATGCAGGCGATTCGCGCGGGAGCGGGGCTTGGGATCGTCCATGACTTCGCGATCCCCTTCGTCGAGGGTTTGCAGGTGATCCTGCCCGAGCGCATTTCGCTGACCCGCAGCTTCTGGCTGTTGCGCCATGCCGATGACCGCGATTCGCGACGCCTCGGCATTCTGGCCGACGCATTGGCCCACGGCATCCGCAACGAGATCGCGCGGCTGGAACAGCAAGTCTTCGCCCCGACTGATCGTCGGGCTTGACGGCGGGGGATTCCGCGAAAATGATGAAATCAACCACGGCGTGAAGGAGTAGATCGATGCTGGTCAGACAGTTGCTGTCCATGAAACAGGGCGCGGGAAAGCCGGGGCTCCAAGCCGCCACGATCGTGACGATCAAGCCCGATGCGACCCTTGCTGAAGCCGCGAAGCTGCTGGCCGAACAGCGTATCGGCGCCGTGGTGGTGTCAACGGACGGGCGCCAGCCTGCCGGCATTCTTTCCGAACGCGACATCGTGCGGCAACTTGCCGAGCGGGGTGCCGATGTGTTGTCGAACCCGGTGTCCGACGTGATGACGCGCGATGTTCAGACATGCACGACCGGCGAAGATGCGCTGACCGTGCTGCAGCGCATGACCGAGGGCCGATTCCGCCACCTGCCGGTCGTGGACGATCAGGGCGAGATGCTGGGCGTCGTGTCGATCGGGGACGCGGTCAGCGGACGCCTGCAAGAGCTTGCCGCCGAGAAAGAGGCGCTGACCGGCATGATCATGGGTAACTGAGCCCGGATCAAATCGGGCCAAACGCTTGCAATCGGTGGCCAAATCGGCTTTCCCTGCTGAGGCGACGATGCACAAGGACGCCTCATGATGCGCATTGGCCTCTATCCCGGCACCTTCGATCCGATCACCTTGGGTCATGTCGATATCATCCAGCGGGCAATGGCGCTGGTCGATCGGCTGGTGATCGGTGTTGCGATCAATCGTGACAAGTCGCCCTTGTTCGATCTTGACCAGCGGGTCGAGATGGTGCGCCGGGAATGCGACGAGATCGCCGCCCGCACCGGCGGCGAGATCCTGGTGCACCCGTTCGACAACCTGCTGATCGATTGCGCGCGCGATGTCGGCGCCTCGGTGATCGTGCGCGGGCTGCGCGCGGTGGCCGATTTCGAATACGAGTTCCAGATGGTCGGCATGAACCGGGCGCTGGATGCCAGCATCGAGACGGTGTTCCTGATGGCCGATGCGCGACGACAGGCGATCGCCTCGAAACTGGTCAAGGAAATCGCACGGCTTGGCGGGGACGTGTCCCGCTTCGTTACCCCCGATGTCGCGCAGGCGCTGCGCGAACGGCTTGGCTGAGACATCTGTTTTCGTTGCAAGCTTGGTGATTCGGACCTAGCATCGATCCGGGCGCGCGTGTGATGGGAGGATGACTTGACCACACCAGACGCGACCGAATCCGGGTCCGAGACGTCAAGGCCCGTGCCGCCAGTTGCCGATACTGGACCTGACCTTCCCGATGAACTGCCCGCGCCCGTGAAGATCGGGATGCGTGATATCAGTGACGCCTTGTCGGCAGGATGGCGCGATTTTCGCCGCGCGCCGGCCTTCGGGCTGCTGTTCTCGGCTTTCTACGTCCTGGGCGGCATGGCGATTGCCGCCGTTGCCCTGGCGTCCGGCCGCGAATGGTGGCTTATCCCATTTGTGCTGGGGTTTCCGCTGATCGCCCCCTTCGCGGCGGTCGGGTTGTACGAGGTCAGCCGCAGGATCGAGGCCGAAGAACCGCTGGACTGGCCCGCCGTGATCGGCGTGGTTTTCGCCCAGAAGGACCGGCAGGTGCCGTCGATGGCAATGGTGATCCTGTTGCTGTTCATGTTCTGGGTATTCGTGGCCCATACCATTTTCGCCCTGTTCATGGGCGTGTCCGCGCTGACGAACGTGACCAGTTCGGCAGAAATCCTGCTGACCGGGCGCGGCTTGCTGATGTTGCTGATCGGCACGCTGATCGGTGGCGGCTTCGCGGCGGTGCTGTTCGCCTTCACCGTCGTGGGCCTGCCGGTCCTGCTGGAACGCGAGGTGGATTTCATCACCGCGATCATTGCCTCGATCCGCGCGGTGGCTGCGAATCCGGTCGTGATGGTCGCCTGGGCCGCGATCATCGCGGCGCTGCTGGCGGTGGGAATGGTGCCGTTCTTTCTGGGCCTGTTCATCGCGCTGCCGGTGCTGGGCCATGCAAGCTGGCATGTCTATCGACGCTTGATGCCCGACGGGCAGGACCTGGCCTAACCCCTGCCGATATAGGGCATGTTGGTGGCCATGACAGTCATGAACTGCACGTTCGCGCCGTGCGGCAGGGTTGCCATGTGCAGCACGGCGTCGGCCACCACCGACACATCCATCAGCGGTTCAGGGTTCGCGGCCTGACGGCTGACCTGGGTCAGAAGCTCGGTCCCGGCATTGCCGATATCGATCTGGCCGCAGGCGATGTCGAAGGGACGGCCATCCAGCGACAGGCTGCGCGTCATGCCCGTCACCGCGTGCTTCGAGGCGGTATAGGCGATTGATCCCGCGCGCGGAACATGGGCCGAGATCGATCCGTTGTTGATGATCCTGCCGCCCTGCGGATCTTGGGCACGCATGACCCGGAATGCCGCGCGGGCGCACAGGAACATTCCGGTCACGTTCACGTCGATCACCGCGCGGAATTCCTCGGGCGACATCAGGTCGGGGGTGACCGGCGCGGCACCGCGTCCGGCATTGTTGAACAGAACGTCCAGCCGGCCCCATTCCTGCGCCATCCGGTCAAAAACCGCATCGACCGATGCGGCATCGGTCACGTCGCAGGGCAGCACCAACGCCGCCTGACCCGCCGCCGTGTCGCGCAACGGGGGCTCGCGCCGTCCGATCAGCGCAACGCGCCAGCCCGCCTTGATGAAGCACCGCGCGGTGGCGCGACCGATGCCGCTGCCTGCTCCGGTAATGGCGATTGACGGCATGCGAACCCCGTTTCAGCTAGGCGATGACATATTGGGTTTGCACGCCCAGCCCGTCGATGCCAAGCCGCATGGTCTGGCCGGGGCGCAGATATTTCGGCGGTTTCTGACCCATGCCGACGCCCGGTGGCGTGCCGGTTGTGATGACGTCGCCCGGGGCCAGCGTGGTGAAGCGCGAACAATAGGCGACAAGCTGGGCGGGTCCGAAGACCATGGTCGCCGTCGTGCCGTCCTGCTGGCGGGCGCCGTCCAGATCCAGCCACAGGCGCATCGCCGCAAGATCGCCGACCTCGTCCGGCGTGACCAGCCAGGGACCGATAGGGCCGAACCCGTCATAGCCCTTGCCCTTGTCCCATGTGCCGCCGCGCCGCAGTTGCCAGTCGCGTTCGCTGATGTCGTTGACGATGCAGTAGCCCGCAACACGGTCCAGAGCCTCGGATTCGGGGATGTCGCGGCCGCCCGCACCGATCACGATGCCCAGTTCGACCTCCCAGTCGGTTGCGGCGGATCCGGCGGGCAGGGTCAGGTCGTCGTCGGGCCCGGCGATCGAGCTGTTCCACTTGGTGAAGATGATCGGTTCGGACGGCAGATCCATTCCCGCCTCGGCGGCGTGGTCGGCATAGTTCAGGCCGATAGCCAGGAACTTTCCGACCTGACCGACACAGGGACCAAGCCGCAGATCCTGCTGCGGCACCCCGTCCACAAGCGGCAGGGTTTGGGGATCAAGTGCGGCAAGCCGCTGCAGGCTGTCCGGCATAAGCGCATCTGCGGCGATGTCCGTGACGTGTTCCGAAAGATCGCGAATCTTTCCGGACGCGTCCAGAAGTCCGGGGCGCTCTGCGCCTTTTGCGCCGTAACGAAGTAGCTTCATCTTCCCTCCTCAGAGATGATAGTTGGCCGCCCCGCGAACCTGCGGCGCCACCATGCGTCGCGGGCAGCCTAACGCGAAAGCGGCCGATGCGCTTTGCCGGATCGGCAGATGCTGTATTCAGCGCCCCGGGGGAATAGGATTGGGGCGCGGTGCAGGGGACCGAAACGCAAACAGCCCGCGACGACGCGGGCTGTGAACCTGTGACAAGGTCGGGAACGCAGGTTCAACCGGCGTGCGGAGGGGCAAGTTTCTTGGTGTTGCCACCGGCCAGCGGGTCTTCCTGGCGCTGGACCGAGCCTTCGAAATGGGCGCCCGATTCGATCGCGATCGTCTTGTGGATGATGTCGCCCTCGACCCGCGCAGTCGCGGTCAGGCGGACTTTCAGGCCGCGCACCCGGCCGATCACGCGGCCATGGACCACGACCTCGTCGCCGACGATCTCGCCCTTGATGGTGGCGCTGTCGCCGATGACCAGCTGATGGGCGCGGATGTCGCCCTCGACATTGCCCTCGATCTGGATGTCGCCATCGGTCTGGATGTTGCCGGTCACGGTCAGGTCGGACGACAGCACCGACGGCACAGCGCGTTTTGCCGGGCTGGGCGCGGGTTCGCTGCGTTCGGGCTGCGTCGACGACGCTGCGGGCGCGGCACCTTGATCCGTCGCGGCGGCGGAGGCCTGCGACGACGACGAGGTTTGCTGGGGACGGTTTTCTGTCACGCGGGTCTTACTGAACATTGCTTGCTGCCTTGATGAAGCTCATCGGGTCCACCGCCCGGCCTTTCATGCGCACCTCGTAATGCAGATGCGGCCCGGTCGAGCGTCCGGTATTGCCCATATCACCGATCCGCTCGCCTTGCGACACCCTTTGGCCCTTCTTCACGCCAATTCGCGACAGATGACCGAAGCGCGTCTCGACGCCCAATTCGTGCTGGATCTTGATCAGGTTTCCATAGCCGCTTTGGCGGCCTGCGAATATCACGACGCCGTCGCCGGTCGCATAGATCGGTGTGCCTACGGGGCCGGCCATGTCCACACCCTCATGCATCCGGCCCCAGCGGCGGCCGAAGCCCGAGGTATAGCGGAACGCGGATTTGACCGGCATCGCCAAGGGCAGTTTCTCGATCGCGATGCGATAGGTGTTCATCTGGTCCAGGGTGACGATGATCTGGTTCGCCTTGGTTTCGCCCTGCGTCAGCGCGGCATCGCCGCGGGTCGAATAGGACAGTGGCGTCAGCGGGCCGCCCTGACCGGAATATCCCTGCCGGATCGTCCGCAGGACGTCCTCGGGGTTCATCCCGACCGAGCGGAATACCTCGTCCAGCGGTTTGACCGAAACCGTCACGGCATCTTCAAGCCGCGTCAGGATCTCGTCGTTGCGGGCGATGATCTGATCGCGCTGGCTTTCAAGATCAGCGGCGGCGCTGCGCGCCTGCTCGGCCTGTTGCAGGGCTTCGCTGCGTTCCTCGGCGGCGCTGCGAAGCTCTCCGGACAGGATGTCCAGCGCAACCGAAACCTCGTTGCTGCGGTCCGCATCCGTTGCGGCCGCGTCTTCGCCATCGGTCAGGCGGATCGCGTCGTCGCGTTCGGTGATGGCATCGCGCAAGGTCGATTGCACCACGTTCAGCCCGGTCTCAAGCTCGCGCCGCCGTTCTTCGGATGCCAGCAGCTTGGACTGCATCTGCGAGACCTGGTCCAGCGCCACGGCAAAGCGGTTCTGGGCGGCAACAGCCTCGGCCGCGCGGGCGTCGCGTTCGGCAGAAAGCTGGTCCAGCCGTTCTTCGAAGGCGCTTTGGGTGCGGATGATCTGGTCGCGTGAACTGCCCGAACTGACCGCATCGATCACGAGGATGGAACTGGCGACCAGCATCCAGCCGAAGCCCAGTGTGATGCCGCTGATTCCCAGAAGCTGCGTCACCGGACGAAGCCTGACGAAGCGCGTGGCGTCGTCGGATCGCAGGAAAAGTCGCTGTTCGGGAAGAAAACGCTCGAGCGAGCTGTTCAGTCGGTTCATCACGTTCAGCGCCAAGTCCTGTCCCCCGGTGACACATACCTGTCGCGTGCAGGTTGCGTTGGTTCCGTTGGTCATGCGGTAAACAGTAGCTGTGCCTTCATGGCAACACACCAACTGCCGGGCACGGGCCAGATGGGCGGATACACGCCTTTTCGGGCGATTTTCCGCCGAAGCAGGGCCGCGGTGCGAGACGTCTTCACGCAATCTCATAGGGCAGGGGTCCGTTTCGGTCAGGGGGAACGCGCAGCGGCCGGTCGATCGGCGGCACCGAGCGCTGGTGACAATCGGGGCGCGGGCAGATGCGGCACGAGATGCCGATCGGCTCGAACGCGCGGGGTTTTGTCAGATCAAGACCGTCAGCATAGACCAAGCCTTCGGCATGCGCGACCTCGCAGCCCAGCCCGATCGCGAAGCGGCGGACCGGGGCATTGAAGACCCCGGCATGTTTCGACACGTCCCGCGACAGAAGCAGATACCGCATCCCGTCCGGCGTCTCGGCCAATTGCCGCAGGAACCGGCCCGGCTGTTCGAATGCCTGATGGACATTCCACAGCGGGCAGGCGCCGCCGAACCGCGCGAATTGCAGGCGGGTGGCGGAATGGCGCTTGGTGATTGTGCCGGCCTGATCGACCCGCACGAAGAAGAACGGCACCCCCTTGGCACCGGGGCGCTGCATGGTGGACAGACGGTGGGCGACCTGTTCCAGCGAGGCATCGAACAGATGGGCCAGACGTTCCAGATCGTGCCTTTCGGCCTGTGCGGCGGCAAGAAACGGGCGATAGGGCATCATGGCGGCGCCGGCGAAGTAGTTCGCCAGACCCAGACGCGCGATCTGCCGTGCCGTGTCGCTGCGGAAGCGGGCCAGATCAAGCGTCGCATCCAGCAGGTCGGATTGCCGTTCCTGCGCCACCAGATGCAGCAGCTGGAACAGTCGCGTCGGTGCCTCGGCCGCGGCATTCACCTGCAATTCGTTGTCCTTGCGGCGAAAGACGGAGTTTGCAGGCAACTCCATCAGGGTGACACGAATTCCCTTGTCGGCCAGGGTCTTCACCGCCGATTGCCACAGATCGGTGCGTTGCCCGGCGGGGCAGGCAAAGCGTTCGGCGGCGCGGTCCACCGCGTCGATATAGTTGTCGCAATAGTGAAAGAAGTCGCGAACCTCTTCCCAAGGCGTCGACAGGGCGTTCTGGCCTGCCGCTCCGATCGCTTCGTCCAGCGCGGCCAGTCGCTCCTGGCCCTGCCTGTGGGCGCGATACAGATCCAGAAAGGCGCGGGCAAGGATCGGGGTGTTGGTGGCGGCCAGCCGCAGATCGGCCAACGGCGGAGCGGCATCGAAAAGCGGGTCGGCCAGCGCCTCTTGCATGTCGATTACCATGCGGTCGGCATCGCCCGCCGCCAGCGTCGTCAGGTCGACGCCGAATTCCTGCGCAAGTCGCAGCAGGACACCGGCCGAGATGGGGCGGTGATTGTTTTCCATCTGCGACAGATAGGGCAAGGAGACACCCAGTCGTTCGGCAAAAAGCCGCTGGGTCAAACTTGCGCGCGCCCGCGTTTCGCGCAGCGATGTGCCCGCGTAGATCTTCTGAGTCGCCATGCTGTCCCCCGTCATTTGCAAATTCGGATGTATCGTTTGCAAAGCGCATCGGGCAAGCCCTGCCGTGTTATGGTGGGGGATTGGCGCGCGACGGTTGAGGGCGGTTGCAAGGGACATGGGCTGCAGCATGTCCCAAAAGGCTTAAGATAAGGTTTGCCGGTCCGGCGGCCCTAGCCGACCCGCGCCAGTCGCCGTTCCCGCCGCAGCACCCACAGCACCGAGACCAGCGATCCGGCTGCCGATGCGAACATGATCACCTGCAGCGGGGTGGCGCCCGAGCCGGGTTGCAGCAGCGCCCCGGCCAGTGCCGAAAGAACTGCCCCGCCCGCCACCGCCAGCGCGCCACCCAGACCGCTGGCGGTGCCGGCCAGTTCGGGACGCACGCTCATCATGCCGATATTGGTGTTGGGCATGACAAGCCCATTGCCCAACCCCATGCAGGCGATGGCGCCGAAGAAAACCAGCGGGCTGATCATGCCCGCCAGCGTCGCCAGCAACGACACGCCCAGTGCCACAAGGCAGATCAGGGCCCCGAACAGGATCATCCGGTTCAGCCCGACCTGCGCGGTGAACCGCCCGGACATGAAATTTCCGGCCAGATACCCGACCGAAGGGGCAGCGAAGAAATAACCGACCTGCGCCGGGGTCAGGCCGAAGACCCGCTCGCCCACGAACGGCGCGCCGCCCAGATAGGCAAAGAAGCAGCCCGAGGACAGCGTGGCGGCAAGGCAATAGCCCCAGAACCGGTGTGACCGGGCGAGGATCGGGTAATTCGCGATCTGCTGGCGCATGGGCAGCCCGCCGCCGCTGACCGTTTCGCCCATGTCCTGCCAGACCAGCGCCAGCGTCATCAGACCCAGAATTCCCATCATTGCGAAATTCGCGCGCCATCCGAACGCCTCGTCCAGCACACCGCCGATCACCGGCGCCAGCATCGGCACCACCGCCATGCCCATGGTGACATAGCCGATCATCGATGCCGCCCGCGCGTCGTCATAGATGTCGCGCACCGCAGCCCGCGACAGCAGCAGGCAGACCGAGACCATCGCCTGGATCAGTCGGAACAGCAGGAACATCGTGGCGTTGGGCGCAATCAGCGTGCCGACCGTCGCCAGCGCAAAGATCACCAGTCCGACCAGCGCGACCGGCCTGCGGCCGAACCGGTCGCTGACCGGGCCGGCCAGCAGCTGGATCACCGCGCTGGCGCCGATATAGGCCGACACCGACAGCTGCATGATCGCGTAGTCCACGTCGAAATCCCGCGCCATGCCCGGCAGCGACGGCAAGAAGATGTTCATCGACAGCGCGCCCATCCCCGACAGCGCCACCAGGGTCATCGGATGCGGAGGGGTCCTAGCTCCAGTCATGGAAGACGAACCAAGCGCCCAGGCAGATCAGGGCAAAGCCTACGCCGTGCTGCCAGCCGACCCGTTCGCCCAGATAGACCCACGAGAAAATGGCGAAGACGGAAAGGCTGATGACCTCCTGAATGGTCTTCAGCTGTGCGGCGCTGAAATGCCCGTATCCGATCCGGTTCGCGGGGACCTGCATCAGATATTCGAAGAAGGCGATGCCCCAGCTTACCAGGATCACCACGATCAGGGGGGCGGTCTTGAACTTCAGATGACCATACCATGCGACGGTCATGAAGACGTTCGAGGCAATCAGCAACCCGATCGTGATGACCGGGACGGGCAGGCTTAATCCCATTGGGTTTGGCGATCCTTTGCAAGGTTGCCAAAGCGGGTGAACTGTCCCTCGAAGGACAGTTCGACCGTGCCGATCGGGCCGTGACGCTGCTTGCCAAGGATGACCTCGGCTTTGCCGTGGACCTGTTCCATGATCTGCTGCCACTTGGCCATCGCGTCCAGATCGGCATCCGAGGGCTTTTCGCGTTCCTTGTAGTATTCCTCGCGGAACACGAACATCACGATGTCGGCGTCCTGTTCGATCGACCCGGATTCGCGCAGGTCCGACAGTTGCGGGCGCTTGTCCTCGCGGTTCTCGACCTGACGCGACAGCTGCGACAGCGCGATGACCGGAATGTTCAGTTCCTTGGCAACCGCCTTCAGACCCTGGGTGATCTCGCTGACCTCGTTCACACGGCTGTCCTTGGCGCTGGCGGCCTTCAGCAGTTGAAGATAGTCCACCATCAGCACATCAAGGCCGTGCGTGCGCTTCAGCTTGCGCGCACGGGCGGCAAGCTGGTTGATCGGCAAGGCGGGCGTGTCGTCGATGTAAAGCGGGCAGTTCTGCAAGGCGTGCGCGGCCTCGACAAAGCGGCGGAATTCGCTTTCGTCCATGTTGCCGCTGCGGATCCGTTCGCTGGGAACCTCGGCGGCTTCGGAGAGGATCCGCGCGGCCAGCTGCTCGGCCGACATTTCCAGACTGAAGAATCCGACCACGCCGCCCTCGATCGAACCTTGCGTGCCGTCGGGGCGCTCGCCCGTCTTGTGCGCCTTGGCGATGTTGAAGGCGATGTTGGTGGCCAAGGATGTCTTGCCCATCGACGGGCGGCCGGCAAGGATGATCAGGTCGGAATTGTTCAGCCCGCCCATCTTGCCGTCCAGATCCACCAGTCCGGTCGAAATGCCCGACAGCTTGCCGTCGCGCTGATAGGCGGCATTCGCAGCCTGCACCGCGCCCGTCACCGCCTTCAGGAATGACTGGAAGCCGCGCTCGGCCACGCCCTGTTCGCCCAGCTTGTAGAGGGTCTGTTCGGCGGCCTTGATCTGTTCTTCGGCGTCGTCTCCGACCTCGACGCTGGCCGCGCGGGCCGAGATGTCCTGACCCAACCCGATCAGTTCGCGGCGCAGCGCGAATTCGCGGATCATCTGCGCATAGTCGCGCGCCGCATAGGCCGAGATCGCGGCCGCGGCCAGCCGCGCCAGATAGGGCGCGCCGCCCAGTTCCTTCAGGCCCTCGTCATTTTCCATGAAGGCCTTGATGGTCACCGGGCTTGCCAGTGCGTTCTTGCGAATCCGTTCGGCACAGATCTCGAAGATGCGGGCGTGGACCGGATGATAGAAATGTTCGGACTTGATGACTTGGCTGACTCGGTCGAACACGTCGTTATTGGTCAGCAATGCGCCCAGCAATTGCTGCTCGGCCTCAAGCGAGAAGGGTACCGCCTGCTTCTCGTCGTCCTGATCTTCCTGCCCCGGAATGATCGCGCGCAAGCCGCTCATCTGCCCCATGCCCCGTTTTCGTGGTTATCCGACCGTTCTACCCCAAGCGGCGGCGGCGGGAAATCCCGCGCGGCCGGAAAACGGTGTGCCGTTCTGTGGACAGGCTGTGGATAAACGGCGTTCAGCCGTTTGCCGCCTGCCAGCCGCGCGGATCTGTCAGGAAGGTCCGAACCTCGGTCAGGGTGTCTTCGTCAAAGGCTTCTTGCGCCCGCGCCTCTTCCAAGACGTCCCACCAGGTGCAGAGGTGGTGCAGTCGCACGCCGTGATCTGCCAGACGCTGGGTCGTTTCCGGAAAGATGCCGTAATAGAAGATCACGGCGGTATGGGCGCAGGTCGCCCCGGTGTCACGGATCGCATCCACGAAGGACAGCTTGCTGCCGCCATCGGTGGTCAGATCCTCGACCAGCAGAACGCGCTGGCCTTCGGTCATCACGCCCTCGATCCGGGCGTTGCGACCGTAACCCTTCGGCTTTTTCCGCACATAGGTCATCGGCAGTCCCAGCCGCTCGGCAACCATCGCGCCGAACGGGATGCCCGCCGTTTCACCGCCGGCCACGTTATCGAACGCTTCGAACCCGGCGTCGCGCGCGACCGTGGCGGCCAGAAAATCCATCAGGGTCTGGCGCACGCGCGGGAAGCTGATGATCCGGCGGCAATCGACATAGGTCGGCCCCTTCAGGCCCGAGGCATAGGTAAAGGGCGTCTCGGCGTTGAAGTCCACCGCCTTGATTTCCAGCAGCATGCGGGCGGTCAGGCGGGCGATTTCCTCGCGCGCGGGGTAGGGCAGGCTCATGCGTCCTCCAGATGCCAGTAAAGCGGAAATCCTGGATCAAAGACCGTCACGGTCTGATCGCCGACCGAGATCGAGGCCGGATAATCGGCCGCCACGTCGCGCCGTGCCAGGCGGATGCGGTCCTCGTTCGGCTCCATGCCGTAGAAGGCGGCGCCGTTCAGGCTGGTGAACGATTCCAGGCGGTCCAGCGCGCCGTCCTCTTCGAACACATGGGCCAGGATCGACATGGTGTTGGGTGCGGTAAAGCAGCCCGCGCAGCCGCAGGGTTGCAGCTTGGCGCTGTCGGTGTGAGGCGCGCTGTCGGTGCCCAGGAAAAAGCGTGCCTCGCCGCTGGTCGCCGCCTCGCGCAGGGCCAGGCGATGGGTTTCGCGCTTGGCCACCGGCAGGCAGTAGTAGTGGGGACGAATTCCGCCCGCCAGGATGGCGTTGCGGTTGATGACCAGGTGATGGGTCGTGATCGTCGCCGCCAGATCATCGCCGCCGGACCGTGCATAGGCCACGCCATCCGAGGTCGTGATATGTTCCATCACCACGCGCAGACCGGGCGTGGCGCGGCGCAGCGGATCCAGTACCCGGTCGATGAACACGGCCTCGCGATCAAAGATGTCCACCGAGGGATCCGTGACCTCGCCGTGAACGCACAGGGGAATGCCCGCCTCGGCCATCGCCGCCAGCACCGGGCGCACGCGTTCGACATCGGTCACGCCGCTGGCCGAGTTGGTGGTCGCGCCGGCCGGATACAGCTTGACCGCGCGGATGATGCCGTCCTTGTGCGCTGCGACGACATCGGCCGGATCGGTGCCGTCCGTCAGATACAGCGTCATCTGTGGCTTCAGCGGGGCGTTTTCCGGCAGCGCCGCAAGGATCCTGTTGCGATAGGCGGCCGCCTGGGCACCCGTTACCACCGGCGGGACCAGGTTCGGCATGATGATCGCGCGGCCGAAACCGGCGGAAAGCGGGGCCACGGCCACCAGCATCGCGCCATCGCGCAAATGCAGGTGCCAGTCGTCGGGGCGGCGGAGTGTGATGCTGTCGATCATGGCCTGCCTCTATACATGGCGGCCCGTGCTTGCCAAGCCGGGCAATGCCTGAATCTGGCTCACCTGTTCAAAAGTGGCACTTGTATTCATATCTTCGATAGCGACAGAATGACCCGTCCGGCTTTGCCGATGACACGAAGGATATAAGAATGACCCAAAGAATTAATCTGATGTCGGCTGTCGGTGCCCCGTATCGGGTCTGGGCGCAGATGGCGCGGATCGCAATGGATTCCCAGATGGTGATCGGATATCGCGTCGCCGGGATGATGGGCATGATGGCCCAGTCCCCTGGCGAGCCGTTTCGCATGGTTGCCGAAAAGCAGGCCGCCGCGTCCGAGTCGATGTTCGCCGTCGCGCAGGCCGCCAGCCGCGGCGCCAGCGCCGACCGCATGATGTCGGCCGCCTTGCGGCCTTATGGCAAGCGCACGCGCGCCAACTCCCGTCGGCTGACCAGCCGCGGCTGACGCGGGGAACCCTCGCCGAGGTCCCGTTGTTGCGTGAATGCGGCAACTGACGAGGGCAGCATGCGATCGGCACTGATTACCGGCGGCGCGCAAGGGATCGGCAAGGGGATCGCGGTGCATCTTCGCGCGGAAGGCTGGCGCGTTGCCATTTTCGACCGAGATACTCAGGCGCTGAGCGATCTGGGCGCCGAAGATCATGAAATTCTGTTGATCCACGCGCATGTCGGCGACGAGACGTCTGTGACCGACGGCTTCAGGCAAGTTGAAGATTGGCTGGATGGCGCAGGTCTGGATCTGCTGGTCTCGAACGCCGGCATCGCGGACCCTGTCAGCGGACCGATCGAGGCGCTGTCCTTGGCAGATTGGCGGCGCTGGCAGGACAGCCATGTGACCGGGGCGTTTCTTTGCGTGCGTGCTGCGGTTCCGCTGCTGCGTCGGGCGCATGGCGCGATCGTGACCGTTGCCTCGACCCGCGCGCTGCAATCCGAACCCGATTGCGAGGCCTATGCGGCGGCCAAGGGCGCGCTGCTGTCCCTGACGCACGCGCTGGCCATCAGTCTTGGGCCTTCTGTGCGGGTGAACGCGATCCTGCCGGGCTGGATCGAGACAGGGCCGTGGCAAAAGCGGTCCGAACGCAGAGAGCCGGACCACTCTGCCACCGATCTGGCCCAACACCCTGCCGGACGAGTCGGCGTGCCGCAGGATGTCGCGACGCTGGTCGCCTATCTGGCGTCCGACAAGGCTGGGTTCATCACCGGACAGCACTTTGTCGTCGATGGCGGCATGACGCGCAGGATGATCTATTCGGACTGACAGACGCCGTCGGCGCGGTGCCGCCCGCGTGGACATCACCCTGCATGCCGCCTATAAGGCGCGCGACATTCGAACCCGCAGAGGCGCATCATGATCAAGGTATTCGGCCACACCTCCCCCGACACCGACTCGACCGGCTCGCCCATCATCTGGGCGTGGTATCTGAGCGAGGTCCGCAAGACCCCCGCCAAGGCGGTTCTGCAGGGCGAGCCAAACACCGAGGCCGCCTGGATGCTGACCCGCTGGAACCTCGACAAGCCCGAGATCATCTCGGATGTCGAGAAGGGCGAAAAATGCGTCGTGGTGGACACGAACAATCCTGCCGAACTGCCCGCAGGCATCAACGATGCGGATGTGATCGAGATCATCGATCACCACATGCTGGCAGGCGGCGTGAAGACCAAGACGCCGATCAACATCACCATCCGTCCCCTGGCCTGCACCGCCACGATCATGCATGACCTGATCGGCGACGATCTGGCTCGCGCCCCCGAGGCGGTGAAGGGCGCGATGCTGACCTGCATCCTGTCCGACACGCTGGAATTCCGCAGCCCCACGACGACCCCGCATGACCGCGCGGTGGCCGAAAAGCTGGCAGCGGAACTGGGGCTGAACATCACCGATTACGCCAACGAGATGTTCGCGGCCAAATCCGATGTCAGCGCCTTCAGCGATGAGGCGCTGCTGCGGATGGACAGCAAGGAATACGAACTGGGCGGCAAGCAGCTGCGCATCTCGGTACTGGAAACGACGGCGCCGCAGGTGCTGCTGGATCGCAAGAATGCGCTGGTCGCGGCCATGCCTGGCGTCGCGGCGGCGGACGGTGCCGATCATGTTCTGCTGTTCATCATCGACATCCTGCGAGAAGAGGCCACGTTGCTGGTGCCCGATGATTTCGTGCGCGAGGTCGCCGCGAAAAGCTTTGGCGCGACGGTCACCGGCGATACGGTCGTTCTGCCGGGGATCATGAGCCGCAAGAAGCAGATCATCCCCGCCCTGGCCGTCTGATGACCCGCATCATCGAAAGCCTGTCGCAGATCGGCACGCAATATGACGCGCTGTTCTGCGATCTGTGGGGCTGTCTGCATAACGGCAAACGCCCCTATCAGGCGGCGGTGGCGGCCCTTCAGGATTATCGCCGCGGTGGCGGGCGTGTCGTGCTGATGACGAACGCGCCGCGTCCGAACCAGTATGTCATCGCGCAGCTTGACCGGATGGGTGTGCCGCGCGACGCCTGGGACATGGTGATCAGTTCCGGGGACGCAGCGCAGGACGCGATGTTCGAGGGTGCCGTGGGCCGCAAGGTCTGGCATATCGGCACCGAAAAGGATGACGGCTTCTTCAACGACATTCCGGCCGAATGGGCCGATGCACCTGCGGTGGTCAGGGTGTCGCTGGAAGAGGCCGAGGGCATTGTCTGCACAGGCCCCTTCGACGAGGTGAACGAGGCGCCCGAGGATTATCGCGCCCGTCTGATGCTGGCGCGGCAGCGCGGGCTGAAGATGCTGTGCGCCAATCCCGATGTGGTGGTCGATATGGGCGAGACGCGGATCTATTGCGCGGGTGCCCTGGCCGAGTTCTACGAGGATCTGGGCGGGGTATCTTTCTATTTCGGCAAGCCTCATCCGCCGATCTACGAACGTGCGCGGCGTCTTCTGTCACTGACCGATTCGTCGCGGGTGCTGGCCATCGGCGACGGGATCAACACCGATATCCGCGGTGCGCAGCAAGAGGGTATCGATGCGCTGTTCGTGACCGGTGGGCTTGCCGCGGCGGCCTTCGGCGACGATGTCGAGAACCCCGATCCCGAATTGCTGCGCGAATGGCTGGCGCATCATCAGCAGCAGCCGCAATACGCGATAGGCCGCCTTCGCTGAAGCTTGATCGCGCGCTGTCCATCGCTCAACCCGCACCCATCGGTGCGGGTTTTCTTTTTGTGGCAATCAGTTTGGGTGGCGGCCAACGTGCAACATTATTATACTTTTATACCATTTATGTGATAGTTTGTTGCGCGAGGGTAAAATTGCTGCTACGCAGCATCACGTTCAGAAAACCGGCGCAAGAGATGGATGACAGCATGTTCGACAATCTTCCCCGCGGCACGATCGTCATTGAGGATCTGGAAGTCGGCATGACCCGCTATCTGCAAAAGCAGGTGACCGACCACGATATCGAATTGTTCGCCCAGGTTTCGACCGACCGCAATCCGGTGCACCTGGATGATGATTATGCACAGGACACGATTTTCGAGGGACGGATCGCCCACGGTATGCTGACCGCGGGACTGATCTCGGCGGTGATCGGAGAACAATTGCCGGGACATGGCACCGTCTATCTGGGGCAGACCCTGAAATTCATGGCTCCGGTGCGTCCTGGCGACATGGTCCGCGCCGAGGTCACGGTGGATACGATCGACCACGCGAAACGCCGGGTGACGCTTGCAACCCGCTGTCTGGTGGGCGATACGGTCGTGCTGAAAGGCGAGGCGGTCGTACTGGCCCCAAGCCGCAAGTTCGACTGACGGGGCGGCAGGCGCCCCGACTGGGGGCCCGTTGCATATCCATCACGACTGGAACGGATTGCCTGCCAGCGCCCGTGGGGCGACCGTGGCGATGGGCAATTTCGACGGCGTCCATCTGGGACACCGGGTGGTGATCGAGACCGCGTCCCGCGCAGCCGACGCCCCGCTTGGGATCCTGACCTTCGAGCCGCATCCGCGACAGTATTTTGCGCCCGATGCCGCCGCCTTCAGGCTGATGAACGCTGAATCGCGCGCCAACCGACTGGCAAGGCTGGGGGTCGAACATCTATACGAATTGCCGTTCGGTCCGGTTTTGGCCGGCCTGACGCCCGAAGCCTTCGCACAGGACGTGCTTGCCGAAGGTCTGGGCGTCCGGCACGTCACCGTCGGCGCCGATTTCCGCTTTGGCAAGAAACGCGCGGGCGATGTTCAGACCCTGGCCGATCTGGGTCGCCGGTTCGGCTTTGGCGTGACGGCGGTGCCGCTGGTCGGCACCGGCGGGCAGGACTACAGTTCCACCGCGATCCGCACCGCGCTGAGCGAGGGGCGGGTGCGCGATGCCGAACGGATGCTGGGTCACTGGCATCGGATCGAGGGCGAAGTCGTGCATGGCGACAAGCGCGGCCGCGACTTCGGCTGGCCGACCGCGAATATGCGCCTTGAGGGGCTGCACCTGCCGCGACTGGGCGTCTATGCGGTGCTGGTCGATGTGCTGACCGGACCGGATCGGCTGTCCTGCCAAGGTGTCGCCAGCCTGGGCGTGCGCCCGATGTTCGGTCGGAACGAACCCAATCTTGAAGTGCATCTGTTCGACTTTGACGGCGACCTATACGGCGAACATCTGTCGGTCGCGCTGGTCGAGTTCCTGCGCGACGAGGCGAAGTTCGACGATGTCGAGACGCTGATCGACCAGATCGCCGCCGACGCCGGACAGGCGCGCGCGGTTCTGTCGGGCGCGTGATGCGCGAACGGTTCTGGGAAATGCGGCTGGACCGGCTGACCCGCGATGAGTGGGAGGCGCTGTGCGATGGCTGCGGCAAGTGCTGCCTGAACAAGATCGAATACGAGGATACGCAGGAACTGGCGTTCACCCGCGTCGCCTGCAAGCTGCTGGACGGGCACGCCTGTCGGTGCAGTTCCTATGCCAACCGGCATGACTATGTTCCCGAATGCGTGGTGCTGACACCGGCGCGGCTGAAGGATATCGCATGGTGGCTGCCCGCCACCTGCGCCTATCGCCTGCGGGCCGAAGGCAAGCCGCTTTATGATTGGCATCACCTGATCTCGGGCGATCCCGAAGCGGTTCACCGCGCCGGTGTCAGCGTGCGCGGCTGGACCGTCAGCGAGGCCGAGATCGACGAGGAAGACTGGGACCAACATATCATCGAGGATCTGTCGTGAATTTTGCATCGGACAACGCATATGGCGCGCATCCGGCGGTCGTGCGTGCGCTTGCCGAGTGCAACGATGGTGCGATGATGGGCTATGGCGACGATCCGGTGACCGCGCGTGCCGAAGCGGCGCTGCGCGACCTGTTGCAGGCACCCGATGCCGTCATCCGCTTTGTGGCGACGGGAACGGCGGCCAATGCGCTGGTCTGTGCGCAGCTTTGTCCGGCGGGTGGTCGCATCTATTGTCACGAGGACGCGCATATCGAAACCAGCGAATGCGGCGCGCCCGAGTTCTTTACCCACGGCGGCAAGCTGGTGACGCTGCCGGGCGAGGGTGGCAAGATCGCGCCGCATGTTCTGGCCGACGCCCTGCGCATCGGCGCCGGTGGGGGGCTGAACGGTGGCCGCAACGCGATGGTGTCGATCACCAACGCGACCGAATGGGGCACGGTCTACAGCATCGATGATGTCGCGGCACTGGCGGAAACCGCGCATCGGGCGGGGCTGCCGCTGCACATGGATGGCGCGCGCTTTGCCAATGCTGTCGCGGCCTTGGAAGGTTCCGCCGCCGATCTGACCTGGCGTGCCGGCGTTGATGTGCTGTGCCTTGGCGGCACCAAGAACGGCGCGATGGCGGCCGAAGCCGTGGTATTCTTCGATCCTGCACTGGCCGAAGGGTTCGACTATCGCCGCAAGCAGTCCGGGCATGTCTTCTCGAAGCAGCGATTTCTGTCGGCGCAGATGCTGGCGCTGGCCGAAGACGGCCTGTGGCTGGACCTTGCCCGCCACGCGAATGGTCTGGCTGCACGGCTGGCCGAGGGGGTGCTGGAGGCCGGCGGTTCGCTGCTGGTGCCGGTCCAGTCAAACGCCGTCTTTGCGACCATTCCCGCCGCGGCGCATGGGCGCGCTCAAGAGGCCGGGGCGATCTATCATCTGTGGCCCGACAAGTCGGCCGAGGGGCTGGATCCCGTGCCGATCCGTCTGGTGACGTCGTGGAACACGCCCCACGCGGATATCGAACGGTTCCTTGCGGCGCTGGCGGGGCAGCAGACCTAGGTCAGCTGTCGGTTTCCCCGACGCGGTGCTGACCGAGATGCTGCAGCAACAGCCGCAGCGCGTGATCGACCGTTGCGGCGCGCACCCGGTGGCGGCCGATTGGGCCGAAATCGATCGTCTCGGTTGCCACTTCGGGCGTCGTCACCCCTGACGCAGTCGCAACACCGAAACAGACCCGTCCCTCGGGTTTGTGGTCAGATCCGCCAGGGCCCGCTATCCCGGTGACCGCGACCGCAAGGTTTGCATCCGAATGCGCCAAGGCGCCGCTGGCCATCTCGGCCGCGACCTGTTCGCTGACGGCGCCGAATGCGTCAAGCGCTGCGGGGTTGACGCCCAGCATCTGGCGTTTCGCGGCGTTTGAATAGGTCACGAAGCCCCTGTCCACGACATCGGACGAACCCGGAACCTCGGTCAGTGCAGCCGCAATCAGCCCGCCGGTGCAGCTTTCGGCGGTGGCGATCAGGACGCCCCGTGCACGGGCGGCGCCCAGCACCTCGGCCGCTAGGCTCACATCAGCACCCCGTGGGCTATGGCTGCGGCGATCATCGTGGCGATGCCCGCGAAGAGACCCGCCCAGAGATCATCCACCATCACGCCATCGACCCCTCCTTGCCGGTCGGCGCGTCCGACAAGCCATGGCTTCCAGATGTCGAACAGGCGAAAGAACAGGAATGCCGCGATCCAGCCGGGATAGGGAAAGCTGCTTGCGGGCAGCCCCGCAAAGAAGAACCCCGCCGAAGGAAAACACAGTGCCAGCCACTGGCCCGCGACCTCGTCAATGACGATCTCGCTGCGGTCTGGGTCTTCCATGCCGGCGGTATGGCGGCGAACGGCCCAGAACCCTGCGATGGTGACGGCAACCGTGGCGATGGCCAGCAGGGGAAAATGCCCGATCCTGTGGATCAGCAGCCCCAGAGCGACGGCAACTGCCGATCCCCAGGTGCCGGGGGCTGGCTTCAACAGCCCGGCACCGAACCAGATACACAGCAGGCGGTCCATCATTTATCCTTTCATCAGCGCGGCGGTTGCGATGGCCGCGATCCCTTCGCGTCGGCCGGTAAATCCAAGGCGTTCCGAGGTGGTCGCCTTGACGCTGATCCGGTCTGCGTCGATCCCCGTGATTTCGGACAGGCGCAGCTGCATCGCGGCGGCGTGCGGTCCGATCTTCGGGGCCTCGCAGATCAGCGTGACATCGCAATTGCCGAATGAAAACCCGTGGCTGCGGGCAAGCTCTGCCGCATGGCGCAGAAAGATCGCGCTGTCCGCACCTTTCCATTGCGGGTCGGAAGGTGGAAAATGCCGACCGATATCGCCCTGGGCCAGCGCGCCATAGATGGCGTCGGTCAGGGCGTGCATGCCGACATCGGCATCAGAATGGCCGACCAGCCCGGCCTCGTGCGGGATCTGCACGCCGCACAGCCAGACATGATCGCCCGGCCCGAAGGCGTGAACGTCGTAACCGTTGCCAAGCCGTATATCCATTGCCGTTCCCAGAATCCGTTCGGCCCGCGCGAAATCCGCAGGATAGGTGATCTTCAGATTGTCTTCACTGCCTGTTGTGATTGCGACCTGCAATCCCGCCATACGCGCCAGTTCGACATCATCGGCGGCGTCGTGCGAATGTTCCAGATGGGCCGTCAGGATGTGGTCGAAGGAAAATCCTTGCGGGGTCTGGGCGCGATACAGCCCGTCGCGCGCGGCGGTTCCGGTGACCATGCCCTGATCGCCGCGCCACAGCGCATCGCTGACCGGCAGCGCGGGCGCCGCCGCCAATGCGCCCGCCGTCAAAGCCTCTATGACGCCGCCGATGACGTCGTCGCCGACCAGAGGGCGCGCGCCGTCATGGATCAACACATGGCTGATGCCACTGCCGCGCAGGGACAGCAGGCCGTTGCGGACACTGGACGCGCGGGTCTCGCCCCCCGAGACGATTGTGACGGCGCCCGAGAATTCCCTGATCGCATTACCCATGTCGTCGGGATGCACGACCAGCACCACGCGATCAAAACCCGAGAAGGCGGCCAGTGCCCGGGCCAGCACCGAACGCCCCGCAAGGCTGCGCCATTGCTTGGGCGCGTCGCCGCCCGCGCGGCTGCCACGACCCGCCGCCGTGACGATGACGGCGAAACCGGCGGGCGCGCGCAAGGTCATGCGTGATCGGGCATGTCGCCCTTGATCGCGACCTTGAATGCCGTGCGGTACAGCGGCGCCAGTTCGTCCAGATCTTCGGCGTCATCGCCCAGTTCGACCATCGTCCCGCCGAACCTGCCGACCTGCGCCACAGGAATTCCGGCCAGTTCGGCCGCCTTCTGGATGGCATCAGCGCTTTCGCCATTGCAGGCGACCAGATAGCGGGCCTGATCCTCTCCGAACAGCTGACCGATATCGCTGCTGTCCAGATGCAGGCCGATGCCCGCCGCCTCGGCCATCTCGAACGCGGCCAGCGCAAGCCCGCCATCCGACAGGTCAGTCGCGGCTTTCAGATGCCGGCGGTGCGTCCGCAGGAATTCGCCGTGCCTGCGTTCGGCATCAAGATCGACATGGGGGGCATCGCCGGTTTCGATCCCGAACGCCTCGTGCGCCAGGGCCGATTGGGCAAGATGTCCGTCGGTCCGGCCGATCACCAGCGCCAGATCGCCTTCCGACGGCAGACCCGCGATCAGGTGCGAGATGTTGTCGATCAGACCGACACCGCCGATGGTCGGCGTCGGCAGGATCCCCTTGCCGTCGGTCTCGTTGTAAAGCGACACGTTGCCCGACACGATCGGGAAGTCCAGTGCGCGACATGCTTCGCCGATGCCTTTGATCGCGCCGACGAACTGACCCATGATCTCTGGCTTTTCGGGGTTGCCGAAATTCAGGTTGTCGGTGGTGGCCAGCGGCGTCGCGCCGACAGCGCAGAGATTGCGATACGCCTCGGCAACGGCCTGCTTGCCGCCCTCGAACGGGTTCGCCTTGACATAGCGGGGGGTGACGTCGCTGGTGAAGGCCAGCGCCTTGTTCGTGCCATGCACCCGCACGACGCCCGCACCCAGCCCCGGACGGCGGATCGTATCGGCACCGACCTGCGTGTCGTATTGTTCCCAGACCCATGATTTGTGGGCATGGTTGGGGCTGCCGATCAGGGCGCGCAGCGCCGCGATCGGGCGGATCGGGGGCAGGGTGGGGGCGGCGTCTGCGGCCGGCGTCTCGACCCACGGGCGATCATATTCAGGCGCGCTGGAGGACAGTTTGGACAGCGGCAGATCCGCCTTGACGTCGTTGCCATGCAGTATCAGGAATCGGTCTTCGGCAATGGTTTCGCCGACAATGGCGAAATCGAGGTCCCATTTCTCGAAGATCGCACGCGCTTCGGCCTCTTTCTCGGGCTTCAGCACCATCAGCATCCGTTCCTGGGATTCCGACAGCATCATTTCATAGGCGGTCATGTTGGTTTCACGCTGCGGGACGGCGTCCAGATGCAGCTTGATGCCCAGTCCGCCCTTGTCGCCCATCTCGACCGCGGAACAGGTCAGCCCTGCCGCGCCCATGTCCTGAATCGAGATCACCGAACCCGAGGCCATCAATTCCAGGCAGGCTTCCAGCAGGCATTTTTCGGTAAAGGGGTCGCCGACCTGAACGGTGGGCCGCTTTTCCTCGATCGTGTCATCGAACTCGGCGCTGGCCATCGTGGCGCCGCCGACGCCGTCGCGACCGGTCTTTGCGCCCAGATAGACTACCGGCATGCCGACGCCGGATGCGGCCGAATAGAAGATCTTGTCGGTATCCGCCAGGCCCGCCGCGAAGGCGTTCACAAGGCAGTTTCCGTCATAGCTGCGGTGGAACCGCACCTCGCCGCCGACATTCGGCACGCCGAAGCAATTGCCATAAGCGCCGATCCCTTCGACCACGCCCTTGACCAGATGTGCCGTCTTGGGATGTTCGGGCCGCCCGAAGGACAGCGAATCCATGGCCGCGATGGGCCGTGCGCCCATCGTGAAGACATCGCGCAGGATGCCGCCCACACCGGTCGCCGCGCCCTGATGCGGTTCGATGTAGGAAGGGTGGTTGTGGCTTTCCATCTTGAAGACCACGGCCTGGCCGTCGCCGATATCGACGACGCCCGCGTTCTCTCCCGGCCCGCAGATGACTTGCGGCCCTTCCGTCGGCAGGGTGCGCAGCCATTTCTTGGACGATTTGTAGGAACAATGTTCGTTCCACATCGCGCTGAAGATGCCCAGTTCGGTGAAGGTCGGTTCGCGGCCGATGATCTTCAGGATGCGGTCATATTCGTCGGGCTTCAGCCCGTGCGCGGCGATCAGATCGACGGTGATCGACGGTTCCTGCATATCCGGCCCTTCCTGCCCCGTGTGGTCTGGCGCCTTTTATGGTGAGACGCCCGCCATGGGAAGGGTTGCGCGGCGAACCGCGCCCGTGCGGACAAAAAAAAGCCGGGCACGAGGCCCGGCCTAAGTCCAACAGGGAGGTAGAAGGTGATGCGCGGTTAAGCTGACCACCGCCTTCGCAGCCTGATTTATGGGCAGGATGCGAATGGTTCAAGGAAAATGATGCTGCACCCGCAGCATAGCCGCCATGCAGTTGCTGAATAGCTACACGCGAAAGTTGTAGATCAACCCCGAGTCGCGGCAAAATTGCAGTTGGATTTGTCAGGATTCGGCAGGTTTAGCGCACTATTCAGGCACGACTTCGCTTTTCTGCCGCCGATAGGCCTGAATCTCTTCCAAGACAAAATCGCGGAATGCGGCAACGCGCCGCGTCTGGCGCAGTTCTTCGGGGTAGGCCAGGAAGACCGGGACCTCGCCCGACTCGATCTCGGGCAGGACGCGCACAAGGCCCTGGTGATCCACGGCCAGGTAGTCGGGCAGAACGCCGACGCCAACATTGGCCAGAACGCCCTGAAGCACGCCGAAATAATTGTTCACGGTTAACATCGAGGTGATGTTCCGGGACATGATTTCCTGAACCAGCCGCGCGCCGGCCGCGACCTGCGGCTGATCGGTTTTCTGACAGATCAGCCGATGGGTGGACAGGTCGTCCAGGCTGCCTGGGGTGCCGGCGTGATCCAGATATTCCTGCGTGGCATAAAGCCGCATGCGGATATTCAGCAGGCGCCGACGGATCAGGTCTGATTGGCTGGGTTCCTTCATGCGGATCGCGACATCGGCTTCGCGCATGGGCAGGTCAAGCACCCGCTCCTCCAGCATCAGGTCGATCTTCAGGTCGGGATATTTCTCGTAAAGCTTGACCAGGCGCGGGGCCAGCCACAGCGTGCCGAAGCCGACCGTTGTCGTCACCTTCAGTTCGCCAAGAACATTTTCCTCGCTGTCGCGGATGCGGGCCGAGGCGCCGTCCAGCTTGCGCGCCATGGCGGAGGTCGCCTCGAACAGCAACTCGCCCTGTTCGGTAAGAATCAGTCCGCGTGCATGCCGGTGGAAAAGCGTCGTTCCCAGCGTCTCTTCCAGCGCGCGGATCTGCCGGCTGACGGCTGATTGCGACAGATGCAGCGTGTCGCCAGCATGGGTCAGGCTGCCGGCATCGGCAACCGCGTGAAATATTCTTAGTTTGTCCCAGTCCATAGCTGTTACAATCCTGCTTGGTCAGCCATGCGTTTTTTGCAAATCTCTTCTTCCCCTGCCTGTCCCTCACGGCTGCGTCAAGCATCGATTTTTTCCTTCATCGGTCAGCAATTCTGACCTATAATGATCGTGAAGCCCACCGGCATTGGAGGAGACGCAGGATGAGCAAGCAGGAATTCACGCTAGCCGACCGCTTTGATCTGTCGAAGTCACACGTATTGTTGAACGGCACGCAGGCCCTTGTTCGCCTGATGCTTATGCAAGCGGCACGTGACAAAGCCGCGGGGCTGAACACGGCCGGCTATGTTACCGGCTATCGCGGGTCGCCGTTGGGGGGCGTCGATCTGCAGATGATGCGCGAGGGCAAGCGCCTGTCCGAGGCCAATGTGCTGTTTCAGCCCGGCCTGAACGAAGACCTCGCCGCAACCGCCATCTGGGGCAGCCAGCAGGCCGAACTGCGCGGCGAAGGCAAATACGACGGCGTCTATGCACTGTGGTATGGCAAGGGGCCGGGCGTGGACCGCACCGGCGACGTGATGCGCCACGCCAACATGGCCGGCAGTTCGAAACATGGCGGTGTCGTCATGGCGATGGGCGACGATCACACTGGTGAAAGCTCGACCGTGCTGCATCAGTCGGACTGGGCGATGATCGACGCCTATATTCCGGTCCTGTCCCCGGCCGGTGTGCAGGAAATCCTGGACTATGGCCTGTATGGATTTGCGCTGTCGCGGTTTGCGGGCGTCTGGACCGGGTTGAAGACGATGAAGGATACCGTCGAGGCGACCGCCGTCGTCAACGGCGACCCGGACCGTTTGAAATTCGTCATCCCCGATTTTCAGATGCCCGAGGGCGGGCTGAATATCCGCTTGGGCGATACCCCTGTCACGCAGGAAGCGCGGATGATCGACTTCAAGCGGTGGGCGGCCGAGGCGTTCAGCCGTGCCAACCGGATCGATCGCAAGCACTGGGGCAGGCCGGGCGCCAAGATCGGCTTCGTCGCGGCGGGCAAGAACTGGCTGGATCTGGTTCATGCTCTGTCCTTGCTGGGCATCGACGAGGCCGAGGCCGAGCGTCTGGGACTGACCACCTACAAGGTCGGTCAGACATGGCCGCTGGACATGAAGTCCTTCCAGGAATGGTCTGAAAATCTGGAACTTATCGTCTGCGTTGAAGAAAAGCGAAAGCTGATCGAAGTGCAGTTGAAAGAGGCGATTTTCGACAATCGCCACGGGCGTCGCGTGCATGGATGGAAGCACGACAAGACCGGCGAGGAACTGTTCCCCACGCGCTATGCGCTGGACCCGGTCATGATCGCCCAAAAGATCGGCGGCATCCTGATCGAGGAAGGCCGCGGGACCGAACATATCCGCGCCGGTCTGAACCGCCTGACCGAGGTTCGCCGCAATGACAACGCACCCGAGATTGCAACCAGAACCCCCTGGTTCTGTTCGGGTTGCCCGCACAATACCTCGACCCGCCTGCCCGAAGGCAGCCGAGCCTATGCCGGCATCGGATGTCACTACATGGTGCAGTGGATGGGGCGCGAGACGGAAGGCTTCACTCATATGGGCGGCGAGGGCGCGAACTGGATCGGTGAGGCGCCATTCAGCACAAGGGGTCATGTTTTTCAGAATCTTGGCGACGGAACCTATAATCATTCCGGCTCTCTGGCGATCCGTGCCGCGATCGCGGCCAAGACCACCATCACCTACAAGATCCTGTATAACGACGCTGTGGCGATGACCGGCGGGCAGCCGAACGAGGGCGATCTGACCGCGCCCCAGATCGCGCGCGAGCTGACCGCGATGGGGGTCGATCCGGTGATCGTGGTCTATGACGAAAAAGAAGACGTGGACCGCAAGCAGTTTCCGCAGGGAATGCGGTTCGAGGAACGCGCCGAGATGATGAATGTTCAGCGCGAACTGGAAGATGCCAAGGGCGTCAGCGCGATCCTGTATATCCAGACCTGCGCGGCTGAAAAGCGCCGTCGCCGCAAGAAGGGGCAGTTCCCGGACCCTGACCGGCGCGTCTGGATCAACCCCGAGGTATGCGAGGGCTGCGGCGACTGCTCGGTTCAGTCGAACTGCGTGTCGATCGTGCCGCTGGACACCGAACTTGGCCGCAAGCGTCAGATCGACCAGTCCAGCTGCAACAAGGACTATTCCTGCCTGAAGGGCTTCTGCCCCAGCTTCGTGACCGTCAAGGGCGGCAAGTTGCGCAAACCCAAGGCCGAGGCGTTCACTATCCCCGACCTGCCGCAGCCCGCGCTGCCCGCAATCAGCGGGACGCATAACGTGGTCATCACCGGGGTCGGGGGCACCGGCGTGGTCACCATCGGGGCCGTGCTGGCCCAGGCCGCGCAGATCGACGGCAAGGGTGCCGGCATGATGGAGATGGCCGGGCTGGCCCAGAAGGGTGGCGCAGTCCATATCCATCTGCGACTGGCCGAGCGCCCCGAGGATATCAGCGCGATCCGCGTGGCAACCGGTGAAGCCGACTGCGTGATCGGCGGTGATCTGGTCGTGACGGCCGGCGCCAGGACGATCGGGCTGATGACGAATGATCGCACCGGCGCGGTCGTCAACGATCACGAGATCATCACCGGTGATTTCACCCGGTTCCGCGATTTTCAGGTGCCCGCCGATCGGCTGAAGATGTCGCTGCAGGCGCGGTTGGGTGACCGGGTGGCGTTCTTTGACGCCAATGATCTGGCGCTGCGGATGTTGGGGGATTCGATTTATTCCAACATGCTGGTCCTGGGCGCGTGCTGGCAGCAGGGGCTGCTTCCGCTGACCGAGGCGGCGATCCACGACGCGATCCGACTGAACGGTGCCAAGGTCGATGACAACCTTCGCGCCTTCCAGATCGGCCGCTGCGCGATGGCGTTCCCGGATCTGATGAAAAAGCCGGCCGAGATCCCGGAACTGCCGGTCGATCCCGTGTCCTATCGCGAGGCTCGGCTGGTTGACTATCAGGGCAAGAGGCTGGCCAGGAAATTCCGCAAGCTGGTTGATCTGGCGCCGGACGGAATGCGCGAAAGCGTCGCGCGCGGCTACTACAAGCTGCTGGCCTACAAGGACGAATACGAGGTTGCGCGGCTTCACCTGACCACCGCCGAACAGGTCGCGGAACAGTGGGAGGGGGGCACGACGCTGTTCTTCAATCTTGCACCGCCGATGTTGTCGGGCACCGATGCCAACGGGCGCCCCAGGAAGCGGCAGTTCGGGCCATGGATGCTGAAGGCGTTCCGGGTTCTGTCGGCCATGAAGGGGCTGCGCGGCACGCCGTTCGATCCGTTCGGCTATGGCGCCGAACGCAGGCGCGAACGCGCCATGATCCGTGATTTCGAGGCGGACATGCGCGAGGTGCTGGCGAATGTGGACGACTCGACGCTGCCCATCGCCATCGAACTTGCCGAACTGCCGCTCAGCGTGCGGGGTTATGGTCCGGTCAAGGACAAGGCCGCAGACGAGGCCGCGATCCGGCGCAAGGAGTTGCTGGCACAGTTCAGGTCCGGTGGCGCACCGATGCGTGAAGCCGCTGAATGAACAGAGTCATTTCCAAACGTCGCGCGGCGTCCTAAAACGGCGCGCGGCAGAAGGAGTGGCAAGATGGCGGTTGGCGTGTTCGATTCGGGTCTGGGCGGGCTGACGGTTCATAGCGCCATCGCCGCGCGGTTGCCGGATCTGCCGTTGGTCTATCTTGGCGACAATGCGCATGCGCCCTATGGGGTGCGCACGCCGGATGACATCTTCGATCTGACCTGCGCGGGTGTCAGCCGGTTGTGGGACGAGGGCTGCGATCTGGTCATCCTGGCCTGCAACACCGCCAGCGCCGCCGCGCTGCGCCGCATGCAGGAAACCTGGCTGCCCAAGGACAAGCGGGTCCTAGGGGTGTTCGTGCCGATGATCGAGGCACTGACCGAACGCCAATGGGGCGACAATTCGCCGCCCCGCCACGTCGCGGTCAATCAGGTGGCGCTGTTCGCGACCCCCGCCACCGTTGCCAGCAGAGCCTTTCAGCGCGAACTGGCATTTCGCGCCGTGGGCGTCGATGTCGAGGCGCAGCCTTGCGGCGGCGTCGTGGATGCCATTGAAATGGGGGACGAAATTCTGGCCGAGGCGCTGGTGACCAGCCATGTCGAGGCGCTGCTGCGTCGCATGCCGCAGCCCGAAGCCGCGATCCTTGGCTGCACCCATTATCCTCTGGTCGAGGCCGCGTTTCAGCGCGCCCTGGGCACCAAGGTCCGGGTTTACAGTCAGGCAGGGCTGGTCGCAGAAAGCCTTGCGGACTATCTTCAACGCAGGCCCGAGTTTCTGGGCGAAGGCACTGCGTCGAAATACCTGACCACGGGCGATCCGGTCCGCGTGTCCGGCAAGGCGACGCAATTCCTGCGCCGTTCGATCCGTTTCGAGGCTGCTTGAGGAGGAAAGAATGGCCGGTCTGAAATCGCTGAAGAAACGCCGTCGCGCGCAGGTCCTGATCGCGGCTTCCGTCGCGCTGCTGATCGCGGTGGGGTTGATCGGCTACGGCTTTCGGGACGGCATCAACCTTTACCGTTCGCCGACCCAGGTCAGCGCACAAGCCCCTGGCGCTGATGAATATTTCCAGCTTGGCGGATTGGTCAAGGACGGCTCGATCGTCAACCGCGACGGGGTCGCCTTCGATTTCGTCATTACCGATGGCGCGGCTGAAATCCCGGTCAGCTATATCGGGCGCGATCCGCGTCCGGACCTGTTCAAGGAAGGGCAGGGCACGATTGCCAAGGGATATTATCGCGGCGGCCGCTTCGAGGCGGAAAGCCTGCTGGCCAAGCACGACGAAACCTACATGCCACGCGAAGTCGTCGATACGCTTAAGGAAAGCGGCGTCTATCAGGATCCCAATTCCTGAGGCCGAGTCCAGCAACGCACGCATGGTTAACGATGGGTTAACCTGACCCATCGACCCTAGAGCCGTTCGCCGTTTCGGGCGGCAGGCTTCAGGGGGATTCAGATGCCAAGTGTCACTGACATCGCGCGAGAGATCGTCGCCCGCGAGGGCGGCTATGTGAACGACCCCGACGATCCCGGCGGCGCCACGAATTTCGGGGTCACGATCGGCACGATGCGGTCGCTGGGGCTGGACCTGACCGGCGATGGCAAGGTCGATGCAGCGGATGTCCGCGCCCTGACGCGGGCGCAGGCGGAACAGATCTTCGTCGAACATTACTTCCGCAAGCCGCGTCTGGCCGAATTGCCCGATCCGGTGCAGGCCAGCGTCTTCGACATGTATGTGAATGCCGGCGCAAACGCCGTGAAGATCCTGCAGAAACTGGTTTCGCGCATGGGATTTCCGGCAACTGCGGATGGCGTGATCGGCCCCAGGACGATCGCCGCGGTCGCAGATGCTGCCGAGGCCGCGCCTGCCCATATCGCCGATGCCTACGGGATCGCCCGGCGCAATTATTACTACGCACTGGCCGATCAGCGCCCGGCAAGCCGCAAATACGCGCGCACTCGCGCGGGCGGAAAAGGCGGCTGGATCACCCGGGCCGAAACCTTCGTATCGCCGCGCTATCACCTGACCGAAGCCGAGCACCGTGAAAGGACCGCCAGATGGGCATGATCGACCGTTTCCTTGGTTTCGGCCAGGGTGTGACCGCGCTTGGCAGCGCCGCGACGGGCATGGCCGAGGTGTTTACCCAGAACGCGACGCGCAAGATGGAACTGGAAGAACAGGCCTATGCCCGCGCGATCACCCAGCTTGGACAAGAGTTTCAGATCGCCCGGCCGGGGTTCTTCGACAGTCTCGTGAACGGGCTGAACCGCCTGCCGCGCCCCTTGCTGGCGTTGGGCACGATGGCGCTGTTTGTCTATGCGATGGTCGAGCCGTCGGGTTTCGGCCTGCGGATGCAGGGGCTGCAACAGGTGCCGGAACCGCTGTGGTGGTTGCTTGGCGCGATCGTCGGCTTCTATTTCGGCGCGCGCGAAGCACATTATTTCCGGCACCGGGTCTGGCCTGTGGCGCAAGCGGAAGGAACCGGTCCCGGACCCGACCGCCCTCAGGAAGGCGCCGCGCTGACCGACGCCTTGCGGCCCGACGATGATTTTGCAGATAACGCCGCCTTGCGCGATTGGGCGGCCGGGTTGCGCGAATAGGTCGCACGGAAAACTGAAGCGCGGCGACCAAGGGGGGACTTTCCCCCCTTTTTGCGTATCCCTATGCTGGCGCCAACGGAGGAACGCCCGCATGATCGCAGAATTTGGCCATTTCGCCCTGACGCTTGCCTTCGCGGTGGCGCTGTATCAGATGATTGTGCCGATGATCGGCGCGGCCAAGGGCTGGCAGGGCTGGATGGACAGCGCCCGACCGGCCGCCATGGCCCAGTTCCTGCTGACTGGCCTTTCGTTCGCGGCGCTGACGGTGGCGTTCGTCACCTCGGATTTCTCGTTGAAGCTGGTCTATGAGAATTCGCATACTGCCAAGCCGATGATCTACAAGATCAGCGGCGTCTGGGGGAACCACGAAGGCAGCATGTTGCTGTGGGTGCTGATCCTGTCGCTTTTCGGTGCCGCTGCGGCGGCGTTCGGTAGCAACCTGCCGCCCAGTCTCAGGGCGCGGGTGCTGGGCGTTCAGGCGTCGATCGGCGCGGCGTTCTATGCCTTCATCCTGTTCACCTCGAACCCGTTTCTGCGCCTGGCCAACCCGCCCTTCGACGGGCGCGACCTGAACCCCTTGCTGCAGGATCCCGGTTTGGCCTTTCACCCGCCGTTTCTGTATCTGGGCTATGTCGGGCTTTCGATGGCGTTCAGCTTTGCCATCGCGGCGCTGATCGAAGGCCGGGTCGATGCCGCATGGGCACGCTGGGTGCGGCCCTGGACGCTGGCGGCCTGGATGTTCCTGACCGTAGGCATCGCGCTGGGGTCGTGGTGGGCCTATTACGAACTGGGCTGGGGTGGTTTCTGGTTCTGGGATCCGGTGGAGAACGCCAGCTTCATGCCGTGGCTTCTGGCCGCCGCGCTGCTGCATTCGGCCATCGTCGTGGAAAAGCGCGAGGCGCTGAAAAGCTGGACGATCCTTCTGGCGATCATGGCCTTCGGCTTTTCCATGATCGGCACCTTCATCGTTCGGTCCGGCGTCATCACCTCGGTCCACAGCTTTGCCAGCGATCCGGCGCGCGGAGTTTTCATCCTTGCCATTCTGGCGGTGTTCATGGGCGGTGGCCTGACGCTGTATGCGGCACGCGCGGGTGAGATGACCGCCAAGGGCGTGTTTTCCCCCGTCTCGCGCGAGGGGGCGCTGATCCTGAACAATGTGCTTCTGGCGGTGTCGGCCTTCGTCGTGTTCATCGGAACCATGTGGCCCCTGTTCGCGGAAATGATGTGGGATCGCAAATTGTCGGTCGGCGCGCCGTTCTTCAACCAGGCGTTCACGCCCTTCATGATCGTGCTGGCCATCGTGCTGCCTCTGGGTGCGATCATGCCATGGAAACGGGCCACGCTGATGCGGTCGGCCAAGCCGCTGCGTGCGGCGCTGATCCTTTCAATCGCAGTGATGGTGCTGGTCTGGTCTGTCTCGACCGGGCGCAGCGCGATTGCGGTGATCGGCGCCGGGCTTGGCGCCTGGTTGATCGCGGGCGCGGCGGCGGAACTGATCCATCGCACCGGAAAGTCTGGCCTGTCGCGGCTTGTCCGGCTGCCGCGCGCAGACTGGGGCAAGGCGGTGGCGCATTCAGGCCTGGGCGTGACATTCATCGGTGTCGGTCTGCTGACCGCTTGGCAGACCGAGGATATTCGTGTGGCGCAGATCGGCGAACCGTTCGAACTGTCCGGATATCAGATCACTCTGACCGCCGTGGACGAGGTTCAGGGGCCGAATTATGTCTCGACCATGGCCACGATGCAGGTGGCACGCGACGGCAGGCAGGTCGCGACCATGCACCCCGAAAAGCGCGTCTATCCGGTGCAGGCGATGCCGACGACCGAGGCCGCGATCGACAACGGTATCTTCCGCGACATCTATCTGGTCATCGGCGATGCGCAGGCTGACGGTGGCTGGGCCGTTCGCAGCTATATCAAGCCTTTCGCCAACTGGATCTGGGCGGGCTCGATCCTGATGGCGCTTGGCGGACTGATCAGCCTGTCCGACCGCCGCTATCGCGTCGCTGCCGGGGCGCGGCGCGCGCACGCCAACGCGGTGGCTGCGGAATGAGACGGTTTCTGATGATCCTGACGCTGTTGCTGACTTTGCCCATCGCCGCGCTGGCAGTCCAACCTGACGAAGTCCTGGACAACCCCGCGCTGGAGACGCGGGCCCGCCAGCTGTCACAAAAGCTTCGCTGCCCGGTCTGCCAGGGCGAGAATATCGACGAATCAAATGCCGCCATCAGCCGCGACCTGCGGCTGTATGTGCGCGAAAGACTGGTCGCCGGGGATAGCGACGATCAGGTGATCGACGCCGTTGTGGACCGGTTCGGAGAGTTCGTCCTGTTCGAGCCGCGCGCCCGTGGCGGCAATCTTGTGCTGTGGCTGGCCGGTCCTTTCATGGCGCTGATCGCGCTCTTGGTCGCGTGGCGTTTCGTGCGCGCTCGTGCCGCATCGACCGCGCGCGTCGAAGACCTGTCTGAGTCCGAACGGACGAGGCTGCAGGAAATCATGCGCGACTGACGCGGGGTCCGGCTTTCCCCGCGCGCCGATTCAGGCATCATGCCCCCAGACCAGAGGGGGACTTCCATGAGTTTCGAGACCATCCAGTTCGCCGTCAAAGACGGCATCGCGACGCTGATCCTGAACCGTCCGCAGGTGATGAACGCGCTGAACCGTCAGATGCGGGCCGAGATCACGCAAGCCCTGACCAACCTGACCGAAGACGTGCGCTGCGTCGTGCTGACGGGATCTGGCAAGGCGTTCTGTTCGGGTCAGGATCTGACCGATGCAAGCGGGGCACTGGACCTCGAGGCGACGCTGCGCGACGAATACGAGCCGATGTTGCGGGCGATCCGGGATTGCCCGGCACCGGTGATCGCGGCAGTCAACGGCGTCGCGGCCGGCGCGGGCGCCAATCTGGCGCTGGTCGCCGACGTGGTGATCGCGGCTGAAAGCGCCAGCTTCGTTCAGGCGTTCACGCGGATCGGATTGATCCCGGACGCCGGCGGAACCTGGGCGATACCGCGCGCGGTCGGTGCTGCCCGCGCGATTGGAATGATGCTGTTCGCGGATGCCATACCGGCCCGGCAGGCTGCGGATTGGGGATTGATCTGGCAGGCGTTGCCCGACGACGAATTCGCCCAAGGGGTCACCGACCGGGCGCGCCATCTGGCGCAGGGGCCGACCGCCGCCTACCTTGCCGTCCGCAACGCCGTGGCGGCGTCCTTCGACAACGATCTTGACGAACAGCTTCGGCTGGAGGCGCGCCTGCAGGGCGAGGCTGGCCGCAGCGCCGATTTCCGCGAGGGCGTGGCGGCATTTCTGGAAAAGCGCAAACCGGGATTCATCGGTCGCTAGGGCAAGCTGCGGCCTTATGGCGCGTGGGCTGCGACGGGGGCTGCCATCGGGAACGTGATCGGTCCGCAGGGCGGGGCCTATGTTGACTTCCGGTGCTGCGTGTCTAGCTTGCGCGACGAAACCCGAGAGGCCGAATGATCCCCTTTCCCAATATCGCGCCCGAGATATTTACCATCCATCTGGGTGGTCTGACGCTGTCCTTGCGGTGGTATGCGCTGGCCTATCTGGCCGGGCTGCTGATCGGCTGGCAGATCATGGTGGCGATGATGCGCCGCGACCGTCTCTGGGGCGACCGTGCGCCCATGGCGGGCGACGCGGTTGACGATCTGCTGACCTGGGTCATTCTGGGCGTGATTGTGGGCGGAAGGCTGGGGTTCGTGTTGTTCTACGAACCCGGATATTACCTGGCCAATCCCGGTCAGATCCTGCAGGTCTGGCAGGGCGGAATGAGCTTTCACGGCGGCTTCGCGGGCGTCATCGTCGCCGCGTGGCTGTTCTGCCGCGCGCGCGGCATCGCGCCGCTGCGTCTTGCTGATGCGATGGCGGTCGTGGCCCCGATCGGGCTTTTCTTTGGCCGCATCGCGAATTTCATCAATGCCGAACTTTGGGGACGGCCCACGGATCTGCCTTGGGGGGTGATCTTTCCGGGCGAGGCGGCACAGAACTGTCCGGGGATTGACGGGCTGTGCGCCCGCCATCCCAGCCAGCTTTACGAGGCGGGGCTGGAAGGTCTGCTGCTGGGGCTTGTTCTCTTGGCCGTGGTTCGCGCGGGCGGGCTGCGCCGGCCCGGGCTGGCCTTCGGGATCTTTCTTGCAGGTTACGGTCTGGCGCGGATGTTCGTCGAGTTGTTCCGGGTCGCCGACGCGCAGTTCATCACGCCCGACAATCCGCTGGGACATGTCGTCGGTGGCCCCGTGATCGGTCTGACGATGGGACAGGTTCTTTCCCTTCCCATGGTGGTGCTGGGCGTGGTCTTCATCCTTCGGGCGTGGCGCCGCGCGCCGGTGCCGGCTACTGCATGACGCCACTGGCACAGATCATTGCCCGGCGCATCAACGCAACCGGACCAATCTCGCTGGCCGATTACATGGAACTGTGCCTGCTGCACCCGCAGCACGGCTACTACGCGACGCGTGATCCGTTTGGTCAGGCCGGCGATTTCGTGACCGCGCCCGAAATTTCGCAGATTTTCGGAGAGCTTTGCGGGCTGGCCCTTGCACAGGCATGGATGGATCAGGGCCGTCCGGCGCCCTTCACGCTTGCCGAACCGGGGCCGGGCCGCGGCACGTTGATGGCCGACATGCTGCGCGCGATCCGGGCCGTGCCGGGATTGATCGACGCGTCTCGGATTGCCCTGATCGAGGCATCGCCGCATCTGCGCGATGTGCAGCGCGACAGGCTGGGCGATGTCCGGCATCTGGACAGCCTGGACGACCTGCCAAACCAGCCGCTGTTCCTGATCGCGAATGAATTCTTTGACGCCTTGCCGATCCGGCAGTTCCAGCATGTCGATGATGGTTGGGCCGAGCGTGTCGTCGGGCTGGACGAGAACGGTGGACTGCGCCTGGGGCTGGCGCCGCCGGTTGATTTGCCGCGACAGGGACGCGCAGGGGATGTGATCGAGGATTGTCCGGCCGCGCCGGCGATGATGACGGCCATCAGCAGTCGGATCGCGGCGCATGGCGGGGCGGCGATCATTGTCGATTACGGCGGCTGGAACGGCTATGGCGATACGTTTCAGGCATTGGCGGGGCATCGACCCGAAGACCCGCTGGCCCGACCCGGCGAGGCGGATCTGACGGCGCATGTCGATTTTGCGCCGCTTGCGGCGGCGGCGATCAGGGCAGGGGCCACGGTGTCGCGACCGATCCATCAGGGCGACTGGCTGCTGTCGCTGGGGGCCCGCCAGCGGGCCGAGCGGTTGACCCAGGCGGGCGATGGCGGTGCGATGGCGGCGTTAGACCGCTTGACCGATGCAGACAAAATGGGTCACCTGTTCAAGGCGATGGCCATCTGGCCCCAAGGGGCGCCGCCGGTGCCCGGATTCGACGCTCTGAGGCTTCATGCAGACGACGCTTGAGATCCTGACCCACCCGCTGCTGAACGATGTCAGGCACGGTTTCTTTACGCGAAAAGGCGGCGCGTCGTCAGGCCTGTTCGCCGGATTGAACTGCGGACGCAGATCCAGCGATCAGACCGACATGGTTGCGGTGAATCGTGCAAGGGTGGCGCAGGCGATGGGCGTCGAACCGGACAAGCTGGCGACGGTCAAGCAGGTCCATTCCGCCGACGTGGTGACACTGACCGCGCAGGACGACATTGAAAAGATCCGCGACACGCAGGCGGACGGCATCGTGACCGACCGGCAGGGGGTGGCGCTGGCGGTGCTGACGGCGGATTGTCAGCCGGTGCTGCTGGCCGACCGCGAGGCGGGCGTGATTGGCGCATGCCATGCGGGGTGGAAAGGTGCCCTGGCCGGGGTCATCGAAACGACCGTGGCGGCGATGCGGGCGTTGGGTGCGACACGGATCCGGGCTGTGATCGGCCCCACGATCAGTCAGCGTGCCTACGAAGTCGGCGAGGATTTCATGGAAGATTTCCTGATCGAAGACCCCGACTATCATCGCTTTTTCAGTGGTGGCCCGAACGGCCGCCCGATGTTCGATCTGCCGTCATTCGGACTTTCGCGACTGCGGGCCGAAGGCGTCGAGGCCGAATGGTCGCGCCATTGCACTTATTCGGACCCGCAGCGGTTCTTCAGCTATCGCCGCGCCACGCACGAAGGGCAGGCGGATTACGGAAGGCTGATTTCCGCAATCGCGCTGTAGTTCGAAAGGGCAGGCGATCCCTGATGCGCCCGGAAGTCGTCCTAGCGGGTCTCAATGCGCGAAATCGTCGGATTTCTACAAGGTCAATCCAGCGGCGACGATCATCGCGGTTCTTGCCTGCGGTCTTGATGACCATGGTGCCTTGTCTTTGAAAAACTGTCGGCCGCTAAACTGCATCGCGACCGACGAGAACATTCCCGGCGGTTGGTCTTCTGGCCGGTCAGGCGGCGCGCGCATGCAGGTGATGCGCGCATAGTGCTTCGGCTTGATATTCCAGGCGTTCCAGAAGTTCGCGATACTGAACATTATGGCGATAAGGCTTCAGTGCGGACAGGATCAACTGCCATTCGTCATCAGAAATTTTCGGTCGAAATGCGTTGTTCATCATGGTGTTGCTCGTTCTTGCTGTCATTGCCTGTTGGCGAAGAAACTGAGTAGTCAGATATTGGTTGCATCTCGACAGTGACAAATGGTGCGTGAAAGCGGCGTGAACGAAACCAGTTCAGGTTGTGATGCCGCAAAGAAATATTGCCGGCCTTAGGCGGAAAATATCGCGGCGGGCGGTGCCATCAGTTCACTTCGGCAGACGTTGCCGCAAGAACAAAGTGCCGCTGACTTCCCGTTCTGGCTGTGACGATCAGGATGTGGTCGGCTTTGCCCGAACCATATGGTGGGGCGGGAGGGGATCGAACCCCCGACCAACACGGTGTAAACGTGTCGCTCTACCGCTGAGCTACCGCCCCGTTGGCAACAGGGTCTTGAAGATCCCCGGCAAGTCTTGGACTCGCTGATACCGTGCTGCCAGATAGCCCAGAATATCTTCGGTGTAAACGAGGCCGATGAACGGTTCCCGATTGGTTCAGAAAGCTGTCGAAACCGCACTCACCCCCAGCGCCGGTGACGAGGGTTTCGCGATCTAGGTCTGCCAGATCTGGTGACCTTGGCGGCAGACGACGTGGACCGCCCCCTGCACGACCGGCATGTCGCCCAGTCGATCGGGGGGCAGGCCCATGGCGACCAGGCGGATCATCCGCAGCGTGATTCCATGGGTGACGATCAGCGTGGGGCGGGTCAGGCCGCCCAGAAAGCTTGTGACGCGCGTCCGCAGGCAGGCAAGGCGTTCACCATCGGGCGTCCTGTCATACCAGTCCAGCGAACCTTCGCGAAACACCTCGGGGTGCTGATCGCGCAATTCGACCAGTAGCCGACCCGAGAAGTTGCCGGTGTCGATCTCGGCCAGCCTTGTGTCGGTTTCAAAGGCTTGCGAACCAAAGACGATCCTGGCCGTTTCAACGGCGCGCCCCTGCGGACTGGCAACACGCAGCGCATCTTCGACAGGGGCGACCAGCCGTGCCAGCCCATGTGCCTGCTGCCTGCCCGAAGACGTCAGCGGTGAATCCAGCCTGCCCTGAATCCGCCCCTCGGCGTTCCAGGCGGTCTCGCCATGCCGCATGAGATAGAGGTCGGGATAGTCTGGCACGTCCGTGATCCGCCGCAGGTAAAAGCCGCCGGACAAGGACGGCGAGGCGTGCGATGATGCCAGGACCGATACCGCCCTGATGCGCACAAGGCATTGATATGACAGTGCGCGACATCTGCGCAAGCCGCGACCCGTCCCGATTTCCACCGTGGCCAGATGGCTCGGCTGGACGGCGTATGATGACCCGGAAAGCAGGTCGGCGGGTCGAGGGGCATCGTGCCTACCGGCATTCGGGGCCGTTCAGTCAGGGCGCGGGCGGTCATCCCATTCATCGCTGAGGATGCGTTCGGCGTCGCCCTTGGGATCGTCGTATTGGCGCGCGCGCAGCGTCCAGATGAACGCCGCCAGACCGACGACACCCAGCCCAAGCGATACCGGGATCAGGATGGTCAGGATTTCCATGGCACTTCCTTTCAGCGGCGCAAACGCAGCGCGTTCAGCGTCACGGTGATCGAGCTTGCCGACATCGCAAGCGCGGCAAGCAGCGGCGTGGCAAGACCGGCAATCGCCACCGGCACCGCGATGACATTGTAAAGGATCGAGATCGCGAAATTCTCGCGGATGCGGGCGGTGGCGCGCCGCGCGGTCAACAGCGCGTCGGCGACGGGCAACAGATCCTGCCCGGTCAGGACCATGTCGCTGGCGACGCGCGCGGCGTCCAGGGCCGAGGCGGGCGAGATCGAGGCATGGGCGCGCGCCAGCGCCGCCGTGTCGTTCAGCCCGTCCCCGAGCATCAGCACGTGCGCGCCCTTCGCCGCCAGCGCCTCGATTGCGGCGGCCTTGCCCATTGGGTCGGTGCCCGCGTGCCATTCAGCGATTCCCAATCGGGCGGCCAGATCCGCCACTGCTGCCGGCCGGTCGCCCGAGATCAGGATGACCCGCTGGCCATCCGCTTCCAGCCGGGCGACGCAGTCCTTGGCACCCGGACGCATCTGGTCGGTGAAATCCAGCCGGATCGGCGCGCGGCCCGCGACCGACAACCATGTGGCGCTGCCGGGACGTTGGGCATCGTCGTCGGCGACGCCCAACCAGTCCGCGCGCCCCAGCCTGACCTCGGCTCCCTGCCATATCGCGCGGACGCCATGGCCGGGTTCCTCGCACAGATCGTTAAGTTCGGCGGGCGTTGTCCCGGCCAGGGCCTCGGCCAGCGCACGCGACAGCGGATGCGCCGAGCCCTGCGCCAACGCCAGCGTCACGGGCCGCAACCCCTCTGGCAGCGCATCTGCGGACAGCAGGCTTGGCTGGCCCATGGTCAGCGTTCCGGTCTTGTCGAACACGACCGTATCGACCTGCGCCAGCCGTTCCAGCGCGGTGCCGTCCTTGATCAGCAATCCGCGCCGGAACAGCCGGCCCGACGCCGCTGTCGCCACCGCAGGCACCGCAAGCCCAAGCGCGCAGGGACAGGTGATGATCAGCACCGCCGCGGCGATATTGACCGACAGTCGCAGATCGCGCGTCGTCCAGAACCAGCCCGCGAAACTGGTCGCGGCCAGCAGATGCACCATCGGCGCATAGGCGCGCGAGGCGCGTTCGGCCAGCGAGGTATAGCGGCCGCGCGCGGACTCCGCCGCCTCGACCAGCGCGGTCAGCCGCGCAAGGGTGGTGTCGCGCCCTGCGGCCGTCACCCGCATCACCAGCGGGCCCGTCAGGTTCAGCTCTCCCGCCGACAGATCCAGCCCGGGCCCGGCGGCAACCGGCAGCGTCTCTCCGGTCAGCAGGGCGCGGTCGATCTCGGACCGGCCCTCGACGATGCGTCCATCGGCGGGGATGCGGCCACCGGGACGCACGCGAATCAGGTCGCCCACGGCAAGGCTGACGGCCGAAACGATACGTTCCCCCGTCGCGCTCAGCAATGTGGCGCGCGGCACCTCAAGCGCGGTCAACTCGGCCGCTGCGGATCGCGCGATGGCACGTGTGCGATGGTCCAGATATCGCCCGATCAGCAGAAAGAAGCACAACATCACTGCCGCGTCGAAATAGGCGTGATGGCCAGACAGGACCGTTTCGTAGACCGAGATCGCGGTGGCCAGGATCAGCGCAAGCGAGATCGGCACGTCCATTCCCAGACGCCGCGCCCTGATCGCGGTCCAGGCGCTGGAAAAGAAAGGCTGACCGGCAAAGGCGACAGTGGGCAAGGCGATGGCGGCGCTGATCCAGTGAAACAGGTCGCGCGTCGCGTCCTGCGCACCCGACCAGACCGCCACGGACAGGATCATGACGTTCATCATCGCAAATCCCGCGACGCCGATGCGCATCAGCAGATCGCGCCCCTGCCGGTCGGCGGCGCCGCTGGACAGCGCATCGGGGTCCAACTCATGCGCTTCGTAGCCGATACGGCCCAGCACCGGGATCAGATCGGCAGCCGTCAGCCCCGGGGCGTCAACCGTCACCCGCCGCAGCGTCAGGTTCACCCGGGCGAGGCGCACGCCCGGCACCGCGTGCAGCGCGCGTTCGACGTCGCCGATACAGACCGCGCAATGGATCCGGGGCAGGGACAGGATCAGCGTGCCATCGCCCGCCGCCGTCGCCGCGCCGCCAGCCCGGTCGGCCAGATGCCGCGCCATCGGCGCGGCGTCACAGGCCGGGCAGGCACTCAGCCGGATCGCGGACAGATCGCTCATATCAAGTCACCGCCGCTCATTTCACCACCGCGCCCGCATAATGATCCAGCCGCTGGCGAAACTGCGTTCCACCGGCCGACGTGGCGACGACATGGATCGTCCATGCGCCGGGTTCCAGCGTCAGCGGGGCGCGATATACACCGCCCTCGTAGGTCAGGACCGGCGTGCGGTCGGCGCGTTGATGGGTCGTTCTTCCCACTGTTGCGGACAAGGCTGCGACCCTGGCCGGCAGGCCGTCGCGATCGGTCACAGCCAGCGTCAGTTCCTTGCCGTCATAGGACGGTGTGACGGTCCAGCCCAGGGCGCTTTGGGCCGCGCGGTCGTCATCGAATGTTTGCGACGCCACGTAGGAATTGGCGACCTCAAGCCCCGGAAAGCTGCCCACCGCCTTGATCGCCATGACCACGTTGACCCCGATGATGACGGAAAAGGCCGCGACCGTGATCGTCAGCACGTGGCGGCCTGTCAGTTCGCGGCGCATCTACTGGCTCCTTCCATGAAAGACGGTCTCAACCGAGTTGCTGGCATCGCCGCCCCGCTGGGTCACGACCAGTTCGATCGGCGTGTTCTCGGTCTGTGTCAGCGGCGATCCCGCCGGTGCGGTCAGATACAGCCGGGCGGCAAGCGTCTGGTCGGCGGCGACCTGGACCGTATCTCCCGCAGACCCCTCGATGGTCAGGGTCAGGCCCTGTGTATCGCCGCCCGCCACGCTGAAGCTGTAGACGCTGGTATCGTGCTGCTTGTTGCGCAGACGAACCTCGTAAGTGTTGCGGATCGCGCCGTCCGACATGGTCACGAACAATGGGTTGCGCACCGGCGAGACGTTCAGATCGACCGAGGATCGCATCATCAGCGCGACCAGCAACAGCACGCCGATTCCCGACCACAATGTGAAGTACAGCAGCGTGCGCGGGCGCAGCACATGTTTCAGCAGCGGCTTGGGCGCCCCGCCGGCACGCTCGGCCGTCTCGTCGCGCAGTGCCATGTAATCGATCAGGCCGCGCGGCTTGCCGATCTTTTCCATGATCTCGTCGCAGGCGTCGATGCAGAGCGCACAGGTGATGCACTCCAGTTGCTGGCCATCGCGGATGTCGATCCCCATTGGACAGACATTGACGCAGGCCATGCAGTCGATGCAGTCGCCCCGCACGGCATCCTCGGGGGCGGGAGACGTCAGACGTGGAGCCTGCGCGACCGCCGCGCCGGGTGCCGCGACCGACGGATCGCCCACGACGCCGGCCGCGCCTTGACCCGCCGGCTGCCTGCGGTCATGTCCGGATTTGCCGCGCGGCTCGCCTCGCCAGTCGCGATAGGCGACGGTCAGCGTGTCTTCGTCCATCATCGCCGCCTGAATTCGCGGCCACGGGCAGGCATAGATGCAGATCTGTTCGCGTGCGAAGCCGCCGAAGACGAAGGTCGTCGCGGTCAGCAGCGCGATGGTCAGATAGGCCACAGCGTGCGCCTGACCGGACAGCAGATCAACCAGCAGCGTCGGCGCATCGGTGAAATAGAACACCCACGCCCCGCCGGTCAGCAGCGCGATCAGCAGCCATGCCGCGAACTTGATTGCGCGCAGGCGGATCTTCTGCCCGTTCCATTTCTGCCGGTGCAGGCGGATGCGGTTGTTGCGATCCCCTTCGATCCACCGTTCGACCAGGATGAACAGGTCGGTCCAAACGGTCTGCGGACAGGAATAGCCGCACCAGACCCGTCCCAGCGCCGACGTGAACAGGAACAGGCCCAGCCCCGCCATGACCAGAAGCCCGGCAACGAAATAGAACTCGTGCGGCCAGATCTCGATCCAGAAAAAGAAGAAGCGGCGATTGGCCAGATCGACCAGAACCGCCTGATCGGGCATGTTCGGCCCACGATCCCACCGGATCCACGGCGTGACGTAATAGATCGCCAGCGTTACCGCCATGATGATCCATTTCAGGTTCCGGAACCGGCCCCTGACACGTTTGGGGAAGATCGGCTCGCGTGCCGCGTAGAGGCCGGGCGGGTCCATCCGTGATGTGGACATGGGGATATCGCTCCTGTTTCGCACCCTGCTGATAGGGCGGCGGGCGACGTCACGCCTTGACCTGCGTCAAACGGCGCGTGCAGTAGATATGCAAAATGACGAATTTATTGGGCTTGCCGGTCGCGCAGCGGCGGTCAGAGGACAAGGGCGATGGCGGCGACCGCGATCAGGCAACCGGCAGCCAGTTGCATCGCGCCGGGAAGCCAGCGCCCCAGCGCGGCCAGTGGCCCCGACGCGGGCAGCAGCGCAAGGCTGCCGCGCCGGGCCCACACCGACATCGCCGCGACCAGCAGCGTCACCGAAGCTGTGCCCAAGCCCATCGCCATCGCGCCCGCGACCCCGATCGTGAAGACATCCATCCGCCAGGTCAGGATCAGCAGGAACAGCGCCCCCGTGCAGGGCCGCGCGGCGATGCCCGCGATCAGCATGACCGCGTCGCGCAGCGAACGGGTCGCCATAACCTCTTCGGCGGTCGGGCCGTGCGCATGGCGGCAGCCGCAATCCGCAGCATGCTGGTGATCATGCCCGTGTTCATGATCATGCATGTGAAGATCGTGATGTTGACCGCCTTGTGCTGTCCGCAGGATCAGGCGGGCGCCGCGAAAGGCTAGCCACAGCCCGACCAGCGCGATCATCAGAGCACTGATGTCGGCCATCGAATCCTCGGTCAGCCCGGTCAGCGCCTCGCGCGACAGGTCCAGCAGCGCGATGCCGCCCCAGACCAGCGCCACCGCCGTACCGGCCTGCGCCAACGAAGACAGCAGGGCCAGCATCGCCAGCCGTCCCATCGGAACCTGCGTGCCATAGCCATAGCCGCCAATCAGGATCTTGCCATGTCCGGGACCGACGGCATGGACGAGCCCATAGCCAAAGCAGATCGCCAGCAGCGTCCCGGTCGCACCCGGCTGGCCGGCGCGCAACTGACGCAGCGCGCCGGCCATCAGGGTCTGTGCCTCGCGCTGCCGGTCGGCCGCCCAGGCCTCGATCCCCGCCAATGCACCGCTGGACCACAGGACCAGCAGAAGCAGCCCGACCCCGAGTCCGGCGATCGCCAGGATATGTGTCGCGCCGCGACGAGGATGTGCGGTGTCGCTCATCCTGTCGTCGCGCTGCCGCAAATGACATTCAACGCGCCCGCCCCCGCGCCGCCGATATCAACCGTCACCAGTTCCGCCTCGGCATCGTCTGTCGCCTCCAGCAGGGCGGCATCCAGCGCCGCGCGATAGGCCGCACGCGCCGCATCCGGGTTACCCTGGTCCAGCGCCGCCCGGCAATCGTCGCGACCCAGGAACCGGGGCGGACCGTGCAGCGTGAAATCGACATAGAATTCGGGATCGTAGGTTTGCAGCTGCAGCGCTGCGTCGGCTGGTAGCGGCGAGGACAGCGGCCGCAGATGCCGCGACACGATCCGGCCGTCACGATAATCGGCTTCGAAGCTGCGCGGCCCCAGCAATTCCACCGGACCCTGATCCGTTGTCAGATACAGCCGACCGTCGAAATCCGGTTCCCAATCCGCATCGAACCCCTGAAGCCGGGTCCGTTCGTCGTAGTCCAGGACGCCGTCACCATCGGGGTCAAGGCCAAGATCGGTAACGATCAGCAACGAATACAGCTCGTCATAGCTCCATTCCACGGCGACCGCGCTAAGCCGCCCCGTCTCGTCGTAAATCAGCTCCAGCTTGGAATCGATATAGACATGCGGATGCGCCGCCGCCGCGAGGGGCGGCAGGGCCAGCAGGGCCGACAGGATCAGGGCGCGGGCTTGCACGAGCACGAAGCAGGGCCTTTCAGGAACCTTGGGGGCCAGATAAGCCCAGCAATGCGTCAACGCAAACCCCCGGATGCGCGGATCGGGGCCGCAGGCGTGGTCATGCCGAATGACAATCGCGCGAGGCGCGCTTTCCGGCCTGCACCCGGAACCCACCGCGTTGCGTGACTGTTCGGATAGGAACGCAACAGGGAAGGCCGCGCGATGCCAAGACTTAGACCTGGATTGTTGGTGCTGACCATCGTGGCGGCAAGTCTTGCGGGCTGCGCGGCGTTCGTTGAGGATCGGGCAGCAACGCGCGAGGATGCTGCCGAGGCTGCCTATCCCCCCACCGGGCGGCTGATCGAGGTGGATGGGCATCGTGTGCACGCCCATGTCGAAGGCGCTGGCCCCGATCTGGTCCTGATCCACGGCGCCAGCGGCAACACGCGCGACTTCACCTTCGATCTGGTCGGACGGCTGAGCGACGATTACCGCGTCATCGCCTTCGACAGGCCTGGCTTGGGCTGGACCGACAATATCGGCGCGCAGAATGACAATCCCATCGCGCAGGCCGAGTTGTTGCGCAAGGCCGCCGATCAGCTTGGGGTCACGCGGCCCATCGTGCTGGGACACAGCTATGGTGGCGCGGTTGCGATGGCGTGGGCACTGCGCGACCCGCAGGACACGGCTGCGGTGGTGCTGCTTGCGGGGGCGACCCATCCTTGGCCCGACGAGGCGGATCTGGGTCCGTTCTACCCGTTCATTACCAGCGCGGTGGGACGGTCCGCGGCGGTGCCGCTGATTTCGGCCTTTGTTCCGGAATCCCGGATCGAAGACGCCATTGCCGGTATTTTCGCACCTAATCCGGTACCCAAGGGATATATGGAATATGTGGGGGCCGGCCTCACCCTGCGTCAGGACAGCTTTCTGGCGAACGCGCGGCAGGTGAACAATTTGAAGCCCTATCTGGCCCGGATGGCGCCGCTGTATTCCGAACTGACGCTGCCGATCGAGATCGTCCACGGCGCGCGCGATACCACCGTGGGCATCCAGTATCATTCGCGCAAGATGGACGATCAGTTGCCGAACGCCCATTTGACGATCCTGCCGGGCATCGGCCATATGCCGCATCATGCCGCGCCCGATGCCGTTCTGGCAGCCATCGACCGGGCGGCGCAGCGCGCAGGGCGGCGCTAGCTGCGCGTATCGACCCCGCAAGACTTTCGGCTAGCCTCTGCGAACGTTGGTCAGGTTCACACTGCTCAGTGAGTCCAGGGTGCGCGACGGTCGGTCGCGAAATTCTCGCCATATCCGCGGGGGCGAACATTGACCGCACGCTTGTGAGGCTCCTGAACGACGTATTCAAGACCATGATCGCGCGCATAGTCCTCGGCCTGCTTGCGCGTGTCAAAGCGCAGGCGGACTTGGCTTTGGGTGTCGTCGCTGCTGGTCCATCCCATCAAAGGATCGATTTCGCGGGCGTCAGCCGCCGGAAATTCCAGCACCCAGCCCTTGCTGCGGGCCGTTCCGGACTGCATCGCGTTACGGGCGGGCTGGAAGATGCGGACTCGCATGGGTGAACCTCTTGCACTGGCTTCGCAGGTTTATCGCCAAAGCGGGGCGCCGGATCAAGCCCCGAACGCTTTCTGTCATGTGGCGGGTCAGGGCACAGCCCGCTTGAGAGCAGCCGACCTGAACAGGAATTCTAAAAGCTGCCGGTCAACTCGGCGGTCCGGGTCTTCTTGTCGTAGATGCAGATCACGCGCTCTGCCTCACCGCCGGACGGCTTGATTGACAGCAATGCGGCGCCGTAGGATTCGGATCCGAACGGTGCCATGTCCAGACTGACCAACGCGCCATCCGACGATTGGACAAGGTCGCTGCACGCTTCTTCGACTGAGGCTCGAAACTCTTCCCAAGCCTCATCGGTCGATGCGAGCGTCGGTCCCGACGCCAGCAGGCAAACCGTCGCAGCCTGAATCCATGGTCGCGTCATATGGGCTTACTCCTTGAACTGCTCTGGCCTAGGCAAGGGAACGTTCCGGTGTCCACCCGGGTTCTGACACAAGATAGAGAGGAGCCGCCATGTATCGCATTTTCCGCAGCACGGGCCTTGCAGCGATGATCTGCAGCCCTGTCGTCCTGTCCGCGTGCCAGCAGCAATCCGGCCTGACCGTAAGCGCCGCGCGCTGCGATCCGGCGCGGCATCAGGCGTTGGTCGGGCGCAATATCGGTGCCGTGACGCTGCCGTCAGAGTTGCCGCAGCGGGTCGTCATCCCCGACGCGACTCTGAGCGATGACGTCAACCCCAACCGTCTGAACATCTTCGTGGACCCGAAGGGTTGGATCGCCCGCGTCAGCTGCGGCTAGTCCCGAGCGAGCGGGCTAGAAGCCCAGGCGCCGCAGCGGGCCGATCACCCGGCGATACATGACCGGTGGCAGGACGTCCTGAAGCACCTCATTCCGGCGCGTCTCGCGGTCAGCCTGATCGGCGGTTCCCGGACGCGGTTTGAAAAGTGTCGTGTGCGCCTTCTTGGTGCCGTCCCAGGTCGCGGTATAGTAATACAGCGCCATCGACATGCGCGGCTCGCCGTCGGGGTGGTTGACCGGCGTCGGATTGCCGTGCCAGGTCGTTGATCCGGTGTTGAAGCAGACCATGCGGTTGAACAGGGGCACGAAACTGTCCACCATCTCGGTCATGTCATCATTCCAGATTTCGAACGACCCGCCATATTCCTTTTTCCAGTCCTTGTTCAGATAGATCAGGACATTCAGTCGCCGTTCAAGATTCAGAATGGCGTTGTGGTTGAAATCCGCATGAATATCCAGATGGCCGCCGTTTCCGACGACGTGGATGCCGCCACCCGCGAAATAGGGATCGGGAATAAGCCCCTTGATGCCGGTCAGGTTCTCCAGAAACTGAACGAACGGGCGGGAATTCAGGATATAGAACAGATTGCGCGTATAGGGCGGCAGGCGTTCCGGCACATAGCTGGTTTTCAGCTTTTCCTGCGGGCGATCGAAGCTGGTTTCCGCCTCCGGCAGGGCCTTCAGCTCTTCGCGGACATTGTCCAACACCTCGGGCGGCAGAAACTCTTCGAAACTGCCATAGGGATATGGTGACTTGCTGCGATACGACTCGGACGCGGCCTTGCCGGCAGCCTTCGCGATTTCGGGATCGAGCTGAAGCGTTTTGGGATCCATCGCAAGAACCGGCATTACAAACTCCTAAAGCTGACACATATATTGCAAATAGAAACCGATTCCCTGACAAAAACAAAGCGGTTTCTGACTGGCGATTTCGGCAGATTGACATTTGCCGAAATTCCAACGCGCATGACGCACCGATCAGCGGCGGCGCTTTGATCGCTTGTTGCCGCCGCGCTGGCCCGCGCGGCCTGCGGTCGATCTTCCTGACCCACTGCTATTTGCCGCGACCGCATCCTCGATAGCCGATTGCCGGGCCAGCGGATCATCTGAGATCGCGAGGTCGACGGCTTCCAGCCGCTTGACCTCGTCGCGCAGGCGGGCGGCCTCTTCGAATTCCAGGTTCTCGGCCGCCTTGCGCATTTGCGCCCGCATCGCGTCAAGATGGGCTTGCAGATTGGCACCGATCAGGGGCTTTTCGACCTTGGTGGTGACGCGCGACTGATCGGTATCGCCCTGCCACAGCCCGGCCAGAACGTCCTCGACATTCTTGCGGACGGTCTGCGGTGTGATGCCATGTTCCTCGTTATAGGCCATCTGCTTCTGGCGCCGCCGCTCGGTCTCGGCCATGGCGCGTTCCATGCTGCCGGTGATGCGGTCGGCATACATGATGACGCGTCCGTCAACGTTTCGCGCGGCGCGGCCGATGGTCTGGATCAACGAGGTTTCGGACCGCAGGAACCCTTCCTTGTCGGCGTCAAGGATCGCCACCAGCCCGCATTCGGGGATGTCCAGTCCCTCGCGCAGCAGGTTGATACCGATCAGCACGTCGAAGGCCCCCAGCCGCAGGTCACGCAGGATCTCGATCCGCTCGATCGTGTCGATATCGCTGTGCATGTAGCGGACCTTGATGCCCTGTTCGTGCAGATATTCGGTCAGGTCCTCGGCCATGCGCTTGGTCAGGGTCGTGCACAGGGTGCGATACCCCTTGGCGGTGACCCTGCGCACCTCGTCCAGCAGGTCATCGACCTGCATCTCGACCGGTCGGATTTCGATCTGGGGATCCAGCAGGCCTGTGGGACGGATGATCTGTTCTGTGAAGACCCCGCCGGTCTGGTCCATTTCCCATGACGCGGGGGTGGCGCTGACGAAGACCGATTGCGGTCGCATCGCGTCCCATTCCTCGAATTTCAGCGGGCGGTTGTCCATGCAACTGGGCAGGCGGAAGCCATGCTCGGCCAGCGTGAACTTGCGCCGGAAGTCGCCCCGGTACATGCCGCCGATCTGGGGCACGCTGACATGGGATTCATCAGCGAAGACGATGGCATTGTCGGGGATGAACTCGAACAGGGTGGGCGGCGGTTCGCCTGGCGCGCGGCCGGTCAGGTAGCGGGAATAGTTCTCGATCCCGTTGCAGACGCCGGTCGCCTCCAGCATCTCGATATCGAAATTGGTCCGCTGTTCCAGCCGTTGCGCTTCCAGCAGCTTGCCTTCCTCCTGCAACTGCTTCAGCCGTTCGGCCAGTTCCCTCTTGATGCCCTTCACGGCCTGCTGCATCGTCGGGCGCGGGGTCACATAGTGGCTGTTGGCATAGATGCGGATCTGCTTGAAATTATCGGATTTCGCACCGGTCAGCGGATCGAATTCGGTGATTGCCTCAAGCTCGTTGCCGAAGAAATCGAACCGCCATGCGCGATCTTCAAGGTGTGCGGGCCAGACCTCGACCACATCGCCGCGCACCCGGAACCCGCCGCGCTGGAAGGCCGCGTCCAGCCGCTTGTACTGCTGCGCCACCAACTGACCCAGGAATTCGCGCTGATCATAGCTTTCGCCGACGATCATGTCCTGGGTCATTGCCGAATAGGTCTCGACCGAGCCGATGCCATAGATGCAGCTGACCGAGGCCACGATGATCACGTCATCGCGTTCCAGCAATGCGCGCGTCGCACTGTGGCGCATCCGGTCGATCGCCTCGTTGATCTGGCTTTCCTTCTCGATATAGGTATCGCTGCGCGGCACATAGGCTTCGGGTTGGTAGTAGTCGTAATAGCTGACGAAATACTCGACCGAATTTTCGGGGAAAAAGCCCTTGAATTCGCCATAAAGCTGAGCTGCCAGCGTCTTGTTCGGAGCAAGAATGATGGCCGGGCGCTGCGTCTCCTCGATCACCTTGGCCATGGTGTAGGTCTTGCCGGTGCCCGTCGCCCCCAGCAGTACCTGATCGCGTTCACCATCGTTCACGCCGTGCGACAGTTCTTCGATCGCCCTCGGCTGGTCGCCAGCCGGGCGAAACTCACTGTGCATCACGAAACGCCTGCCGCCCTCCAGCTTGGGGCGAGAGACTTCGGGAAACCGCGAGACCGGCGCATTGGTGTTGTTGTGACCCATCCATTTCCCCGCTGTGCCTCGTGCGACAGACACCCAAGTTGTGGTCTCGTGCGCGAAAGTCAACCTGAGCGTCCTGCGCGAGTTCCCGTAGGGCAAGGCAGGGCCCTTGCCCAAATCGGGCAGCGTTGCTGATCGTCGCCGACGGTCCGCACGGGGGTCCGGGGGGCTCGCCCCCCGGCCATCGCGGGACGCAGAAAGCGCCGCGGGTTTCCCGCGGCGCCCGCGGTCTGGTCAGACCGCCGCCTTGCGGCTTTCCTCAAGATAAATCTCGCGCAGGCGCGTCGCGATGGCGCCGACCTTTCCGGTGCCGACGGGTTTTCCGTCGATCTCGACCACCGGCATCACGAAGGCCGATGCCGAAGTCACGAAGGCCTCGTCGGCCTCTTGCGCCTCGGCGATGGTGAAGCTGCGTTCCTCGACCTTCATCTGCGCCTCGGCCGCGAAACGCAGCACCGCCGCGCGGGTGATGCCGTGCAGGATGTCGTGGGACAGTTCTCGCGTGACGATCACCCCGTCCTTGACGATATAGGCGTTGTTCGAGGTTCCCTCGGTCACGAATCCGTCCTCGGTCAGCCAGGCATCGTCCGCGCCGCGCGACTTGGCCTCCATCTTGGCCATCGAGGGATAAAGTAGCTGCACCGTCTTGATATCGCGACGGCCCCAGCGCAGATCCTCGACGCTGACGATCTTCCAGCCGGTCGTCGCCGCCGGCGCGTCGGCCAGTCCGGGTTTCGCCTGTGTAAACATCACTACTGTCGGCGGGGTGTCTTCCGACGGATAGGCGAAATCGCGATCACCCGGATTGCCGCGCGTCACCTGCAGATAGACCAGCCCGTCGCTGATCGCGTTGCGGTCCACAAGCGCGCGATGAGCATCCAGATATTCGTTCTCGGCCAGCGGATTGGCGATCTCCAGCGCAGCAAGCGAGCGCTGCAGCCGCGCCATGTGGCCGTCAAAATCCAGCAGCTTGCCGTTCAGCACGCTGACCACCTCGTAAACGCCGTCGGCCATCAGGAAGCCGCGATCAAAGATCGATACGCTTGCCTGATCCTCTGGCAGATACTCGCCGTTCACATAGACTGTCCGCGTCATCGCATCCTCTCTCCGTATCAGCGTCCTCGGCTGCGCTCCTGCGCCCAAAGCGCACGCGGGTCAAGTCGGACATTGGCTTGCCCCGGGCGGTATGCGACGGTGCGCAACGGGGTTGAAAGCGCCCGCGCGGCGCGCTAATGGTGCCGCAATTAAATTTCGCCTGATGACACGGAGCCGCAATGAGCTTTCGCCTTCAGCCCCTTCCGCCAGCCCGACTGAACCGCTGCCAGTTGTTCGGTCCCGGGTCGCGCACGGCCCTGTTCGAGAAGATGGCGAAATCCGCGGCCGACGTGATCAACATCGATCTCGAGGATTCGGTCGCGCCCGACGACAAGGAAACCGCCCGGCGCCAGACAATTCAGGCGATCGGCGACATCGACTGGGGTGACAAGACCCTGTCGGTGCGGATCAACGGGCTGGACACGCCTTTCTGGTATCGCGACGTGGTGGATCTGCTGGAGCAGGCGGGCGACCGGCTGGACCAGATCATGATCCCCAAGGTCGGAAATGCCGCCGACATCTATGCCGTGGACGCGCTGGTCACGGCGATCGAGCGTGCCCGGAACCGCCGCAAGGCCATTGCCTTCGAGGTCATCATCGAAAGCGCCGCCGGGATATGCCATGCCGAGGAGATTGCGGCGGGATCACCCCGGATGCAGGCGATGAGTCTTGGCGCCGCGGATTTCGCGGCCTCGATGGGGATGGCCACGACGGGCATCGGCGGCACCCAGGAAAATTACTACATGATCCGCGAGGGCCAAAAATACTGGCCAGATCCATGGCACTGGGCGCAGACTGCCATTGTCGCTGCGTGCCGCACCCATGGACTGCTGCCGGTGGACGGCCCGTTCGGCGATTTCTCGGACAAGGACGGCTTCGTCGCGCAGGCCCGCCGGTCCGCCACGCTTGGCATGGTCGGCAAATGGGCGATCCATCCCAGCCAGATCGCATTGGCCAACGAGGTGTTCTCGCCCTCGGACGACGCGGTGACCGAGGCGCGCGAGATCCTGGCGGCCATGGAAGAGGCCAAGAAGACCGGTGCGGGGGCCACGGTGTACAAGGGCCGTCTGGTCGATATAGCCTCGATCAAGCAGGCCGAGGTGATTGTGCGTCAGGCCGAACTGATCGCCGGATCGTAAGGACACACAAGCGGCGCCGGACCAGTGGAGGGGGACGGCCCGCGATGTGGGAGGGCGCAGGCCCCGTGGCTAACCGCGGGGCCTGTTGCTTCATTGCCGATCAGGACACAGCTTGCGGCGTTACGCCCTGATCGCCGTCGCCCGGCAGCCGCGGCACAGGCGAGATTCAGGCCCGCCTCAGCCGCCGGAACGCAGCCGATGCGCCCCAGCCCGCCGCCACCGCCACAGCCAGCGACATCAGCCCGTAAAGCAGCGGCTGATCGAAGGCGAGACGGTACAGCCAGCGTTCAAGCCCGACCTTTCGCACCTCGATGGGCGCGCGATAGACGTCAACCACTTCGCCGTCGCGCAGCAGGAAGATGCGTGTCTTGTAGTCGCCTTCGATCAGATTGGCGGGCAGGCGGATGTCGGCGCGGAACAGTGTCTGATCGACCAGCTTCACGCTGCCTTCGTCCAGCCGATACAGCCCGTTCGCCTCGCGGATGCGGATCAGCGCTTCGGTATAGGGCACCGCGTCTTCGACATTCAGGCCGCCGCCGAACGCCCGCAGCGCAAGCGGCAAAGATATGCGATAGCGGCTGTCCCATTCGGGGCTCAGGATCTGGTCCAGCGGTCCGCTGGTGGCGACTGCGTAGAAGCCGGGCGCGGCCCCCACCTCGACGCTTTCGGCGTTCAGCCAGATTCCCAGCTTGCGTTCCTTTTGCCAAACCGTCAGCGCCTGCGTCGGAGCCTCGAGCGTGACGACGACTTCCAGCGGCGGACCCGGAGGAATCGGCGTCTCGCGCTTGATGGCACCGTAGATCAGGATATCGGACCCGTCAAAGCTGGCCGTGATCGCAACGGAATTGCGCGACAGCCCCGCGACCACCTGTTCGGTCGGGGCGTCCTGCTGCTCTGGCAATCCGGCGCGGGGCATGCCGGGGTCGGGATAGAGCGGATAGCCCTGCTGCGGTGGCGACAGCGGAACCGTCGATCCCGGCGCCTGTCGTGGCGGGGCATCCTGTCCCCAAACGGCCCCGGCCGCCAGCCAGATCCCTGCCGCAAGACCCAGAAACGCGCGCATCAATGTGTCCCCGTCGTGATCGAGAACAATTCGTCCGGGCGCAGGAACAGGTCCAGCGCCAGCTTGCCGCAGACCATCAGCACCAGTAGCGCCAGCAGGATGCGCAATTGCTCGGCCCGCAGGCGCGCGCCAAGCGTGGTGCCAATCTGCGCGCCGACCACGCCGCCGACGATCAGCAGGACCGCAAGCATGATATCGACGGTATTGTAGCTGATGGCATGCATCAGCGTGGTGAAGGCGGTGACGAAGGTGATCTGGAACAGCGAGGTTCCGACCACGACCTTGGTCGGCATACCCAGCAGGTAGATCATGGCCGGAACCATGATGAAGCCGCCGCCGACACCCATGATCGCGGCCAGAACACCGACCGCGACGCCGACCAGCAGCACGGGGATCGCGCTGATATACAGCCCAGAGGTGCGGAACTTCATCTTCAACGGCCAGCGATGAACCCAGTTATGCTGGTGAAGTCGCTTGCGATAGGTCGGATTGCGCGACCTCCGCATGCTGCGGATGCTTTCTTGCAGCATCATCCCACCGATCAGGCCAAGGAAGATGACATAGCAAAGCTGAACCACCAGATCGACCTGGCCCAGATTCTGCAAGATTGTGAAGACCCAGACGCCCATCCATGATCCGACCAGACCGCCAGCCAACAGCACGCCACCCATTCGGAAATCGACGGTCCTGCGCTTGACATGTGCCAGGACGCCGCTGACCGACGAGGCCACAACCTGGTTGGCGCCGGTGGCCACCGCGATCGGGGGCGGAATGCCGATGAAGAACAGAAGCGGCGTGATCAGGAAGCCGCCGCCGACGCCGAACAGGCCGCTCATCAGTCCGACCAGCCCGCCAAGCCCGATCAAGGTAAAGGCATTGACCGAGACTTCGGCGATGGGAAGAAAGATTTGCATGTTGCGCGCGCCAATTTCCGTGGGCAGAGGATGCAACGCCCGGCGCGGCGCGTCAAACCGCTTTCTGCCCACCGATCAGCGGGTTGATGCGCGCCCCCCGCGCCGGTAAGCAATACGAAGTGACGCCGGGTGCCGGATCCCGGCGCATATCCAAAAGGCGCGGGGCCGCAATGCGCATACTTATCACCAACGATGACGGCATCAACGCGCCGGGCCTTGAGGTTCTGACCGAGATCGCATCCGATCTTGCCGGACCGCATGGAGAGGTCTGGACGGTCGCACCGGCATTCGAACAATCGGGCGTGGCCCATTCCATCAGCTATTCCCACCCCACCATGGTTGCCCGGCTTTCCGACCGTCGCTATGCGGCCGAGGGCAGCCCGGCCGACTGTGTGCTGGCCGCGATTTCCGATATCATGTCGTCAACGCCACCGGATCTTGTGCTGTCTGGCGTCAATCGTGGCAACAATGCGGGCGAGAACGCGATGTATTCCGGCACGATCGGCGGCGCGATGGAGGCCGCGCTGCAGGGCCTGCCGGCGATTGCCTTGTCGCAGTACCTGGGGCCTGAAACGGCCAATCTTGCCGATCCGTTCGAAGCCGCGCGACGCCACGGCGCAGGTTTGGTGAGGCATTTGCTGGATAACGCCGACTGGCGTTCGGACCAGGATTTCCGGCTGTTCTACAGCGTGAACTTTCCACCGGTTCCGGCGGCAGATGTACGCGGAACGCGGGTTGCACCGCAGGGGCGTCGTCAGGGAACCGGATTCAGCGTTGTGCCCTATACCGCGCCGAATGGCCGCCGGTTCATGTGGGTCTCGGGCGGGGCGCAGCAGGCATCCGCCCGCAAAGGCAGCGATGTGGCGCAGAACATGGCGGGTTTCATGTCGGTTACCCCGATGCGGGCAGATCTGACCTGCCACGCCTCGCTTGACCGGCTCGCCACGGTGCTGGACCGCGAAACGGAGGCCAGCGAAGCGTCATGAGTGATCCTGAAGACGAGGGCGAAGGCAGCACCGCGGAACGCAAGATGCGTTTCCTGTTCCAGCTGCGTTCGCGCGGGGTCACTGACCCCCGCGTGCTTGAGGCGATGGAACGGATCGACCGCGGCCTGTTCGTTCGCGGACAGTTCGCGGACCGGGCCTACGAGGACACGCCGCTGCCGATTCCGTGCGGCCAGACCATCAGCCAACCATCCGTCGTCGGGCTGATGACACAGGCGCTGTCCCCAGGGTTGCGCGATACGGTTCTGGAGATTGGCACGGGCTCGGGCTATCAGGCTGCGGTGCTGTCCAGACTGTGCCGGCGCGTCTATACCGTGGACCGGCATCGTCGGCTTGTCCAAGAGGCCGAGGTGATCTTCCGGCAGCTTGACCTGCCCAACATCACCGCGCAGATCGCCGATGGATCGCGCGGGCTGCCGGATCAGGCTCCGTTCGATCGGATTCTGGTCACTGCGGCGGCCGAAGACCCGCCCGGCCCGCTGTTGGCACAATTGAAGATCGGCGGTATCATGGTCGTGCCGGTCGGGCAGTCGGATGCGGTTCAGACACTGATCCGGGTGACCCGGACGGATGCCGGGTTCGAATATGACGAGTTGCGGCAGGTGCGGTTTGTTCCGCTGGTCGAGGGGTTGGGACAGACATGACCCCCGCCGGCAAGGGCGCGCATCGCCGCCAAGAGGCAGTTTGAGGACATACAGGATGAGCAGAACACCATTGTTGGCTGCCGGCGGGTGCGCCGTGCTTGCGCTGCTGGCCTCTTGCGGGCCGAATGCCAGCTTCGATCCCGATCTGCGGCGCTGGATGCCCGGTGCCCTGAATACGGCGGATGCTGCGGCACGGGCAGCGCCAAGGCCCCAGCCGGACAGCCGAGGCGTGATTTCCTTTCCGGACTATCAGGTTGCCATCGCACGCAGCGGCGATACGCCCGCCAGCATCGCATCGCGGCTTGGTCTGACGGCGGATGAACTGGCGCGTCACAACGCCTTGCCCATCGATGCCACGTTGGAGGAAGGCGCGACACTGGTGCTGCCGCGCCGCGTGGCCGCCGGGTCGCCCGCGAGCGGCACCAGCACGACCGGCCTTGTGACTGATCCTTTCGCCGGGCAGGGGGTCCGCCAGCGTGACGTTCCTGGTCGCAGTAATGCCCCATCCGGTGGTGGCACCCCACCCGCAGCCGCAACCGCGCAGCCGGGACAGCACGTCGTATCGGCGGGGGAAACGGCATGGTCTATCTCGCGCAAATACGGCGTCAGCGTTCAGGATCTGGCCAGCTGGAACGGCCTGCCCTCATCCATGAACGTGCGCGTCGGTCAGCGGTTGATGATCCCCGTCGCTGGTCAGAAACCGCCCGATCCGGCGCAGGTGACAACCGCGCCCGGCACCGGCAGTCCGACCCCCAAACCGCCATCCTCCGCCGAGGCGCTGCCCAAACAGGATACCAGACCCGCTGCCGCACCGGTTCCCGATGCGCCTGCCACGAACATGGGCGCGGACCGGACTGCTGCTTCGGACGGCGGGCGTTTCGCGATGCCCGTATCAGGGGCGATCATCCGGGTCTATGAAAAGGGCAAGAATGACGGCATCGACATCGCCGCGCCTGCCGGAACCTCGGTCAAGGCCGCCGGCAGCGGTACGGTCGCTGCGATCACCCGCGATACCGCAGGGGTGCCGATCGTGGTCGTGCGTCATGGCGATGGGCTGATGACGGTCTATACCGGTCTGGCGTCGCTGAATGTCGCGAAGGGCGATCAGTTGTCTTCAGGACAGTCACTGGGCACCGCGGGTGACGGCGGCTTTGTCCATTTCGAGGTCCGTCGGGGCTTTGAAAGCGTTGATCCTGAAGATTACCTGGGCTGATCGCCGGGTCGGCGCCTGCCAGTTCCTTTTCATGAGGCGAAGACGCCGGCCGGACGTCTTCTGGCCGGCGTGATTTGGGTGCTGTCCATGCCGGCAAGCGGGATGATGGCGTTCCCGGACCGGGCTGCGTCGCACGGGCTCGATCCGCCTTACGCCTGTCGAAATCAGAAACGATCGATCTGATCGTCAATCGCCGCAGCGACTTCGCGCCGGATCACGGCCCGCAGATTTCGTGCGAAACGCTGCCCCAGCTCGCCATGCAGTTCTTCCTGGATCATGTCGCGTAGAAGGTCGCGGATGCTTTGTTCCTCGTCCTCGGGCGAAAGGCCGGTCACCGTGTCATAGCGCGATTCCGCAGCAGCGCTGAACGCCGGGCTCGAAGAAGCGTCGCCAGCCAGCTTTCCCATATCATCGCCTTGCTTGCCATGTGACGCATCGGGCATGACCGATGCGATCTTTTGGGGGGCGATGGCGTGGGGTGCGACGTCGTTCTTGCACGCCGTCGCGTCTGCGTCGTCGCTCGCCATCGCGTCCAGCATGTCCGAGAATGCCGCCTCGCCGGTCCCGGCAGCGGGGCGGGCGACGTGCTGGGCCTCGCCGGCATCAAGATTGTCGGGAAGTGACACCCCACCCGACACGCGTTGACGGTGGTGGACGGCCCTTTCAACGACGTCCGCATCCGAAGTCGCGGCCTCAGCGTCGCCGGGACGGCTTGCGAAATGGGCGGCATCGGGCAACTCCGGACGCATCCGGCTTTTCCAGTCGAATGCCTCGGCAAAGGCGTCCTCATCCTGTGCGTCGATTGCTGTCAGGGTCGGGTCTTGCTGATCGTCAGCCTGTTCTACAGTCTCTGTCTGCGGTCGTGCGCGCAGCCAGCCGCGCCACCCCGAGGTCGCTTCGCGCACCGGGGACATCGTCTCATCCGCGACGCGCCGGGTATTGTCCAGCCGCAGTGGCGACGTTGCAGGCGCGGCCTCTGTCGCGCGACGCGGCACGATGTTCAGCCGCGGGGGCGAAAACCGTCCCGAATTTTCTGCGCCGTCATGTTGGTGCTGCGCACGTGACAGCGTGCGCACCAGATCGTTGCGCGCCTCGGGAAGATCACCGCGTCCGGGTTCCGGAATCTGCGTATCGGCGGCCAGATGCCTCCTGATGCGCTGCGGTGGCTGCGGGGTGTCGAGGATCGGTGTTTCGGGAACGACGGGGCGGGGGCGCGCGGCGCCGGGCGCGTTTGCGGCATCGCCAAGCGGCCAGGCAAGGTCGCCATTTTCGGTCGGCTGGTTGACGGCCATGTCGTCGTCGGGCGAGATGGCTTTGGCCAGATCCGCCGGACGATCGTAGCCGTTCTGGGGTTCCGATCCTGTGGCCATCCGGCGGGCAAGAGCCGCGTTTCCACCATGTCTGCGGGCAAGAAATTCTGCCGCATCCTCGTCGATCGCTCGCCTTGCGTCGGCGTGGCCAGCGCCGATCCGGTCGCGGGCCAGGGACAAGGCTTCGTCCTCGGCAATCAGTCGGCGGATTGCCGACAGAACGTCCCCGATATCTTCGGACAGGCGGGCCGCGTCCTGCGGAAGGCGGGCATCAGACATGACGCCCGCCTTTCACGCGCCGATCAGTTTCCTTTGCCGATGGCGCGCAGAACGCGATCCAGGCTTTCGCCCTGCTTGCTTGTGGTGTTGGGCGCGTTGCGCACCGCGTTGTAGTATTGGGATGGGTCATAGGTCGGAATCCCCAGGTTCAGGTGTTCTACCGTAAGACGACCCATAGCAGCCAAAAGTTGATAATGTGCTAACTGGAGATTGACCTCAGCCGTGATCTTGTCGGCCCGCGCCTCAAGCAGGGACTGTTCGGCATCCAGAACGTCCAGCGTGGTGCGCGCGCCCAGAAGCGCCTCTTCGCGGACGCCGTCATAGGCTTGCTGCGCGGCTGAGATCTGCTGATCGATGGCCCGGATCTGCGCCCGCGCGACGCCGATATTCGCCCAGAACTCGCCGACCTGCTGGCTGACCTGCCGCGAGGTGTTCAGCAGTGCTGCCCTGGCCTGATCGCGCGCTGCCATCGACTTGCGCTGCGCCGAAGGCAGCCTGCCACCGGAATACAGGGTCTGGCTCAGTTCCAGCCCGACCGATGCGCCCAGTCGGTTGTCATAGTTGTTCAGCTGGTCGGGGCCGCGGGTCAGGCCGACCCCGGCGTTTGCCGACAGGGACGGGCGGCGTTCGGCGGCGGCCGCAGCCACGCCAAGCTCGGCCGCGGCGGCCTGCCGCTGTGCCTGAAGAATGGCGGGGTGGGTTTTCTGGGCGATCCCACGCGCCGCGTCCACGGAACCCGGCAGGGCAGGCAACGATGACGGCCGGTTGATGCTTTGAGGACGACGTCCGGTCGCGGCGACATAGGCTTCGCGCGCCACCTCCAGCTGCCCCTGGGCGGCTGCAAGTGCCGCCTGAGTGGCGGCCAGTTGCGCATCGGCCAGCGCGACGTCGGTCACGGTGATCTCACCGACATCGAAACGATCCTGCGCGGCCTGACGTTCGCGGGACAGAACCTCGACCGAGTTTTGTTGCAGGGCCACCTGTTCCTTGGCTTCCCAGACATCGAAATAGGCCAGTGCGGCGGCAAGCAGAATGTCCTGTTCGACCCCCAGCAGCGCCTGGCGCGTTGCCAGAACCTGTTCCTTGGCGGAGTCGATGGCAAGCTGCGAACGACCCCAATCATAAAGCGTCAGCTCGGCACCCAGGGACAGCGAGGTTGACCGCGTGGTGGGTCTGCTTTCGTTGTGCTGGATCGAATGATCCAGCACCCACTGAACCACCGGCCGCAACTGCGCGACTGCGCTTGCGACATCCTCGTCGGCTGCGCGCAGCACGGCCCGGTTCTGCTCGATCAGGGCTGAATGGCGATAGGCCGCGACCATCGTATCGGCCAGCGTTTCGGCGTTGGCCGGCAATGCCGCCGACAGCATCATCGTGGCGCCTGCCGCCAGCCTGCGGAGCGATGTCCCGAATGTCACAGGCTGAACCCCCGTTCCTTTGCAAAACCGGCCAGTACCGGCGCATGCGCGTTGAATGCATAGCGCCAGTTCACCCGGCCATTCAGGCGGTGCCCGATCCGCACCACGCCCAGTCTTCCTTCCGAAAACAGGGCGGCGATACGACCACCTTCCTTCAACTGATCGATGATCGCGCCGGGCACCTCTTCGACGGCGCCGCCGATCAGGATCGCGTCATATGGTCCCTGCTTCGGCGCACCCTCGGCCAGCGGCGCGTTCAAGACGGCGACGTTGAACACGCCGGCCTCGGCCAGACGGCGTTCAGCCTCGGCCGACATTTCCTCGTGATCCTCGATCGCGACGACGGCTTCCGCCATGCGCGAGATGACGGCCGACGAATATCCATAGCCACAGGCCAGATCAAGAACCAGGTCCTGTGGCTGGATATCCAAGGCATCGACCATCTTGGCCAAGGTGCGCGGTTCCAGCAGGACCCGGCCATGACCGATGTCCAGATTCTCGCCGGAATAGGCGACCGCGCGCTTGGCCGGAGGAACGAACTCCTCTCGCGGAATGGTCAGCATGGCCTGGATCACGGGGAATTTGGTCACGTCACTGGGACGGACCTGCGTATCCACCATCACGGTGCGCCGCTGCGCGAAATCGGTCATGTCGGAAACCTCTGCGACCTGTTTTGACCAGCTTATTGCCACGATTTCCGGGGGTGGGCAACGCCACTGATGGCCTTGGCAAGGGCTGTGGGGTCGGGCCGGTGCTTCATCGCAGCGGCTTTTGTGGCACATGACCGGTCAGGCGCTGCGCCAAGGTGGGAGGCGCGGCAGCAGGGCGGGCCGATGCCAAGCCTGCCACAATCATGTGATCAGGATTTCAGGATCAGGAAACAGCCGCTGACCACCGCGAAGATCAGCACTCCGTACCGCAGCGCCTTGCCGCTGATATGGGCATGCGTCAGCCGCGACAGCGCACTGCCGGCCAGAACCGCGGGCATCAGGATCAGGGCGGCGCTGGCCTGCGACAGTTGCAGCATTCCCATCACGGCAAGCACGACCAGCGAGATCAGCTCGCCCACGAAAAAACAGGTCGCCACGGTCGATCGCAGGACGGGGCCTGCGGCATGCTGATACAGCAGCGCCAGCGGCGGGCCGCCGATCCCCGTCGCGGTCTCGGTGACGCCGGTGAACAGCCCCACCCCCAATGCTGCAGGTCGGTTCGGGTCGAAGCGGGGTGCCAGCAATGCGACGGCTGCGGCGATGACGGTGAACCAGCCGACCGCCAGTCCCAGCTGGCTTCCGCTGAGGGCGGCCAGCATCCACAGCCCGGCGAAGGTTCCGAAGAACCGCCCCAGCGTGATCCAGCCGGCGCCGGGCCGGTCGATATCGCCGCGTTCGCGCCAGGCGACGTGGAAATTCAGCGGCAGCATCAAGATCAGCAGGGTCACCGGCAGATATTCTGGCGCAAGGATGCCGAAGACCGGCGCGACGATCAGGGCGAAACCGATGCCGATGGCACCCTGGACGAACGCGGCGACGAAGACCGTCGCCGAAAGGATCAGGAACAGGGTCACGCAATGGCCTCGACGCGGTGCTTGTCGGCGGTGGGGTGGATGCGGGTGATCGGCGCACCGGCGATCGCGTGCGCGGCGGTTTCCCGGATCTCGGCCAGCAGGGCGCGGGCGTCCCAGTCAACCGGCCAGCCCTGCCACAGGCGCAACCTTCCCTGCGTGAACACCGCGTCGATTTGGTCGCGATTTCCATAGCGCACCAGTTCCCATGTCAGATCGTGCGATGGGGTGAATTCCGGCCGATCCAGATCGACCAGCAGGAAATCGGCGGCTAGGCCCGGTGCGATGCGGCCCGTCACTGCTCCAAGCCCGCTGGCGTCGGCGGCCATGCGGGTCGCGGCATCCAGCCACAGCCAGCCGCCGCCGCAAGAACTGTCGCCCGATGCAAGGCCATAGCCCGCACGCTGCAAGGTTTCGGCGGCGTCCATCAGGCGGAACCCGTCCGCGCGTGTGCCGTCTGTTCCCAGCCCGAACCGGATCCCCAGCGCGGCCATCTGCAGGGCCGGCGCGATGGCATTGCCCTTCCAGACCGAGGCGACGGGGTTATAGGCAACCGCCGTGCCGGTATCGCGAAGGATATTCAGTTCGGAAGGTGTCACCAGCGTCGAATGGGCGATCAGGACATGCGGCCCCAGCGCGCCGATATGCGCCAGATGCTCCAGCGGCCGGCGGCCATTGGCGACAAGCGAGCGTTCGACCGCCACCAGATGTTCGTTCACATGGGTCTGGAAGATCGCACCGGCCTTGCCGGCCATGCCGGATATCCGCACCAGCATTTGGTCACTTCCCACCTCGGGGATCGAGATCGCCAGGGACGAATGGACCAGAGGATCGTCGGCATAACGTTCAAGATGCGCTTCGGCGCGGGCGACGATCCGGTCGGGCGGCGGCACGTCGGCCGCACCCCCCAGATCGTTGCAGATCAGTCCGATGACCGAACGCATGCCGGTTTCCTGCGCGGCCCGCGTCAGCGCATCAAGCTGCCCGGCCGAGCGGGTGCCCGCATCAACGGCGCAGGTGAAACCGCCGCGCAGACATTCCAGTGCCGCCAGCTTCGAGGACAGATAGACCATGCGCTGGTCCAGACTGCCCTCCAGCGGAACCCAGATGCGACGGAATATCTCTGACGGCTCGCCGAAGACCAGCGACTTTCCAAGCGACTGGGTCAGATGCGTGTGGCTGTCGATGAAGCCGGGCATCATCAGGTGATCGGGCAGCGCGACGGGCGTCAGGCCGGGATGCCGGGCGGTCAGTTCCGCCACTGGCGCGATCTCGGCAAAGCGGCCATCGCGGACCAGGGCCGCCATGCCGGTGGCGGGACCGTCCTCCAGCAGCATCCGGCCGGGGACCAGAAGCATTTCGGTACGGTCAAGCAGGTTGTCGGGAAGATCCCTCATCAGTTACTCTCCTGCAGGCTGGGTTCGGCCACCGGGCGCACATGCTGGAACAGGGCGTTGACGATCACTGCGGTGATGGTTCCTGCGGCCAGCCCGTTGCCGATGATCATTTGCGACCATTGCGGAAACTGGCTGTAGATGCCCGGCACAAGGATCGGCATCAGTCCCATCGACAGCCCCGAGGCCAGCGTGAACATCGCGCCGTGTTCACGCAGATCTGTGCGGCGCAGCAGGTCGATGCCGATCACGCCGATGATTGCGAAGACGATCACGGCGGTCCCGCCGATCACCGGGCCGGGCAGCGCCGATGCCAGCCGCGACACAGGCGCGAACAACGCGATCAGGACCAGGATCACCCCCGCCATCGCGGTGACATAGCGCGATTTGACATTGGTGGCGCGGACAATGCCCACATTCTCGCCCGAGGTGATGATAAGTGACGTGCCGAACAACCCGCCGACCAGCGACATGACCGCGTCGCCACGGATGGTGCGGGGCACGATTCCCCGCGCATCCTCGCGCCGGCCGACGATTTCGGCGGTGGCGATGGTCTGCCCGGTCGCCTCGGCCATCGAGATGATCGAGAACACGATCAGCGGCAGTGCGGCGATGATGTCGAACTTGGGCATGCCGAACGGAAACAGGTGCGGCACGGCGATCAGCGGCCCACCGGCGACGCCGGACAGGTCGATCTGGCCAAAGATTGCGGCCAGCACCGTGCCTGCCACGAGCCCCAGCATCACCGAGATGCGGCGCATCGTGCCGGTAAAGCCCCAGGCGAAGACGACCGTCAGTGCAATGGTCGCCAGCGCCAGCCCCACGTTCAGCGGATCGGCGAAATTGTCGCTGCCGGGCTTGCCGGTGATCGTGCTGCCGTAGATGCGGACAAGATTGACCGAGACCAGCAGCAGCATCGTGCCAACGACGATGGGCGGGAAATACCGCAACAGGCGCCGGAACACCGGCAAGGCCACGAAATAGAAGACCGAAGTCATCAGCACCGCGCCGACGGCGGTCTGCACGTCGGTCTGCAGCGCGATGGCAAGGAAGATCGCGATCGGGGCGCCGCCAGGAACCATGATGAACGGCAAGCGCGCGCCAAAGCCGCGCGGCCCGAAACTTTGCAGGATCGAGCCCAGCCCGCAGACCAGGAAAGTGGCGCTGATGACGCTGACGGTCAGTGCCGTGTCGAAGCCCAGGGTCTGGGCGACCAGAAAGACGGCGGTGATCGGTGAGGCGGCCATGACCAGCACATGCTGCAGGCCGTAAAGGATCAGACTGCGCATCGGCAGAACCTGATCGACGGGGTCGCCGTCATAGTGCGGGGTTTCGGTGAAGGACATGCGAAGTGTTCCCTGTTGCTGATCCAGACTGATTCTTATTGATGCAAATCGTTTTGCATAAACGCTCATTAGCATGGCTCGCGATTCGTGCAAAACGTTTTGTGATCTTGTTTGCCCAAGTGTTGCTTTTCCGGGCAACTGCGGGTTCTGTGGTGCGGAAAAGTTGCGGGGGCGGCGTGCGCAAACCTACGATCATCGATCTTGCGAAGGCGGCGGGGGTGTCGCCCACGACGATATCCCATGCCTTCAGCGGCCGCCGGAAGGTCGATCCCGAGACCCGCGAAAGGATCGTCGCCCTTGCCGAACAGATGGGATATCGGCCCAATCAGGCCGCGCAGCGCCTGCGCAGCGGACGGACCGGCACGATCGGGCTGGCGTCCTCGATGCCGTTCGCGGTTGCAGCGGGCCCGTCGCGCCTGGGCTTCCTGATGGAAATTGCCGCATCCGCGGCGATGACCGCACTTGGGCGGAACATGGCACTTTGCCTGATCCCGCCACTGGCACCCGGCGGAAACTTGGACGGTCTGGGTTTCGACGGCGTGATCGTCGTCGAACCCGCGCGGGATGACGCGCTGATTGGCTATTTCGAATCCCGTCACACGCCCGTCGTGTCAATCGGCAAGGTCCCTGGGCGGCCCGACATCCCCGCGATCGACCTGCATTCCCGGCGGACGGCATGCATGCTGCTGGATCATCTGTGGCAGGCCGGCAGCCGTCGTATCGGGCTGATCACCGGCGCACAGCGCCGCACCTCGTATGAGGAAACCGAGGATGCCTATGCCGATTTCGCCGCGACTCACGATATGAGGCCTGTCACACTCCGCCTTGACGAAAGTGGCGGCGAGGCCCTTGCCGAGATCGAGGCCGCGCGACTGATCCGCCAATCGCCCGGCCTCGACGGGCTGTTGGTCACGGTTGATGCGCTGGCGACCGGCACGCTGACCGCGCTGAGCCGACTGGGTATGAACGTGCCCGCGGACATGCGTCTGGCGACGCGCTATGACGGGATGCGCGCGCAGTTGGCGCAGCCGCAACTGACCGCTGTCAACCTGCATCTGGATCGTGTTGCCGAACTGGCGGTCGAAACCATCTTTGCCCGGATCGAAGGTCGCGACAGCGCCTTTGTCGCGCCCGAGCCGGAATTGATCATCCGCCCGTCCAGCGCGGACTGAGCGAGGCCGCCGGTATGCTGACCCCGACATCGGTCGCGGCGTGCTTTACGGGACATGCGCCGACCTGTAGTCGCTAGATCAGAACCGCCGGACCTTCGTTCCGGCCATGCAGATGAAGCGACCATGGACGACCCGATCGAAGCCCTGCCGGAACAGTTGGAGCGCGCCCGTGTGGCCTGGTTCTATTTTGTCGGCGGACTGACCCAGCAGCAGATCGCCGAGCGGATGAACATGACCCGCCTGCGGGTGAACAAGATCATCGGCCAGGTGCGCGAGGATGGCGCGGTGCGGATCGAGGTCACGCTGCCGCTGAGCGATTGCATCGCCTTGGCCGAGGCGGTCGCCGCGCGCTATGGCCTGGCCGACGTCCTGGTGGTGCCCGATGTTCCGGACTATCTGGAACAGAAGCGGGTCATCGGCGAGGCGGCGGGGGCGATGGCCGCCGCGCTGATCGAGGGGCGTGATCTGGGCATCGGCATCGCGACGGGCCGAACGCTCAGCTTCGCTGTCCGCAGGCTGAATGCACGACCGCATGCGGACAGTTGGGTGGTCGGGCTGACCGGCGGGGTCACACGGTCATCGGGGACGAACACATTCGAGGTCGCGACCAGCTTCGCGCGCAAGCTGGGCGTCGAATGCCACTATCTGACTGCGCCGCTGTATTGCGCCTCGCCCGAAAGCCGGGAAACGCTGCTGCTGATCGACGAGTTGACCGATGTGCTGGCCCGTACCGAGATCGCCGATCTGGGCATCACCTCGTGCGGACCTTTGGCCGAAGACACGACGCTGACCCAGATCAGGGTGGTCAAGGATCATCTGGACGATGTGGTCAGACGTGGCGCTGTGGGCGAGTTCCTGGGCTGCTTTCTGGACTCGCATGGTCGGCCGGTGGATCATTTCCTGAACGAGTCGATCATCGCGCTCAGCCCCGACAAACTGAAGCTGAAGCCGATGTCGATACTGGTTTCTGGCGGGATCGAGAAGGTGCAGATCATCCGCGCCATACTGCGCGCGGGATATGTGAACAGACTGGTCACCAACGAATCCGTGGCCCGCGCCCTGATGGCGGGGCCACGGTAAGGATCAGACCGTCGTCTTTGCTTCTTCCAGCGCGGCAGCCATTGCCCGCAGGATGACCCATGTCGAGGCCGCGCCCGGATCGATATGCCCGATCGAACGCGCGCCCAGCTTGGCCGACCGGCCCCGCCGCGATTCCAGCTCGGCGGTGGCTTTCATTCCCTGTTCGGCGCCGTCGCGGGCGGCCATGATCACGTCACGCTCGGATCCCGACAGGGCTGCCTGCTGCGCACGATCGACCGCCGGGGCCCAGGCGTCGATCATGGTCTTGTCGCCCGGCTCGGCCCGACCCCGGTCACGAACACCCTGCAGGGCCGCCGCCAGCCACGCGGCCAACGCAGGCGGGTCAAGGTTCAACCGGTCGCTGACCGCTGCGCCCGCGCGCAAGAAAGCGGTCGCATAAAGCGGCCCCGACGAGGCGCCCACGGCATCCAGAAACGCCTTGGCCATACGTTTGCAGTTGCCTTCGATGGTTTCGTTGTCGGGGGCGTTGGACAGCGCGCCCTGAACTGCCTTCCAGCCGATTTCCATGGTCACGCCATGGTCGCCGTCGCCGATGACGCCGTCCAGTTCCGACAGCCAGTCACGTTCCGCGATGATGTCATCCCCGGCGCGATGCATCATGGCCCGGAATATCGCCGGGGTAATCGCGCCGTCACGCTTGAGGTCGGTCATGGCCTGCGCCTTGGTCGGCGCATCGGTGGCCTGTGCTGTCTTGCGTGCGGATCGCGCACTGCCCGCAGCCGCGCCCTCGACGGCGCCCACGGTCAGCGCCGGCGTCCGGCAGGGATGGTCAAGAAGCTGCGTCAGTTCGTCGTCCAGCTTCATCAGCGTGATCGAAGCGCCCGCCATTTCCAACGAGGTTGCGTATTCGCCGACCCATGAATGGTGGATCTCGACGCCGCGCTGGTCCAGCACCTGCTTCAGTCGGTCGAAGATGATGTAAAGTTCGACAAGCGATGTCGATCCCAACCCATTGACCAGAACGGCCACCCGGTCGCCCGTGGCCGGAGCCATCTCAGTCAGGATCGCATCCAGCAATTCGTCGGTAACCTGATCGGCGGGGGCCAGCTTCTCGCGGCGGATGCCGGGTTCACCGTGCAGGCCCATGCCGATTTCCATTTCGTCATCGCCGATTTCGAAATTCGGCTTGCCGGTCTGGGGCAAAGAACAGGCGCCCAGTGCCACCCCCATTGACAGGGTCGCATCATTGGCCTTCTGTGCCAGCGCCTCGACCCGCGCCAGCGGCTCGCCCAGATCGGCGGCGGCACCGGCGATCTTGAAGACGAAGAAATCGCCGGCGATCCCGCGACGTTCGCTGCGGCGATCCCTTGGGGCCGAGGCCACGTCATCGGCGACCTGCACCTGACGGACGCGGGTTCCTGCGGCCTCCAATTCCTCGGCGGCCATGGTGAAGTTCATCACGTCGCCGGTGTAGTTCCCGTAAAGGAACAGGACGCCGGCACCGCCATCGGATGCGCGCGCGGCGTCAAGGATCTGTTCGGGCGAAGGCGAGGCAAAGATGTTGCCGACCGCCGCCGCATCGGCAAGTCCCCGTCCGACATAGCCTGCGAAGGCGGGTTCATGTCCCGAACCGCCGCCGATGACGATGCCGACCTTGCCGTCGCGCGGCCCGTCCACCGCGACAATGGCACGGCCGGTACCACCTTCCACCGTCAGCATGTCGGGATGCGCGGCGACCATGCCGCGGATCAGTTGCGGGATGATGTCCTCGGGCGCGTTGATCAGTTTCTTTGTCTTGGTCATGGGAAATTCCACTTCGTCAGGTCAGGCGCCGTCACGGCGAAGATAGCGGCGCGACAGCGCGTCGAACGAGATCGCCAGAACGACGATCGCACCGGATACGACGCCCTGCCAATAGGGAGAGACGCCGAACAGCACGATGATGTTCTCGATGATGGCGATGATGCCCGCGCCGAAGATCGCACCAAGGGGCGAGCCGATGCCACCGGTCGTGGCAACCCCGCCGATCACGGCGGCAGCGATGGGCGCAAGCACCCAGGTCTGCCCGATCGAGGGTTGGGCGGTTCCCAGCCGCGCCACCATCAACAGCCCCGCCAGCGCCGACAGCATCCCGGCGAAGGTGAACACCAGCAAACGGATCCGGTCCACGCGGATGCCCAGCATCCGCGCCGCCGCCGCGTTGTTGCCGATGGCATACATATAGCGGCCCATCGGTGTCTTCAGGGTCAGGAACAGGGCGATGGCCAGAACCACCAGCATGATCAGGAACGGTACCGGCAGGCCCAGCACGTCGCCACGGCCCAGGAACTGGATGCCCTGCGGAATGCCGGTGATCGCCACGCCCTTGGTCAGCACCAGAATGGCGCCGCCATAGATTCCGGCCGTGCCGATGGTCAGGACCAGCGAATGCAGCCCCAGCGAGGTGACCAGAAAGCCGTTCACGAAGCCAAGAGCCATTCCCAGCATCAGCGCCAGAACCAGGGCGACGCCCCAGGGCAGTCCGGCCTGAACCATCAGCATTCCCGACACGACACCACACAGTCCGCCGATGGTTCCAAGCGAAAGGTCCAGTTCGCCCAGGATCATCAGCGATGACTGCGCGATGGTCACAAGCCCGACGAACGCCAGTCCGCGGGCAATGACCGACATGTTGTATCCGGTCAGGAAGTAGGGAGAGATCAGCGCCGAGATCGCAAAGATCACCGTCAGCGCCACGAAGACACCGGCCAGCGGGTTGCGGATCAGAATAGACAGCGCCGAGGGTGCGCGCGCCTGTGCGGTTGTATCAGTGGGCATGGGAAGCCTCTGCGTCTTCGCGGGCCTGTTCGGACCCGGTGCCGGTGGCGAAGATCGCCCCGACCAGAGTTTCGGTATCGGTGGACGCGGCGTCGAAATCGCCGGTGATGCGCCCACCATGCATGGTCAGGATACGGCTGGCACAGCGGCGCAGCTCGGTCATTTCCGATGAGATCAGGATGATGCCCACCCCGTCTTCGGCCAATTGCTTCATGATCCGGTAGATCTCGGCCTTTGTGCGGATGTCGATGCCCTTGGTCGGCTCGTCGAAGATCAGGATGCGCGGCGTCGTGGCCATGGCCCGGCCGATGATCGCCTTTTGCTGATTGCCGCCAGAAAGGTTCGAGATGCGCTGACGGGGACCTGAGGCCTTGATTCCGTAGTCGTCGATCACTTGTCGGACAATGCCGCGCTCTTTGCCGAAATCGATGCCTGCCGCGCCCGAGGTCAGAGACAGCACCGACAACCCGATATTCTCGCGCAGCGACAGCAGCGGGAAGATCCCGTGTTGCTTGCGTTCCTCGGACAGATACAGCATCCCGCCCGCGACCGACGATGCGGTGTCATGCAGGCGCCAGTCGCGCCCCTCGACCTGCACCCGGCCCGCGGTCGCCTTGCGAAAGCCGAAAATGCTTTGCATTAGCTCCGACCGTCCCGCCCCGACAAGCCCGGCAAATCCAAGGATCTCGCCGCGTTTCAGATCGAAGCTGACATCGTCGAACATGTGCCCGGACAGGTTCTCGACCGTCATGATCGTGTCGGTGACGGGGCAGGCGGGACGGAAATGTTGATCTATCGCCACCTCGCGGCCTGACATGGCGCGGATCAGCCCCGGCTCGTCGATCTCGGCGACACGCCCCGCATCGACCTTCTTGCCGTTGCGCAGAACCGTGTAATCGTCGCCGATCTCGAACACCTCTTCCATCTTGTGCGAGATGAAGACGATGGCGTGATCGCGATCCAGAAATCCGCGGATCACCTTGAAGACGCGCTGAACCTCTAGTGCGGTCAGGGCCGAGGTCGGCTCGTCAAGGATCAGCACCTTCATGTCGTGATTCGTGGAAGCCCGCGCAATCTGCAGCAATTGCTGATCAGGGACCGAGATATGGCGAACCAGATCGGATGGCTTCGCGTCGATTCCGAAACGGTCAAGATAAGTCTGTGCCTCGGCCTCCATGCGGCGGCGATTGACGATGCCGCCATGGCCTGTGCGGTCAAAGGGCATGAACAGGTTTTCGGCCACGCTGACATCGGCGAACAGCGACAATTCCTGCGGCACATAGGCGATGTTGCGAAACAGATCGGGATGGTCCAGCGGGTCCTGCCCGTCGATCGCGATGCTGCCACGTGTCGCGCGGTCGGATCCGGTCAGGATCTTGACCAGCGTCGATTTACCGGCGCCATTCTCGCCGGCCAGAATATGGGTCCGTCCAAGTTCGACCGAAAGATCGACCTCGTCCAGCGCGGTCACGCCGGGAAAATCCCGGCCAAGGCCGCGTGCCTCCAGATAGGCCATGTTTCCTCCCACGGCTGTTGGCCGCGGCCGGGTCTGCGCCGGCCGCGACGGGATCGTTCAGCCGTCCACGTTGTCCTTGGTCAGGAACGCATTGCCGGTGTCCAGGTAATCCGGAACCGGCGCACCGGTGGCCTGTGCCCAAAGCAGCATCACCGACCAGTAGCCCTGCAATTCGGGCTGCGAGGCCGACGAACTGTCGGCTACGCCGGAACGGATCATGTCCAGCATCTCGGGCAGGTTGTCCAACCCGACCAGCGTGACCTGATCTTCCTTGCCAGCCTCGACGATCGCCTGCCCGATGCCGATGGGACCGGCGGCGTCCGATGCGACCCAGCCCTTCAGGTCGGGATTGGCCTGCATGATCGCAGCGGCCTGCTGTTGGGCGATCTCGATGCTGTCATTGTCGATGCCTTCGGCCACGACGGTGATGCCCTCGTGTTCGGCAAACACCTCGCGGTGGCATTCGGCGCGGATCGAATGGTTCGGTGCCGTCGGCACGCCCATCATGATCGCGACCTCGCCTTCGCCGCCCAGAACCTCGACCAGGCGACGCGAGGCGATCTTGGCCTGCTCGCAGAAATCCGACCCGATATAGGGAATGTCCATTCCCTCGGGCGGCACTGAATCGAAGATGACCAGTGGAATGTCCTGACCCTGCGCGGCTTCCAGCGAACCGCGATTGCCGGACGGATCCAGAAGGTCGATGGCGATGCCGTCCGGACGGGTCGAGATCGCGCTTTCCACGATCTGCACCTGCTGCACGACATCAGCGGTCTGCGGCGCGGAATAGACGATCTCGATATCGGCGCCGGTCTGCGCCTGCAGCGCCTCGGCGGCCATCTGGGCGCCATCATTCACCTTGTCGAACCACGGATGGACGACCTTCGGCACGATCAGAAAGCGATAGCTGTCCTTCTTGGCGGTACCTGCGGCGTCTTGCGCGGCGGCGGCCAAGGGCATGGCGATGGCCACACCGGCCAGCATGGTGGCCAGTTTCCTCATGGATATTCCTCCCAGATACATGCGCCCGGTCAGGGCGCTCCTCCTGTTGGCGGCATCGACGTGGCGCGCCGCACGGGCAATCTGATACAAGTGTAATGTAAAAATTACAAGTATAAATACAGGGCTGCGCGAGGAGGGCCTTGTGCGACGCCGTGCATGCGGGACGACCTGCGGCGACGCGAATCGCGCACGGGTTGCATCATTCCAGGATATCGATCGAAGTCGGCAGGTGTTTCGGACGCGCCGAGATATTGCGATGCAATATATTTTTCATCCGATATATTGATTCGACGTCGCGCAATAAGTCTGTAAATAAACCATTTTCTATTATAATATGATTTGGTCTTTAAAAGGTGCTGCCATGCAAATGTTTTACCTGATCCCGTTGGTCTTCGTTTTCGTCGTCCTGACCGTTCCGCCGCAACCGTCTCAGGCGCGGATCGGTGCGGGGCCATGCAATCCCGAAGTGCAGACCTGCATCTGAGACAGAAACCATGAACCCCGCATATCTGGCAGCTTGTCTGGCCGGAGCGATCGTGTTGACGGTCGAGTCGGTTCAACAGTTTCGCAAACCCGGCAAAAGCGTTGCTTTCGATCGCTTCTCGATCCTGCGCGGGGTCGAGATCGGCGCGCTGTGCACGCTGGGGGAACGGGTCCGGGGCGCGGCATTCTATGTGGGCATCTATCTGCTGATCTATGCTGGTCTGCTTGGATCCGAACAGCTGCTTCAGATGTTCGTCGCGCTTTCGGGCGAGCATGCGGGTCCGACCGGCAGCAGCTTCCTGCCGGATAATTCGCTGACCGTGAACGGGCTGAACTTTGGCAAGCCGTTCTATATCGCGACGCTCATCATGGTGGCGATGGTATCGGGGGTTCTGGCCCCGTTGGAAAGATTCATTCGCAGCGTCGCGCATCGCGCTGCCAATATCCCGAATGGTGTTTTCCGAATTGTCGAGGATCTGGACCGGTTCGAATTTCCCGATTACCTGGATTCCGCGGCGCCGGCGCGTGACAGGTTCCGGTTGTTGTCGGGCTTCGACCATCGCTTTCCCGACGGCGCCGGTTGGAACACGCCGTCGGACCGACAGGATCTGCGCGGTTTTCTGAAGCAGATCGATGTGCTGCATGCGGCGGTGATCGGCGCTGGCCGGTACCGTTTTTTCAGCACCGCGACCACCGAATCGCTTTCCGACGTGCACGATCTTCTGGTCAAATCCTACGAGAAACTGTGCGAGGATCTGGACGGTTTGAAGACGGACAGCCCCGAGGCACAGACCAGATTCTACCAGGCCGCGGTCGATCTGTGCGAGAACATGAAGGCGATCTTCGCGGTTCAGTTCATTCGGAACGGCAGGTCACTGACGGCACTGCCCGCCCAGCCCAACAACCCGCGCGACCGGCTTTACGGGCGTCTGAACGGTCATCTGCGCAGCAACGAAGAAGCGAATGCCGACGCATTGCTAGGGGCGACGCTGGCCTGTGCAATGGGATCCTTCCTTGCGGCATCGTTCATCTACTGGCTTTTCGTGCGCTTTGTCCTGGGCCTTGGGGTATTCCCGCCGGATGTCCTGAAGTCCATTGTCACGCAGTCGATCGGACTTGCGATCACCGGCGCCGCCTTGAGTTTCTTCAGCGGGTTCTTCGCGCTGCTGATCCGCGACATTCGGCGCGAACAGGGCAAATGGGCCGCGTGGAACCCGCGATTTCCACCGGTTTCGCGTCTTGTCGGGACGGTGGTGCTGCCCGGCGTCGTCGGCATGGCCTTCGTCGGACTGGCGCTGCTGCTGCAGGATCTTGCCTTCGGCTATGTCGCCACGATGGATCAGATGCGCGACTTTCTTCAGGACAAGTGGCGCTATCTGCTGTTCTTTGCGCCGCTTGGTGCCTGTGTGTCGCTGGGTGTTCTGATCGCCACCGATCAGCATGACAATTTGATTGCCAGCCGCACCATCCTTGTGACGCTGGCCGCGCTGGTGCCCGCGGTGGTGTTGGCATTGATCTGTGTGCTGATCGCAGTTCCGAATTTCACCTCGGCGCAGGAGGGATGGGCGTGGGCCATCTGGTATCTGCGCGAGGCGCTGTTCCTGTTGATGCCGCTGGCGATCTTCCTGATCTCTTACGCCGGTCTTCTTGAGATGTCGGAAAAGCGCAAGCATCTGGCGGCGGCCGCCGTGGCAGGTGAGGGATGAGGGCCGCCCTTGCGATCCTGGCGCTGATCGCGGCGCCCGCCTGCGCGCAACCCGCCGACGACACTGCGCAGCCGGAATTGCCGACTCTGTATGTCGGAGTTCGGGCCGATGCGCCGCCTTTTTCATACCGGCCCGATCAGATGCTTGTGTCATCCGGCAAGGGCACCGGTCCGCTGGGGGACGCGGGATATTCAGGCTATATCGTCTATATCTGTGATCGGGTGCTGGAAGTGATGCGCGACCGGAACGACCAGCCGGCCTTCAACGTCGTGCCGGTCGAGGTGACGGCGGGATCCCGTTTCCAGATGCTGCGAGAGATACCCGGCGGCGGCGATCCTTCGATCGACCTTCTATGCGATCCCGCCACGGCAACACGCGAACGGCTGCGTGACCACACCGCCTCGCTGCCGCTGTATCTTTCGGGGGTCGGCTATGCCGCAAGAAAGCGGGAAAGAAACCAGAACACCGGATCCGGAAACTTCCGCATCAACGTCGTCGGCAGCACCACGGCCATCGATCACGGGATCCGGCGGATTCTGGACGCGGGTGAATGGCCAAGCTTTCGCGATGACCTGCTAAGCTATCTGTACAATCCCGGTGCGGCCACGGACGGCAACGAGAAGGTCCGCCTTTCGCCGACCCACAAGGCCGCGGTCGAGGCTTTCTGCGCGGCACCATCGGGCGATTCCAACCCGCTTCAGTACTATGTCGGCGACCTGGAAATCGTGAACCGCGCCCTGCTGATCTACGGCGATCCTGACTGCAAGCCCGAGCCCGCGACCACGACCTACAGCGATGATCGATATGTTTTGTTCATGCGCAATGCCGACAGCGTCGGCATCGACAAGGCGCGGCTGCTGATGACCTTTTCGCGGGTGCTGTCCGAACTTGTCCTGTCGCAGCCATCGCTGCTGGACGAGGCATTCAAGGCGAACTTCGAAGGCTATCGGCGCAGCGACAAGCTGCGCCTGTTTTTCTGGAGCCTTTACGGGCCGTGACCGGATGCAGGGGGGGGGGCAGATGAATGATGGGGCGCTGATCGGATCGACAGGGCAGCCCGCCGGTCACGGGGCCGGCGGACGCACCGCTGGCTGGCACAGCGGATTGTCCCGCGATCCGTCCGATTTGCGCGATCAGATCTATACCCCGACTCTGCGTCTTCTGTCGCCCGAGGCCGATCCGGGCGGGTTCGCCGCCGCCGCGTGTCCCGCCGACGGTTGCCCATCCTATCCGATCCGCAATCAGGGCGATGCGGGCACCTGTGTGGGGCAGGCCCTTGCCAACCTGATCGACATTCACCGCCGACGCGCAAATGTTGCGAATGCGGACCCGGTATCGCCGCAGATGCTGTATCTGATGGCGCGGCGGATCGAGGGGCGCGAGACCAGCGCCGACACCGGCGTTCAGTCGCTGCGTTCGGCGGTCAAGGGATTCTATCATTTCGGCTGCTGCCCGGACAGGATGTGGCCGGACCCGGTCGCGCAGGCCGCCGCCGGTGATCTGCCGTCCGAAATCGAAAGGTACAAGGCCGCGCGGGGGGTGACACTGGGGGCGTATTACCGCGTTCGGCCGATCCTCAACGATTATCACAACGCCCTCGTCGAGGCGGACGGCATTCTTGTCTCGGCCGAGATCCACGATGGTTGGCGCGACGGCGCAGTGTCTGGGTTCGCCGCCGCATCCGCCGACCGGCGCGGCCGTATTCCGGTGTCATCCCGCGGCCTTGGCGCGCATGCCTTCGTGATCCTCGGTTACACCTCCGAGGGATTCCTGGTGCTGAATTCATGGGGCGCCGATTGGGGCGGGTTTCGCGACCGCCCGGGGATCGCGCTTTGGAAATACGAGGACTGGGCGCGCAACGTGATGGATGCCTGGGTGCTGCGACTGGGCGTCCCGGCGCCCGAGGCGTTCCAGTATTCCGTGGGCGACCAGGGCATCAGTTTCGGTGGCGCCGATATCCGCGCGGGGTCCACCGCCTGCCATCAGTTGCTGGGCCATTTCGCCCATCTTGACGACGGTGTGCATGTCGAACGCGGCAGCTACGCGACCTCTCGCGACTATGTCGCCCAGACGACCGACCGATTGCGCAAGCGTAGTAAACGCGATCGCAAGCCGGTGCTGCTGTCGGTCAGCGGCTCGCTGATGGGAATGAAGGACGCTTTCGACTTCGAGGCGCGTCGGCGCCAATGCGTCGAGGATATCTGCGGCATGTATCCCTATGCCGTCCTGTGGTGCAACGATCTGATCGAAAGCGCGACACCGGTGCTGACCCATCTGTTCTCGACTGCGGTGCAGCGGGTCGGACCGCACAGCGACCGCCTGAACGCCGAGATCGAAAAGGTCACCGCCGGGATCGGCCGCGCGTTCTGGCGCGAAATCGAGCGTGCCGCAAGAACCGCCGGTCGCCATGTCACAAAGGGAACAGATGGCGCGGCGGCCGAAATATTCGACCGTTTCGCCGCAGCCCGCACGCCGCTGCATCTGGTGATCGAAGGTGCCGGCGCCCTGCTGATCGCAGAATATCTCGAGTCGTTGAATTCGGACACCGGCAACGCCGCCGAAAACCGCCGCCGTAAGAAACTGGCCGAACGGTTCCATGCAGCCGTCGCCTCGATCGATTTGATTGCGCCCGTGATGGAAGCCCCGCGTTTCCAGTCGGCGTTCGGACCTCTGATCCGTGGGCTGTCGGTCCGCAAACCGGGACGCGCGACGCTGTGGGTTCCAACACGGCCCTTCGAGGAACGGCTGTCCATAGACCACTATGCGGGTTCGATGCTGGATCTTGTCCTGTACAGTTTTCAGGGGCGGTCGCGCGATGCCCGGCTTGTCGGCATGTCGCGCCAGCGATCTGGCATTGCGCAGTTATGTGGTCCCGGCGGCGCGCTGCAGGGATTGCGCATCGGGCCGATCCGCCCGCGTGTGCCCGGACGGCGGCGCTATGAATATCACGAAGTCAGTATCAACCTTGCCTGTCACACGATGATCCTGCGCCATCTTGCAAGGATCGGTGAGGCCGGCGCGCAGCAGTGAAAGGACAACGCCATGGCGCGCGCGAAGAAACCCTCGAACGACAAGCCTCGTGAGGCTGCTGCCGGCGGCCCGGACGGCAGGCTGACGCTGGAGCAACTGGCCGAGATGGTCGCCGATCCGGCCACCGCGCCCGGCGATCTGGAACCCTATTTCCGCGTCGCCGAGGATCAGGGCGCGGCCTTCGATCCCGTGGTCGAGATCAATACCGATACGGTCCATGTCCCCGACACCGCCGAGGGCCGTTCGCGCAGCGCGCTGATCCTGAACGGTGCGAACTGGCTGGAACGGAATGGCAGGCAAAGCCGGTTCTATCGCCTTCTGTCCAAGGGGACCTACACAGGCCCGGTAATCGTCGAAGAGGGCGACAGCTGGTTCCAGTATCCTTTCAAGCTGTGGGACGTGATCGACGTGCTGATGGAGAAATATGCCGTCCTGTCGCTGAGTGCGGGCGGGGACACGCTGGAGAACATGGTTCGCAGGGCCGAGTATCGAAAGGCGCTGCAATCCTCTCAGGCCTCGATCCTGCTGCTGTCCGCAGGTGGCAACGATCTGGTTGCGAACGGGAATCTGGCGACGCATCTGCGGGCTTTCGATGCAGGGCTGCAACCGGCCGAATATCTGCTGAGCAGTTTCGACCAGTTGATCGGCAGGACCATGGCGCTTTATGACATGATCTTTCGCGATGTCGCGCAGCGTTTCCCGCAGGTTCAGGTGGTCTGCCACGGCTATGACTATCCGATTCCCGACAAGGGCCGCTGGCTGGGACAGCCCATGGCCACGCGCGGGATCGTCGATCCGCAATTGCAGGTGTCCATCGCCAAGGTAATGATGGATCGATTCAACATCTCTCTTGCACGATTGGCGCGTAGCCATGCGCATGTGCATTTTCTGGATCTGCGTGGGGTTGTGGGACGGCAGGGCTGGTCCGACGAACTGCATCCGAAGAATGCCGGCTATCGTCGTGTCGGCGATATCTTCGCGGCGCAGATCGACAGGTTGTCGCGCCCACGAAGCCGCGGTGCTTCACGGTCCGATCGCCCGCGCGCGATGTCGTTGCATCTGGGGCTGAACAACGCCGATCCGGCGCATTACGGGGCCGAGCTTTCGCCGCTGGAATTCTGCATCGCGGACGCCGAAGCCATGGCCGAACTGGCGGGAAGCCGGGGCTTTGCGCCGATCTTGCTGACGGATGCGGCCGCGACACGGGATGCCCTGAAAGAGGCGATGGCCAAGGCCGCGACGGACCTGCAACCCGGCGAGACCTTCATGTTCACCTATGCGGGGCACGGCGGGCAACTGCCGGATTTCAACGGTGATGAAATGGGCGGTCCAGACATGGACCGGCTGGACGAGACGCTGTGCCTGTTCGACGGGCAGTTCGTCGATGACGAGTTGTTCGCGCTGTGGTCGCAGTTCCGCGAAGGCGTGCGCGTTCTGGCCGTCTTCGACAGCTGCCATTCGGGCAGCGTCGTCCGGGCGCCCGCGACGCTGGACGCAGGACCGACAGTCACCGCGCGGCGGATGACGCTGGGGGCTGCATCAAGGGTTTTTCGTAAGAACGAGGCCTTTTATCGCGGTCTGCCGGGCGTCGGCGCGGCACCCGATCCGGCAATCGTCAATCGCGAACTGGACTATCCGGTGGCGGCTTGCGTGGTGCAGCTTTCTGCCTGCCAGTCCAATCAACTGGCGACCGAAAGCCTCGGGCACGGCCGTTTTACAGATACCATGCTGGAGGTCCTGGGGGCTTCGCCGCAGATCTATGGATACAAGGCGCTTATGGACCGGATCGCGTCGCGCATGCCGCCCGAACAGACGCCGAAATACTGGCGTGTCGGCGCCGAGGATGCATCCTTCGAAAGCCAGTTGGTCTTCTCGGTCTAGACCGACAGGCGGATCGTGGCCGGGGCTGATAGATTTTTTCCGTTCCCGCGAAATTCCGCCTCGAACGCGGGTGAGGGGGATTTACAGCTCGTGCGCGACGCGACAGGCTTTCCGGCGTCAACGATGCTGCGTGCAGTTTTGGCGGCCCGACCCCGTCGGACCACGCGCCGCGAATGGGAGGAACTGAAATGGCCGAGGCACTTGTTCTTGAACGCAAGGGGGAGTTGGCGCTGCGCGACATCGCTTTGCCGGATCAACTGGGTCCGCAGGACGTGCGCATTGCCGTGCACACCGTCGGGGTCTGTGGCTCGGACGTGCATTTCTACACGCATGGCAAGATCGGCCCCTTCGTCGTGAAGGAACCCATGATCCTGGGTCACGAGGCGTCGGGCACCGTTGTCCAGACCGGGGCGGATGTGCAGCATCTGAAGGTGGGCGACCGGGTCTGCATGGAGCCAGGCATCCCTGATCCGACCTCGCGGGCCTCGCGCCTCGGGATCTACAACGTCGACCCGGCGGTGACCTTCTGGGCGACGCCGCCGGTGCATGGCTGCCTGACGCCGCATGTGATCCATCCGGCGGCCTTCACCTTCAAGCTGCCGGACACCATGTCCTTCGCCGAAGGGGCGATGGTCGAGCCCTTCGCCATCGGCATGCAAAGCGCGCTGCGGGCCCGCATCCAGCCGGGTGACGTCGGGCTTGTGACAGGTGCCGGTCCGATCGGCATGATGACGGCGCTGGCGGCGCTGGCGGGGGGCTGCGCCAAGGTCTATGTGGCCGATCTGGCACAACCCAAGCTGGACATCATCGGAGCATATGACGGCATCGAGACCATCAATATTCGTCAGCAGCCGGCTGCCGAGGCGATTGCCGAGGCCACCGACGGCTGGGGGGCCGATGTGGTGTTCGAATGTTCCGGCGCGGCCCCCGCGGTCCTTGGTCTGCCGGCACTTGCGCGCCCCGGTGGCGCAATCGTGCTGGTCGGCATGCCGGTCGATCCGGTCCCGGTCGATATCGTGGGCCTGCAGGCCAAGGAATTGCGGGTCGAGACTGTGTTCCGCTATGCCAATATCTATGATCGGGCCATCGCGCTGATCGGGGCTGGGAAGGTCGATCTGAAGCCGCTGATATCGGCCACGCTGCCTTTCTCGGACAGCGTCGCGGCTTTCGATAGGGCCGTCGAGGCCCGCGAAACGGACGTGAAGATCCAGATCAGAATGCCCGAGGCCTGACAGGCCGCAAACCCTCGTATCATGGAACTATGTGACTGGCCCCGGCGTGCCGACGCCGGGGCCCTTGGTTTTGCGCTGCCATCCGGTCGTGACTTGATATGAAGAAAAAGTATAGGCGAACATGCGGCTTATCCTGACAATCTACGCGCCTCTTCGTCGGCTAAGTTCCGAAATCCTGCCCGAAATGCGCCCATTCGGGTCCGCCCTTGCAACTTTATTCTGCGCTGCGGCAAGTGCGTGATCTGCAAATTGCTGAAGGGCGTTGATGAAATACAGGCGGTTCGTGTCAAAAAAGTATCAGAAATTTCCGGCTGGTGTCGTGGAGGCACAGCCGTTGCAAGTGCTAGAACGGGAATCGGCGCCACGAGGAGGACCGTTCTTACAAGAACAGGATCCGGCGCGGGAAGGAGGAGATCATGCAGCCCGATCTGGAGCTGGTTCACATCAGGAAAGGCGAATCCTTCGCCGCGTGGAAGCATGGCTATCCCTTCCGGACGGTGCGCTGGCACTATCATCCCGAATACGAAATCCATCAGGTCGTCGCCACGTCGGGCAAGTTCTACATCGGTGACCATGTCGGCGAATTCGCGCCCGGCCAACTGATCATGACGGGACCGAACCTGCCGCAGAACTGGATCAGCGATATCCGCCCCGGCGAGATCGTTCCACAACGCACCCAGGTCATCCAGTTCCCCGAGAGTTTCATCGATGGGGCGCTTGCGACCTTTCCCGAGCTGGACGCCGCGAGACATCTGCTGGACCGCAGCCGGCGTGGGGTCCTTTTCGGCGACGATACCGCGCAAGCGGTACGTCCCCTGATCCGCCGCCTGATCGACGCGCGCGGCACGCGACGCCTTGGGCTTTTCTTCGAGATCCTCGATCTGATGGTGAACGCACCGCAGGCGCAGACGCTGGCCAGTCTCAGCTTCGTCCTGGATCTGGAAAAGGCCGAGGAATCGGACATGAACCGCGCCATCGCCCATCTGCGCGATAACCTGAACGAACCGCTGAGCGAGGCCGAGCTTGCCGAATTGACCGGCCAGAGCCAAAGCGCCTTCTCGCGGTCATTCAAGCGCCATACCGGCACGACGCTGGTCCGCTATCGCAACCAGCTTCGGATCGATCTGGCCTGTCACATGCTGCTGTCCGACCCCGACACCAAGGTGGCGGACATCTGCTTCGAGGTCGGCTTCTCGAACCTGTCGAACTTCAACCGGCATTTCCTGAAGCTGAAGAACATGTCGCCGTCCGAATTCAGGGCAACATTCGCGGCCAACAACACGGTGCGCATGGCCAGCTAGGACGACCATTCACCCTTTCCCAGTTTTCCATCGTTGCAGGCAGCATGTCGGCAGCGTGCGGAAAAGACGTGCCATCTTCATCAACGGGAGGAACCCATGAAGACATTCTTGAAAACCGCATCCATCGCGACCATCGCGCTTGCCACGTCGGCCGGATTGGCCGCCGCGCAGGACGACGGACCGCTGAAAATCGGCATGACGTTCCAGGAAATGAACAACCCCTATTTCGTCAGCATGCAAGAGGCGCTGAACGAAGCCGCCGCCCAACTGGGCGCCGAGGTGGTCGTGACCGATGCGGGGCACGACGTCGCCAAGCAGATTTCCGACGTCGAGGACATGCTGCAGCAGGGCATCGACATCCTGCTGGTCAACCCGACCGACAGCGCGGGCATCGAAACCGCCGTCAGGATGGCCAAGGATGCGGGGGCGATCGTCGTTGCGGTGGACGCCAACGCCAACGGTCCGGTCGACAGCTTCGTGGGCTCCAAGAACCGAGACGCGGGGTACCAGTCCTGCAAGTATCTGGCCGAGGCGCTGGGGGGCGAAGGCGAAGTCGCGATACTCGACGGCATCCCGGTCGTGCCGATCCTTGAACGTGTCGAAGGCTGCAAGGCCGCGCTGGAAGAAGCCGAAGGCATCACGCTGGTCGATACCCAGAACGGCCGTCAGGACCGTTCGGTTGCGCTTGGCGTGGTCGAGAACATGATCCAGTCGCATCCGGACCTTGCTGGCATCTTCTCGGTCAATGACGGCGGCGCGATGGGCGCGCTGGCCGCGATCCAGGGATCGGGCAAGGACATCAAGCTGACCTCGGTCGATGGTGCGCCCGAGGCGGTCGAGGCGATCGCCAAGGGCACGGCGTTCATCGAGACCACTGCCCAGTTCCCGCGCGATCAGGTTCGCATCGGTCTGGCCATGGCGCTGGCCAAGCACTGGGGCGCCCAGGTCGTGCCGGCAGAGGTGCCGATCGACGTGAAGGTTGTCGATGCCGAGAACGCCGAAGGCTTCTCCTGGTAATCTGCGACCGACCGCGCCCGGGCATTCCGGGCGCGGGCTGAAATGGGAGGACGTGACATGCTAGAGATGAGGGGCATCAGAAAGGCCTTCGGGCCGGTCAAGGTGCTGCACGGCGTCGATCTGGAAGTCCGCGCCGGAGAGGTGCACGCCCTTCTGGGCGAGAACGGTGCCGGAAAATCGACGATGATGAAGATCCTGTGCGGCATCCTGAAGGCCGATGAGGGCACCATCCGCATCGACGGCAGGGAACAGGATTTCGCCCATTACGATGACGCCATCGCCGCGGGGGTCGGGATCGTCTTTCAGGAATTCAGCCTCATCCCCTATCTGACCGCGGTCGAGAACATCTTCCTGGGACGCGAGAAGACCACCAGCTTCGGCCTGCTGAACCGCAGGGCCATGCGGACCCGCGCAAGGGAAGTTCTGGGCAAGCTGGGCGTCGATGTGCCGCTTGACGTGCCGGTGGCCGATCTCAGCGTGGCCGAACAGCAATTCGTCGAGATCGCCAAGGCTCTGTCGCTGGATGCGCGCATTCTGGTTCTGGATGAACCGACCGCGACGCTGACGCCCGGCGAGGTCGAACATCTGTTCAAGGTGATGGCCGATCTGCGGCAGCAGGGCGTCGCGATGGTGTTTATTTCGCACCATCTGGACGAGATCTTCGAGATCTGTGACCGGATCACGGTGCTGCGCGATGGCGAATATGTCGGCACGTGCGAGGTCAGCGCGATCGACACCGACCGGCTGGTCGAAATGATGGTCGGACGCAGGATCGAGAACAATTTCCCGCCCAAGCCCACGGCTTTGCCCGACCGGCGCGTGGTCATTGACGCGAAAAATATCCAGCTGCGGAAGAACGGTCCCGTCAGTTCGTTCCAACTGCATCAGGGCGAAATTCTGGGATTCGCCGGTCTGGTCGGTTCCGGACGGACCGAGACCGCGCTGTCGATCATGGGCGCCTATCCGGCCGCCGCAGTCGAGGTCGAGATCAACGGCGACCCGAAACGCCCCGCCAACCCGAAAGAGGCGCTGGAACGCGGCATCGGTCTTTTGCCCGAAAGCCGCAAGGATCAGGGGCTGATCACCTCGTTCTCGATCATGCAGAACGTGTCGGTGAACAATTACGGCAAGTATCGGGCGATGAAGTACTTCCTCGACCTGAAGAAAGAGTTGGAAGCGACCAGAAGCGTGATGAAAGACGTGCAGGTCAAGGCTCCGGGTCCGAATGTCGCCGTGGACACGCTGTCGGGCGGCAACCAGCAGAAGGTCGTCATCGCCCGTTGGCTGAACCACAACACGCCGATCCTGATTTTCGACGAGCCGACACGCGGCATCGACGTCGGCGCCAAGGCAGAGATCTATCAGCTGATGCGCAACCTGACCGAGGACGGATACTCGATCATCATGATCTCGTCCGAACTGCCCGAGGTGATCGGCATGTCGGATCGTGTCTGCGTGTTCCGCAGCGGCGCGATCGTCGCGACCGTCCAGGGCGATGCCATCAATTCCGAAGAAATCATGACCCACGCTACCACGGGGAAAGTCAGATATGTCGCATGAATCCTCACCCGAAGCGCCGCCATCGGCGTGGCAATCCATCCTTGGCGGGCTCAAGCACTCGCCCCTGATCCTGCCGCTGGTCGGCCTGATCGCCGTCTCGACCGTCATGGCATTCGCCAGCGACAATTTCTTCAGCGTGGACAACATCGTCAATGTCCTGCGGCAGCAGTCGATCATCGGCATCCTGGCGATCGGCATGACCTTCGTGATCCTGACCGGCGGGATCGACCTGTCGGTCGGCGCGGTCATGGCGCTGTGCGGTACGCTTGGGGCCGGGGTCATGGTGAACATGGGCATGCCGGGCGTTGCCGGGTTGCTGGCCATGATCGTGGTCGGCGTGCTGTTCGGGGTCTTCAACGGCGTGCTGGTCGCGTGGGGACAGATGCCCGCGATCATCGTGACGCTGGCAACCATGCTGATCGCGCGCGGATTCGGCCTTGTCTATTCCGGCGGTTACCCGATCAGCGGGGTGCCGGGATGGGTCTCGTGGTTCGGCGTTGGCCGCATCGCGGGGGTGCCGGTGCCGATCATCATCATGGTGTTGCTTTACGCCGCGGCCTGGGTGCTGTTGCAGCGCACCTCGTTCGGGCGCCACGTCTATGCGATCGGCGGGAACGAGACGGCAGCGAACCTGTCGGGCGTGAACACCAAGCGGGTCAAGCTGTATGTCTTCATGATCTCGGGCTTCACCTCGGCCATGGCGGCCATCGTCCTGACAGGCCGCCTGATGAGCGGCCAGCCCGGTGCAGGTGTCGCGTTCGAACTGGATGCCATCGCGATGGTGGTTCTGGGCGGCGCCGCCATTTCGGGCGGACGCGGCCTGATCATCGGCACGCTGATCGGCGCGGTGCTGTTGGGGATCATCAACAACGGGCTGAACCTGATGGGCATCAACCCGTATCTGCAGGACGTGATCAAGGGATTCATCATCCTTCTGGCCATCTATATCGGCCGCGAATGGCGCTAGTCGCCGTGGGGGCGGCCCCCTCCCTGCCGCCCCCGAATTTCTTGCAACCGGAGTTCAGCGGATGAGCGATCATTTCATTGGCATCGATGTCGGCACCGGCTCGGCCCGCGCCGGGGTTTTCGACCGGACCGGCAATTTGCTTGCCACCGCCAGGCGCGACATCGACATGCACCGCGCGGGCGTCATCGCAGAACAATCCGGCGATCAGGTTTGGGACGCTGTCTGTGCCGCGACCAGGCAGGCGGTGTCACAGGCGGGCATCCGGCCGGACAGCGTGCGCGGCATCGGGTTCGACGCGACCTGTTCGCTGGTCGTGCGGGGCGTCGATGGCACGGCACTGCCGGTGGGTGATCCGGACCGTCCCGAACGCGACATCATCGTGTGGATGGATCACCGCGCTGTCGAGCAGGCCGAACGGATCAACGCGCAGGGCCATGACGTGCTGCGGTATGTGGGCGGCCGCATCTCGCCCGAGATGGAGACGCCCAAGCTCTTGTGGCTGAAGGAAAACCGGCCCGACATCTATCATGCTGCGGGGCATTTCTTCGACCTGACCGACTTCCTGACATGGAAGGCGACCGGCAGCCTTGCGCGTTCGACCTGCACGGTGACCTGCAAATGGACCTATCTGGCGCATGAAGGGCGCTGGGACCCTGAATATTTCCACGGTATTGGGCTGGGCGATCTTGCACTGGACGGTTTTGCCCGGATCGGCACCGAGGTCGTCGAACCCGGCACCGCGCTGGGGAAGGGGCTGACCCCGGAGGCGGCGCGGCAGATGGCGCTTGACCCCGGCATCGCGGTCGGTGCGGGCCTGATCGACGCGCATGCGGGCGGGATCGGAACGGTCGGCGCGCAGGGCGGCGGCGGCGATCCGACACGCTGTCTGGGATATGTCTTCGGCACCTCGTCCTGCACCATGACGACCACGACCAAGCCTGCCTTCGTGCCGGGCGTCTGGGGGCCCTATTTCTCGGCCATGGTGCCCGGCGCATGGCTGAACGAAGGCGGCCAGTCGGTCGCCGGCGCTGCCATCGATCATCTTGTGACTTTGCATCCAGCCCATGCCGAGGCGAAGGCCCGCGCCGAGGCTGCGGCTATGTCGCTGCCGGCATGGCTGGCCGACACCGCGCTTGACCGGGCAGGGGCCGCCTCGGACGCGGTGATGCTGGCCGGGCAGGTTCATGTGGTCCCGGAATTCCTTGGAAACCGTGCGCCCTTCGCCGATCCGCAGGCGCGGGCGGTGATTGCCGGACAGGATGTCGAAACCGGCTTGGACGGGCTGATCGCGCTGTATGTCGCGGGGATCTGCGGCCTTGGTTACGGCCTTCGCCAGATCATCGAGACACAGGCCATGAACGGTGCGCCGGTGGACAGCATCGCGATCAGCGGCGGCGCGGGACAGCACCCGCTGATCCGCCAGATCCTTGCGGACGCCACCGGCCTGCCCGTCGAGGCGACGGAATGCGCGGAACCTGTCCTTCTGGGATCGGCCATCCTGGGCGCGGTCGCGGCGGGAAGCTTCGACGATATTCACAGCGCGATGCCGGTCATGACGCGTGTGCAGGATCGCTATGTCCCCGTCCAGGGACGGGTCAGGCGGCTTCAGGATGCGCGGTTTGAGGCGTTCCTGACGCTGCAGCGCACGGCGCGTGAAATCCGCCAGAAAACCGCCGAGGCCATATTGACATGACATCCGGGCGTCCCACCGAAAATCGGGCCGCGTCCAACCGAACCATCTTGTGAGGCTTGCAATGGAATTCACTGGAAAATCCGTCATCATCACCGGAGCCGGCAAGGGGATCGGGCGGGCCACCGCACGCTTGCTGGCCGAACGTGGCGCGCAGGTCGTGGCGATCAGCCGCACCGGCGCCGATCTGGACAGCCTGGCCGCCGAAACGGGATCCCGCAGCGTCGTTGCGGATCTGGCCGACCCCGCCGCCGCGCGCCGGGCGATGGCCGACGCCGGAACCTGCGATTTCCTGGTTAACTGCGCCGGCACGAACGTGCTGGAAAGCCTGCTGGAAATGACCGATGCGGGCTATGAGACGGTCATGGGGATCAATCTGCGGACGGCCTTGATCTGCGCGCAGGAATTTGCCCGCGCCCGCGTGGCGGCGGGGGGCGGCGGCGCAATCGTCAACGTCACCAGCATCGCAGGTCATCGCGGCTTTGCCGATCACGTCTGCTATGCCGCCTCGAAGGCAGGGTTGGAGGGCGCGACCCGTGTGATGGCCAGGGAGCTGGGCCCGCATGGTATCCGGGTCACAGCCCTGGCGCCGACCGTGACAATGACCGAACTTGCCGCCGAAGCATGGAGCGATCCGGGAAAGCGCGATCCGATGATGGCGCGCCACCCTTTGGGCCGCTTTGCCGAGGCCGAGGATGTCGCGAAAAGCATCGCCCTGCTGCTGTCACCCGACGCCGCGATGATCACCGGCGCCGTGCTTCCGCTGGACGGCGGCTTTCTGGCCGTCTGATCCCTGAGCCGCCCGCAAAACAACCACAGGATGTGCGGGACATGCCCGCCGAACGAAGGAGACATCGCATGACCAAGGATCTCACCGGCAGGACAGCCGTCGTTACCGGCGCCGCGTCGGGCATAGGACTGTCCACCACCAAGGCGCTGCTTGGCGCCGGCGCGCGCGTTGTCATGGTCGATCGCAACAGCGATGCGCTGGCCGAACTGACCGCCAGCCTGGGCGGCGACACCGTTTCGCAGGTTACGGATCTGCTGGATGCCGACAGTTGCAACGCGATGGTCCCCGAGATCCTTGAGAAGACCGGACAGATCGACATCATCGTGTGCAATGCCGGCAGCTATGTCGGCGGCGATCTGGTCGAGACGAACCCGGCCGCCATCGACCGAATGCTGAACCTGAACGTCAACGCGGTGATGAAGAACGTGCACGCCGTGGCGCCCCACATGATCGAACGCGGCACCGGCGATATTCTGGTGACGTGCTCGATTGCCGGACACGCCCCGATCCATGTCGAACCGGTCTATTCCGCGTCGAAATGGGCGGTGACCTGCTTTGTCCAGACCATGCGCCGGCAGTTGATGGGGCACGGGATTCGCGTCGGTCAGGTCTCGCCCGGCCCGGTGATCTCGGCCCTGCTGTCCGATTGGGAGCCCGAGCGGTTGCAGCGCATGAAGGACGCCGGGGCGCTGATCGAACCGCAAGAAGTATCGGACGCCCTGATGTTCATGCTGACCCGCCCGCGCAACGTCACCATCCGCGACATGATCGTGCTGCCCAGCAATTTCGACATCTGATCGAACCGACCGGCGGTGGCCCGCGGGGTAGGCAAATCTGTCTGCCCCGCCGCCTGGTTCAGGTGAGCTGCCGGGCAGAACGCATCGGCCCACTTGCACACTCTGCACGAAGCCCTCATCCTGTCGGATGAAGGAGACCGATCATGCCCGTCAAGAACCGCTTTGCCGAACTGCTGCCCGAAATCACCGCCTGGCGGCGCGATTTCCACGAACATCCCGAACTTCTGTATGACGTCCATCGAACCGCCGGCAAGGTCGCCGATCTGCTGCGCGAATTCGGCTGCGACGAGGTGACCGAGGGCGTCGGCCGCACCGGCGTCGTCGGCGTCATCCGCGGCAAGACCGACAGCAAGGGCCGGGTGATCGGCCTGCGCGCCGATATGGATGCGCTGCCAATCAACGAACAGACCGGCGTCGAATACGCCTCGAAGACGCCGGGCAAGATGCATGCCTGCGGTCATGACGGCCATACCGCGATGCTGCTGGGGGCCGCGAAATACCTGGCCGAGACGCGCAATTTCGACGGCACCGCCGTCGTGATCTTCCAGCCCGCCGAAGAAGGCGGCGGCGGCGGCGATGCAATGGTCAAGGATGGCCTGATCGAACGTTGGAAAATCGACGAGGTCTACGGGATGCACAACATGCCCGGCGTGCCGACGGGCACATTTGCGATCAAGCCCGGCGCGATGATGGCGGCGGCGGACCAGTTCGACATCACCGTGACCGGCAAGGGCGGTCACGCCGCCAAGCCGCACGACTGCATCGATACCACATTGACCGCCGCGCAGATCATCGTGGCGCTGCAATCCATCGTGTCGCGCAATATCGATCCGCTGCAGAACGCGGTCATCTCGGTCTGCGTCGTCTCGACCGATTCCACGGCGCATAATGTGATCCCGCATGTCGTCAAACTGAAGGGCACCGCCCGCAGCCTTGATCCCGGTGTCCGCGATCAGTTGGAGGAAGGCATCATCCGCGTCGCGACGAATATCGCTGCCGCGATGGGCGCGACCGCCGAGGTGCAGTATGATCGCGGCTACCCAGTGACGATGAACGACGATCAGGCGACCGAATGGGCGGCCGAGGTCGCACGCCAGATCGCCGGCGACGTGAACATGGACATGCAGCCGATGATGGGCGGCGAGGATTTCAGCTATATGCTGAACGAACGTCAGGGCGCCTACATCTTTGTCGGCAACGGCGACACGGCGATGGTTCATCACCCCGCCTATAATTTCAACGACGACGCGATCCCGGCCGGTTCAAGCTGGTATGCCGGCATGATCGAAAGCCGCCTTCCGGCCGCCTGATCGTTCGGTCGGGCGATCGCGCAATGTCGCATGAACGCCCGGCTGTGTCGGAATCGCGATGGAGGTTCCGCGCCATTCGTCCGAAATGCGAACCAGACCGGGCCGTCCATCACGGGCGGCCCTGAATATGCAACGGAGCCCGACCATGAACAGCTATACCCTGCGCGTTACCTGCGCCTCGACCCGTGGCATCGTCGCGGCGATTTCGGGCTTTCTTGCCGCCAAGGACTGCAACATCACCGACAGCGCACAGTTTGATGACATCGAAACCGGCCGCTTCTTCATGCGCATGAGCTTCCGGTCCGAGGGGGGGGTGAGCCTGCAGCAGTTGCGAACCGATTTCGCGCCCATCGCCGAGAAGTTCGGCATGCAGGTCGAGATCGGCGACGATTCGGTGAAGAAGAAGGTGCTGATCATGGTCAGCCGCTTCGGTCACTGTCTGAACGACCTGCTGTATCGCTGGCAGATCGGCGCGCTGCCCATCGACATCGTCGGCGTCATCTCGAACCACCACGAATATCAGAAAGTCGTCGTCAATCACGACATTCCCTTCCACATGATCCGCGTCACCCCCGCGAACAAGCCCGAGGCCGAGGCGCGGCAGATGGAGATCATCGAGGAAACCGGGGCTGAACTGATCGTGCTGGCGCGCTATATGCAGGTTCTGTCGGACCAGATGTGCAAGAAGATGTCGGGCCGGATCATCAATATCCACCATTCCTTCCTGCCGTCATTCAAGGGCGCGAACCCCTACAAGCAGGCCTATGAAAAGGGCGTCAAGCTGATCGGGGCGACCAGCCATTATGTCACCGCCGATCTGGACGAAGGGCCGATCATCGAACAGGACACGGTGCGCGTCACCCATGCGCAGTCGCCCGGCGATTATGTCAGCCTTGGTCGCGACGTCGAAAGCCAGGTCCTGTCGCGTGCGATCCACGCCCATATTCATGGCCGGGTGTTCCTGAACGGCCCGAAAACCGTGGTTTTCCCGGCCTCGCCCGGCAGCTATGTATCTGAACGGATGGGCTGATGGACTGCACGCCGCGCGCAAGTGCCGACAAGGGGCTTTGAACGATTGCGCAGGTTCCTCAGGCTGCGATAACGTCGCGCCATGGCGACGGCATCCCCCCGATTCATTCACCTGCGCACCCATTCCGAGCATTCTCTGCTGGAGGGTGCGATTCCTGTCGGCAAGCTGCCCTCGCTTGCCGCCGATGCGGGAATGCCCGCGGTCGCGCTGACCGACACCAATGCGATGTTCGCGGCGCTGGAATTCAGCGTGAAGGCAATGGACAAGGGCGTCCAGCCGATCATCGGCTGCCAGATGACACTGGCCGCCGAGGCAACCGGCCCGGTGGTGCTGCTGGCGCAGAGCCAGACGGGCTGGCTGAACCTGATGGCGTTGTCCTCGTGCCTCTATCTGCGAACGGACGGCAGCTTGCCGCATGTCACGCTGGACGAATTATGTGCGCATTCCGAGGGGCTGATCTGTCTGACAGGCGGCGCGACCGGCCCGCTGGGACTGTTGATCGTGCAGGGGCAGACCGAAAAGGCGGCGGCGCTTGCCGACCGGCTGGCCGCAGCGTTTCCGAGCCGGTTATATGTCGAATTGCAGCGTCATCCGGGCGAGAACGGGCAATTGATGGCGGCGGAAGCCGCGTCGGAATCCGGGCTGATCGATCTGGCCTATCGGCGCGAGTTGCCGCTGGTCGCCACCAATGACGTGTATTTCCCCAAACCCGACCTTTACGAGGCGCATGACGCACTGATCTGCATTGCGGAAAAGGCCTATGTGGATCAGGCACAACCCCGCCGCCGCCTGACCCCGCAGCATTATTTCAAGTCGCCCGAGGAAATGGCGGTGCTGTTCGCCGATCTGCCCGAGGCGCTGGAAAACACCGTCGAGATCGCGCGGCGCTGTGCCTTTGCCGTCAGCAAGCACAAGCCGATCCTGCCCAGATTCGCCGATGACGAAGTCACGGAACTGCGCCGTCAAGCGAAAGAGGGGCTTGCCGCGCGGCTCAAGGTGATCCCGCATGCAGTACCGGTCGAGGAATATCAGAAGCGGCTGGAATTCGAACTGGGCATCATCGAACAGATGGGGTTTCCCGGCTATTTCCTGATCGTCGCGGACTTCATCCAATGGGCCAAGGATCACAAGATACCGGTCGGCCCGGGGCGCGGTTCGGGGGCGGGGTCGCTGGTCGCCTATGCGCTGACCATTACCGACCTTGATCCGCTGCGCTACAGCCTGCTGTTCGAACGCTTCCTGAACCCGGAACGGGTGTCGATGCCGGATTTCGACATCGATTTCTGCATGGACCGCCGCGAAGAGGTGATCCGCTATGTTCAGGACAAGTACGGCAAGGAAAAGGTCGGCCAGATCATCACATTCGGTGCGCTGCTGTCCAAGGCCGCCGTGCGCGACGTGGGCCGCGTGTTGCAGCTGCCCTTCGGGCAGGTGGACCGTCTGTCCAAGATGATCCCGGTCGAGGGCGTGAAGCCGGTCAGCGTCACCAAGGCCCGTGCCGAAGAACCCCGCCTGCGCGAGGCCGCGAAGGAAGAGGTGGTGGCCCGCCTGCTGGATTACGCCGAAAAGATCGAGGGGCTGTATCGCAACGCATCGACCCATGCAGCGGGGGTGGTGATCGGCGACCGGCCGCTGGATCAACTGGTGCCGCTGTATCGCGATCCGGGTTCGGATATGCCGGCCACCCAGTTCAACATGAAATGGGTTGAACAGGCTGGGTTGGTAAAATTCGACTTTCTGGGCCTGAAGACGCTGACCGTCATCCAGAACGCCGTCGATCTGATCAATGGGGGCGGGCGGCCTTTGCATGTCGCGGCCGACGGACGCAGGCTGTACGATCCGCCCGAGGGCGCCGAGAACCAGATTAACGCGATCCCTTTGGAGGACAAGGCCAGCTACGATCTGTTCGCCAGCGCCCGGACCGTCGCGGTGTTCCAGGTCGAAAGTTCTGGCATGATGGACGCGCTGCGGCGGATGCGTCCCACCTGCATCGAGGACATCGTGGCGCTTGTGGCGCTGTATCGTCCCGGCCCGATGGAGAACATCCCGACCTATTGCGAGGTCAAGAACGGCGTTCGCGATCTGGAATCGATCCATCCCAGCATCGATCATATTCTGGCCGAGACGCAGGGCATCATCGTCTATCAGGAACAGGTGATGCAGATCGCGCAGGTCATGGCTGGCTACAGCCTTGGCGGCGCCGACCTTCTGCGCCGCGCGATGGGCAAGAAGATCGCCGCCGAAATGGCGAAGGAGCGCCCGAAATTCATCAAAGGCAGCGTCGAGAACGGCGTGTCGGAAAAGAAGGCGGGCGAGGTTTTCGACCTGCTGGAGAAGTTCGCCAATTACGGCTTCAACAAATCGCACGCGGCGGCCTATGCGGTGGTCAGCTATCAGACCGCGTGGCTCAAGGCGAACCACCCAGTCGAATTCATGGCCGCGGTGATGAACTGCGATATTCACCTGACCGACAAGCTGGCGATCTACAAACGCGAATGCGACCGGATGGGCATCGAGATCGTCCCGCCTTGCGTGAACCGGTCCGCCCCGAAATTCACCGTCAGGGACGGGCGAATTCACTATGCGCTGGGTGCCTTGAAGGGTGTCGGAATCGACGCGATGCGGCTGATCGAAGAAGCGCGGGGCGAGACGGTGTTCCGCGATATCCACGATTTCGCACGGCGCGTGGACATGAAGCGCGTGGGCAAACGGCCCTTGGAAATGCTTGCGCGGGCAGGGGCCTTCGACGCGCTGGACGACAATCGGGCACGGGTGCTGAAGTCGCTTGATGCGCTGGTGGCGTGGTCGGCGGCGGTTCAGGAACAGGCGGCATCCAGCCAGTCGTCGCTGTTCGGCGGTGGAGAGGATCTGCCGCCGCCGCGCGCGGCCCTTGCGCAGGTCTGGTTGCCTGCCGAGAAGCTGGGCGAGGAACACCGGGCTGTCGGCTTCTACCTGTCCGGGCATCCGCTGGACGACTACCTGCCGGCGCTGAAGCGCAAGAAGGTCCAGACGCTGGCCGAGATCAGCGCCGAGGCCGCCGGCGGGCCGTTGGTTACCTCGATCGCTGGAACCGTCGCCGCGCGGATGGAACGCAAATCCGCCAAGGGCACGCAATACGCCTTTGTCAGCCTGTCCGATCCGACCGGGTTGTATGAAGTCACCGTCTTCTCGGACCTTTTGACCGCATCCCGCGACCGGCTGGAACCGGGCGAAAACGTCGTGCTGCAGGTCAAGGTCGAGCCCTCGGGCGACCAGGTCAAGATGCTGGCGAATTCGGTTGCACGGCTTGAAGATGCGGTGGCCGATGCCGGGGCAGGCTCGCTTGCGGTCGAGATGCAGGGGGCTGATACGATCCCGCGCCTGGCCGAAGTGCTGGGCCGGATTCAGGCCGAGTTCAGCGTTTCCGCGCGCAGCCGCGGCCCCGTATTGCTGCGACTGCGCGAAGGTGACGAACTGATCGAGATCGAAGTCGCGAACGATGCCCCTCTGACCACCCCGGCGCGGCAGGCGCTGCGTGCCGTTCCGGGCGTTCTGGACGTCATCGAGGAATAACAGGGCGCGGGCGACCGCGTGGCATTGGCGACATCGCAGCCGCTGCGGTCACTCGCGATGGTCGCGGACGGCCTTGTCCACCTCGGGAACCGCATCCATCAGGCTGCGATCCGCGGATTGCCCGAATGTCGCCCAGTTCCGATCCTCGCCCGGATCGGGCAATTCCTCGGGTCGCCATGTCAGGTGCATGTTGGTCTTGGCGATCATCAGCCCGGTGACCGGTGCCGTCAGGAACAGGAACAGGGTGATCAGCAATTCGTGCCAGCTTGAATGGTCGCTGAAAAAGAAGAACCAGCAAAGCGATGCCATCAGGATACCGCCGACGCCCAACGTGGCGGCCTTGGTCGGTGCGTGCAGCCGGGTCATCTGGTCAGGCAGTTTCACAAGCCCGAAAGAGCCGACAAGACCGAAGATGCCGCCCAGCACCAGAAGGGCGGTGATCAGGATTTCCGCAAAATATTCCATGTCCGGTCCTTTCTATTCGATCACGTCGCCGCGCAGCAGGAACTTCGCGTAGGCGACAGTCGAGACAAAGCCGACCATCGCGAACAGCAGCATGATCTCGAAATACATCGCGGTGTCATGCAGGATGCCGAACAATGCGATCAGCGCGATCATGTTGATCGACATCGTGTCCAGCGCGAGAACCCGGTCGCCGACACCGGGCGCGATCACCACCCGGTAAAGACAGAACAACTGGCCGATCCCGAAACAGGCGAAGGCAAAATATAGCGCGTATCCGATCATTCGAAGATCTCCTGCAGCCGGGCCTCGTAGCGGTTCTTGATGTCAAGGATGACGGATTCCGGCTCGGGTGCGTGAAGGCAATGGACCAACAGCGCATGACCGTCCTGTGACAAATCGGAACTGACCGTGCCGGGTGTCAGCGTGATGGTCGCGGCCAGCACCGTGATCGCCTCGGGCGAGCGCAGATCAAGGGGAATGGTGATCCATGCGGGCTGCAGCCGGCTGTTCGGCTTGAACAGCACGATCATCGCGACCTGCACATTCGCCACCACGATATCCCGAATCACCAGAAGCACATAGGCGATGATCTTGCCGGGATGGCGCAGCCGCGCGCGGTCGGGCCAGTAGGGTTCGGTCAGCGCCGGGATCGCGATGCTGAGCAGGATCGCGAAGACCAGCGACCCCCAGGCAAAGCGATTGACAAGCAGCATCCACACCAGCACCAGCAGTGCCGACAGGTAGGGATGGGGAAACAGACGGCGGATCATCGCGAACCCTCCTGCTGGCGCAGAACCGACTCATAGTAAAGCTGCGGATTGGTCAGCTGATCGGCGGTGTCCTGAAGATATCGCGTCAGCGGCCCCGCAAACAGCGCCAGCGCCACGGTACCTGCCAGCAGCATCCCTGTCGCCGTGAACGAAAGCCATGGCGCGGCGGAATCATCCACGTCCTGAATCGGCTCGTCCGTTTCCAGCTTGGTCGGGATCGGTCCGGGTTGCGGCCGCTGCCCTTCGTCCGTGTCGTTGCCGGGTTCAGGGTCCATTTCGTGCGATTTCCAGAACAGGATCGATCCGGCACGACCGAAGCCCACAAGCGCGATCAGCGAGGTGATCAGGATCGTGGCCCAGATCGCGGCCATCCACGGATCGTCCCGCGTCGCATCAAGGATCATCAGCTTGCCCAGAAACCCCGACAGCGGCGGCAGTCCGACAACGGCAATGCCGGCGACGAAGAAAAGCGCCGACACCAGTCCGGTGTTGCGGATCGCAGGACGAAGCCGCAGCCAGAAATCGCCGCCGCGTCGTGCCGCGATCAGGTCGACGACCAGAAACAATGCCGCGCCTGCCAGTGTCGAATGAATCATGTAGTAAAGGCCCGCGGTCAGCCCCTGCGCGTCGAACCGCGCAACCGAGATCATCAGCGTCCCGATCGAGGCGATGGCCGCGAACGCCGCCAGACGCGCCAGGCTTCGGGTGCCAAGCACCCCGATCTGTCCCAGTGTCAGCGTGATCAGTGCGGCGGGCAGGATCAGGTCGGTCGCGATGGTCTCGATCACCGAATCCTGCGGGAAGACCAGCGTGAAGAAACGGATGATCGCATAAACGCCGACCTTCGACATGATGGCGAACAACGCGGCGACCGGGCCGGGCGCGTTCGCATAGGTCGAAGGCAGCCAGAAATGCAGTGGCACGATCGCGGCCTTGATCGCGAAGACCAGCAGCAGCAGCACTGCGCCGGTTCGCAGCAGGGCGGTATCTTCGGTCGGCATCTGGGCCACGCGTTCGGCCATGTCCGCCATGTTCAGCGTGCCGGTCACGGCATACAGCGTCCCCAGCGCGGCAAGAAACAGCGCCGATCCGGCGAGATTGTAGCTGATATACTGAACGCCCGCGCGCAGCCGCATCGGGCCGCCGCCATGGATCATCAGACCGTAGCTGGCGATCAGCAGCACCTCGAAGAACACGAACAGGTTGAAGGCGTCGCCGGTCAGGAAGGCGCCGTTCAGCCCCATCAGCTGAAACAGCCAAAGCGAATGAAAATGCCAGCCCTTGCGGTCCCAGCCCGAGCCGATGCCGTAAAGCTGGACGATGACGGCCAGCACCGATGTCAGCAGCAGCATCAGCGCGGACAGGCGATCCAGCATCAGGACGATGCCGAAGGGGGCGGACCAGTTGCCAAGGCGATACACATACACATCGCCGCCCGCCGCCATCGCGCTTAGCTTGACGGCCACGGCCAGGGTCAGCAGGCTGCCGATGACGCCGAAGACGCGCTGTTGCAGCAGGTCGTGGCGCATCCACAGGATCATCAGCGGCCCGAGGATGGCGGGAATAAGGACCGGGGCGATCAGCAGATGGTTCATGCGGTCTCGTCCTCGGTCTGTTTGGGGTCGTCGATGGTCTTCAGCGGTGGCATGATGCGGTCGTTTTCCGGCATGTTGATGTGGTCATCCCCGCCTTCGATGAATGCGCCCAAAGCCATCATCACCACCACCGCCGTCATCCCGAACGAGATCACGATCGCGGTCAGCACCAGTGCCTGCGGCAGCGGATCGGTATAGTCGGCGACGTTGACCTCGCCATGGCCGTGCAGGATCGGCGGCATGTTCACGACCAGCCGCCCCGTCGTGAACAGGAAGGCGTTGATTGCATAGGTCAGCATGGTCATGCCCAGCACGACGGCGAAGGTGCGCAGGCGCAGGATCAGGTAGATACCGGCTGCCGTGGTCGCGCCGATGGCCGAAGCGACAAGAAATTCCATCAGTTCGCCTCCTTCGGCTGCTCGTCGCTCAGATCGATGTCCATCGGTTTCTTGTTCACGGTCTCGCCGGTCTTGCGCGCGATCCGCGACAGAGAGTTCAGCGCCAGCATCACCGCGCCGACGACGCACAGGAACACGCCAAGATCGAAGCCCATCGCGGTTGCAAGCTCGAACTCTTCAAGGAAGGGAAGCTTGAAATATCCGTAGGCCGAGGTCAGGAACGGCCGGCCGTTGAACCACGCGCCGATGCCGGTGACGCCGGCGGCCACGACACCGGCCCCGATCAGTGCGTGATATGGCAGTCCCTGACGGTCCTGCGCCCAGGCATAGCCCGAAGCCATGTACTGCATCAGCAGCGCGATCGCGACGACAAGACCCGCGATGAAACCGCCGCCGGGCTGGTTGTGACCGCGCAGGAAGATATAGATACCCACCACCAGCGAGATCGGCAGGATCACCCGCGTCGCGATGACAAGCATCAGCGGATGGCGGTCGCCCGCGCGGCGTTGATCGTGGACCCAGTTCGTCAGCCGCTTGGCCGAACGGCCCTGCAGCAGGGTCTGAGTCAGCGCAAAGATCGCCAGCGCGGCGATGCCAAGCACCGTGATCTCGCCGAACGTATCATAGCCGCGGAAGTCCACCAGGATCACGTTCACGACGTTGTCGCCGCCGCCCAGCTTGTAGCTGTTTTCGAGCATGTAGCTGGAAATGCTGGGAAACGCGAAATCGCGCCGCAGCATGGCATAGGTCAGGGCGCCGAAACCCAGTCCCGCCAGCGTCGCGATGAAGGCATCCCAGCCGCGATGGACGGAAGATGTTTCGGTCGCCGTCCGCTTGGGCAGGAAGTTCAGCGCCAGCAGAAGCAGGATCACCGTGACCACCTCGACCGAGATCTGCGTCAGCGCAAGGTCAGGGGCCGAGAAGTAGGCAAAGAAGATCGAGGTGATAAGCCCGACGATGCCGACCAGAACCAGCGCCAGCACGCGGATGCGATGGAAGAAGACCATGCAGCCCGTCGCGACGATGGCCATCAGCCAACCGACGAACGGCACCGGCTCGACCGGCAGCATCGGTCGCGTGACCGGCCCTGCCTCGCCGGTCAACCATGCGACACCGGCAGCCCCCAGAACGGTCAGCGTGAAGAAGGCCAGTGCGCGGGGCATCGAGCCGTTCGTCAGCCCGGCGGTGATGGCACGACCGACAAACACGCAGCGCAGCACGAACCAGTCGAAGATCGCCTTCGCCTCGGGACGCGGCGCGGCGTCCCACGCGGCCAGCAGCGGGCGATGCAGACCCAGCAGGAACGCTCCGCCGGCAATCGCGATCAGCGACATGATCAGGGCGGCGTTCACGCCGTGCCACAACGAGATATGGGCATGCGCAACTTCGCCGGTCACGGCACTGGCCGAAGCATCGACCAGCCAGCCGGCCATGGTATTGGGGAACAGCCCGATCAGGACGACCAGCACCACCAACAGCGCCGGTCCTGCCCACATCCCGAAACCCGGATCATGCGGGTGGTAGGGATAGTCGTCGCGTTCGTTGCCCAGAAACACCTGCACGATGAAGCGCAGCGAATAGCAGACCGAGAACAGCGCCGCGATGGTGGCGACAACCATGAACACCTGTCGCGCCATCTCCAGATGGCTGGCCTCGTAAAGCATCATCTCTTTCGACAGGAATCCGTTCAGGGGCGGTATGCCGGCCATCGACAAGGCGGCAACGGTGCCGATCAGGAATGTCACCGGCATCAGCTTTCGAAGCCCGCCCAGACGCGCAATCGACCTTGTGCCGGTCTCATGGTCGATGATCCCGGCGGTCATGAACAGCGCGGCCTTGAAGGTCGCGTGGTTGATGATGTGGAACACGGCAGCGATCGCCGCATCCTTGGTGCCAAAGCCCAGAAGCATCGTGATCAGGCCAAGGTGACTGACCGTCGAGAACGCCAGCAGCGCCTTGAGATCGTCCTTGAAGACCGCGATCAGCGCGCCAAGCGTCATCGTGATCAGACCGATGATCGACACGATCCAGAACCATTCCGCTGTGCCCGACAGCACCGGCCACAGCCGCGCCATCAGGAACAGACCCGCCTTCACCATGGTGGCGCTGTGCAGATAGGCGCTGACCGGCGTGGGGGCCGCCATCGCGTGCGGCAGCCAGAAGTGGAACGGGAACTGCGCGGATTTCGTGAAGGCGCCGATCAGGATCAGGATCAGTGCCGTGGTATAGTGCGGGCTGGCCTGGATCGCTTCTTTGGCGTTCAGGATGTCGCTGATGTCATAGCTGCCTGCGATCTGCCCAAGGATCAGCATGCCCGCGATCATCGCCAGACCGCCCATCCCGGTCACCGTCAGCGCCATCCGTGCGCCCTGACGGCCAGCTGGCAGATGCCGCCAATAGCCGATCAGCAGGAATGACGACAGCGATGTAAGTTCCCAGAAAACCAGCAGAAGCAGGATGTTGTCGGACAGAACGATACCGACCATCGCTCCCTGAAACAGCATCAGATAGGTGTAGAACTTGCCGATCGAGTCATGCCGCGACAGGTAGAACCGTGCATAGGTGATGATCAGAAGGCCGATCCCGAGGATCAGGATCCCGAACAGCAGGGACAGCCCGTCGATCCGGAAATTCGCGTTCAACTGGATCAGCGGCAACCATTCGAACCGGGCGGTGATGACCTCGCCGCGCATGATCGCGGGCACATGCAGCAGCAAGCCCAAAAGTGCAACGAATGTGGTTGTTCCGCAGGCCGTGGCGGCGACGCTGCGTCCCGAACGGATCAGCAGTCCCGGCAACAGCGCGCCGATGAAGGGCAACATGGCGATGAGGGCTGGCGACATGGGTCCTCGATCCTGTTCACAATTTTTTTGTTCGTTGTTTCCCTTTGTGTTTCCAATCGGGCAGGGGGAGTCAAGCAGATGCCCCCCAAAGCGTGTTTTCCCTAGTCGATGTTCGCCTTTCGTGCTAGCTCTGAAACAAAAGAGAAGGGGCAGTCATGCGGGTTCTGGGGATTGATCCAGGTCTGAGAAACATGGGTTGGGGCGTGATCGCGGTCGATGGATCGCGGATGCGCCACGTCGCGAACGGGGTGATCCATTCCACCGCCGCCGGGGACGGGCGTGACCTGGCCGCGCGGCTTTCGCAGCTGTTTCGCGGTCTTTGCGCGGTGATCGCGGAACATCGGCCTGATGCCGCGGCGGTGGAACAGACATTCGTCAACAAGGATGCCTCGGGTACGCTGAAGCTGGGGCAGGCACGCGGCATTGCACTGCTTGCGCCCGCGGAAGCGGGGCTTGAGGTGGGAGAATACGCGCCGAACGCGGTCAAGAAGACCGTCGTGGGCGTCGGACATGCCGGGAAGGAACAGGTGCAGCACATGGTGCGCGTGCAACTGCCCGGGGTCGTCATTGATGGGGCCGACGCGGCCGACGCGCTGGCCATCGCCATCTGTCACGCGCGGCATCTGCAGGGCCGGACCCTGCGAGAGGCCCGCCCGCGGCAAGGTGTCGCATGATCGGCCGCATCGCAGGGGTGATCCTGCACCGCGCGCGCGATCACGTGCTGATCGATGTGCGCGGCGTGGGCTATATCGTTCATGTCAGCGAACGCACGGCCGCAGGGCTGCCGCCTGCGGGGCAGGCCGTGGCACTTTATACCGATCTTCTGGTGCGCGAGGATCTGCTGCAGCTTTTCGGGTTTTCCACGCTGCTGGAGAAGGAATGGCACCGGCTTCTGACCAGCGTTCAAGGGGTGGGGGCAAAGGTCTCGCTTGCCGTTCTGGGTACGCTGGGGGCCGAGGGGCTGGGCCGGGCCATCGCCTTGGGTGACTGGTCGGCGGTGCGCAAGGCGCAGGGTGTCGGGCCGAAGCTGGCGCAGCGGGTGGTGCTGGAACTGAAGGACAAGGCCCCTGCGATCATGGCGCTTGGCGGCGATCTGACCGTCGATGCGGGGGGGGCGGACGAGCCGGGCATCGAACCCGGCACGCCCGCCGCTTCGGCGCCGGCCAAGGGTGCCGGGGCCGATGCGCGCCCTGCCTCTGCCGCCGCGCCAACCGCGCGCGCCGCCGCCGAGGCACTGTCTGCATTGGCGAATCTGGGCTATGCAACCTCGGAAGCCGCCGCTGCCGTCGCCGAGGCGCAGGCGCGGGAACCCGAGGCGGCGACCGCCGGTTTGATCCGCGCGGCACTAAGATCGCTGGCTCCGAAGGATTAGGGTGATGGCTGGGAACGCGCGAACCTTTCTGTTGATGGCGGCAATGACCGCGCTTGTGATGGCGCTTGGCTGGATGATGGGCGGACGCGGCGGGATGATCCTTGCCTTCCTGTTTGCGGGCGCGGGAAACCTGTTCGCGTTCTGGAACAGCGACAAGATGGTGCTGCGCCAGCAGGGCGCGACCGAGCTGACGCCCCATCAGGGTGCGGAATTGCATGGACTTGTGGCCGAGCTTGCCGAACGCGCAGGCCTGCCGATGCCGCGGGTGTATCTGCTGCCGACCGAACAGCCCAACGCCTTCGCGACGGGGCGCAATCCGCAGAACGCCGCCGTCGCAGTGACGCAGGGATTGCTGCGCGGCCTGAACCGCGACGAACTTGCGGGCGTGATCGCCCATGAGCTGGCCCATATCAAGAATCGCGACACGCTGACCATGACGATCACCGCGACCATGGCAGGCGCGATCGCCATGATGGGCAACATGTTGTTGTTCACGGGCGGTCGCGAGGGACGCGGCGGGATGCTGGGTGGTATCATCGCGATGGTGCTTGCGCCGATTGCGGCGATGATGGTGCAGATGGCGATCTCGCGCACGCGCGAATACGAGGCCGACCGCGAAGGCGCAGAGATCTGCGGACAGCCGCTGGCGCTGGCTTCGGCGCTGAACCGGATCGCTCAGATGGCCGGTCGCAGCATGAACGTGCCGGCCGAGCGCAATCCGGCCTCGGCTGCCCTGTTCATCATCAATCCCCTGCACGGCATGCGCATGGACAGCCTTTTCGCAACCCATCCGCCGACCGAAGAGCGGATCGCCCGGTTGCAGGGAATGGCGGGGGGCGCACGACCCGGACCATGGGGCCGCGAATGACGCAGCCAGATCCCACCCTGCGGCCCGAGCCGATGGAGGGCGAGGTCGAGGACCGTGCCCTGCGGCCCCAGGCGTTGACGGATTTCGTCGGTCAGGCCGAGGCGCGCGCCAATCTGCGGGTCTTCATCGACAGCGCGAAGATGCGCGGCAAGGCGATGGATCATACGCTGTTCTTCGGCCCGCCGGGGTTGGGCAAGACCACGCTGGCGCAGATCATGGCGCGCGAGCTTGCCGTCAATTTCCGCATGACCTCGGGGCCGGTTCTGGCGCGGGCCGGCGATCTGGCTGCGATCCTGACCAATCTCGACGCCCGCGATGTGCTGTTCATCGACGAGATCCACCGGATGAACCCGGCGGTCGAAGAGGTGCTTTATCCCGCGATGGAGGATTTCGAACTGGATCTGGTGATCGGCGAGGGGCCGGCCGCGCGGACCGTCCGGATCGAATTGCAGCCTTTCACACTGGTCGGCGCGACCACCCGGCTTGGACTGCTGACCACGCCGCTGCGGGATCGTTTCGGAATCCCCACCCGGCTGCAGTTCTACGAGATCCCCGAGCTTGACCTGATCGTGCAGCGGGGCGCACGCATGATGGGGATCGAGGCCGACCCGGACGGCACGCGCGAAATCGCGCGCCGTGCCCGTGGCACCCCCCGGATCGCGGGCAGGCTGCTGCGCCGGGTGATCGATTTCGCGCTGGTCGAGGGCGATGGTCGCTTGACCCGCCAGATCGCCGATTCGGCACTGACGAGGCTGGGCGTGGATGATCTGGGCCTTGACGGTGCCGACCGGCGCTATCTGTCCCTGATGGCCGAACATTATGGCGGCGGCCCGGTCGGGGTGGAAACCCTTTCAGCGGCCCTGTCGGAAAGCCGTGATGCCATCGAAGAGGTGATCGAGCCCTATCTGTTGCAGCAGGGCCTGATCGCACGGACGCCCAGGGGGCGGCAGCTGGCGGCGCGCGCGTGGACCCATCTGGGACTGGCAGCGCCGGTGGCGATGCGTCAGGCCGGGCTGTTCGAGGGCTAAGATCCCAACCGCTAGTGAGACGTCGCCGCGCCCGGGCAGTTTCGCAAAGAAGCAGCCCCAGTGCCTTCAGAAGGCTTGCGCAGATCTCCCAGTCAGGGGGTCAGGCCTTCGGGATCGGGCAGCCCGTTCACACGGGCCGTCGCGGTCAGCGTGTTGGCCAGCAGGCAGGCGATCGTCATCGGTCCCACGCCCCCGGGCACAGGCGTGATCGCGCCCGCAACCTCTCGCGCTGCGGCGAAGTCCACGTCGCCGACCAGACCGTCCTCGGTTCGGTTGATGCCGACATCGATGACCGTGGCGCCCGGTTTGATCCAATCGCCCTTGACGAAATGCGGCCGCCCGACGGCGGCGACCAGAATATCGGCCTCGCGGCACAGCGCGGGCAGATCCTGGGTCCGGGAATGTGCGATCGTCACGGTGGCGCTGTCGCGCAGCAGAAGCTGTGCCATCGGCTTGCCCACGATGTTCGATCTGCCGACGACCACCGCACGCTTGCCGGACAGGCTGCCCAGATGGTCCCGCAGCATCATCAGGCACCCAAGCGGGGTGCAGGGGACCATGGATTTCTGCCCGGTGGCCAGCAGGCCGACATTCAGGATGTGAAACCCGTCCACGTCCTTGGCGGGGTCGATCGCGTTGATGACCGCAGCTTCGTCCATATGACCCGGCAGCGGCAACTGCACCAGTATCCCGTTCACGTCGGGATCGCCGTTCAGCCGCTTGATCAGCGCCAGAAGATCCGCTTCTGCGGTGTCGGCCGGCAGCTTGTGTTCATAAGAGTTCATGCCGACTTCGACGGTCTGCTTGCCCTTGGACCGGACATAGACCTGACTGGCCGGATCCTCGCCGACCAGCACGACGGCAAGACCTGGCGTGATCCCGCGATCCCGCATCGCGGCAACCTCGGCGGCGATGCGCTGGCGCAGTCCGGCTGCGAACGCCTTGCCGTCGATTAGGGTGGCGGTCATTGGCGATCTCCCTTCAGGTGGCGGTCTTCCTGTGCGATGGCCGCTTCGACCAGGCGTCGCCAGATATCCGCGAACAGGTCTTCATCCAGCCCGGCTGCGGCGGCGTTGCGTCGGGCGTTCTGCACGACCTCGTCCACGCGCCAGTCGATGCGTGCGGGCAGGCTCTGGGCGGCCTTGATCTGTGCCGCCCGATCGATCAGATCGCGGCGGCGTGCGAACAGGGCGATCAGCTCGGCGTCCAGCGCGTCGATATGTGCGCGCAAGGCCGGCATGTCGATGATATCGTCTGGTTCGGTCATCCTGACCCGGACATGCACCGAGGCGAGAACGGGTGCAAGAGGCACCGTCATCGACCGTTGGTCGCAGATCGGTCTGGTGCCGAAGCCGCGGGATGTGCGTCAGAAAGGGAGGTTTTGGAGCGGGTGATGGGAATCGAACCCACGTATTCAGCTTGGAAGGCTGCTGCTCTACCATTGAGCTACACCCGCACACCCCCCGTATATGCGGGCCAGCCTTGGGGTGCAAGACGTCCGGTGCGATGTTCCTGCCCGCAAGCGCGCAACGAAATCCCGGAGGACCGGAACCTGCGTCACCGGCGATCCTGGAAGAAAGATTGCAGCAGCCGCCGCGCAGCTTCCGCGTCGATGCCCTCATAGATCTGCGGGCGATGATGGCATTGGGGATGATCGAACACGCGCGCGCCATGCGACACGCCGCCCATGCGCGGATCGGATGCCCCGTAATACAGCACCTCGATTCGCGCCGCCGAGATTGCAGCGGCGCACATCGGGCAGGGCTCCAGCGTGACCCACAGCGCATGGCCCGGCAGTCGTTCCGACCCGGCCGCGATGCAGGCGGCACGAATCGCCAGGATCTCGGCATGGGCGGTGGGATCGCGGTATTCGCGCGTCCGATTGCCGGCCGAGGCCACGACCTCTCCGCCAGGTGCGACCAGCACCGCACCCACCGGCACCTCGCCGCGATCGGCGGCGGCGCGCGCCTCTGCCAGCGCCAGCGGCATATGCGAGGTGAAATTCATGCCCGGTTGTCGCAAGGCTGCGAAAGCCGCGCAAGCTGTCAAAAGAATCCTTTCCCCGTGCGGTATGAAGGCGTAGTAAACCGCCTTTGCCACCGCAGCGATGCGAAGGAGAATGTCGCATGACCGAAACCCCAGAAAACACCGAAAAGCCCGCAGATGCCGACCGGATCGCCAAGGTGATCGCCCGCGCCGGTGTCGCAAGCCGCCGCGAGGCCGAACGGATGATCGTCGAAGGCCGCGTGACCGTGAACGGGCAAAAGATCGACAGCCCGGCGCTGGACGTGATGCCCGGCGACCGGATCACCGTGGACGGCAAGAAGCTGGATGAAAAACAGGACACACGGCTGTGGCTTTACTACAAGCCGATCGGGCTGATTACCTCGGAAGCCGATGAAAAGGGTCGCCAGACCGTGTTCGATGCGCTGCCGCGCGACCTGCCACGGGTAATGACCGTCGGGCGGCTGGACCTGAATTCCGAAGGGCTTTTGCTGCTGACCAATGACGGGGATCTGAAGCGCCGGCTGGAACTGCCCTCGACCGGGTGGCTGCGCCGGTATCGCGTGCGGGTCAACGGCACCCCCAGCGATCTGACCTTCGCGCCATTGCGCCGCGGCGCCACCATCGAAGGCGAGGAATTCGCACCGATGGAGATCAAGCTTGACAGTCAGCAAGGCGCGAATGCGTGGCTGACCGTGGGCATCCGCGAGGGCAAGAACCGCGAGATCCGTCGTGCGATGGCACATGTCGGGTTGCAGGTGAACCGGCTGATCCGGATCGGCTATGGCCCGTTCAAGCTGACCGGGCTTGAGAAGAACCAGGTCAGTGAGGTCAAGCGCAAGGTGCTGCGCGACCAGTTGGGCGGCTTGCTGACCGGCGACGCCACCGAGAAAGAGCGCGAGATGCGTCCGCGCGGCGCCGAGGGTGCCCGCGCGGGTTTCGGCAAGCCCGGCCCGCGTCCGGATGGCCCGCGGCGCAGCGTTCGCGGTGCCGGTGACTCAGAGGATCGTCCGGCGCGGCGATTCGGCGATGACCGCCCACGTCGCGATCATGACGACGCGCCGCGCAGCTTCCGCAGCGGTCCCAAGCACGGATCGCGCGACGGTCAGGGCGATACCGGGTCCGGTGACAAGCCGCGCTGGAACAGCAAGGACCGACCGGCACGTTCCGACAGGCCATGGGAAAACTCGGACCGTCCTCGCGGTCCGCGCACCGAGGGCGAGCAATCGGACCGTCCGCGCCGCAGCTTTGGCGGCAAGCCCGGTGCAGACCGTCCGGCAAGCGGCGGCAAGCCGTGGGAGAAGTCTGATCGTGCTCGCGGTCCGCGC
>NZ_JANAVZ010000005.1 GCF_025195095.1 Paracoccus maritimus | reverse complement strand
GAGGCCTGAAAGGCGCCGCTCCTTGTGATCTGTCTGCAATTCAGCAAACGCGACCTAAATCCTCGCGCTTAATGCCTTTGGATGCCGACATGCGCTGACGTTTCCACACAGCCTAGGCCCACACCGGACATTCGTCAGGAGTTCTAACGCTGCGGTGCGGCTACCCCGAACCGGCCATTCATGCAGGCCGCAGAATTTTACGTGTCTAAATGAGCCGACCTTCGAAGAGGGTGAACGGGCGTCTGTTTCGCTCAGGGACGCCCTAAGAAGAGCTGAGACACTGCTATCTCGAATAGATCTGAACTCTCGCTGCCCCGTATCGACTTGCCACCCCACAAAAATGTAGACTTCGGTAGCCAGCCAGCGCTATTCATTCTCGATGAATAGCCAGTGGAAATACCTCCTCAATCCTGATGTTATGCGGAGGCGCTTTGCGACGGCCGGGCTCTATCTCGTCGCGCACGAAATGCTTGTAGCCTCTATCAAGGAGCCTATCTTAGAGTTTTTCTCCGGAGAGTGGAGTGAAAAGAAGGGTTGGCATTTCAGCAATGCATATCGCCGCGAAGTTTTGGCCTTGGATCCGAAAGGGAAGGAGGATGCTCTACGCGGCTCTATTCGGTGGCTGGAGAAAATGGAAGTCATCGACGTAGATGACCTCAAGTTGATCGAAGAGCTAACCTCTGTGCGGAACATCTTTGCACATGAACTGAGAAACGTAATCTCGACTGGTGAGATGCCAGAATTCGAGACGCTATTTCCCAAGATTGTTTACTTGGTAACTAAGATTGATCGCTGGTGGGTCATCAATGTGGAAATGGCTGTGGACGATCAGTGGGCGGGCAAAGAAATAGAGCCTCAAAATGTTACACCAGGAACCACGCTTCTGTTGCAGATCTTGGAGCAAGTCGCTCTCGGTGATTGTGAGGCAGCGTGGGATTTATATCGAGCCTTTCACAATGATCAGCGCAAACGTAGAAACTAACCACACAACTCCCGAAGTCTCACGCGCTATTGCGAGTTTCGGCTCAAGCAGCTATTCGCCTATGCCGCAAAATCCGTCACTGAAGGGCTCCAAGCCGGCATGCGGCGGTGCGGCGGCCGACTTGCAGTGGTGAGACGGTCTGCCCGGCAAACACGGCCCTTTCCGGCCATCTGACGGAGGTGCAGATGCTGTGGTGCAGCCCGTCGGACGAGCCATTCGCCGCGACCGCGAAACTCATACACGGCCGAAGTCGCACAATACGGACCGTGCCGTCGTTCCCGCTTTCCAACCACTAGCCTTCGCGGTTGCAGCATGAACGACCAAGAGGGGCCGCGGTCAACGTTCGTCGCGGGTGATCAGGCGCCCCCGTCGTAGAGCCGCCGCCAGGGTAATCCCGGCTATCTTATCGTATCGGTTTTCTATTTCTGAGTAGGATCATCGAAATTCAGAAACCCGTTTCCTGGTGTTCGCATTTTGGAGAGCCAAGTTGTCACTGTTTCAAGATTTGCGGTCGTGATAGGATATTCTCTTACCTCAATATCTTTCTTAGCCCCACGGCTAATGTCACTTGTAGTCACAACCATCGCTCCTGTGGCCTTTTCGAAAATGAGGTCAGAATAAAGAGCTTTCACCGTGACACGGTCTATCTTCTCTTTATATCGCTTACACTGGACTATTACCGTCGGCGGCCCAGATTGACTAATATCATCTTTCCATATCCGAAGGTCGACGCCGCCATCATTTCTACCGGGTCCTAACTCAACCGTGTAACCATTGCGCTGAAACCACTCGGCCGTCAATCCTTCAAATTGCCTCCAGTTCATTTCAAACATTTTTTCTGGATTTCGATTTAAAAAGTCGATGAACCTCTGATCGAAGAAACGACCATCATCGGAAGGCAAGGATTCCGACTGGAACAGATCTCGCAATAGTATCGGGTCGGATTTCACTACTTGCCTGACATAGAACGGATTAACCCCTATCTCTTCATCGATTGCAGCGAGAAGACCCGGGAGCCAAGCGGCTTCATTGGCACCCAAGAGCAGCTTTAGCTCTTGTAGGACTTCAGCTTGACTGTCGTCACGAGCGAGTTTGCGCCTCGCAAACTCTCTTCCGACCGCCTCGACCTTCATCAATTCGGATAGGTCGAGGCCTTCGCCTGGCTCTTGCCCAATATTCCAGAGAAACCGGCGGCTAAGAGGAGGCATTCCTGGAGTCCGGGCAGCGCCCAACGCGAACAACAGATCACCGACAGCATCGGCATAATCGCTTGATGCGAGCCGAACGATTTCACGAGCAGTGATTTCTTCGACAAAGCGATGATCACTTCCCAAGCACTCAAGAATGTCAATTTCCCCTAGAGCGAAGCCCGAGCGACAGCCCGCATCTTCCGATAATGATCGAACAAACGCTTCGCTCGGCATCCAGATATGGCCCACCTCCAACCTCCATAAGGATCACAAAGTCACCTTTGCCATATGTTCGCTGACGTCAAGCTACCGCAATTTGCTGAAACCCGATGCGAGTGCCCCGCTGACCTCGCCTGTCCGTCAATGCTGAGCAGGGCGGCGAATGGCAGGGCTGGGTGAGCTGCGCCATGCCTGAATGTCGCTGATGGGCTCAAAGCCGGCATTCGCTGCTCGCTTCATGAACGTCTCGCCCTGCGGCAAAACGATCCCAGATCATTCATTGGGGGGCAGGGAGATTGCCCTGCCGCGCCTTTTCCGGGTCCAAGGGGATTTGGGCAAGCCAAACGCCCTTGGTCGACAGGGGGAAGACGCTGCCTTCCCCCTCGGGCAAGCCGATTAGACCGGGCCGTGTCCTCGGCTGCGCCTGCGGGCCGCACCACCCCGGTCGAATAGACTTGCCTCGCCCCCTTCTGCGTTCGCCACGTGGCAGACCTGCAAGAGCGCGGCCCAAGGGCCGGTTCTTGCAGGTTACGCCAATGATGGAAGGAAAAGGGATGCCCAGGACGCAAAATGCCAGACGTCGGCGACGACGCCAGACGTCCGGTTGGGTCAGAAATCTGACGGAAAGCCAAATATCTCTGACAGACGATAATGAGATGAATGGCGGACCCGGAGCGATTCGAACGCCCGACCCCCAGATTCGTAGTCTGGTGCTCTATCCAGCTGAGCTACGGGTCCGTCGTAGGGCGGTGATCTATCGCCGCCGTCTGGGGGATGCAAGGGGTATCGGTCAAAAAGTTCGTCTTTCGGTCGCTTGCTGATCAAACTGCGCCCGGGTCGGGCGTCACGGAGGGCGAGGCCATGTCCCGAGGCAGGTGTATCATGAACTCGGTCCCTTCGGCATCGCTTCGCATCAGTTCAAGCTTTCCTCCATGACCGCGGATCAGGTCTGCCGCGATCGTCAGGCCAAGTCCAGTACCCCCCTTCCGCGCGCTGCCGGTGAAGGGCTTGAACAGGAACTCTCGCGCCTTATCTGGCAGGCCCGGCCCGGTATCACCCACACGGATCCACCAGTCGGTGTCGGTCTCGCCTGCCCCGATCTCGACCGTGCCGGGCTGGCCGGTCCCCTCGATGGCCTGGCGCGCATTGCGGCCCAGATTGGTCAGGACGCGATACAGTTGATCCCTGTCGGCACGGATCATCAGGCTGGGCGGGATGTCGGTCAGAAATTCGACCTGCGGCTGACCGGCCGACTGCCCTGCCAGCGTCTCGGCCTCGACCAGTTCAGACACAAGCTGCGACAGGTTGAACCGCGACAGTGTTGGTGCGGGCTCTTCGGCCTTGCCGAACGCCAAAGTCGTCTCGCACAGGGTCACGGCCCGAGAGATGGATTTCAGCAACTTCGGCGCGGCCCGCTTGACCTTGGGATCGGCGCTGTCTTCCAGCCTGTCGGCGAAAATCTGCGCGGTGGTCAGGATATTGCGCAGATCGTGGCTGATCTTCGCGACGGCTTGCCCCAACAGCGCCATGCGTTCCTTCTGCTTCAGCGAAGATGTCACGGTCTTCTGCATCGCCTCAAGCGCGGTCTCTGCCTCGCGCAGCTCGGCCAAGCGCGCATCGGGACGGATGATGTGGCGCGGATCCTCGGGGGCACCGGCATAGGCGGACAGGTTGCTGATCACCCTTCGAATAGGGACCAGAATCAGCCGTTGCGCCGCAAGGTTCAGCAGCACCGCAGTCAGGATCGAGAATGCCGCGGACAGCGCCAGAAGCCGCACGCCATATTCGACCATCGCCGTACGCAGCGGCGCGGTCGGCATGGTGATCTCGATCAGCTGGCCCGCCTGATTGACGGGGGCGCCGATCACGCGGATGACCCTGTCGGTATTGTCGCGAAGCGTCGCAAGCGCATCGTCCACGGTCTGCAAGACGGTCTCGTCACGCAGATCATAGGTGTCACTGACAGGACCGGGGATGATCGAGGCCAAGACAAGCTGTCGCACGTCGTTACGCCGCAAGACGACGTTGAAGACGCCGGCATTCTGCAAAAGCTCGGATTCCAGGTCGGCGGCCAGCGACTCATCTGTTGTCGCCAGCAGCGCGAGGCTGGCGATCTGGGCGCGCTCCAGTCGCGATTCGAGATAGTCCAGCCGAAAGCTGGCCAGCGCGGGCAGCAGGATGAAGACTTCTGCAAGCACCACGAAAATCATCGTCAGTGCTGCGAATCGGCCAGAGATCGTGTTCAGTCGCATCTTGTCCGGGTCGTGGCCTTCTAACACCCGCTTTTGCCGGGCAAGGCGGCAATTGCACATCAAACGAATGTGATCGCTGCCGGGTTCCACCAGCGCGACCGATATATTCCGACGCCATAAAGACAGGTGATGCCGGTTGACGCCACCCCCAGCTTGCACTATCCAGCGGGCTTCGAACAACCGGCGCGTTCGCGTGCGGGCCTGTGACGTTTTGTCCTGCCGCACCGGCCGCCACCCGCAAGCATCGACCCGGAGACCTGACCATGAAGCGCACTTTCCAACCCTCGAACCTCGTTCGTGCGCGCCGTCACGGCTTTCGTGCCCGCATGGCCACCAAGGGCGGCCGTCGCGTGCTGAACGCCCGTCGCGCCAAGGGCCGCAAGCGTCTGTCGGCCTAAGTACGACCGGCGGTATCTTCCGCCGTCGAAAGGCTGTGATCATGCCGCCCATGCCCCATCCAAGCGCTGAAGCTCAGCCACGGGATGACGGCATGGCGGCATTTCGCATGTCCGGCAGACCGAATGGAATGCCCCCTGTGCTAAGGAAGCGTGCCGAGTTTCTGGCTGCGGCCAAGGCACGGCGGCAGGGGACGCCCGGCTTTCTGTTGCAGGCGCGGCGACGCGCTGATGACGGTCCGGCGCGGGTCGGCTTTACCTGTTCAAAGAAGGTAGGCAACGCTGTTCTTCGCAACCGCGCCAAGCGTCGCTTGCGGGAAATAGCAAGGCTTTGCCTGCCAGACGCGGGAATGCGTGGTTGGGATTATGTGCTGATCGGGCGGCCCGGGGTCACCGTCAGCCGCGACTTCACCGCGATGCGCGACGATCTGTCGCGCGCACTGCGCAAGATTCACGCATGAGCCCGCTGGCGCGGATGCTTGCACTGCCGGTGCGCGCCTACCGTCTGGTCGCCTCGCCCTGGGTCGGACATGGCTGCCGGTTCCAGCCGACCTGTTCGGCCTATGCGCTGGAGGCGCTGCAACGCCACGGCGCGATTCGTGGCGGTTGGCTTGCGCTGCGGCGCATCTTCCGCTGCCACCCCTGGGGCGGTCAGGGCTATGATCCGGTGCCCGGCGCCGACCCCGATCACGAAAGGCATTCCGATGCTGGATGACAGCGACGACACCGACATTCATGCCCTGTTCGCAGGCGCCCCGTCATCGACCGAATTTCGCAAACTGCGCAAGCGGTTGGTCCGCGAGACCCGCGCCGCAATCGAGGATTTCGGCATGCTCCGGCCCGGCGATCGCTGGCTGGTCTGCATGTCGGGCGGCAAGGACAGCTATACCCTTCTGGCGGTGCTTCACGAGCTGAAATGGCGCGGTCTGCTGCCCGTCGATCTTCTTGCCTGCAACCTGGATCAGGGCCAGCCGGGGTTTCCCGCGACGGTTCTGCCGGAGTTCCTGACCACGCGTGGCGTGGACCACCGGATCGAGTATCAGGACACCTATTCCATCGTCACCGACAAGATCCCACAGGGTCGTACCTATTGCGCGCTATGCTCGCGACTAAGGCGCGGCAACCTGTATCGAATCGCCCGAGAGGAAGGCTGCTCGGCCGTGGTGCTGGGCCATCATCGCGACGACATTCTGGAAACGTTTTTCATGAACCTGTTCCACGGTGGCAGGCTGGCTGCGATGCCGCCGAAGCTGTTGAACGAGGAAGGCGATCTGAATGTGTTGCGTCCATTGGCCTATGTCGCCGAAGACGACTGCGATCGGTTCGCACGGGCGATGAACTATCCCATCATTCCCTGCGATCTATGCGGCAGCCAGGAAGGGCTGCAACGTGTCCAGGTCAAGAAACTGCTGGATGAATGGGAGGCCCGCAGCCCGGGGCGCCGGCAGGTGATGTTCCGCGCGCTGATGAATACCCGTCCGTCGCACCTGCTGGACCCGAAACTGTTCGATTTCGCCTCGTTGTTCCCGGATTCCTCAGGCTCTGGCTGATTATCAACTCGGACGCCGGGAACATTAACGGAACAAAAAGCATTCTGGGCTAGTCATGGTCGCGACGCTTCCGTGAAAGGGCCACGATGTTGGCAAGGGCAATCACTTCCGGATACCGGTTCCTGCGTGGGCTGCGGCAACGCCTGAATGGACGGTCCACACCCCATGCGCGCAGCCTGCTTTTGCTGCGGCTGGAAAATCGCGACCTGCTTTCGGCTCATCTTGGCAAGGCCGGATTCAACCATCTGCTGGTCGGCCTGACTGTGCGCCTCAGCCGCGCCATCCGCCCTGATGATCCTGTGCAGATGCCAGAACGCGGCATGTTTGCCGTGGTGTTGACCAACCGTCACGAAGATGAGGCAAAGCGCATCGCCCTGCGGCTTCAGGCGCAGGCCCAGAAACACCTTCCGATTTCGGGGATATCGGTTCTGCCCGTCCTCACCGGCGTGCTGGTCCACGCGGAAGGCGCCGGCCAACCCGATTTGGAAGATCTGGTTCGCAACGCCCGCTGCCGTCTGGACGACGGCGATCCATCACGCCTGGGGCGGATCACGCTCTTTGCGCATGACCCCGACCTTGACGGCGGCGACCTGCCCGCGACGGTCGCCGAAGCCGCGGCTGACGGACAGATCGTGGCACATTTCCAGCCCCAGCTATGCTGCAATTCCGGCCGCGTAACCGGGTTCGAGGCACTGGCACGCTGGAACCACCCTGCCCGCGGCCTTCTGCCGCCTTCGGCCTTCATGCCGCGGATGAGCGATGAGGATCATCGAGCCCTGACCCTGTGCATAATGCGCCAGGCGATCTTGGCCCTGAAGCACTGGGACCAGCAGGGCTGGCATGTGCCGACCGTCTCGATCAACATATCCAACAGTGAATTGTCGGACCCCGGATTTGCGACGGCACTGCTGTGGGAACTGGACCGGCAGGACATCGGTGCCGACAGGCTGGTTCTGGAAGTGCTGGAAAACGTCGCCCCCGTCACCAGCAGCACCGAAGCCCGGGAAAACCTGTCCCTGTTGACGCGCGCGGGTTGCCGGTTGGATCTGGACGATTTCGGGACCGGATATGCCAGCCTTGATGCGATCCGGCAATTCGGCATCCATCGGATCAAGATCGACCGCAGCTTCGTGATGGGATGCGACATCGATGCCGGTCAGCAGCGCATGATCCTGGCGATCCTGGCACTGGCAGAAAGGCTGGGCATCGCGGCCTTGGCCGAGGGTGTGGAAACCCGCGACGAACATGGGTTTCTGGCGCAGATGGGATGCGATGAGGTGCAGGGCTATGCGATCGCGCGCCCGATGTCATTGGAAGACACGTTCGAATTCCTGTCGCAGCACGCCGTCAATTCCAGGAACATGCCGGGGCTTCCGCGGCGCGACGCCGGCTAAAATCGCGGGCGTCAAGCTGCGCACCACCACCTCGGCCATCCCTTCTCGCCTGCAAACCACACGCGCAGCCTGCCAATCGGGTGAATTTCTTACCCTGCACCGTCGCAAGCGGGCAAATGCGCTTGACCTTTCAGCCCCCCTTCTGTTGAACCGGCGCGACTGACGCGATGACAGTGGTGACCCGATGCAAGACAACAACCGCAATCTGATCCTGGCGACGGTATTGTCGTTTCTGGTGATCCTGATCTGGTACACCGTCTTCGCACCGGAACCACCAACAGAACAGCAGCCCGAACCTGCCGTGTCAGAACAGGGTGTCAATGACGGCGCCGCGCTGCCGCCTTCCGCGAACGCGCCAGACGCGACGACCACCGCCGATCTGGGTGGCGCCAACGCCACCGAGGCAGAGGCGAGCGCCGGACGCATCGAGATCGAGACCCCCTCGCTGCGTGGTTCGATCTCTTTGGCGGGTGGTCGGATCGACGACCTGCAACTGACGAAATATCAGGAGACGCTGGCCGAGGATTCCCCGGATGTCCGGCTGCTTGCCCCGTCATCTGCGACAGCAGATCCCTCAATCGACGCCGCTGGCGCCAAGCCCTATTACGCAGTCTATGGCTGGACACCAGGCCCCGGCGTGGATCCCGCTTTGGTGCCCGGTCCGGCAACAATCTGGCGCGTGGAATCCGGCGATACTCTGGCACCCGGCCAGCCCGTCACGCTGGCCTGGGACAACGGCGCGGGCCAGGTTTTCCGCCGGATCTTCGAACTGGACGAAGACTATCTCTTCACGGTGAACCAGAGCGTTCAGAACAACGGCGAAAGCAGCTTCAGCGCTGCGCCCTATGGCATCATAGCCCGTCACGGACGGCCCGACACCCAGAACTTCTTCGTTCTGTTCGAGGGCGCGGTCGGCATGCATGACGGCGAGCTGATAGAGCTGAAATACAAGAACATCGTCGATCTTGATCCGGTGGCCCGCGAAGGCCGCGCCGAGGTGATCGACGTGAATGAAAACGGCTGGATCGGCTTTACCGACAAGTACTGGATGACCACGCTGGCACCGGCACCGGGCCAAGCATTTACCGCCGTCGTCAAGTACGCCGAGAACGCGGATATCTATCAGACCGAAGCCCGCTATCCGCTGCAGACGGTTCAGCCCGGCGCGCAGGCCAGCACGACCGGCTATCTTTTTGCCGGCGCAAAGGTGACCGAGATCATTCGCGGCTACGAGGAAGATCCCGGCATCCAGCGTTTCGTCGACTCGATCGACTGGGGCTGGTTCTATTTCCTGACGAAACCGATCTTCAGCCTGCTGCACTGGCTGAACACGCATATCGGCAACATGGGTTGGTCGATCATCGCGCTGACCTTCATCCTGAAGCTGCTGGTCTTCCCGCTGGCGCGCAAATCCTACATCTCGATGGCGAAGATGAAGGAACTGCAGCCCGAGATGGAGGCCATCAAGGAACGCACCGGCGACGACCGGATGAAGTATCAGAAAGAGGTCATGGAGCTGTACAAGACCCAGAAGGTGAACCCGGCCGCGGGCTGCCTTCCGGTGCTGCTGCAGATCCCGATCTTCTTTGCGCTCTACAAGGTGATCTTCGTCACGATCGAACTGCGGCACGCGCCGTGGATCGGCTGGATTCGCGACCTCGCCGCGCCCGACCCCTCAAGCCTGCTGAACCTGTTCGGGTTGCTACCCTTCTCGCCGCCCGCCCAGGGAACGCTGCTGCACTCGTTGTCGCTGCCGGCTCTGGCGATCGCGCTGGGGATCAGCATGTGGATGCAGCAACGGCTGAACCCAACCCCGACCGACCCCGCACAGAAAATGATCTTTGCGTGGATGCCGTGGGTGTTCATGTTCATGCTGGGCGGCTTCGCCTCGGGGCTGGTGCTGTACTGGATCACCAACAACACAATCACCATCATCCAGCAGTATTCGATCATGTCGATGCACGGCCACCGCCCCGACCTGTTCGGAAATATCAAGGCCGCGATGCCGAAGCGACCGCGGGTGAACGCGGCGAAGAACGGCCAGCCGGATGACAAGGTCAACAGCAAGGGCAAAGGCAAGTGACAGGCCACCTGGCCCATATCCGCCGACATCCGATCAAGTCGATCGGCGGCGAGGGGCTGGACAGGGTCACGTTGATCGCCGCACGCCGCCTGCCCGGCGACCGCGAATTCGCGGTCGTCACCGAACGGGGTGAACGCAATGCGCGCGCCAGCGAAACGGCAGGCCAGCCTGATCGCTGGCTGCCCAAGTCCTGCTTCGTGCGGGGCATCGCCTCACCGCTGGTGCAGGCGATCAGTGGCGGCTGGCAGGACAAACGCATCGCGCTGACGCATCCCGCGCTGCCCGGCCTGACCTTCGATCCCGAGACCGAGCAGGAAAGACTGCTGGACTGGCTGCGGCCAATATGGCCTGCCGATTCCGGGGCTGCATCGCGGCTGGTCAGGGGCGCGGCGATCTGGACCGACAACAAATGGCCTTGGATCTCGATCCTGTCGATGACCAGCCTCGCGCAGCTGGAACAGGAAATTGGTCACACGCTGGGGATCCATCGCTGGCGTGGCAATCTGTGGATCGACGGGTGGCAGCCCTTTGCGGAACGCGACATGATCGGACAGATTCTGACTATCGGCGATGTCGAGCTTCGCGTGACGGATCATATCGGCCGGTGCGATGCGACCAGCTCTGACACCGACACCGGTCAGCGCGATCTGGATATGGTCGCAACGCTGGAACGTCTTTATGGGCACACCGAGTTCGGCATTTTCGCCGAAGTTGTCACCGGCGGGAACATCGCCATCGGGGATAGGATTGCCGCATGAAAGTCGCCTTCCCCTGTGCCCCCGAACCCGATGCCGATCAGGCCGAGGCCGCCCGCCTGCTGTTCGCGGGCCCGGTTGATTTCGTCAAGGGCGTGGTTGCGATGGACGGTTTGCCGGCCGCGGATCGGCCAGAGGTCTGCTTTGCCGGCCGTAGCAATGTCGGCAAGTCCAGCCTTATCAATGCGCTGACCGGTCGCAAGGGCTTGGCCCGTGCCTCGAACACACCGGGCCGAACGCAAGAGATCAACTATTTCACGCTTGGCGATCACGGCTATCTGGTCGATCTTCCGGGCTATGGCTTCGCCAAGGCACCGATCGCCGTCGTTGCGAAATGGCAGGCGCTGCTGAAATCCTACCTGGCGGGCCGCCCGACGCTGCGCCGGGCCTTTTGCCTGATCGACGCCAGACATGGCGTGAAACCGGTCGACCACGAGATCATGACCCTTCTGGACAGATCCGCCGTGCCGTTTCAGGTCGTTCTGACCAAGGCCGACAAGCTGGGTCCGAACGCGATCAAGTCGGTTCTGGCACAGGTCGAGGCCGAGTTGCAGAAGCACCCCGCCGCCTTTCCGCAACTGGTCGCCACATCGTCGGAAAAGGGCGAAGGCATCGCGACACTGCGGGCGATCATCGCCGGTCTGGACTGACAGGGCGCGCCGTCCTAGGGTCCGCCCTGTCGCACAGGGGCCTTTAGGGATGAAAAAACAGAAGATGAACCGGGACTGGATCGCCACCGCGCGCACATTGTCAGAGGCCCTGCCCTATCTGCAGCGCTATTCCAACGCAGTCGTCGTGGTCAAGTTCGGCGGCAATGCGATGGGCGACGACGAGGCAATGGCCGAATTCGCCCGCGATATCGTCCTGATGAAGCAGGTTGGCATGAATCCGATCGTCTGTCATGGCGGTGGCCCCATGATCAACGACCTGCTGGCCAAGCTGGGAATCGAAAGCCGCTTTGTGCGGGGCAAGCGCGTGACCACCAAGGAAACCGTCGAAGTGGTCGAAATGGTGCTGTCCGGTCTGGTGAACAAACGCATCGTGCAGGCGATCAACGACGCGGGCGGGCGCGCCGTTGGTATCAGCGGCAAGGATGACGACATGATGGTCTGCGAGGCCGATGACCCCGAGTTGGGCTTCGTGGGCCGGCCCGTGGAAATGAACATCCAGATCATCCGCGATCTGTATACCGCAGGCATGATCCCGGTTTGTGCACCTGTGGCCACTGGCATGGAGGACAACGAGACCTTCAACGTCAATGGCGACACCGCTGCCGGCGCGATCGCCGGTGCCTTGAAGGCCGACCGGCTGTTGCTGCTGACCGATGTCGCGGGCGTCAAGGACGAGACCGGCGAGGTGGTGACGCAACTGCACCCCGATCAGGTCCGCGAGATGATCGCCGACGGCCGGATCGGCGGCGGCATGATTCCGAAGACCGAAACCGCCCTGAAGGCGATCGAGGACGGCGTGCGTGCCGTCGTGATCCTTGATGGCCGGGTTCCCAATGCCTGTCTTCTGGAACTTTTCACCGAACACGGTGCGGGCAGCCTGATCCGTTCGACCGAACCGCGTGTGACACCGCGCGGCCTTCGGCAAGGCGAAGGCGGCCTATAGCTCAAACCGACGATTGTTACCGGAAACCGGCCTGCCACGCACCAGCGGCCGAGACGCAGCGGATTTGGGTACGACTTCGCGAGCGCATGTGTCTTCGCGCGATGTCGGTGGCGCTTGCCCGCGCCGCAGCGCCTGTGGCAGGCTGCCTGAACAATTGGCATGGCATATGAGGCAGTTTACCCCATGACACCGCTTGGACATCGACGGCTGATCCTGACCCGCCACGCCAAATCGGCATGGGACGATCCGACGCTTGCAGATCATGACCGGCCCTTGAACGCCAGAGGTCGCAGATCCGCACTTGCGCTGGGGGATTGGCTGGCAAGCCGTGGATACGAGCCCGAGGAAGTCCTGTGCTCGTCCGCGCGCCGGACGCAGGAAACCTGGGCTATGGTGGCGGCCGCCCCGGTCGAGGTCAGGCCACTGCTGCGGATCGAACCGGGATTGTATCACGCCAGTCCCGACAAGATGCTGACGATCCTGCGCACCGCCAGCCACCCGACCGTGATGATGATCGGACATAATCCGGGCATTTCGGAATTTGCCGCGCTGCTGCCGGCGCGCCCGCCCCTGGATCCGGATTTCCGCCGTTATCCGACTGCGGCAACATTGGTCGTGGATTTCCAGATCGACAGCTGGTCCGAGATGCAGCCCGGCGAAGGCAGTGTCATGGATTTCGTGCGCCTTGATGGACGGAACTGATCCGAGCGGCGCCCCGGCCATGGGGCGCCCTCATTATTCCTTGTCAGCCGCCGGCTTCACGGGACCGGCTTTCAACGGAAAGGCGGCGCATACATAAGCCCGCCCTGCGTCCATTGTGCATTCAGACCGCGCGCGAGACCGATCGGAGTCTGCTCCCCGATGTTGGCCGCGAAGATCTCGCCATAATTCCCGCTGGCCTGAATGGCGCGTTTGGCCCATTCCGCATCCAGCCCGATCATCGCGCCCAGATCATCCCTGACGCCCAGAAGCCGCTGGATCTCGGGAGTTGCCGACGACTTGACCAGTTCCTCGATATTCTTCGAGGTGACGCCGTATTCTTCCGCCGCAATCAGCGCGAACAATGTCCACCGCACCACATCGCCCCATTGCCCGTCCTGTTGTCGGACAACCGGGCCAAGCGGCTCCTTCGAAATGATCTCGGGCAGAACGATATGATTCTCGGGATCGGCGAAGGCGGCGCGCGTCGCGGCCAGACCCGAGGCGTCCGTCGTATAGGCGTCGCAGTCGCCAGCGGTATAGCGCCGTTCACCCTCGGCATCGCTTTCGACCTCGACCGTATTCAGCGTCATGCCGTTGGCGCCGAAATAATCGGCCAGATTCTGCGCGCTGGTCGAACCACGCTGCACGCAGATCGGCGCCTCGCCGAGTTCCTTGACCGAGGTGACGCCCAATTCCTTTCGCACCATGAAGCCCTGGCCGTCATAGTAATTGACGCCCGCGAATTCCAGCTTCAGTGCGGCATCCCGCGAGAAGGTCCAGGTGGAATTGCGAACCAGCAGATCCACCTCGCCGTCCATCAGCAATTTGAAGCGGGTTTCCAGATCGGTCGGAACAAACTTGACCTTGGACGGATCCCTGAGAACTGCGGCGGCGACGGCGCGGCAGAACGCCACATCGAATCCCGTCCAGTTGCCATTGGCGTCAGGCGCGGCAAAGCCCGCCAGGCCGGCATTCACGCCGCAATGCAGTTCGCCGCGCTGCCTGATATCCGCCAGCACTTCGGCAGAGGCCTGCGCCACCAGCATCCCGGTAGCCGCAAGCGCGCCGAGTGTTGCCCTTCCAATCATCACTGCCCCTTCTTCCGAGCCGACAAACCCTTTTCGCCGCTACCCGCTGACACGCCGTTCTCGTTGATGAAATCCGCCTGCCGCCGCCGAACTTCGATAGGCAGTATTGTGCCGATACCGCCTGTCAGGTCAAGCCGACCCTTGCTTTCGTGATCGCCTCAATCCGCACGCGACAGGTGCCAGAACCTTTCAGCCGACAGGATGGCCTGACGGCGAGATTCGGCGGCCTGCATCGCTTCTTCGTCTTCGCCCCAGTGGCTGGCCTGAAATGCCTCGTCTATGCGCGACAGCCGGTGCGCTTCCTCGCCATTGATCCGGCCATGCGCCACTGCCAGCCCGATTATCAGCGATCCCGGCACTGTCACGAGATCATGCATCGCCATCAGACCGAAAGGGTCCAGCCCGCTCAACTGGGACCGCAAGCGGGCCAGCGCGTCGGTATCCTGCGGCACGGGGATCACGCCATGCGTAATCCGCAGCGGGGCATGCAGGTGGGTCGCCGACCAGTCGATCAGCGGATCCCAGGCTTCGGCCTGCATCCGGATCAGCGTCTCGGGCTGATCCGCGCGATAGGATAGCAGGTCGGTCGCTCCGTAATCCGCCAGCATCGACACCACGCCATCGAACTGAACCGCGACCTTTTCGATGGCGGAATTCGCCGCTCGGGTCAGCGGCATCGTGGTAGGATCGATCACCTCGCTTTGCGCGTCCCATTCCGCGGCGATCGCCTGCGCCAGCCGCATTGTCGGCAAAGCCAAAGCCAGCTTGCCGGGGGTGCGGACCGGTCGTTCGTCCAGCGTCACCTCCCATCCGCGATCCGCAACCTGCCGCACCGTGGCGCCCGTCCAGAATCGTCTTGCCTTCCATTCGCTCATCCTGCCCACCTTTCGATTTCGCGGGTCAGTGTCGGAAAATCAGGCGCAACCAGCGCCGCACCGGCCTCGCGCAGCGTCGCAGCATCGTGATAACCCCACGCGACCCCAAACCCCACGACACCGGCCGCGCCCGCCATCTGCATGTCGTATCCGGTGTCGCCGATCATGACCGAAGACGACGCATCGCCGCCGGTTTCGAAGATCGCGGCCCGCAGCATCGCGGGATCGGGCTTCGACGGATGGTCGTCGGCCGTCTGCAGATTGACGAAGATCCCTGCCAACCCATGAGCCTCGATCATGCTGTTCACGCCGCGCCGTGACTTTCCAGTCGCGACCGCCAGCAACAGATCGTCCCGAGCGGACAGCTGGTCCAGGCAGTCACGCGCGCCGGGATACAGGGGCGGCTGCTCGACGATCCGTCCGAAGCTGAAGGCCGAGCGATACCCAGCAACGATGCGACGCTGCACGGCATCGTCCACGTCCGGCGCAAGCTCTGCCACCGCACGATCCAGCGACAGCCCGACGCAGGACAGGATTCGCGGCCGGTCGGGTGTTTCAAGTCCGACAAGATCGAAGCCGCGACCCATCGAGGCGCAGATCAGGTGCTGACTGTCCACCAGCGTCCCATCGACGTCGAAGACGACCAGCTTCATGCGTCCTCGTCGAAGGGATCATCAGGCACGTCGTTTTCGTGCCAGCCGAGCGTCTTCCAGGTGCGCATCATATGGTCGGGCAGCGGCGCCGTCAGCGTCATGCGCTTGCCGCTGATCGGATGATCGAAGCTCAGGCTGCGGGCGTGAAGATGCAGCTTGCGGCTGATCTCTCCACCCAGCTGCGCGCCCCATCCGTCGCCCAGGTTTTCCTGACCCGAACCGCCGTATTTTCCGTCCCCGACGATCGGGTGGCCCAGTTCCGCCATGTGGGCGCGCAGCTGATGGGTGCGACCGGTGATCGGCACCAGCGCGCACCAGCTGACACGCGTTCCAAGCGCATCAAGAACTGCGTAATCGGTCGTCGCGCGCTTCGCGCCCTCGGTCCCGGTGATGTCGCGAGGGTGAACGGCGATCATCTTCTCGCCCTCTCCGGACCTCCCATGGCCGGGCGCCTTCACCAAACCATAGCGGATCGTGCCCATGCGCGGCGACGGGACACCGGCGACAGCCGCCCAGTAGATCTTTCGGGTCGTGCGCGACCGGAAGGCCTCGGACAGGGCGCGGGCGATGCGGTCTGTGCGTGCCAGCAACAGCAGGCCCGAGGTATCCTTGTCCAGGCGATGCACCAGTTTCGGGCGATCCTTATAGCCGAACATCAGGGCACCGGTCAGCCCGTCGACATGACGGTTACCCTGGCCGCTGCCACCTTGGCTTGGCAGTCCCGCCGGTTTGTTCAGGGCGATGATATGCTGATCCTTCCACAGCACCGCCTGCTGGATCATATCGCGATCTGCGTCGGGTATCCGTTCCGCCGCGGGTCTGGGCGTTGCCGCGGCAGAAGGCACCGGCGGAACGCGCACCTCTTGTCCGGCCTCGATCCGCACACTCGCCTTCACGCGCCCGCCATCGACACGTAACTGGCCGGTGCGGCACATCTTTTCGACAGCGCCCTGGGTCAGCTGAGGAAACCGCTTCTTCAGCCAGCGATCCAGCCGCTGATCGCCCTCGTCCGCACCAACGATCAGGGATTGAACTCCGCTCATGCCCATAGCCCGCGACCAAGCGCCATGCCCGCCACCACGGCGGCAATCGAAAGCAGCACCGAAGCGATGATATAGACCGCGGCACCGACATGCTGGCCGCGCTCCCACAGGGTCAGCGCATCCAGCGAAAAGGCCGAAAACGTCGTGAACCCGCCCAACAAGCCGGTCAGCAGCAACGGCGCGAAATGATTGTTCCAGCGATAGGCCATGAACGCCGCAAGCACGCCCATGGCAAAGCTGCCCACAACGTTGACCACGCCGGTGGCGACAGGAAAACCGGGCCCGTGCCACGCAATCGCGCGATAGACAGCATAGCGCGCAGTGGCGCCCATCGCGCCGCCGATCGCGACCTGAAAGAACGGATTCATCATGGCATGCTCCTGCGCCGGAACGGTGGCGAAAGTCAACCGCCGCGCTTTTTTCGCAGTCCCACGAACCAGTCCAGCCGCTTCTTAAGCTCTCTCTCGAAGCCCCGTTCGACCGGAGTATAGAGAACGGGCCGTTTCATACCGTCGGGAAAATAGTTTTGGCCGCTGAACCCGTCTTCGGCGTCGTGATCATAGGCATAGCCCGAACCGTAGCCCTGGTCTTTCATCATCCGCGTCGGCGCGTTCAGGATATGGGCGGGGGGCATCAGGCTGCCGGTGCGACGGGCCTCGGCCCGCGCCCCTTTATATGCGACATAGCCCGCGTTCGATTTCGGCGCCAGCGCGAGATAGATCAGCGCCTGTGCCAGCGCCAGTTCACCCTCGGGACTGCCAAGCCGTTCATACAGGGACCAAGCATCAAGACAGTGCCGGGCGGCGGCCGGATCGGCCAGGCCGATATCCTCTACGGCCATCCGTGTGATGCGGCGCGCCAGATAGCGCGGATCTTCGCCGCCCTCCAGCATTCTGCCGAACCAGTACAAGGCGGCGTCGGGATCGCTGCCCCGCACCGATTTGTGCAGGGCAGAAATGAGGTTGTAATGTTCATCGCCGGACTTGTCGTATTTCGCGGCCCGCCGCATCAACCGCTGTGCCATTGCCTGTTGATCGACGGGTGCTTCCGTCTTCCACGCCGCAACCTGTTCGATCAGGTTCAGCGCCGCGCGGCCATCGCCATCCGCCATCTCTAGCAGCGCTTCGCGTGCGGATGCGGTCAGCGGCAGCTTACGCCCAAGCTCTTTCTCGGCGCGCTGCGCGAGGCGTTCCAGATCCGCAAGGCTCAGCCTTTGCAGAACGATCACCTGCGCCCGCGACATCAGCGCGGCGTTCAGTTCGAATGACGGGTTCTCGGTCGTGGCGCCGACCAGAAGGATCGTTCCGTCTTCCATGTGCGGCAGGAAGCTGTCCTGCTGCGCCTTGTTGAAACGATGGATTTCATCGACGAACAGCAATGTGCCGCGACCTTGCTGACGGCGCAGCTTCGCGGCATCGAACACCTTTCGCAGCTCGGGGACGCCCGTAAAGATCGCGCTGATCTGGACGAAGGCAAGATCGGTCTCGTCGGCCAGCAGACGGGCGATGGTGGTCTTGCCGACGCCAGGCGGACCCCAGAGGATCAGAGAGGACAGGCTGCCCGCCGCCAGCATCGACCCCAACGGGCCTTCGGACCCAAGGATATTTTCCTGACCTATCACATCCGTCATGCGCATCGGACGAATGCGATCTGCCAATGGCCTCGGCGACGCTGCGGCACGAGGCTCGGGGTTTGGGCTTGTTTCGAATAGATCTGCCATGACGCGGCGATACTAGGCCTGGCGAAGGGGGCGAACCAGCCCCCTTCCAGCACCCGGAAAGATCAGTGCATCTTGCCCGACAAATCGATCGACACGCACTGGAAACTGCCGTCGTCGATCCACATCTCGCGGCCGATCGCATGTGCATCCAGACCGCAACGCCCATACCAGCGCGGCCAGTTCGCACCGGTCAGCGCGATCAGCTTGGTCGCGCCCAGTTCGCGGGCAGAGCCCGTCATCGCCTCGACCATCTTGAAATGGACCTTGCGGCGATACATCTGCGGAATCGAATGGCTGACGAACACGCGCGAACATTCCCAAGTCTGCTCCTCGACAGGGGCATCGCCATACAGCAGATCCTGTGGGATCGACCCGCCAAGGATGCCTTTCTGTGCGTCGCGAATCATGTAGCTGTAAATGCCACAGCGCGCCGTGGTGGGCGTCAACCGGATGCCGGCCATGACGGCGCCCTTGTCATGGATCGCGATCCAGCGACTTTGCGGCGTGTCATACTGGTCGAATTCCATGTCGTCCGCTTCGGGAAGGTCCCAGTTCTTCTGGACGATGAAGCTTTGCTTGCGCGCACGGAACAGGTTTGCGAACAGTTCTCCGTGGTTGTGGAGGTTCGAGAATGAAAGGGTGGTCGTCTGCATTATTACGTACTCCTGGGGTGTGAGGGGACCCCTCACCGCCTCACGGTTCCCCTGGGCGAACGCCTACAACAGACGGTATTCCTTGGCCCTCTGCAGCGCCTCGGCAGTCGTTCTGGCCTTCAGTCTTTCACGAACCGAGATCAGCCGAGCCTTGAACGCGCTTTCGGTAATGCCAAGTTTGGCAGCCGCTGCTGCGTGACGATCGCCCTCCGCGATGCAACGAAGGGCTTCTTTCTGAGCCTTTGTCAGGCTCGCCGGCGGCTCCGTGATTTCGTGAAGCCGTCGTACCGTTGTCGAGATATCTGCGATCTCGTCATCCTTGAACTCGCGGTCGTCGCGCGCAAAGCTTGCGATGGTGCGAGAGCTGATCGGTCCGTGAGAGACCGTCAGCCCGAAAATCAGGCCGTGATCGGCGGCATCCTTGAGGATGTTGAACGGATCGGGAATCGGCAGATTCGACCAGCGGCAGGCGCCCGTCGTCGAAAACCCCCATGCGATCGTGGGGTCACGAAGCGCGTAGCCGTTCTGGGAATAGAAATCCGCCCATTCCTGTGGGTAGGTTTGAAATTGCATCAATGGCGCAGCAAAGCGGATGTGCAGGCCAACAAAATAGCCTGACGGGGCAAATTTGCCCAGTTTCCGCAATCCGGCGTTTATGTCAGCGCGTGAGGACATGACTTTTTAGACAAATTGAGTTCGTTACCGTCAACGTACAAAGTAGTGTTGGAGCAATATAGTTGCTAGTCCGTTAATGATCGCAGGATTATATCTTGGCGCGGACAGACCCGATGATAGCCTTACCGGACGATTTGCGCCAGCAATTGCTTGATCTGCAACATTGCGGGGCGCTGGATCTTGCCGAGTGTCGTGACGTCGCTGTGGCACTGAAGCACCTTATAGATCGACCCGGCCGCCCCAGGAATTCTGGCGCATCCAACGAAAACGCCCCGCCACTTCAACAGCGGCAGGGCGTCTGATTCGTATGAGTAGCGCCCATCACGGGCGCCAGGCCATTATCAATCCTCGGCAACTTCAGCTTCGGTGCGCGCCCGATCAGCAGCGCCCTTGGCCGACGGATCGCGGTCCACCAGTTCGATGATCGCCATGGGGGCCATGTCACCATAACGGAAGCCGGCCTTCAGGACGCGGACATATCCACCCTGGCGGTCCTTGTAGCGGGCGCCCAGCTCGTCGAACAGCTTGGCGACGTGCTGGTCCTGCTTCAACTGCGACGCGGCCTGACGGCGGGCGTGCAGATCGCCGCGCTTGGCAAGCGTGATCAGCTTTTCCACGATCGGACGCAGTTCCTTGGCCTTGGGCAGCGTCGTCTTGATCTGCTCGTGCTCGATCAGCGAGCCGGCCATGTTGGCAAACAGCGCCTTGCGGTGCTCGTGGGTACGGTTGAGGCGGCGATAGCCGCGGGCGTGACGCATGATGATCTCCTAGTGCGTGTTTTGCTTTGTCCGGCAGCCCATGCGTGCGGGCCACTCTCCTTGGGGCTTGCGCCCGAATGGGACGGGGGTCACCCCCCGTCCATTTCTCAGAACTGGTCGTCGAAACGCTTGGCCAGATCCTCGATGTTCTCCGGCGGCCAATCGACCACGTCCATGCCCAGGTGCAGGCCCATGCCCGACAGCACTTCCTTGATCTCGTTCAAGGATTTGCGGCCGAAGTTCGGGGTCCGCAGCATCTCGGCTTCGGTCTTCTGGATCAGGTCGCCGATATAGACGATGTTGTCGTTCTTCAGGCAGTTCGCCGAACGGACAGACAGCTCCAGCTCATCAACCTTCTTCAACAGGCGCGGATCGAATTCCAGCCCGTCATCGCTGTCTTGGCGGCTGGCCGATTCCGGCTCGTCGAAGTTCACGAACACCGAAAGCTGGTCCTGAACGATCCGCGCGGCGTAGGCCACGGCGTCTTCCGGCGTCAGCGAGCCGTCCGTCTCGATCTTCATCGTCAGCTTGTCATAGTCCAGCACCTGCCCTTCGCGGGTCGGCGTGACTTCATAGCTGACACGCTTCACCGGCGAGAAGATCGCATCGATCGGGATCAGACCGATCGGGGCATCTTCGGGACGGTTCTTGTCCGCGGCGACATAACCCTTGCCGGTCGCGACGGTCAGTTCCATGTTCAGATCGGCGCCGTCATCCAGATGGCAGATGACATGATCGCGGTTCAGAACCGTGATACCGGCGGTTTCCTGAATGGCGCTGGCCTTGACCTCGCCCGGACCCTTCGCCGCAAGCGTCAGCCTCTTGGGGCCTTCGACATCCATCTTCAGCGTGACGCCCTTTAGGTTCAGCACGATGTCGGTGACGTCCTCGCGGACCCCGGCAACGCTGCTGAATTCGTGCAGGACGTTATCGATCTGGACCGAGGTGATCGCGCCGCCCTGCAGCGACGACAGAAGCACCCGGCGCAGCGCGTTGCCAAGCGTCAGGCCAAAGCCCCGCTCCAGCGGCTCGGCGACCAGCGTCGCGGTCCGGGTCGCGTCTGCGCCCGGCTTGACGACCAGCTGTGTCGGCTTGATGAGCTCGGCCCAATTCTTGTGGATCATGGATTTGCCTCCATACTTGTTCCCGGCCCATGACCAAGGTCGGAAACGCCCGAGGTGAAATGCGAAAAGTCCTGCCCGCGCCTCTTGGCACGGGCAGGGTATTGATAATCCAGGATCAGACGCGGCGACGCTTGGGCGGGCGGCAGCCGTTATGTGCAATCGGGGTCACATCGCGGATTGCCGTGATGTTGAAGCCGACCGCAGCCAATGCGCGCAAGGCCGATTCGCGGCCCGAGCCGGGGCCCTGAACTTCGACTTCCAGCGTCTTCACGCCATGTTCCTGCGCCTTGCGGCCGGCGTCTTCGGCGGCCATCTGTGCGGCGTAGGGCGTCGACTTACGGCTGCCCTTGAAGCCCATCGTTCCGGCGGACGACCACGAGATCGCGTTGCCCTGAACGTCAGAAATCAGGATCTTGGTATTGTTGAAGCTGGAATTAACATGCGCCACACCGGTGGCGATGTTTTTGCGTTCCTTGCGCTTCATACGAGTCTTGTCGCGAGCCATTGTCCGTCCCCCTTACTTCTTCTTGCCGGCGATCGGCTTCGCCGGGCCCTTGCGGGTGCGGGCATTGGTGTGGGTGCGCTGACCGCGGACCGGCAGGCCACGACGATGACGCAGACCACGATACGACCCCAGATCCATCATCCGCTTGATGTTCATCTGGTTCTCGCGGCGCAGATCGCCTTCGACGGTCAGATTGGCGTCGATATACTCACGGATCTGCAGAACTTCGGCATCCGACAGCTCGTTGATGCGGCGCGCGCGGTCGATGCCGACGGCCTCGCAGATCTGTTCGGCATACATGGAGCCGATGCCATGGATATAGGTCAGTGCGATGGGGACACGTTTCCCCGTCGGAATGTTGACGCCAGCAATACGAGCCACGCGTTATCCTTTTCCAGTTGCGGTTCCGTAGCACCGGAACCTTTTTTCACAACACAAGGCCCGAGGGCCGTGCCTTCGGGCCAGTCTATCGTCCACCCGACATGCGGATGATTCTCTTACGAGATGCCGTGATCTAAAGGCAGACGCCTGCCCCGTCAAGGGCAGGCGTCGAATTCATCTTGACAAGCCGCAAAGCGGATCAAGGCGAAGGTTTCAGTCCCCCAGAACGTCCGCGATCTGGGCGGCCACCTGGTCCATCGGCGCCATGCCGTCCACCTGCCGAAGATCGCCCTTGGCATAATAGTAACCAAGAAGCGGCGCGGTCTTCTTGTAGTACTCGCGCAGGCGGTCGGAAAAGACCTCGGGCGTGTCGTCCTTGCGCACAGGCTCACCGGCAGCGCGCGATTCCTCGGCGCGCTTGACGATGCGTGCAACCAGCGCCTCGTCATCGACCTTCAGTTCAATCGCGGCATCCAGTTTCATGCCCATCTCGGTCAGCAGATCGCCCAACGCGTCAGCCTGAGCCAGAGTGCGCGGGAAGCCGTCAAAGATGAAGCCCTTGCCGCCCTCTTCCAGTTTCTCGCGGATCAGACCGATGACGATCTCATCGGTAACCAGTTCGCCGCGGTCCATGACCGCTGCAACGCGATTGCCCATTTCCGTGCCCGAACTGCGGGCCGCGCGCAGCATGTCGCCCGTCGACAACTGCACCACGCCCCGATCTTCGACCAGTTTCTTGGCCTGCGTTCCTTTGCCGGCACCCGGAGGCCCCAGAAGAATAATGTTGATCGTCATGAAAGCCTGTCCCCCTCGGCTGGCTGTTCTTCAGTCAGTCTCAGCGACGCGACGGTGCGCGGCGCGGCTTCGCGGTTCCCGGCTTCCGTTTACCACGCAGCTGGGATTTCTCAATCAGGCCTTCGTACTGATGTGCAAGCAGATGGCTTTGCACCTGGTTGATCGTATCCATCGTCACCGAAACCACGATCAGGACCGATGTGCCGCCAAAATAGAACGGCACCGACCACTGGTGACGGATGATTTCGGGCAGCAGGCAGACCCCTGCCAGATAGGCCGAACCGATGACCAGCACCCGGTTCACGACGTAATCCAGATATTCTTCGGTACGCTTGCCCGGACGGATGCCGGGAATGAAACCGCCCTGATTTTTCAGGTTGTCGGCCACATCGTCGGATTTGAACGACACGTTCTGGGTATAGAAATAGGCGAAGAACACGATCATCGCCGCGAAGAACAGCAGGTAAAGCGGCTGCCCGGGTCCGAAATATGCCAGGATCGTGGACATGATCGGGCCCGCCTGGTTGCCCGAGAAGGTCGAGATGGTGACCGGCAGCAGCAGCAGCGAGCTGGCGAAGATCGCCGGAATGACGCCAGCCGGGTTAACCTTGATAGGCAGATGCGACGACTGGCCATCATAGATCTTCATGCCGACCTGACGGCGCGGGTACTGGATGCGCAGCTTGCGCAGCGCGCGCTCCATGAAGACAACGAAGGCGATCACCGCGACGACCATGACGATCACGCCAAGAATCACCGGAGTGGAAATCGCGCCCGACCGTCCCTGCGCAAAGAAATTGGCAAGCGCGGCGGGAATCTCGGCGACGATGCCGACGAAGATGATCAACGAAATGCCGTTGCCGATCCCGCGCGCGGTAATCTGTTCACCCAGCCACATCAGGAACATCGTCCCGCCGACCAGCGTAATCACGACCGAGGCCTGGAAGAACAGGCCCGGCGTGTGCGCCAGTCCGCCAGCCTCAAGGCTGCGTGCCAAGCCGTAAGCCTGGAACAGCGCCAGCAGCACGGTGCCGTAGCGCGTATACTGGTTGATCTTCTTGCGGCCCTGCTCGCCCTCTTTCTTCAACTGCTCCAGCGACGGCACCATGGATGCCAGCAACTGCACGATGATCGAGGCCGAAATATAAGGCATGATCCCCAGCGCGAAGACGCCCATCCGTCCCAGCGCGCCACCGGTGAACATCGACAGGATGCCGCCGATGCCCGACTGCGCCTGCTCCATGAAGTTCCGAAGCGCGGCGCCATCGATCCCTGGCACCGGGATATAGGTCCCTAGGCGATAGATGATCAGCAGTCCGATCGTGAACCAGATGCGCTGGCGAAGTTCCGTGGCCTTGCCCAATGCCCCCCAAGAGAGGTTAGCGGCCATCTGTTCTGCGGCTGACGCCATGTGAATCCGTCCCGTGTCATGACAGCGCCGCCGACCCGTTTCCGGGGACCGGCGGCGCCTGGAAAACCTGCTTCGCTATCTATGGGGCGCGTGCGCCCCAATCAACAGCTTATTCCGCGGCCGCCGCAGCAGCCGGCAGCGTCACCTTGCCGCCCGCCTTCTCGACCGCTTCGACAGCAGCCTTGGATGCGCCGGTGACGACGATGGTCAGCCCCGCCTTCAGTTCGCCTTTCGCCAGCAGACGCACACCGTCCAGCTTGCGGCGGACGATACCGGCTTCGACCAGCGAATCCTCGGTCACTTCGGCTTTCGGGTCCAGCTTGCCTGCATCCACGAAGGACTGCAGTTGACCCAGGTTGATCACCGCGAAGCTTTTTGCGTTCGGCTTGGTGAAGCCACGCTTGGGCAGGCGACGATACAGCGGCATCTGGCCGCCTTCGTAACCACCCAGCGCGACGCCGGAACGCGATTTCTGACCCTTGATACCGCGGCCAGCGGTCTTGCCCTTGCCCGAGCCGGGGCCGCGCGCAACACGCTTTTTCTTGCGGTTTGCGCCTTCGTTATCGTGAATTTCATGCAGTTTCATGTCGCTTCTCCTTGGCCGGACACATCCTCGAAGCGAGACAGGATGGCCACGGCATTTCTTGGTTTCATCAGTCGATGCCCGTTTCAGGCACCGCGCGCTGATACCGAAGCGTGGCGGTCCGGTCAAGCATCCCATCAGATGCCGACTGCCGGGCCACAGAACCGACGCGGATTTGCCGGATCGTGCGACCCGCGCGCACTTTCCTTGTGGCGGCGACTGCTTTATCTGTCATCTCGGATCTCAGGCAGGACAGCACGATGCGCTTCGAATATACCGCCATTCCGGCCCCGACCCGCGGCGAAAAGGCGAAAGACGCGAAGACCCCGACAGACCGGTACGCCCTGGCGGTCGCGGCCGAGCTGAACCGGATGGCATCTGAGGGCTGGGAGTATATCCGGGCCGATGTTCTTCCCTCGGAAGAGCGCAGCGGACTGACGGGCCGTGCCACCGTCTATCACAATCTGCTGATTTTCCGCCGTCCACAGACCGCATCGGCCGGCAGCGTCGCAGATATGGAACGCAGGCCGCAGCCGGAATATCCCGCCGCGGCGTCGCCTGCGCCGCAGCCGCGCCCCACCCCGCATCTGCCCGAAGCTGCATCACCTGGCCGCGCGGTTTCATCCGATCCCGCCGACCCCCAGCTGTCGAACAGGGCCGAAAGTGGATCCGACCACAAGGCAGATTCGCAGGGCTGAGGTCAGGCAACCTGCGCCGTTTCCTCGATCCGGAAATCGCTGATCTTCACTTCCTGCCCCTCGAAGATGCAGAAGCTGCCCGACGGCACTTCTTGCCAATCATCCTCATCCGTCTCCAGAGGTTCTGACACCACCGCCCGCCCATTGCGACTGTCGGACCAGCGATGGAACAACGTCGGTGCATGGTCGTCGCTCGCGCAGCGCAGTGCGAACAGACGGATGCCATCCGAAAAGGCGCAGGTGACGCGAACATGCGGTGCCATGCCTCGGCGGCGCGACAGGGCCGACAGGCGCCCGATTGCGCGACTCATCGCGCCGATCGGGTCGTCGGCCAGACCCTCACCCAGTGCGATCAGGAACAACGCCTCACTGTCGGTCGCGCCCTTGCGGTGTCCATACAGCGCATCGGGTATCAGAAAATCGGCATCGCGACGGAAAGCATCGTAGCCGCCGAACTGGCCATTATGCATGAAGGACCAGTTTCCGACGACGAAAGGATGGCAATTGTTGCGGCTGGTCGCGGTGCCGGTCGAGGCGCGGACATGTGCCATGAACAGGCCGGAGCGCACCTGGGCGACCAGACTGCGCAGGTTCGGGTCCGACCAAGCGGGCATCACATCGCGATACAGCCCCGGTGCGCCGCGTTCGCCGTACCAGGCCAGTCCGAAGCCGTCGGCATTGACCGGCGTGGTGCAGCGGGTCGCGCCTTGGCTTTGCCGGATCAACGAATGCGCCGGGCGGCTGACGATATCTTCAAGGAAAATGGGTTGGCCCACATAGGCCGCCCAACGGCACATGATCCTGCCCCTTCGTGTCTTGACGTCTTTGCGCCAGCCCTAGCACGAAAGTCTGAGGCGTTCACCTATTCAGATGCAGGCGGGGTTTCCTCGACGATCACAAGGTCGCGCTCGGCCGCGCCCTTGGCATGTTCAAGGGCAGCCTGGTATTCCCTGCTCTCGTAACAGGCAACTGCGGCCTCAAGGCTGGGAAAGCGGGCCACGACATTGCGTGAACGATCGCCGCCTTCCATTTGCCTGTAGCGCCCACCGCGGGCCAGAAAGACGCCACCATGGGCCGCGATTGCCGGGCCGGCCGCTTTCGCATAGCGACCATAGGCCTCGGCATCGATCACATGGACATGGGCGATCCAAAGCGCGGTCATGCGATCTCTCCGATCAGCTTCTCAACCTCGGCAAACGCGGCATCGGCGGCATCAAGGCTGGGCGCACCGCCCTGTGCGCGGTCGGGGCGGCCACCGCCACCCTTGCCGCCAAGCGCAACCGTTGCCGCCTGAACCAGCGTCACCGCGCTGAGACGTTCCACCAGATCCGGGGTCACGCCCGCCGCGACGGTTGCCTTCCCGTCGGCTTCAGCCAGGACCAGCACGGCACCGCTGCCCAGTTGCGCCTTCATCTCATCAACCAGAGGGCCAAGCTCTTTGCCGCCGACCCCCTCGACCCTGCGGCCGATGAACTTGACGCCGCCGATTTCTTTCGCCTCGGCCGCTCCGCCACCGCCCATCGCCAACTGACGCTTCAGCTGTGCGACCTCGTTGGCCAGCGCCTTGCGTTCATCCGACAGCGCGCGCACGCGGTTCACGACATCGCCAGCCTGGGCCTTAAGGATGCCTGCAATCTCACTCAGCTGACGGTCGGCGCCGCGCAGATATTCCAGCGCCGCCTGGCCGGTCAACGCCTCGATCCGGCGCACCCCCGCACTCGAGGCGCCGTCGCTCAGCAGGGCAAATGCCCCGATATCGCCGGTGCGCGCGACATGGGTGCCGCCGCAAAGCTCCAGCGAATAGGTCTGACCGTCGCCGCCCTTGCCCGAATTGGCCTGCCGGCCCATCGAGACGACCCGCACCTCATCGCCGTATTTCTCGCCAAACAGCGCCTGCGCGCCGATGGCGCGGGCATCGTCGGGTGTCATTATGCGGGTTTCGACGGGGCTGTTCTGGCGGATATAGTCGTTCACCTCGCCTTCGATCTTCGCCATTTCCTCAGCGCCAACCGCATGGTTGTGGCTGAAGTCAAAGCGCAGCCGATCCGGCGCGTTCAAGCTGCCGCGCTGTGCGACATGTTCGCCAAGCGTGCGCCGCAAAGCCTCGTGCAGCAGGTGCGTGGCCGAATGGTTTGCCCGGATCATGCCGCGACGATCATGGTCCACCGACAGCTGCGCAGCCTGACCGCGGGCCAGCGTTCCCATCGTCACCTCGGCCACATGTACGAACACGCCCGCGACCTTCTTGGTGTCGGTCACGCGCGCGGCGCCGGTCTCGGTCTTGATCAGACCGCTATCGCCGACCTGACCGCCCGATTCAGCGTAGAACGGAGACTGGTTCACCACGATCTGGATCGTGTCGCCTCCCCTGGCCTCGGCAATCTCGGCACCGTCCTTAACCAGGGCCATGACCTGCCCCTCGGCCTCTTCGGTGTCATAGCCCAGGAATTCGGTCGCGCCATGCTGATCGGCCAGATCATACCAGATCGCGGCGTCCTTCGTCTCGCCGCTGCCGGCCCAGGCCGCGCGTGCCTTCGCCTTCTGTTCGGCCATGGCAGTGTCGAAACCCGCAATATCCACCGCCCTGCCCTGCTCGCGCAACGCGTCCTGCGTCAGGTCCAGGGGGAAACCATAGGTGTCATACAGCTTGAAGGCAGCTTCGCCGGGCAGGTTCGCGCCTTCTGGCAGTTTGCCCAACTCGTCATCCAGCAGGCGCAAACCACGATCCAGTGTCTGCCGGAAACGGGATTCCTCGGATCGCAGGGTTTCCTCGATCAGGGCCTGCGCACGATTCAGTTCGGGATAGGCCGCACCCATCTGATGAACCAGCGCGGGAACCAGCCTGTGCATGACGGGATCCTGCGCACCCAGCATATGAGCATGGCGCATCGCGCGGCGCATGATGCGGCGCAGCACATATCCGCGACCTTCGTTACTGGGCATCACGCCATCCGCGATCAGGAAACTGGTCGAGCGCAGGTGGTCGGCGATCACGCGATGATGCACCTTGCCGGGTCCATCTGGATCGGCGCTGGTCGCATGCGCGCTGGCCTCGATCAGGCTGCGCATCAGGTCGGTGTCATAGTTGTCGTGCTTGCCCTGCAGCAGCGCTCCGATCCGTTCCAGCCCCATTCCGGTGTCGATCGACTGCATGTCCAAAGCGCGCATCGAGCCGTCTTCGAACTGCTCGTTCTGCATGAAGACCAGGTTCCAGATCTCGATAAAGCGGTCGCCGTCCTCGTCGGCAGAACCCGGAGGGCCACCCCAGATATGGTCGCCGTGATCAAAGAAAATCTCGGTGCAGGGACCGCAGGGGCCGGTAGGGCCCATCTGCCAGAAATTATCGCTGGTCGGGATGCGAATGATGCGGTCATCCGACAGACCCGCGACCTTCTTCCATATATCAGCGGCCTCGTCATCGGTGTGATAGACCGTGACCAGCAGCTTGTCTTTCGGAATGCCGAAATCCTTTGTCAGCAATTCCCACGCATAGGGGATCGCCTCGGACTTGAAATAATCGCCGAAGCTGAAGTTGCCCAGCATCTCGAAGAACGTATGGTGACGGGCGGTGTAGCCTACATTGTCCAGATCGTTGTGCTTGCCGCCCGCGCGGACGCATTTCTGTGCGGTCGTCGCGCGGTTATAGTCGCGCGTCTCGACACCGGTGAACAGGTTCTTGAATTGAACCATCCCGGAATTGGTGAACATCAGCGTGGGATCGTTTCGCGGCACCAGCGGGCTGCTGTCGACCACGCGGTGACCGTTCTTCTCGAAGAAACCTAGAAAGGTGGATCGGATATCGTTCAGACTGGGCATGAGGGGCCTTCATCGCAAGCATGCTTTCCGGCCACTGCCGGGCTGTCGCCCGGTCTAGCCCCCGTGGGGTTCACTGTCCAGCGATCCAAGGTGCCCCGCAGGCTGATCGCAATGACAGAAGCCAGCAGATCGTCGAAGATGTGGAATCCGCGAAGGAACACCCCGCCGGGGCGATGCCCCGCCGCGGCACAAATCGTAAAGCCTGGTCAGTCTTCGGTCAGCGCCTCTTCCTCGCCGCCAGCGGTGTCGAAATCCAGGCCGTGGCTGGCGCGGATCTTGTCTTCGATCTCGGTGGCGGCGTCGGGGTTCTCGCGCAAAAACTGCTTGGCGTTCTCGCGGCCCTGCCCGATCCGCTGATCGCCATAGGAATACCAGGCGCCCGACTTTTCAACCACACCAGCCTTGACGCCCAGATCGATCAATTCGCCCATCTTGCTGATGCCTTCGCCATACATGATGTCGAATTCGACTTGCCGGAACGGCGGCGCGACCTTGTTCTTGACCACCTTGACGCGGGTCGAGTTGCCGACAACCTCATCGCGGTCCTTGATCGATCCGGTGCGGCGGATATCCAAACGGACCGAGGCATAGAATTTCAGCGCGTTCCCACCGGAAGTGGTTTCGGGGTTACCGAACATCACGCCGATCTTCATGCGGATCTGGTTGATGAAGATCACCATGCAGTTCGACCGGCCGATGCTGGCGGTCAGCTTGCGCATTGCCTGGCTCATCAGGCGCGCCTGCGCACCCACCTGATGATCGCCCATATCGCCTTCGATCTCGGCCTTTGGGGTCAGTGCCGCAACCGAATCGACAACCACCATGTTGACCGCACCGGAACGAACAAGCGTATCGACGATTTCCAGAGCCTGTTCACCGGTGTCGGGCTGACTGATCAGCAATTCGTCAAGATTGACGCCCAGCTTGCGCGCATATTGCGGGTCCAGCGCATGTTCCGCATCGACGAAGGCACAAACGCCGCCTTTCTTCTGTTCTTCGGCCACCGCATGCAGAGTCAGCGTCGTCTTGCCACTGCTTTCAGGGCCATAGACCTCGATGATGCGTCCCTTGGGCAAACCGCCGATGCCAAGGGCGATGTCCAGCCCCAGCGAGCCGGTCGAGGTTGCCTCGATCTCGGTCACCGGGTTGTCCTTGCCCAGCTTCATGATCGAACCCTTGCCGAACTGACGCTCGATCTGTGCCAGTGCACTGTCCAGCGCCTTTTGCTTGTCCGCGCCGCGTTTGTCATTCATGTCGAAAATGCTCGCCTGTGCCATGTTGTCCTCACCGTTATTTCACAGCCCTCGAAGCGGGGCAATCTGTCGAGCCGTGGAGAATGTTCACTTCTTGTTCTTACACTAACCTTTGCGCGATCCAGCTTTGCTTTTCAAGGCCGAACACTGCCGTGTCGCATTATCTTGCTGCGATTATCCCGCCCAACGCTTAACAAAGCGTTTACAACTGGCATCTCTGTCGTTATGGCGCCCGACGCGACAGCCACAGGACAGTTCGGACATGTTGATCTTCTGGGAAGAACGGCTGGTCTTTCTTGCGACCCCAAAGGCAGGCTCCACCGCGGTCGAGACGGCACTTGAATCCCTTTCCTCCGCAGCGATCCAACGCCCGGCCGTCCTCAAGCACACGAATATTTCCAGCTACCGCAGCCATCTGGCCCCATGGCTTGACGCACAAACGGGCGATCGCTTCACGACCGTCGCGCTGATGCGAGAGCCGGTGGACTGGCTTCGCAGCTGGTATCGCTTCAAGTTGAGGGACGACCTTGACGATCCTCTGCACCGCATGGAAGGCGTAGGTTTCAGCCGCTTCGTGCGCGACTACATCTCGCCAGAAGGCCGTGCCAGCCTGATGATCGGGACGCAATCCGAGTTCCTGACCGATGACCATGGACATGTCGACCAGATCTTCCGATACGAAGACATGGCTGGATTCGTGGAGTTTCTTGAAGATCGCCTGAATTGTGCGATCGAACTTCCGCGTATCAACGTGCCCCCTTCGGTAGATGTGCGTCTTGACCAAGACGAGGAAACCCTGCTGCGCGAATGCCTTCGTGATGACATATCGCTCTACGCGAAGATCGGACAGGACAACGGCACAGGCAAGGCGGCGGCTGGCGATGTTTAATGCAGTGTCGGCGCTCCGGTCCCTGCAAGCTGCGCCTCAACGAGATGGGTCAGCTCCGCAAGCGTGAACGGCTTCGCAAGAAATAGCGAGTTCGGGACCGGGGCATGCCCCTCTCCGAAAATGTCCTCGGTATAGCCTGACATGAAGATGACGCGAGTTCCCGGTCTATCCCTAAGCGCCGTTCGGACCCAACTGGGCCCGTCCATGCCGGGCATCACGACGTCTGTCACAAAAACATCGATTGTCAGCCGGCTGTCCGACAGCAGATCCAGCGCATGCTCGGCGTTCGTGGCCTCAAGAACGTCGTAGCCCTTGAGCTTCAGGGCGCGCGCCGCGAATGCGCGGACAGGCGCCTCATCCTCAACCAGAAGGATCGTAGCCTGTCGCGTCGGCAACGGTGCTGTAGCCTCGGCAGGTGTGGCAGCCACAGGGGACATCTTGATCGCAGCATCAGCATGCGCCGGGAAATACAGCGAAAAACAGGTTCCCTGCCCGGTCACGCTATCGCAGAAGATATAGCCGCCGGTCTGCTTTACGATCCCATATGCGGTCGACAGCCCAAGCCCCGTCCCCTCTCCGACACGCTTCGTCGTAAAGAAGGGTTCGAACATCTTTGCTTGGTGATCTGGCGATATGCCGCAACCCTCATCGATCACGCGGACACGAACATAGTCACCGGCGGGCAGCGCGACCCGGTCGCGACGCAAGGCGTCGGAAAGATGCACATTCTCTGTATCGATCCTGATTTCGCCACCCTCGGGCATTGCGTCGCGGGCATTGACGACAAGATTCATGATAACCTGCTCCAATTGACGCTTGTCGGCCCGGATCGGGCGCAAGGCGGGGTCATGGTTGATGGTCAGAGCGACGCGCTCACCGACCAGCCTGTTCAGAAGATGGGTCAGGTCGGCCAGCGTGTCGCGAAGGTCCAACGTCTCCAGCTTCAGCGTCTGCTTGCGTGAGAAGGCCAGCAACTGCCCGACAAGAGCAGCGGCACGGTTGGCGTTCTGGCTGATCTGGTCGAGATCAGAGTAGTCGGGATGCCCCTTGTCATGGCGCAGCATCAGCAGATCACAATGTCCGCTGATGGCTGTCAGCAAGTTGTTGAAATCATGTGCAACACCGCCCGCCAGTTGACCGATCGCCTGCATCTTCTGACTTTGGACGAACTGCGCCTCCAGCGTCTTCAGCGCACTGGCATCATTCAGCACCGCGATCACCCCGGCCCGAACCGTCGGATCTGGGGCCAGGGTCACCTGAAGATGCACGTCTTCATCCCCGTCATTGCCGCGCAAACGCAACATTTCCGGGCGCCCATCGATGCGCCTCGCACTCGCATCCAAAATCCAGTCCCCGACCGGGCGACCCGGACCCTCCAGGACGCTTCCCAGATGGAGAGCGCCTTGCAGGGAAGCCTGATCCAGCGAAAGCAGCGCGCGCGCGGCCGCATTCGCGCCGCGAATATGCCCCTCCGGTGCAAGGCGCAACAGCGCGACCGGCAACGCCTCGAATTCATCCTGCGCTTCGCTGTCCTCCAGGTCCATTGCAAGTGCCTCATCTTCCAGGCCATCGCCTGGCCGGTGATAGGACCACACCTGCAGAGGTGCGTCAGCAGCCCTGCTAAGCGCCAGAACCTCACCTTCGGACAAGTCTATCTCGGCCGAGCCGTGCCGCAACGCGCGCGCCGACAGATCCGCGAGATCGCTTTCCGCGTCCGCGCGCAACCGGGACACGAGGGTCAGCACATTCTGTCCGGTAATATCGTCGAAATCCCGGCACGCAGCCGCGTTCTGAAACAACACCAAACCGTCCGAATCGCAGATCCACACCGGCTCTGGCGCTGCAGCAACCTCGCCCCTGATCGCCGAGAGGGCGCGCCTGCCGGACAGTTTTCGCCAACCATGTGACAGCGCGATCGCGCCCCCGAGGACGTACCAGGCAACAGAGATGGTCGAAAAAATGATCGCCGCGCGACCCGCGTCACTTCCCGGCAGGATCACAAGCAACAGCGCCCCGACAAGCAATGGCAGCATCAGCAGTGGCAATGCCGCCAATGCGCTGCGAGGAATACCCGACTGATCGTCCCAATGCGCCATCCGAATCGCTTTCCTGCGGTCTTTCCCGTCAGATTTAGCGCAACTTCGCTTAACAGCGCGTTAATTCGGGTGCCCCGGCCTATCAGAACTTTCTGCACAGTAAGGCAAGGTAGAAGCCGTCCCCGGCATCCAGCGGAGTCCATGATTGCCGATGGACCCGCTGATACCCGGTGTCGCGATCCAGAAGCCCGGCGATCTGGTCATCATTTTCCGCATCGAGCACCGAGCATGTCATATAGGCCAAGTGCCCGCCGGGGCGCACAAGCGTGGCGACCCGATCCAGAATTTCCGACTGGGTTCTGACCAGCGCAGAAAGTGAATCGGGAGTCAGCCGCCACTTCATGTCAGGGCTGCGGCGCCACGTGCCAGACCCGGAACATGGCACATCGGCGACGACCAGATCGAACGGTCCCTGTGGCGTGCCGGAAATCTCGACCCGCAGATCCGCACGTGCCGCGCGATCAGGCAGATCCTTCATCCGTTCGGCAGAGGCGTCGTGGGCAACAAGGCGCATCTTGTCCTGCCGCCCACCCAGCGCCAGGGTCTTGCCGCCGCCGCCAGCGCAATAATCCAAGACATGATCGCCGGACCGTAACGGAACCGCGGCACAGGCAAGTTGCGGCGACAGGTCCTGCAACTCGACCAGCCCTTTCAGATAGGCCTCGCTTCTTGCGATCCGGCGCTCACCCTCCAAGACCCGCAGAGCGGTATGCAGGACACCATGCCGCTCCACATGCACGTCCGCTGCGCGCAGCGATCCGATCGCTTCCTCGACGCTTGCACGACGCGGATTGACCCGCAGCCATACGGGTGCGCGGTGACGCATCGCCTCTGCCACCGCTGTCGCATCGGCCCCAAGCGAGGCTTTCCATTGCGGCCACAGCCAGTCAGGAAGGTCCGACCCTTGTTCAACGTCAGGCACATGACGACGTTCGTCGGATGTCAGGGTCGAAGGCGCATGCCCGACACCTGTAAATACCTCATCGGGATCGCGACCAGACGCACGCACATGACCCAGCATCAGCCCCCTGCCGCCAGTCGCACTGCCACCCAACCGGGCCAGGCTATCGCGTCGCCGCAGCGAATCGAAGACAAGGTCCCGAACTGCGGCCCGGTCACCGGATCCTGCGAAACGACTGTTGCGCGACCAGCGCAAGAGCGCACGTTCGGCGGGCTCGCCGTCAAGAACATGGTCCAGAATATCGATCGCAGCGGCGACCCTGGCGGCTGGTGTCATTCGGTATCATGTCCTGAGCTCGTCACGTCGCCGTTGCTGACACATCTGTTCCGATGTGACTAGCAGAGCCGAAATGAAATATCCTCGCCCCCTGTGACGGGCAGTTCGCCAAACCCTGCAGGCGAAGGTCCGCCTCGAAGACTTGTTGTGGTCAGCGATCATCCTCGACATGGTCCGGCAAGCCGTCCAGATCGGTAGAGGCAAAATCCTCCAACTCGTCCTCGGTCATGCTGTCATACATCTCGCGGGACGCGCCCTGAAGTTCGGCGACCTTGGTCTCGCCGCGCTTTGCCGATAACGCTGCGCCGGCGGCGCGTTGCTGTGCCTTGGATCTTGCTGGCATGAAACACCTCCGACACGTGAACGTCATCATCCTGCCGGAGGTTTCCACAGATCAGTTCAGCAACCTGTCCTTGACCATCGGACCGACCGTGCCGAAATCCATCTGACCTGCATGGCGCTGCCGCAGATCGGCCATGACACGCCCCATGTCGCGGATGCTGGAAGCACCCAGATCGCTGATGACGCTGTCGATCGCGGACACGGTTTCTGCCTCGCTTAGCTGTCTTGGCAGAAACTCCTGAATGATCTCGATTTCTTCCTGCTCTTGCGCCGCAAGCTCCAACCGGCCGCCCTCTTCGTAGGCGCGCACCGATTCCTGACGCTGCTTGACCATCCTGGACATGATCGCGACAAGCTCGGCTTCGGTCATCTCGCCGCCCTCGCCATCCCCGCCGCGCAGGGCGATCTCGCGATCCTTGACCGCCGCGCCGATCAGCCGCAGCGTGGACAGCCTTGTGCTGTCTCGTGACTTCATTGCATCCTTGGTGGCGGCTTGCAGTCTTGCTCGCAGATCCATCAGACAGTCTCCCGGGAATATCCCTTGGGGCGCGCACTTCTGGCACACGCCGCAAAGCAGGCGATGTAGGCGCAAGGCGCGCGGGAATCAAGCCGCCATGCCGTGCGCGGCGGTCCGGCGCGGCTTGACCTTCCTGCGCGTCGAACATATTCACCGGCTGATTTCAGACCAGAGGTGCCGACATGGCCGCAAAACCGACCGCCTGCCTTGCGCTTGCCGACGGGACCGTCTTCTACGGCCATGGCTTCGGTGCCACCGGAGAGGTGGTGGCCGAGTTGGTCTTCAACACCGCGATGACCGGCTATCAGGAGATCATGACCGATCCCTCTTACGCCAGCCAGATCGTTACCTTCACCTTTCCTCATATCGGCAACACCGGCGTCACCGACGAAGATGACGAGGCGGCCGACCCTGTGGCCAGCGGCATTGTCGTGCGCTGGGACCCGACCCAGCCCTCGAACTGGCGCGCTGCGGGCCAGCTGCCCGAGTGGATGGAGCGGCGTGGTCGCATCGGGATCGGCGGCGTGGATACGCGCAGGCTGACACGCGCGATCCGGCAACAAGGCGCCCCGCATGTCGTTCTTGCGCACGATCCGGACGGCAGCTTCGATCTGGAAGCGATGATTGCCAAGGCGCGCGACTGGCACGGGCTGGTCGGCCTGGACCTGGCGCGAGAGGTCAGCTGCGCGCAAGGTTATCGCTGGCAGGAAGGTGGTTGGGAATGGGGCCAGGGCTTCGGCACGTCCCCCGAGGAAAAACCCTTCAAGGTCGTCGCGCTGGATTATGGCGCAAAGCGCAACATTCTCAGGTCATTGGTCTCTCATGGCGCCGACGTCACCGTGCTGCCGGCGACCGCCACCGCAGAAGAGGTGATGGCACACGAACCCGAAGGCGTGTTCCTGTCGAATGGCCCGGGCGATCCGGCTGCCACGGGTGAATACGCGGTGCCGATGATCCGCGACCTTCTGGCACGCGACATGCCGATCTTCGGGATTTGCCTGGGTCACCAGATGCTGGCGCTGGCACTTGGTGCAAAGACCGTCAAGATGAGCCATGGCCATCACGGCGCGAACCATCCTGTGCGCGACAATGAAACCGGCAAGGTCGAGATCACGTCGATGAATCACGGCTTCGCGGTGGACAGTCAGACCTTGCCGAAGGGCGTGGTCGAAACCCATGTCAGCCTGTTCGATGGCAGCAATTGCGGAATCAGGGTCAGCGAGAAGCCGGTCTTTTCCGTGCAGCACCATCCCGAGGCTTCACCAGGACCGCAGGACAGCCTTTATCTGTTCCGCCGCTTTGCCGATTCGATGCGTTCCCGGCGCGGCTGAGCAGACCTTACACTTAACCTCTTCTTAACGGCTTTCGTGGCACGACTGGACGTTCCAGAAAGGAATCGTCTATGGCCGAACTTGCCGAGCTGACCCCGTCCACCCCGCTGGACCATGCAGATCCGCAGCGTGCGACGCCGACATTCGCCCCGCGACGTCGGTTGCCTCTGGGCCAGATTCTTCTCGAAGACGGTGCGATCGAGCCGGGGAACCTGCTGAAGGCGGTCGTGATGCGGCAGCGTCAGAAGGCGCGGCTTGGACAGATCCTGCTGTCGCAGGGCTGGGTGACGCCCGAGGCGCTGACCCGTGCGCTGTCGCGGCAATGGCGCACCACCTTGGTCGATCCGACGGCGACGCCCGCCGATCCGCGTCTGATCGATGCCGTCGGTGCCGGATATTGCCTAACCCACGGCATTCTGCCCTGGCGGCGCATCGGCGGCGTCACCTGGATCGCCACCGCGCGCCCGGAACTGTTTCAGGCGCTCAGCCCGTCGCTGCCCGCCGAATTCGGACAGATCCGCATGTTGCTGTGCTCAGAGGCACAAGTGCAGGACGCGATCCTGTCTCTACGCCGAAGCTCCATGGTCCGTGCCGCCGAGTTGCGCGTTCCCGCCGGCGAAAGCTGTCGGACTCGCAACGAACGCCGCACCGGTCAGTTGGCACTGGCGGTCATGGCTGCAATCGCGCTGGGTCTGTGGATGGTGCCCGTCTGGGTGCTGACCGCCTTGACCGCCTGGGCGGCGCTGACATTGCTGACCCAAACCGCGCTGAAGCTTGGCGCGTTCTTCGCCGCACTTCGTATCCGCGCCGAGCAGCGCGATCTTCGGCGGGCGGCACGTGCCGGACAAATCGCCTTGCCGCAGATGGACGGCGCGCTGCCGGTCATTTCGGTCATGGTGCCGTTGTTTCGGGAAAGCGATGTCGCGGGCAAGCTGGTGGCACGGCTGGCGCGTCTGGACTATCCGCGCGAGCTGACCGACATCCTGCTGGTCATCGAGGCCGACGACGAAGTGACGCGCAAGGCGCTGGAAGGTGCTCGGCTGCCCGGCTGGCTGCGCGTCGTCGAGGTGCCAGAAGGGCCGATCCAGACCAAGCCGCGTGCGCTGAATTATGCTCTGAATTTCTGCCGGGGCGAGATCGTGGGCGTCTGGGACGCCGAGGATCGGCCCGACCCCGATCAGTTGCACAAGGTGGCGCGTGGATTTCATTTCGCGGCGGACGATGTCGCCTGCCTGCAGGGCGCGCTGGACTATTACAATCCGCGAACCAACTGGCTGGCGCGCTGCTTCACGGTCGAATACGCGGCGTGGTTCCGGGTCCTGCTGCCTGGCGTGGCCAGACTTGGGCTGGTGGTTCCCCTGGGCGGCACCACCCTGTTCTTCCGACGCGACGCGTTGGAGGCGGTCGATGCATGGGATGCATGGAACGTCACCGAAGACGCGGATCTGGGCGTCCGGCTGGCCCGGCGCGGCTGGCGAACCGAGATCCTTGATACCACCACCGACGAAGAGGCGAACTGCCGCGCCCTGCCATGGGTCAAGCAGCGATCACGCTGGCTCAAGGGCTATGCGATGACCTGGGGCGTCCACATGCGCAATCCCGTCGCGTTGTGGCGCGATCTGGGCGCGTGGCGGTTCTGGGGATTCCAGATCCAGTTCTTCGGCACCCTCTCTCAGTATCTGCTGGCCCCGGTGCTGTGGAGCTTCTGGTTGCTGAGCCTTGGATTGCCGCATCCGCTGCGTGCGCCGTTGTCGGGCATCTGGGGCGGGCAGGCGATCACTGCGTTGTTCGCGATCTTCGTGACCTCGGAACTGATCAGCATCGGGATCAACATGTGGGCTGTCCGGGGCGCCAAGCATCGTCACCTGATGACATGGGTGCCGACCCTGCATGTCTATTTCCCGCTTGGCTGCCTTGCCGGCTGGAAGGCGATCTACGAGGTCGTCGTCAAACCGTTCTATTGGGACAAGACCGCGCACGGCATTTTCGAGGCGACCGAGACCGACGACACGTCTCCGCAATTGGGTGACGGGACGGTTCAACTGCCACCGTTGGGCCAGATCGGCGGACGGACGCTGACCGAATTGGCGGCAAAAACGGGAAACAACGCACCTACGCCGGGCGCAAGTCTGCCGCTTGCCGAGGTTGTGGGCGGCGGCGCTCTGCGCCCGATCACAGCAACTGCTGATCAACCAAAGACCGGACTGCGACAGGCGACTGGCTAAGTCGCTGGACCAGAGACGCAGGAACCGATGATCGAAGCGGCCGCCGACAGCCCCGCGTCAAGCCTTTCCGCCAATGTATCCAGATCGTCCTGTCCCGTTTCACGCAGCAGCAGTTCCTGTCCGCCTCGACCCAACTCCGTCATGTCCAGGGGCCGTTCGGTCAAAAGCCGCCCCGACGCGTGCAGCCGCCACAGAAGGCGCCAGATCGACGCCAAGCTGTCCACCTGATCCCGATCCAGCAGTCCAGCCCGCCTGCCCGACCGCAACTGGGCCAGGGTGGCACGCGCCGGATCGCCGGCACGCAACGCGCAGGACTGTCCAAGAAGTTCGATATCCTGCAATCTGCCGGGGCCTGTCTTGGCCTCCCACCGGCCATCGGGGGTCTTCGCCGCAAAGATCCGTGCACGCATCTGGGCGAGGTCGGGCATGACACGCGCGTCCTTGCCCCTGTCGCGCAGCACCTTCAGGCGCAGCGCCTCTACCCTCTCCGCAAGATCGGTGCCGGCGGCCCCTGCAGTGGCAACGATCCGGGCCCGTGTCAGGGCCAGATGCTCCCACGTCCAGGCCTCGGTCATCTGGTAGTTCTCGAAGCTTTGCACCGAGGTGGCGACGGGGCCCTGCCGACCCGACGGCCGCAGCCGCATGTCCACCTCGTATAACCTTCCTTCGGCGGTCGGCGCGGACAGGGCCGTGATCATCGCCTGTGTCAGCCGCGAATAATAGGCCCGGGTCGCAAGGGGCTTGGGGCCATCGGAACTGTCCACCCCGTCCGCGTCGTAGATCACGATCAGATCAAGATCCGACCCCGCATTCAACATCCGCGCGCCAAGCGAGCCCATCCCCATCACCGCGGCCCCGTTTCCGGGCGGCGGGCCATGACGGCGCGCGAATTCGTCTGTCACAACGGGAAACAGCGCCCGCACGCAGGCATCCGCCAGATCGGCATATTGCATTCCCGCCTCGTCGGCATCGATCAGACCGCGCAGGTGATGCACGCCGATGCGGAAATGCCATTCATGCGCCCACCGCCGCGCGGCATCCAGCGCACGTTCATAACCGCCATCCGGCGCGTCCAGCGCGGATCGCAGGATACGTCCCAGATTCTCGTCCAGCCCCGGCACGCCCGGCCACGGCGCGAAGAAGCTGCCGCCCAGAACCGCGTCCAGAACCGCCGAATGACGCGCAAGATAGGCCGCAAGGCCCGGCGCGGTCCCGCAAATATCGACGATCAGTTCGATCAGTTGCGGATTGGCCTCGAACAGCGAAAACAGCTGCACCCCGGCCGGCAGCCCGGACAGGAAACCGTCGAAACGTGCCAGCGCCTCGTCGGGATGTCCAGTTCGCGCCATCCTTGCCAGCAATTCCGGCTCGACCCGCTTGAAAATCTGCTGCGCGCGGGTCGATCGCAGCGCCGGATAGCCCTGCCAGCGGTCGATGATGGCATGCGCCTCGTCCGACAACTCGGGGCGTTCTGACGTCTCGCCCGGCGCGAAGAACGATTCCGTCAGGTCGTGAACCCGTTCAAGCCGTGATTTCAGCCGTGCACACCAGTCATCCACATCGCCCTCGCCCATCATGGCGGCGATCACCGAAAGCCCGTCGCGATCCTTGGGCAGGCTGTGGGTCTGCGCGTCGTTCACCATCTGAATGCGATGTTCGATGTCGCGGTGGCGGCGATAATGTTCCGTCAACTCGTCCGCAACGTCGGTCGGAATCCACCCCTTTTCAGCCAGTGCCGTCAACCCGCCGACCGTATCGCGACAGCGCAGATCGGCGTCACGGCCGCCCGCGATCAACTGCCGGGTCTGGGTGAAGAACTCAATCTCACGAATGCCCCCTCGGCCCAGCTTCATGTTATGGCCCGGCACCTCCAGCCGGCCGCCAAGCCCCTTGTGATCACGGATCCTAAGCCGCATGTCATGGGCATCTTGGATGGCCGCGAAGTCCAGATGCTTGCGCCATACGAAGGGGCGCAACTCGGTCAGGAAACGCTGGCCCGCGGCAATGTCGCCCGCGGCCGCGCGGGCCTTGATGAAGGCCGCGCGTTCCCATGTGCGGCCTTCGGCCTCGTAATAGGCCAACGCCGCCGCCGTCGAGATGCAGACCGGGGTGACCGAGGCATCGGGACGCAGCCTAAGGTCGGTGCGAAAGACATAGCCGTGCTCGGTCACGTCCGATAGCGTGGCCGCCATCTTGCGCGTCGCGCGGATCAGCGCCGACCGCGCCTCGTGCTGATCCTGCTCGGCATAGGCGGTTTCGTCGAACAACACGATCAGATCGATGTCAGAGCTGTAGTTCAGCTCGCGCGCGCCGCCCTTGCCCATTGCCAGCGCGAAGATGCCGCCCGCATCAGCATCGGTTTGCGGCAACTTGCCACGCCGCGCCTCGGCAGCAACGTGAATGCGCAACGCCAGGTCCACCGCACGGTCCGCAAGATCGGACAACGCGCCGGTCACCTGCTCCAGCGACCAGACCCCGCCCAGATCGGCCAATGCCGTCTGCAGCGCGACGCGCCGTTTTGCACGACGCAGCGCAGCGCCCAGTTCGGGGGCGTCAAGATCATCGAATCCTTTGGTCTCGCGCATGACGACGTCAGGGTGATCCAGCGCCCCCGAGCGCAACCAGTCGGCTTCTTTCTCGATCAGCCCCGCAAGATACGGGCTGCATCCCGCGGTTGCTGCCAGAAGATCTGTCAGGCGGTCAGGCAGGTCGCCGAACCGTTCGCGGATGTCGTGGGCACGGTCCTGATCGGCGGGCAGCGGCAGACGAGTGATGGCGGCATCGAATTCCATGCGCGCCAGACTAGCCGAAGCCTTTGTCCCGTCAACGCGAAGACTTGTCTGCAATCATCCCGCGCCGCAGGTCTGCGTTAACTCTTTCCCGGCTTGGCGCATCGGATTTTCGTTGCTAGGCTTTCGGCCAGATCAACAATCGGGCGCACACGGACTCGCAGCACACGCATGACCAGTTCCGACTCGTCCATCCGCCACACGGATCGCATCTGATGCGCCATACCGTCCCGCACGCGCCGCAATTCTATGTGACGGCACCGCAACCCTGTCCGTATCTTCACGGCCGGGCCGAGCGTAAGCTGTTCACGGCATTGCATGGCGAAAACGCGGCCGAGCTGAACAACGCGCTGTCGCGGCAGGGCTTTCGCAGATCACAGAACGTCCTGTACCGCCCCAGCTGCGAAAGCTGCGTGGCCTGCATGTCGGCGCGCATCCGGGTTGCAGATTTTCACGCCTCGCGGACACAGCGGCGCCTGATGCGCAGGAACGGGGCACTGCGGCGACTTGCGACAAGCGCATGGGCCACCGAAGAACAGTTCGATCTGTTCCGCAGCTATCTGGACCACCGCCACGCCGATGGCGGCATGGCCGATATGGATATCTTCGAATTCGCGGCGATGATCGAGGAAACGCCGGTCAAGACCCGTGTGATCGAATACCGCTGCGACGGAGCCGAGCCTGGCAAGATCGCCCCGGGGGACGATCATCTGGCGGCGGTCTGTCTGACCGACGTGCTGGATGACGGGCTGAGCCTTGTTTACAGCTTCTACGATCCGGCGCTTGCCTCGGCCAGCCTTGGCACTCATGTCATTCTGGATCACATCGAGATCGCGCGCGCCGCCAAGTTGCCCTATGTCTATCTGGGCTATTGGGTGCCCGGCAGCCGCAAGATGGACTACAAGGCGCGCTTCTCGGCGCTGGAAATATACAAGGGCGGGGTCTGGCAGGATATCGGCGACCCCGAGGATCATTCGAACGAGGCCCATCCCTTGTCCGTCGATCCGATCGTCGAACAGGTGGCGCGCATCGCCCTGCCGCAATTCGACCGCTAACGCACGGCAAGCCGGGAAAGAAAATTACAATTTGCCGCCCCCCTGCGTCACTTTCTCCACCAACCCCCATTGACCCTGACTTGCCTCCTCCATAGTTTGCGCCGACGCTCTGACCGGGTGCGTCAAGAGCCGAGCATTGACTTGATGGAGTAGAGAAAATGTCCCGAAGCATGACGGGTGCGAGAATGGTTGTCGAAGCGCTGCGCGATCAGGGCGTCGATACCGTATTCGGCTATCCGGGCGGGGCCGTGCTACCCATTTATGATGAGATCTTTCAGCAGAACGACATCACGCATGTCCTGGTCCGCCACGAACAGGGTGCCGTGCACATGGCCGAGGGATATGCCCGATCGACCGGCAAGCCGGGCGTGGTGCTGGTCACATCGGGACCCGGCGCAACCAATGCCGTTACCGGACTGACCGACGCGCTGCTGGATTCGATCCCGCTGGTCGTTCTGTCGGGACAGGTTCCGACCTTCCTGATCGGCACCGACGGATTTCAAGAGGCCGATACCGTCGGCATCACTCGCCCCTGCACCAAGCACAACTGGCTGGTGAAGGATCCCGCCAAGCTGGCCGAGACGATCCACAAGGGGTTCCATGTCGCGACCTCGGGCCGTCCCGGCCCCGTCCTGATCGACATTCCCAAGGACGTCCAGTTTGCGACCGCCGATTATGTCGGCCCCAAACAGATCGAACCCGCCAAGTATCAGCCTGCGCGCAAGGGCGACATCGCGGCGATCACCCGGCTGGTGGAACTGATCGAACAGGCCGAACGCCCGATCCTTTACACCGGCGGCGGCGTCATCAATTCAGGCCCCGCTGCCAGCCAGTTGCTGCGCGAACTGGCGGATGCAACGGGGATCCCGGTCACTTCGACCCTGATGGGTCTGGGCGCCTACCCGGCATCCGGCAAGAACTGGATCGGGATGTTGGGGATGCACGGCCTCTACGAGGCCAATCTGGCCATGCATGACTGCGACCTTATGATCAATCTGGGGGCGCGTTTCGACGACCGGATCACCGGGCGCATCGCAGATTTCAGCCCCGGTTCGGTCAAGGCACATGTCGATATCGATCCCTCGTCGATCAACAAGGTGATCCGTGTCGATATTCCCATCCTTGGCGATGTCGGCCATGTGCTGGAGGATCTGCTGAAGGTCTGGAAGTCGCGGGGGCGAAAGGTCAACACGCCTGCGCTTGGCAAATGGTGGGAGAAGATCGAGGGCTGGAAGTCGAAGAACTGCCTGTTCTTCCGCAACAGCGACAAGATCATCAAGCCGCAGCACGCAATGCAACGGCTTGAGGCGCTGACCAAGGGTCATGACCGCTATATCACGACCGAGGTCGGCCAGCACCAGATGTGGGCCGCGCAGTATCTGGGCTTTGATGAGCCGAACCGCTGGATGACATCGGGCGGGCTTGGGACCATGGGCTACGGCCTGCCGGCATCGATCGGCGTACAGATGGCGCATCCCGAGGCGTTGGTCATCAACGTGGCCGGCGACGCAAGCTGGCTGATGAACATGCAAGAAATGGGCACGGCGGTCCAGTTCCGCCTTCCGGTCAAGCAATTCATCCTGAACAACGAACGCCTGGGCATGGTCCGCCAGTGGCAGCAATTGCTGCATGGCGAACGATATAGCCAGTCGTGGTCGGACAGCCTTCCCGATTTCGTCAAGCTGGCAGAAGCCTTTGGCTGCAAGGGTGCTCAGGTGCGCGATCCCGGCGATCTGGACGCGGCGATTCAGCAGATGATCGACTATGATGGACCGTTCATCCTGGATGTACTGGTCGAGAAGCATGAGAACTGCTTCCCGATGATCCCCTCGGGCAAGCCGCACAACGAGATGTTGTTGGGCGAGGCCGAGACGCAGGGTGTCATCGAATCGCAGGGCGCGGTTCTGGTCTGAAATGTCGTTGCGGGGGCGCGCCCCCGCATCCCGGGAAATATCCGCGAAGAAGAAGAGGGCGGACCATGAACGCGTTGAACATCCAGAAGGGTATGTCGAGCCATTCGGCCTATGACCTGCGTGACCCGAATGCAGAAATCGTCGAAAGCCACACGCTTGCCGTGCTGGTCGAGAACGAACCGGGCGTGCTGGCGCGGGTGATCGGGCTGTTTTCAGGTCGCGGCTACAACATCGACAGCCTCACCGTCGCCGAGGTCGATCATACCGGCCACCAGTCCCGAATTACCGTGGTCACAAGCGGCACGCCCGCGGTGATCGAACAGATCAAGGCGCAGCTTGGTCGAATCGTGCCGGTGCACGAAGTCCACGACCTGACGGTCGAAGGCCCGTCGGTCGAACGCGAACTGGGCCTGTTCAAGGTGCGCGGTCAGGGCGACAAGCGCGTCGAGGCACTGCGTATCGCCGAGATATTCCGGGCGAATGTCGTGGATTCGACCTTGGAAAGCTTCGTCTTCGAACTGGTGGGCACCCCATCGAAGCTGGATGCGTTTGCGGATCTGATGCGCCCATTGGGACTCGCGGATCTGGCGCGCACGGGTGTGGCCGCGTTGGCTCGCGGCGCCTAAGCCAATCCTGCGCGCGCGCCCGGTCGCGTCGATCAAGTCCGGGCTAGCGGACCGCGCCGACCCGCAGGGTGGGCGCGGGACATGACTCAAGAATCTCATCCGGTTCGCGCGACGCGACAAGACGAAGTTGTCTCGCGGGGGATTTATCGCAGTGCACTTTGCGCAGCATTCCCGGCAAATGAGGGCATACCTGTTCCGAGAGGATCGAAACATCTCGCGCGTGGCGCAGATCACCGATCAGTTCGCAATCAAGCTCCAACAGGTCACCTGGTTCCGGCCAACGCCTGTCACAGATCAGGTTGTCTCGGCCTTGCAGATAAGCCAGCGCACCTTGGTCCTCGCACCAGATGACTGCTTTCTCTCGTGCATCGCTGCTCCAGACCACCACCCCGATCATCAGCTTTCTTCCTTCCGTCACGCCACCACCATGCAACCCCAGTTCGACAGTCTAAATGTGCATGGTTAACGCGACTAAAGCAGAAATCCGCCGATATTCCAGTTTTTTCTTTTGCGTATCCCGCAATTTTTTTCAGCCCATACGCGAGAACACAGAAAAATCACTCAAGAGGCTGAGAAATATTTAGAATTTCTTCAAATATTGAAACCAGATCAGCGCGCTGCGACTTCAATGCAACAGAATCGCGGTTGAAATGCATGATTTCCCGCGACAATTCGACGACGCCATCCCCATAGATGGACGGCGAAATCCCGCCGAGAGACTTCATCGCTTCCAACAAGGCACGCTGCACCTGAAAGTTTGCCGCGCCATCGCGGGCAAGCGGCAGAAAGCCTTCTTTCAGAAGCTCGATGGCGGTAATCGACGCCATGTAGATGCGCGGATATTCGACTGCAGGCGCGACCTGTTCTCGCCACTTGCACAATACGCCTACCATGTGGCCCACAGCCAGAACCGCACTGCCCGGATCATTGATCCCCGGCGACAGCGCCCGCTGACCCGTTTCGGAAAGCACCTGGATTCCGAACCGCGGGTCCTGATCGAAATTCCGCTCCTCGCCGATCGTCAGACAGGCCAGCAGCCGCTTGCGCAACGCTGCCTCTTCGTCAGGGTCGTGCGGCACGGCACTTACATTCAAGACGACGGTCGCCGGGCTGACAAAGTCGCCCGGCGTCGTGGTCAGATAAATCAGCACATCATTGTTTTCCGCCACCTTGGACAGGCCAGCCATGTCACAGTGCTGCAGATATCCGACGGTTTCGGGGCAGACCGGAACCGTTCCCGACGGAGGCGCGCCGCGCAGAGGGTTCGCACCCAGCCACGGCGCCTCGAGCCTGGCCTCCAACGCATCGGATGCAGCCCTGGCGACCCGGCCGACCGTATCGCCGACGCGGCCAAGTTGACCCAGATGGTCGATCCATCGCAACAGCGACACGACCACGACAAGGACCACCAGCAAGGTGGCACCGAACAGAACAAGCCTCCCGGCCTGGCCATAAATCTGGGTCTTGAGAAGAATGATGCTGACCAGGCTGAACAGGAACGCGCCGATGAAGGTTGCCAGCACCGTCTGGCTGACCGGATCGGATACAAGCAGCCGCACCGCACGCGGCGTCGCGGTCGAACCGGCGGCCGCATATGCAGCCGTCAGGATCGACAACGAAAAGGTCGTGACGGTCAACATCGACGAGGCCAGGATCTGCAGGATCGATTCGATGGCCTCGGCACCGATCTTGGCAGGCAGGTCGGACGGGATGAAATCCTTTACCAGATAGCCGATGATCGCGGTCAACGCCCCAAGCACGGCGAACGCCGTGACCCGCACCCATACCTCGCGGGACAGTTCCCGGATCCGAAAACGCAGCTTGCCGATTGTGCCGCCGCGCGGTGCCATTCGCTTATCGCACCCGACCGCTGGCGACATCGGCTACAGCGCGATTGACCTGCGCCAGCCTTGATGCGCGGGATGGATGCGTTCCAAGGATATGATCGCCGGGATCGGGAATGCGAAGGAAGAACTGCGATCCCAGGACGGGATCGAAGCCGGCGTTCACCGCGATGATCGCCCCAAGATAGTCGGCCTGCAATTCCCATTCCTTGGAATAGTACCGCGACCCGACCGATGCGCCGATGCGCTGCGCGGTTTCAATGGCCGACTGGTCCCCGCCATAGACCGACGCGATGCTGCCCAGAATGACCGCGCCCGCCGTGGCGGCACCAGTCTTGCGCTCCAGGTGGTTCAGGATGTGATGGCTCGCCTCGTGCCCGACCACAAATGCGATCTCATCGCCGTTTCGGGTCGCGGCGATCAGCGACAACGTGAATCCGATGATCGGTCGGCCGTTGTCATCGACGGTTTGGAAGGCATTCGGCTCGAGGTCCGGCCGATCATCAACGACGAACTGGAAGTCGCAATTGATCGGCTGTGTGCGGCGCTGAAGGCATTCACGTTCCACGGCCGGCTCCATTCGGCGCATGACCGCAACAAAGGTCCGGGCGGCATCTTGCGGCGAGCCGGCGCTGTAGGGAGATTGCGATTGGGTGCGCTCGGCTGCTTGCTCGGCCGTCTGCTGCGCGGGCATGGGTGCACAGCCGGACAGCGCCAAAAGCCCCGCCAGCATCGCCGCCACCATCCGAAACGTGCCGCCTGCCCTGCTCATTCATGCCTCTTGTTATCTGGTCCGCCAAATCCTGCGCGGCTTTGGTTGCAGCTTATAGCGGCGCTTGAAAGGGTGCAAACCCAGCGGGTTGCTGCCAGTCACGCTTCGCGCGATTGTCATGGCTCTGCAAGGAGACACCGATGTTCACTATCGAGCACGATTTCGACGCCACCGTGATCACCCTGATCGACGAAACCGAGGCCAATACCCGCCCCCTGAACGAGGATGTCGTCATCCTGACATTCGACGACCGCGTCGTGATCGAGCAGATGAACCCCGAAGGCGACGAGGTGGCACGAATCACCCTGACCATGCAGCAGCTGACCGAATTGCGGCTGGCGCTGAACCTGCCAGAAGGAAACTACCGGCTGGAAAAGCCAGAGAGCTAGTCGAGAAACAGCTTGTCGCGCGAGGTGGCGCCTCGGATCAAAACGGCGTCAGACAGGAGACCTAGATGGAACACCGCAATCAGGGCGCGCTGGATTTTCTGGCCAGCCGTCGATCTCACCCGCCCAAGCTGCTTGCCGGACCGCCACCTGATCATGCCGAAATGATGCGGCTGCTGACGCTGGCCGCGCGCGCGCCCGACCATGGCAAGCTGGAACCATGGCGATTCGTGGTGCTGGGGCGACAGACACTGGACAGGCTTGCGCCGATTCTGCGGCAAGAGGTTCTGGCGTCGGGTCAAGACAGCGCGGCCGCTGAAAAAGCCGCGTCAGCCTTTGCCTCGCCGGTCATTGTCGCGGTGATTTCGGCTCCCGTGGTCAGCGACAAGATCCCCGAATGGGAACAGATCCTGTCGGCGGGGGCGGTCTGTCTTGGGCTGGTCAATGCAGCACTGGCGTCAGGCTGGGGGGCGGCGTGGCTGACTGGCTTTGCAGCAACGAACCCGGGGTTCGGCCGCGCGCATCTGGGCCTGAAGGACGGCGAACGAATCGCCGGTCTTATCCATATCGGCAGCCGCGCAGCCGTCCCGCCGGAGCGCCCCCGCCCCGATATCGAAGCCAAGTCGGTCTTTCTGGAATGATCGCGCTGCGTGCCCTGCTGCTGGGATGGGGCGATCTGCTGCGTCCGCGCATCCTCTCGCTGGTGCTGACCGGCATCGCCCTGACGCTGGTGCTGTTCGTGATCTTGCAGGCGGCGACGTTCTGGCTGATCCGGCTGTTCGCGCCCGGCAGCCTGACGTTGCCCTGGATCGGCGTCATCGATGTCGGAAACACCTTGTCATGGGGATCGCTGGCGCTCTTTCCCTTGATGGGCTTCTTTCTGATGGCCCCCGTCGCAGCCGGTTTCGCAGGACTTTTCGCCGAAAGAGTCGCTGATGCCGTGGAATCGATCCACTATCCCGCGCGCCGCGGCCAACCGCTGGATTTTCTGGATGGTTTTCTTGAATCGCTGGCCGTGATGGCCGCGATCGTTGGCATCGCGCTTCTATCGCTGATCCTGACGCCCTTCCTTGGTCCCTTCGCGCCCGTTTTGTTCTACGGTGCGAACGGCTGGCTGCTGGGACGCGAATTCTTCCAGATGGCGGCGCGGCGTCACCTGAATGCCGCGCGGGCTGGCGACCTGCGCCGCCGCAACGGTTTCCGTATTGCCGCTGCCGGTGCGCTGGTCGCGGTGGCGCTGACGGTGCCTTTGGTGAATATCGCGGTGCCGCTGCTGGCCGCGGCCGCGTTCACCCATCTGTTTCACCTGATCAGCGCAGCAAACGGTCAAACCCGGCGATATCCGCGCGGCTGACGAACCCGCCAAGGATGACCCCCGCGATCACCGCCCAGAGAGCGGCCGAGATCAGCGTCGTCTGGGTCAGCTTGCGCTTCCACGGTGTGCCCTCGGGCGCGCCGGCCGGCGTTCCGGGCACGATCTCACCTGCGTCCTGCTGGCTGCGCTGACCGATCGGCACCACGACGAACAGCGTCAGAAACCACAGGATCGCATACAGGACGATGCCACCTGTCAGATTCATGATGCCTGCTCCAGTTCGATCAGGCAGCCATTGAAGTCCTTGGGATGCAGGAACAGCACCGGCTTGCCATGCGCGCCGATCTTTGGCTCGCCATTGCCCAAAACCCGCGCGCCTTCGGATTTCAGACGATCTCGCGCGGCGATGATGTCATCAACCTCGAAGCACATGTGGTGGATGCCGCCCGACGGGTTCTTGTCCAGGAAGCCCTGGATCGGGCTATCTTCGCCAAGAGGGTAAAGCAGTTCGATCTTGGTGTTGGGCAGGTCTATGAACACGACCGTCACGCCGTGATCGGGTTCATCCTGGGGCGGATGCACCGTCGCGCCAAGGGTGTTCCTGTATTGCGCCGCCGCAGCCGACAGGTCCGGCACGGCGATGGCGACATGGTTCAGACGTCCGATCATGCAAGCCTCCGTTTACGGGCTGTCATAAGGGCTTCAGCGCCCGGACGAAAGGAAAACAGGATCACATTAACGGCTTCTTAGGGAATCGGCGCTTATCTGGTTCCACCAGCGGCAAATAAATGGGGACAGACATGCTGACCGATCTGACAGCCGGACCGAAGGACACGTTGCCGATGTGGCGCATGGCGCTGCCTGGCCGCCCCCTGACCGGGCTGACCGTGCTGGTGGTCGAGGATTCGCGGTTCGCCAGCGAAGCCGTGCGTCTGCTTTGCCTGCGTTCGGGGGCCCGGATCCGACGGGCCGACTGCCTGAGATCGGCGGAACGGCATCTGCGGACCTATCGCCCGGCGGTGGTCATCGTCGATCTTGGCCTTCCAGACGGCGACGGTGCCGGGCTGATCCGACAGATCGCATCTGCTGAACCGCGCGTGCCGGTGGTCCTTGGACTTTCAGGCGACCCTGATGGCCGCGATGCCGCCATGTCGGCAGGCGCCGACGGCTTCCTGACCAAACCGGTCGAAAGCCTTGCGACTTTCCAGCAGGCGATCCTTTCGGCGCTTCCGCCCGAAGCGCGGTCCGCCGGCCCGCGCCTGCTTCCCGACGATGTCATTCAACCCGACACCTCGGGCTTGCGCGACGATCTGGCGCATGTGGCCGAGATCCTGTCCAACGCCCATGACACCGCCGCGATCGACTATATCGCCAGGTTCCTGGCAGGAGTCGCGCGATCGGCCCATGACGCCGCGCTGGAGGATGCCGCAACTGCCTTGGCGCGGGATCACCAGGCCGGTCATGCATTGGCCAGCGATCTGGCACGGATCAGCAGCATGGTCCAGGACAGGCTGGCCAGCGTTGCCGAAATGTGACGTCAGCTCTGATGGCCAGTCCGGGTCAGTTCCGACAGGCTGCGCAGTTGCTGGCCGCGGCGATCGAAATTGTCGGGCGACAGCCAGTCGTCATAGGCGTGGGACAACGTACCCCAGTCACGGTCGGTGATGGCAAACCACGCCGTGTCACGATTTCTGCCCTTGACGATCATGTGCTGCCGGAACACGCCCTCGAAGCGAAAACCAAACCGCAACGCCGCGCGTCTTGAGGGGGCGTTCAGCGCGTTGCATTTCCATTCGACACGGCGATAGCCAGACATGAAGGCCCATCCGATCATCGCCATCAGCGCGGCACTGCCGATGCGCGCGCCCTGAATGGCCGGCGACAGCATGATATTGCCGATCTCGATCACGCCCGCGCTGCGATCCATGCGCATGAACGCGGCATAACCCAACGCCGCCGATGCCGCGTCCGGATCGAATATGCTATAGAAGCACGGATCCTCGCCGCCCTCGACACCCCGCATCCAGGTCAGCAGATCTTCCGCGGTGGAATACGGGCCATTCGGCATATAGTCCCACAGCCAGTCCTGCCCCACGACTGCAGCATGGATTGCAGCGGCGTCACGTTCGGCAGACATTCGTTTCAGCCGCACCCAGCGCGTCAGGATCGGCGCAGCGCCCGGCAAAGGGGGCGGTGCGAATCCGTGAACCGGTGCGCCTATCGGCCTTAATTCCTTGTGATCGTCGCGCTCGGTCAGTTCTTCAGGCCCGCACTCGCCGTGATGCATCAGCCCCACCCCCATCAAAACCTGTTCAGGCCAGAATGCGCGGATTGTCCTGCATGTCGAGACCGGGAAAGACCGCCTGTTCCAATGCATCGCGCGACAGACCGTAAAGATCGCGCAGCGCCCACGCCGCATAGGCGCGGATGTCGCGCATCGGCATCAGGTCGCGCCCCGCATAAAGATCGCCTTCGGCCAACCCTGGCCAGCGCCCGACCACGCGCCCGCCCCGCACCGCGCCACCAGCCATCAGCATGGCGCCGCCGGTTCCGTGATCGGTTCCGCCGCTGCCGTTCTCGGCGACGGTACGCCCGAACTCGGTCATTGCCAGAACAGTCGTTTGCGACCAGTTCGCACCCAGCCCCTGCTTCAGCGTCAGCACGGCATCCGCCAGGCGATCCAGTGCACGGCCCAGAACCTGCGGCTGCCGTGCATGGCTGTCCCATCCCGAGATCGAGAACGTCGCGATGCGCGTCTGGTCGTTCAGACGGTCGGCGGCAAACTTTGCCAATGCACGCACATCGCGCGATGGACCGGCGTCAGCCACCGTGCGGCCGATGCCTTCGGCGGCGATTTCCATCGCCTGCCCGCCCGCCGCGCGAAACAGCGGGTCATCATGATAGACCCGCTCAAGCAAGCGCTGCGCCTGAGGGCCAAGATCGAACTCTGCCTCGGGTGCCCAGCTTTTCGCAGGGGCTGGCCCGTCCAGAATCCGCATGTCGGACAATCCCACGGAATATGCGGTCTCGGAACGCAATCCGGGCATCTGCTGCAACAGCCGGTTCAGCCAACCATCGCGCTGATTTCGCAAGTCGATATCCGTCCCGGTTCCGGCCTCCAGCATGTCCTGGCCATCGAAATGGCTGCGCTTGTCGCGATAGGGCGTCGAGACGGCCGGCACGAAAGCCAACTCGCCCGCCTGCCAAAGCGGCATCAGAGGTTCAAGGCGCGGATGCATTGCGAAAAACCCGTCCAGATCCAGCGCGCCATTCTTTGGCCCCGCCGACAAGGTCTTGCGCAGCTTCCTTAACCGGGGATCGCCATATGGTTGAAACACGTCCAACCCGTCCATCGCGCCGCGCAGGATGATGACGACCAATCTGTTTTCACCCGGCGCAGACGCAAAGGCAATGCTGGACAGGATCGGATGCGCCGCCGCCGAGCAGCCGATCAGCCCCGTGGACTTCAGAAACAGGCGTCGTGACAGCATGGCATCACCTTCTGTTGAAATCAGCCGAAGCCAGCACGATCATCAGCCCCTCGCGCGCGGACTCAGCGCGTGGAACGGCCCATTTCAACGCCTCGGACGCCGTTTCACCCAATGCCGCCTGCAGGAAATCGCGCGGATCTGGAAGCTTGGGCACAAGGACGCGCGGCTGACGCATGGCCCAGTCGATGCGAAGTGCGATTCCCTGTGGCGTCGCCCAGCTTTCCGCCGCTTCCGGCCAGCCATCAGGGCCGCGCGGCATCGCCCATTCCTGTCCCATATTCGTCAACGGGCGGATCAGGCGCGCGTTGACCTGCCGCATCGGCAAGTCCAGCACGCGCTGCTGATCCAGGCCCAGGGCGCGCAGCGCAGCGACAAGAAAGTCGAAGGGCTGACGGACTTTCTGGCGGAAATGGCTCCAAAGCTCCGGCCCGTCCATAAGTGCCGCATAAAGCGATGGCAGATCGCCGCCGGTCTCGCGATAGGTGGCGTCCAGCCGATCCACCAGAGACTGTGGCGGATCATCCGCGACAAAATGAACCGCCAGCTTGCGCGCCAGATGTCGGGACGTCGACGGATGCGCGGCCAGATCCACGATCACCTCTCGGATGTCGTCGAGGCTGGCCGGCCGATCGCCGCCATACCGTTGGCCCAGCACGGTTTCGGCCCCGGGTTCCGCCATGACCGGACGGAAATTGCCGTCCCGCCGTAGATGAAAGCTGAGGCCGGTCAGCAGTTTGGCCAGTTGGCGCACATCCTTTTGCGTATAGGGTGCACCAGCGCCAAGGCTGTGAAGTTCGATCATCTCGCGGGCAAGGTTCTCGTTCAAGCCAAGATCGCGTCCCTTCCTGCGTCGCGCGATCCATGAATGAGGGCCGAATGACCTGTCCTGATCAAGATAGGTCACCATCCGGGGGTGCGTTTCCGCGGCGAACATCAACTGCGCAAAACTGCCTTGCAGATGCGGGCGGATTGCTTCGTCCACAAAAGCCGCCGCCATGAGATCCTGATAGGGTGAGCCACCACTTACGGTGAAATGATCCGCCCAGAACTGCACCAGCCTTTCGCCGAAACCGCCCGGATCACCGGCCGCACGGGCAAAGCGGTGCCGGATCGCTTCTGCGCTTTGAATGCGCATCTGCCGCTGCTGCTGGCGGATTTCCTTGACGGAAGCGGCTTCCGGGTCCTTCTTGCGCAGGCTGTTCAGATCGGAAAGCATGGTCTGCGCGGCGCGCACATGATCCATGCCGACGGCATGGTCGTCAGGCACCGACAAGGCGACGGATCGCAGAAACGCATCTGCTGTCTGGGGCGGCGGCACGCGTGCGGAAAGACCGTAGCCAAGTCGTATGGCAGCGATGTCGGGGTTGAAATCCATGAGCCGGGCCGCACCGATGACGTGGCAGGAATATCCGTACCACGTCTATCGCATGATCCGAGATCGGATGTCAGATCACTCTTTTGGCAAGACCCGCAGCCGCAACTCGCGCAGTTGCTCGTTGCTGGGTTCGGACGGGGCGCCCATCATCAGATCCTCGGCCCGCTGGTTCATCGGGAACATGATGACTTCGCGGATGTTCTGTTCATCGGCCAGCAGCATCACGATCCGGTCGATCCCCGCGGCACAACCGCCGTGCGGGGGCGCACCGTACTTGAACGCCTTGACCATTCCGCCAAATCGCTTCTCGACTTCCGACGCGGGATAGCCCGCCAGCTCGAACGCCTTGAACATGATCTCGGGCTTGTGGTTCCTGATCGCCCCGCTGATCAGTTCATAGCCGTTGCAGGCCAGATCGTACTGATAGCCCAGCACCTTCAGCGGATCGCCATTCAGCGCGTCCATCCCGCCCTGCGGCATCGAGAACGGGTTGTGGCTAAAGTCGATCTTGCCCTCGTCGTCCTTCTCGTACATCGGGAAATCGACAATCCAGGCGAACTTGAACTGGTTTTCATCCGTGAGGCCCAGTTCGCGGCCGATCTCGTTCCGCGCGCGGCCCGCGACGCCCTCGAAACTTTCGGGCTTGCCGCCCAGGAAGAAGGCCGCATCGCCTTCGCCCAGACCAAGTTGCTGGCGGATCGCCTCGGTGCGTTCGGGGCCGATATTCTTGGCGATCGGGCCTGCGGCCTCGGTCTCGCCATTCTCTCCCTTGCGCCAGAAGATGTAGCCCATGCCCGGCAGGCCCTGCTGTTGGGCAAAGGCGTTCATGCGATCGGCGAACTTGCGGCTGCCGCCGGTCGGTGCGGGGATCGCGCGAACTTCGGTGCCGTCCTGTTCCAGCAGTTTGGCGAAGATCGCGAAGCCCGAACCGCGGAAATGATCGCTGACGACCTGCATCTCGATCGGGTTGCGCAGATCCGGCTTGTCGCTGCCGTATTTCAGCATCGCCTCGGCATAGGGAATGCGCGGCCAATCGGCATCGACGGCGCGGCCACCGCCGAATTCCTCGAACAGCCCCTGCACGACCGGCTGGATCGCGGCAAAGACGTCTTCCTGGTCCACGAAGGACATTTCGAGGTCCAGCTGGTAGAAATCCGTCGGGCTGCGGTCGGCGCGCGGGTCTTCGTCACGAAAGCAGGGCGCGATCTGGAAATACTTGTCGAAACCAGCGACCATGATCAGCTGCTTGAACTGCTGCGGCGCCTGCGGCAGTGCATAGAACTTGCCCGGATGCAGGCGCGAGGGCACCAGAAAATCGCGCGCACCTTCGGGGCTGGACGCGGTGATGATCGGGGTCTGGAATTCGGTAAAGCCCTGATCCCACATACGATTGCGCAGCGAGCGCACGACATGGCTGCGCAGCATGATGTTGTTGTGCAGCGTTTCACGCCGCAGATCCAGAAAGCGATAGGCCAGCCGAGTTTCCTCGGGATAATCCAGTTCGCCGAAGACCGGCAGCGGCAGGTCGTCGGCCGCACCCAGAACCTCGATATCGGTCGCATAGACCTCGATCTCGCCGGTGGGCAGCTTGGGGTTGATCAACGACGCATCGCGCAGCTTCACACGGCCATCGACGCGGATCACGGTTTCGGCGCGCAGACGTTCCATCGCGGCGAAGGCCGGGCTGTCACTGTCGGCCAGCACCTGCGTCATGCCGTAATGGTCACGCAGATCGACGAACAGCACGCCCCCATGATCCCTGACGCGGTGAACCCAGCCCGACAGACGGACGGTTTCCCCGGCATCTTTGGCGGTCAGATCGGCGCAGGTATGGCTGCGATAGGCGTGCATGATCGGTCCCCACTTGTTCAGCCCCCGCATCAACAGCGCGACAGGCGGGAAGTCAACCGGTCAGAACGGCCGCACCACGTTGCCGCTGTAGAAATAGTACCCCATGCCCACGGCAAACAGGATGTTGCCGGCGACGGCATGCAGCAGCCATGCAGCCGGAAACCCGTGACGCAGATACGCGCGCGCAAAAATCCAGCCCCCCGCGAAGGTCAGGACGGCGACGACCCAGGACCAGTACATCAGATGCGCAAAGGAAAAGATCGCAGCATTTGCGGCGATCGCTGCCTTGCCCGCCGGCAGAAGCCCGCCATAACGATGAAAGAACAGCGGCCTGAAGATCAGTTCCTGCGGCAATGCCGACAGGAACGGATAAAAGCACCAGATCAGAAGCATGAAATCGGGTCGGGCGCGCGCCATCGCGAACAGCGCATCCGGGCGCGAGAACCACAGGATCAGCGATCCCGAAGCCAGTGTCGCCACCGCAATCCCCAGCACCTCTAGCCAAGGTATGCGGTGGCCACGGATCAGGCTGCGCCAATCGAAACCGCCAGTGCGCCACAGCAGGATCAGACCGACGACGCTGAACATGAACAGTGCCGTGAACAGCCTGTCGGGCGGCAGTAGCAATGCGATCGCAAGCGGCGCCCCAAGATAAAGCGCCGCAAACTCGATCGCCAGCCACGAGCGTGATCTTACCTCGTCAGGCGCGTCGACAGCCATCTTGCCCAATCCGAAGAACTGCCGGCAAACGCGTTCAGATCGACATCGCCCTGAATGCCCGGAACGGTGCCGGTGCCGGTATATTGCCAGAACGCCCAACGCTGTCCCGGGTAAGTCATGCGCGGATGGTCCGCGACCGAACGCAGCCAGAATTCCGCGCGCATGTCGCCCAGGCGATTCTCGCGGTAGAAATCGACTGTCGTATAGATGATCGGGCGCTGTCCATAGTGACGGCCCACGATATCAAGAAACGCATTCGCCTCGCGCTTGACCTCTGCCGGACCGGGACGGCGTGGGCAGGTCTTCGAGTCGGTCCATTCCAGATCCAGCACCGGCGGCAGCGATCCACGTTCGCGCGGGACATTGCGGATGAACCAGCGCGCCTGTTCGGCGCCGGTGCGGCAGAAATAGTAGTAATGATAAGCTCCGCGCGGGACCCGCGCCGCCGCAGCCTCGCGCCAGTAGCGCTGGAACGACGGATCGCTGTGGTCGCCACCCTCCGTCGCCTTAATGAAGGCAAAGCTGATGCCCGCGCCGCGCACGCGGCCCCAGTCGATTTCGCCCTGCCAGCGCGATATGTCGATCCCGTGGACGTGGTGATTATAGGGGTGCCCGTTGCGCCATTCATGCGGTCGGCTGTCGCCCAACTGCGGCACGGTTCCGCCGACATAGACGGCGTTGCCCCGGCCACCGCCGGGCGGTGTTCTGGAACAGGCGACCGCAAACACCAGCATCAGCCCCAGAACAATCTTCGTTAGGTGGCGCATCCCTGCCCTCTTTTCTGCCCGGTATAGGTGCCATTCCGGTCACCGCTTTTTGTTGCTTATCGCAAAGCCGTGACAGAAAGTCACCGCCCGGTGATGGTCAACTTCATGTCAACCGCCGGGCAGTTGCAGGGAAGATCTCAGTTCTCGCTGGTCTCGGCGGCCTCGCCATCGGGCGTGACGGGCGCGGCGCTGTCTGGCGCGATGTCCGGGGTGGAACCGCCTTCGTTACCCTCGGCGTCCGTCGTTGTCGTCTCGGCCGGGGGCGGGGTGGTCGCAATGCCCTCATTCTGCTCGTCCGTCCCAGGCATGAAGGCGAAATACGCGATTGCCGCCACTACCAAGGCCACGACGATACCGATGATCGCGGGGCGATGGTTGCGGGCGGAACGTTCGGGGTCGTTGTCGTTGAAAGACATTCGCGTCTCCTTTTCGGTCAGGTCCGACACCCAACCTGCGGGACGCGCGTCAGTTCCGGTCCGGCACAAGCTTGCCGGGGTTCATGATGTTCTGCGGATCAAGCGCCGCCTTGATCGTGCCCATCACCTGCCAGGCATCGCCATGTTCAGCTGCCATCATGCCGCGCTTGCCGATGCCCACACCGTGTTCGCCGGTGATCGTGCCGCCGACCTGCAAGGCACGTTCTGCCATCCGCACGGCGATTGCCTTGGCTGTAGCGATCTCGGCCTCGCTTCCGGGATCGACCAGAATCTGCGAATGGAAGTTTCCATCGCCGACATGCCCCACGATGGGCCCGATCAGGCCCGAATCGCGGATATCCTTGGCCGCCGCCGCGACCGCTGCGGGCAAATGCGACATCGGCACGCACACATCGGTCACGACCCCGGTCGCCCCTGGACGCAGCGCAAGACAGGCATGATAGGCCCCGTGCCGCATCCGCCACAACCGCGCGCGATCTTCGGCCGTGGTGGCCCAGTCGAACCCTTGTGCACCGAACTCTGCCGCGATCTCTCCGAACATCTGCGCATCCTCGCGCACCGCGCCGGGAGAGCCGTTGAATTCCACCATCAAATGCGGGGTTTCGGGCATGTTGCTGCCCGAGTGCAGATTGAAGGCCCGCGCGGTCAGCGCATCGACGAATTCGATCCGTGCCATCGGGATGCCCGACTGGATCGTCGCGCTGACGCATTCGACCGCGTGTTCCAGACTGTCGAATGAACAGACGGCAGCGGCGACCTGTTCGGGTTGACCATGAAGGCGCAGGGTCAGTTCGGTGACGATTCCCAGCGTCCCTTCCGCGCCGACGAAAAGCCCCGTCAGATCATAGCCCGCGCTGGATTTCGCGGCGCGGCTGCCGGTGCGGATGATGCGCCCATCCGCCAGCACGACCTGCAAGCCCAGCACGTTATCGCGCATGGTCCCATAGCGGACAGCGGTGGTACCGCTGGCCCGTGTCGAGGCCATGCCACCCAGGCTGGCATTGGCGCCGGGATCGACGGGGAAGAACAGCCCGGTCGCGCGCAGTTCCGTATTCAGCGCTTCGCGCGTGACACCTGGCTGAACGCTGGCCTGCATGTCCTCGGCGCGAATATCCACCACCTTGTCCATCCGGGACAGATCAACCGTGACACCACCCTGCGTCGCCAATGCATGTCCTTCAAGAGACGTGCCGGTGCCCCACGGGATCACCGGCACCCGCGCCGCAGCACAGATCCGAACGATCTCGGCCACATCTTCTGCGGACTCGGGCCACGCGACCGCGTCGGGCGGCGGCGCGCGATGGAAGCTTTCCGACAGGGCATGGTGATCACGGTCTGCGGCGCCGCGCGACAGGCGCGAGCCCAGCAAGGCTTCAAGCCGCATGGCAGCTTCATCGGGCAGTGTCATCGGCAATCCTCCGCTTGTGTTCAGCACGTTAGCGCCGAATTGAACCTTGGCAAACCCTTGCGCGTTCTGTCATGAACGGTTCACGAAATCGCCATAGCGTGGCGGCTGAACCGACCGCTGACCCCGTTCCGCAGTTCAGAAGGCAGGACGCTGAAAGTTATGAACACGACCTGGATCTCGCCGCCGCACCAAAAGGCTTCGACACTCAGGCGCGTATCGCCTTCGGAAGGGCTGAGCGCCGAAACTTCGGCCTTGGCCGATCATGCCTATGTCACGCTGGTCAGCAATCCTGACTATTTGCCCGGCGCCGAGGCTCTGCTGCGCTCACTTCGGCTGACCGGCAGCAAAGCCGATCTGGTCGTGATGCATCGGGGGCTGAATGCCGCGCATCTTTCCCGGCTGCGCGCACTTGGTGCAAGGCTGATCGCCGCCGATCTCTTGCCGACGTCAGAGGCGTTCGACCGGACGCATGCGCGTGATGCACTGCACAAGCGCGCTGCATTCACGCGGGGCGGGAAACCCGATTTTCATACTCCTCTGGACAATTTCGTGAAGCTGCGGCTGTGGCAGCTGGACTATGACCGCTGCGTATTCATTGACGCGGACGCGGTGGTGCTGCGCCCGGTGGACAAGTTGTTCGAGATGCCCGAATTCTGCGCCGCGCCCAATGTCTATGACGGTCTGGACGGCTTTCACCGGATGAATTCCGGTGTCTTCACGGCGCGGCCGGACCCGCGGACCTATGACGAGATGTTGGCGCGGCTGGATCGGCCCGGCGTGTTCTGGCGGCGCACCGATCAAAGTTTCCTGCAGGACTATTTCCAGGATTGGCAGGGCCTGTCGATCCATCACAACATGCTGCAATATGTGTGGTTCAACATGCCAGAATTGTGGAGTTGGGAAGACATCCGAATCCTGCATTTTCAATACGAAAAACCATGGCAGGATCATGACAAAGTGCCGTTGCTGAAGCCGCTGATCGATCTCTGGCGTGCGATTGCGGCCGGTCATCAGATGCCGGACCTTGCCGCTCAGGTTCGCCCTGCCGCCTGATGCGGATCGCATTGACAGGGGCCAACGGAATTGTCGGCGGCTTCATTCTTGATGCGATGCGCGGCGCCGGGCATCACGTCACCACATTGGACCGGCGGACCGGTTTCGTGCTTGGCGATGCGCCAGACCTGGCCGGTCACGACGCGCTGATCCATTGTGCGTTCGCCCACCGTCCGGGGCGCTATCGCGGGGGCGAGGGCGACGACCCGGTGGAATTTCAGCGCGACAACCTTCATGGCACGATCAGGCTCTTCGACGCCGCAGCAGAGGCGGGCGTGGCCCGCATCCTGTTCCTGTCCTCGCGTGCCGTCCATGACGGGCACCCGGCCGGAACAGCGCTGACCGACGACCTGCCCGCCAGCCCCGCCAATCTCTACGGGGAAATCAAGGCGCGGGCCGAAGAACATCTTGCCGCGCTTGGACTTTCCGGCACCTCGATCCGTGCGACCGGGATCTACGGCCCCGGCCCACATCACAAGTGGCTGGGCCTGTTCCGCGACTACCTGTCAGGACAACGCGTTGCCCCGAGGGTGGGCACCGAACTGCATGGCGATGATCTGGCCCAGGCGTTGCTGCTGTTATTGGAACATGACGCACCACCGACTACCGTGAACGCATCCGACCTGATCCTTGACAGGCACGACCTTCTGGACGCGGTGCGCCGCCTGTCGGGCAGTCACCATTCGCCACCTTGCCGCGCCGAGGCGCAGCAGGTGCGGCCACTGCTTTGCGACGCGCTGATCGGAATGGGATGGCGCCCCGGTGGCATGGCGCGTCTGCACACCGACCTGCCGGTGATGTTGCGGCCAGCCCTAACCTGAGCGCTGCCGCTCAGCGACCGCAGAGATAGGCGTAAACAGGTGCCTCGCGCCCTGGCGGAGTGAATTCCAGGTGATCCAGCTGCGCCCCGTAGGCGATCAGGCTGATCGGATAGATCCGATCCGAATAATCGCGCATCAGAACGTCCGTACCTTGCAGCCGGTATTGGACGGGGGTCGAGGTCTGTGCCGCCTCGGGGCTCATGTAAAGCCCGTATTCGAACACGGCCGGATCGCTGCAGACGTCCGGCCCCTGCCCCGGTGTCAGGCGCAGCGGCGATTCTCGCATCGTCCAGCGTCCGACAAGGAATCCCGGCGTCTGCGGCCGGAATTCATCGAAGCCCTCCAATACCGCATACTCTGCCAGATATGTCTCAAATCCCTGCGCCTCGCGCAGATTGGTCAGGTAGGTCGCGGGGTCGTTTTCGCGCAGATCCCTGAAATAGATTTCGGCCCTGCCGTCCAGATGCCGCAGCAAAAGAAAATAGGCGGCAATCGCTATCAGTGCGATCCCGACCGCAATCCGTTCACCACGGCTGAGACCTTGAATTCGCCTGATTCTGATTGCGGCCATTCTTCTGTCCTTCAAGATTTCCGGCTGGCGTTGACACGGGCTTACCGGTTTGCATCCGGGCGAACAAAGGCTTAGCACGGAATACGACACGCCGGCCAGTCACGTCCCGGCAGTCTTGATTAGAGGCCGCCTTCATCGGCCACAACCGCCGCGCAAGAGCCAATGACTGATATCTCGACCCAAGATCAGGCCAGAATCGAAGCCGAACCAGACAATCGCCGGGTCTCGCTGATCCAGCTTTCATTTCTGGCGATCGGCATTGGCATCGTCACGGGGTTCGGCGCGATCCTGTTGCGCTATCTGATATCGCTTATTCATAACCTGTTCTTTCTGGGCGAATTCTCGTTCGAATACGACGCGAATATCGCGACCGAGCCGGCGCCTTTCGGACCATTGGTCATCCTTGCGCCGGTGATCGGCGGCGCGATCGTGCTGTGGCTGGTGCGGCGCTATGCCCCCGAGGCCAAGGGACATGGGGTTCCCGAGGTGATGGACGCGATCTATTACCGCAATGGCCGCATCCGCCCGCAGGTCGTCATCGTCAAGTCGCTGGCCTCGGCGCTTTCGATCGGTTCGGGCGCCTCCGTCGGCCGCGAAGGGCCGATCATCCAGATCGGGTCCGGGATCGGGTCGGTCCTGGGGGGATGGTTCAACCTGCGCAGCTGGCAGGTGATCACACTGGTCGCCGCCGGCGCGGGTGCGGGGATCGCCGCGACTTTCAACACTCCGCTTGGCGCGGTGCTGTTCGCGGTCGAACTGATGCTGCCCGAGGTCAGCGCGCGGACCTTGATCCCGGTCGTCATCGCCACCGGCACCGCCACCTATGTCGGGCGACTGGCCTTTGGCCTGGCGCCCGCGTTTCTGGTCGCCTCGCATGAACGACCCGATGTCTTCGTGCCGCTGTCGGTGGACATGCTGCCGCTTTATATCCTGTTCGGGCTGGTCACGGGCGTCGCGGCGGCGGGATTCGTGCGCGGACTGTACCGGATCGAGGATCTGTTCGAGGACTGGAAAGCCAATCCCTACCTGAAGAACGCCGCGGGGATGCTGTCGCTTGGCGTCCTGATGTATGTCTTGCTGCAAACCACCGGGGCATATCATACGGCGGGCGTCGGCTACGCCACGATCGAGGCGATCCTGACCGGTCAACTGGCCGCCCCCGCATTCTTGCTGCTGCTGTTCGTGCTGAAATTCCTTGCCACATCGGTCAGCCTTGGGGCCGGCGCGTCGGGCGGGATCTTTTCGCCGTCGCTGTTCCTTGGCGCGGCACTGGGCGGTGCGTTTGGCGCAACGCTGGACCTGATGTTTCCGCATCTGGGCTTTCACTCGGTCACCTTCGCGCTGATCGGCATGGCATGCATCGTCGGCGCCTCGACCGGCGGCGCCCTGACCGCGATCATCATGCTGTTCGAAATGACCGGAGACTATACCATCACGGTCGCGGCGATCATCGCGGTTGTGGTCGCGCTGGGGGTGCGGCAGCGCCTGTCACCGGATGACATCTACACGCTGAAACTGACCCGCCGCGGCCATCGCATCCCGCGCGAGACGCGTGCGCACATGTTCTCGATCCGTCAGATCAAGGAGCTGATGTCGCCCGCGGTCGCAGTGCTTCAACGCGACGAGTTGGGCGAACACGGCACGGTGGACACACAGCTTGGGTCGGAAAGACAATACGCGGTGGTGCTGGAGGGTCGCAACATCGTCGGCATCGTTCGCGTCCATCCCGAAGATCCCAGCCGCCGCCACGGCCCGCTGATCGGCCCTGTCGGATATGCTCGCGAAGGCAGCTTCCTGCAGAACGCGATGACCAGCATGGCCGACCGCAACCACGAGGCGCTGTTGATCCTGCCGGAAAACACGCTGCCGCGTCCCGAAAATGTGATCGGCGTCCTGACCCGCGATTCAATCGCCGCCGCGGTGCTGCGCGATTATCGCAGCTGACGCATCGCGGGCAGACACGCCTGCCGCGGATTAGCCGCGTCGCACCGCTGACATGCCCAACACACGCGCACGCTTGCGCGGATCGCTGTCAAACAGCGCGGCCAGCTGTTCGGTGATCGCCCCGGCCAGTTGTTCGGCATCGGTGATCGTCACCGCCCGTTCGTAGTACCGCGTCACATCATGCCCGATGCCGATGGCCAGCAGTTCGACGGCACGCTTGCGTTCGACCATGGCGATCACGTCGCGCAGGTGCTTTTCAAGATAGTTGGCCGGGTTCACCGACAGTGTGGAATCGTCCACCGGCGCACCGTCGGAAATCACCATCAGGATCTTGCGCGCCTCGGGGCGCTTCGCCAACCGCTTGTGCGCCCATTCCAGCGCCTCGCCGTCGATGTTTTCCTTCAGAAGGCCTTCCTTCATCATCAGGCCAAGATTGGGGCGCACGCGGCGCCATGGCGCATCGGCGGCCTTGTAGATGATGTGGCGCAGATCGTTCAGCCGGCCGGGCTGGGCCGGACGTCCCGCCTGCAACCAGGCCTCGCGCGCCTGCCCGCCCTTCCAGGCACGGGTAGTGAAGCCCAGGATCTCGACCTTGACCGAACAGCGTTCCAGCGTTCGGGCCAGAACGTCCGCGCAAATTGCCGCGATGCTGATCGGACGGCCGCGCATCGACCCGGAATTGTCGATCAGCAGCGTCACGGCGGTGTCGCGGAACTCCATGTCCTTTTCGACCTTGAAGCTCAGCGGCGTGGTCGGGTTGGCGACCACGCGCGCGAGACGGCCGGCATCCAGCACACCTTCTTCCTTGTCGAATTCCCAGCTGCGGTTCTGCTGCGCCTGCAAACGCCGCTGCAGCTTGTTCGCAAGGCGGCTGACGGCACCGCGCAACGGCTCTAGCTGTTTGTCCAGATAGGCGCGCAGACGCTCCAGCTCGGCAGGGTCGGCCAGATCCTCGGCGCGGATTTCCTCGTCCCATGTCTGCGAAAACACCTTGTAGTCGGCCGAGGCTTCGCTGACCGGCGGGGGAATGTCGGGCGGAGTTTCGGACTCGGGCATCTCGGCGTCGTCGGTCAGCTCCTCGTCGGACTGGTCGTCCATGCTGACCTGAGCCTGCCGTTCGTCCTGCTGCTGTTCCTGACTGCGCTCGGGCGAGCTGTCGGCGTCTTCGCTGTCGTCCTGATCGCGCGACTGGTTGTCGCCCGCTTCTTCGTCCTGTTCGGCGTTGTCCTCGGCGTCGTCGTCTTCCGGTTCGTCCGGGTCCTCGCCCAACTGATCGCCATAGCCCAGATCACTGATCAGCTTGCGTGCCATGCGCGCAAAGGCCGCCTGATCGTGCAAGACGTCGTTGACGTTTTCCAAAGCCTCTCCGGCCTGCTGTTCGACGAAGGGTCGCCACAGATCCGCCACATGCTGCGCCCCGCCAGGCAAGTCGCGGCCGGTCGCGGCCTGGCGCAGCAGATAGCCCGCCGCGACAGACAGAGGCGCGTCGGATGGCTGCTTGATCTGCGAATAGCCCTTTTTCTCGGCGTCCGCGCCGATTCTGGCGTCGATATTCGACAATGCGCCGGGCATGTCGCGCGCACCCAGCGCCTCGCAGCGGGCAGTTTCGAAGGCTTCGTACAGTTCGCGTGCCATCGGCCCGGAGGGCGCGAATTTGGTATGCGTCGTGGCATCGTGGTGGCGCACACGCATGGCCAGCGCGTCGGCCGTGCCGCGCGCCATCAGGATCTCGTCCCGGCCCATCCGGCGGCTGATCTGCGGCAGGCGCATGGTGTCGCCCGCGACGCCCGAAGGATCGGCGCTGAAGGTCACATTCAGCTCGTGTTCGTCGGCCAACGCGCGTGTTGCCTCGGTCAGGGCTTTCTTGAACGGATCGGCGGGATTGTCGGACTTGTTCATGGATTCCATAGACCACCACGCGCGACGCGGGGCAAGGGGTCTGCGCGGCTGCAGGCACGCTGTGCGACGATGCGCCTTTCAATCCTGAAACCTTGCGGCCATCCTGACGTTGGACACATCGATACCAAAACCAAGGGAATGCGACATGGCCAATCCGAAGATCGCCGTCATCATCAGTTCGACCCGCGACGCCCGTTTCGCGGACAAGCCCGCCGAATGGTTCATGGCCAAGGTTGGGAATCATCCCGAGCTGGACTTCGACCTTGTCGATCTGCGCGACCAGGACCTGCCCTTCTTCAACGAGAAGGCGTCCAACCTTTGGGCCCCGTCCGAAGATCCGCGCGCCGTCGCATGGCAGGAGAAGCTGTCAGGTTACGACGGCTTCGTGTTCGTCGTCGCGGAATACAACCATTCGATCACCGGCGCGCTGAAAAACGCGCTGGATCAGGCCTACAAGGAATGGAACCGCAAACCGCTAGCGGCGGTGGCCTATGGCGGTGTGGGCGGCGCCCGCGCGGTCGAACATCTGCGCCTGATCGGGATCGAGCTTCAGATGGTGCCGCTGCGCAACGCTGTACATATCGGCGGCAGCGATTTCATCAAGGTTTCGCCGATGGGCGAGAACGCCCCGATGTCCGAGATCGAGGACCATCTGGAAGGATCTCTGGACGGGCTGCTGGAAGAATTGGTCTGGTGGACCAAGGCCACGAAGGCTGCGCGCGACTGATCAGGCAAAGGCCTTGTTTGCGGGTAGGGCTGTCCAAGCCCTGCCTGTCCCGACCCGCGGACGGGATGATCTCGGCCGCCCATCCCTGTCAGGTCTTGCGGTCGGGCGGATGACCCAGACCTGAACAGCTCGACTTGCCGCGCTGACCAGCGCCGCGTTTCATCACCTTGCCTTTGACGCGGCGCTTTCAGGCAGTTCCTCGTCGAACAGCCGCTGATAGAACTCAGCCACGGTCTGACGCTCCAACTCGTCGCATTTGTTCAGGAAAGTCAGGCGGAAGGCATAGCCGATATTGTCGAAGATGCGGGCGTTCTGGGCCCAGGTGATGACCGTGCGCGGCGACATGACCGTGGAAAGATCGCCCTGCATGAAGGCCGTGCGCGTCAGGTCGGCCAGTGTGACCATCTGGCTGATGATCTTGCGGCCCTTCTCGTTGTTGTAGTTGGGGTTCTTCGACAGCACGATCGCCGCCTCGGCGTCATGCGACAGATAGTTCAGGGTCGAGACCAGCGACCAGCGGTCCATCTGCCCCTGGTTGATCTGCTGGGTGCCATGATACAGCCCCGTCGTGTCGCCCAGCCCGACCGTGTTCGAGGTCGCGAACAGACGGAAGAACGGGTTTGGGGTGATCACCTCGTTCTGGTCCAGCAGGGTCAACTTGCCGTCCGCCTCCAGCACGCGCTGGATCACGAACATCACATCCGCGCGGCCCGCATCGTATTCGTCGAACACGATCGCCGTCGGATTGCGCAGCGCCCAGGGCAGAATCCCTTCGTGGAACACCGTGACTTGCTTGCCGTCGACCAGCTTGATCGCGTCCTTGCCGATCAGGTCGATGCGCGACACATGACTGTCAAGGTTGACGCGCACGCAGGGCCAATTCAGCCGCGCCGCAATCTGTTCGATATGGGTCGATTTGCCCGTACCGTGATAGCCTTGGACCATCACCCGACGATTATAGGCAAAGCCCGCCAGAATCGCCATCGTGGTATCAGGATCGAACTTGTAGGTGCTGTCGATCTCGGGGACGCGATCGGTGCGTTCGGCGAAGCCCTTGACCTTCATGTCGCTGTCCAGCCCGAATACCTCGCGCAGGTCGATCTCTTCGGTGGGTTTCGCGTTCATGTCCAGCATCACTCGGCCCTTTCTTCCCATCCGCGCCTTGATCGCGCATTCGTCTGCCGGGTGCAAGACAGGGCGCGTTGACGATCAGGGCCGGGCTTCATAAAGTCTCGCAGCAACACCATCAAGGCGAGGGCCGCGCGTGCAGGACGCCCGCAGACTGCAACTGGAAAACATGATCGCGCGCACCGCGATGGGTGACCGCCAGGCGTTCGAGTCGTTGTATGACGCGACCTCGGCCAAGCTGCATGCGGTTTGCCTGTCGGTGCTGAAGGACCGGCCGGAGGCAGAAGAAACGCTGCAGGAAGTCTATATCAAGGTCTGGCAAAGCGCTGCGCGCTATGCGTCGAACGGATTGTCGCCGATGACGTGGCTGATCACAATCGCCCGTAACCGCGCCATTGATCGCCTGCGCGCCCGCAGTTCGCGCCCTGCGACCGCTCCGACCGAAGCCGCAGCAACCGTCGCCTCGACCGAACCAGGGCCTGAATCCGCGACCATACGCGCGCAGGAAAGGCGGCTTCTGGACGAATGCCTGGCCCAGCTTGCGGAACAGCAGGCGGGTGCCGTGCGGGCCGTGTATCTTGAAGGTGTGACCTATGCCGACCTGGCAGAACGCGAGGGCAAGCCGATCAACACCGTCCGCAGTTGGTTGCGCCGCAGCCTGTTGCGCCTGAAGGACTGTGTAAGCCAATGACCGAAGACGCGCCCCTCACTCCCGAACAGCAGGACGATGCCCTTGCGGCGGAACTGGCGCTTGGCCTGCTGGAGGGCGACGAGGCTCAGGCTGCGGTGGCCCGTCTGTCGGATGATCCTGCCTTCGCACAGTTGGTCCGCGACTGGCAGGAACGGCTGGCCGGTCTGGCCGAGGGGCTGACCCCTGTGATGGCTCCGGCACGCGCCCGTCAAGGGATCCGCGAACGGCTTGGCCATGGGCTTGCGCCGCTGGCCGAAGATCCCGCCGCGCGGACGCCCTGGTGGCGACGAACAGGTGCCGCGCTTGCCGGTCTGGCCGCAGTCGCCGCCGTTGCCGTCTTCCTGTGGATGCCCGGCCAGACGACAGATTCTCCGCCCCTGGGCCCGGACTATCAGGCGCAGCTCGTCTCGGAAGACGAGGCGCTGCGGGTGGCGGCCAGGCTGATGGGCGACGAGATGGAGATCGCGGTCGAGCAGGGCAGCCCCGCCGAAGGTCGCGATTACGAAATCTGGTGGATCAGGCCGGACGGCAGCGCCCCGATATCGCTGGGGCTGATGCCGCATTCCGGCAATGCGCGCATGACCTTGCCGTCGGATCTGGATCCGTCTGAAGGTATCAGGATCGCGCTGACAGATGAGCCTGCCGGCGGGTCGCCACAGGGGATCGCTACAGGTCCGGTCGTGGCAATCGCGGACCTCACGAGTTTGTGAATCGCCGATTCTGACCACGGAACGCAACTCATCTGAAATTCCTCCGTGTCTGGTCGCATAGGGCAAGTCGAAACGCCCTGATCACACGGAGGAAGTTCCATGAAACGCATGATGACTGCACTTGCTGCCACCGCCGTTTCCGCAACGCTGGCCACCGGCGCATTCGCCCAGAACACGATGGTAGGCGGTGCCGAGATGTTCCCTGACAGAAACATCGTCGAGAACGCCGTGAACTCGGCCGATCACACCACGCTGGTTTCCGCCGTGCAGGCCGCCGGTCTGGCCGAGACGCTGTCAGGCCCCGGCCCCTTCACCGTGTTCGCGCCCACGAACGCGGCATTCGCGAAACTGCCCGAGGCAGCGGTGGCCGATCTTCTGAAGCCCGAAAACAAGGATCAGTTGACCAAGGTGCTGACCTGTCATGTCGTCGCAGCCGACGCGATGTCGCCGGCTATCGGCAAGATGATCATGGATGACGGCGGCGCGCATCCGGTGGAAACGGTCGGCGGCTGCGTCCTGACCGCTTCCATCAACCCCGACAACAACGCACTGCAGCTGACCGACGAAAACGGAAACGTCGCGACCGTGACCATCCCGGACGTCGATCAGTCGAACGGCGTAATCCACGTCATCGACACCGTGCTGATGCCGAAGATGTAATCCAGCACGATCACCCTGCCCTTCTTTGAACAGGGCAGATTGGCCCGCGCGATCCCCTCTGCGCGGGCCTTTTTTCATGTCGCAACCGACTTGCGCCCCGCGCGTTGCCCCGTCAGGTTCGCAGGAACCACCGGATCTCAAGGGACAGGACGAAGATGAGCGGGCTGATTGCGCTTCTGGACGACGTGGCGGCGATTTCCAAGGTCGCTGCGGCTTCTATCGACGATGTGGCGGGTCAGGCGGCGAAGGCTGGCGCCAAGGCCGCCGGTGCGTTGATCGACGATGCGGCGGTCACGCCGAAATATGTCCAGGGCTTCCACGCCAGCCGCGAATTGCCGATCGTCTGGAAGATCGCCAAGGGCTCGATCTTCAACAAGCTGGTGATCCTGCTGCCGGTGGCCTTGCTGCTGTCGGCCTTTGCGCCGTGGTTGATCACACCTTTGCTGATGATCGGCGGCGGCTATCTGTGCTTTGAGGGTGCAGAAAAGGTGGCACACACATTTACCCATTCCGACGCACATGACAGCAAGAAACACACTCACCCCGAAGGTGAAGGTGCGGCGCTTGAGGAAAAGCGCGTGGCCGGCGCCATCAAGACCGACTTCATCCTGTCGGCCGAGATCATGACCATAGCCCTGTCCACCATCCCGGCCACCGATACGCTGTGGATGAAGGCGTTGATCCTGTTCGTGGTGGCTATCGGCATTACTGTCGCGGTCTATGGTGCGGTCGCGCTGATCGTGAAGGCGGATGATGTCGGGGTGCATCTGGCGACCGGACGGAACGGCGCCTTGGCCGCGCTGGGACGCGGCATCGTCAAGGTCATGCCCGGCCTGATGAAGACGCTGACGATCGTCGGCACCGCGGCAATGCTGTGGGTCGGCGGGAACATCGTCGTTCACGGACTTGCGGACCTTGGCTGGCACGCGCCCTACGACTGGATCCACCACATGGCCGAGCTTGCGGCCCATGCGGTGCCCCGTTTCGGCGGCGCTGTCGCATGGCTGACCACAGCCTTCTTCGACGGGATTCTGGGCCTGCTTCTGGGGCTGGTGCTGATCCCGGTGGCGACGCGGATCATCAATCCGGTCATCAACGCGATCCGTCGGGTCGTCGCGCGACCGGATCAGGGCTGAGAACTGGTCCGACGCTTCCGTTGCGCGCTGCGCACCGCACTGGAACATCCGAGAAAAAACACGAAAAGATTCGCGTATTGACCGGACGATCAGGAATCGTCACATTTCCTTCACAATAACGTTGCGCTTCCGTCACGCACGCCCGCTAGGCCGACCGGGAAACGCAACTCCAATGGGAGGAAGATCATGTCCAAACTATTCACCGTGTCGGCGGTGGCGCTGATCGCGTCGCTGTCCGCCGCGCAGGCCAAGACCGATGTCCAGTGGTGGCACGCCATGGGTGGCGAACTTGGTGCCAAGCTGGAAGAAATCGTCAAGGGCTTCAACGAAAGCCAGGACGAATACAACGTCGTTCCGTCCTACAAAGGCACCTATCCCGAAACGATGACGGCCGCGATCGCCGCCTTCCGCGCCAAGGAACAGCCTGCGATCGTTCAGGTCTTCGAGGTCGGCACCGGCACCATGATGGCGGCCGAAGGTGCGATCATCCCGGTCTATCAGCTGATGCAGGATCAGGGTGCGAATTTCGATCCGAACGCCTTCCTTCCGGCCGTGGTCGGCTATTACACCGACACCGACGGCAACATGCTGTCGATGCCGTTCAACAGCTCGACCCCGATCCTGTATTACAACAAGTCGGTCTTCGAGAAGGCCGGCCTTGATCCCGAGCAGCCGCCCAAGACCTGGGCCGAGATGGAAGAATTCTCGAAGAAGATCATGGAATCGGACGCCGCAAGCTGTGGCTTCACCACCGGCTGGGTCAGCTGGATCCAGACCGAGAATTTCAGCGCCTGGCACAACCAACCGATCGGCACCGAACAGAACGGCTTCGGCGGACCCGAGGCGCGGTTGACCATGAACGGTCCCGCTCAGGTCAAGCACTGGGGCAACCTGAAAAAATGGGCCGACGAGGGTATTTTCAAGTATGGCGGCCCGGTGGGCGGCGACAACGCACCCCCGATGTTCTACTCGCAGGAATGCGCGATGATCATGAACAGTTCGGCCAGCCGGGCGGGTGTAATCGCGAACGCCAAGGACTTCGACCTGGGCTTCGGCATGCTGCCCTATTATGACGATATCGAAGGCGCACCGCAGAACTCTATCATTGGTGGCGCGACGCTGTGGGTCCTGTCGGGACGTCCCGACGAAGAATATGCCGGTGCCGCGAAGTTCTTCGAATACCTGTCTTCGCCCGAAGTTCAGGCTGACTGGGCGTCCTTCTCGGGTTATCTGCCGATCACCGAGGCCGCTGGCGAAGAGATGGCCGGTTTCTTCGAGGAAAATCCGGGTGCGGACACCGGACTGCGCCAGATCACCCTGAACGAGCCCACCGAGAACTCCAAGGGTCTGCGCTTTGGCAACTATGTCCAGATCCGCGGCATCATCGATGAGGAATTCGAACAGATGCTGTCGGGCGACAAGGACGCGCAGGGGGCGCTGGACGGCGTGGTCGAGCGTGGCAACAAGCTGCTGGAAGATTTCCAGGCACAAAGCCAGTAAACGCGAACCGGGGTCGCCATCCAAGGCGGCCCCCTTCCCCTGTTCGGACCGGATTTTCGATGAAGCGAACGATTTTCAGCAATCAGTTGCTGCCCTGGCTTCTGCTGGCCCCGCAGCTTGCCATCACCTTCATCTTCTTTCTGTGGCCCGCCGGTCAGGCCATCAAGCAAAGCTTCCTGCGCGAGGATGCATTCGGCATCAATTCAAGCTTCGTGGGCCTGGCGAATTTCACGGCATTGCTGGACAGCCCCGAATACCTGAACTCATTGAAGGTTACGGCCGTCTTCGCGATTTCGGTCACGGTCGTGTCGATGGGCGTCGCATTGCTGCTGGCGGTCGCCGTGGACCGGATGCTGAAATCTTCGCGGACCTATACCACGCTACTGGTCTGGCCATATGCCGTCGCACCCGCCGTGGCCGGCATCCTTTGGTGGTTCATCTTCAACCCGACAGTGGGCGTGATGCCCTATGTGCTGGAGGTGATCGGCTATGACTGGAACCATATCAGTTCCAAGACCGACGCGATGATCCTTGTCGTGATCGCCAGCGCCTGGAAGCAGATCAGCTATAATTTTCTGTTCTTCGTCGCGGGACTGCAGGCGATCCCCGCATCAATGCGCGAGGCGGCGGCCATCGACGGCGCGGGTCCGGTCCGACGCTTCTTCGACATCACCTTCCCGCTGCTGTCGCCAACCACCTTCTTCCTGCTGGTCGTCAATATCGTCTATTCGATGTTCGAGACCTTTGCCGTGATCGACGCGACGACCGAGGGTGGACCCGCACAGGCCACTAACATCATGGTCTACAAGGTCTATTTCGACGGCTTCATCGGCCAGAATCTGGGCAGTTCGGCAGCCCAATCGGTAATCCTGATGCTGATCGTCATCAGCCTGACCGTGATTCAGTTCCGCTGGGTCGAGAAGAAGGTGGAATACTGATGATCGAGAACCGCCCCGGCCTGAACGCACTGGCGCATCTGGTGCTGATCCTTGGCGTCGTCGTCGTCGCGCTGCCCGTCTGGGTGGCCTTTGTCGCCTCGACCCACGGCCCGACCGATTTCATGTCGGGCACGGTGCCGATGTGGCCCGGCCCGCATCTGGTCGAAAACTATGCGAAGATGCTGGACACCGGCCTTTCCACCAGCGGCACGCCGCCGGTCGGCTGGATGATGTTCAACAGCCTCGTGATGGCGCTGTCGATCGCCCTGGGAAAGATTGCGATCTCGATCCTGTCGGCATTCGCGATCGTCTATTTCCGCTTTCCGCTGCGCGGGCTGGCGTTCTGGTGCATCTTCGTGACGCTGATGCTGCCGGTCGAGGTGCGGATCGTGCCGACCTTTCAGGTCGTGGCCGGGCTGGGATTGCTGAACAGCTATGCCGGCCTGTCGATCCCGCTGATCGCATCGGCCACAGCGACCTTCCTGTTCCGGCAGGTCTTCCTGACCATGCCAGATGAACTGGTCGAGGCCGCGCGCATCGACGGTGCGGGACCGATGAAATTCTTCCGCGACATCCTGCTGCCCCTGTCGCGAACCAATATGGCGGCCCTGTTCGTCATCCTGTTCATCTATGGCTGGAACCAGTATCTGTGGCCTCTGCTGGTCACGACCAGCAGCGACTATTACACCATCGTCGCGGGTATCAAGCGGCTGGCGGATGTCGTGGACGGCCTGCCCCAATGGCACCTGGTCATGGCGACGGCCGTGCTGGCGATGTTGCCGCCCGTGGCGGTGGTCATCTTCATGCAGAAGCTGTTCGTCAAAGGTCTTGTCGAGACGGAGAAATAACGTGGCATCGATCACCCTGGACAATCTCGGCAAGGTCTACCCCGGCGGCACCCGCGCCGTGGGCGACGTGAACATGCAGATCGCTGATGGCGAGTTCATCGTGTTGGTCGGCCCTTCGGGCTGCGGCAAGTCGACCCTGCTGCGGATGGTCGCCGGGCTGGAAAGCATTACAGAGGGCGAGGTCCGCATCGGTGACCGCGTCGTCAACACTGTTGAACCGGCCGACCGCGACATCGCGATGGTATTTCAGAACTATGCGCTTTATCCGCATATGTCGGTGCGTCAGAACCTGGCCTATGGCCTGAAAAATCGCGGCACATCAAAGGCAGAGATAACCCGCCGGGTCGATGAGGCCGCCGAGATCCTGCAGATAGGGCAGTTCCTTGACCGCAAGCCCCGCGCCCTGTCGGGCGGGCAGCGCCAGCGCGTCGCGATGGGCCGCGCCATCGTCCGAGAGCCTGCTGCGTTCCTGTTCGACGAACCTCTGTCGAATCTCGACGCCAAGCTGCGGGTGGCGATGCGGCTGGAAATCAAGGAACTGCAACGACGCCTGCGCACGACGTCGCTGTATGTGACGCATGACCAGCTTGAGGCGATGACCCTGGCTGACCGGCTGGTGGTGCTGAATGGTGGACAGGTCGAACAAATCGGCACGCCATTGGAGGTCTATCGCAACCCGGCATCGACCTTCGTGGCCGGGTTCATCGGCAGCCCCGCGATGAACCTGATCCCGTCGCGCGCCGTGCCGCACCTGCCCGGCAGCGCCCATGCCGGGATCATCGGCATCCGCCCCGAGGATCTTGCCGTTGACCCTGATGGGCCGATCGAAATGCAGGTCCGCGCGGTCGAGGAGCTGGGCGCGCAGCGGCTGGTCCACGGCCATACCAACGGCGCCGACCTGACGATCACACTAGGCTCGCACGCCGATCTGCATGACACGTTGCGCCTGTCCGCGCAGCCCGAGGCGTTGCACCGCTTCGACGAGAAGACTGGAAAACGGCTAGCGTGAACACAGCGCACATCAACGCATATGTTCCCCATTTGTTCCGAACGTGAATCATGTTAACCTCGAGTCCCTGAGACAAAAGGATTCGAGGCATGTGTATTTCGGTCTGCCCCGGCGGCACGCATCATCCGATCCAGTGCATCGTGCCGCCACATATGCTGCGCGTGATCGCCCTGCGCGGCGATGAGCGCACTGCCGAAATGGCGCGCAGCCTGCTGAAACAGAACCAGAAGCTGCGCCAAGAGCGCGAGGATCACCCCCATCCCTGCAATCAGGGCGATGAGGCGCCGGCGGCCATTGCAGGGGGCGGGAACACCAGGGCCGGTTCCACATTCACACCGGACCGGCGCGTTCATGACGGACAGCAGAAAGCAGCCCTGCCCGGCAAGCTGCTGCGCGGGGAAGGCGATTCTCCCAGCGACAACGCCGACGTGGACCTGATGTACGACGCGATGGGCGAGGTGTTTTCCCTTTATGCCGATCAGTTCGATCGGAACTCTCTGGATGGTAGCGGGCTTGCCCTGATCGCGACGGTCAATCACCGGCGCAACTACAACAACGCCTTCTGGAACGGCGATCAGATGGCATTCGGAAATGGCGACGGCCAGTTGTTCCGGACATTCATGGATCTGTCCGTCATCGCCCACGAGATGACCCACGGCGTGATCCAGTATTCCGGCGGGCTGGTATATCAGGACCAGTCCGGGGCCCTGAACGAAAGCATCGCCGATGTCTTTGCCGCGATCACCCAGCAACGCCAGCTCGGGCAGGCGGCGCATGAAGCGGACTGGATCATCGGCAGCGAATTGCTGGGCCCAGCGATCAAGGGTGTCGGATTGCGCAGCATGAAGGCGCCCGGCACTGCCTACAGCGACGATCTTCTTGGGCAGGATCCGCAACCGTTCCACATGGATAACTTCCTGTCCACCAGCGATGACAACGGCGGCGTGCATATCAATTCTGGGATCCCGAACCATGCCTTCTATCTGTTCTGCATGTTGCTCGGCGGCAATTCCTGGGAAAAGCCGGGTCAGATCTGGTATCGGGCCTTGCAGGAACTGAACAATCCGATGGCCAGTTTCGCCGAATGGTCGGACCAGACCGTGGCCGCCGCGATCGAACTTTACGGCACCGGCAGCCCCGAAGCGCTGTTGCTGCGACGAGCCTGGAAATTGGTCGGCCTGCCGACCTGACGGCAACGCCCGGCCCTACGGCGGGGCGCAAACCACCCTGTCCTTTCAGCGATCTTGCCCGATGGCAGGTTCGGCCCTATCTTTTGTGCAATGAGTAGCGCAACCTTGGCGGCCGGATGCTTTGCCATGATCATTGAAATCTCGTCCAGCGGCGGATTCGGCGGAATCCCTGCCGCTGCCATGCACAAGCGTATCGATGTGGACCAGCAGGCACCATCGCTGCGCCAAGAGATATGTGACGCGTTCGAACCGCGCGATCTGCGCCAGCTTGCCGCGCGGTCGGGAAATTCGCGTGGCGCCGATCGGATGGTGTACCGGATCACGGTGACCGACCGCCAGGACGGTCCGCATGTTTACGATATCCGCGAAGACCAGTTGCCCGCCGAAATTCTCGACCTCATCGACCAGATGTAGTCCGCGTTGGACGGGCCGCGAGCCTTGCCGGTGCCGTTCGTGGACGCAGGATCACGCGACCCGAGCGCCCTCGACCCATGTTTCGCGCAAGATCGCAGCACCCTGATGCTGTCTGAATCGGATCAGATCGGCCCGCAGTCCGGGGGCCAGCCGCCCCCTATCCGCCAGACCTGCGGCCTCCGCAGGGGTCGAGGTGATGGTCGCCATGCCACGCGGCAGATCATCCCATAGCTGTGCAAGGAACAGCCCCGACGCAAGCAGCGCTGCGGGCACATAGTCGGAACTGACAATATCCAGAAGATCGGCCTTGGCCAATGCGGCGGCGTTGACATTGCCGGAATGCGAGCCGCCCCGGACCAGGTTCGGGCCACCCATAATGATGCGGATGCCGTTGTCACGACAGGCGCGCGCAGCCTCGGGTGTGGTTGGAAACTCGGCCAGCCGAACACCGCGGGCAGCGGACTGGGCGACATGATCAAGTGTGGTGTCGTCATGGCTGGCGATCACCGCCCCGACGGCTTCCGCGAATTCGAAGGCGGCGGCCTCGTTCCTGTCGCCAAACTGCGCCCGCAACGCGGTCAGGCGGCGGTCATAGTCATGAACTTCTTCCGCGGTCATCCCCGAACGTGCCGCGATGAACTTCCGGGCCATCGCCACATCGCGCAACTGCCGCTGGCCCGGTGTGTGATCCATCACGCTGACCAGCCGCACACGGTCACCGGGGCCGAATTCGGCCAGTTCTTCGACCAGGGTCTCACTGCAGATTTCGGCACGCAGATGCAGATGATGGCTGATCCGAAGCAGACCTGCCGTCCGGATCGCCTCGACTTCGCGGCTCAGCGCCCTTGCATAGGAGCCATAGTTCGGCCGCCATCGGATCGAACCCACGCGCATCGCGTCGAAGACCGTGGTGATTCCGGTGGCCGCCAGTTCCGCGTCATGGGCAAGGATCGCCTGCGGATGCGGCCAGTCCACCTGGGGGCGTGGGCGCAGATGCTGCTCGAGATTGTCGGTGTGCAACTCGACCAGACCCGCCGAGACGAAATCGCCCTGCATGTCCTGTCCGGTTGCGGCGCCGTCGCCGATTTCCGCAATGCGCCCGTCGCGCATCACGATATGGCCATTCACCACCCGATCAGGCAGGATCAGCCGCGCATTCGTCAGGACCGTTTCCGTCATGACACATGGCTGAGACGAAACGAGGTGAAGGTCAAGCACGCATGAACAATTGGCGCCGTTACGCGATCTACTATACTGCCCCCGGTCCTTTGGGCGAATTCGGGGCGGCATGGCTGGGATGGGATATCGAAGCCGGCAGTGTCGCCGCAAGACTCGGTCAGCACCGCAAACTGCCGCCGCGCATCGACGCACTGACCCGGACGCCGCGGCGCTATGGGTTTCACGCCACGCTGAAGCCACCCTTCCGGCTGCATGATGACAGCAGCGAGGACCGGCTTCTGGATGATCTGCGCGACTTCGCGGCAAGCCAACCTGTAATCCTGCTTGCCGGCGGCCTGCGCATCGCATCGCTGGACGGCTTTCCGGCGCTGATTCCCGGCGGACCCAGTCAGGCTGTTCAGGATCTGGCTGCGCGGGTGGTTCAGGTCCTGGACCGCCACCGCGCGCCCCTGTCGCCAGAAGAGCGCGCGCGCCGCGTCCCAGAACGGCTGACCCAGGCGCAGCGTGATCTGCTGGATCGCTGGGGCTATCCTTGGGTGCTGGATCAATTCAGGTTTCACATGACGCTCGGCTGCCGCCTGCCGGACGATGAGGTCCGGGCCGTGATCGACGCGCTGACGCCGCATCTTGAACCGCTTCTGCCGGATCCCCACCCGATCGACGCGCTAACGCTGGCGGGCGAAGACGCGGACGGCCATTTTCACCAGATCGCCCGCATCGCCTTGCGCGTCTGATCCGGAATTCACCTGCCATATGGCTGTTGCGGGAAATACGCGCCGCCGGATTTTCGGCGGCGCCGGATCGCCCATGTCTGAATCCGATTCCGTCATGTCGCAAATCAGCCGTTGCGCGCGCATCACAGGTTTAGTTTGGATGGAATTCGAAACCAGCGCCATCCAAGGCAGGTGCGTCATGACACAGCCCAGCTCTACCGCCGATCTGATCGCAATGCGTCAGCCCGGCTTCTCGCTGCCCCGCGATCTGTATTGCGGCCAGCAGGCCCTTTCCGACGATCTGGAACAGATCTGGTACCGTGAGTGGATCTTTGCGATCCCGTCTTGCGAAATTCCGAAGACCGGCAATTTCGCGACACTGCAACTGGGCCAGTATCCGGTCATCATCGTGCGCGGCGCCGATGGGCGCATCCGGGCCTTCCACAATGTCTGCCGGCATCGCGGCCAGCGGCTTTGCGCCAAAGCCGGGGGAAGCAGCCCCAAGCTGGTCTGTCCCTATCATCAGTGGACCTATGATCTTGACGGCAAGCTGCTGTATGCGCGCGACATGGGCGAAGGCTTCGATGCGTCGAAATACGGCCTGAAGCCGGTCCACTGCATCGACATCAAGGGCATGGTTTTCGTGTGCGTTGCCAAGGTGCCGCCTGCGATCAACGAGCTGGCCCAGAACCTGATGCGTTATGTCGCACCCAGCGGGCTGGAAGACGCCAAGGTCGCCTTCAGCCAGACCATCATCGAGAAGGGCAACTGGAAGCTGGTGATGGAGAATAACCGCGAGTGCTATCACTGCGGCGGCTCTCATCCGTCCCTGTGCCGGACCTATTCCGACGATCCGCTGATGACGGTGATGGAGGGACCGAACTCGGCCAGCAGCGAGATCCTGCAGCACTGGGACCGCTGCGATGCCGCCAACCTGCCCGCACGCTTTGTCAACGCGCCGGACATGCAATGGCGGATGGCCCGTGTACCGCTGATGGACAACGCCGAAAGCTTTACCATGTCCACGAAGGCCGCGGTCGCTCAGCGCATGGGCACGATCCCGTGGAACGATGCGGGCAGCATGATGTTCTATCACTTCCCGTCCAGCTGGAATCACTTCCTGCCGGATCACGCGATCGTCTTCCGCATCGTTCCGATCAGCCCCATGGAAACCGAGGTCACGACCAAGTGGCTGGTCCACAAGGATGCGGTCGAGGGCAGGGATTACGATCTTCAGAAGCTGACCGAGGTCTGGATCAACACCAACGACGAAGATCGTCAGGTTGTCGAGGAGAACCAGGCCGGAATTCTGTCGCCCGCCTATGAACCTGGCCCCTATTCGGCAACTCAGGAAGCCGGAGTGATCCATCTGGTCGACTGGTATTGTGGCATCATGTCCAGCCGCCTGGGACTGAAAACCGCTGCCGAGTGAGACCTAGATGAAAAAGCCGCGCCTCAACTGGGCCGTCGAGCCATGGGAAGATTCCGAACTGCTGGAATGCACCCAGATCGTGCCCGAGACCGCCGATACATGGACCTTTACCTTCCGGTCGCCGACAGGGGCGTGGTTCGACTATGAACCGGGACAGTTCATCACGCTGGATCTGCCAGTCGATCCCGCCAAGGGTCCGGCCGGCAATATCCAGCGGACCTATACGATGTCATCCTCGCCATCGCGTCCCATGTCGATCTCGGTCACGGCCAAGGCCGGTCCGAATTCGGTGGCGACGCGATGGATGATGGCCAACCTGAAACCCGGCATGAAGATCCGTGCCTACGGCCCTGCCGGGATCTTCAGCCTTAACCGCCATCCGGCGAAGAAGTATCTTTTCATCTCGGCCGGCTCGGGGATCACCCCGATGCTGTCGATGTCCACCTGGCTGTGGGACAGCGGCATCAAGCCTGACGTTGTCTTCATTCATGCCGCACGCCGCCCATCAGACGTGATCTGCCACGATCGGCTGGAACATATGGCAAGCCGGTCATCGGGGTTGCAGCTGCACCTGACGGTCGAGGAGAACGACGAATTCCGGTCCTGGAACGGCTATCGCGGGCGCCTGAACCAGCTGATGCTGGGCCTGATGGCCCCGGACTATCTGGAACGAGAGGTGTTCTGCTGCGGTCCCGAACCGTTCATGCAGGCGGTCCGCGAGATGCTGATCTCGCTTGGCTACGACATGGATCACTATCATCAGGAGAGCTTTGGCGCGGCGGTCGAGACCGAAGCCCAGGCGCCTGTGCTGGACGATGTCGTGCCCGACGAGGATGCCGGGGCAGAGCTTCTGTTCGCATCCTCCGGCGTCAGCGCCCGCTGCGCGGAAACCGATACGGTGCTGGCGGTCGCCAAGCGGGCCGGGCTCAACATTCCGTCCGGCTGCACCTTCGGTCTGTGTGGCACCTGCAAGGTCAGGAAACTGTCCGGTGAAGTTCACATGGTGCACAATGGCGGCATCAGCGACGACGACATCGCCGAAGGCTATATCCTTGCCTGCTGCTCGAACCCGATGGGCAAGGTCGAAATCGACATCTGACCGGCGTCAGTCCGCCCTCAATGCCTCGACAAGCGCGGTGAAATGTTCGCCGCGCTTTTCGAAATTGGGATACTGGTCGAAGCTGGCCGCGGCGGGCGCCAGCAATACGGTCTCGCCGGGCTGCGCCTCGGCTGCCGCCAGCGCAACAGCCTGTTCCATCGTCTCGACGATTTCATGCGGCGTCTGACCGATCTCCAGTGCAAAGTCGCGCGCCGAATGTCCGATCAGATAGGCCTTGGCAACGTGGCCCAGATGGGGTTGCAGCGCCGCGATGCCACCGTCCTTTCCCAGGCCTCCCGCGATCCAGCGGATGCCGTCGAAGGCTTGCAGCGCCTTGGCCGCGGCATCGACATTGGTGGCCTTGGAGTCGTTGACATAGCGGACACCCGCGATTTCGGCGACAAGCTGGCTGCGATGCGGCAGTCCGGCAAAGCTGTGAAACGCCGCCTCGATCTGGCGGGGCGCCAGCCCCACCGCACGGCAGGCGGCATAAGCGGCACAGGCGTTCTGGTGGTTATGTGCGCCGGGCAGTCCCTTGATCTGGCGCAAATCGATCGATCCGGCCTGCCGCCCCTTGCGATACTCGGCCAGAAACCCCTTGCGTGCAAAGACCGACCACGCAGCGCGGTCCAGCTTTTGCCCTGCCGAGATGCGGATCACCCGGTCGTCGGCCGGACCCATCTGCATCTGACCTGCCAGATACAATCCCTCCGCTTCATCGACGCCGATCACGGCGCGGTCGGGGCCACCCTCGGCGAACAGCCTGCGCTTGGCGGCGAAATAGCCGCCAAGTCCCGCGTGGCGGTCCAGATGGTCGGGCGAAAGGTTTGTGAAGACCGCGACATCCGGCGTCAGCGCACGCGCCAGATCCGTCTGATAGCTGGACAGTTCCAGCACCACCACCTCGCCGTCGATGGCAGGCTCCAGCGACAGGACGCCGGTGCCGATATTGCCGCCCATCTGTGTCGGACGACCCGCTTCGCTGAGGACGTGATGGATCAGCGCCGTGGTGGTGGACTTGCCATTCGATCCGGTCACGGCGATCACGCGCGGTGCACGGTCGAACCCATCCCAATCGGGCGTCGCGTAGCTGCGAAAGAACAGCCCGATATCGTTGTCGACCGGCACCCCCAGCGCATATGCCTTGGCGATGACGGGATGCGGTTTGGGATACAGATGCGGAATGCCGGGCGAGGCGATCAGCGCGGTGACGCCGTGCCACGATTCGTCGCGGGTGAGATCAACGATCCGCAACCCGTCGGCCTGTGCCGCCTCGCGCGTGTCGTTGCCATCATCCCAGGCGATCACATGTGCGCCGCCCGCCGCCAGAGCGGCCGCGGTGGCCTTGCCCGATCGGCCAAGGCCGAGCACGGCGATGGTCTGGTCCTCGACGCCTTCGACAGGGATCATGGGCTTACCTGCAGTCTGGCGATCTTGTGGATACCCATCCACATGAGCGGGCCAATAAAACCGAAAAAATACACCACGAGCACGTCATAGATGGATTCGCGTTCTGGCTTCATACCTGCGTCGGAATGGGCGTCCAGTATCATACCCATGAAAATAACAACCGCAGCGCACCTGAACACCCACGCCAGATTTGATCCATCTATGGACATCAGCACAAACGACGGTATCACAACGACTAGCTCTGACAGATAGATAAAGAAAATCACGGCTGCGTAGGCCGACAAGAAGCGCGCCAGTGCTCTAACTAGATGAGTCACGAACCTTACGGCATTTGGCATTACTTTATCTCAGCTTCAGCGTGGCAAGCCCGATCAGCGCAAGGATCAGCGAGATGATCCAGAACCGGATGACGATCTGCGGTTCCTTCCAGCCCAGCTTTTCGAAGTGATGATGGATCGGCGCCATCAGGAACACACGCTTGCCGGTCCGCTTGAAGTACAGCACCTGGATGATGACGCTGAGCGCCTCGACCACGAACAGGCCGCCGACGATCGCCAGCACGATTTCGTGTTTGGTGACCACGGCGATGGCACCCAGTGCACCACCCAGGGCAAGGCTGCCTGTATCGCCCATGAAGACCGCCGCAGGTGGGGCGTTGTACCACAAGAAGCCAAGCCCGCCGCCGATCAGCGCGGCGACGAAAATCAGGATCTCGCCGGTTCCGGGCACATGGTGGACGCCAAGATATTCAGTGAAATCGACGCGACCGACGGTATAGGCGATAACCCCAAGCGTCGCGGCCGCGATCATCACCGGCATAATCGCCAGCCCGTCAAGGCCATCGGTCAGGTTCACCGCGTTGGCGGCGCCGACGATCACCAGCATGCCGAAGGGAATGAAGAACAGGCCCAGATTGATCAGCGCGTCCTTGAAGACAGGCAATGCCAGCTGTCCGGTCAGATCGCCCGGATGCAGCCACATCGCCCAGGCAGAGGCGACAAATGCCAGCGCAAGCCCCAGCGCCATGCGGACCCGCCCCGGCACGCCCTTGGTGTTCATCTTGCTGACCTTGGCGTAATCGTCTGCAAAACCGATCGCGGCGTAACCCGCCGTCACCGTCAGCACGACCCAGACATAGCCGTTATCCAGACGCGCCCAGAGCAGGGTCGAGACGAACAGCGCCGACAGGATCAAAAGCCCACCCATCGTCGGCGTGCCGGCCTTGATCAGATGGCCCTCGGGGCCGTCATCGCGAATGGGCTGCCCCTTCTTCTGCGTTCTCCGCAGATAGTTGATCAGTGGTCGCCCGAAGATGAACCCGAAGATCAGCGCCGTGAAGAACGCCGCGCCCGCGCGAAAGGTGATGTATCGAAACAGGTTGAAGAGGTCGCCCCCTTCGGAAAAACTGCTCAGCCAATAGAGCATTCGTCATCCTCTTGCTTGAGGGTTTTGCGCAGCGCATCGACCACGACAGAGATTTTCGAGGATTTCGAGCCCTTGACCAGAACGATGTCGCCCGGGGCGACCAGGGTGGCCGCATCCTTGGCAAGCTGAGAGGCGGTTTCCGCCCACAGGCCGCGCTTGGCGTCGGGCAGCGCGTCATGAAGATGTCTCATCCGGGGACCGGCGGTGTGGATCAAATCGACGGACGCGATCGACGCGTCGTCGGCGACGGCGCGATGCAGGGACATCTCATCCTCGCCCAGCTCCAGCATGTCACCCAGAATGGCGACGCGACGTCCGCCATCAAGGCCAGCCAGCGTCGCCAGGCCCGCCGACAGCGAGGCAGGGTTCGCGTTGAACGCGTCGTCGATCAGGCGAATGCCGGCCAGTTCCTCGACCGCGCCGCGACCGCGCGGAGGCAACCAGTCGCCAAGGCTCTTGCCGCATCGCCGCAGATCGGCACCGGCCGCCGACAGCGCCGCCAGCATGCCGACCGCATTCAGGACAAAATGCGTTCCGCTGGTCTGCAGCACGAAATCCACCGTCTCACCGGCGATCCTTGCGCGGCATGACAGCGTGCCTTCATGCGGCTTTGCCTGCAGCAGACGGGCCATGCCGTCGCGCCCGAAGCCGATGACGATCGCGCCGGCCGCGTCGGCGCAATCACGCAGGATCGGCGTGACGGGCAGATCCTCGGGCAGAATCGCCGTTCCCGGCGGCTCAAGCCCCTGGAAGATCGCGCCTTTTTCACGGGCGATCCCCTCGATGGCGCCGAACGCCTCGAGATGCGCGGCAGCGACGGTCGTGATCAGCGCAACATGCGGGCGTGCCATGCGCGACAGCGGCGCAATCTCGCCCGGATGGCTCATCCCGATCTCGATGATAGCGAAATCCGTGTCTTCGGGCATCCGCGCAAGCGTCAGCGGCACGCCCCAGTGGTTGTTGTAGCTGGCCTCGGCCGCGTGAATGCGCCCCTGCCCGGACAGCGCGACGCGGCCCATGTCCTTGGTCGATGTCTTTCCGACCGACCCGGTGATCGCGATGACCCGCCCTGTCATCCGCGCCCGCCCCGCGCGGCCCAGATCCTGCAGGGCGGACAGCACATCCGGAACCACCAGCAGCGGCGCATCTGCGGGTACGTCATCAGGGATGCGACTGACCAGCGCAGCCGCAGCCCCTTTGGACAGCGCCTGCGCGACAAAGTCATGGCCGTCGCGCACATCCTTCAGGGCGACGAACATGTCCCCCGTCTGAATGGTCCGTGTATCGATCGATACGCCAGAAGCGGTCCAGTCGCCCTGGGCCTTTCCGCCGGTGGCAATGGCGGCGTCTTCTGCGGTCCACAAGCTCATATCCGGCCATCCAGCGCCGCGACAGCGACCGAGGCCTGTTCGGCATCGTCGAATGGATAGACGTCATGGCCGACGATCTGTCCGGTCTCGTGACCCTTGCCACAGATCAGCAGGGCGTCACCGGGCTGCAAGGCATCGACGCCGCGCAGGATCGCCTCGGCCCGGTCGCCGATTTCGGTGGCCTCGGATCCGGCTCCGGCCATGACGGCGGCACGGATAGTGGCAGGATCCTCGGTGCGCGGGTTGTCGTCGGTCACGATGACCACATCAGCGTGGTCCCGCGCCGCCTGCCCCATCAAAGGACGCTTGCCCCTGTCGCGGTCGCCGCCCGCGCCGATGACGCAGACGATCCGTCCCATCACATGAGGCCGCAGCGATTGCAGCGCCGCGATCACCGCGCCAGGCTTGTGGGCGTAATCGACGAAAACGGCCGCGCCGTTATCGCGTTGCGCGACCAGCTGCATTCGGCCACGCACGGTCTGCAGTTCGGGAAGCGATCGCAGAACCCCATCGGCAGGATCACCGCATGCCAGGACCAGCCCCATGGCTGCCAGAACATTCTCGGCCTGGAAGCCACCGATCAAGGGCAGGCGCACCATATGCGGCTGCCCCATCACGGAAAACCGCAGATCCTGTCCAGTCGCATCATAGCGTTGGCCAAGGATCCGCAGGATCGCATTTTCGGCCCGACCGACCGAGGTCACAGCAAGCCGCCGATCGGCGGCGATATCGGCCATCTGGCGGCCACGGGCGTCATCGACATTGATGACAGCCGCGTCACCTTCTTCGAGAATGTGATTGAACAGCAGTGCCTTGGCCGCAAAATATTCGTCGAAGCCCGCGTGATAATCCAGATGATCCTGGCTGAAATTTGTGAACGCGCCCGCTTCGACCCGCACACCGTCAAGACGACGCTGATCCAGACCGTGGCTGGACGCCTCCATCGCGGCGTGGGTCACGCCAGCCTCGGCGGCTTCGGCGAGAACGCGATGCAGGGTGACGGGTTCGGGCGTCGTGTGCGCCAGTTTGGCCTCGTAATCGCCTTGCACCCCCATGGTGCCAAGGCTGATCGACCGGTGGCCGATGGATTGCCAGATCTGCCGGGTAAAGCTGGCAACCGAGGTCTTGCCCGATGTGCCGGTGACCGCGACCACGTGATCGGGTTGCGCCTCGAACCACAGCGCCGCCGCACCTGCCAAGGCGGCGCGTGGATCCTCGGCCACGACAAGGGCGCCATCCCAACCCGACAACGCATCGGCGGCCATCCGGGCACCGGCGCGATCGGTCAGGACCGCGGCAGCGTCCATGCGCAGGGCATAGGACACGAACTCGGCTCCGTGGATCGCAGAACCCGGCATGGCGGCGAACAGATGGCCCGGCTTGACGGTGCGGCTGTCGGTCGAGATCCCGGTGATCGTCGGGTCGCGCCCGTCCCTTGCCCGCAGCCCCAGCTGCGACAGCGTCTTCGTGGCGTGCCTCACCCTGTCACCCGTCATTTGTTCGAGACGAGCTTTATCCCATCGCCCGGCGAAGGTTCAACACGCGGCTGGAACCGCGCTGCGACGATAGGCAGCTTTTCGTCGGTTCTGGCCTTCAGCCCAACCAACGGTGCAAGACGCCGCACAAGTTCGGCAGCGACCGGCACCGCGGTCATGCCGGCGGTGCGGCTTTCGCCACCGCCTGCGGTCGCGACCGATGGCTCGTCCAGCGTCACGATCATTACGTATTCCGGATCGCTGGCCGGAAACACCGAGGCAAAGGTCGCGACCACCTTGTTCTTGTAATACCCGCCCGATGGGCGCGGCTTGTCGGCGGTGCCTGTCTTGCCCGCGATCTCGTATCCCTCGACCTCGGCCTGTCTGGCGGTCCCGCGCGTGACGACCTGCCGCAACATGCCGACGGCCAGTTCGGCGGCACGGGGCGACAGAACCTGCTCGCCTTCCGGCCGCTGCCGGCCATGAACCAGTGTAGGCGTCACCCGGCGCCCGTCATTTGCGATGGTCGCATAGGCGGCGGCGAGATGCAGCGGGCTGGCTGCAAGACCATGGCCGAACGACACGGTGGCCGAGGTGACCGCAGGCCAGCGCCGGGGCACCAGCGGTTGGCCGGTCGGCGCCTCGACCATCTCGATCGCGGTCGGTTCGAACAGGCCCAGCTTTACCAGGAAATCCTTCTGCCGTTCGACGCCCAGCATCTGCGCGATGCGCACCGTTCCGACGTTGGACGATTTAACGATGACATCCGTCGCGCTGAGCTGCTTGCCGTAGTTGTGAAAGTCATGGATCAGATACTTGCCGATCTTCATCGGACTGGACGAGTTGATGCCCGAGTTCGGGTTGATCAGCTTCAGATCCATTGCCTGGGCGACCGGGAAGATCTTGAACGTCGAACCCAGCTCGTATTGGCCCTGCACGGCGCGATTGAAAAGCGGGCTGTCTGACGGATCGCCCTTCAACAGCGGTCGCGGCCTTTCGTTGGGGTTGAAGTCCGGCAGGCTGGCCATGGCCACGATCTCGCCGGTCTTGACCTCCATCAGGATACCGGCGGCGCCCTTGGCGCTCATCAGCTTCATGCCGGAATTCAGCACCTCTTCCATCGCCGACTGAACGGTCAGGTCGATCGACAGTGCCAATGGCGCACCGTCATGCGATGGATCGCGCAGCCAGTTGTCGAATGCCTTCTCGACCCCGGCGACGCCCAGCACCTCGGCGCTGCTGACGCCTTCGGCGCCGAAGCCTGAACCACCCAGAATATGGCTGGCAACGTGTCCGTTGGGATAAACGCGCATCTCGCGCGGGCCGAACAGCAGGCCAGGTTCACCGATATCGTGCACAGCCTGCATCTGCTCGGGACTGATCTTGCGCTTGATCCACATGAACTTGCGGCTGCCGGTAAAGTCCTTGGTCAGCCGCGCCTGGTCCAGGTCCGGAAACACCTTGGCCAGCGCCTTGGCGGCGCGGACCGGGTCGACCATCTGATGCGGATGCGCATACAAAGAATGCGTCAGCAGGTTGGTCGCAAGAACGCGACCGCGCCGATCGGTGATGTCGGCGCGCTGCGACATGATCTGCGCGGACAGAACCTGGCTGCGCGGCTCGCTGGGTTCGCTCGAGGCCAGCGCGCCCATTCGCACCCCGACCGTTCCAAACGCCAGAACGAAACATGCCGACATCAGCACCAGCCGGCCCTCGGCACGGCGGCGTGCTTTGTCCTGGATCGCCTCGTGCCGGATTCGGCGGTTCTCGGCCTCGATCTCGTCGGGGTTTTCACCACGGTCGCGGGCTCGAAGGATGCGGGCCAGCGGGCGCAAGGGTGTGCGGATCATGGCTTTTCCTCCTCGGGCGCGGTGCCCTCCGCGCTTTCGGGCGGCGCGGGGGGTTTGGGGTAATCAATATTGTCCAGATCAACGAACTGACCCGATTCGACGGGCACCAGCCGCAGACGTTCGAAATTCAGATCGACCAGTTCGCTCAGCCGTTCCGGTCGGTTCAAATAGGACCATTCTGCGCGCAGCACGCCCAGATCTTCACGCAGCCCGGCGATCTCGCGCTGGATCTGGCTCATCTGGCTGATGGCGGCCTGGGTCCGGTAGTTCTCGCGATAGGCCCAGAAGGCAAGACCCATGACCAGAAGCGTGACCGCAAGATAGGTCAAGGGACGCATCAGCCTGCCCCCTTCACGCGCAGTCGCGGCATCGCCAATGCACCCTCGTCGATCTCGCCCGCGGGCGCATCGGTGCGAACCGCGACCCGCAGCAGGGCGGACCGAGCCCGCGGATTGACCTGGGTCTCTTCGGGGTCCGCGCCGATAGCGCGACGAAACGGCAGCGTGAAGGCCGCCGGTTCGGTGTACGCGACCGGCGCATGGCGGCTGCCGCCGCCTGCGCTGTTCGACCGCGCCTGCATGAAACGCTTGACGATCCGGTCTTCCAGCGAATGGAAGCTGACCACGGCCAGCTTGCCGCCGGGTCTCAGCGCGCGTTCGGCGGCGGACAACCCTTCGACCAACTGCCGGAATTCGTCATTCACCCAGATCCGGATGGCCTGAAAACTGCGAGTCGCGGGATGGCTTTGCCCCGGTTTGGGGCGCGGCAGGCACGACGCCACGATCTCGGCCAACTGTTCGGTCCGGGTCAACGGCCGGGCGGCGACGATGGCGCGGGCGATCCGCCGTGAGGCGCGTTCCTCGCCATAGTGGAAAAGCACATCAGCGATCACCGCCTCGTCCGATTCGTTCAGCAGGTCGGCCGCCGACGGTCCGTCCCCGCCCATCCGCATGTCCAGCGGGCCGTCGCGCAGGAACGAGAAACCGCGCTCGGACTGGTCCAGCTGCATCGAACTGACCCCCAGATCCAGAACCACGCCGTCCAGCGCCTCGCCGGCCAGCTCGTCCAGGTTCGAAAACGTCCCTTCGACCAGCCGCAACCGGTCGCCGTAGTCGCCCGACCAGGCCTTCGCCATGGCGAAGACCGTCGAATCGCGGTCAACGCCGATCACCCGGTCCGCCCCGGCCTGCAACAGCCCACGCGCATAGCCGCCGGCACCGAAGGTGCCGTCCAGCCAGATGCCCGAAACGGGCTCGACCGCCCTGAGAAGCGGCTTCAGCAGGACCGGGATATGCGGATCGGCCATGGTTCAGCCCTCGTCCCCGGCCGATTGCGCGGCAAGGCTTCGCGGATCGAAGCCGGGACCCTTGGACGCGGCAAACTCCTCGACCTCGATGATATCCTTGGGCGGCGAATCGGGCAGATACATCTTCAGATAGTCGCCGCTGGCCGCGAAGGTGATCTCGGCGCCATTGTCGAAGCCCAACTTCTCGCGCAGTTTCTGAGGAAGCATCAGCCGGCCTTCGCGGTCGATTTCAAGATCGACCGATTGGGCATTCATCAGTTGTTCCAGCCAGCGCCGTTCGACACTGCCGCGCTGCATCTTGTCGATCTGCTGATCAATTTCTTCGATGGCATCTATGGTGTACAGTTCTAGCCAGTTCCACCAATCGGGCCCGTGAACGGCAACCAACTGCGCGCGCCCGGTATTCGAGGTGGCAAAGGCTGGATCGCATTGTTCGAAATGCTTGCGCATCCGGGCGGGAACCGACATGCGGCCCTTGCTGTCGACCTTGACGGTCTCGGTGCCCCTGAACTTGCGCGCCACCTTGGCCTGCCCTCACTGTCCCGCCTCTTCCGCCCGCCCGAAAGAGAAAGGCGGATCGGGCCGCTGCCACTGCCCGATCCGCCGCCCTCGTTCCCATTGACTGGGCCCCGTTTAGGGGTGCCCGCCCTGTCGCGCGCCACCTGGGGGAGGTGCTGCTCGCACGCGGGGGCGGTGCCTTTTTGGAAAACGGGTGCCTGTATGAAACCTGCTTCGCCTCGTGGGGTCTTGAGCGCCCCTTGCTGCCCGTTCTCGTGAGTAAGTTGTGACATGGGATTTCATGGGAAGCAATGGATTTCTTCGCCACACCTGAGCCACACATCTGCTGCGCACGCACAAAATCGGCAGCGACACATACCGCGCAAAGACTACTGACACCACTGATGGAGAAATATGAGCCAGAAATCGCTAGATATAGAGAGTGCCGGTGCGTGGCAGAAAAGTGGCGCGCTTTCCCAAAAAGTGCTCACCTCGGCCAGAACATACACGGACTTCGCTCATGATAAGCGTGAATCACAGAAAAAACAGCCGCGATCACGCCGAATCACGGACGTGGGAGGGGTTTCCCTGACAAGTGGAGCAAATTCCCAACGGTGACCAAGAACACGGCCGCTGGCGGCACGCGCCTGAATCTCAGGCGACGCCGCCTTGCACCATGCGCTCGGCCAGCCTTGCATATGCCTGTGCGGCCGGACCATCGCCCAACGCCACAGGCCGACCCGAATCGCCTGCCAGCCGCACATCAAGTTGCAGCGGCAGCTCACCCAGGAACGGCAGGCCAAGCGCCTGCGCCTCGGCCGCGACGCCACCATGGCCGAACAGATGCGCCTCGTGACCGCAGCTTGGGCAGACATAGGTGGACATATTCTCGATCAGGCCCAGAACCGGGGTCTTCAGCTTGTTGAACATGTCGATGGCGCGCCGCGCGTCCAGCAGCGCGACATCCTGCGGGGTCGATACGATCAATGCGCCGCTGACCGCCGCTTTCTGGCACAGCGACAACTGCACATCGCCAGTTCCCGGAGGCAGGTCGATGAGCAGGACATCCAGTTCGCCCCAGTTGACCTGTTGCAACAACTGCTGAAGCGCGCCCATCAGCATGGGGCCGCGCCAGACCACCGCCTCGCCTTCCTTCAGCATCAGGCCGATGGACATCATCGTGACGCCATGGGCATGCATCGGCTCTATCCGCTGACCATCCGGGCTGGCGGGACGGCCGGACACACCCAGCATCCGTGGCTGCGACGGGCCATATATATCTGCATCCAGGACCCCGACGCGGCGCCCGGCCTTGGCCAGCGCCACTGCAAGATTGGATGTCACGGTCGATTTCCCGACCCCGCCCTTTCCCGAACCGATGGCGATGATGTGGCGCACGCCGGGAACGGGCTGCGGACCGGCCTGCGCCGTGGGGTGCCGCCCGACCTTCAGGGATGGCGCCGCGCCCTCGCCCGAGGTTTTCGCCGGCTCGGGCCGCCCCGCGGGCGCGGTCATGACGATTCGCACGGTCTCGACACCTTCCAATGCCTGCAGCCGCCGCCGCGCCTCGGCCTCGACCGGGGCCAACGCACGCGCGGCGTCAGCGTCGGCCACCTCAAGCACGAATCGCACCGTGCCAGCCTCGACGGTCATGGCGCGCACGATATCGGTCTCTCCAAGGGTTTTTCCGTTCGGCAAGAGGATGTCAGAGATTTCCCCTAGGGCAACTTCGCGCGTCACAGTCATGTCATGAACCTGTTCCTGAGTGTCGCGGCCAGCATGAGCCATGGCCAGACAGACCACAACCACCCCTGCGACAACCTGTCGCCCGCACTGATAAGCGCTTTGGAATTCACGTGCTTTGCGGCTGCGGCGTGATCGCTAACAAACCAACCCTTCAGAGATTATGCCAAGAATTCATTGTTAACGCGGCTGTTACTCGACGGCCAGCCATGCGGTTGCTGCATGGCAGCATTCAGAAACCGGCCATTGTGCAGATGCAGCATTTGCCCCATCTTTGTCTCAACGAAAGCGCCGGGCCATCCGGGCCAAGCGCAAGACGATGAGACGCGAAAGGAAACTGGCAATGGCCGTTATCGCACATTCTCACAGCCCCGCCGCTGCATCCGGCCTGCGTGGCCGCCTGCTGGCAGCGATCCAGCAGATGCAGGAAAACCGTGCCCGCCGGGCGGTGTATCGGCAGACTGTCCGCGAACTGAACGCCCTGACGACCCGTGATCTTGACGATCTGGGCATCAGCCGTTCGATGATCACCCGCCTGGCGCATGAAGCCGCCTGGGGATCGAAATAAGAATTCGCTTTCCCGCCCCTCTCCTCCTCCCTGGGGCAGGGATTGGCGGCATCCTCCTCTCCTCCTCCCCCGGAGGATGCCGCCCGAAGATCGCGACGAAGCCCGCTCCTCCTCCCTCAGGGCTTCTCGTGCGGGCGGCGGCCCCTCTCTCCTCCTCCCGAGGGGTCGCCGCAAAAAACATAGCCGCCCCGATCTGCGGCACACCGATACGACGGCTCTCTCCTCCTCCCTCCCGAGCCTGTCGTTCGCGGCGAACGCCCACCTCCTCCCGGGCCTACGCCGCACCCCATAGCCGCCCTGTTCGCGGCAGCCGGATGCGGCGAACCCCCTCCTCCCGGGTTCGCTTCGCACGCGGTGCTTGCCCATCCTCCTCCCGGGCCATGCACCGCACCTCATACGCGGCCCTCCCTCCTCCCTGGGCCAGCGTTGAGCGGCGGCGCCCCTCCTCCTCCCTGGGCGCCGCCGCAATCCTTTCCCAAGACAGATCGACATCGGCGCGAAAACGCCCCCTTCCGGCAACGTTCGAACGGCGCTATGGCTGACCGATGCTCAGTTATCAGCACGCCTATCACGCCGGGAACATGGCCGATCTGCACAAGCATTCCCTGCTTGCTGTCGCGCTGGACTACATGACCCGGAAGGACAAGCCGATGTCCTATCTGGAAACCCATGCCGGACGAGGCCTGTATCGCCTTGACGGCGACGAGGCTCGCAAGACGGGCGAGGCGCAGATGGGCATCCTGCGTGCCGAAACCGAAGACTGGCTTCACCGCGACCACCCCCTTGGCAAGGCAATCAGCGCGATCCGCGCGACGCACGGCCCGTCCGCCTATCCCGGATCCCCGTTGATCGCCGCGCATTTCCTGCGCCCACAGGATCGCGCCCATCTGGCAGAACTGCACCCGGCCGAACACGCAGCGCTGGCCGAGACGGCAGGATTCGCAACGGTCCATCGCCAGGACGGGTTCCAGATGGCCCTGGCGATCTGCCCGCCGAGCCCCCGCCGGGGCATGCTGCTGATCGACCCCAGCTACGAGGTGAAGGCCGACTATGCGGCGGTCCCGCGCCAGATCGGCCAAATCGCGCGCAAATGGAACATCGGTGTCATCGCGCTGTGGTATCCGCTGCTGACAGACAGCCGGCACACCGGGATGCTGACGGAACTGACACAGACCTATCCGCATGCCCTGCGCAGCGAAGTTCGTTTCCCGCCCGCGCGCGCGGGCCATTCCATGGTCGGATCGGGAATGTGGGTGCTGAACGCGCCCTACGGATTGGCTGACGAGGCCGCCCGGCTTGAATCGCTGTTTCGACAACGTGCCTGAGCCTGCGGGGATTCCCCTGCCCCCCGCAGTGTGGCATGATCGTCAGAAATTCAGGTAATCGGCCCAAGCATGTCACAACGCCTCTCCATCAGCGCCACCATATTCTTCGTTCTGGCGCTGGCCCTTGGACTGTATTTTGCATTCGCTGCGGTTCAGGGACCGTCAGGCATCCTGCGCCGCATCCAGATCGAATCCGAAACGGCCGAGCTTGCGGTCGAGCGCGATCGACTGCGCACCGAAGTCGCACGCATGCAGAACCTGACCCGCCGGCTCTCGGATGAATATCTGGATCTGGACCTGCTGGACGAACGCGCGCGCGAGGTTCTGGGATACGCCCGCGCCGACGAGATCATCCTGCGCTAGCGCGTGCCCGCGCAAGCCCCGCTTAGCGCATTGCACCCCCCGATACGATGCGCTACGGATAGTTTAACGCTGAACTATTCCGACCAGGCATCCAGGAGGACACCAAGCATGGCCAGGAAACCCGCAGCCGCCAAGGATGCGCCCGCGAACATATCCAAGGACGATCTGCTGCAGTATTACCGCGACATGCTGCTGATCCGGCGTTTCGAGGAAAAGGCCGGCCAGCTTTACGGCATGGGCCTGATCGGTGGTTTCTGCCACCTCTATATCGGGCAAGAGGCAGTCGTCGTCGGGCTGGAAGCCGCGGCGAAGGAAGGTGACAAGCGCGTCACCAGCTATCGCGACCACGGACACATGCTGGCCTGCGGCATGGACCCAAAGGGCGTCATGGCAGAACTGACCGGCCGCGAGGGTGGCTATTCCAAGGGCAAGGGCGGCAGCATGCACATGTTCAGCCGCGAAAAGCACTTCTATGGCGGCCACGGCATCGTCGCCGCACAGGTGCCGCTGGGTGCCGGACTGGCGTTCGCCGACAAGTATCTGGGCAACGACAACGTCACGTTCACCTATTTCGGTGACGGCGCTGCCAACCAGGGTCAGGTCTACGAAACCTACAACATGGCCGAGCTGTGGGACCTGCCGGTCGTCTTCGTGATCGAGAACAACCAGTACGCGATGGGCACGTCGGTCAAGCGTTCGACCAAATCGACCAGCCTTTTCGGACGCGGCGCCGCCTTCGGGATCGAGGGCGAGCAGGTCGATGGCATGGACGTCTTGGCGGTGAAGGCGGCGGGTGAAAAGGCTGTCGCGCACTGCCGCGCGGGCAAGGGCCCCTATATCCTCGAAGTGATGACCTACCGGTACCGCGGCCATTCGATGTCCGACCCGGCCAAGTACCGGACTCGTGAAGAGGTCCAGAAGATGCGCGACGAACGCGACGCCATCGAACATGTGCGCGACCTGCTGCTGCAAGGCAGCCACGCAAGCGAGGACGAGTTGAAGGCCATCGACAAGGAGATCAAGGAGATCGTGAACGAGTCCGCCGAATTCGCCAAGGAAAGCCCGGAACCGGCCCTCGATGAGCTGTGGACCGACATCTATGCCGCAGACCTGCCCCAGGGCAGTGCCGAAGAAAACGCCTGAGGGAGGGACGAAGAATGGCAACCGAAATCCTGATGCCCGCCCTGTCGCCGACCATGGAGGAAGGCACGCTGGCGAAATGGCTGAAAAAGGAAGGCGACGAGGTCAAGTCCGGCGACATCCTGGCCGAGATCGAGACCGACAAGGCCACGATGGAATTCGAGGCGGTCGATGAAGGCATCCTTGGCAAGATCCTGATCCAGGAAGGCTCTGAGGGCGTGAAGGTGAATACGCCGATCGCCGTGATGATCGAGGAAGGCGAAAGCGCCGATGACATCGAGGCGTCGTCGTCCCCCGCATCCTCCGGCGACGCAGCCCCGGCCGAGACGAAGGCAGAGGCCACGCCCGCCGCATCCGCCGACGAAGCCCCGCAGACGCCGTCGGCGAATGCAAGCCCGGATTGGCCGGAAGACACCAAGATGAAATCCATGACCGTGCGCGAAGCATTGCGCGAAGCCATGGAAGAAGAAATGAGCCGCGACGAAACCGTCTTCCTGATGGGCGAAGAGGTCGGCGAATATCAGGGCGCCTACAAGATCAGCCAAGGCCTGCTGGACAAGTTCGGCCCCCGCCGCGTGGTCGACACGCCGATCAGCGAATACGGCTTCGCGGGCATCGGCACCGGCGCCGCACTGGCAGGGCTGCGTCCCATTGTCGAGTTCATGACCTTCAACTTCGCCATGCAGGCGATGGACCATATCATCAACTCGGCTGCCAAAACGCTGTATATGTCGGGCGGTCAGATGGGGTGCCCCATTGTCTTCCGCGGTCCCAACGGCGCCGCTGCACGCGTGGGCGCCCAGCACAGCCAGGATTACGCGGCTTGGTATGCGGCGATCCCCGGTCTGAAGGTGGTGATGCCCTATACCGCCGCCGACGCGAAGGGTCTGTTGAAACAGGCGATCCGCGATCCGAACCCGGTGATCTTCCTTGAGAACGAGATCCTTTATGGTCGCAGCTTCGAGGTTCCGGATCTTGAGGATTTCACCATTCCCTTCGGCAAGGCGCGGATCGCGCGGTCCGGCAAGGACGTGACCATCGTCAGCTTCGGCATCGGCATGGCGCATTCCCTCGAGGCGGCCGAAAAGCTTGCCGAAGAGGGCATCGAGGCCGAGGTGATCGACCTGCGCACGCTGCGTCCGATCGACTATGGCACGGTGATCGAGTCGGTGAAGAAGACCAATCGCCTTGTCACCGTCGAGGAAGGTTTCCCGGTCGGCGCGATCGGCAACCACATCTCGGCCTACGTGATGGAGAACGCCTTCGACTGGCTGGATGCCCCGGTGATCAACTGCACCGGCAAGGACGTGCCTATGCCGTATGCCGCCAATCTTGAAAAACACGCGCTGATCACGGCCCCCGAGGTCGTCGAGGCGGTGAAGAAAGTTACCTACAAGTAAGGGAGCAGCCGAGATGCCGACAGAAATCCTGATGCCCGCGCTGTCTCCGACCATGGAGGAAGGCACGCTGGCCAAATGGCTGGTGAAAGAGGGCGACGAGGTCAAATCCGGCGATATCCTTGCCGAGATCGAGACCGACAAGGCCACGATGGAATTCGAGGCCGTCGACGAGGGCACGGTGGGCAAGATCCTTGTCGAGGAAGGCAGTGCCGGGGTGAAGGTCAACACCCCCATCGCCGTTCTTCTGGAAGAAGGTGAAAGCGCCGATGATATCGGTGACGTATCGAGCCCCAAGGCCGACGCACCGAAAACCGACGCCCCCGCAGAAGCCCCGAAAGAGGCCGAAGCTCAGGCAGCCCCCGCCAAGGCCCCGCCCGCGCCCAATTCCGACAAGGGTGACCGGATCTTCGCGTCACCGCTTGCGCGCAGGATCGCGGCGGAAAAGGGCCTGGATCTTGGCTCGATCAAGGGATCGGGCCCGCGCGGTCGGATCGTCAAGGCCGATGTCGAGGACGCCAAGCCCGGTGCCGCGCCGGCCAAGGCTGATGCGCCGAAAGCCGCGCCTGCCGCCGCCGCCGAAGCCCCCAAGGGCCCATCGGCCGACGCTGTCGCCAAGATCTATGCCGACCGCGAAACGGAAGAGGTGACGTTGGACGGCATGCGCCGCACCATCGCCGCCCGGCTGTCCGAAGCCAAGCAGACCATACCGCATTTCTATCTGCGCCGTTCGGCCAAGCTGGACGAGTTGATGAAGTTCCGCGGCACGCTGAACAAGCAGCTTGAAGGACGCGGCGTGAAGCTGTCGGTGAACGACTTCATCATCAAGGCCTGTGCACTGGCCCTGCAGCAGGTCCCTGACGCCAACGCGGTCTGGGCGGGCGACCGGATCATCAAGCTGAAACCCTCGGATGTCGCGGTAGCCGTGGCGATCGAGGGGGGGCTGTTCACCCCGGTCCTGAAGGACGCCGAGATCAAGACGCTGTCGCGGCTATCGACTGAAATGAAGGATCTGGCGACGCGCGCCAAGACGAAGAAGCTGGCACCGCATGAATACCAGGGTGGCAGCTTCGCGATCAGCAATCTGGGCATGTTCGGAATCGAGAATTTCGACGCCGTGATCAACCCGCCACATGGCGCGATCCTTGCCGTCGGCGCGGGCATCAAGACACCGGTCGTCGAAGGCGACGAGGTGGTGATCCGCAACGTGATGTCGATGACTCTGTCGGTCGATCACCGGGTGATCGACGGTGCGCTTGGCGCCCAGCTTCTGGAAGCCATCGTCAACCATCTGGAAAACCCGATGGGCATGCTGGCCTGACAGGTCTTTTGGACCAGCAAGCAAAAAGGGGCCTTTGGGCCCCTTTTCTTTTGCGTTGATCGAACTCTGTCCGGATGGCCCGATCAGGCAACGGCCTTTTCGATCTCGGCGACGAAGTCATCCAGATCGTCCGGACTGCGGCTTGTGATGATCCCGCGGTCAACGACCACGCTGTCATCGAGGACATCCGCCCCGGCATTGCTGATATCGGTCCGGATCGAGCCATAGCCGGTCATTTTCCGGCCACTGGCCAGCCCCGCCTCAATCAGCAGCCATGGCGCGTGGCAGATGGCGGCGACGGGCTTGTCGGCCTTTGAAAAAGCCTGAATCACCCCGATCGCCTTCTTGTCCTGTCGCAAAGTGTCGGGATTGATGACGCCGCCCGGCAAGACCAGCGCATCGTAATCCGCCGCGGATGCATCCGCGATCGTCATGTCGGCCTGAACGGATTTGCCCCAGCCTTCCTTCCCCCATGCCCGGATCTCTGCCGTCTCGGGCGCGGCGACGTGGACGTTGTGTCCAGCGGCCTTCAAACGCTCCAACGGGACAAACAGTTCGGACTGCTCGAACCCATCGGATGCCATGATGAGGATATTGGCCATCTCGGCCTCCTTTCGGATTGGTATCTGCCCACCCAATGCGTCCCGCGGCAGGCAGGTTCCAAAGCTTACTCGGCCGGTATCTCGCGCGCCTTGTTCAGGCCGATCCGCCTTGCGATCCAGCCGAAGATCCGGTGCTGGCCGCCATGGATGACCGAGAACAGCGAGGGCACGAACAGCAGCGACAGGACGGTGGACAGGACCAGCCCGCCGATCACGGCGATCGCCATCGGCGCCCGGAATTCGCCCCCCTCGCCGGTGGCCATGGCCGACGGCACCATGCCCGCACTCATGGCGATCGTGGTCATCACGATTGGCCGGGCGCGCTTGTGCACCGCGTCAAGGATCGCCTCGCGCTTGGGTGTTCCCGCCGCCATCGATGTCAGGGCGAATTCGACCAGCATGATGGAATTCTTGGTGACGATCCCCATCAGCATCAGGAATCCGATCACCACCGCCATGCTGATCGAATTGCCGGTAATGAACAGCGCCAGGATCGCGCCGCCGATCGCCAGCGGCAGCGACAGCAGGATGGTGACCGGCGTCACGAAGTTATGAAACAGCAGCACCAGAACGACATAGACCAGCATCACCCCCGACCCCATGGCCAGCCCGAACGCCGCGAAAACCTCTCCCATGATCTCGGCATCGCCTGCGGACTGGATACTGGTGCCGGGCGGCATCTGGATCCGGTCCTGCAATTCGGTCACCTGCGCATTCACCGGGCCAAGCAGCGCGCCATCGGCCAGGTTCGCGCTGACCGTCGTCTGATACTGGCGATCATAGCGACCGATCTGGGTCGCACCGGCCGACAGAGTGACATCCGCGACGGTTGCCAAGGGAATCTGCCCGGCAGAGCTTGGCACCCGCAAATTCTGGACCTGCATCAGGTCGTTGCGGGCGGCTTCGTTCAGGCGCACGACGATCGGAAGCTGTTCGTCTCCAGTGTTGAACTTGGCAAGATTGGCTTCGATATCGCCAAGCGTCGCGACCCGCAGCGTTGTGGCCATCGCGCTGGCCGTCACCCCAAGCTGCGCCGCGATGTCGGACTTGGGCAGGATCTGGATCTCGGGTCGCTGCAGGCTGGCCGACGATGTCACGCCCTCCAGCGTGGGCAGTTGCCCCATGGCCGCGGCCAGACGTTCGGCGGCAAGGGCCGCGCCGTCTTCGGTATCGCCCAGCACGTTGATCGTGAAGTCGTTCTCGCCATTCTCGTTCTGGAAATTGATCCGCATGTCCGGCAGATCGGCCAGGCGCTGTTTCAGTTCCGCCTCCAGCGTGAACTGCGACCGTTCCCGTGTCTCCTTGCTGCCATAGTTGATCATGACCCGCGAACGGGTCACGTCCGATCCGTCGCTGTAGGCGAAGACCGATTTCACCTCGGGGGTGTCTTCGATCCGGCGGGTCACGCGGCGGGCGGCGTCCTCGGTCTCAAGGATGGTCGTTCCCGGAGGCATCTCCAGCTCGATCTGGCTGCGACCCACGTCCTGCGCCGGAATGAACTCTGTCGGCAGCAGCGTCGCAGAATAGATCGAGACCGCAAAGATCCCCACACCGCCCAGCAGGGTCAGCCCGCGATGACGCATCGTCCAGCGGCAAACCGCCATCAGGCCGCGCATGACAATTCCGTCCGCGCGCCCCTCGTCATGCACCACGCCGCGCATGAAATAGGCTGACATCATCGGCGTGACGATCCGCGCCACCAGCAGCGAGAACAGCACCGAAACCGCGACCGTCAGGCCGAACTGCTTGAAATACTGCCCGGGAATACCGCCCATGAAACTGACCGGCGCGAACACCGCGACGATCGAAAAGCTGATCGCGATGACCGTCAGACCGATCTCGTTGGCAGCTTCCTCGCTGGCTTCATAGGGCGGCGCACCCATGCCGATATGCCGGACGATGTTCTCGATCTCGACGATGGCATCATCGACAAGAATGCCGGTCACCAGGGTGATCCCCAGCAGACTGATGCCGTTCAGCGTGAAGCCCAGCCACTGCATCACGAAAAAGGTCGGAATGATCGACAGAGGCAGTGCGACGGCGGCGATCAGCGTGGCGCGCCAGTTGCGCAGGAACAGGAACACCACGATCACCGCCAGCGCCGCGCCCTCGTACAGGGTTTCCATCGCGCTGTGATAGCTTGCGGCGGTATAGGTCGTAGAATCGTCGATCAGCGTGATCCGGGTATTGGGATGACGCTGGCGGATCTCCTCCAGCTTGGCCTTGGTGGCGTCGCCCGCCGCCAGATCGGATTCGCCGCTCCCGCGATAGACGCCGAACGCGACCACCGGCTGGCCGTCCAGCAATGCAAAGCTGCGTTCGTCGCTGGCGCCGTCTATGACGTCACCCAGCTGGTCCAGACGGATCGTGCGTCCTTCGGCAATGGAGATGGGACTGGCAGCAAGCTGGGCGACGGTGTCGGCCGATCCCAGGGTGCGGATCGAATACTCGGTGCCGGCCAGGTCACCGCGGCCGCCGCCCAGGTCGATATTCTTGGCGCGCAGCTGGTCCGAGACATCGGCAGCGGTCAGACCATGCGCCAGCAGGCGGTCAGGGTTCAGTTCGACCTTGATCTGCCGCTCGGCCCCGCCGATCCGGGTCGTCCGGGCGACGCCATCCACGTTGGACAATTCCCGGCCGATCACGTCATCGACGAACTTCGACAGCGCCTCGATCGACTGCGTCGGGTCGCTGACCGCATAGGTCAGGATCGGAAACCCGGTCACATCGACCCGCTGAACGATCGGTTCGCTGATACTGTCGGGCAATTCGGCCCGCACGTTCGAGACCGCGTCCTTGACATCGTTCACGGCCCGGTCGCTGTCGGTTTCAAGTTCGAACTCGACGGTGATGCTGGCACTGCTGTCCGTCGCGGTCGAGGTGATATGGCGGACCCCCGTGACCGACGCGATGCTGTCCTCGACCGGCTGGATCACCTGGCTTGTCAGTTCGGCCGGCGCGGCACCGGGTTGTTCGATACTGACACTGACGATCGGCAGGTCGATGTTCGGCATGGCGGTCACCGGCAGCCGGCTGAAGCTGAAAAGCCCCACCACGACCAGAACCAGGAACAGCGCGATGGGCGGAACCGGGTGCCGGATCGACCAGGTGGACATGTTCATGGCTGGCGTCCCCCCTCGGCAGCCGGGTCGGCCAGGCTGGCGGATTCACTTGCAGGTTCAGGCTGTCCGTCGGACGATTCCGCGGGCACGGCGCTGACCTGATCGCCATTGCGGAAGAAGGCCCCGGATCGCGCAATCACCTGTTCGCCGTCGCGAAGACCCGACAGGATTTCGCGCTTGCCGTCCCACAGCAGCCCGGCACGGACCTGACGCGTCTCGACGACACCGTCCCTGACCACCTGAACCCGCTGCCCTCCCGCATCCGACAGCACCGCCGTCGCCGGAACCGCGACGGCGTCGCGGCGTGCGGTGATGATCCAGCCGCTGGCGAACAGCCCGGTCCTCAGACCCGGATGCGGTTCAAGCGAAACACGCATCAGGCCAAGCCGCGTGACCGGATCAACCGATGCCGGGATCAGTCGTACCGAACCGCCGATATCCCCCAGCCCCGCAACATTTATCTCGGCAGGGTCGCCGATCGACAGGCTGCGCAAGGCGGTCTCGATCACCTCGGCCTCCATTTCGACGGATCCGTTGGCGATCATCATGAACAACGGCTCGGCCGAGCCGCCCGACAGCGCGCCAAGTTCGGCGTTGCGCCCAACGACCAGACCCGCGACCGGGGCCGCGATTTCCGCCCGATCAAGGTTCAGCCGGGCAATCCGGCGTGCGGCCTCGGCCTGGGCCAGCGCGGCCTGCGCCAACGCCAGACCATCGCCTGCCGACGCGGCGCTTGCCCGCGCATTGGCTTCGGCGGCGACCGCCTGATCCAAAGCGGCCTGCGACGCATTGCCGCCCTGACGCAGCCGCTGCGCCCGCTCTAACGAGGTTCTAGCCTGCGTCAGCGACGCCTCCGCACTGTCGATATTGCTGCGGGCCTGGCTGACACCGGCCTCGGCGCGCTGATATTCGGCCTCGGCCTGCGCCAACTGCGCTGACAGCGTGTCGGTGGCCAGTCGCGCCAGCACCTGCCCCTTTTCGACCGTGTCCCCGGCCTCGGCGAGGATCTCGGTGATCTCGTAGCCGCTGACGCGCGGATAGACCTGCACCTGCTGACGGGCGACCAGTGTGCCCGAAACCGGCACGCGGGCCTGCATCTCGGTCGTGACGGCAGATGCGACCGTAACCGTCGGAATGCTGCGCTGAACCGCCTCGTCGCTTTCCTGCGACAAGGCGGAACCGGCCATGGCGGCCACGGCAAGAAGCGTGAACAAGATGTTTCGCATCGGAGCTTTCCCTGCCTGCGGTTCCTGACCGATCATTCAGACGCCGCGCCCCGCGTCAATCTGCGACACGGCGGCACGGGCATCGTCTTCACCCGACCGTTACCGTTTCGGGCGCATCCACGTGCACCGACAGCTTTGTAACCAGTGCCGGGCGCGATGCTGGGTGCTATCGTGCGACAGGATCAGAAACTGACCTCGACACCCGGCAGCTTCAGTTCGTTTATCAGATCGCGCAGTTCCTGACGCGCGGCGATATTCGACATCGACAGCTGTTCCGTCCCGATATCCTTCAGATCCAGCAGGGTCAGCCCGCGCGGGAACAATTCGCGAAAGATCACCCGTTCGGAAAACCCCGGCGCGACGCGAAAACCGATCCGCTTCGACAGCGTGGCCAGCGCACCGCCGACCTTGCGCTTGTTGTGCATCGCCTGTGTTCCCAGACGGTTGCGCAGCACCAGCCAGTCGATCGGTCCGGCCCCCGCCTCGGCGCGCATCTGCCGTGCCGCCCAGACCATCTCGGCATAGATCGACGGACCCAGAACCCTGCCCTCGGGCGTCAGTCGCGCCAACAGGTCGAAATCCACGAAACTGTCGTTCATCGGCGTCAGCAGCGTATCGGCGACCGTATGCGCCATCTGGCTGAGCTGGGTGTGCGAGCCCGGACAATCCAGCAGGATGAAATCGCATGATGCATCAAGTTCGGTCAGTGCCGGGGTCAGGGGATCGTTGCCCTGACCCAACTGCCCAATTACCGGAATCGGCAGGTCCAGTCCTTCTCGCTTGACGAAGGCGGCGCGATTCTCAAGGTAACGGCCGAAACTGCGCTGACGCACATCCAGATCCAGCCCGCCCACGCGATGGCCCATCCGTGCCAGCGCCGTGGCGACGTGCATCGAGGTCGTGGACTTGCCCGAACCACCCTTTTCGTTGCCCACAACGATGATATGCGCCACCGCCCGCCTCGTTCCTGCCCCAGATATCGGGCGGACCCTAACGAGTGCGTGAGGTGATGAAAAGCGGCTGTTTTCAGACCTGCGCGCAGGCTGGCGTTCAGCCTTCCTCTCCCTTCAGAAGCAACGCCAGCGCGAAAAGCGTCATGGCGATACCGGGAAGAATGACCGGGCCGGGCAGGCCCGTGCCGAACGCGGCTTCCAGAACGATGACCCATACCGGGGTCAGATAGGTATAGGCCATCACCTTCGCCGCCGGCAGCCGCAAGGTCGCGAACTGCACCAGCACGAAAGTCACTGAACTGGCAAAGACCGAAACATAGATCAGAGTGATCCAGACGATCGGGGGCAGATTGCCCCAGTCCGTGCCGAGGATCGCCGGAGCCCCCCAGATCAGCAGCAGGATCGCCCCCGCGACCAGCGTCCCCAGCGAAAAGACCAGCGGCGTTTCCCCGCGATTCAGCTTGCGCACAAGCGGCGTGTAGAACGCATGCGCCGCACAGCCGACCAGATAGATCGCCTCGCCGCGTCCGAATTGCAGGCGGGCCATCGCCGCCATATCGCCGCGAAAGATGACCCATAACGCCCCCAGCCCGCCCAGGATCAGTGCCCCGGCGATGCGCAGTGTCAGACGTTGCCGCATCAGCAGCCAACCGAAGCCCGCGGCCATCAGCGGGGTCAGGGTGAAGACGGCAGCGGCGCTGACAGGCAGCGCCGTCTTCAGCCCTTGGAACATCAGCACGAAATAGCTGGCGAACACGGCGCCCAGAAGAAGATAGCGCCACGGCGCGCGACACGCGCGACGCGGCACGCCGCGCCCGGCCAGCACGACACCACCGATCACCCCCGCCGCGATCACGAAGCGCGCGGCGTTAATCGCGGCCGGATCTATCAGGTTCGCCGCCCGCGATCCCAGCGAGAACGAGCCCGCCACAAGCCCCGAGAACAACAGCATCGCGGCGTGGCCGCGCAATCCTTCGCGGCGTGCGGCCAACGTCATGCGCGCCCGCCCAGCAAACGCCCGTCGATCAGGGCAAGGCCGGCGCCGATCAGCCCGATTCCGATCACATGCGCCAGCCCCAGGGTTTCGCGAAGAAACAGCCAACCCAGAAGGATCGCCGAGACCGGGACCAGGAACGTGACCAGCGAAATGTTGGTGGCCCCGGCGCGCGCCAGCACCCGGAAATACAGCACATAGGCCAATCCCGTGCAGATCACCCCCAGCACCCCCACAGCCAGCCATGCCTGCCCCGGCGCGGCCGCGGGCCAGCCGTCGAACACCAGCGCGCAGGGCAGCAGGATCAAGCTGGATCCGGTCACCATGCCGGCGGCTGTCACCACGGGATCGACGCCCATGGTCCGGAATCGCCGCCCGAAGACGCTGGCGAACGCATACGAGATCGCAGCGCCCAGCACCGCCAGCTGCGGCCAGACCGCATGTCCGACCCCGGCCAGGCTGTCCAGCCCGATCATCACCGCAACGCCGCCCAAGCCCAGGACGACCCCGGCCAGCTTGCGGATGCTGGCGCGTTCATCGGCAAGAACAAGCCCCGAGACGATCACCGTCCACAGCGGCGTTGTGGCGTTCAGGATCGAGGCAAGACCCGATGGGATCTGCGTCTGCCCGAAGACGATCAGCGAAAACGGCACGGCATTGTTCAGCACGCCCATGATCAGGAACGCAGCCCAGATGCGCGGATCGCGCGGCGCGCGGCGGCCAGTGGCAACCACGATCACCCACAGCACCAGCGCAGCAACAGATACGCGCCCCGCCACGATGGTCAGTACCGGCAATCCGGTCACCGCGATGGCGACAAGAAAAAACGATCCGCCCCAAACCAGCGACAGCAAACCCAGTTGCAGCCAGTCCGCCGCGACCATCCGGGCCGAGATCCCCGCCGGAACGGTCGCCTGTGGCGGCCTCATTCCCGCCCCATCATGTAGAATTGGTCGTTCGGGCGGATATCTGCGGCATTCACCAGCCGGTTCGACATTGCGAAGAACGCCGCGATCGCGGCGATGTCCCAGATCTCGTCTGCATCGAAGCCTGCCTCGCGCAGCGCCAGATGATCGGTATCATCGATCTGCTGCGCGTTCAGCGCGACCTTTTCGGCATATTGCAGCATCGCGCGTTCGCGTGCGCTGATATCGGCCTTGCGCCAGTTGACCGCGATCTGGTCCGCGATACGCGGGTTCCGCGCGCGGATCCGCAGGATCGCACCATGCGCGACGACACAATATTGACACTGGTTCAGGCCGCTTGTGGCGACCACGATCAATTCGCGCTCGGCCTTGGTTAGCCCCTCATCCTTGTCCATCAATGCATCGTGATAGGCAAAGAAGGCGCGGAATTCGGCCGGGCGGTGCGCCAAGGCCAGAAAGATGTTCGGCACGAAACCGGACTTCTCGGACACTTTGGCAATTGCCTGCCGGATGTCCTCGGGCAGGGTCATCGGATCGGGAACGGTAAATCGGCTGATGGGATGGGCGTCGGTCATCGGTTTCTCCTCGGGGCGGAAATCTGCGTCAGACCGCGACAAGATGGAACCCGCCCGGCCCAAGTCTGTGCATGGCAGGATCAGGTCTGCGGCGGGCGCAGGAAACAGGCGTGGCATTCGTCCGCATGATCAGGCCTCGGCCATATCATTTCCTTGAAGCGCCGCCACCGCCGCCTGCACCTTCGATGTGCGGTGCAGATCGACATGGGTGACCAGCCACAGGGACGATTTCCATTCCGGCAGGCACATCACCTCGGTCAACCCGTCGGCGCGGCTGTCCGCCAGGATGCCGATGGCAAGCCCGGCGCGGATGACGGCCTCGCGTGCCTCGGCGTCATTGCTGATCATCACGACATGGGCGGGCGGCACACGATCGGAAAGCCAGCGCATTACAGGGGCGCCATGGCTTTCCGGACCCGGCAGGCAGAACCTGTGCCGTGCGACGTCAGCGACCGGACCATTGGCGTCCAGATAGGCCGGTGCCGCGTAAAGCCGGTGGAAGACCGGTTGCATCGGCCGGATCACATAGTCCGGCTCGGTCGGCTGCGCGCCGGCGCGGATCGCGACATGAGCTTCGCCCGCGTCCAGCCGGAACAGCCGGGCATCGGTCACATAACGCAGCCGCAATCCGTCATGGCGACGTAAAAGCGCGTTCAGGCGGGGCATGACGAACCCGGCCAGTTCCGGCAGCGACGTGACGACAAGTTCGCCCTCGATCCGGTCGCCGGACCCGGCGATCTGCGCGGCCATCTGCGCGAATCGTTCATCCGCCGCGCCGCCTGCAACCAGCAGCGCCTGCCCGGCCTCGGTCAACGCATAGCCGCGCGGGTGGCGCTGAAACAGCCGCGCGCCAAGCTGCGATTCCAGCGCGTCGATGCGTCTGATCACCGTCGCATGATGCACGCCCAATGCCTCGGCCGCGCCGCTGACAGTCCCGGCACGGGCCACCGCAAGCGCGACCCTGATATCGTCCCAGTTTTCCATCGTCATGTGCGCCTCTGCACAGATCCTGCGCGACTATTGCGGTTTCGTTCGAAAACGCAACGCCCTAAGTCTGCCTTACAAGAATATCCCCTCCGCAAAGGACGACCGACATGAACATTCTTCATATCGACAGCGCCATCACGGGCGAGGCATCCGTTTCGCGCAAGCTGACCGCCGACATCGTGGCCCGGCTGAAGGACGCAAATCCGGACGCCAGCGTGACCTATCGCGACCTGAACAAAGGCGTTCCGGCAATCGACACCGACTGGTTCCACGCCGTGCGCTTGGCGCCTGAGGCACCGACAGAAGATCAGAAGCAGCTGATCGAAACCTCGAACGCCTATCTGGCGGACGTGCAGGACGCGGACGTGCTGGTGATCGGGTCGCCGATCTACAACTTCGCGATCACGGCGCAGCTGAAGAACTGGCTTGACCAGATCGCCCGCGCCGGGCTGTCCTTCCGCTATACCGAAGCCGGTCCCGAAGGTCTGCTGACCGGAAAACGCGCCATCATCGCCTATACGTCGGCAGGCACGCCTATCGGGTCCGAGATTGACTTCGCCTCGGGTTATCTTCGTCATATCCTGGGTTTCCTGGGGATCACCGATGTCGAATTCATCGCCGCCGACCGGCTTGCGATGGATCACGATGCCGGGCTGGCGCGCGCGCAAGAGGCCTTGGACCGGATCGCCGCGTGATCATCGCGGGAATGCCGGTCACGGCACCAAGCGGATCGTGACGACACATCCGGCAGGCGCGGCCAGGCTTGCCGCGCCGCCATTCATTGGAGGCGCTTCTTCCGGTTGGATGCCGGTCATGACACTTGAATCCATGATCCATGCCGACGCGCGTTGACTCGCCGCCCGTTTTTCCCTATCAGAACCCGGAATTCCCGGAAGGACGCCCCTTCCGGTCCCCGTATGCTGCGGGGATCGCCCCCCGTCAGCGCGTTGCGCCCACGGGGGCGAAACTGCTTTGGACCTTCAGGAGGCCCGCGATGTTCGAGAATCTGTCCGACCGGCTTGGCGGCGTCTTCGACCGGCTGACCAAGCAGGGTGCGCTGTCCGAGGATGATGTCACCGCCGCCATGCGCGAGGTGCGCGTCGCCCTGCTGGAGGCCGACGTCTCATTGCCGGTGGCACGCAGCTTCGTCAAATCGGTGACGTCCAAGGCAACCGGCGCGGCGGTCACGAAATCGGTCACGCCGGGCCAGCAGGTCGTCAAGATCGTCCATGACGAACTGATCAAGGTTCTGCAGGGCGACGAAGAGCCCGAGGCTCTGCGCATCGATAACCCGCCCGCGCCGATCCTGATGGTCGGCCTGCAGGGTTCGGGCAAGACCACCACAACGGCAAAGTTGGCCAAGCGCCTGAAGGACCGCGAAAAGAAGCGCGTCCTGATGGCCTCGCTGGACACGAACCGTCCGGCGGCCATGGAACAGTTGGCCATCCTGGGCCAGCAGATCGGCGTCGACACCCTGCCGATCGTGCCGGGCCAGACCGCGACCCAGATCGCGCAGCGCGCCAAGCAGCAGGCCAGCCTTGGCGGCTATGACGTCTATATGCTGGACACCGCCGGCCGTCTGCATATCGACCAGGTCCTGATGGACGAGGTTCAGGCGGTCCGCGACATCGCCAACCCGCGCGAGACTTTGCTGGTCGTCGATGGCCTGACGGGTCAGGACGCGGTGAATGTCGCGACCGAATTCGACGGCAAGGTCGGCGTTTCGGGTGTCGTGCTGACCCGGATGGACGGCGACGGGCGCGGTGGTGCCGCCCTGTCGATGCGCGCCGTGACCGGCAAGCCGATCCGCTTCGTCGGTCTTGGCGAAAAGATGGACGCGCTGGAAGGCTTTGACGCGCAGCGAATCGCCGGTCGCATCCTTGGCATGGGCGATATCGTCGCGCTGGTCGAAAAGGCCCAGGAAGTGCTGGAGGTCGAACAGGCCGAACGCATGATGAAGCGGTTCCAGAAGGGTCTGTTCAACATGAACGACCTGAAGGGCCAGCTGGAACAGATGCAGAAGATGGGCGGGATGCAGTCCATCATGGGCATGATGCCGGGCATGCAGAAAATGGCTAAACAGGCCGAGGCCGCGGGCATGGATGACAGCGCAATCCGTCGTCAGGTCGCGCTGATCAATTCCATGACCAAGAAGGAACGCGCCAATCCCGCGATCCTGCAGGCCAGCCGCAAGAAACGCATCGCAGCCGGTGCCGGCATGGATGTGGCCGAACTGAACCGACTGCTGAAGATGCAGCGGCAGATGGCCGACACGATGAAGAAGCTGGGCAAGATGGGCAAGGGCGGCATGCTGAAGCAGGCCATGCGCGCCATGACCGGCAAGGGCGGCGGCCTGCCTGACATGGACAACATGGACCCGTCGAAGATGGCCGAGGCGACAAAGATGCTGCAGGACCCCAAGGGGCTGGGCGGCGATCTGTCCAAGGCCGGGCTGCCTGGTGGCCTTTCAGGCATGTTCGGCAAGAAATAATCCATGACGACGACCACCCCCTTTTCGGCTGACGCGCCGGTGCTGACGACTCAGCGCCTGATCCTGCGCGTGCCAGAGGCGGGGGATCTGGCGGCATATGCGGCCTTCCTGGCCGACGCCGATGCATCACGCTTCTACGGTGGGCCGATGCGGCGGGATCAGGCCTATGGCGTGCTGTGCCGCGATATCGGCCACTGGCATCTGCGCGGCTTCGGCAAGTTCGCGATCACCCTTGACGGCAAGACCTTGGGCGGTTGCGGCATCGTTCATCCCGACGGCTGGCCAAGCCATGAACTGACCTGGTGGCTGCTGCCCGAAGCACGCGGCACCGGAATTGCGCAAGATGCGTCGGCGGCGGTCCTGTCCTGGGCACGCGACAGCCTTGGCCTGCCCCAGGTCGAGACGCATTTTCGCGACGACAACATCGCCGCGCGTCGCCTGACGGATAAGCTGGGCGGCCTCAAGCTGCGCCGCGCAGAGTTTCCCGATGGTGCCGCACGCGATGTCTATGGCATCCCGACCTTGGGGGCCGCGCGATGATCCTGCTGTCACCGACACCCATCCTGACCACCCAGCGCCTGACGCTGCGTGCGCCCATGGGCAGCGACTGGCCCGCATGGCGCGATTTCGCGGCCAGCGACAGGTCGCGCTTTATCCGCCCCAAGGACAGCAACGATGCCACGGCGTGGCGCGCGTTCGGGCACGTGATCGGCCATTGGGCGATGCGCGGCTGGGGCATGTTCGTCTTCTGCCTGCAGGGCGATGACACGCCGCTTGGCATGGCCGGACCTTGGTTTCCCGAGGGGTGGCCCGAACGCGAGATCGGCTGGACCGTCTGGTCGCCCGTCGCTGAGGGCAAGGGCTATGCGTTCGAGGCCGCCAAAGCCGCGCGGGCGCACGCCCATGGCGCACTGGGATGGGATGGGGCCGTCAGCTATATCGCGCCCGACAATCGCCGTTCCATCGCGCTTGCCGAACGCCTTGGCGCGACCCGCGACGATGCCGCGCCCGTACCGCACCCGGACGAACCCTGCCTTGTCTATCGCCATCCTTCCCCAGCCCCAAGCCAAGGAAGCGCAGCATGACCGATCCCGCGACCCGTGCGGCAAACCTGCTGAAGGAACACCGCGCCAGCATCGACCGGCTGGACGCGATCCTTGTCTATACCTTGGCCGAAAGGTTCAAGCACACCCAATCCGTCGGCCGCCTCAAGGCCGACCACGACCTTCCTCCGTCCGATCCGACGCGCGAAGCGCAACAGATCGAGCGGCTGGAACGCCTCGCGCGCGAGGCCGATCTGGACCCGGAATTCGCGCGCAAATTCCTGAATTTCGTGATTGCCGAAGTGATCCGGCATCACGAGCAACATCAATCGCAGGCCGGGGCCTGAAGCCCCGCCAACTCAGCCATTTCAAAGGAGAAAATAGAATGGCCGTCAAGATCCGTCTCGCCCGTGGTGGTTCCAAGAAGCGCCCCCACTATGCCATCGTCGCCGCCGACACGCGCATGCCGCGCGACGGCCGCTTCCTGGAAAAGCTGGGCACCTACAACCCGCTGCTGCCCAAAGACAGCGAAGACCGCATCAAGATGGATGTAGAACGCGTGCAGCACTGGCTGGCGCAGGGCGCCCAGCCCACCGACCGCATCGCGCGGTTTCTGGAAGCCGCTGGCGTGCGCGACAAGGCCGAGCGCAAGAACATGAAAAAGGCCGAACCGGGCGACAAGGCCAAGAAGCGGGCCGAGGAAAAGGCCGCGAAAGCCGCCGCCCCGGCCGAAGAAGCCGCGGCCGAGTGATCGACCTGAAACGGCCGTCGGGACACCCCTTCGGCCGCTTCCGTCACTGCGGAACGAACGGGAAAACGCATGTCGGGTGATCGCATCTGCGTCGGCGCCATTGCCGGGGCCTTCGGGGTCAAGGGCGAGGTGCGCCTGAAAAGCTTCTGTGCCGAACCCGCGGACATCGCCGGTTACGGCCCGCTGACGACCGAGGATGGCAAGCGCAGCTTTACCGTGAAGCTGACCCGCCCGGTCACCGGCGGGCTGGGCGCGCGCCTGTCCGGCGTGGCCTCGCGCGAGGATGCCGAAGCGCTGAAGGGCACCACGCTGTGGGCCCCGCGCGCCGCCCTGCCCTCGCTGCCCGATGATGAATTCTACCATGCCGACCTGATCGGTCTGGACGTCGTCGATACCGGCGGGCAGGTTCTGGGTCGGGTTCGCGCGATCTTCGATCACGGCGCGGGCGACATCCTTGAGGTTGTGGGCGGCCGTGACACGTTGCTGCTGCCCTTCACCCGTGCGGTCGTGCCGACCGTGGATCTGACCGCCCGACGCATCGTCGCCGATCCCCCGGAAAGCGACGAATGACGGACGCTGCGAAGTCCCACGGCCGCCTTTCCATCCGGCCCAACCTGTGGCCGCGCGACCTGATGGCCGAGCCGCAGGTCGCAGGCGTCTGGACCGCCAGCGTCATCACCCTGTTCCCCGAGGCGTTTCCCGGCATTCTCGGCCTGTCGCTGACAGGCCGGGCATTGTCTCAGGGGCTGTGGAACCTGCGCACTGTACCCTTGCGTGAATTCGGCGTCGGCAGGCACCGGAATGTCGACGACACCCCCGCCGGCGGCGGGGCGGGCATGGTGATCCGCGCGGATGTGATGGACGCCGCCCTGCGCGACGCCCGGCAGCACGCCGCCGGACCCGTCCTTTACATGTCCCCGCGCGGCAAACCCCTGACCCAGGCCCGCGCCCGCGCACTGGCCGACGGCCCGGGCGTGACCCTGATCTGCGGCCGTTTCGAAGGCGTGGATCAGCGCGTTCTGGACGCCCACGAGGTCGAGGAAATCAGCATCGGCGACTATGTCCTGACCGGGGGCGAGATCGCCGCTCAGGTCTTGATCGACGCGACGGTTCGCCTTATACCGCGCGTGCTGGGGAATCAGGACTCTCTGGCCGAGGAATCCTTTTCCATCGGCAATCGGGGCCTGCTCGAAGCTCCTCAGTACACGAAGCCCGCCCTGTGGGAAGGCCGCGAGATCCCGGATGTTCTTCTGTCGGGCAATCACGCGGCCATTTATGCTTGGCGGGAAACCGAGGCCGAAAGGCTGACCAAGGAACGCCGCCCCGACCTGTGGCGGGCATTTGCGGAAACGCGGATGGACCCGGCAAAGGACCGACAGCTCTCGGGCGCATCAGACCAATCGCGGACTCACCGCGAGCATGACAAGGAACCCTAGCGATGAATCTGATCGCAGAACTTGAAGCCGAGCAGATCGCCGAGCTTGGCAAGACCATCCCCGATTTCAAGGCCGGCGACACCGTTCGCGTCGGCTACAAGGTGACCGAAGGCACCCGGACCCGCGTGCAGGCCTATGAAGGCGTCTGCATCTCGCGCAAGGGCGGCAACGGCATCGCAGCCAGCTTTACCGTGCGCAAGATCAGCTTTGGTGAGGGCGTCGAGCGGGTCTTCCCGCTGTATTCGACCAACATCGATGCGATCGAGGTAGTGCGCCGCGGCAAGGTTCGCCGCGCCAAGCTGTACTATCTGCGCGATCGTCGCGGCAAGTCGGCCCGTATCGCCGAGAAAACCAACTACAAGCCCAAAGCCGGCGCCTGAGAGGTCCCCCGATGAAAAAAGGCATTCACCCCGAATATCACATGATCGACGTCAAGATGACCGACGGAACGGTTTATCAGACGCGCTCCAGCTGGGGCGCCGAAGGCGACACGCTGTCGCTGGACATCGATCCGACCACGCACCCTGCCTGGACCGGCGGCTCTTCGCGCCTGATGGACACCGGCGGTCGCGTGTCGAAGTTCAAGAACAAGTACGCTGGCCTCGGCTTCTGATTCGACGCACGGACGATCCAGACCGAAACGCCGCCCCCCAGGGGCGGCGTTTTGCATTCTGGCGTCAGGTCAGCAACGCCAGCACCGGGCGGCGCCGTTCGGACCCCAGCCACCATGCGACCCCAAGGGCGGCAGCCGCGACGACCAGCGCCTTGATGTTTCCGGACAGACCAAATCGGCTGGCCGAGATCATGATCAGGATATGGCTGAAATAGACGAACGCCGCCATCGATGCGATGCGTTTGCCGTCCCAGCCCCCACTGGCCTGGCGCGCGCCAAGAAAAAGCAAAGGCGCCGCCAGATAAAGGCTGAACAGGGTATCGACCCCGAAACCACCACCCGCGATCCGGAACCAGACCATGCTTTCGACAGCGACCAGGATCAGCGCCAATCCGGTCCATTGCCAGCGTATCCTGGGCAGGGATTCGGCAAGCGCCAGAAGATACCCCGTCGCAAAAAAGGGAAAGATCACGAACAGCCCGTTGCGGTAATAATCCAGCGGCATCGTGACACGGCCCGACAGAACCAGCCATTGCAGTATTAGCCCGGTCAAGGCGCAGCTTGCGGCGACCAGCGCCAGCGGCACCGCACCCGCACGATGCAGCGCGGCCACCAGCAACGCTCCGATCAGCAGTCCCGGCAGAAACCAAAGGTGAAAATAGCCGAACAGAACCGTCTGCAGGACATGCCCGACAGAGGTAAAGTCCGGCCCATAGATCGGCAGGTAGATGACCATCCACAGTGCATAGACCGAAAGGATCCTCAGGGCATAGGCACGAGCACGCCCCGTCCGAAGCGCGCCGAGGAAGAAGAAACCGGCGATCAGGGCGAAGACCGGTACGGCAAGGCGATAGATCCCGTTCACCAGCACCTGTTGCGCCACCGCGCCGATCCCGTCCGGGAAACCCGTGTGCAGCGCGATCACGCAAAGCGCCAGTGCAAGCCGCAAAGGGTCAATCGCGCTGTTTCGGTTCGTCGTCTGGGTCATCCGACCTCCGCTGTCTATCCAACCGGATAAACAGCCAAGGCAGGCCAGGGTTCATCACGTCAAAAGATGTCGGTCAAATTCCGCCCATCAGGCCGCAGCGGCCCCTGGCTCGACCAGCGCCACGATGTCCATCATGATCGTGTTCAGCTGGAAATCCTTTGGCGTATAGACCCGCGTGACCCCCATCGCCAGCAAGCGTCGTGCATCTTCGTCGGGGATGATACCGCCGACGACAACCGGGGTCTTGCCCAGCCCGGCCTCGCGCATTCTCGCCATCAGATCCTCGATCAGCGGAAGGTGGCTGCCCGACAGGATCGATAGCCCAACCACATGCGCCTCTTGCTCCTGCGCGCGGGCGACGATCTGTTCAGGGGTCAGGCGGATCCCCTCGTAGGTGATGTCCATGCCGCAATCGCGGGCCCGAAAGGCGATCTGCTCGGCTCCGTTTGAATGGCCATCAAGCCCCGGCTTGCCGACCACGAATTTCAGACGACGCCCCAGCCGGGCACTGACCGCATCGACCGCCTCGCGGATCTCTTCCAATCCCTCGGTCCGGTTCGACGGGCTGGCCGCAACGCCGGTAGGCCCGCGATACTCGCCATGCACCGCGCGCATCACGCCTGCCCACTCGCCGGTCGTCACCCCCGCCTTCGCCGCATCAATGGATGCAGGCATGACGTTGCGCCCCTGCTGCGCGGCCGTGCGCAAAGCCTGCAGGGCCGCGCGGACGGCCTGATCGTCGCGATCCGCCTTCCAGGCGTTCAGCCGGTCGATCTGGTCCTGCTCGACCTCTGGATCGACGACCATGATGCCACCATCGCCTGCTGTCAGTGGCGAGGGCTCGCCCTGCTGCCAGCGGTTCACCCCAACCACGACGGTTTCGCCAGCCTCCACCCGGTTCAACCGTTCGGCATTCGCCTCGACCAGCCGTGATTTCATGTAGTCGATGGCAGCGATCGCGCCGCCCATCTCGTCCAGTAGCCGCAATTCATCGCGCGCGCCCTGTTTCAGTTCGCCAACCTTGGCCTCGATCGCCGGGTTGCCATCGAACAGGTCGGCATATTCCAGCAGATCCGTCTCATAGGCCAGGATCTGTTGCATCCGCAGCGACCATTGCTGATCCCATGGGCGCGGCAGCCCCAACGCCTCGTTCCAGGCAGGCAACTGCACGGCCCGGGCTCGTGCGTTCTTGGACAATGTGACGGCCAGCATCTCCAGCAGGATGCGATAGACGTTGTTTTCGGGCTGCTGTTCGGTCAGGCCAAGGCTGTTGACCTGCACACCATAGCGAAAGCGGCGGAATTTCGGGTCTTCGATCCCGTACCGCTTGGCCGTGATTTCGTCCCACAATTCGGTGAAGGCGCGCATCTTGCACAACTCGGTCACGAAGCGGATGCCTGCGTTCACGAAAAAGCTGATCCTGCCCACCATGGCCGGGAAGTCGGCCTCGGGCACCTTGGTCTTCAGGTCGTCAAGCACGGCGATGGCGGTGGCCAGCGCATAGGCCAGTTCCTGCTGCGGCGTCGCCCCGGCCTCTTGCAAGTGATAGGAACAGACATTCATCGGGTTCCATTTCGGCAGATGTTCACGGGTATAGGCCGCGACATCCGTGATCATGGCAAGGCTGGGCTTGGGCGGGCAGATATAGGTGCCGCGCGACAGGTATTCCTTGATCAGATCGTTCTGCACCGTGCCCTGCAGCCGGGCGATGTCGGCGCCCTGCTCCTCGGCGACAGCGATATACAGCGACAGAAGCCATGGCGCCGTCGCGTTGATCGTCATCGAGGTGTTCATCTGTTCCAGCGGGATCTGATCGAACAATGCACGCATGTCCCCCAGGTGGCAGACCGGCACACCGACCTTGCCGACCTCGCCCCGGGCAAGGATATGGTCGCTGTCATAGCCGGTCTGGGTGGGCAGATCGAAGGCCACCGACAATCCGGTCTGACCCTTGGCAAGATTGCCGCGATACAGCGCGTTCGATTTCTCGGCGGTCGAATGGCCCGCATAGGTGCGGAACAGCCAGGGTTTGTCCTTCTCGGCCATCGCAATTCCTTGGCAATAATATTTCAGTTGCTACCCGGATACAGAAACAATGATGCGCCGTCAATTCGCCGCATCGCGGCGATATCGCGGGAAAATGCTGCAGCCGCGTCATTATCGACGATGCAGGACGCACGAATCGTTCGGCGGGCGACTGACATCGCCCGCCGAACACCGAAAGCCCGAGTTACCAATTAAAGCGTCGCGATGACCGCAACGCAGTCGCCGGACTGGATCAGCCCCGGAAAATGGCGCGCGGCGATGACGCCGTCACGATTGGCCATGACCTCGACCGGAGCGACGCCGGTCCGGTCGGGCGGCCAGATCTGCGCGATGGGCTGACCCGCCTTCACCTGATCGCCCAGATCGGCCAGAGGGTGCATCAGCCCATCGCGCGTGGCGAAATGGAAGCAGTCGCCATCCGGCATGTCCAGCATCACACTGTCTTCCGGGCAGTCGATCTGACCGGACAGAATCCCGGCGTGACGAAGCACGTTTCTTGCGCCCCGCATCGCGATCTCGGCCGAACGCGCCGTCGCGGTGCCACCGCCGCCCAGCTCGGTCGTGACGAAGACCTTTCCCTGCCCCTCGACCGTGGTGTCAAACATGCCGACACTGTCGATTTCCAGCATCATCATCGTGTAGGGTGCGCCGAACGCCCGAACCGCCTCGACGCATTTCGCCTGCTGGTCCTTGTCGTCCAGATAGTGCGCGGCCGCATAGGGCAGGAAATCCAGCGTCTTGCCGCCGGAATGATAGTCCAGGACGATGTCCGCCATCGGAACCAGCACATCGGCAAAGTAATGCGCGATCTTCTGGCTGACGGTGCCGTCCGGTCGCCCCGGGAAGGCGCGGTTCAGGTTGACCTGATCGATCGGGCTGACCCGCGTTCCCGTGCGAAACGCCGGATAGTTCATGTAGGGAACGATGATGACGCGGCCGCTGACATCCTCGGGCTGGATTTCCCATGACAGCGCCTGCAGCGCGATCGGACCTTCGTATTCATCACCGTGATTGCCACCGGTCAGAAGGGCGGTCGGCCCCTCGCCATTGGCAATCACGGTGATCGGGATCATCACGCTGCCCCATGCGCTGTCGTTGCGCGAATAGGGCAAACGCAGAAAGCCGTGATGCTTGCCCCTGGCATCAAGATCCAAGGTCGGACTGATCGGATTCACGCTCATTTTTTGACCAGCATGCGACGGGGAATGTTGCACAGCAGTTCCGGCTCACGCTCGGTGATGACGATCGACTCGGTCGTCTCGTAGCCCCAGCCCTCCATCCACAAACCGGTCATGAAATGGAACGTCATGCCGGGTTTCAGTTCGGTCTGGTCGCCGCGGCGAAGGGACATGGTGCGTTCGCCCCAGTCGGGCGGATAGGACAGGCCGATCGGATATCCGGTCCGGTTGTCCTTGACGATGCCGTAGCGGTCCAGAACCGTGAAGAAGGCGTTCGCGATATCCTCGCAGGTATTGCCCGCGCGCGCGGCGGTCAGGCCGGCCTCCATCCCTTCCAGAACGGCCTTTTCGGCCTCCAGCATCTCTTGCGGCGGCGTGCCAAGGAAGATCGTGCGCGACAGCGGGACGTGATAGCGCTGATAACATCCCGCGATCTCGAAGAAGGTGCCTTCGTCCACCTTCATCGGCTGATCATCCCAGGTCAGGTGCGGCGCCGCCGCATCGGGACCCGAGGGCAGCAGCGGCACAATGGCCGGATAATCGCCGCCATGCTGCGACCATTCGTCAAAGCGCAGCCCCGCATCATAGATCTCGGCCACAAGGTCGCACTTGCGCATGCCGACCTCGATCCGGTCGGCGATACGGCGATGCATCCGTTCCACGATCCGCGCCGCCTTGCGCATGTATTGCAGTTCCTTGGGCGTCTTGACCGCGCGCTGCCAGTTGACCAGCCCTGTGGCATCCAGAATCTGGGCCTCGGGCAGGCCATGGACCAGCCGCTCATGCGCCTTGGCGGAATACCAGTAATTGTCCATCTCGACGCCGATGAAACCGCGATGCCAGTTGCGGTCGGCAAGCTGGGCCCACAGGTAATCCATCGGATGCCGCTCGACCGACTGCACGTAATAATCGGGATAGCCGATGATATTGTCGTCCGCCATCCAGACGGTGCGCAGCGCGCCCTGCGCGTCCTGGCCACGCCCGAACCAGATCGGAGGACCATCCGGGCCGACGATCACGCATTGGTGGACATAGAAGGACCAGCCGTCATAGCCGGTCAGCCAGGCCATGTTCGACGGGTCGGAGACGATCAGCAGGTCCAGACCAAGCTTGGCCATGCTGGCGCGCGTCTTGCGCAGGCGTTCCTCGTATTCTTCAGTCGAGAAACGCTCGGGGGTCCTTTGCAGTTCAGGCATTCATATCTCGTGTGAAAACGCGGCAAGCGCGTGGGTGGCAATGGCGGTGTCCTGCACGCCGGTGCCCGTCAGATCGGCAATCGTGATCTGGTCGGGTGAGGTACGGCCGGAATGGCGGCCGGTGATGATGTCGCCCAGTTCGGGGATCGGATCGCTGTCGCTCAGCAGCCCGGCATTCAGCGCCGCGCGCAGCTCTCCCATCAGTTTGGTCTGGCTGACACGGTCGGCGACATACAGGGACGCGCGGTCAAGGCAGTGCGGATCCAGTTCGTTCTTGCCGGATTGGTCGCTGCCCATGGCGGTGATGTGCTGGCCGGGGCGCAGCCATTCGGCGCGCAGGATCGGCTGGCTGGCGGGGGTCGTGGTCACGATGACGTCGGCGAACGACGCGGCCTTTTCGGGATCGGCCTCGGCCCGAACCACCATACCATGATCGCGCGTCATGTCAGAGGCCAGCGCCTCGGCCTTTTGCGGATCGCGCGCCCAGATCACAGCCTCCTGGATCGGACGCACCAAGGCCAGCGCCTGCAACTGCATCCGAGCCTGCAAACCGGCGCCGAAGATCGCGGCTCGGCTGGCATCGGCGCGCGACAGGTGCCTTGCGGCCACACCGCCGGCCGCTGCGGTTCGCACATCGGTCAAATAGCCGTTGTCCAGCAAGACGGCCTGCACGCGCCCCGTTTCCGTGGACAACACAACCATCAGCCCCGATGTCGAGGGCAGCCCCTTGCCGGGATTGTCGAAAAAGCCGGGTGAAAGCTTGACCGCAAAGCCCGGCAGACCAGGCACATAGGCGGTCTTCACGTCCAGTTCGCCGTTCACGTCGGGCATGTGCATCGACAGGATCGGCGGCATGACGACGCCACCCTTTGACAGGGTCGCGAATGCGTTCTCGATCACATCGATCGCGGTCGCGTCCAGATGGACGCGCTGGCGCAGCTGGTCCTCGGTGAGAATGCGGATATCGCTCATGCTTCTCCCCTGACGATGGCCGCGTGGCGGTCGGGATCGATATTCTGGCCCGAGAGAATCAGCACCAACGGGCCGTCTTCGGCGCGCAGCTTGCCCGCGATGATGGCGCCGGCACCGACCGCCGCCGCGCCTTCCACGGTTTCGCCATCCTCCACCGCCAGATGACGGATGCCTGCGGCAATCTCGGCCTCGGTCAGCAGGATGACCTCGTCCATCAGATCGCGGCACATCGCAAAGGTCAGGCGATTTTTCAGACCGACCCCGCCGCCAAGACTGTCTGCCAGGGTCTCAAGCTCTTCGACCTCGACCGGATGACCGGCCTTCAGACTGGCCGCCATCGCCGCACCGCGTTCCATGCTGATACCGATGATGCGAATATCGGGACGCAGACCCTTGACCGCCAGCGCCACACCGGCCAGCAGACCACCGCCCGACAGGGGGACCGCGATGGTCGCGGCGTCGGGGATCTGATCAAGGATCTCCAGTCCCAGCGTTCCCTGCCCGGCGATCACATCAGGATGGTCGAATGGCGGGATCAGTGCAAACCCCTCGTCCCGGCGAAGCCGCCGCGCCTCTTCAAATGCCTCGTCCTGGCTGGCGCCGATCACGCGGGCCTCGGCCCCCAGCGCCTCGATCGCCTGCAACTTGTTCCTGGGCACCAGCCGCGACACGCAGATGACAGCAGGCAGCCCCAGCTGTCGCGCCGCATGCGCCAGCGCGCGACCATGATTGCCCGTTGATGCGGTCGTGACACCCGCCACACGCCCCAGCCGCGCCGCCGCATTCGAGGCACCGCGCAGCTTGAACGCGCCGGTTTCCTGCCGATGTTCGCATTTCAGCCAGACCGGCCCCCCGGCCAAGCGGGACAGGCTGGCCGACGCCTTGACCGGCGTGATGCGGATCATGTCGCGGATGCGTTCGGCCGCCGTGCCGACATCTTCCAGCGTTACCATGTGCGCACCTGAAACAGTTTGCCCGGTCCGGCACCGGGGATGCGCGCAAGATCCAGCATCGACCAGAACAGCGCGAGGTTGGAACTGACCACCGGCTTGCCAAGCGCCTTCTCGATCCGCTCGATAACAGACACCGCAGGCAGTGCAGTGCAGGACATGAACAGCGCCTGAGCATCCGGGTGATCGGATTCCAGTGCGAAATCGACAATCTCATCGCCTGACAGCAACGCCATGTCACGGTCGTCGGCATGGCCCATCGATTGCCGCGACACGACACCCAGCCCGTTCGCCTCGAAATGATCACCGACCAGATCGGTGGTTTCGCGCAGATAGGGGGTCATCAGGGCGATCCGGTCGACCCCCAGCGCCTTGAAGCCGCGCAAGGCGGCGGCGACAGGCGTGCTGATCGGGGCGCGATTGCCGATTGCGGCCTGCACCCCGTCGCCCAGCACCGCCGAGGCCGAGGTGCAGCCGAAGCCGATCCCCTTCAGTTCGACGCCGGGCACCAGCAGATCGGATGCCGCCTTCAGATGCGGCCCGGTCTTCTTCAGATTTTCGGCGGTGGTGGGATTGTCGAACGCGATACGTGTCACGTGCAGGCGGCAGTCCTGCGGCAGCAGCCGCAGGGCGTCACCCTCGATCGTCAGATCGGTGGCAAGGGCAATCAGCCCAAAACGATTCAGATTGTCGCGCCACATGCAGGATGCCGCCTCTCCTTACACGACCAGAACCGGACATTCCGCAAGGCCCGTGACCTTGTGGCTGACCGATCCCAGCAGATATCCTTCGGTTGATCCAAGCCCGCGAGAGCCAAGCACGATCAGATCGCATTCCTTGTCATGCGCCATCGCGACGATGGTCCGCGCCGGCTGACCCGCCTTGATGAAGGCGCTGACCTTGGCAACCCCCGCATCCTTCGCATGGCTTTTCGCATAATCGGCCGCGTCTCGCGCGGTCTGGCGCATGGTCTCGTCCAGGTTGCCACCGGGGTCCATGCTGCCGCGCACCATCGACAGCGAAGCCTCGAGCATCGAGTGATGGCGATAGACGGTCAGAATGATCACATGCGCGTCGCACAGCTTCGCCAGTTCGGTCGCCTTCGTCAGCGCCCGTTCGGCCCCGCTGGACCCGTCATAGGGGACAAGGATCCTCTCGAACATAACGGCCTCTTACTTGTTGAAGGCAAGGTCACGCAGGAACAGCGCGATCTGCGGGAAGAAGATCAGCAGCACCGCCGTTGTCAGAAGCATGATGATGAAGGGCGGTGTGCCCTTGACCACTTCGACATAGGGCCGCTTGAAGACCGCGATGGCAGTGAAAATGTCACAGCCGAACGGTGGCGTCGCGCTGCCAATGGCAACCTGCAGGGTAATGATGGTGCCGACCAGAACCGGGTCCAGACCGACCGATTGCACCACCGGCGCAAAGATCGGAACAAAGATCAGGATCACGACGATCGGGTCCACGAACATGCAGCCGACGAAGAACGCGATCGAGATGGTGAACAGGACGCCATACTGGCCCATCTCGTCGATGCCGATGCTGCCCAGGATATGCTGCGGGATCTGCGCGAAGCTGATCACATAGCTGAAGGCGGCACCCGCACCGACCAGGATGAACACCACGGCGGTGATCAGGCCCGTCGATTTCGCGGTAGAATAAAGCTGCTTCAGCCCCATTTCGCGGAAGATGACCATCTCGAGGAACAGCGCATACAGCACACAGGCCGCTGCCGCCTCGGTCGGCGAGAAGATCCCGCCATAGATGCCGCCGATGATGATCGCCGGGAAACCCAGCGGCCACAGCGCCCGCAAGACCGCCTGCCTGCGCTCGGCCCAGGTCGATTTGGGCAGCGTGGGAACATTGTTCCGCAAGGCGTAGAAGTAACTGTAGATCGAGAACATCACCAGGATCAGAAGCCCCGGCCCGATCCCCGCGATGAACAGTTCGGAAATCGAGGTGCCTGACACCACGCCATAGATGATCATGCCGATCGACGGCGGGATCAGGAAGGCGATGTCGGACGAGTTCACGATCAGCGCAAGGATGAAGCTGTCGTTGTATCCGGCCTTCAGCATGCGAGGCCGCAATGGACCGCCGACCGCGACAACCGTCGCCTGCGTGGAACCGGACACCGCACCAAACATGGTGCAAGCCCCGGCCGTTGCAATCGCAAGCCCGCCCTTAAAATGACCGACGAACGACATGACCAGATCGATCAGTCGCGTCGCGGACTGCCCGCGCGTCATGATGTCGGCGGCGAAAATGAACATCGGCACGGCGATCAGGCTGGCGGGACGGATGCCGCCAAGGATCTGCTGCACCATCGTATCCAGTTGGCCGAAGCCGCCGAACAGACCCACGAACCCGATCAGCGACCCCGCGATCAGCGGGATCATCATCGGAAATCCCAACATCAGAAGGACGATCATGGTGCCGAAAATCATCCACGTCATCATGGCTCAGACCTCCTCTTCCGCGCTGTCGTCATAGCCTTCAAGAGTACTGGTCGACAGCCAGATATCCTTGTCGATCAGGTTCTTGATGGCGGTCAGCCCGTATTGCAGCCCGGTCAGGAAAAACCCAAGCGGCGCCCAGACGATGATCCACCATTGCGGGATCTGCAGCGCCGGCAACAACCGCCCGCGCGACGCCTGGGAGAGCAGATAATCAACAGAATACCAAGTCAGCAGAAACATTGCAGCCGATGTCACGACGGCGATGACGATCATCATCATCTTGCGCATCCTGAACGGCATCGCGTCGAAAAAAGCCGACATGCGGATATGCCGGCCATGGCGTGCCGCGTAGGAAATGCCGGCGAAGGTGATCAGGATGATCAGGGCGCGATTCAGTTCTTCGGAAAAGAACAGGCTTTCGCCGAAGACATAGCGTCCGACGACATTGGCCATGGTATTCAGCGCCATCAGCAGAACGCCAATCGCCAACAGGACGGCCTCGATCCGGGCGATCCCGACATCGATTACCCCCAACAGCCCCGGAAGACCGGAAACATATTTGGAATCGTCGATGTCGTCTTCGTCCACGGCGGCTGTTTCGGCCGCCGCGATCACGTCCGGATCAGGTTTCGGGGCATGCTTGTCGTCAAGAGTCATAGCCGCTGTCCCTTGTGCTGGGCGATAAAGGGCTGCTGTCGGGATCCGACCGACCGTCTGGCGGCCGGACCCCATCGCGTCACATCGTCAGGCGGCCGTGACCAGGCACGATCGCTGACCCAATCAGGGTCCGGCTTGGCTTACCCTTCGGAACCGCCCGCTGCGGCTTCGAGGTCGGCCTTCATCTGGTCCAGGATCTCCTGCGCCTGATCCCCACCGATCTCCAGATACTCGGCCTCGACTTCCTCGGCAGTCGCCTTGAAGGGCGCGCGCTGTTCCTCGGTCAGCGTGGTGATGGTCATGGAAGGCTTGGCCTCCATGATCTTTTCCAGAGAAGTTTCGGTCAGCCCATCCTGATAATCGACGATATAATCGAACGCGGCGTCGATGGCGTTCTGGACGACTTCCTTGTCCTCGTCGGACAGACCGTCAAAGAATTCCTTGTTGGCCATGACCGCGGTCGTGAAGTTGTTGTGGCCCGCGCGCGTGATGTAGTCGGTCACCTCGTACATCTTCGTCGATTCGATGAAGAAGGCGGGGTTTTCCTGACCTTGAATGATGCCGGTCTGCAGCGCCCCATAGACCTCGCCCCAAGGCAGCGGCGTCGGCGTGGCGCCGAATGCCTGATAGCTTCCCACCAGCAACGGGTTGGTCATGACCCGGAACTTCACCTCGTTCAGGTCTTCGGGGCTGGTCACCTCGTTGGTCGTGGTCATCATGACCTCGCCCTCGGGGAACATCGTCAGCAACTCCAGGCCCTGCTCCGCGTACAGCGGCGGGAACAGCTCGTTGATCGCCTTCGAGGTGCGGAAGAACTCCACCAGCGTGTCCTGATCCTCGGGCAGCAGGTAGGGCACGAAGAACACCTGCGCCTCGGGGATCAGCGCGCCGGTAAAGCCGGGCGACTGGTCCACGAACTGCAGGATGCCCGACTGGGCCTGTTCCATGATATCCGCGGATTCGCCAAGGGTCCCGAACGGGAACAGCTGGATTTCGTGATCGGAATTGGCCTCGACCTCTTCCTTGAACTTTTGGGCGAACTTGCCCTGCACCTCTTCCATCGCCTCTTCAAAGGCGTAGCGCCAGGTGTCGGCCATCGCGCCACCCGCACCCAGAATGAGGGCGGCAAGGCTGGCGGCGGTGATTGTCTTGTAGGTCATGATACCTCCTGCTTGTGGGGCCTTGTGACGCGGCACGTCCTCGGCCTCCGGGTTTCAGGATTCGGGCGGTTGTCCCGACCTGTCTGACTCGCACAGTTCTGAGCAACCGCGTTGCAAGTCAATTCATATATTAAATCATGACAATTTTGCCCGAGGGTGTCAAACAGCCCCCCGTCCAAAGGCCCGCAACGCGCTGGATTCACCCGGCAGAATTGTCGCCAGAATATGCAGCGCATCCTCCAATTCACGCTGGCTGACGCCCCCCAGACACAACCGCAGCGCGGGTCGCCGGTCGATGACCGCAAAGCCCGAACCGGGGGCCAGCGCAATCCCCCGCGCCAGTGCCGCATGCAGCACAGCCTGTTCGTCTGTTCCTTCGGGCAGCGGCATCCAGCGATGCAAGCCATGGTTGAAGCCAAGACTGGCACTGCCCAGAATGCGCTGCGCAAGCCTGTTGCGGGCCAGCAGCTCGGTCCGTTGGGCAATCAAAATCTGGCCCGCGACACCGCTTTCGATCCAGTCGGCAGCGATTTCGGCGACCATCGGCGTCGCCATCCATGCGACCGAAAGGTGACGATTCAATGCCCGCTCTGCCAACGATTCGGGCAGTGCGAGAAAACCTAGCCGCAGTCCCGGCGACAGACATTTCGTCAGCCCGGTGAAATAGAAGCTGCGCTCGGGGGCAAAGCTTGCGACCGGCGGCGGTCGTCGCGGCGCGACCGGACCCAGCACGTCGCTTTCGATGATGATCAGTCCGCATTCGGCGGCCGCTGCGGCCAGTTCCTCGCGGCGTTCACGATCGACGATGCGTGCCTCGGGGCCCCCGCCCGAGGGTAGAAGGAACACCGCACGCAGCTTGCGACCCGGCATTCGCGCGGCAGCGATCAGCGCATCGGGCAGCATCCCGCGCGCATCACAGGCGATGCCGCGAAGACGCAGATTCAGGTGGCGGATCGCGGGCTTCAGGGTGTGGCAGGTAACACTTTCCGTCGCGATCTCGTCGCCCGGCTGTGCCGCGCTCATCAGCGCGATGACCAGCGCCGGCGTGCAGCCGTTGGTCAGCAGGATGCGCTGCGCCGGCACCACGACGCCACATCTGGCAAGCCACGCAGCGGCGATGCCAGAATACGTGGACAGCCCCTGACGGGGCCGAAACGACCAGATCGCGTGTTCGGGGGGCCGTTCGGCAAAACGCCGCATCGAATCCTGCCAGGCGCGGACGATCATCGGCAGCCGCACGGGCGTCATCATCGACAGATCGACGGGCCGCGCATCCACCGCTGCCCTGAACCAAGGCACCTCAAGTGTTTCTCGGGGTCCGGATTTGACGAAGCTGCCGCGCCCCACCTCGCCCGAGATGAGATCGGCGCGAATCAGTTCCTCATATGCGCGGCTAACGGTCTGGACGGACACACCCAGTCGCCACGCCAGATCGCGATGCGGCGGCAGCCGGTCGCCCGGACGCAGGCTGCCCGCGTCGATGGCGGCGGCAATTCCTTGCGCCAGACTGCGATAGGCAGGCCGGGTGATATCCTCTCGTCTCAGCGGCCAATGCGACATACGCCCAGATTCGCCAAGCAACAGGCGCTTGTCCAGATTGACAATTCACGGCGCTGCGGAAAGAAGCGAATCATGAACCCTTTGCGCCTTGACGATCGTGACATCGCCATCCTCGCGACGCTGTCGCGCGAAGGGCGCATTTCCAAGACCGAACTTGCCGCCCGCGTGAACCTGTCGCCGACACCTTGCTGGGAACGGATGAAGCGGCTGGAAAAGGCCGGGCTGATCGTCGGCTACCGGGCCGAGATCGACCTTTCGGGCCTGGGCCCGCATGTCCTGGTCTTCGTGACGGTCGAACTCGACAGCCACCGTGCCGAGAGCTTTCAGATCTTTGAACGCACCGTCGCACGAATGGACGAGATCACCGGTTGCTGGGCGATCGGCGGCGGCTACGACTATCTGATGCAGGTCGTTGCGGCCGATGTCGGGGCATTCCAGACGCTGATGGACGGATTGCTGGAAAGCCGCGCCGGGGTTCGCCGCTATTTCAGCTATATCGTCACCAAGCCTGTGAAGAACCTGCCGCCTGCCCTTGCCGTTCTTGGTGCCTGACCCTTCGTTTTGCCCGGTTCGCGCGGTTGCCGGGCAGAGAGAGTTCCAGAAAATTCGTGGGTATCCAGCGGATTTCTCTGCCGGTCGCGCGTGGTTTGGTGAAATCCTCTGCCGGGCAGGATGCATCTAGGTCGCAACAAGGAGGTGCGCGATGCTAGACGATCTGTCTTCCCAACTGACCGACAAGATTACCGATCCCGGACTGCTGCCCGGCCGTGGCGATTTCGCAGGCGAAGGTCGGCTGGCGGTGCGCGACCCGGCGACCGGCGAACTGGTGGCCCAGGTTGCCATCAGCGACGCGACAGGCGCACGCGATGCCGTAGATGCCGCGCAGCAGGCGTTCTGGCAGTGGTCCGCGATGCTGCCCCAACACCGTGCCCAGATCCTGCATCGTTGGCACGCGATGATCCTTGAGGCCAAGGAAGATCTGGCCCGGATCATGGTCGCCGAGCAGGGCAAGCCGATCAGCGAGGCACGCGGCGAGATCGACTATGCCGCCAGTTTCGTGACCTTTTATGCCGAAGAGGCGCTGCGCCCGAATATCGAAGGTGTCACCAGCCATCTGCCCGATGCCGAGATGGAGTTGTGGCGCGAGCCTGTCGGGGTGGCCGCACTGGTCACGCCGTGGAACTTTCCCTGCGCGATGATCACCCGCAAGGCCGCCGCCGCGCTTGGCGCGGGCTGCACGGTTGTCATCCACCCCTCGGCGGAAACGCCGCTGTCGGCGCTGGCGCTGTCGGAACTGGCGCGCCGCGCGGGCTTTCCCGACGGCGTCGTCAACACGGTGATCGGGGACGCCGCGACGATCGTCGGCGAATGGACGCGCGATGCCCGCGTGCGGGCGCTGTCCTTCACCGGCTCGACCGAGGTGGGGCGCCTTCTGTATCGCCAGTCCGCCGACACCGTGAAGCGACTGGTGATGGAACTGGGCGGTCATGCCCCCTTCATCGTCTTCAAGGGTGCCGATATCGATCGCGCCGTCATCGAAGCGGTCAAGGCGAAATTCGCGACCTCGGGCCAGGATTGCCTTGGCGCGAACCGCTTCTACATCCATCGCCCGATCTACGACGAATTCTGCGCCAAGTTCACCGCAGCGGTCGAAAAACTGACCCTGGGCAACGGCATGCAGGATCCCGATATCGGGCCGCTGATCCATGACCGGCAGATCGACAAGCAGAATGCCCATGTGCAGGATGCGCTGTCCAAGGGCGCAAAGCTGCTGTGCGGCGGCGGCGTGGACGAGGAAAAGGGGCCGCTGTTCTTCAAGCCTACCGTTCTGGCCGATGTCACCGACGAGGCTGCGATCATGTCCGAGGAAACCTTTGGCCCCGTTGCCGCGCTAAGCGTGTTCGACGACGAGGAAGAGGTCTTCGCCCGCGCGAATGCGACTGAATACGGGCTTGTGGCCTATGTCCACAGCCTTGATCCGCGCCGGATCTACCGCGCGACGCGGGCGCTGCAATATGGCATGGTGGCCGTGAACCGCACCAAGGTCACCGGCGCGCCGATCCCCTTCGGGGGCATGAAACAATCCGGGATCGGCCGCGAGGGCGCCCGGCAAGGCCTCGAGGCCTTTACCGAAATCAAATATGTCTGCCGCGATTGGGGATGAAAGGAAAAGATATGCTGACGAATGACGAACTGGCGAAATGGGATCGCGAGAACTTTTTCCACCCCTCGACCAATCTGGGTCAGTTCGCGCGGGGCGATGCCCCGCAGCGGATCGTGACCGGCGGTGAGGGCGTCTTCATCACCGACCGCGACGGCAACAGGCTGCTGGACGGGTTCGCAGGGCTCTACTGTGTCAACGTGGGTTATGGCCGGAAGGAAATCGCCGAAGCGATTGCCGATCAGGCGCGCGAACTGTCCTATTATCACGCCTATGCGGGACACGGTTCGGAAGCCAACATCACCCTGTCCAAGATGGTCATGGACCGCGCACCCGAAGGCATGGCGCGGGTCTATTTCGGCCTTGGCGGATCGGACGCGAACGAAACGAATGTCAAGCTGGTCTGGTATTACAACAACATCCTTGGCCGTCCTGAAAAGAAGAAGATCATCAGCCGCTGGCGCGGCTATCACGGATCGGGGCTGATGACCGGATCGCTGACCGGGCTGGAGCTGTTCCACAAGAAGTTCGACCTGCCGCTGAGCCAGGTGATCCATACCGAGGCGCCCTATTACTACCGTCGTCCGGACCTGAACATGTCCGAGTCCGATTTCGTCGCCAATTGCGTTCAGAAGCTGGAAGACCTGATCGCCGCCGAGGGCGCCGACACCATCGCAGCCTTCATCGGCGAGCCGGTCTTGGGTACCGGTGGCATCGTGCCGCCCCCCGCAGGTTACTGGCCGGCGATCCAGAAGGTGCTGGACAAGCATGACATCCTGCTGATCGCGGATGAGGTCGTGACCGGCTTTGGCCGTCTGGGCAGCATGTTCGGCAGCGATCACTACGGCATCAAGCCTGACCTGATCACCAGCGCCAAGGGCCTGACCAGCGCCTATGCGCCGCTGTCGGCCAGCATCGTCGGTCAGCGCATGTGGGATGTGCTGGTCAAGGGTTCGGACGAATACGGTGTCCTGGGCCATGGCTGGACCTATTCGGCCCATCCGATCGGCGCGGCGGCGGGAATCGCAAACCTGAAGCTGATCGACGATCTGGGTCTGGTACAGAACGCCGGCGAGACCGGAAACTATTTCTGGCAGACCATGCGCGATCAGGTCGGCGGGCACGCCAATGTCGGCGAGGTTCGCGGCGAAGGCATGCTGTGCGCGGTCGAATTGGTCGCCGACAAGGACAAGCGTCAGTTCTTCGACGCCTCCGAAGGCAAGGGCGCCAAGGTCGTGGCGGCGATGCTGAAGCGCGGCGTCATCGCACGTGCCATGCCGCAGGGCGACATTCTGGGCTTTGCTCCGCCGCTGTGCCTGACAAGGGCCGAGGCGGATCAGATCGTGGCGGTCACGAAGGATTCGATCGCCGAGGTTCTGGGCTAGTTCGTCGCGGATCATCGCATCCCGACAACCCGATCAACGCAAGGGGTAGCCTGTTCAGGCTGCCCCTTCTTGATTGGCCAGATCATCGGGCGTGTCGATATCGACAAGACATCCGGGCACCGACACAAGCGCACCGGCCGGAAGGTCACGGATCAGCTGTCCGGCACCGCGATCGCCGGTCAGCCTGCCCAGCCGGTCAAGCCAGCTTGACGGAAAACACGCGGGCGGCATCGGCCGGCCGCCGTCGCGGCTTGCGGCGGGACAGTCATCCGTGGTCGCATCAAGGATACGGTCCAGATGACGACTGTCGATGAAAGGCATGTCGGCCAACGCGATCAGCAGCCGATCGGGGCGCCGCAATGCCGCCAGACCGGCGCGAAGACTGTCGGATTGCGTGCCGGGCACGATCCGCAGGACCTTGAACCCCTCAAGATGCGGCACCAAGGCGGGGTTGGCGATCACGGCCAGACGCTGGTCCAGCGCCGTGTCTCGCATCGCCTGGGCGGCATATGCGATCAGGGGTTTGTCCCGCAGCGATGCCAGCAGCTTGTCGTCGGCACCGAAGCGGTGCGAAGCCCCGGCGGCCAGCAACAGCCCGGCGCGGATCATCCGAATTCCTGTTCATAGGCGGCAAGGATTTCGGTCAGGACCGAGGCGGCCAGCAGTTTCGGTTCGCGCACGGGTGCGACGACCCCGATCGGCCCACGCAGCCGGACCAGTTGCGCCTCGGTCAGCCCCGCCTCTCGCAATGCCGCCAGACGGGCAAGCTGGGCGCGGCGCGATCCCAGCGCACCAACATAGAACGCAGGTGATTGCAGTGCCGCCTTCAAGGGGGCCAGTTCACGGTCATGATCGTGAAACAGGGTGACAACGGCGGTATGCTGATCGATGGGCATCGCCTGCGCGCCAAGCTGACAGTCCAGCCCAAGGCCGCGCAGCATTCCTGCCAATGCCTCGGCCTCGTCGCCATTGCCGTGGATATGCACGGCACAAGGGGGCGGAAGGGTAAGATGAAAGCCCGACCCCCGCAGCCCGTGCCGGCCTGAGGTCTCGCGGGCTGCACGCCCGGTGGTCAGATCCATGGTCCATTGACCGGGCGCGCGGGCGCGTCGGTCATTCATGACATAATTCAACCAGTCGGGGTCGGGATTGCGGATCAAAGCGATCTCGACGGTGCCGCCACAGGGCAAGGGCAGGTCGACCGGGCCGCCGACCCCATAGATCAGCCGCTTGACCGGATCGGCCCCCTCCAGATGGGCGGCAATGTCTGCATCAATACACCCTGCCCCCAGACGACCGATGCGGCTGCCGTCCGGCCACAGCGCCATGGCGGCGCCGGGGCGACGCGGAAACCCGCCTTCAGCCCGGATCAGCAGGGCCAGCGCGCCACCCGGCCGCACCGCAAGCGCAACGAATGGGTCGGTGATCATTCCGGACATGGTTGCCCCGCTGCGCCCCATTTCAGGACGTCGTCAATATGGGATTGCAGATCACCGGGCGCGGGCTGACGCGCGCCGCCCGGCGCGAACCCCCACGCAACAAAACCACCATGGGCAGCATCATCGCGAAGATGTTCGGCCAGCTGGATCCAGTCGCGACCTCCATTGCGGGCGGGATCCGACATCTGCGCGCAGATCTGGGCACTGCTTTGGCCGAACCAGATCATATCGACCGGCGCCAACTGCCAGTCGATCATTGCGGCGGGCGCGTCGTTCGGCCCGTTTGCCGGCGCAGACGAGGTGACGTGGCAGGTGGCGCAGGGCAGTGTCTCGGCCCCGATCCGGCTGTCACCCGCGTCGATATTCATGCCGTGCGGCCCGGTCTGAGGATATTCGGGGCCGGACCACATCGGGATATTGTCCGCGCCGACATGGCAATTCGCGCATCGTGGATGCGAGACCACGGCATGAACACGATCCCACGCGGCCAGCCCGTCCTCGCGGCTGACCGACCCTTCCTGCGGCGGTGCCACGACTGATGTCGTGACCTCGGCCCCGGCGGGCAAGACAAGCGATAACATGACAAGCGCGGCGCGGATCATGCGAAACGAACTTTCCGCGACAATGGCAGTTCCCGAATGCGCTGGCCGGTCGCCGCGAAAATCGCATTGGCCAAGGCCGGCGCGGCAGGCGGCACACCGGGTTCGCCCAGCCCACGCAGGGGTCCGTTTTCCAGCAGACGGACTGTGATTTCGGGTGCCTGGTGCAGGCGCATCGCCTGATAGGCATGAAAGTTCGTTTGTTCGGGCACATGATCGCGGTAGGTCAGTTCGCAGTTCATCGCGTGACCCAGACCGAACAGCATCCCGCCGGACAGCTGTGCCTCGGCGTTCACCGGATCAAGCACCGTTCCGATATCGGCGACCGCGAAAGCGCGCGTTATCCGCAGCCCCTTCGGTGTATCCGCGACATCGACGACCTGGGCGCATGGCACGCCGAAGGACAGGCAGAACGCGACCCCTCTGCCGCGTCCCTGCCCTGCCGCGCGGCCAGTCCACGCCGAGATTTCGCGCAACTCGTTCAGCACACGGCGTGACACATCGTGATTACACAAGTCGATCAGGCCCTGCAGCGGATCAAGCTCGGCAGCCGCGAAAAGCTCGTCCAGAAAGCTCCCATGCAGAAACCCGTTGCCGGATGCCCCGACCGAGCGCCAGCTGCTGACCGGAAAAACCTCATTCGCACGATAGCCGGTGACGCGATAATTCGGGATCGCCAAGGGCTGATCGCCTGCACCTGCCGTGATCGTTGCGTCAGGTCCCGGCAGGGCGCGCCAGACGCGACCGAACCACGATGTCGTGACGGACGGCGTGGCGATGGCCAGATCAAGTGCCTCGATCCGCCCATTCGCGACCCGGCCCAGGCCACGCGCGATCTGCGCCGGGCGCGGCTGGTCATGGGCGAAATCCTCCTCGCGCGACCAGATCATCTTTACCGGACGGCCAGGCACCGATTGCGCGATCTGGACCGCTTGCAGGATGAAATCCAGTTCCAGCCGCCGGCCGAAACTGCCGCCGATCATCTGGTTGTGAACCTTAATACCGTCTTCGCCAAGCCCGGTCAGCGCGGCCACCTTCGCGACGACGAAATCGGGGATCTGCGTGCCGGTCCAGATCTCGCACTGGCTGTCGGAGATGCGGACGGTGGCATTCATCGGCTCCAGGGGCGCGTGGGCAAGGAACGGAACACGATACTCGGCCTCAATCACGGCTCCCGCCGCCAAGGCGTTCTCGACGTCACCCGTGTCACGGGGTCGGCTGTCGATCTGCGCCGCGTCCAGCGCCGCTGTCAGACTGTCCCAGACCGCCTGCTGATCGCCGGGAAGATCCGAAAACGCCCAGTCGATGGTGATCTCCTGCAGTGCCTGCATGGCACGCCACGTATTGTCGGCGACCACGGCGATTCCATCCCTGATCGGGACGACCGAATGAACGCCGCGCATCCCCTTGGCAGCCGCCGCCTCGACCTTCGCGACGCTCGCGCCCCTCGGCGCGGCTCTGACCGATGCATAAAGCATCCCGTCGAAAGCAAGATCGATGCCGTATCGCTGGGTGCCGGTGGATTTCGCCACGATATCGGCCCGCTGGACGGGCTTGCCCAGTATCCGCCATTGCGAGGGTGCGCGCAGCACGACATCCTGCACCGGCGCGATGGACGCCGCTTCGGCGGCCAGTTCGGTATAGGGAATGCGCTGGCCATCGGGCAGGATGACGTTTCCGTCGCCGCTGCGAAGATCGGCGCGGGACAGACCCTCGCGCATCGCCGCGGCCTGTTTCAGTGTCTCGCGCGCGACTGCCCCGGCACGCCGCAGTTTCTCGAACCCGTCCGGCACCGATGATGAGCCGCCGGTGATCTGCAGCCCCAGCAGGCGTGCCGGCACGTCCGACCCGGCCCGCAGCGTCTGCGCAAGCCAGCCGGTATCGGTCGGATCGACGGGCAGATTTTCCTGCAGCAGCGCGGTGTTGTAATAGGTCTTGCTGACAGGGCCGGGCTCGATGCGCGCGCCGGCCGGGTCGATATCCAGTTCATCGGCGATCAGCGCTGCCTGAATCCAGCGCGCGCCCTGCCCCTTGTCCGCGCGTGGCGCGATGAGCGTGATGCCCGAACCGTCGATCAGGACATAAGGGTTCAACGCCTCGGTGCCGGGCGGCAGGCCCTTCGCGAACGGATCGGGCAGCGGGCGGGTATAGCGCCACGCACCGAATGCCACACCGCCCGCGATCGCGACCGATCCGACCAGAAAGCCGCGTCGCGCGATGCGTCCCGCCCGCGACATCAGCCTGTCGCCAGACGGCGCGCGGCATCGTGGATCGCAGCGCGAATGCGGGGATAGGTGGCACAGCGGCAAAGATTGGCCGACATGATGCGGTCAATCTGCTGATCATCGGGTTCGCCCTGCAGGGCCAGCATCGCGGCGGCGGACATGATCTGGCCCGATTGGCAGTAACCGCATTGCGCGACCTGATGATCTATCCACGCCTGCTGGACCGGGTGCGGTGCGTCGGGCGTGCCGAGACCTTCGATGGTCGTGACCTCGCCGCCAACATCCGCCAGCGCAATCTGGCACGACCTGACCGCCATGCCATCGATATGGACCGTGCACGCCCCGCATTGGGCAATGCCGCAGCCATATTTCGTGCCGGTCAGCCCCAAGATATCGCGCAGCACCCAAAGCAGCGGCATCCCGGCTTCGGCGTCGATCTGGTGGCGTTGCCCGTTGACGGTCAGTTCCATGATCGCAAGCTAGGCAACCCGCAGGGCCATCGCAAGACGGCTGCGATGCGCCGGACCCGAAAACGACGAAAAGGCCGCTGCCAGATGGCGCGGCCCTGCAATCCGTCAAGACAGGCAGATCTTACTTGATCTTGCCTTCCTTGTATTCGACATGCTGACGCACGACGGGATCGTATTTGCGAACCGTCATCTTTTCGGTCATCGTCCGTGCGTTCTTCTTGGTCACATAGAAGTGACCCGTGCCGGCCGTCGAGTTCAGCCGGATCTTGATGGTCGTCGGCTTCGCCATGGTCTTCGCTCCTGCTTCGGGGAAGTCGCAGCATGCGAGACCCCGTGGAATTCGTTGGAACCCGCCTTCTATCCGCGAGGCCTATAGAGTCAACCGTGAATCGCTGAAAATATCGGCGATTCACGGTCTGCATGGCTGCCATGCAGTTGTCGCGCGGAGGACCTGTAAGCCGGATTCTGTGTCCCCGGCATTCTGCCGGGGCGATGACCATTCCTCTGGCCCGGCCGTTACCGACCGGATCAAGCTGCCTACCCGGACCTGCTGGGGCAAGGCGGCCCTGCGGGGTTGCCCCCGCGCGCGGTCCCTATTCGGCATTGCTCCCGGTGGGGCTTGCCATGCGGGCACTGTTGCCAGCCCCCCGGTGGGCTCTTACCCCACCGTTTCACCCTTGCCGCTGCGGACAGCGGCGGTCTGTTCTCTGTGGCGCTTTCCCTGGGGTTGCCCCCGCCGGGCGTTACCCGGCACCGTCGCCTCATGGAGTCCGGACTTTCCTCGACGGCTTTCACCGCCGCGGCCATCCGGCCCTCCGCGCGAGGCCGATATGGCGCGCGCGGCAGCCGCGGTCAATGGGGCGTGGCCCCGTCACGCAAGATGCACCGCTTGCCATGGGGTGTTTTCGAAAGAAGAAAGGTCAGACCGTGACAATCGCGGCGGCGCAGCGCCGGTCTTCGGCGGTCTCGGGCCCGCGCGCCCATGGCCGAAACCGCAGGCGGAACGCCGCAAGGCGAATTTCTGGATCGCAGCGAGGATAGCCGATCCTGTCGAGGCTGTCAGACAGAGGCCGTGCCGCCGCATCCGGCCCCGGCCAAGTCGCATGCCCCTGAAGGGCCAGCCGTTCCCAGTCGAACCGCGGGCCGGGATCGGATTTTCGACCGGGTGCCATGTCCGAATGCCCGATGACCGCATCCGCATCGATCTGCCAGCGCGACCGGATCGCGTCCAGCAGATCAACCAGCGCGTCCATCTGTGCCGCCGTAAAGGGCCGGTCGCCGGGATTGACGATCTCGATGCCGATGCTGCGGGAATTGACGTCGTCGCGGCCCTGCCAGGTTCCAGCGCCGGCATGCCAGGCGCGTCTGTCCTCGGGGACCAGCGATTCGACGGTGCCGTCCTCGTCGATCAGCCAGTGCGCGCTGACCTCGGACGAAGGATCACACAGGCGGTCACGCGCGGATGCCGCATCCGCCATGCCGGTATAGTGCAGCACGACCATCTCAGGGCGCTGACCCCTGCGATCGCCGTGATTCGGACTGAGACCTGTCGATGTCAAAGCTGCGATTGGCGGAAGGGTGCAGGATCCCAGCCGCACACGAAGCCGTCACCGTCCGGGTCCATGCCGCGCGGATCCTGACGCGGACCGCCCGCGGCAAGGAATGCCGTCTGTGCATCGTCCTTGCTGGCAAACCCCGCGCAGGCGCGCGCGGCCTGAGCGGCGGACGCGCCCGATCGACCGTAGATCGCCGTTCCCGGAGCATGGTCAGCCGCAAAGGCGTAGCGGACCAGAACCGGCGTCGTGCCGGGATAAGGTCCGCTGGATGTGGTCGGCAGCATCGCCTTGGGGGCGATCTGCGTCGGCGCCGCCGCGCTGCGTCGCGCGCCAACGCCCATCGTGGCGGGCACCGGCACAGGCGATTGCCCGGCGATATCCTCGGGGGTCGGCGCCTTGGCCGGCAACGTGATCGGGATGGTCTGCGGCGCGCTTTGATCGGTGGTCAGGGCAACCTCGCGCGCGACCCGGTATTCACCATAGCGGGAGGCGCCGAACTGATAGTTCGGATTCCAGCCCAAATGCTCGCCACAGCCGGCCAGCGCCAGCACCGAAATCACCACCCAGCCGCGCATATTGCCTCCGCCAACCGTTCCATTTTCTGGGAAGCTACCACCAGCGCTGCGGCTTGGCCACAAATCCCGCAGAGCGTTCCAGAACCAGCGCCTGATTCAGCAGCTCGCCCTCTTCGAAGGGTCTGCCGATCAGTTGCAGCCCCAGCGGCAGGCCCTGCTTGTCCTGCCCGACCGGGACCGAGATGCCCGGCAGACCGGCAAGGTTCAACGTGACGGTGAACACGTCCTGAAGATACATCGCGACCGGGTCCGAATTGTCCATCGCCCCCAAGGCGAAAGCAGCCGATGGCGTTGTCGGCGCCAGGATCGCGTCGATGCCGTCCGCATAGGCCGTGTCGAAATCGCGCTTGATCAGCGCACGAACCTTGCGGGCGCGGTTGTAATAGGCGTCATAGAAGCCTGCCGACAGCACATAGGTGCCGATCATGATGCGGCGCTGCACTTCGGGGCCGAAACCCTCGGCGCGGGTCTTTTCATACATCTCGACGATACCGTCGCCATGCCCCAGCCGGGCGCGGCGGCCATAGCGCACGCCGTCATAGCGCGCGAGGTTCGAGGAAGCCTCGGCAGGCGCGATCACATAATAGGCAGGCAGCGCGTATTTCGTGTGCGGCAGGCTGATATCGACGATCTCGGCCCCGGCATTGCGCAGCATGTCGGCACCCTTGTCCCACAGCGCGGCGATATCGTCGGGCATGCCGTCGATGCGGTATTCCCGCGGAATGCCGATCTTCTTGCCGCGGATGTCGCCGGTCAGCAACGATTCGTAGTCCGGCACCGGCAGGTCAGCGCTGGTCGAATCCTGGGGATCGACAGATGCCATGGCGCCCAGCATGATCGCCGCGTCGCGCACCGTCTTGGTCATCGGTCCTGCCTGATCCAGCGAACTGGCATAGGCGATCACGCCCCAGCGACTGACACGGCCATAGGTCGGGCGCAGGCCGACCGTGCCGGTGAACGCCGCAGGCTGACGGATCGATCCGCCGGTATCGGTACCGGTCGCACCAAGGCACAGATCCGCAGCCACGGCGGCGGCCGATCCGCCCGACGATCCGCCCGGCGTCAATTCCTGTCCATCGGCCGCTTTCCACGGGTTCACCGCGCGGCCATAGCAGCTGGCCTCGTTGGTCGACCCCATGGCGAATTCGTCCATGTTCAGCTTGCCCAGCATCACCGCGCCGGCATTCCACAGATTCTGGGTGACGGTGGATTCGTATTCGGGGGTGAAGCCCTCCAGAATCCGGCTTGCCGCCTGGCTTGGTACGCCCTTGACACAGAATACATCCTTGATGCCGACTGGGATGCCGGTCATCGCGACCGCATCGCCCGCCCTGATCCGCGCATCCGCCGCGCGGGCCATCTCCATGGCCTTTTCGGGCGTGCCGTGAACAAATGCGTTCAGCGGCCCCGATGCCCCGATCGCCCCAAGACAGGCCTCGGTCAGTTCGACCGATGTCACCTCGCCGCCGGAAAGGGCGTCCCGCGCGTCGGCAATGGTCAGTGTGTTCAGGTCGCTCATTCCACCACCTTCGGCACGGCAAAGAACCCCTCTCGGGCGTCGGGCGCGTTCGCCAGGATCTTGTCAGGCATCCCGCCCGTCGTCACCACGTCTTCGCGCCGTTTCAACCGCATCGGAATCACTCCCGTCATCGGCTCGACGCCCTCGACATCGACCTCGTTCAGCTGCTCCATGAATTGCAGGATTCCGCTCAGTTCGCGCGCCAGCGCCGGCAGCGCCTCATCCTCGACCGCGATGCGCGCCAGATGCGCGACCTTGCGGGCCTCGTCCTCGGTGATCGACATGGCTTTCCCTTTCGTTCAGCGGCGGTTTACAAGCCAGCGACAAAGGCTGCAAGAAGCCCGCTGATCCGCAAGGAACATCATGCAAGCTGCCCTATCGATCCTTCCCGTGATTGCGCTGGTCGCCTTGGGACATGCCGCGCGGCGCTGGAACCTGATCGCCCTGCAGAACTGGCCCGGCATCGAACAGCTTGGGTTCCGCATCCTGTTCCCGGCAATCCTGCTGACTTCGATCTACCGGTCGGAACTGACCATCGGTGCGTTGGGTCAGTACCTGCTGACGCTGGTGATCGCCTTCGGCACCACCGGCGCGCTGGCATTGGCCCTGCGGCGACCTTTACGATTGAACAATCCGCGCACCAGTTCGATGTTCCAGGGCGCGATGCGCTTCAATTCGCTGCTGATCCTTGCGGTCGCGGCACAGGGTCTGGGACCGCGTGCCCTCAGCGATCTGGCGGTGGCCTTTGCGTTCCTGATCCCTGCTTTCAATATTGCGGCGATCGTCTCGCTGACGCTGTTTCCGCCCGAGGACGCCTCTCGCCCGCGCACGACCGGCCCGCAGGTCGTGGGTCGCATCGGTGCCGAGGTTCTGCGCAACCCGCTGGTGCTGTCCTGCGTCGCAGGGCTGGCGCTGAATCTCAGCGGCATCCAGCTTGCGCCATGGATCATCGCGCCTCTGGACTGGCTGGGTCAGGGGGCGCTGGCCGTGGGCCTGCTGACGGTGGGTGCGGGGATCCAGATCCGGCGCCTGTGGCAAAGCGACCCGGCCATGTGGATCGGCGTCGCGATGCGGCTGCTGCTGTGTCCGGCTCTGTTCCTGGGGATCGCGAGTCTGATGGAGCTGCCCGGCGACCAGCTTGCCTCGGGCCTTCTGGCAACGGCGGCGCCCGGCGCCCCGGTTGGCTATATCCTTGCGCGGCAGATGGGCGGCGACGCGGAATTCTATGCCGACATGTTCACCTGGCAGACGGTTCTTTCGGCGCTGACCCTGCCCTTGTGGCTTGTTCTTGCAGGTCCGCTGAGCGGTTAGAAACACCACGGCCAGCAGGCCCGAAAAAATTCGCCGGGGCGTCCAAAATTCCCCTTGCGCCTATCGGCCGCTTTGCCTAAACACCGCTCCACGCCGCCGGGTCGCCCGGAAGCGCTCAGAAAGTGGCCCGTTCGTCTATCGGTTAGGACGCCAGGTTTTCAACCTGGAAAGAGGGGTTCGATTCCCCTACGGGCTGCCACTTCCCTTGCAGATCAGATAATTGGCGTGCTTGCGCGGAATGCGTGCGTGGCATCTGCATGTGATGGCGAACGCGCGTTTCCGGACGCGCATCCGGCCGCCGCGAATTATCGGCTACAGGCCGACAAGCGCGCGCGCGAACTCTTCCGCGTCGAATGCATCCAGGTCGTCGATCTGTTCGCCCACGCCGATCGCATGGATCGGCAGGCCGAACCTGTCGGCCAGAGCGACCAGCACGCCACCGCGCGCCGTGCCGTCCAACTTGGTCATCACAAGCCCCGAGACATCGGCCAGCTTGCGGAATGTCTCGACCTGGCTCAGCGCGTTCTGCCCCGTCGTCGCGTCCAGCACCAGAAGCGTGTTGTGCGGCGCCGAGGGGTCTTTCTTGCGGATCACGCGGACGATCTTAGCCAGTTCTTCCATCAGATCCTGACGGTTCTGCAGTCGCCCTGCCGTGTCGATCATCAGAAGATCCGCGCCTTCGGCCTCGGCCCTCGTCATCGCGTCGAAGGCGAGGCTGGCAGGATCGGATCCCTGCGCGGCCACCATGACCGGCACGCCCGCGCGCTGACCCCAGACCTGCAGCTGCTCGACCGCGGCCGCACGGAACGTATCGCCCGCCGCGATCACAACATTCTTGCCAGCCGCCTTGAACTGGCTTGCCAGCTTGCCGATCGTGGTGGTCTTGCCGGACCCGTTCACACCGACAACCAGCACTACCTGCGGCTTTCTGGGATACAGAGGCAAAGGCTTGGCCACCGGCGTCATAATTCGCGCAATCTCGGCTGCCAGCAGCTGCTTCAGCTCGGTCGAGGAAACCCGCCGGCCCATCCGGCCTTCGGCGATGTTGGCCGTCACCCGCAACGCAGTCTCGACGCCCAGATCGGTCTGGACCAGCATATCCTCCAACTCTTCCAGCATCTCGTCGTCCAGCGCCCGGCGCGGCTGTTCGGCCGCTGCCGCGTCGCCGCGTCCGAACAGCCGTCCGACCAGACCGGACGATTGCTGCGGCGCAGGTTGGTCGGGCGCAGGAGGTGGGGAAGGCTCGGCTGGTGCCGGCGCCTTATTGTCGGCGGGCACAACTGCCCGATCATCCGCAGGTGCGCCGTCGCCGACGATATCGTCCAGCCCCTCGCCGATTTTCGAGGATGAGCGGGTCAGCCGCTCGCGCAGTTTCGTGAAGAACGACATGTCCGCATCCTTTTCCTGCGCGCGAACCTAGTCGGTCTTGCCGCCAAGGAAAAGCCGCCAGCGGCTATCCGGACCGCCGAAGGGCCCCTGTCGCACATCGCGCATCGGCCGCGGCCTAGCCGCGCATCGACCTGAACAGTCCTGCAAGATGCTGGGTCGATGGATCGTGGCCGGGCGCAGCCTCGCCCTTCAACAAAGGCTCGACCTTCAGCGCCAGTTCCTTGCCCAGCTCGACACCCCACTGGTCGAAACTGTTGATCCCCAGGATCACACCTTCGACGAAGACCCGATGTTCATAAAGCGCAACGATCTGTCCCAGCGCAAAGGGCGTAAGCTGCGGGATCAGAAGGGTTGTCGAGGGACGGTTGCCGGGGAACACCCGGTGCCGCGCCTGCCGATCCAGCTCAGCGCCCTCCAACCCCTTTGCCTGCATCAAGGCCCGCGCCTCGTCCAGCGTTCGACCGCGCATCAGCGCCTCGGACTGGGCGAGACAGTTGGCGGCCAGCAGGATGTGGTGATGGGCCAATTCGTCCTCGTGTCCGCGCGCGGCCAGAATGAACTCGCACGGCACCGGCATCGTGCCCTGATGGATCAGCTGATAGAAAGCATGCTGTCCGTTGGTCCCCGGCTCGCCCCACACGACGGGGCCGGAAACGGTGGACAGATCGCTGCCGTCCATCGCCACGCGCTTGCCGTTCGATTCCATCTCTAGCTGCTGCAGATAGGCGGGCAGCCGAATCAGGCGATTGTCGTAAGGCAGGACCGCACGGGTCGGATAGCCGCAGACCTGATGGTGCCAGATGCCGACCAGCGCCAGCAGCACCGGCAGGTTTTCGGCCAGCGGCGCGCCGCGGAAATGCGCGTCCATCGCAGCGCCACCGGCAAGAAAACGGTCGAAATCTTCGGGACCAACAGCAATCATCAGTGACAGGCCGATCGGCCCCCACATCGAATAGCGTCCGCCCACCCAGTCCTCGAAACCGAAGACGCGAGATTCGTCGATGCCGAAAGCGGCAGTCTTGTCGATGGCGGAAGACAGCGCCGCGAACTGCGCCGCCGGCGCGGACACCGTCTTCGCCATCCACTCGCGGGCGGTTCGGGCGTTGGTCATCGTCTCGATGGTCGTGAAGGTCTTGGACGCGACGATCACCAATGTCGTTTCGGGGTTCAGCCCGGTCAAAGTGTCGGCGATGTCGGCTCCGTCCACGTTGCTGACGAAATGCGCCCGGGGCCCGTCGTGATAGGGCGCCAGCGCAAGCGTCGCCATGAACGGACCCAGATCCGAACCACCGATGCCGATATTCACGATATCGGTGATCTTGCCGCCCTGCCCCCGATACGCGCCCGAACGCACATCGCGCGCAAACGCCGACATCCGCTTATGGGTCGCGCGCACGCCGGGCATCACATCCTGACCGTCAACGACGACGCTGCCCGACAGGTTGCGCAGGGCCGTGTGCAGGACCGCGCGACCCTCGGTTTCATTGATCCTTTCGCCGGTGAACATCGCCTCGCGACGTTCCTCGATCCGCGCATCTTGGGCCAGTTCCAGCAGCAGGCCGCGCGCATCCGCATCGATCATCGTCTTCGAATAATCAAAGACCAGTTCATCAGCTTCCACGCAGAAATCGCGCGGGCGGGCGGGATCGGCATCGAACAGATCGTCGATCCGTGCTGTGTCCTGCGCAGCGCGGTGAGCCTTGAGGCGGGTCCAGATATCGTTCATCTCAATCCTCTCATTCCGCCCAGTGGACGGTCGCCTGATCCAGAAACGCCCGGATCGGCGCGTCGATCGGTTCCATTTTCTGCGCCCGTTCCAGCGCCTCGCGCTTTTCGGGGCCCATGATCAACAGATGCGTGTGGATCGCATTCGACAGTACCGGTCGGGTCAGGGTGATGCGCGGTTCGTCAGCGCCTTCGGCGCGGATCGCCATCACCGGCGGCGCGGTGGCCGACAAAGCCTCGGCCAAATGGTCGGCGCCAGGAAACAGGCTGGCGGTGTGCATGTCATTGCCCATCCCCAGCAAAATGACCGTGATCGGCAGATAGGGGCTCAGCATCCCCGACAGCATGTCGGTCGCGTCATCAGGCTGTCCGTCGCCGGTATAAAGGTCAATGTAGTTCGCGTCCTGCGCACGATCCTTCAGCAGATGCCTGCGCAACAACCGACTGTTCGAGCGCTTGTGATCACCATCTACCCAGCGTTCGTCGCCCAGAAACACCGTCACGCGGCCCCAGTCGATATCGGTGCCGCTGAGCGTTTCGAAGACCTGCGTAGGCGAGGTGCCGCCCGGCACGCACAGGCTTGCCCGCTCATTGCTGCGCAGATGCTGCGCAAGCTGCGATGCCATCCGGTCTGCCAGTGACAGCGCCAGCATGTCCCTATCGGGATACTCAACAAAATCCATGCTCATGACCTGATCTCCCTCCAGCGCCGGTTGTCGCGATGCATCAGGCGCAGCGCCTCTTCAGGGCCGGACGAACCCGCATCGTAGGGCTCGGGAAGGCGCTTGCTGTCTTCCCACGCCTCGATGATCGGGTCTGTCCAGGCCCAAGCGGCCTCGACCTCGTCGCCGCGCATGAACAGCGTCTGATTGCCGCGGATGACATCCATGATCAGCCGTTCATAGGCATCCGGCATGTCGGCCCCCTCGGCCCCCAGCGCGTCCGCGAAGGACATGTCCAGCGGCACCTGCACCAACCGCATCCCCCCCGGACCCGGCTCTTTGATCATCACCTTCAGGTTCATACCCTCATTGGGTTGCAGGCGGATGACAAGTTCATTGGCCTTTGGTGCCCCGGTGTCGTCGAAGATCGAATGCGGCGGCTCCTTGAAGGTGATCGCGATCTCGCTGGTGCGCGCGCGCAGCTTCTTGCCGGTGCGCAGATAGAAGGGCGTGCCCTGCCAGCGCCAGTTCGAGATACGGACCTTCATCGCGACATAGCTTTCGGTCCGCGAATCGGGGTTTTCGCTGTCCTCAAGATATCCGGTCGATTTGCCGTCGGCCTGATACTGGCCACGCACGATATCGCCTGGCTCCAGGGCCTCCAGCGCCCGGATCACTTTCAGCTTTTCATCGCGCACGGCATTGGGGTCAAAGTGATAGGGCGGCTCCATCGCAATCAGGCAGAGAAGCTGCATCATGTGGTTCTGGACCATGTCCCGGATCGCACCGGACTTGTCGTAATAGCTGCCCCGGCCGGCCACGCCGACCGTCTCGGCCACGGTGATCTGCACGTGATCGACATACTGTGCGTTCCACAGCGGTTCGAACAGCACATTGGCGAAGCGGACGGCCATCAGGTTCTGGACCGTTTCCTTGCCCAGATAATGGTCAATCCGATAAACCTGCTGTTCGTTGAAATGCTGTGCCAGCATCTGGTTCAGCGCGCGGGCCGAGGCCAGATCGCGACCGAACGGCTTCTCGACCACAACGCGGCTTTCATCGTCGGCGATGCCGTGGCTGGCCAGACGTTCGGCCAGATCGCCGAACAGCGATGGCGCGACCGAGAAATAGAATGCGTGCACCGCACCGTCGCGCATCCGGGATTTCAACTCTTGCCAGCCTCCGTCACCCTTTGCGTCGATGGCGACATAGCCCAGCAATTGCAAGAATTGCACAAGCCGCGGATCGTTCTTCTTGACGCCCGCGAACTCGACAATGGCCTTGCCCGCCTCGTCGCGGAACTGGTCGTCGTCCTGCTGCGTGCGGGCAGCGCCGATGATCCGAGATGTTTCGGGAATCTGCCCTGCCACGAATCGCCGGAACAGGCCCGGCAGGATCTTGCGGTGGGCCAGATCGCCCGTGGCACCGAAGATCACAAGATCGAAATCATCGACCGGAATGACGCGAGAGACCATGCTGTCCTCCTTACGGTTGGCTTGAGCCATATCTCTTGTTAGCGTTAACAGCAATCTGCTTCAACCTTTCAGTGCGCGGGCAAGCCTTGGCAGGCGGCTGCGTTTCAGCATCCCCGCGACATTCATCTGCCCGCCCATCCTTTCTGCCTTCTCATGCGCCTGCCGCACCGTGGTGGCGACTGCCTGCGGATTATCCGCATGAAGCGACAGAAGAAATGCATCGGGATGGATCGCGCGAAGTCCCAGCGACCCCATGATCCCGCGCGGAAAATCCCGCAGATTGGCGGTCACGATTTGGTCCGCGCCACCGGCAAGTGTCGCTTCGATCACATGCCTATCGGCGGGATCGGGAAGGTTCAGGTCGATCACACGGTTGCCGTCATCGGGCATCTCGGCGTTGGGAAAGCGGTCGCGCAGCAGCGCGATCTCGGCCCCTGCGATGGCCGCCTGATCGGCGCCAAGCCGTGCCGCCGCGTGACGCCATTCGGCCAGTATCCGCGGCGACCACAGCGGCACGAACAGCCCTGCCGCGGCGAGGGCGATCAGGATCTCGCGCAGGATCGTCGGGAACAGCACGTTGGCGTCCAGAACCGCTTTCATCCATCCAGCCGGAAGAACAGCGATTTAAGATAACCGGTTTCCGCCAATTGCGGCAGCGTCGGATGATCCGGACCAGCCTGTCCGGTGTGGATCAGCACACCGCGCCGCCCGCCCCGGCCAATCCCGCGCGCACTGACATTGCGGAACTGCGTCAGATCGGCCGCATGCGAACAACTGCACAGCACCAGATATCCACCAGGCGCAACCAGCGGCGCGGCCAGCTTTGCGACCCTTTCATAGGCCCGCAGCCCGGCATCCAACGCCTGTTTCGACGGTGCGAAGGCCGGCGGGTCGCACACCACAAGACCGAATTTGCGACCGTCCGCGGCCATCTGCTCCATGGCCTTGAACGCGTCCGCCTGTACCGTCTCCAGCCGGTCTGCGGCGCCCATCGCCCGCGCGCCCCCGACCGCAAGCTGCAAGGCCGGGGCACTGCCATCGACACAGGTCGCGCGGTCTGCGCCAGCGGCCAGCGCGGCAAGGCCGAACCCACCGACATGGCTGAATACATCCAGCATCTCGACGCCCGTTGCCAGGCGCTGCGCGAAGGCGTGGTTGGGCCGCTGATCGAAGAACAGCCCGGTTTTCTGCCCGCCCATCAGATCGGCCAGATAGGTCGCGCCATTCATCGTGACAGAAATCGGCGCCTCGGGGGCGGTGCCCCGCAGCACTTCCATCCGCTCGGCCAGGCCTTCCAGTCCGCGCGCCCTGCCTTGCCCGTTCAGAATGACAGTTTCGACTTTCGTGACCGCAATCAGGGCCTCGGCGATACGGTCTGCCATTGCATCGGTCCATGCCGCGTTGGGCTGGATCACCGCAGTATCGCCGAAACGGTCAATGACCAGCCCCGGCAGACCGTCGGCCTCGGCATGGATCAACCGATAGAACGGCACATCATATAGACGTTCGCGCAACGCCAGCGCACGCGACAGGCGACCGGCGATCCACGCCTCATCGATGCAGGCCGCCGGATCGCCATCCATGACCCGCGCGACGATTTTCGATTCCGGATTGACCGTGACCAAGGCAAGCGCCCTGCGCTCGGCGTCCTCAAGCACGGCGAATCCACCCGGATCCAGCGCGCGCGTGCGTCGGTCAAGCACCACCTCGTCGGCGAAGACCCATGGAAATCCGTGACGGATTGCCTGCGGCCTTGATTTCGGGCGCAGACGAATGACGGGAAGCTCGTGCATGGCATGGGTCCTTTCGCGTCCTGATCTGACATGCTGCCCCTGCCTGCACAAGCGCCAGACGCACCCATGTCGATCGGCTGGCTACACGAAACGGCAAGACGCAACGGTTGAACTGTTATCGCTAACGGCCTATAGTGACCACAAAGCCAGAGGAGGCCGCCAGATGACCCTTCATTCCAGCATCGACCGCGTGACCGACCGTATCAGAGAGCGTTCGCGCAACACGCGTGACAGCTATCTGAAAAAAATCGCCCGCGCCGCCGAAGACGGGCCGCGCCGCGCGCATCTGTCCTGTGGCAACCAGGCTCACGCCTATGCGGCGATGGACGACAAGGATGACATGGCGACGACCCGTAAGCCGAATATCGGGATCGTCACCGCCTATAACGACATGCTGTCGGCGCATCAGCCCTATGAGCGATTCCCCGACCTGATCCGTCGTGCGGGACACGCGGCAGGCGCGACGGTTCAGGTCGCGGGCGGCGTGCCCGCGATGTGCGACGGCGTGACGCAGGGACGTCCGGGTATGGAGTTGTCGCTGTTCTCGCGCGACGTGATCGCGCTGGCCGCTGGCGTGGCGCTGTCGCATGACTGCTTCGATTCGGCGCTTTACCTTGGCGTCTGTGACAAGATCGTTCCGGGGCTGGTCATCGCCGCCGCGACCTTCGGTCATGTCCCGGCGGTTTTCATTCCGGCCGGACCGATGCCTTCGGGCCTGCCCAATGACGAGAAAAGCAAGGTACGCCAACAGTTTGCCGCCGGCGAGGTGGGGCGCGACGCGCTGATGGCGGCAGAGATGGCATCCTATCATTCGCCAGGCACCTGCACCTTCTACGGCACCGCGAACAGCAACCAGATGTTGATGGAGTTCATGGGGCTGCATCTTCCGGGGTCCAGCTTCGTGAATCCCAACACCCCCCTGCGCGAGGCCCTGACCGTGGCGGGCGTCGAACGTGCAGCCGCGATCACCCGGCTTGGCAACGATTATCTTCCCGCTGGCGACGTTCTGGATGAAAAGGCCTTCGTCAACGGGATCGTCGGACTGATGGCAACCGGCGGTTCGACCAATCTGGTCATGCATCTGCCCGCGATGGCCCGCGCCGCGGGCGTGCTGCTGGATATCGAGGATTTCCACGATATTTCTGAATCCGTGCCGCTGATGGCGCGGGTCTATCCGAACGGGCTTGCCGATGTGAACCATTTCCACGCCGCCGGCGGTCTGGGCTACATGATCGGGCAGCTTCTGGAAGCCGGGCTGATGCACCAGGATGTGAAGACGATCAACGGCACCGGCATGGACGGATATACCGCCGAGCCTAGGCTGGACGGCGAACGCATCCGCTGGGAAGCCGGCTCGACCGATACGCTGAACGACAGGATCCTGCGTCCTGTCAGCGACCCGTTCGCCCGCACCGGCGGACTGAAGCAGCTTGACGGAAATCTTGGCCGGGGCGTCATCAAGATCAGTGCGGTTGCCGAAGAGCGCCATGTGATCGAGGCCAAGGCTCGCATTTTCAGCGATCAGGAGCAGGTCAAGACCGCCTTCCGGGCCGGAGAGTTCACCGAAGACACGATCGTCGTGGTCCGTTTTCAGGGGCCGCGCGCCAATGGGATGCCTGAACTGCATTCGCTGACGCCCACGCTGGCGGTCCTGCAGGATCGCGGCCTGAAGGTCGCGCTGGTTACGGATGGTCGCATGTCGGGCGCGTCGGGCAAGGTGCCTGCCGCCATCCATATCTCGCCCGAGGCATCGACCGGTGGCCCGCTGGCCCGCGTCCGTGACGGCGATCTCATCAGGCTGGACGCCACGATGGGCACGATCGATTGCCTGGCCGAGGATTTCGACACCCGCAAGCCCGTCGCCTTCGACCCGGCATCCAGCAGCGAAGGCATGGGCCGCGAAATGTTCGCGGCATTCCGCGCAGTGGCAGGGCCGGCAACCGAAGGCGCTGGGGTGGTCGTCTAGCCGGCGCGCAGATCCGCCAGGGCAAGGGATGCCTCGCCATCGGACGGGTCCAGCGCCACAAGCTGTTCGCAGGCATGCAGCGCGCGATCATTCAGCTCGGCCCGGCGACAAAGCTCGACGATCCGCTTCAACTGGCGCGGACGGTCGGTGACCGGAAAAAGCTTGACCGCGCCTTCGGCAACCGAGATCGCCTCTTCGATCCGCCCCTGAGACTGCAGGAAATGCGACAATGCATTGGCGACCACGCGGCTACGCCCGTTCTTCTCGGTAAGCCGGTCTTGAAGCATGCGTTCCGAAGTCGCAATATCGCCAAGCGTCTTGTGGGTCCGCGCCAAACCCACCAGCAAGTGATCGTTGTCGGGATAGTGGGCGACCGCTTCCTGATAAGTTTGGCACAATCGTTCCATGTCACCCTGCGCGCGCAATCGACGAACGGCGAATTCGAAGTATCGCCGGTCTGTGCAGCCCACACCGGCGAGACGGGCGATGATCGGATCCAGTTCCTCTTCATCGCGAAACTGCATCACCATGCGTGCAAAATTCAGCAGACCACCCTCACGCGCCGCGGGGTCAGCCAGCACCTCCTCCATCTGCCGCATGGCCAGAACGGCGCGGCGGTGATCAGGCTCGAAGGCGAAGTTGGGCGGATAATCATTGTCGCCCAGCTCAAGGATCAGGCCATCTCCGAAGGCGGCCATTCCCAGAACTTGTCTGGCAAATTCGTGGATCGGCGCGTCGGGATAACGGACCGCGATCTCGCGATGATCGATCTGCACGAACAGGTCGTGTATCAGCCCAAGATCGTCCGGCCATCCTTCGACAAACAGGACACCGGTGTCGTAGGCCGCACTGATGGCCTTGGACAGATCCGCGGCCGAGTGGATGTCGGCACCGCGCAGCCGCGGCACGGCCGCGTCCGCGGCGGACCGCGCAAGGATTGCACGATGCGTACAGGCGGTTGGCCCGGCGCCGTCCGCACCTCCCTTGTGCACCACGACGATATTGTGAAATCGCTCTAGCGACACGACATCGCCTGCCGAGCCGGAGGCAAGACGTTGCAGCCATTCCGCGAAGAACCCGACACTGTTCGGCTGGCGCAGTTGCAGCGAGCCTCCGAGCCGGGGAATGAACGCGGTCTGGACATCCTCGACGATATAAACGCCTTGCTGCTTAAGCCGGGGATACAGCATTCCGAAGGTTTCGACGACATGTTCGTTGCGATGACTGCCGTCGTCCAGAATGATATCGAAGGGGCCCCTTTCCCTCACCACCGTTTCGAGAAACGCGGAATCGATCTGGCTGCCTTGCATGATGCTGACCCGCGGGCCCAGATCCATTGTCTTCTTCTGGATATCGATCCCGGTAATCTGCGCTTCGGGAAAATAGTCCCGCCATACCTCGAGCGACTAGCCGCCGCGGTTCTCGTCACCATAGCCTCCGACCCCGATCTCGAGCATGCTGAGGCGCTGGCCCCGCCGCGCAGACAGAAGGTCGTGCTAATTAGGCGTATAGTCGTGATAGCCGAACTTGTCGGTCCCATAGAGGATCGCAAGGCGCGAAAGCGGATCTATCATAAGCACTCCAGATCATTCTCTTCACCAGCATGCCCTCAGCTTCCGCCAGATGAAAGACGGGGAATTGTCGCCGCCGCTTGCCCGTCAGGCTGCGGCGGCAACCTCGCACACGGCGCGGCGCAGGTAGCCTGCGAAATCGGCAGCCAGGCATCGCGCCGGACCGTCCGCGACATAGACATTCAACCAGGTCGGCGGCAGCGGGGGCAAAGCGCCGCCGTGATCGATCGCCTCGAGGCCCGGATGCGCAATGCCGCGCGGCAGGATCGTAATGCCCAGATCAGCGGCGGCCAGCACCCGCCAGGTATCCTTGCCGCCGTCGCTGACAGTCTGCAGCCATTCGATCCCCGCCTTGTCCAGCGCCGCCAGCCCGACCGGGGTATAGGCGCATTGCGGCGAATTCGCGATCGGCAGGGGACGTTGCATCCAGACCTTTCCGCCCACCGCGCCTACCCAGGCCAGATCCAGCTTGGCAAGATGGATCGCACCCGGAGGCGCCTCGAATTCGGTGGTCAGGATCACATCATGATCGCCGCGCTTCATCTCGACCCGCAAATCCTTGCTGCGTCCATCATTTATGATCAGGTCGATTCCCGCGTTATCCTGACGAAAGGCGCGCACGGCCTGCGCCACCCGGTTGAACAGCCAGTCGCTGGTCAGGCCCACGCGCAGACGCCCCTCGGGGCGCCGTCCGGTAAAGCGCGCCATGATCGCGTCGTTCAGCGCGACCAGCTTGCGCGCTTCCAACAGCAACTCGGTGGCGAAGTCCGACAGCACCACGCCACGCCCCTGCTTGACCAGCATCGCCTGATCGAACACGTCCTCTAGGCGCTTCATCTGCATCGACAGCGCGCTTTGCGTCATGTTCAACGCCTCGGCCGCGCGAGTGACCGCCCCGTATTCTGCGACGGCCTGAAGTGACCGCAGCGTCGCGATGTCCAGATTTCGCATAGTTCAATTCCCCTGATGCATCAGATCAAAACCATTCGTTTCAAAAATACACGAGAATGATCTATATATCAACTATCCGCAGCAATCATGCGGACACCATCACTTTTCGTGATGGTTCAGATCACCGGAGTTGAACAATGGCACAGAAATCCCATGCAATGCTGCGTGTCTTGACAGGACGCGGCATCATCCCCCGCCCGACCTGGCTGGAACGGCTGTTGACGGCATTCGACAAGCGTCCGGTCGATATCGAACTGAGCAGCCTCAGCGATCAGATGCTGGACGATATCGGCGTTACGCGCGCCGAAGTGGAAGCCGAGATGCGACGCCCCGCGTGGGACGCGCCGCTGCATTGGCGCCGGGCCTGACTCTGATCCCGCCATCGCTGCCCGATCGCCGTCTTCGTGCGACCCTAGGCTGCTGTGGCTGGCGCACCGAATCTTTCGATCATCTTGGACCGGATCTGGTCGCGTGTCTGCCGATACGCGGCCAGCTTCGCCTCGCGCCCCTCGGCAAGCCCGGTCGGATCCATGATCGGCCAGTACTCCACGTCCAGATGAAACAGTCGCGTCATCTCCAGCGCAAGGCGCTGGCTGGCGGGTGAAAGGGCGACGATCAGGTCGAAACCGCCCAGATCGTCGCCCCAGTCCTGCATCTCTTCGAAACTGCGACTGCGGTGGTTTTCCAGCTGCACCCCGATCTCGTCGCAGACCGCTACCGCGAATCCATCTATCTCCATGTCGTTCTTGACGCCTGCCGATTGCACATAGGCAGCGCGTCCATAGAACTTCTTCATCATCCCCTCGGCCATGGGCGAGCGGATGGCGTTGTGATCGCAGCAGAACAGAATCGAGTGGGGAATCTTGTCCTGCGGCATCGGGTCAGGCCTGCTGCGGTATCAACGCACAAATCAGCGTAAACAGGCGTCGCGCCGTGTCTATATCCAGCTCGGCCTTGCCCTCAAGACGCTCCTGCAGGGTACGGGCACCTTCGTTGTGGATCCCGCGCCGGGCCATGTCGATCGCCTCAATCTGGGCGGGGGGAAGCTTTTTCACCGCATCGAAATAGCTTTGGCAGATCTGGAAATAGTCCTTCACCACCTGCCGGAAAGGCCCAAGTGACAGGTGAAATTCCGCCACCTTCTCGGCCGCTTCGGTTGAGACGTCAAAGACCAGGCGCCCCTCGCGGATCCCCAGGTCCAGAACAAACGGCCCTTCGGGAACCGGCTGGCCATCGCGTCCCGGTATCCGGAAGCTGTTGTCCTCGATCAGGTCGAAGACCGCGACACGGCGTTCCTGCTCCATCTCGGGCGTGGCGGGTGGGATTGCGGAATCGTCGATCTCGACGCGGATCAGGCGGCTCATTCCGTTCCCCCTTCATTCAGACGGGCCAATCGCGCCTCGACGGACGCTCCATGGGCCTGCAAACCTTCGGATGCCGCAAGTCGCATCGCCGCGGGTCCGATCGCGGCAAGCGCGCCGGGCGTCAGATGCGCCATCGTTGTTCGCTTCAGGAAATCCAGAACCGACAACCCGGACGAAAATCGCGCGGATCGCGCCGTCGGCAGGACATGATTGGGACCGCTGACATAGTCACCGACAGCCTCGGGCGTATAGGCCCCCAGAAAGATCGCGCCGGCATGGACGCAGTCGCGGGCCAGCGCCTCGGGATCGTCGACGCACAGTTCCAGATGCTCTGGCGCCACGCGGTTCGACAAGGCCGCTGCTTCCGCCAGATCTCGCGCGACAATGATCGTGCCATAGTCGCGCCAGCTTGCTGCGGCGATGGCTGAGCGTGGCAGGTCCGGCAGGATCCGATCCACCGCCTTCGCGACCTCGTCCGCCAGGCCTGCGTCTGTGGTAACGAGGATGGATTGGGCATCGGCATCATGTTCGGCCTGTGCCAACAGATCCAGTGCCAGCCAGTCAGGGTTCTGCGCGCCCTCGGCGATGACCAGCACCTCGGAAGGCCCGGCGATCATGTCGATGCCCACGCGACCGAAAACCTGTCGCTTGGCCGCCGCCACATAGGCATTGCCAGGACCTGTGATCTTGTCCACCGGGGCGATCGTCGCCGTGCCATAGGCCATTGCCGCGACCGCCTGTGCGCCGCCGACACGATAGATCTCATCGACCCCTGCCAGCCGCGCGGCCAGCAGCACAAGCGGATTGACCACGCCATCGGGCGTCGGCACGCAGATCACCAACCGCTTGACCCCGGCCACCCGCGCGGGGATCGCGTTCATCAGCACCGACGAAGGATACGCCGCCTGCCCACCGGGAACATACAGGCCCGCCGCGCCCACCGGGGACCACCGCCAGCCAAGCGTCGCGCCCTCGGGATCGGTCCAGCTTGCATCTTCCGGCATCTGCCGCGCGTGATAGGCACGGATGCGTTCGGCCGCCAGCGACAGGGCGGCGCGATCCTCGGCCGACACGCGGGCGATAGTATCGTCAATTTCTTCGGCAGAGAAGCGCAACCGATCGGGCGTCAGATCAAGCCGGTCGAAACGAGCGGTCAGTTCACACAGCACCGCGTCGCCGCGCGCGCGGACATCCGCGATAATGGCGGCCACGACGTCGTTCACATCGGACGAATCCTCGCGCTTGGCCGACAGCATGGCCAAAAAGCGGGTTTCGAAATCGGGATCGGTGGTGTTCAGCGTGACCGGCATCTGGATTTCCTTGCAACCCGATCTTGTTAACGGCTCCGCCCGTCCGCCTCAAGGCGCAAGCAGAACCCGGAAATCAGAGTCGCGGAACCGAAATCCGGGCCCCGCCGTCAGACTGTTCGCGGTGCCGTGGATTACGAAGCCACGCGGCCAAGACCTGCTTAGTCGGGATGCACAGGCGCCTTGCCGGACGGCGCAAAATACGGGCGCGTCACGTCGCGCAGCTCGACATTGATACATTCCGCATCGGCCGCCAGCGTGCCATCGCCCGCGAAATCCAGCAGCAACCGTCCGGTGCCGTCCTGTCCCGGCCGCCAAGTCAGCGCCAGAAGCGCCAGCACCGTGTCGGCATCACGGTCGATGCCATCGCTTTGCAGCCGCTGGACATCGTTCACGATCAACAACGCCCGCACACGCTCGAAGGGGCGCCCCTCGGCGCGCGCCTGATCGGCGTCTTCCCAGCGGAACCGATTGACCAGCAGGGCCAGCCGGCGCGCCTTGGGGTCATAGCTGATCTCGCTGGCCGGCAGGATCGCGTCCTGCACCAACGTGGACATGATCTTCAGATCATCTTCGTCAACCGCCAGCAGGGCCAGCGGGCGGGGATCGGCATCACGAAACCGGGCATCCTCGGTCATGTCTGTTCCTCCTTCAGCCGCTCGACATGCGCACCCACGCCGCGCAGCTTGCGCACGACATGCTCGTATCCGCGGTCAAGATGATAGACCCGGCTGACGGTGGTCTGCCCCTCGGCGGCCATCCCGGCCAGGATCAGACTGACCGAGGCGCGCAGATCGGTCGCCATGACCGGTGCCCCGCGCAGCTTGTCCACCCCGGTGACGACTGCCTGGCCGCCATGCACATCGATCCGCGCCCCCATCCGCATCAGCTCGGGCGCATGCATGAAGCGATTCTCGAAGATCGTCTCCTCCAGCACGCTCTTGCCCTCGGCAAGGCACATCAATGCCATGAACTGTGCCTGCAGATCGGTCGGAAACCCCGGAAACGGCGCGGTGGTGACATCCACGCTGCGCACCCTGCCGTTGCGTCGCGCGACCTTCAGACCGCGCGAGGTTTCTTCGACACTGATTCCGGCTTCGTCCAGCTTTTCACAGAATGCCGCCAGCAGATCAATGCGCCCGCCCAGACACTCGACCTCGCCGCCACACATCGCCGGTGCCAACATATAGGTGCCCAGCTCGATCCGGTCGGTAACGACGGGATGGGTCGCGCCGCGCAGCGCCTGAACGCCCTCGATGGTGATCGTGCCCGTGCCCTCACCCTCGATCTGCGCCCCCATTGCCCGCAGACATTGCGCAAGATCGACGATCTCAGGTTCGCGGGCCGCATTCTTGAGAACCGTTGTGCCCCGTGCCAAGGTGGCGGCCATCAGCGCATTCTCGGTCGCGCCGACCGAAACCAGCGGAAACTCGAACACGGCCCCGCGCAAACCGCCCGACGGCGCCTTGGCGTGAACATAGCCGTCGCGCAGGTCCAGTTCGGCACCCATCGCCTCCAGCGCCCTCAGATGCAAATCCACCGGACGCGCGCCGATGGCGCAACCGCCGGGCAGCGACACCTCGGCCCTGCCATCGCGCGCAAGCATCGGACCCAGAACCAGGATCGAGGCCCGCATCTTGCGCACGATATCATAGTCCGCGCGATGACTGGCCAGATCGTGGCTGGACAGCGCCAGCACCTGACCGTCCTGCAGGCTGGCGACCTCGGCTCCAAGGCTTTGCAGCAATTCGGTCATTGTCCGGATATCAGACAGCCGGGGCGCATTGGTCAGCGTCAGCGGCTGGTCGGTCAGCAGGGTCGCCGGCATCAGGGCAAGGCACGCGTTCTTGGCGCCCGCAATTGGGATCTCGCCCTTCAAGGGGCCGTTCCCGTGAACGATGATCTGATCCATCTAGCTGTCGTCCTTGCCTGTATCCTCGCGCGGGGGCTGTTCTTCCGCCGTCGCCTGTTCGGCGCGCGCGCGTGCCTGCGCCTTGCGCCGCTGCAGGTTCGCACGCAGCGCCGCCCGCAGCCGCTGTTCACGCGTCTTGCCGTCGGAATTGTCGTTATTGCCACCGCTCATTCCGCCCTGTTAGCGCCGGTCGCGACCACAGTCCAGCAAAGCCCGCGCCAACCCGCGCGCTGATCCGCGAAAAATCGCCCGGTCCCCCTTGCGCGCTGCCCTGCCATTGTCTAAACGCCCCATCACCCGGCGCTGCGGTAGCTCAGTGGTAGAGCACTCCCTTGGTAAGGGAGAGGTCGAGAGTTCAATCCTCTCTCGCAGCACCATGTTATCCCATTGAATTGAAATAAAGGCCTTGTTTTGCAGTGGCTTTGGACATTCTGTCGTTCCAAATCTCGTTACAAACGGACTCTGTATCATGGCAGGCGCAACCCGATACCTTCTGAACCGCGACTGTCGATTCTTCGCCCGGCTGATGGTCCCGAACGACCTTCGCCAGATCGTCGGCAAGTCATAACTGCGCCGACCGCTTGGCCCTGATCGTCGCACGGCTATGAAGCACCTGCCGAGCGCTGTCGCGATTCTACAGCATGAACTGGCGCAAGCCGAGCGTAAGGCCGTCTCTAGGGGCGCTGTGGCGGTTCAGTCGGGCCGCTACCCTCTGTCGCCAGACCAGATCGCCGCCAGTCACTACTCGCAACGCCTCGCTTACGACGACACCCTGCGGAACGATCCGCGCTGGCCGAGCCTGTCGCTTGATCACCGGCACGTCGCCGACCTGCGCGCGGCCATCGCTGGGACGATGGACGACCAGCGCCTTGCTGCCCTGTTGGCGATCAGGCCGAACGGTTCCGGCAATTCGACAATCATACGGCAGAGCCGGGCAGCGATGAATGGCGCACCATCGCCCGCGCAATCGCGGTCGGTGAACTAGAGGCACTGGCGCGGGCAGTCGAGCGCGACAACGGCAACTTCGCCGGGCGGCCTGATCATCCCATCATCGCGAACGCAGCGCCGCCAGAGGACCAGCCCAAGCCGGTGCCGATCAAGCCGTTGTTCAAGGACTACATTCTTTCCCGGCACGCTCTCGGAAAGCACAAAGACGGTGCGAGGGGTTGGGAGGCGGCCATGCTGGATTTGACGAAATTCCTAGGGCACTTTGACGCCCAGCGGATCACCAAGCGCAACCTGCTGGACTGGCGCGACATGCTGCTGGCCGAGGTAAGTCGACGAAGACCATCGCGAACAAGTATCTCGCCAGTGTCCGCGCAGTGCTGCGGTGGGCGTTCGAGAATGTCGGCCTGCCGACCAATGAGGCCGAGGGTGCAAGGCAGGCCGTCACCAAGACCAAGCGCACCCGTGAACGCGGATACACGGCGCCAGAGCCCATCGCGGTTCTGAAATTCTCGACCAACTACACGCCGAAAGAAACTGATAACCCGGCCCATCGCGAAAGCGCCCATATTGCGGCTGCGAAACGATGGCTGCCGACCTTATGCGCCTTCACCGGCGCGCGCATCGCCGTAACGGCGCAGCTTCGGAAAGAAGATGTGCGACAGGACGGCGACCTCTGGGTGATCCGCATCTCACCCGATGCAGGATCGGTGAAGACAGGCGAATATCGCGACGTGCCGCTACACCGGCAGGTGGTTGCACAAGGCTTCGCGGAATTCGTCAAGGCCGCGAAACCCCGCCCGCTCTTTCACGGCGGCAATACGCAAGAGCGTTACCTTGCATCTGCGCGGGTCACGGCGGGGCGCGTGTCGCAATGGCTGCAAGAGCCTGAGCTTGTCCCTGATGGCATCCAGCCGTCGCATGGCTGGCGGCACCGCTTCAAGACGCAGGCGCGTGAACTTGGGCTGTCCGACAGGATCGCGGACGCAATACAGGGTCACACGGGCAAGACGGCCAGCGACGACTACGGCGATGTTAGCCTAATCGCAAAGGTCCGCGTGATCGATTCCTTGCCCGACTATGACCTGAGCTAGGCCGTGTTGACAAAAGAGATTCCGATTGGGTGTTGATCGTGATTCAAGCTGGTATCTGCGATGGAGATCAGCTTGGCACGAGACTTGATGTCGGACGAGGAATGGGCGTTCTACGAGCGGTTCATTCTCGCCGTCCGCGCCCCGATCATCACGGTATTCTCTTCACCATGTTCGGCAGCGAGACCAGCCATCATCCGAGCGAAAATACCCTTCGCGCTCCAACGTCTCCAACGGCTGTAAAGCGTCTTGTGAGGCCCATAGGCGGTGGGTGCATCACGCCAGCGTAAGACATTGCGGACAATGAAGATGATCCCGCTGAGAACGCGCTTGTCATCAACGCGTGGCTTGCCGTGGGACTTCGGGAAAAAGGGGGCAAGGCGTGCCATCTGCGCGTCAGTTAGCCAGAAAAGGTCACTCATGTCACCGCTCCGTTTCCGGACCGTGAATCACGCAGCGCAACGGAAATCAATGCATCCTGACCCTAGAGCATGTTCAACATCGAAGCGTTTTGCGCTCATCAATGCCTTTAATTTATCGTTTTCATCGTTCACTGTGTAATTCCTTTGAGGTAAGAAAAATCATCTCTTCAAATTTTCGACGAGAACATCACCAGGGGTGGGTTCTGAATGGTATGCCTAACGATGTTGGCGTGAACGTCTTCATCCAGCAAGCAGAATGCACTGCTTGATTGAATGACCGCTAGCCGCAAGCTGCATCGCAGCGAATTTTGCTGCGAGCGATGTCCGGAACGGGCCGTCTCTGCCGTAGTTCGCGGGCGGACAGCAATACGTGCTCGGAGGCATACGTCATATCCGCTACGCGACAACAACAGGCTGTTGCTCAAAATCACAGGCCCCACTCTCGATCGAACGGAGCCAGCGAGGGATTCCGATGGCTCTCGGCCAGGCGCGAGGCGGCGGACCAGATCAACCTGGCTTGAGCGTCGCGTGAAAGGCGTAGGGGTAGAGATCGAAGGCCGCCATCATTTCGCCTTGCGTATAAAACGTAACCGACGCGGCCTCGTCGATGTCGTGAACCACCGCCAACTGCCATAACGGGCGCACCTGGCCCTTGCGGTTAGTCCTGCTATTGCGGTCGTTGAGACCAATCTCCTGAGCATAATTGCGCTCGTTGATCGTCATGAAGAAGTGCGGCTTATCGTATGACGTCCCCTTGACCTCGACGTGCCAGATGTCGCCGCTGGTCTTGTGCGTTAAGAGTAGGTCGTAACCGCATTTTTCCGCTTCCTTGGTCTCCCAGTGCTAGTCCGGCAGAGCAGCCTTCACCGCCGCCACCGCCTTCTCCTCGATTTCCTTGCGGCGCTTTGCGCTGCCGCAGAAGCCTAGCTTGGGCGTTTCTTCAACCGGTGCGTTGGTCAAGCGCTCGAGATATTCGGTGCGGTAGTCGAGCAGCTGCCTGGCGACTTTTGCCCGCCAAGCGTCGTTTGCGCAGTTGCCACGTAGATAGGCGTAGGACCGTTTGATATGGTCGCCGCTGATGCTGCGATCGCGGAGATCCAGCGGTATCAGATAGGCGCGATCGGCATCTAGCGTGTAGGTGAAGCGCCCGCCGTCGGAGTCCTCTCCTAGCGCCACCGCATCGGGCCGGTCTACATAGCCCCGCGCGAAATCAGCGCCTTCATACCAACCCGTCAGATAAAGCCCAGGACGCCCCGGCCGCCGCGACACAGCGAATACCAGCCAGTCGTCCGTCTCTGTCTGGACCTGTCACGTATTTGTGCCGCCCCCAGTGCTCGTTTAGGCCACTTGGCGTTCGAAGGCCAAGGGGTTTTTACCTCCCAATGCTGAGTGCCGACGGCGCGGGTTATAGAAGCCGTTGATGTATTGGAAGATGGCGGTTTCGGCCTGGCGTCGGGTCTCGCACGTGCGGCGCCAGATCAGTTCGGCCTTGATCGTCTTGAAGAAGGTCTCAAAGGCGGCGTTGTCATAGCAGTTGCCTTTACCGCTCATCGACGGCTTCAGGCCGTGCTCGCGCAGAGCCTTCTGGTAGTCGTGTGAACAATATTGGCTGCCGCGATCGCTGTGGAAGATGCAGCCCCTGGACGGTGACCGTAGCGCGATAGCCATCTTCAAAGCCCGGATCGCCAGATCGCGTTTCATGCGGTTGCTGACGGCCCACCCGATGACCCGCCTCGAATGCAGATCGAGGATGACCGCCAGATACAGCCACCCCTCGCGGGTCCAGATGTAGCTGATATCGCCCGCCCATTTCTGGTTGGGCCGATCCGCTGTGAAGTCACGGTCCAGAAGGTTTGGCGCGATGTTGAACGTGTGGTCGCTGTCCGTTGTCGCTTTGAATTTCCTCGTCCTTTCAACGACAATTCCGTTCTCACGCATCAGGCGACTGACGCGCCGGTGACCGACATCGACGCCGACTTCCTTCAGTTCTTTGGTCATCCTGGGGCGGCCATAGCTGCACAGGCTCAGCCGCGACTGCTCCTTGATGTGCGCCAGAACCACCATATCCACGTGCTGCCTGCGGCTGGCTGGACGGCTCCGAAACGCCCGCAATGCACGCGGGCTGACGTTCATCACCTGACATAGCCGGTCGATCGGGAAGGCCCCACGCTGTTCTTCGACGAACCGAAACCTCACGGCTTTTGGCTCGCGAAGAACTGGGTGGCCTTTTTTAGGATGTCCCTCTCCTCCTTGAGGATGCGGATCTCGCGCCGCAGCCGTTCGTTCTCTCGTGCCAGCTCGCGATCCTCAGCCGAGACGACATCCGTGTCCCGGTGCGCGTTCACCCACTTGTTCAAGGTCGACAGGCCGACGCCCAAATCATCCGCGACCTGACGCCGCGAAAGCCCACTCGTCAGCGCGATCCGCACCGCATCCTTGCGAAATTCATCTGTCCTGCCTGTGCCCATGCTTCATCTCCTTTGCTGCACATTACGTGATCAAAGGGGCGGCACCAAACCGCGACAGGACCAGCTGTGCCAGCCCGAAGCTGTCTCCACTCATCTTGACCAATGCGTCGGAGAAGGACAGAAGCGAAACCGCCGCGAGGATCGCGATGATGCCGTGCATCGTCCCGCCAAGAGGTAGAGTGTGATCGATTTTCCATGCCATTCGCTATGGAGAACACGGGCTGCCTTGTTCATAAAATGAGAATGGATCGCCATTGCATGAGGATTTGGAATGGATCGCCGTTCGTTGCCGCCGTTGTCTCGCCTCCCCGCATTCGAAGCGGCCGCCCGGCATGAAAGCTTCACCGCTGCCGCCGAGGAGCTTGGCCTGACGCAGACCGCGGTGACCAAGCAGATCGCCGCCCTGGAGGCGGATCTCGGCTTGCGGCTCTTCGAGCGTCGCAACAGGGCCGTCTTCCTGACCGAGGCCGGGCGCGCCTACGGGCAGGTTGTCGGCGCGGCCCTCGCCGATATAGCAGCCGAGACGACGCGCCTGCGCGGCGGCCCCTCCGGCGAGGGACTGGTCCTGCATTGCCAGCTTTGCGAGGCCTTCTACTGGCTCATGCCGCGCCTTGCGGGCTTCCACGAACGCCATCCCGGGCTGGAGGTGCGGGTTGTCAGCGCCCTGGCGCCGCTGACAGCGGCGCCCGAGCCCTTCGACGTGGCGATCCAGACGACCGGCCGGGCCGCGGGCTCGGCGCGTCTGGCCTTCACCGCCTCGGACGAAATCTTTCCCGTGGCCGCCCCAGGCCTCGTGCCGTCCGGGGCGCTGCCGCTCCCTGCCGCGGGGCTGGTCCGATACCCGCTGCTGTCGCATCGGGTCCTGCCGCAAGACTGGATGGATTGGCCTGACTGGTTCGAGGCCGTCGGACATCCAGTACCGAAAAGCGCGCGGATCACCGGCTTCGACAGCTTTCCCTTGGTGCTACAGGCGGCGATCTCAGGTCAGGGGATTGCGCTCGGCTGGCGCAAAACTGTCAGCGGGCTCATCGCGGACGGCAAGCTCTTGAGGCTCTGCGACGAGGCTGTATTCCGCCCGACCGAGATTTCGGTCTTCCGCGGCGCGAGGCGCGGCAACCACGCGCAGACCGATGCCCTGCTTTCGTGGCTCCGAGAAGAATTGACCGAACGCCCCACCGGATGACTACTCCGTCCTGCGGAACTGACGTTGGCGCGCCAGACCCTGCTGCACGATGCCACCAACGGCCGGTTTGGGGAACCTGCGCCGTAGCGATGGCTTTGCAAGCGAATGTCGGGAGAGGGCCGGGAGCGCCCGCAGACCTGGCGCGCCAGGACGAGGGGTCTGCCACGCCGCCGCATGACCGCCGCGAGCCCATTCTGACCGATATGGTGAGATGGCTGAATAGCCAACAAGCAGCGCACCATCGGCGACGTACACCTCAGCTCCCGCTTGGCGCCGGCGATCAGACAGTCTCACAACCCGGGATCAATGCTCGCGACGGTACCGTTGGCTGGCCTCGTCGTCCTTGCTCGCGCCCATGCGTTAACTGGCCTCTCCCGCCTTCAGCCTCTCCACGGCACTCCGCATGGTGGAGACGAAAAGATCGAGGTCGTCGCCGTTCAGGTGCCCGAGGGCCATCGCGTTCACGTCGCGAGCGGCGGCCTGAGCCGGGCCGCGCAGTTCGCGGGCCTGCTTCGTAAGATGAATGGTCTTGGCTCGTGCATCCGTTGCATGTGCCCGGCGCTCGATCAGCCCGTCCCGCTCCATCCTGGCGAGGGTGTTGGCCATGGTCGCCTGTTCGACATCGAGACGCTCGAACAGGTCGCGCTGTGTCAGTCCGTCCTCCTCCCACAGCGCCAGCAACGTCATGAACTGCGCCGGCGCGAGGCCAAGCGGTCGGATGCGCTCATGCAGGCGCTGCGCGAAGAGCCGCGCCATGTGGTTGGCGAGGTAGCCCGCCGAACGGGCGCGATCGAAAGTGTCGGTGCTCATGGCCGGAGAATAGTTCTTGCATAGCATGCTGTCTACATCTACCTAATTGCATAGCCTGCTATTGAAAAGGAGATCGGCATGTCTCGAACCCCACTCATCGCGCTGCATGGTGCCGCCGGCGCCGCGGCCCTTCTCACCATCGTAACCTTCTGGGTTTCGGCGCTTACCGCCGAGCTCGTCCTGTCCAGCACCGGAGTCGTCGTCGTCCGCACGGCGATCCTTTATGCCCTGCCGGTTCTCGTGATCGCCATGATCGCCACCGGGGCCACCGGCGCGCGTCTCGCGGGGCGCTCCAAGGCTCCCGTCATCAGGGCCAAGCGTCGCCGCATGGCGCTCGTGGCGGGCAACGGAGTCCTCGTCCTCGTGCCTTCCGTCATATTCCTCTGGTGGCGGGCCCAGGCTGGCCTTTTCGACGCGACGTTTGGGATCGTGCAGATCGTCGAACTGGCCGCGGGTGCAGTCAACATCGTCCTGCTTGCGCTCAACATGAAGGCCGGCATGGCGATGCGCGCAAGGCGGGTCGGCAAGGCCACCTCATAGAACATGCCGAACGGCAGCATCTTGATGGGTCGTGGTCGGCCGAGTAGATGCGAGTGGGCGCTTCGTCCGCCCTGCCGACCTTCATACTCCGAAAATGCTGCGCGATGGTCGAATGACCGATTCAAGGAAGCTGCGAGGCAGCGATGACCAACCTGGCGACCGTCCCGCTAAGGGCCGTTCAGCGTCTATCTCCAACGTTGGCCCGCTGTTGATCCAATCTGAGATATCTTACAAACCCTCAAACCAAGGGTAGCGAGCTCCGGGCACCACAAGTTCTATGTCATCTTCAAGGTCCGAGAAGAGATCCACAATCCATTTTCGATTGTGCCCCATGGCTGCACACCAAGCTGCAACGATGGCATCACCCTCGTGGTCTGCTCCTGAGCTTGCCAGTGCGTCTTGATAGAGCTCGCTGATTGCATTCTCGCCGGATACGCGGAGCAACAGCTTGGGGTGGCTTTCGTAAACCGGCAATCCAAGTCGCTTGGCGACATTCGCGCCATTTAGGGTCATGGAGCTGTACAGGGAGTTTTGAGCGACAATCGAGTTGCCGCCATATCTGCGTCGTAGAGCATCATCGCAGGCCCTCCCACCCTTTGGGGACCAGGCCAGGAGGGTGTCTATGCCGAGTGCAACCGCTGTTTTTGCATGAGACTGAAGCCAAGTCAGCGCCTCAGCCGCATCGCGAACAGTCGCTTTGTCCACAATCTTTGGCATGTCAGAAACCACTTGAATCACCGCGACACCATTTTTTCCTTTTCCGCCTGGATCGTATCCGAGAAACAGCGTCATGCTCTAAGCCTTCGTATTTTTTGGTGAAACATCCTGCTTACCAGAGAGCTTTGCGTCGGCCGAGTTGTTGCGCAAGACTTGAACGTCCGGTTCGGGAAAGCTGCGACGCGGCGGCCATTCTCAGGACCAAGGTCGGCTCTGGGCCGGGGAGTGACGACGAGCGAGGGGCGACCAGATGCTTACCCCTGCCGTGCCGCCACAAGTCCGGTTTGAGCCCTAAGCCGTGATTCGGTAGACCGACCATTGATGCGCCGCATCTTTCACGAGCTTCACTCGAGTTGACTAGCCAAGCTACACAGCGACAGTATCAATCAGTCAGCAATGTTAGGGAGGTACATGGTCTATGGCCGTTTCGAAGTCGAGTGCAACTGAGGCGTATGAGCTCTCGAACCAGCTTCTGGCGGACCTCGAACTCGGACAGCTGGCGTTGTCGAGTTGCGTCACGAAAGCCGCCCGGCTGGCTCGGCTTGTGGGAGACGACGACCACCTCATGATCTTCAGGTATGAGTTATCTGGGTACCCGTCCAGCCCAGCGGGGGGGTGCCTGCTGAGGCGTTCCGCCTTTGCAGAATCGCAGAGCGAGTGAAGCTCACCAAAAAAAACCGACGAAAAAGGCAAGGAGACCGGGGATCTGGTGGAGGGCGCGAATACAAGGTCCATCGCCACCATGGAAGAAAACGCCTCGACCTTGAAAAAGCGACTGAGCTTCTTCCAGCCTCAGCCAATCAACATCTCGTCGGCAAACCCAAATCAATACGTGCACCCTCCGTTCCGCGACATTGCGACCGAAGCCCAAATAGCATCCAACTACCGTGACGAGGTCGCCGCCCTGGCCGGTAGGCGCTCGTTTGTATACAACTACGTCCTCGCCAAGCATTTCGAAATGCGGGTGTCTTCGGCCGCCGAAGATGTCTTTGACGAGTACAGGTCGCGGGTAGATGACCGCCTCGGAAACCTCATCCCAGACGAATTGCGTCGCCTCGATTCCATCCGCGCCAATCTGGAATCAGAAAACCCTGAGGATTGGGCCAATGCAGGTCACAGTTGCCGTAGGCTTTTACAGGCCGTCGCGGACGTATTATACCCTCCAACCGAAGATCTGGCGGTGGGGGGCAACGGCAAGCCTATCAAGGTCGGCCCAGATAACTACATCAACCGGCTCGTCCTGTATTGCGAGAACACGATGGCCTCCGGGGTCTCATCCAAGGTAATCAGTTCAGACCTCAAATATATCGGCGAACGGTTGGACAGTGTTTTTAACGCCGCCCAAAAAGGATCTCACTCGGATATCGACCTATCCGAAGCCAAACGCTTTGTAATCCACACTTACTTGGTGGTCGGAGATATTCTCGAACTTCATTGCGAGGCTTCAGGCCAACTCAACCTTGAACTGCCTGACGACAGTCCAACGCCGGTCGCTGATGCGGTCGAGGCGGCCCCCGCGGCGGGTTATGGTGAACGACGCAATCCTTGCGCGTAACAGATGTGGCGGTGATACCAATGCACGGCGCCCAATTTCCCATGAATCTGGAAACATGCAGCGGCGACTGGCCGCTTCGTCCCGCACTGCCGGCCTCGTGGTGCTGGGCGATGCTGTGCGGTGCATGAAGGTCCGGTATGGGGAAGCTGCGCTGCGGCAACGGTGATCCCGGCCAAGGTCGGCTCAGGGCCGAAATTGTAAGCTGATGACCTGATAGGCGATTTGGGTTAGCGTTCCTCGTCCTTACCTTCGCCCCATTGATCATCCATGAACGCCTTCAGCTCGGCCGATGTGAGCGTTTGCTCGCTGCTTCGCGGTTTGGCCCTTTCCTGCAAGGAAGCGATGCGCTTTGCCAGCGGCTGTTCGTTCTCTGCGTTCGTGTATTCAGGCTTCTGATCGTTTCTTCCCATGCTACTGGCCCCACGATTGGTGCGGCGAAATTAGCAGACGGCTGTCCCAGATAGAAACTTTGGTTGGAGGCGTGAGCGAAAACTCATCAAGCCTTACGTCAGCCTTGCTGCCGCAACGGAAAAATTTTGGCCACTTGAGGAAGACTTCAGTGGCAATCAACATCAATCAAAAATTGGTCGGAGCGAGAGGATTCGAACCTCCGACCCCCTGCTCCCGAAGCAGGTGCGCTACCAGGCTGCGCTACGCTCCGACCGTAGGACGGGCAGGTAGCGCGCAATGTCGGTGAATGCAAGTCCCATCAGTTCGGACGAACACAATCTTTGACTGTGGGCAGATCGGGCGATGCGAATTGCTTCCCAGTCGCGATTGTGACGCTGTCAAAGCCCGGCCCCAACCATCGGCATGTTCGCGAACGCAATGCACAGAACGGCGGCGAGGCGCGAAATTCGGCAACCTCGTATCGAAACCACGCCGCGTGCCGTCGAACAGTCCAAATGAGGAGAGCCGGACATGGATTTGCAAATTCAGGAATGAATATCTTGCCAAATTCTGACGATCAGACGCTCAGCACAACACTGATCAGCAAATCCGCTACGTGGCCCCGGCGCACCAAAAAGCGGCGCCAATCGGGTGGCGCCGCTGATCAAGATCTGCTGCTGGCGATCAGAAATCCATCGTCAGACCCAGCGTCACAGTCCGGCCCGGCGCGTAGAGCGGGGTCACGTCACGCTCCGTGTTGCGGCCATAGCTCGAGCGTTCATAGTAGGCCTTGTCCAGCAGGTTATCGACGCCAAGACGGACCACGACATTCTCATAGCTGGCCGGACGCCATTCGGCATAGGCATTCAGAACGCCATAACCGGGGTGATCCTCGAACCCGTTATCGTCGATATAGTCCCCGGACAGTCGGTCCGCCATGTCCAGCGTCGCGCCCACGGTCAGGTTGTATTGCGGAATCTCCTGATCGACGAACAGCGAGGCGACGGTGCCAATCGGAGTGGCTTCGCCGCCGGCGGGCGGCAGTTCATCGCCGTCGAAGGTCAGCTTGGCTGTGGTGATGCTGGCGCCGAACCGGCCGCTGCCCCAGCTGTAGTTGCCCGACAGCGTGACGCCCCGGCTGCGATATTCCTCGCTGTTCTCGAGGATCGGGAAATACGCGTTGGCCAGACCGTCCAGCCGGGTGTCGAACAGGGTCAGGTTGCCTGTCCAGTTGCCCCGATTCGCATTCACGCCAAGCTTGTAGTTGGTGGCGGTGGCCGGTTCATAGTCGGGCGAGGTAAAGGTGCTGCTGTCGCGGGCGTGCAGATAGCCGTATTCGCCGATGTCGTATCCCAGCCAGGTACGCGACGCCCCCGCGAAGACCTCGTATCCCGGTGAGACTTCATAGGCCACGGTGCCGTTCACGCTGACGCCGCTATCCGCCTTTCGCAGGCCGTTCCAATCGGTATAGCGGTGGTGATCCACGCGCGCGCCGGTGGACAGATCGATACCGTTCTGGAATTCGAACCGCCCTTGCACGAACGCCCCGACCTGCATCGTCTCGGTGGTATGGAAGCGAACATCCGTGTCGCCAAAATTGTCGATCTTGTAGTCGTTGTAGGCCCAGTCGATCCCGGTGGTGATGGTGCCCGGCCCCATGGCAAAGCGGTTCTGCATCACGCCGCCCACGGCCTGCGCCTCGAAGGCGAAGTCACCGCTGGTCCTATCAGGAATGAAGTCGGGGCGCGTGTATTTGTTGCGGCTGATATAGAACCGCATCTCGGGATCCCACATCGCGGTGGGCGCGGTCGAGCTGTATCGCAGGCTCAGCGTGTCGCGCGTGATCTTCAGCGGGAAGACCTCGTCGCTCAGATCCATGTTCATCCGCGCCACACGGTCTGCATCGTCCCTGCTGTGCTCGTAGGACAATTCGATCCGGTGGGTTTCGAACTCGTAGCCCAGTTTGACAAGCCCGCCGGTGACAGCGGATTCGCTGCCTGGAATTTCGTCGCCATTGCCAGCGTCATAGTTATCGCCGCGTGCGGCATGGATCATCGCGAACCAGTCAAAGCCCTCGTGAACGCCATAGCCCGCAAGATTGGCCGAAACGCCGCGCCCATTGGTGCCATAGGACAGGCCAACGCGTCCGCCCTGCGTGCGGCCGGCGGTCAGCAGGTCGCGCGCGCCAAGCGTTTCATAGCGCACGGCACCGGCTGCCGCAGCGAAACCGGCGTCGGCGGGCGCCGCGCCCGCATTCACCTCGACCCGCTTCAGGAAGGCCGGATCGATCACGTTCGAGCCGCTGTGATGCCAGCCATCCTTGAATTGCGGCACGCCGTCCACCGACACGGCAAGGTTCGACTGCTCAAGCCCAAAGACATGGATGCGCTTCGACTGGCCAGACCCCGCAGCGACTGTGACCGCGGAATCCCGCGCGAACAGTTCCGACACGTCCGCCGGATGCAGCGCCTCGATATCCTGTTTGGTCACGACGACACCGCCCGTCGCCTCGACACTTTCCTGCCCGTCAGCAACCAGAGTGATCGGGCTTAGAACGATGGTTCCCGGCGTTTGCGAGATCGTTGCGTCCTGCGCGGCGGACGCCGTCGCAAGTGCAAGAATGGAAACACCCGCAAGCGGGAAGACGCGGCGCAGCTTCATGACGGAACCTCGATGAATTGACGATGCGGTCCGCCTAGTCCGGCCGCGTCGGGATTCACAACTGTTTTACTAAGGATTGGATCGGGAACGCGACAGGTGTGTTGTAAAAATAACATAGTTAAATAGTCAGGATTCATGCGTAGCTGCCAGTGTGTGCACCTCACGGCCCATGCAGCGCCAGAAAACGGGCCAGGCACGCCCCTCTATGCACAGGTCAAGCATGGAGGCATCCCAGCAGGTCACGTTGACCGCGCGGCAATCGGGCAAGCCAGTGCCTCGCGGGGACAACGCCTTGAACAGCGCCTCCTTGGCCGAAAAGATCACCGAGACGGCGTCGGCTTCCCCCAGCCAAACTGGGCGCGCACGAAGATCGCCCGACGACAGAACAGCGGGTGCCAGCAGGGACGCGGCGGCGGCGTCAAGCCGTAACTCACAATCCACGCCCAGCCCTGAAAACCCACGACCCGCAACCGCAACGACGCGCGCAGGGCTATGGCTGATGGACCCTGCACATCGATCCGGCCAGCAAGGTGCGCGCCCTTGCATTCCGACGAATTCCGAAGCCCCCAGACGGCGCAACGCAAGCGCAGCGCACAATCGCCCCGAAAGCCACTCGCGCCGTCTGCGCGGTCGCGCCATGCGAAGATCACGATGCAGGGCCACCCGCAGAATTTCATGATTCCCGGCGTCGCAGCACAAGGTGTCGGGGTCTGCATCGTCCATGATCCCTGCCGGGTCAAACTGTGCCCAAGACAGGCCGGGCACAGCAAAAAACGGCTTCTCTGAAATTTTTGCAACCTGCATCATTCTGCCTTTCATATGCACCACGAGACCGCGCCAAGGCAGGGTTTCGCCGCGCCTCCATAATCCTTACTTTTTTAGTTGACTATAGCCCGGCGATTGGACAGGTTCGCGCCGGGATCCGACATAAACCCTCTTGTCGCTCCTCGGATCGCGTCCCGCCCCGGTCATGGCGCGGCCCGACCCTTGAAAACCCCACCGACGCATAGCCAACCCTGCTTCGCGTCCGGCAGGCATCATCCTTGGCCGGTCAGGCCCTGTCCCGAAACGCCCCGGCAACCGCCAGTGGGCAGCCAGTGATGCACAGCATGAACATGTCATTTCTCGATCCTGCCAGATGCGCGCGGACCAACGCCGCGGTGGGGCATTTCGTCTTCCGCGGACCGAACGGCACCCTGCGCGCCAAAGGGACGCCATCGCCGGTCCCCTCCGGAATCGGCACGACGCGACAGGCACGGGTGTCGCAGGCCCTTGCGGGAGGTGGCACCGGTTCGGTTCTGGCAGGTGCGCTGCCGTTCCGGCGCGACGGGGTTGACTGCCTGTGGCTTGCCTCCGGCATCGACCGCCAGCCGCTGCATGTGACAACCGCGCAAGCCTGCGCGCCAGATCCCACTCTGCGCGCGGAGCCCGCCGCGGCGAAATACGCCGAAACCGTTGCCGAAGCGCTGCGCATCATGGCGTCCGACCCAGACGGCCCGGACCGTCTGCGCAAGATCGTGCTGGCACGCAGCCTGACCGTGCACGCCAGCCGCCCGATCAGTCCCGACATGCTGCAATCCAGATTGTCCGAGGACCCGATGGTGACAACCTTTCGCGTAACGCTGCGCGATGCATCCTTCGGGGACGGCCCCGCAGTTCTGGTCGGCGCCTCGCCCGAGATACTGGTGGAAAAGCGCGCGGGTCGGATCATGTCGAACCCGCTCGCGGGGTCTGCACCGCGACACGCGGACCCCATCGCGGATGCCGAGGCTTGCGCCGGATTGGCCGGATCTGCCAAGGATCGTCGCGAACACGCGATGGTTGTGGAATATATCCTCGACACGCTTGCCCCCTGGTGCCGCCAGCTTGGCTGCCCGGATGGCACGGGCCTGACCTGCACGCGCAGCATGTGGCATCTGGGAACCCGCATTACCGGCGAACTGAAAGACGACAGCACCCCGTCAATCCTGCTGGCCACGATGCTGCACCCAACCCCGGCGGTGTGCGGCCTGCCCTGCGATCGCGCCGCCGCATTGATCGAGCGTCTCGAACCGGTCGCACGCGACTTCTATGCAGGCGCCGTGGGCTGGTGCGACACCACGGGTGATGGCGCCTGGCATGTCGCGATCCGCTGCGCCCGGATCGCCGGCAATCAGGCCCGGCTTTATGCCGGTGCCGGGATCGTGCCAGGCTCGGAGCCCGCGTCCGAGGCCGCCGAGACCGGCAACAAGTTTGCCGCGCTGCTGCGCGCCCTGGGTTTGCCCGCAGAGGCCGCCATGGCCGCCACGAACTGACCCGAACCGAATCGAAAGACCGACGATGGCCCTGCCCCGCATCATGCCCTACGCGGCCCCGACCGACCTGCCACGCCCGCGCGCGGACTGGCGCCCCGAACGCGACCGGACGGCCCTGCTGGTCCATGACATGCAGCGGTATTTCTGCGCCGCATTCAGCCCTGACCAACAGCCGCTGGAATCCGTCACAGGAAATATCGCACGACTTCTGGCGTCGGCGCGCCAAGCCGGCATTCCGGTGTTCTACACCGCGCAGCGCGGCGACCAGCTTCGCGCGGATCGCGGGTTGCAGTCGGATCTTTGGGGCCCGGGCATGCGCGCGACCCCTGAACACGAAGAGATCCTGCCCGGAATCGCGCCCCGATCCGGCGACCTCGTGCTGGTCAAACATCGCTACAGCGCATTCCAGCGATCAAACATGGCCGAGCTGATGCGCGCGCGCGGCCGCGATCAGTTGCTGGTGACGGGGATCTACGCGCATATCGGCTGTCTGTGCACCGCAGCCGAGGCGTTCCAGCGCGATATCCAACCCTTTGCGATCACCGACGCGCAGGCCGACTTCGACCTGCCGCGTCACGAAATGGCGATGGGATGGGTGGCCGCGTGCTGCGGCGGCGTGATCGACACCAAGGCGGCGCTGGCCGCGATGGCGGAGGCTGCGTGATGCGACTGACCGGATTTCAGGACCGCGCGGCTTTCGTCACCGGCGCCGCCGGGGGCATCGGACAGGCGGTGGTCGCCCTGCTGCGCGACGCGGGCGCACGCGTCTTCGCGACCGATCTGGCGCCAGCCCCGCCCGATCTGCCTGCGAATGACGGGCTGATCTGGCACAGGCTGGATGTCGCCGACGGCCCCGCCGTAGAAGCCGCAATCGCCCTTGCGGCAGAGGCGATGGGCCCGATCACGCTGGCCGTGCATGCCGCCGCGATCCTGTCGAATCTGTCGGTCCTGGGCACATCCGATCAGGAATGGCAGCGGGTGCTGGCGACAAATGCGGGCGGTACATTCCACGTCACCCGTGCGATCGGCAGGCATATGGTCACGCAGAACCGACCGGGCTCGATCGTGGTCATCGGATCGAATGCCGCCGGTGTGCCACGGCAGAACATGGCAAGCTATGCCGCCTCGAAGGCGGCGGCGGCCCTGCTGGTTCGCTGTGCCGGGCTGGAACTTGCACAGCATCGCGTGCGCTGCAACATCGTCGCCCCCGGATCGACCCTGACACCCATGCAGACCGGCATGTGGGCCGATGATCAGGGTGCCGCACTGGTGATCGCGGGCGACCCGGCCAGCTTCCGCACCGGAATTCCCCTGGCCAAGCTGGCCACCCCGCAGGATATCGCGCAGGCCGCGATGTTCCTGCTGTCGGATCAGGCGGGCCATGTAACCATGGCCGATCTGTATGTCGATGGCGGCGCCACGCTGCGCGCATGACCCCACAGGCTATGCCCTCGCGCGCCGGTCGATCAGGGCCCACCATGCATCGACCGTCGCCTCGCGGGCCAGATCCTCGAAGGTGACCGGCACCCCGCGTCGCTCCAGTTCCGCGACCATCTGCATGACCGCGACCGAATCCAGACCATAAAGGGTCAGGTCCTCGGCCGGATCAATCGGCCCCTCGTCATCGACCATGCCGGAAACACGGTTCATCAGCCAGCCGCGATCCGGCGTCGGCATATCGTTCGGGGTCATCCTGTCGCTCCTGGTTTTTCTGCAAGCTCCAGCTGCGCGCGAAGCTGTCTCTTGTCGGGCTTTCCGACCGCCGTCAGCGGCAGGTCATCCACGAACCGGAAACGGTCCGGCAGCTTGTAGTCGGCAATCCCGAGCCCGGTCAGGTGGCGTCGCAGATCGACGCCGCGCAGGTTGGTGCGCGCGACCACGAAAGCGCAGCTTTTCTCGCCCAGACCCGCGTCGGGCATCGGCACCAACGCCACCTGTCGTATCTCGGCGTGCCGCAGCAGCAGATGTTCGACCTCTTCCGAGGCAATCTTTTCACCGCCGCGATTGATCTGATCCTTGACCCGACCGACGACGCGCAGGTTGCCACCCGCCGTCCGGCGGACCAGATCACCGCTGAAATAGAAGCCATCGGCATCGAAGGCGCGGGCGTTCTGGTCCGGCGCAAGGTAGTAGCCGCGAAACGTATAAGGGCCGCGCACCGCAAGCTGACCCGTCTCGCCGTCGGGAACCGGGCTGCCGTCTTCGGACAGGATCCGGATTTCGTCGTCGGGACTGATTGGCCGCCCCTGCGTTGTAAAAACGACATCCTCGGGGTCGTCCAGCCGCGTGTAGTTCACCAGCCCTTCGGCCATGCCGAAGACCTGCTGCAGCCTGCATCCCAGCTTGTCCGGCACCTGCCGCGCCTGCGCTTCGGCGAAACTGGCCCCGCCGACCAGCAGATGGTCCAGCGGCGCGGGGGGCGCACCGCGCGTTTCCGCCGCCTGTATCCACAGCCCTACGGCCGATGGCACAAGGGCTGCCATCGTCACCGAATGTCGCGCGATCAGATCGAAGCACGACAGCGGGTCTGGGCTGTCGGCCATTACCACGGTGCCGCCGGCATGAAACACCCCCAACGCGCCCGGCGAGCTGAGCAGGAAATTGTGCGGCGCGGGCAACGCGCACAGAAACCTGGTCTGCTGCGTCACGCCACAGATACGGACGCTTTCGCGCACGCTGTAGTCGTAATCGTCATGGGTTCGCGGGATCAGCTTCGGTGTGCCGGTGCTGCCGCCCGACAATTGGAAGAACGCAACACTGTGCGCAGGCGTCGGAGCCATGCCCGGCGGTGGGCTTGCGTCACGGCTTAGCCAGTGCGTCAGGCTGCGCGAAGCCTGCTCATCACCCAGGAACAGCGCCTCGGACAGGTTCGGGATCAGAGCCTGCAACTGCGCAAGAAACGCGTCATCCCCGAAAAGACTGTGGGCACGGTCCGCGATCAGAAGCCGGGGCTGAATCTGGTCCGCATAGGACGACAGCTCGATCTGACGATGGCTGTACAGCGCGTTGACGGGCGCAACGCCCAGCTTCATCAGCGCAAGGAATACGATGTAGAATTCGGCGACATTGGGCAATTGTACCAGCGCGGTATCCCCGCGCCCCAAACCGCGCCCGGAAAGATACGCGGCAAGATTGGTCGCAGCCCGATCAAGTTCAGCATAGCTGACATGCCGTCCCTTGCAGATGATCGCGGCCGCTTCAGGCCTAGCGCTGGCCTGCGCCTCGATTCCCGCACAAAGCGGACGGCCGATCCAATATCCGCGCTGGCGATAGATCTGGCCTAGTTCCTTTGGCCAGGGTGCGAATTCGATCATGACAGACGGGCCCTTGTGGCAGGTAAATCTGGATGCGCCATGGACGGCTGGTTGACGCCACCGGATACATAAGTATTTTTGTCGGAAATAGCAATCCGACCATTTCCCCCGCGCCTCGACACGTGAAAGGATGCCCAGATGGCTTGGCCCCGGCAGCGCACTGAATGGCTTCCGCTGACACTGGGTCAGCTTGATTTTTGGCAGGAATATCGCGCCCATCGGGGCAAGGCGGTGTCCACCGTCGCGCATCTGACCCGCCTGCACGGCGATCTGGACCACGCCGCTTTGTCCGCCGCGATCCGCGACTGCATCGCGGAATCTGATGTCATGTGCCTGCGGTTCCGGGAACGCGACGGCATCCCGGAACAGATGATCGATCCCGCGCTGGCCCCTGTTCTGCGCGAGATGGATCTGCGCGGCGAAACCGATCCTGACAGTCGGGCGCGCAGCATGATGCAGGAAGACCTGGATCGCCCGCTTGACCTTCTGACGGGTCCGCTGGCCGCGCAATGGCTGGTCAGGACGGACGACAACGACTGGATGTGGTATTGCCGCGGCCATCACATCTTTCTTGACGGATATTCCATGGCACTGATCGAACGGCGCGTGGCGCGCCTGTATGCGCACCACGCAACGGGCGACGACCCCGGCGACCCGTTCCTGCCCTTCCCGGACTATCTTCGTGAAGAAAGCGAATATCGCGCCAGTGACCGCCACGCATCCAACGGTGCGTTCTGGCAGGACCGGATCGCCGCCGCGCCCAGGCTTGCCGTGCTGGACAAGGGATCCGAGGATTATCCCCAGACGCAGCGCTGCGCCGCGACAGACCTGCACCATCTGTCAGCCCCTCTGCGAACCGCCGGCGAGCGTTTCGGGATGGGCTGGCCCGACGCGCTGACCTTGCTGACAGGGCTGTGGCTTTGGGGCCATCCCGAAAGCGATCAGGGCCGAGCCTGCACCGACCGCGTGGTCTGGCTGCCCTTCCAAAGCCGCATGGGCAGTGTTGGTTCGCGCATTCCGGCGATGGCCGTCAACATCCTGCCGTTCCGCGTCGCCGCAGATCCGACGCACGATTTGACCGAAACCCTGCGCAACATGGCGCGCGATCTGCGCAAGCATAGGCGGCACGGACGCTATCGCATCGAACAGATCACGCTTGACCAGGGCATCCCGGCGGGACGGCGATATTTCTTTTCTCCGCTGATCAATGTCATGCCCTTCGACCCGCCCCGCCTGCCAGGCGCGGATATCGGGCAAGAGGTGCTTGCGGCGGGACCGGGCGATGGTTTCAATATCGGCTTCGCGGCAGACAGCTGTGGCGACGGGCTGACGCTGTATCTGGAGGCGGACCCCCGGCTGACCCCGGACGCGCTGTTCCGGCATCACGCCGATGGCTTGCCGCGCTTCTTGCAGCAATGCCTTTGCGATGATGACGGGGCCGCGTCGCTGCAGGAACTGTTGCGCTTGTCGCCGGCCTGAATACGCCTCAGTCGGCGACTGCGGGCGCAGACCAGTCCATGGTCTGAAAATCCTCGCGGAAGGCAAAGCGCTTCAGATGATCGTCGATGATCGGACGCATCCGCGCCAACGCGGTTTCGCTGTCCGCACATAGCTGCACGGTCAGACCGGAATCGCCTGCGTGTAGTTTTGCCGTCCCCATGGCGAAGGTGACATGACCCTGAACGCCCTCGACCTCGGCCGGCACCTTGTGGGCGAAATGCTTGCAAAGCTGCGTCATGTATTTCCGCGCGTTCTGCGTGGCAAACTGCCCGACCGTCTGAAATCTCGCCGTCATCGTTAATTCCAACTTGTTTTGTCAACTTTACGTCAAATGCGCCGATCCACCCCTGTGTGTCAATGCCCGGCCTGCTGTCAAACAATCACATCGCGGCGAAGGGATCGCGGCCCCAGCCGGTTGCGCCACAACCGCAGGCGGCGCATCTTCTACGCAAACATGAAACGGAGACCGGTTTGCCAAAAGACACCGCTTGGCCGCTACCCGTCGCCTCGTTCTGGGCGGGCGAGCCGCTTTCCTTCATCGAACAGATGGTGATTCGTTCCTATCAGGAACAAGGCTGCGACTTCACGCTGTATCTGGCGCATCCTGTCGCCGGTATTCCCGATGGCGTGCGAACAGCAAACGCCGTCGACATCATGCCGCCGCCCGACTTCCTGTCCGATCCGCCCACGCGCAAGGAAATGGCGGTCTGGTCGGATCTGTTCCGGGTCGAACTGCTGCAACGGCATCAGGTGATCTGGGCAGATCTGGACGCCTATTGTCTGCGACCGTTCGCGCTGAATGACGGCTATGCGGCTGGCCTGGACGACAGGGGCGGCGTCCTGTCCGGAGTGCTGGCGCTGCCACCGGGCTGCCCGGCACTGCAGCTGATGGCAAGGTTTCTCGAGCGTCGTCAGCTTGAACCACCCTGGGCAGACCCCGGCTGGATTGATCGGCGCCGCGGTCAGGACCGGCTGGGACCGGCCGACCTGCCGTGGGGTGATACCGGGCCGCGACTTCTGACGCACGCGCTGCAGCAGACAGGCCAGTTCTGGCGCGCCGCCCCACGGCACATCTATTATCCGCTGTTTCGCGACTCTCTGCCGCTGCTTTGGACGCCTGGGGCGCCGGACAGGCTGATCCAGCGCGACGGGACCACGTCGGTCCATATCTTCGGCTTCACCAAGCGCGCCTTGTGGACCTGGTGGCAGGGGGTGCCGCCGCCCGAAAGCTGGCTTGCGCGAACCGCACGGCGGCACGGAATAGATCCTGTCGCCGCGCCCGCCAAGGCAGAGCCGCTGCCCAGCAAGGGCTGATGCGGCCGGACCTAGCGGACCGCGCCAAGCCCCCCGGCCGAAATCGCCGCCATATGCAGGATATCGCTGACCGTCGAGGTCGTCGAACAGATCTGGATCGGCCGCGGCACCCCGGTCAGGATCGGGCCGATCACCGTCGCGCCCGCCATTTCCTGCATCAGCTTGACCGAGATCGACGCCGAATGCCGTGCCGGCACGACCAGCACATTCGCCGGGCCGGTCAGCCGACTGAACGGATAGCGCGCAGCTGAATCGGCGTTCAGGGCGACATCCACGGTCATCTCGCCCTCGTATTCGAAATCGACGCCGCGCGCATCCAGCACCTTGGGCGCCTCGGCCATCTTCGTGGCCCTTTCGCTGACCGGATACCCGAAATTCGAGAAGGACAGGAAGGCAACGCGCGGCTCCAGCCCAAGGCCGCGGGCGACCGCGGCACCGCGGGTCGCGATGTCCGCCAGATCTTCGGCCTCGGGCCATTCATGAACCAGCGTATCGCCGATCAGGACGATCCGCCCCTTGTGCAGCACCGCCGTGACGCCCACCGCCCTGTCCTGCGGTCGCAGATCGAAAACCTGCCCGATCTGCGCCAGAACATGGGCATTCTTGCGCGTGGCCCCTGTCACCAACCCGTCGCCATGGCCATGGGCCAGCATCAGCGCCGCAAAGACATGGCGGTCGCGATTGGCAAGCTTGTGCGCGTCCTCTCGGTCAACCCCCTTGCGCTGAAGGCGAGCATAGAGAAATTCGTGATAGGCATCGAGATGCCGGGAATTGGCGGCATTCACGACGGTGATCTCACGTGCGGCATCGGCAAGCCCCGCCGCCTCCAGCTTTTCGCGAACGTCATTTTCGCGTCCGACGACAAGCGCCTGTCCCATCCCGGTCCGTTGCCATGCGACAGCCGCGCGCAGCACGCGGGGATCGTCGCCTTCCGCAAAGATCATCCGGGCCTGTTTCTGCCGCGCACGGACGTGAATGCCGCGCAAGATCGCTGCGGTCGGGTCCATCCGCGCCTTCAGCGATTGCACATACCCATCCATGTCGATGATCGGGCGGCGGGCGACGCCCGTATCCATGCCGGCCCGCGCGACGGCAGGCGGCACGACATGGATCAGGCGCGGATCGAAGGGCGTCGGAATGATGTAATCGCGCCCGAACTGCAGCTTGCGGCCATAGGCAGCCGCAACCTCGTCTGGCACATCCTCGCGCGCCAGACGTGCAAGGGCCTGGGCGCAGGCGATCTTCATGTCGTCATTGATCGCCCGGGCGTGGATATCCAGCGCGCCGCGGAACAGATAGGGAAAGCCAAGGACGTTGTTCACCTGGTTCGGGTAATCGCTGCGCCCGGTGGCCACGATGGCGTCGGGGCGGACGGCATGGGCATCTTCGGGGGTGATTTCCGGATCGGGGTTCGCCATGGCGAAGATGACAGGATTGTCGGCCATCGATTGCACCATGTCCTGCGTCACCGCGCCCTTGGCAGACACACCCAGGAACACATCGGCGCCCTTCATCGCGTCTTCCAGGCTGCGGGCCTCGGTCACGACGGCATGGGCGGATTTCCACTGGTTCATGCCCTCGGTGCGACCTTGATAGATCACGCCCTTGGTGTCGCACATGATGCAGTTGTCGTGGCGCGCGCCCATGGATTTCAGCAGTTCCAGACAGGCGATCCCGGCGGCACCGGCGCCGTTCAGGACGATCCTCACGTCCTCGATCTTCTTTCCCGACAGTTCCAGCGCATTGATCAGGCCAGCCGCGCAGATCACCGCCGTGCCATGCTGATCGTCATGGAAGACGGGGATATCCATAAGCTCTTTCAGGCGCTGCTCGATGATGAAGCATTCGGGCGCCTTGATATCTTCCAGGTTGATCCCACCGAAGGTCGGCCCCATCAGCCTGACCGCGTTGACGAATTCGTCGGCATCCTCGGTGTCCAGTTCGATGTCGATGGCGTTCACATCGGCGAATCGCTTGAACAGGACAGCCTTGCCCTCCATCACCGGCTTCGAGGCCAGTGCGCCCAGATTGCCCATCCCAAGGATCGCCGTGCCGTTCGAGATCACTGCAACCATGTTGCCCTTGGTGGTATAGTCATATGCCGTCTCGGGCTGATCGGCGATCGCCTGCACCGGCACGGCCACGCCGGGACTGTATGCCAGTGACAGGTCGCGCTGCGTCGTCATCGGGGTCGAGGCGACGATGTCGTATTTTCCCGGCCGCGGCTCCATATGATAGGCCAGCGCCTCTTCGGGCGTGATGCGGGCACCGCGGCGTGTCTTGTCGGTCATCTGTCGTCGTCCCTCCCCATGCGTCCGGCCTGATTACCGCGCCGCCATCCGGGGCTCAACGCCCCATCGCATTTCCTGATTTTCGATGTCTGAATTGGCAGCTCAGCCGCCCGCGACCTTCAGAACGATCTTGCCGATATGATCGCTGCTTTCCATCCGGCGATGCGCCTCGGCGGCGGCGTCCAACGCGAACTCGCTATCGATGCTGACCTTGACGGCGCCGCCGACGATCAGCGGCCATAGTTGCTTGCGCAGCGCCTCGGCGATCTCGGCCTTGGCCACGTCCGATTGCGGCCGCAGCGTCGACCCGGTCACGGTCAGACGCTTGACCATGACCTGGGCGAAATTCAGCTCGACCTTGGGGCCTTCGAGGAAGGCGATCATCACCAGACGGCCATCATTTGCCAGCGCCTTGATGTTGCGCGGGATATAGCTGCCGCCGACCATGTCCAGGATCAGGTCCGCGCCACCCTCGGGGGCCAGCCGCTTGGTGAAATCCTCGTTGCGGTAATTGATCGCGGTCGCGCCAAGCGACTCGATCGCCGCGCATTTCCGATCGCTGCCTGCGGTGGCAAAAACCCGCGCCCCCAGCGCCCGCGCGATCTGGATCGCCATCATGCCAATCCCCGAGGTACCGCCATGAACCAGAAACCGCTCGCCACCGCGCAGGCCACCGCGCGTCACGACGTTCGACCAGACGGTGAATGCGGTTTCGGGCAGGCACGCCGCTTCGCGCAATGACAGGCCCGCGGGAACCCGCAGCGCGTGATCTGCGTGGCAGGCGACATATTCGGCATACCCGCCGCCGGGCAGCAGCGCGCACACCGTCTCGCCCTTCTTCCAGCGGGTCACGCCCGCGCCCATCCCCACGATCTCGCCCGACGCCTCGAGGCCGGGCAGATCCGAAGCATCCGGAGGCGGCGCGTATGACCCCTGACGTTGCAGAACATCCGGCCGGTTCACGCCGGCATAGGCCACCCGGATCAGGATTTCGTCGTGGCGCGGAACCGGCACCGGGCGGCGGGTCATCTGCAGCTGGTCGGCATCGCCGGGGGCGGCAATCTCGACCGCGTTCATCGCATCGGGAAACATCGTCTCTCCTTCGTCAGGAATGGGTCTTGCCGGGAAGATCACGCGGCTTTGGCGAACGGATCCATCCGAACGCCGCGCGGCCCAGCATCTCGGCGCCCGGCAGGCGGCCAAGACGCGCCTTGACGCCTTCAAAGCGCATCACGCCGTCGATCCGGCGATCAAGAAAGTCCCGACTGTCGGCGCGACAGTCCGAATCGTCGCCCAACCAGAACAGCACGGTCGAGCTGATCACGGCCGACAGCGTCGCACGCTTGGAATACCAGTTCACATCATCGGACCGGTCGCCAAGCCCGGTCCAGATCACATCCGCGGTTTCCCAGACCAGACGCGCGGCCAAGGCGGCATTCTGCGGCAGGGTCAGCGTCGCGGCACCGGCGCGCACCAGTTCCACATCCGACAGTTCCAGCCGATGCCAGACCGCCGCAGCAACCCGATCACGAAACCTGCCCTGCGGCGGCGTGCCCGCCAGCCAGTCGCGCAGTTCCGCATCCGCACGACGATGATAAGCCGCAGCCAGCCCCGCACCGCCTTGCGGGAAATACACCCGCGCAAGCGCGTCGGACATGCCAAGATCACGCGCCCCCGCCAGCAGGGCGCGATCGTTCATGCCGTCAAACGGCACATGGATCAGCGCGGCATCCAGCAGCGCATCGCGTTCGGTCTGGGTCATCATAGCCTCTTCTGGACAAAGGCGTCCGGCTTTGTTATTGGGACGCCTCCTGCAATCTTTGCAACTCTAACCTAGGAAGGTGGTGACAACCACATGCAGGTCAATGTTCGCGACAACAACGTCGAACAAGCACTTCGCGCCCTGAAGAAGAAACTTCAGCGCGAGGGGGTCTTCCGCGAAATGAAGCTTCGGCAGCATTTCGAGAAGCCGTCGGTCAAGAAAGCCCGTGAAAAGGCCGAGGCCGTCCGCCGCGCCCGCAAGCTGGCCCGTAAAAAGGCACAGCGCGAAGGCGCGCTGTAAGGCGACGCGATCCTTTAATTCATTTGAAAACCCCCGTGGCACCATGCCGCGGGGGTTTTCTTTTGGTCATGCCGGGAAGCGGAAAGTATCAGCCATTGCTGTCAGACCCGCCGTCCGACCCACCGTCCGATCCACCATCGGAACCACCATCGGAACCGCCATCGGAACCGCCGTCCGAGTCTCCGCCGCCATCGCCGCCGGAACCGCCGTCGCCGCCGCCATCAGAACCGCTGTCGGATTCGCTGCCGGACTCTCCGCCGTCGCCGCTATCCGTGCCGGCGTCTGCCCCGTCGTCTCCGGCACCCGCATCGCCGCCCATGCCGTCAGCTTCGCCGCCTGTGTCGCTGCCACCATCAGTGGCACCATCACCACTGCCGCCGTCAGCATCGTCACCGCCCCTCGAATCAGAGCCGTCGCCGGACTGGGGTGTCGCGGTCAGGCCTGCCGCGTCTCCCGCCGAGGACCCCTCTGGTGCTTCGCGTGTCTCGACGCCATCGACCGACACCAGACGGCCATTGGCGGTGCTGTAGACCAGTTCGGTCGGGACGCCTGCACGTTGCGCCGTGATGGTCAGGATCGGGCCTTCACGCTGAATGAAGATATCGGAATACCCCTGTGCGGTGAGGGTCTCGGCGATCCGGTCATAGTTCTCAAGGTTTTCCAGGCGCGGATAGTCGCTTTCACTCACGAACCCCTCGGAAGGGGACTCTTGCAAAGCCTCCTCGGGGACCACGACGGTATTGCCCTGCGGCGTTTCGATATCCGAAGTCTGGGCCATGGCTGTCGTCGCCATCAGGCTGGCCGCAGCCAACTGCGTTCCCACGACCAGGGCCTTGAACGGTGTATTCAACATCGCACGTCTCCTGCTGTCTGTCTGGCAGTGACAACGCTGCTGCCGCACCATCGGGTTCCGCGCCGTTGATTCAGACCGGAATAGCGGTAGTCCTGAACACGGTCCGCAACGCAAAGCTGGAGTGCATCTGCGCGACGCCCGGCAGGCGGGCCAGATGCTGACGATGGATGCGGGCGAAATCGTCGGTATCCTCGACCACGATCTTCAGCAGGTAATCTGCAGTTCCCGCCATCAGGTGACATTCCAGCACATCTGGGATGGCGCTGACCGCGCGTTCGAATCCATCAAGCAATTCATCGGCCTGACCCGACAATGTGATCTCGACGAAGACGGTGGTCTGGCGGCGCAGGGCCCGCGCATCCAGCAGCGCGACATAGCCCGAGATGACCCCGGCTTCTTCCAGTCGCTGCACGCGGCGATGACAGGCCGATGGTGAAAGATGCACTTGCTGCGCCAGGTCGGCGTTGCTGATTCGCCCCTTCTTCTGAAGTAGCCCCAGAATTCGGCGGTCTATTGCGTCAAGATTAGTCATTTGCGAATAATCTTCGATTCAGTTAGCAAAATCCAGAACTTTCTTCGAAGAACTGAAGGCAACCGCGCACAGCTTCGCAGCACCTTTCACGCCATGCGTGACAGAATGCACTTCATAATGAATCGCAGAAATTCTGGGAGGAAAACGCGATGAAGATCGGATGCCCAAAGGAAATCAAACCGCAGGAGTTTCGCGTCGGCCTGACACCCGAGGCGGCCGCCGAGGCGATCCTGCGCGGCCACAACGTACTGGTCGAAACCGGTGCCGGGCTGGGTTCGGGCTTTACCGACGAAGATTACATGTCCATCGGCGCCGAGATCGCGCCGGATGCGAAAAGCGTCTTCGACCAGGCCGAAATGATCGTCAAGGTCAAGGAACCGCAGGCCCCCGAACGCAAGATGCTGCGCGAAGGGCAGCTGCTGTTCACCTATCTGCACCTTGCCCCCGACCGTGCCCAGACCGAGGATCTTCTGAATTCCGGCGTCACCTCGATCGCCTACGAGACGGTCACGGACGCACGCGGCGGCCTGCCGCTGCTGGCCCCCATGTCCGAGGTTGCGGGACGGCTGGCGCCGCAGGTCGGATCTTGGGCGCTGCAGAAAGCCAATGGTGGTCGCGGCGTTCTGATGGGCGGCGTTCCGGGCGTGCGGCCCGCGAATGTGCTGGTCATCGGCGGTGGCGTGGTCGGTGCGGCGGCGGCGCGCGTCGCGGTCGGCATGGGCGCGAACGTGACCGTCATGGACCGTTCGGTGCCGCGCCTCAGCTATCTTGACGATGTGTTCATGGGCAAGCTGACGACGCAATATGCCAGTGCCGCAGCAACGGCCGAACTGATCCAGACCGCCGACATGGTGATCGGCGCGGTCCTGATCCCCGGCGCCGCGGCACCCAAGCTGGTCACCCGCGAACAGCTTTCGACCATGCCGCAGGGGTCGGTGCTGGTCGATGTTGCGATTGATCAGGGCGGCTGCTTCGAAACATCGAAGGCCACGACGCATCAGGATCCGATCTACGAGGTCGATGGCGTCGTGCATTATTGCGTGGCGAACATGCCTGGCGCGGTCGCGCGCACATCGACGCAGGCGCTTGGCAATGCCACCCTGCCCTTCATGCTGGCGCTGGCCGGCAAGGGCTGGCGGCAGGCCATCACGGACGACCCGCATCTGCGCGCCGGCCTTTCCACCCATCAGGGCAAGCTGACATCGCTGCCCGTGGGCGAGGCGCTGGGGATCGAGGCGATGACCCCCGATCAGCTTCTGGCCAGCTAGAAGCGACCACACCCCCGCAAATGATTGCGGCGCGACCCATCCGGGTCGCGCCGCTTCTTGCTTGTCCTGACAGTTGTCGGGCGATCAGGCCGCGCGCGCGGCCAGCAAATCGCGAATCTGGGCCAACAGTTCCTCTTGCGATGGGCCGGTCGGCGCAGGGGCTTCTTCTTCCTTCTTCGCGATGGCCATGTCGCGGGCGCGATTCACCGCCTTGACCAACAGGAACACCACCCAGGCGACGATCAGAAAATTCAGCACCGCCATCAGGAATGACCCATACGCAAAAACCGCAGCGCCGGAATCGCGCGCGGCCTGCAGGCTTGCGCCGTCCGGCACGTTGCCCGACATCACCAGATACATGTTCGAAAAGTCGATGCCTCCGGTGAACAGCCCGATGATCGGATTGATCAGATCATCAACCATCGAACTGACGATGGCGGTGAAGGCGGCACCGATGATGATGCCAACGGCCATGTCCATGACATTGCCGCGGGCAATAAATTCCCGGAATTCCTTGATCATGAAACTTGCGGTCCCTCTGCAAAGGCGCGTGTTGCGCGTTGCGCCATATGCTAGCCCGCTTCTGTTCGCACGCCAAGCGTCACCCGCTGGCGGCAAGATGTGTCCGGGAAATCGGCCAAGTCGGCACCGGACAACGAAATCCGACTGCAAGAGGCCGGGCGGGCAAGCGCACCGCGCCCACCCGACCGGCGCTGCTTATTCCTGATCGGACGTATTGCCGTCCGCCAGTTTCGAATCGATGGTCGCCTTCAAATCGTCCCAAGGCTGGTTCATCACCTTCTCGCCACCGATGATGAAGGTCGGCGTCGCCTCGATCTCGTCGGCGGTGGCATTCTGCTGGAACGTCGCGATCAACTGCTCGGCCTTGGCGCTATCGTCCCAGCAAGCGGTCATCTGATCCTCGGTCATTCCCGCCTTCAGGCCGATCTTGCGCAGATTGTTGGCGATTTCCTCGCCATTGCCGCCCGACAGCCATTTTTGCTGTTCGTCAAACAGCATGTCCGAGACGGCATAATACTTGTCGTCGCCGCCGCAGCGGGCAAGGATGCCGGCCCACAATCCGACCTGATCGAAATACACGTCACGCTGGATGAACTTGACCTTGCCGGTATCGACATACTCCGACTTCAGCTTTGGCCAGCTTTGATCATGGAAATTCGCGCAGTGTCCGCAGGTAAAGCTTGCGTACTCGATGACCGTCAAAGGCGCATCATCGGCACCAAGGGCGATGTCGGGCAGCGTCTGGACATCGGCGGCCTCGGTCGCGGTCTCGTCGGCGGGCGCATCCTGCGCCAGCGCGGGCACGGCCAGCGCCACGGCAAGCGCGGTGGCGACAGAGCGGATCAACATGAATTATCCTTTCGGTTCTTTCGGGATGAGAGGTTCAACGCCAGCCGGGCCATCGCCTCGGCCAGCGTCGGATCGTCGAACTGCGCGGCCACGTCATTCGCGCGGGCCGTCGCCTTGGAATCGGGCGGAACCTCGCGGCGCGGCGCTGGCGCGAACTGCGCCTGACCTTCCGCGAAGCCGCTGGCAGAGGTTTGCGTCAGCACGATCTTCTGGATGGCGTTATAGCCATAACAGGCATTCACCCGGTCGCGCAGCTGCGGCAATTGCATCTCGACCATCGGCGCGACCGGGCCGGTCGTCAGCAGGGTCAACGTGGCGCCAAACGCGCCCCGGCTGTGGCTGATACGAACGGGGCGGGTCATCGCGGCCAGCCTGTCGCCCGCGATCTCGGGCCAATGGGTCAGCAGACGACTGACCGCAAAGCCGCGCCCCTCGGCCGCCTTCTGCACCCGGTCCGCCAGCAGCGACGCCGCCGCCTCGAAGCCGCGCCTGCGGCGCCGCTGCGGCATGTTCGTCTTTGCGGGCCTCTGTGCCATCTTCGCCTGATCGGTTATCACCCCCACATCCTTAATCAGCAGGGCACAGGGATGAAAGCGCGCTGCGCAGCGAAGGGTCTGAAAATTGCGTGACGACAAGGTGATCGCCCCCCGGCTTCTGGTCTGGTACGACCGCCATGCCCGCGTGCTGCCATGGCGTATTCCGCCGCGGGGCGGACGCGCCGATCCCTATCGCGTGTGGCTGTCCGAGGTGATGTTGCAGCAGACCACCGTCGCCGCCGTGAAAAACTATTTCATCCGATTCATCTCTCTGTGGCCCACGGTGGAAGATCTGGCCGCGGCCGACGATGCGCAGGTGATGGCGGAATGGGCGGGGCTTGGCTATTATGCGCGTGCCCGTAACCTGCTGGCCTGCGCCCGCGCGGTCAGCCAGATGGGCGGCTTTCCGACCAGCCGCGACGGCCTGCGCGCCTTGCCGGGTATCGGACCCTACACTTCGGCTGCGATCGCGGCGATCGCCTATGATGCCCCCGAAACGGTGGTCGATGGCAATGTCGAACGCGTCGTGTCACGCCTGTTCGCCGTGCCGACCCCGTTGCCCGCCGCGAAACCGGAACTGACTGCACTGGCTGCTGGACTGACCCCGCAGTCACGACCGGGCGACTTTGCGCAGGCCATGATGGATCTGGGCGCGACGATCTGCACCCCGCGCAGCCCGGCATGCGGGATATGCCCGCTGATCGACGATTGCGACGCGCGGGCACAGGGCATCGCCGCCGAACTGCCCCGCAAGGCCGCGAAGGCCGCCAAGCCCACCCGGACGGGCATCGCCTGGGTCGCCCTCAGCGGCGATGCGCTGCTGCTGGAGGAACGCCCGCCCAAGGGACTTCTGGGAGGCACACTGGCGTTCCCCTCGACCGGTTGGGACGGACGTGATCTGCCACCACCGGGCCGCGCCGCATGGAGCGATATCGGCGAAGTGCGGCACGTGTTCACGCATTTCAACCTGACGCTGACCGTGATGCTGGGCGATCTGGACGGTCCTGCAGACCGCGGGCGTCTGGTCCCGCTGCGGCAATTCGACCGAAATGCGCTGCCGGGCCTGATGCGAAAGGTATGGGATATGGCACGATCCGAAATCGCGGCCTAGACTGCGCGCATGAGCGACTCTTCCCCCACCGGCCTGCCCGCCGCCGCACCGTTCTGGATGTCGGTGGTCATGCTGCCCCTGGTCGCCCTTGCGGCCATCAAGGGTGGGCTGTGGTGGCTGCTTCTGCCGGGCTATGCCTGGTATCTGACCACCGCGATCGACGGCGTGCTGGGCCTGAACACGGATAACCCCGACCCGGACACGTCCGCCGACCGGCTGTTCTGGCATCGCGCGGTCACCATCATCTGGTTCCCGCTGCAACTCGCGGCGATCTTCGGGTCGATCTGGTATGCGCAGCATGGCGGTCACTTGTCGGGGCTGGAAAAGTTGGGGCTTTTCTTCGGCATCGGCGTCTTGTCCGGCACGATCGGCATCGTCTATGCCCATGAACTGCTGCACCAGAAATCGCCGCTGGAACGCTGGATGGGCGATCTGCTGCTGGCCAGCGTGCTGTATTCGCATTTCCGCACCGAACACCTGCTGGTCCACCATTCATGGGTCGCCACGCCGCGCGACGCGGTATCGGCGCGATACGGCGAGGGATTCTATCGCTTTTTCGCGCGCGTGCTGCGCGAAAGCCCGGCCAGCGCATGGCGGGCCGAGAAACGACGGCTGGCGCGGGCCGGTCGCGGGCCGCTGGACCCGCGCAACCCTTTCTGGCGATACGGCGCGCTGCAACTGGCGATGATCGTGCTGGCGCTGATCCTTGGTGGGTGGATTGGTGTCGCATTGTTCGTCTTTCAGGCCTTCATCGCAGTCTGGCAGCTAGAGCTGACCAACTATGTCGAACATTACGGCCTGACCCGAGAACATCTTGGCGAAGGACGATATGAACATATCAGGCCGCGCCACAGCTGGAACGCCAGTCACACGGCGTCGAACTGGTTGCTGATCAACCTGCAAAGACATTCCGACCACCATTACAAGCCGGACCGGCGCTTTCCGCTGCTGCAGACCTATGGCGACGACGACGCGCCACAGCTGCCGCTTGGATATCCGGCCATGACCTTCGTGGCGATGGTGCCGCCATGGTGGCGAAAGCGGATGAACCCGCGCGTTCGGGCTTGGCGGCAGAAGTTCTACCCGCAGATCCGCGATTGGGCGCCCTACGATAACGGCGACCTGCCGATGCCACGCAACGCGCTGTAATCAGCGCGTCGAAAGCACCGACATGACCTGATCCATGACCATTGCGCCGTAGGTCGCATTGGCGTGTTCATAGTCATCATCTGGGTGGGTCGGGCCCTCGCCATCTTCCGCAACTTCCCGCTGCGCCCTCGCGGCGGAGGTGCCTGCCACTATTGCGGCTGCGTCGATCCGGCCAAGCCTTCTTGAGCCGCGCATCAAGGATGACGCGGTATAGGGACCGTCAACCAACGCAGCCTCGGGCCAGTCAAGGATCGTTGCGCTGTCGCCCAGCACCTGCATGCGCGCAGCGCGATACATATCCAGCCAGTGCGTGGCGTCCCCACGCTGCACAAGGGCGTGATAGGCGCCATAGCGGGCGTCGTCCGCCCGGCCATCTTCGGACAGCGCGGGCTCAGGCACGACAACGACAGGCTTTTGCAGCCGCTCGATCCTTGGCAGCAATTGCCCGACCGCCGATCCGGCGATGCGCCCGCGCAGCATTGCGCCCAGCACGCGCCCGCCGACAAGCTGCGCCGTCTCGTCACCCGCGACCACGCTGGGAAAATCCAGACTGCGGTGCTCGGCGCAAATTGCGGCCGTGCGAAACCAGGACACTCCGCCGACGATCACGAACGCATCGAACCCGCCGACATCGACCGAATTGACGTGATTATAATACTGCATCTGACGGGACGCCGCCCCGGTCATCGGCACCAGCCTGTCATCCCGCAGGTCCAGTTCGCCCAGACGATCCGACAAGACCCCAAGAAAGTATACGTCCCAGCCCGGCCAGCGATCGGCCTCGGCCGCGTAGGCAAGCCGCAGGGAACCGCTGTGCGAGTTGCCGACGAAAAGGACACGAGGCAGGTCGCCGATCATGGGGAATACGCCTCCAGCATCGCCTCTTCACAGATCGGATCGTCCATATCCGGGTCGGCCGACAGAGGCGGCATGTTCTCGGACAGTCCGTGCGTCGCCAGAAATGTCTGCATCACGGCGGCAACGCCTTCGGGCGAGACCTGGCGCAGGCCATCCGAGAAGAACCGACCGCGCGCGGCGGGATTGATGACGATCTCGTAGGACGGAAAATAGTCTACGTCATCATGCAGCGCGGCGAAATCGCCCGCCGCCGCGCGCAGCGTGGCCTTGGAGTATTGCGTCGCGGGCAGCACGTGATTGCCCGATGCGGTCGCGGTCAGCGGCACCGGCGACACGGTCAGCAGCAGCTTCATCCCCGGCTTGAACGCATGCAGCCCGTCGCGCAACTTCTGAAGATCCTCGACGACGTCGGGATATGTGAAGTTCACGAACTCATGCCGAGCGGCGTCGAAACTGCCAGCGATGACACCCGGGCACGTCGGATAGACACGTCCGGTTTCCCGGCAACGCCACGCCTCGGTCAAGCCAAGGGTGAAGATGAACACATCGGCCCCAGCCAGCATCGGCGCCAGCCGCGACAGGTGTTGGCGACGGATTGCAAGCACCTCTTCCGGGCTGTCCAGCCCTTCGGGATCAAGCCCCGGTCTCAGGGCGTCATGAAATCGGTCGCCGCGCCGCCAGATCTGCGCGGGATCGGGTCGGCCATCTGCGACCTCTTGCAGCAGCTGAATCAGCTGTCGCGCCGTGTAGATGTTGCCATACCGCCCGGAATACAGACCGAAGCCATGCTGCTGAAGCACCGCCTGACCGATGCCGCGCGGCGACGGTTCGGCATCCAGCACCTTCAGCCCGGCTGCGCGCAGCGCCCTGCCCATATGCTGCGCGAAACAACTGCCCGCGGTCGCAATCCGGTCCTTGCGGGTCAGCGGGAACTTGGGCCGGCTGATGGCCTCGGGGGCGCTGGCCGAGGTTTCGGCCACTGCACGGCGCCAGAAGGCATTCGATGGCAGGTCTGAATACGGGTGCAACATGATAACAGAGATATGCATGCGGTATCGCGGATGAAAAGACCCCGCCATACGACGATGGCGGGGCAAGGCGATCCCGGCCGCGCGGTTGGCGGCGGGACTGCGGCGAAACCGTGAAACGGGATCAGTTCGGGCGCGAGACCTCGCCCTCCATCTCGGCGCGGATCTGCTGGCGCAGGATGTCTATCGGGATCATCTTGCCCTCGCGCCGGAAATGCCAGTAAGTCCAGCCGTTGCAGGACGGCGCACCTTCCAGCGCGGCACCGACCTGATGGATGCTGCCCTTGACGTCGTTGCCGATCAGGCTGCCATCGGCGCGCACCTTCGCCTTGTGCCGGCTGCCGATGGAATACAGTTCCTCGCCCGGGCGCAGCATTCCGCGTTCGATCACCTGACCGAACGGAACGCGTGGCTCGGCGCGCTTTGCCTTGGTGGTGGCGATCGCCTCGGCATCGAAACGGCGAATCCGCGCAAGACGCTGCTCGGCCACCTCACGATAGGCGGCCTCGCGTTCGATGCCGATGAAATCGCGGCCCAGCATCTTGGCGACAGCGCCCGTTGTGCCAGTGCCGAAGAACGGATCAAGGATCACATCGCCCGGATTGGTGGTGCCGACGATAACCCGGTGCAACAATGCCTCGGGTTTCTGGGTCGGATGGGCCTTTTCGCCTTTTCCGTCCTTCAGCCGTTCGCCGCCGTTGCAGATCGGGATGACCCAGTCGGACCGCATCTGAACTCCTTCATTCAGGGATTTCAGCGCCTCGTAGTTGAACGTGTATTTCGAGGCGTCCGATTTCGCGGCCCAGATCATCGTCTCATGAGCGTTGGTCAGGCGCTTGCCGCGGAAATTCGGCATCGGGTTCGATTTGCGCCAGATCACGTCGTTCATGATCCAGTAACCCTGGTTCTGCAGTTCCGCGCCGACGCGGAAGATGTTGTGATAGCTGCCGATCACCCAGATCGCGCCATGCGGCTTCAGGATACGGCGCGCGGCGGCCAGCCAGTCACGGGTAAAGCTGTCATAAGCGGCGAAGCCCGCGAACTGGTCCCATTCGTCGTCGCAGGCATCAACCTTCGAATTGTCCGGGCGAAGCAGATCGCCCCGCAATTGCAGGTTGTAAGGAGGATCGGCGAAGATCAGGTCCACGCTTCCTTCGGGAAGCGAATTCATGATCTTGATGCAATCACCCGCCAGAATCTGGTTCAGCGGCAAGGGCCGCGCGGTGGCCGCGCGTTGTTCTTTGATCTTCGTCATCTCTGCCTCGTGGGGAAGCCGACTTTGGCCGGTCTGGTATGAGGACAAAGATGATTCAGACCCGATTCGGCGTCAATTTCTTTTTTGAATCAAACACTTGCAGATCCATCTTTACACAAGATATTGTGGATGGGCCGGAACGAACGCCTATGATGAGGGGTCACCCCCAGATCTAGCAGCGCCTGCTTGTGGGCTGGTGTCGGATAGCCCGCATTCACATCCCAGCCATAGCCGGGATGCTGTTGCGCCAAATCCACCATGATGCGATCGCGCAACACCTTGGCCAGGATAGACGCCGCCGCGATGCTGATGCTGCGCGCGTCGCCCTTGATGATGGCCTCGGCCGGGCGGCCCAGATCTTTGGGCACCCGGTTGCCGTCCACCAGGACGTGACAAGGCACATGGAGCAGCCCGGCGACCGCGCGGCACATCGCCAGATGACTGGCATGATAGATATTGAGCCGGTCGATATCGGCCACTTCGACATGGGCCACGGACCAATGACTTTGCGCCATGATCCGTGCAGCCAGGGCTTCGCGCCGCTTGCCGGTCAGCTGTTTGGAATCGTTCAGCCCCTCGGGAACATTACCGGGGTCCAGCACCACCGCCGCCGCGGTCACCGGACCCGCAAGCGGACCCCGGCCAACCTCGTCCACGCCGGCCACGATCCGCGCGCCGCGTGCCCAGGCCAGTCTTTCGAAACTGTCATCGGGAAGGTTCATGCGGTAATCGTGATGGGCCGGATGCGGATCTCTTCAAGGTTCACGCCATCACCCTCTCGATCCACCACAAGGAAATCCGCCGCGCGATCCAGCGGGGTCAGAACCCCATGCCAGACGCCCGCATGAAGGTTGATGCCCATCCCGGACGGCACAAGAAAGGCAACGGGATGGCCGGGGCGGCCTGCGTCGTCCCGTGCCACCACGGACAGCCAGGCATCTGGTCCCAGCGGCATGAATGCCTGCGATCCCAGCGGATGGCGTTCCAGCAGCCCGCATTCATAAGGCAGGCTGACCGGCTGCGACCGGAAGATCGAGATGATCGCCTCGCCCCCGCCACGCTGAACCGTGGCAAGTGCATGATGCCGTTCGCAGCGACCCTCGTTGATCATCTTGTCAGGCATCGGCCGGACCGTCAGCAGTTCGCCGAACGGGGCGAAGTCATCGGCCGTGATCGGCACCGCGCGAATGGTTGTCATGGACGGATCCTCCCTTGACGAAACCTAGCGCGACGCCGCCAGTCCGTCGAGAATGCGTGACAGGATCGCGCGGCGCGTGGGCGCGTCGCGCAGCATCGCGACCTCGGCGCGTGCAGCGGCCGACATCTCTTTGCATTTGTTGGGATTTTCGCGCGCCCATGCCAGTTTCTCCAGGATATCGCCGCAATACCGCGCTACAGGAATAAAGTGTTTCCACGGTTTGAAGCGACCGGAATAGAACACTTCCCAGCCATCCTGCTCGGCCAGAAGCACCGACTGGCTGTCGATCATCGGAATGAAGTTCGACCCGTGATCGAAACCCGTCAGGCAAAGCTGATAGCGGAACTGCCGGAAAAATCCCGGACCGCGCCGCGTGTCGCAATAAGGCGCAAGAAGCGGATCCTCGGCCATGTCGCGCATGCTCCAGGCCATGACAATACCCAAATTGAAGTCCGGATGGCCGAACCAGCGCCGCACGAAGTTCAGGCGCGATGTGCGGCACAGATCCTGCCAGGCGGCGTCGCGCGCCGCAGGATCCTGTCCTGCTTGGGCCAGTCGCGCAAGGTGCACATGCGAGCCGGCACCCGGACGGACCCCGTCACGCATCTCGCTGCCGGAAATCATGCCGCGCCACACCACCCGATCCAGCTTGTCGTCGAATGGAAGGCGGTCGGGCGCAGCGGAAGGGTCAAACCCCGGCATGCCGATCTGGTGCTGATCCGGCAGCGGCCACAGCACAACGTTGCGCGCCCCCTCGCGACGGCAATGGCCCAGCACCGGAACCCCCAATGCCTGCCCCTGGGGCGAGCCCATCCAGCGCGAATCCTCCATGTCGATCCGCAGCCGCGTGGCACGCCCAAGTCGCAGAGCATCGTTGACCACACCTTCAGCGCGCAGCAGCTTGAAGTGCTGATCGGGGCGCGAAACCGCGGCACTGCGCCGCCCGGGATCGCCCGGCAGAGATCGGATCGCGATCTGGCGGGGCTGGTCCAGATGATCCAGAATCGTCCCCTCTCCGTCCCATTCGCAGTAATGCCGTGACACGCCATTGCGGCCACCGTCATCGGGCGAAAGCCCACGCAGACAGAAACTCGCCACATCCTCGACATAGTCGGGATCCGGCACGGCGGCCGACGCGTCGGTCTCGAACGCCGCCATCACGGCTTTTCCTGACCACGGATCGGCTGGGGGGAACCAATCGCGGTCCGGCGGCGCGACATCCATCGGCAACAGCGCCGACAGGCTACGGCAGACCGATTGCGGATCTTCTGTCTCCAGGTCGATGCGGATCAGTCGGGGATCGGCACCGAAAACTGCCTCGACCGCGCGCAGATGCGCGTGCCAATCAGCTTCCCAGATCTGTGGCAGATCGCCTTCCGGCACATCCCGGTGATGGGCATAGCAGCGCGCGGCGGCCCGGTTGGCGCGCGTCAGCCGATCGACCAGCCAGCCGTCGATTTCGCGTGTCGTCAGGATGAAATAGGCTTGCGGAAACCGCGACCGCAGGAAATCGAAGCTGCGCCATGCCTCCAGCGGCGGGCGCCAGAACGGAGCGGTGCGATACAAACCTGTGAACAGCCGCACCTGCGGCCAACGCGCCAGCGGGGTCTGATCGCGCGCCTCGCAGAACAGGATCTCGCTGGCCAGCGCGCCCCGTTCTCCGTCCAATGCCTCATGACCGTTCAACTGGAACATTTGCGCCAACCGCACCTCGCCGCACCAGTCGGGACTGATGTGAAAGAACAGTGGCGCTTGCGTCATCCCGGCCACCGGCGATCCATGCGCGGAAGGAATACCGTCAGCACGCCAAGCGCGGGCAATACCGAGCAAAGAATAAACACGGACTCGATCCCGCGCGCATCAGCCAGAACCCCCAGCGCCGCAGCCGCAATCCCCCCCATCCCGAAAGAAAAACCGAAGAACAGCCCGGCAATGGTGCCGGTGCGGCCTGGCACCAATTCTTGTGCGAAAACCACGATGGCCGGAAACGCCGACGCCAGGATCAGCCCGATGACAACCGAAAGGATCCCCGTCGGAATCAATCCGACATGCGGCAGCGCCAGCGTGAAGGGCAGCACGCCGAGGATCGAGAACCAGATGACCCGCAAGGGTCCGATCCGGTCCCCGACCAGCCCGCCCAGCATCACCCCGGCCGCCATCCCGCCCAGGAACAGGAACAGCATGATCTGCGCGCCCTGCGGACCCAGACCGAACTTCTCGATGGTGAAAAACGTGAAATAGCTGGTCATGGCGGCGCCATAGATATTCTTGGTGAAGGTCAGGACTGCCAACACCGTGATCGACCGCTTCACGATCCCTCGCGGCAGCCTCAGCGTCGTATCGGGCCGCGCCGCGTGCGCGCGCCGCCGCCCTTCGGCCCAGCCTCCGACATGCCACAGCAGCGCCGACCCCAGTGCCGCCGCGACGGCGAACCAGGCCACGGCCGGACGTCCCAGCGGCACAACCACGAAGGCCGCCAGCAACGGACCCATGGATTGCCCGAAATTGCCGCCAAGCTGGAACAGCGATTGCGCGGTGCCGTATCGACCGCCCGAGGCCAGCCGCGCAACGCGAGAGCTTTCGGGATGGAACACCGCGGACCCGATGCCGATCAGCATCGCTCCGGCCAGAAGCCAGCCATATTGCGGCGCGAACGCCAATAGCAGCACACCGCAGAAGGTCGAGGCCATGCCGAAGGGCAGAGACCGCGGCTGCGGATGGCGGTCGGTGACCGCCCCGATCAGCGGCTGCAACAGCGATGCGGTCGCCTGAAAGGCGAAGGTCATTACCCCAATCTGGGCATAGCTCAACGAAAATTCGGCCCGAAGCAGGGGATAGATTGCTGCAAGCATCGATTGCATGACATCGTTGACCATGTGGCAAAGACTGATCGCCAGAAGGATCGGCCAGACCGGCCCGGCGACTGCCCCCTGCGGCTGGGTCACGAGGGCCGGCCGATCCGGCGTCAGCCGGTGTTCCTGTTTCATTGTAGCGCCCTTCGATCCACGCCCTTGCACATCATGCAATTAGCAGATCAAAAAAGGATTGAAAATATTCACTCTTCACAACCATGACGCTAAATTCATATCTTTAAGAGCAGATTTTTCGCCCTTTAGGCATAATATGCCTATTTCGACAGGTTTCCTTGCTGCAGTTTAATAAGATTAATAAAGAACATAACGATTCCGAGTTTGCACCCATCATGACAAAGATACCCAGTACGGTCGCTCGTTCCCTGCGACCCGCCGGCATCGAGCGTGGATCACAGCGCATGAATACCTGGCAATCGGTCCGTTCCGAGGTTCTGGAGCGTATCCGGACACGGGAATGGGCGCCTGGCGAATTGATCCCCACCGAACAGCAGCTTGCCGTTCAGCTTGGCTGCGCGCGCGCGACCGTCAATCGGGCGCTGCGCGAGCTTGCCGACAGCGGCATCGTCGAACGGCGCCGGAAGGTTGGCACCCGCGTCACATCGACCCCGTCGCGTCGAACTACGCTTGAAATGCCGGTTGTCCGAGACGAGATCGAAGCCCTTGGCGCTGAATACGATTATCGCATGACCAGCTATGGCCAGTCGAAGCCGACCGAGGCCGCCATGCGTGCCCTGCAGGTTGCGGCAAGCGAAGATCTGATCCTGATCAAGGCCCAGTATCTTGCTGACGGTCACCCGCATTGCTGCGAGGCCATCTGGCTGAATCCGCGATCATTGCCGACGATAACGATCGAGGATGTCAGGAACCAGCCTGCTCACGAATGGCTGGCCCGCAACGTTCCGCTGACGCGTGGACGGTTCTCGATCCTTGCCGAAGGGGCCTCGGGCGATTGCGCCCACAACCTGAGGGTCGAGAACGGCACACCCGTTCTGGCGGTCGAGCGTATCAACTGGAGCGATGTGGCCCCGGTTTCGTTTTCGCGGCAGTTCTATCCGCCGCGGCACAGGCTGGTCTCAGAAGACTGAACAACTGTCAGGCGCCGAGCCAGACACTGATCCGGCCGGGACGACCAAGCGCCCGGCCGGTCAGAATATTTCCAGCAACCCGGCGGCGCCCTGCCCGCCGCCCACGCACATCGTCACGACGCCCCATCTCGCGGCCCGTCTTCGACCTTCCCGCAGGATGTGGCCGGCGGTCCGTGCGCCGGTCATGCCGAAGGGATGACCGATCGAAATCGCCCCGCCATTGACGTTGCATCTTGCCGGATCGATTCCCAGACTGTCGCGGCAATACAGGCACTGGCTGGCGAACGCCTCGTTCAATTCCCACAGGTCGATATCGTCGATCCGCAGTCCGGCGCGCCTCAGCAGGCGCGGCACCGCGAGGACCGGGCCGATCCCCATTTCATCGGGCGCACATCCGGCAACGGCGAAGCCGCGAAACGCACCAAGGGGTGTCAGCCCCTGCGCCGCCGCCAGATCCTGATCCATGACCAGCAGCGCGGCTGCGCCGTCGGAAAGCTGCGAGGCATTGCCTGCTGTGACATACTGGCCTTCGCCGCGCGCCGGTTCCAACCGCGACAGCGCCTGCAACGTGGTACCGGGGCGGTTGCCCTCATCTTCGCAGACTGTCACAGCTTCCCGGTGCGTCGTCCCCGAATGCTTGTCTGTTACCATCTTCGTCACGGTGATCGGCACGATCTCGTCATCGAAATAACCTGCCGCCTGCGCAGCTGCGGTCCGGGCCTGCGACTGCACGGCATAATCGTCCTGCGCCGCCCGACTGATGCCATAGCGATGGGCCACGATGTCCGCCGTCTCAATCATCGGCATATACAGATCGGGGCGATGTTCCTCGATCCAGGCTTCGCGCGAATTGCGCACCGGCGGCTGGACCATCGAGATACTTTCGACACCGCCGACCAGCACGGCGCCCGCACCTTCAGACGCAACCATATGCGCGCCCATCGCCAAAGCCTGCAGCCCAGAGGCACAAAAACGGTTGACCGTCGTGGCCGCGACACTGTCCGGAAGACCCGCGCGGATCACGGCTTGCCGGGCGATGTTGCCGCCTGTGACATATTCCGGGTAGCCACATCCCCAAATGCTATCCTCGATCAGCGCCGGATCTATGCCCGCACGATCCACCACCGCCCGCGCGACATGCCCGGCCATCACCGCGCCATGGGTCATGTTGAAGGCGCCGCGCCCGGCCTTGCCGATCGCAGTGCGGGCGGTCGAGATGATCACCGGCTGTTTCATGCGACACTCCGCTGGTTCAGGTCACCGAAACGGCCGCCCTTGGCGGCCAGATCGCGCAGCAAGGGCGCGATGCGCCAAAAATGGTCGTCCTGTCTGGAAAAGCGCTCGATATCGTCGGCGATGCCGGGCAGTCCCTGTGCATCCGCCCAGTGCATCGGCCCGCCCCGCCATCGAGGAAATCCATAGCCGTTCAGCAGCACCACATCGACATCCAGAGGGCGGGCAGCAATCCCGTCGCCAACGACGCGCGCGCCCTCGTTCACCATCGCCGCCATGTACCGGGCAACGATCTCGGCGTCGTCGAAATCGCGCGGCGCGATCCCCAGATCCGCGCGAACCTGATCCAGCAAGCCCGCAAGCTCAGGATCCTCGCGGCCCTTCGGGTCTTTGTCGTCGTAAATATAATAGCCGCGCCCGGTCTTGCGGCCCAGACGCCCCAACTCGTAGAGACGGTCCGCGAAGACCGGCACACGGTCGCGCGGATGCCGGTCCGCGGCCATTCGCTGACGGGTAAGGTAGCCGATATCCAGGCCGGCAAGATCCGACACCGCATAGGGGCCCATCGCGAATCCGAATTCGGTCAGCGCCCGGTCGATCTGATAAGGTGACGCCCCGTCCAGCACCATGGCGTCGGCAGCCGCGCGATAGTGGGCCAGCATTCGGTTGCCGATGAACCCGTCGCAGACACCCGCGCGGACGGCGATCTTCTTCAGCTTTCTGGCCAGCGCGAACCCTGTCGCCACCACATCGGGTGCCGTCCTGTCGGCCACCACGACCTCAAGCAACCGCATGACATGGGCGGGCGAAAAGAAATGCAGGCCGATCACATCCTGCGGCCGACCCGTCGCCTGCGCGATGCGGTTCACGTCCAGATAGGATGTGTTCGTGGCCAGCACCGCCCCCGGCCTGGCCACGGCATCGAGGCGGGCGAAGACCTGTTCCTTGACCTCCATCTTCTCGAAGACCGCCTCGACGATCAGATCCGCGTCGGACAATGCCTCATAGTCGCCGACGGCCCGGAAACTTTCCGACAGGATCGCATCGCGCCGGTCGGGGGTCAGCTTGCCGCGCCCGACCGAAGCTTCCAGCATCCTGCCGATACCGGCCGCAGCCCGTTCTGCGGCCTCGGCATCGCGTTCGACCAGCGTCACATCCAGATCCGCCAGCAGCGCGGACACGGCGATGCCCGCACCCATCGTGCCGCCACCAATCACCCCGATCCGATCCACGGTGCGCGCAGGGACACCCTTCAGATCGGGCAGATTCGTCACGGCGCGTTCGGCGAAGAAGGCATGTATCAACGCAGCGCGCTGCGGTGTGTCCATCAGTTCCATGAATTTTGCGCGCTCTTGCGCCATGCCCTGATCGAATGGAAGCGATAAACCTTCGATCACCGCATCAACCGCGCGCGGCCGCGCCACCTGCCCCGGTGCTGTTGCGGTCAGACTTGCCTTGATGCTGTCCGCCAGCGCCGCATCGACCGTGGGGGCGGCAATCTCGCTTGTGCGCCGCGGCTGTTGTCCGGCCAGTTCACGCGCGAACTGCATCGCGGCCCGCGTCAGATCCCCGGTTACGATCCGATCGACCAGTCCGATCTTCAACGCCTCGGCAGCGCCGACTTGCCGTGCCGAAGTAATCATGTCCAGCGATGCAGCAAGGCCGACCAGGCGCGGCAGCCGCTGCGTGCCACCCGCGCCCGGCATCAGACCCAGCGTCACCTCGGGCAGGCCAAGCCTGGCGTCATGCGCGGCGATGCGCGCATGCGCACCCAGCGCGATTTCCAGCCCGCCGCCCAGTGCGGTGCCGTGGATCGCGGCGACAACGGGTTTTGCAGAGGCCTCTATCCGGTCGATGACATCGGGCAGATGCGGCATCATGGGCGGCTTGCCGAATTCGGCGATATCCGCCCCTGCGACCCATGTCCGCCCCGCGCACAGGATCACGGCCGCTTGCGCCCCGGCGTCTGCATTCAGTGCTGCAAGCGCGTCCATCAATCCGGCACGCACCCCTTGCGATATCGCGTTTACCGGCGGGTTGTCGATGGTGATGACACCGATGACGCCCTCGCGTTGATAGTCGACGATCATGCCAGTCCTCCTTCGTCGTCCAGCGTTCCGGTCCACGCGGGCGAACCGTTCTGCCCGATCAGGCCCTGCAACTGCTGGACGGTTTCTCGCAGCCTGCGGCCCACATGGTCGTGAATCCTTGCCTCCGGCAGAACATCATCCAGCGCACCGCAGGAAAACGCCACCGGCCCCGCAAGGCGCGATGATCTGAACGGCACCGATACCGCCGAAACATTCGAGGTATGCCGCAATTCCCTGCGAACGACCGCATAGCCGTTCGCCATCAACTGCCGATGCCCCTCGCGCCGCAGATCCGCCAGCGCAGTGCCATCCGCGACCTCGGGCGGGCGATCCTGCAACAAAGCCGCGAATTCCGCGCCCGTCGTCGCCGCCAAGATCGCAAGACCCGAAGACGAGCCTCCGACCGGCAACCTGTGCCCCACCTCCAGCCAGATCGACGCCGCGTGCCGTGGCCGCCATGTTCGGACCAACGCGACCTTGTCGCGATCACGCACGGCGAACAGAACCAGGGTTCCGATCTCGTCCGCCAACGCCTGCATTATCGGCTGCGCCACATCCAGAAACGACAGGGATGACGCGGCGACATGCCCCAAAGCCAGCAATGTGGGACCGGGGCGATAGCGTTCGTTCCGCTGTGGCCGCGTCAGATAACCAAGGCGCCCAAGTGTGAAGGTCAGGCGCGACACGGTGGATTTCGGCAGTCCGGTCCTTTCGGCAATCTGGGCATTGGTCAGGCCGTCGTCGCCGGCGCGGAATGCGCGCAGAACCGACAGACCCCGCGCCAGCGTGGTGGCGAAGTTCCGGTCATGTTCATCGTCAGGTCCATGCATGCTGGCCATGGTCACATCGCGCCCGCCAGAATGGTCGAGATGATCGGAAACAGGATCAGGATCAGCAGAACAAGAACATCGATGGCCAGGAACCGCGAGACACCGGCGAATATCCGGTCAATGCCCACGTCGCGCGTCACGTTTCCGATGACGAACACGTTCAGGCCGACCGGCGGGGTGATCAGACCGATCTCAAGAAGCTTGACCACGATCACCCCGAACCAGATCGGATCCATGCCATACGCTTCGACCAGCGGCAGCAGGAACGGCAATGTCAGGATCAGGATCGCGATCGGTTCAAGAAACATCCCCAGGATCAGATAGGTGATGATCACGACGGCGATCATCACGAAATAGGACAGGGCGGCATCCTGGGCCCAGCCCAGTGCGGCATCCGGCAGGCCCGTCAGGATCACGAAACCGAAAAACACCTTTGCCGCGACGACGATCAGCAGGATCACGGCGCTCTGTAATAGGCTTTCCCGGATCGCCTGCCACAGCACGTCGGCGGTCAGGCGACTTTGGATGAACCCGATCACCAGCGTCAGCATGACACAGGCCGTCACGGCAGCCGTCGCCGAAAATCCCAGAAGGATTCCACCGACAATCATTGCAAACAGCAGCAGCGCCGGCCAGATTGCCAAAGCAGCGTCGATCCGGCTGGCCTTGTCCACGGTGCCGGCCGGCGCGTCCTTGGGATTCTGTCCGACCCACCAGGCGACCACCGCCACCATCCCCGCCAAAGACAGCAAGCCAGGCAGGACGCCCGCCAGAAACAGCCGGGCGATCGACGTTTCGGTAAAGATGCCGAACAGGATGAACAGGACTGACGGCGGGATCAGCGATCCCAGCGTACCACCCACGGCGACGGATGCGGTTGCAAGTCTTGGATCGTAGCCCAGGCGCAACATCTCGGGTACGCAGATGCGACCCATCGTCGAGGCGCAGGCGATCGAGGACCCCGAGATCGCCGAAAATCCCCCGCATCCCACGACCGCCGCCATTGCCAAACCGCCACGCAGGGGTCGCAGCCAGATCGCGGCGGCGTCATAGATACGCGTGGCGATACCGGCGTAGAAGGCGACATTTCCCAGCAGGATCATCAGCGGCACGATCGCAAGATCAACCGCGCGAGGCAGGTCCAGCGCCGTGGACAGCAGGATCGGCCCAGTCAGGTTCATGGCCAGGTCGAAGATTCCGCCATCACCGCTTGTCGCATGTATCAGAAACGTACCGACCGCCCCGACGCCCCCCACGACGAACGCCACAGGCACGCGCAGCGCCAACAGAGAAAGGGTCAGGATCAGCAAGGCAACGCCGATGTTTGCTGGATCCATGTCAGATCGCCTCCTGCATGCACATCTGATCAGCGGCATTCCACGTTATTGTTTCACACAGCAGGCTAAAATTCCGCTATGCGGAATTCAACTGGGAATTGACCCTATCGTGACCGGCAGGATATCTGGCGGTTTCCCTTCGATCACACGATGCTGCCCCGACCCAAGACGGAGAACCCGATGCCGCGCCGCCTGACCCGCCTGTTTCTTGTTCTTTCCCTTGCGGGGGCGGTTGCGTTGCCGATGACAGCGCAGATCGCGCTGTCGCAAAGCCAGACGGGGATGTCGCCATCCATCATCACCGCCGCACAACTGGAATCGGCGGGCTATGACGGCGGCGATCTTCCATCCGGCCGCTCGGCCCTGACGGCGAAGGTCCAGGTTCTTCTGGATCGGTCCGGCACGTCACCGGGGGTGATCGACGGTTTCAAGGGCGGCATGAGCCAAAGCGCCATCATGGCCTTCGAACGACGTTCCGGGCTGCCCATGGACGGGATTATGGACCCGCATGTGTGGAACCTGCTGCAAAGCTTTGCGCATCAGCCGATCACCATGGATTACACGATCACCCCTGAGGACGCACAGGATCTGGTCGCGTCGATCCCGTCCGACTATGCCGAGAAGGCGAAGATGTCTTCGCAGGGCTATACCAGCATCGCCGAGAAACTGGGTGAACGGTTCCACATGGACGAGAAATTCATCGCCGTTCTCAACCCGGGGGTCGTGCTGGAACCCGGCGCGACGATCAAGGTCACCAACCCGGCCAGTGACGCCCGGGGACAGGTGACGCGCATCATCGTGGACAAGGCCACGCGGCGCGTGGCGGCCTATGACGCCAAGGGCAGGATGATCGTGGATTATCCGGCGACGATCGGATCTGATGCGACCCCCTCGCCATCTGGAAGCCACCATGTCGTGACAGTCGCGTTGAACCCGAACTACACCTACAATCCCGCCCGCAATTTCAAGCAGGGCGACAATGACAAGGCGTTGATCGTGCCCCCCGGTCCGAACGGGCCGGTGGGTTCTGTGTGGATCGATCTGTCCAAGCCCAGCTACGGGATCCATGGCACGGCGACACCGTCAAGGCTGTTCCACAACCAGTCGCATGGCTGCGTGCGGCTGACCAACTGGGATGCGCGCGAACTGGCGGGAATGGTGAAGGCCGGGGTGACGACGGTCGAATTTCTTCCGACGGGCATGACCATCGCCGAGGCGACCGGGTTGCGACCCGCCGCGCCCGTCACCACCTCTGAACCGCTGGATCAGGCGGCATCCGCCCCCATCAGCGAGGCCCAGTCCGCCAGCCCGACCCCCGCCAACGCAGCCGCGACAGAGGTTCTGGATTTTCCAGATCCCGCCGCGGAATCGCTCAACGGTCGCGTCATCGAAAACACCTCGGAAGCGGAAGCCGACGCCTTGGCCGAACCATCCGTTGCCGACCCGCTAAGCGATGCATTGTCGGGTGCGCTGCCCGACGGTTTCGTGGTGCCGCCGCTGGATGAACAGCAGTGAGAACATACCTGCTGACCATCGCCGCCTATTGCCTGATCTCCACGGCGGCCATCGCGCAGGACCGCCCGCCCGAAGCCCCCGAACCCCATGCGGAATCTCCGCTCGACAAGGCCGACGACACGCGTCCGCCCGAAAAACCTGCCAGTAGCGGGCGGCCTGACGAAATCGCGAGAAGCGATGGTGAAAACGACGGCGATGAACCCGACAGTCCGAAAGCTGAGCAGGTCTTCGGGCCACCGCCTCCGCCAAGATGGTTCATGCTGCGCGAAAGCGACGGGGAAGAGGCGGCCTGTCGGCTGGCACTGGCGATGCTTGGAACGCGATACGAAGACCGCCCGGCCATCACTGACCCGCAGGATCGCGATTGCGGCATCGCGCGCCCGATCCGGGTGACCCACATCCTGCCTGACTTGGAACTGGAGGGCGACGCCGAAATGCGCTGCGACACGGCACGCGCCCTAGGGTTCTGGGCGCGCGATTTCCTGCGCCCTGCCGCAGCCGCGTTGCCGGGCGCGCCGCGCGTCACTGGCCTTCGGCTTGGCACGACCTATGCATGCCGCACGCGGATCGGAACCGGAAAGGACCGCCCCAAACTGTCCGAACACGCCTTGGGTAACGCGATCGACATCATGGGTTTCACCTTCGCCGACCGCGATCCACTGGACGTCGAGCCCCGCGGCGACAGTGGCGGCACAGAAGAAGCCTTTCAGCGTGCAGTTCGGGGGGCTGCCTGTCTGTTCTTCACCACCGTCCTTGGGCCGGGCGCGAATGCCGCACATGCCAACCATCTTCATCTTGATCTGGCGGCCCGGCGCAGCGGCTGGCGACTGTGCCAGTAGGATCAGCGGCGCATCTTTTCCATGTCCAGATAGGTCGGATCGAACCGCGACAGCGTTGCCAGCCCTTTCCAGTCAAGAATGGTCACATCCGCACCCGACCATCGGATCAGGCCGCGGTCACGCAAATCACGCACCGCGCGGTTCACGTGTATCGGGGAGTAGCCGAGGATATCCGCCAGTTCGCGCTGCAGCAGCGGCAATGAAAAGCGATTGTCGGCGGCCGCGCCGACTGCGTTCAGCCGGGTGTAGATCTCGCACAGAAGATGCGCCAGATGCGCGCTGGATCGCAAGGATGCCGCCGCCACCAGCCATTGCCGATGCACGGCCGCATCAATCAACGTCGCCATCCACATCAGGCGCGTGAGATGAGGAAAATTTTCCGTAATCTCGGTCAGTTGGTCATGGCTGACGAACTCGACCTCAGCGGGGCCGACGGCAATGACGGAATGTTCAAGCCCGGCCAGCACGAAACCATGCAGATCCACGAAATCGCCGGGCACATGCAGCGCCGTGATGACCCGTTCCTCGGGGCGACCGACAAGCTCATGGGACCGGGCCGACAATCCCCGCAACATCATGCAGCTTCTTGCGGCGATGCGTTCCACCGGCACGATCACCTCGCCCGGTGCGAAGGAAACATGCTCGGTGCGCAGGCTGCGAAGACGGGACAAGTCAGCCTCGGACAGCGTATCACGCCGTTGAAGATAGCGGATAAAATAGTCCGTAATCGCCATCCCGCCCTCCTTTCCATTGGCTGCGAGACAGTTGCAAATCGTCGAATCGGACGCAATGGCCCGAAACTCCCTTCTAACATTCATTAAGCCCGACGGCTTCGCGCTGATGAGTTTCACGCGCTGCGCACGCCGGCCCTTGTCCGTGCCGGAACACGCAAGGCATCCGACAGTTCCATAAAGCTCTGCTGGACAGATTCACTGCGACGCGTCACGAAATCGTCCAGTTGCGGATACAGCTTCACGGCCTCGTCCAGGCGCGGATCGGATCCGGGCGCATACAGGCCGGCGCGGATCATCAGTTCCGACTCGGCATACGACCCCAAGGCGGCGCGGGCGCGAGCGAGCAGACCGTTCTCGTCCGCGCTTGCCGCATCGGGCAGCGAGCGCGACACCGATCGAACGACATCGATGGCGGGAAAGCGCCCGCGTTCGGCGATGCTGCGTTCCAAGACGACATGCCCATCCAGCGTGCCCCGCAGAATGTCGGCCACGGGTTCTTCCATGTCAGAGCCTGCCACAAGCACGCTGAAGATCCCCGTAATGTCTCCGCCCCCCTCAAGACCGGGACCGGCACGCTCGGCCAGCGCCATGACAAGGTTCGAGACCGACGGGGGAAACCCGCGATAACTGGGCGGCTCGCCCGCGGCCAGCGCGATCTCGCGGTGCGCTTCGGCAAAGCGGGTGATCGAATCGGCCAGCAGCAGCACATGCTTGCCCTGATCGCGGAAATGTTCGGCAACGGCCATCGCCGCCCAGGCACAGCGCCGCCGGATCAGGGGCGAGCGATCGGATGTCGCGGTGACGATGACCGCGCGCGCCATTCCCTCGGGGCCCAGTGTCTTGTCAACGAATTCGCGCAGTTCGCGCCCCCGCTCTCCGATCATCGCGATGACCACCACATCGGCCTGCACCCCACGCGCCAGGCCCGACAGAAGCGTCGATTTGCCCACGCCGGATCCCGCGAACAGGCCGATCCGTTGCCCCGCGACCAGCGGCAGCAGTGTGTCGAACACCGCGAACCCGGTCGGCAGCCGCGCGCCAAGCCGCTTGCGCCCAACGGCTGGCGGTGCCTCGCACCTGAACGGACGCGGCTCGATTCCTTGCGGCAACGCCCGGCCGTCCAGCGGCTGCCCCAACGGATCGATGATTCGGCCGATCCACGCGTCGCAGGGCGAAATCGTCGGCGCGAACAGCAATTCGACCTCGGCGCCCACGGACAACCCTTCGAGATGGCCTTCGGGCAGCACCTCGGCATGACGCGGCGCAAGGCCCACGATCTCGCCTGCCACACCGCTTTCCTGCAATGAAATCATCACCCTGTCGCCGATCGACGCGCGACCGTTCAAGCCCTCGACGCGGATCAGGCCGCCGCGAATGGACTGCACGCGGCCGAAATGCTGCGCCAGCCGCAAATGCCTTATGCGGTGGGCGATCGATTCAAGTTTATCCATTTCGCGCTTCTCCTGCCTGAGCCGAACTCGTGCTTCCGAAACGGTTTCTAAACCATTCGGAGTTAAGACCCGGTTATCGCCAATGAGGAGAAGCCTCATGTTTGAGAAGATCGAGATGATGCGAATGGCCCGCGCAATGGGTCAGCATGTGACGGAACGACAGACCATCGTCGCCAGGAACATCGCCAACGCCGACACCCCTGGCTTCAAGGCACAGGATCTGCAGCCGTTCGAGGACAGCTATCGCCGCCGCGACGACCTTGCGGCAATGCGGACCACACGCCCCCGTCATCTGCCCGTCCCGACATGGTCACCCGCCGAACTTCGTGTCGCCACGACCGAGACCGGCGTCTCGCCCAACGGCAATTCTGTCTCGCTTGAGGCCGAAATGCTGAAGGCTGCCGAACTCAAGCGCGAGCACGAATTGTCGCTTGGGGTCTATCGCTCGGCCCTCGACCTGATGCGGACCAGCATCGGCCGGCGGGCCTGAGGGAGGTATTCATGGCAGAACCCGTATCCCCCCTTCGACTGTCCGCGTCCGGCATGCAGGCCCAGGCCGAACGGCTGCGTCGCGTGGCCGAGAACGTCGCGAACGCAGACACGCCGGGGTATCGCCGAAAACTGGTCGCCTTCGAGGAGGCTGTGGAATTCGGTCGTCCCAGCGGCGCCGTCGAGGTCTCGAAAACCATCCTCGACCGCACCGAACTGCCACGGATCTATGATCCGTCCCACCCCATGGCCGATGAGCAGGGATATTATTTGGGGTCGAATGTGAACCTGGTCATCGAAATCGCGGATTCCCGCGAGGCCGGGCGCAGCTACGAAGCCAATCTGAAGATGTTCGAACAGACCAGACAGATGGGCGCGTCCCTTCTGGATATTCTGCGTCGCTGAAAGGATTTTTGATGATCACTGCAGTCAATGCCGCCAATGCCTACAACGCCGCGCGCAGCGCGGTTCAACCCGACATGGCCGCCGCCCCCGCCTCGGTCGCGAAACTGGGTGAGGCGGCCCAGGACTTTGCCTCCCAGATGGCCCAGGTAGACGCGGTGTCGACCAGCGCGATGACCGGCCAGACCGACACCCACCAACTGGTCCAGACAATCGCCGAATCCCAGCTGGCGATGGAGACCGTGGTCGCGATCCGCGACAAGGTCGTCGAGGCCTATCAGGAAATCCTGCGGATGCCGGTCTGAGCCATGAGCGAAACTCTTCTGTTCGACATGCTGCGCCAGGCCTTGCTGATCTCTGTCCGTATCTCGGCCCCGATGCTGGGTGTGGCATTGGTCGCAGGGGTCGTCATCGGACTTTTCCAGGCATTGACCTCGGTGCAGGAAATGACCCTGACATTCGTTCCCAAGGTCGGGCTGATGCTGGCGGTCTTCTGGGTCACCATGAGCTTCATGACCACCGCCCTGTCCGATTTCTATATCGGTCAGATCATCCCCCTGATCGCGGGAAGCTGAACCATGGACAACGCGATCTACGCGGCGCTGACCCGGCAATCCGGATTGATGAACGAAATGCGCGTGGTCGCAAACAACATTGCCAACGCAAATACGACCGGCTTTCGCCGCGAAGGCGTGATCTTCGCCGAACACCTGTCCGCCCTTGATCGACAAGGCGACACGTTATCCATGGCGCATGCCCGCGGCCGGCTTGTCGATCTGGATCAGGGCGTGCTGACGCAGACCAACGGCACGTTCGATCTGGCGCTCGAGGGCGAGGGTTTCTTCATGCTGGACACGCCGGAGGGACCGCGCCTGACACGTGCCGGGGCTTTCATGCCGTCGCCGGAAGGAGAACTGATGAACGCGGACGGTCATCGCCTTCTGGACGAAGGCCAAGCACCGATCATCATTCCGGCGGGCGCCAGCAAGGTCGGCGTTGGTGCCGATGGCACGCTGTCGGCAAACGGCATAAACTTCGGCCGCATCGGCGTCTTTGCCCCACCCGAGGGCGCGCAGATCACCCATGACGGAGGCACCGGCTTCGCCATCGATGGCGACCCCGAGCCGGTCGAGGAGGCGAGTATCCGCCAGGGTTTCCTGGAAGAATCCAACGTGGATGCCGTCTTCGAAATCACCCGCATGATCGAGGTCCAGCGCGCTTACGAGCTGGGCCAGTCCTTCCTTGACCGCGAGGATCAGCGGATCCGCAACGCGATCACATCCATGACCCGCTGAGAGGAAAAACCATGAGAGCCCTTCAGATTGCCGCCACCGGCATGAGCGCCCAGCAAACACGCGTCGAGGTCATCTCGAACAACCTCGCCAACATGTCGACAACGGGCTTCAACGCGCGGCGTGCCGAGTTCGCCGACCTGCATTATCAGCAGGCAACCCGCCCCGGCACCGTGACGGCAGCCGATGGCACCGTGATTCCCGCCGGCGTTCAACTGGGTCTGGGCGTCCGGCCCAGCGCGGTCAGCATCAATCTGCAACAGGGGTCGCTGAGCCAGACCGGAGGCGATCTGGACATGGCGATCGACGGCGATGGCTATCTGGAGGTGACGCTTCCTTCCGGACTGTCGGGATATACACGCGACGGCGGGCTGAAAAGATCGGCCGAAGGGCAGATCGTGACCTCGGACGGCTATCCGGTGGTGCCCGGCATCACCATTCCCGACGACGCGCGGTCAATCTCGATCAATGCCGGCGGCGAGGTCTATGCCTATTTCAACGACCGGGTCGAACCCGAGTTGCTGGGCCAGTTCACGCTTGCCAGCTTTTCCAACGAAAAAGGGCTGGAGGCTGTCGGGTCGAACCTGTTTCTGGAAACCGCCGCATCGGGCGCGGCGCAGGTCGCCAATCCCGGACAGGAGGGTCTGGGCACGCTGCGGCAGGGCTACCTTGAGGAAAGCTCGGTCGATGCGGTGCGAGAGATCACCGAGCTGATCAAGGCGCAGCGCGGCTATGAACTGAACGCCAAGGTCATTACTGCCGCCGACCAGATGCTTGGCGCGACAACGCAGGTGCGTTGATGATCCGCGCCCTGGTCCTGATCCTGCTGCTACCCCTCTCGGCCCAGGCCGGGACTCTGGCGGCGGCCCGCACCCTGCCCGCCGGCACGGTCATTTCCGCAACCGACCTGCGTGCCATCGACAGCGCGCGTGCGGGTCTCAGCGATCCGTCGCAGGCGATCGGATTGCAGACACGCATCACCATTTACGAAGGCCGGCCGATCCAAGCCAACCTGTTGCAGGCTCCCAGGCTGGTCAGCCGCAATCAACTGGTACGCCTGTCGTTTCTACGCGGACCGCTGCGAATCGAGGCCGAGGGGCGGGTTCTTGGCGACGGCGCCGCCGGCGATCTGGTCCGGGTGATGAATCTGGATTCCCGCAGCACCATCACCGCCCGCGTGATGCCCGACGGCAGCCTTCTGGCCGGTCGCTGACAGTAGAAAGACAAGGAATACCGCATGAAATCCACACATTTTCTTTGTCTTGTCCTGGCATTGGGTGCCTGCTCTCGGGTCGCCAATGTCGGTCAGGCACCTCACCTCAGCTCTCCGCGCAACAGCGAGGAATTCATCGCCATGACCAACCCGCCGCTGGAAATTCCGGTCGATTCGGGCCGTCCCGAAGCAGCGGCGTCGCTGTGGGCCGGCACAACCTCGTCGCTGATCAGCGACAGGCGCGCCTCGACACGCGGCGACATCCTGACCGTGGTGATCGAGATCGACGACCGCGCGGAAATCAGCAACAGTTCGGGCCGGTCGCGCGCGGCCGGAGACGAGGTCAGCATGCCGCAGATGATCGGGATTCCCCAGCGGCTTGCCGACAAGCTGCCCGAGGGCGCAAGCTTCGACGATCTTGCCGACGCCTCGTCATCATCGACCTACAAGGGAAGCGGCAACATCACGCGTCGTGACAAGCTGACTCTGCGCGTTGCAGCCACGGTCATCGACCGCCTGCCGAACGGAACGTTGCAGATACAGGGCATGCAAGAGGTCCGCGTGAACTATGAATTGCGCGAACTGACGGTATCCGGCTTCGTCCGGCCGGGCGACATCGATCGCAACAACGAAATCGAATATGACAGGATCGCAGGCGCCCGTATTTCCTATGGCGGCCGAGGTCAGATCACGGATGTTCAGCAGCCGCGATACGGCCAGCAGATCGCCGATATCCTGCTTCCCTATTGAGGTGCGCCGAATGAAGAAAATCCTGATCATGCTGATTCCCGTCCTGGCACTTGCCGCGGGCAGCATCGGCGGCGACATGCTGAGGCCCGCGGCCAAGGCAAACGCAGAAGGTGCGCACGCAGACGGATCAAGCGCAGCGGATGCAACGGCGGCCACGGAGGCACATGGCTCTACCGATACCGGCCACTCTGAGGATGCGCATGGCGGGGGCGGGCATGGGGGCGACGGACATGGGGGCGACCCCGGCGCTGCGGCCTGGTTCACGTTTCCATCGCAATTCTTCGTGCCCATGATGCGCAATGGCGATATGGGCGCGATGATGATCATGACATTGACCGTCGAAACGACCGAAGCCGATCTGGAACCGATGAAGCAACAGGAACACCGGCTGCGCGATGCATTGCTGCGACAGCTGATGGTGCTGGCCAATACGGGCGCCTTCGACGGGAACTTCACCGCCGAGGCCAGGCTACGCGTGATGCGCGAAGGACTTTTGAAGGCGGCGCAAGACGCGACCGAGCTTTCTGTCGACAAGGTGCTGATCGAGGATATCGCCAGACAGCAGGGTTGAACGGCCTGCCCGCGACCCAAGGTTGGGCGGGCAAACCGGACTATCCGTCAGTCCTGCCTTGACGTTTCTCGATCGCCGGTGTTGCCGGCCGCAGTTGCCGCATCGGCAATCGCCAGAATCTCGGGATGGCCGCGCCGAAGATTGCCGCGGAAGGCGTCCGTTACCGCCAGACGGATCAGGCGCCGGCAGACGGCACGCTCGGGCGGGGGTAGTGACCTGCCCTTCGTCAGCCATTTGGGAACCATCGCCGCGATCAGAAACGGGAACAGCAGCCGCCCCGCCGTGCGACGATAGACGAACCAGAGATTGCGGTGATGGTAGTAGGTCTTCCAGAGCGGACGCAGCATCGCGCCGGCCGTTTGCACCCCGCATTCATGTTCGAACCGCAGATCGGGCGCGAACAGCAGCTTTCCGCCCGACTGCGTCAACCCAAGCGTGTACAGCACATCGTCGCCATAGATGAAAAGACGCCCGTCCGGGAATCCCGCACGCCGAACGCCCGCGCGCGCGACAAAGAATCCGACGAAGGACGTGCCGTCCAGCCCCCTGGGTTGATCGGTCGCGTAAGCCGCGTCCGGAATGTGGAACGCGGCGCGTCCGCCACCTGCGATCACGCGCAAGAAGACCGAGATGCTTTTGAACGGGTTGACCCATGGGCGGTTCATCTCGCAGATGCGGCCGTCGGGAAAACGCACCGCCGCCGCAAGCGCGTCGGCATCCCCCCAGCGATCCAGTTCCAGCCCTTGTCTGAATTCTGCAATCGCGCCTGCCTGCGGACGGGCATCATCGTCCATCAACAGATACCAGTCCGGATCAAAGCGCGCCTGCGCCTTGCGCATCCCCGTCTCGAAGCCAAGCGCCCCACCACCGTTGTGCGGCATCTCGATCACTTGAAGTCTTGGATCATCTTGCGCGGCAAGCCATTCCCGACTGCCGTCTGATGATCCGTTGTCGACGACGACCACGTGATCCAGCGGCTCGGCCAATAGCCGCGCCAGCGTTTTCTGCAGATGCGGCCGTCTGTTGAAGGTGACGACGATCGCCGCAATTCTGGGTCTGTAGGGGTCTGGCTGGCTCAAGGCATTCTCTTGTTTGGACTTCTTGGGACTGTGCAGACACGCCGACCGGCCGCGTTCCTATCCGCAGCAGGACTGCCGTGAAAGTCCTTTGTCACCATGGCTCTTGCAGACACGCCGCGAACGTGCCGGCTACCGGCCGATCAGTCGAGCAAATTCAGCAGATACTTGCCGTAGGCGTTCTTCGAAAATTTCCCGGCGCGGTCGCGAAGCTGATCCGCGTCGATCCATCCGGCTTCGAATGCGATTTCTTCCGGGCAGCCGGTCTGCAGGCCCTGCCGATTTTCCAGGGTCCTGACGAAGTTCCCTGCATCAAGAAGGCTGGCATGGGTTCCGGTGTCCAGCCACGCGAAACCGCGCCCCATCTTCTCGACCGTCAGTTCGCCATCCGCCAGATAGCTTTCAAGCAAGGTCGTGATTTCAAGTTCGCCGCGATCCGATGGCTTGACCTGCGCCGCGCGCTGGGGGGCGGTGCCGTCAAGGAAATACAAACCCGTCACCGCATAGTGGGACGGTGGCTTCGCGGGCTTTTCGACGATCGCCCGTGCCTGTCCTTGCAAATCGAAATCGACCACCCCGTAGCGTTCAGGGTCGCTGACGCGATAGCCAAAGACAGTCCCGCCCGTATCCCGCGCATCGGCCGCCGCCATCAACAGCGGCAAACCGTGACCAAAGAAAATGTTGTCGCCAAGGACCATAGCGGATGGTGCGCCGGCCAGAAAATCCTCGGCCAGAAGATAGGCCTGCGCAAGCCCGTCGGGCGACGGCTGGATGATCCATTCGAAACGCAGCCCCCACTGGTCGCCATCGCCCAGAAGCCGCTGGAACTGGGCCTGATCCTCGGGGGTGGTGATGATCGCGATCTCGCGGATGCCGGCCAGCATCAGTACGGTGATCGGATAGTAGATCATCGGCTTGTCATATAACGGCAAAAGCTGCTTCGACACGCCCATGGTGATCGGATACAGCCGGGTACCGGACCCGCCCGCCAGAATAATGCCCTTGCGCTGTGTCATCTGTCCTGCTCCAGCCTTGCCAGCACCTCGGCCAGCCCCTTGCGCCAATCCGGGCGCGTGATGCCGAAATCGCGGGCGATGGCACCGCAATCCAGCCGCGAATTCAACGGCCGCCGCGCCGGGGTCGGGTATTCCGACGTGGCGATGCGTCGCACATTGCAGGCCAACCGCGCCTGAGCGAAGATCTCGACCGCAAGATCGGCCCAGCTTGCGTCCGGCGTCCCTGCAAAGTGGTAGATACCCCGACGTTCGGGATTCGCCAGCATCGCCTTGCCCATCGCAAGAAGCGCATCGGCGATGTGGGCGGCGGCGGTCGGCCCGCCCACCTGATCCGCAACGATTCCCAGTTCGTCGCGTTCGGCACCAAGCCGCAGCATCGTCTTCACGAAATTCCCGCCATGCGCCGAGAACACCCAGGATGTCCGAAGGATGGCCGATTGCCCCCCTGCATCGATAACGCCATTTTCGCCCGCAAGCTTGGTGGAGCCGTAGACCCCAAGCGGAGCGGTCGGCGCATCCTCGGTCCGTGGGGCATCGCCGCTGCCGTCGAAGACATAGTCGGTCGAGATATGCAGCAACGGCACGCCAAGACCGGCCGCCGCACGCGCCATCGCAGCGGGCGCCAATGCGTTGACCAGATGCGCAGTCTCGGCCTCGGCCTCGGCGCGATCCACCGCGGTATAGGCGGCAGCGTTGATCACAAGGCGCGGGGCGGCAAAGCGCAGCGCCTGCGCGCAGGCATCAGGATCGGTCAGATCGGCGTCATCGCGGCCCAGGAAGACGGCCCCCGGCGCACGTTCTGCCAGTTCGCGCGCGACCTGCCCGGTCCGGCCGAAGACCAGCAATCCCTGCATCACGCTGTTCCCAGCCGCCGACCAACACCATCGCGCGACAGCAGCGGCTGCCACCAGTCCCGATTGTCCAGATACCAGGCCACGGTGCGCCGCAGCCCCTCGTCAACGGTGACCGACGGGCGCCAGCCCAGCTCATCCCGGATCCGGGTCGGATCGATCGCATAGCGACGATCGTGACCGGGACGGTCGGGCACGAAGGAGATCAGCCGATCATGCGCGGCACCGGTGGGATGCAGTTCATCCATATGTGCGCAGATCGTGCGCACAAGATCGATATTCGTCGCCTCGTTCTCGCCGCCGATATTGTAGCTGCGCCCGATCTTCCCCTTCGCAAGCACCAGCAGTAGGGCGTCGGCATGATCCTCGACATACAGCCAGTCGCGGACGTTTCCACCATCGCCATAGACCGGGATCGTCTCGCCAGCCAGCGCCCTGAGGATCACGACGGGGACCAGCTTCTCGGGGAAATGATAGGGGCCGTAGTTGTTGGAACAATTGGTCAGCACCACCGGCAGGCCGTAGGTTTCATGCCACGCACGGACCAGATGATCCGACCCCGCCTTGCTGGCCGAATAGGGGCTGCGCGGGTCATAGGGCGTATCTTCGGTGAACTGCCCGGTCTCGCCAAGCGAACCGAATACCTCGTCGGTCGAGATATGGTGGAACCGAAATGTCTGGGGGCGACCCTCGCGCAGCCAATAGGCCCGCGCCGCTTCCAGCATGTTGAAGGTGCCGATCACGTTCGTCTCGACGAATTCGCCCGGCCCGTCGATGGACCGGTCGACATGGCTTTCGGCGGCGAGGTGCATCACCGCATCGGGTCGATGCTGCGCCAGGATCCGGTCCAGCGCGGCCCGATCGCGAATATCCGCATGCTCAAAACTGTAGCGCGGGCTGTCGGCCACAGGCGCGACGTTGGACAGGTTCGCGGCATAGGTCAGCGCATCCAGGTTCACGACGTCAAAGCCACGCTGCACTGCAAGGCGCACCACCGCGGAACCGATGAACCCCGCCCCGCCCGTCACAAGAATTTTCATGCGTCACCTTCATGAACGAAAGGAGAATTCCATTCCGCGAAACCCGGCGCCGCACGGTCCTTGTCCGACAGGATCGGCGCGGTCACGCCCCAATCGATCCCAAGACTGTCCCATGCCACAGCGCCGTCGCTGTCGCGATCATAATACGCGGTGCATTTATAGATGATTTCCGTGTCCGGTTCCTGCGTGACGAAGCCGTGCAGAAAACCCGCAGGGATCCACAGTTGCCGGCCATTCTCGAACGACAGTTCCGCGCCGACCCATTCGCCATAGGTCGGGCTGCCGCGCCGCGCATCCACGGCCACATCGAAAAGCCGCCCGCGCCCGCAGCGCACCAGCTTACCCTGTGCATGCGGTGGCGCCTGGTAATGAAGACCCCGCAATGTTCCCGCCTGACGCGACATCGAGTGATTGTCCTGAACGAACTCGGGCATGTCCACACCGGCCGCTGCCAGGGTCTTGCGATTCCAGCTTTCGGAAAAGAACCCGCGATCATCGCCGTGTCTTGCCGGTGTGATGACCAGCACGCCGGGCAGGGAAGTCTGCTCAATCTGCATCTTTTCGAACCATTTAACACCTGTCCCGGTCCGTATAGGCAAGCACGTCGCCCGAGTCACGGGGCCGACACCCCTTCATGTCCAAATAGCCATGCTAGGCTCTGCAATGAAACAGCTGTGTTGCATTTGAATTTCAATCACTCCGAAATTGGCTGTCTGCAGCTTGAGCGACGAATCGCAAGGCGCTAATGCACATGCAATTTGAGAAGGAATTTTTTGATGTCGTATTCGGACGCGTCCCGAATCGCGAATTATCTGACCACCGGCTATTTCAACGATGCGGGTTACCCTGCTGCATCGTTCGATGTGCAGGCCGGTGATACGCTGCGCGTGTACACGGATTTCACGACCGGCGCGGATCGCGGGATCGTCAGGCTTGCGCTGGATGCCTGGAGTGCGGTCTCGGGGCTGAGATTCGCGATGAACGGCACGGCGAATAATCACGATCTGCGCCTGACCGACAGCGATGTCGGCGCCTATTCCTACGGTTACCGATCCAACGATAATACCCTGCTGTGGTCGGTCGCGAATGTCGGGCGCGACTGGCTGAACGCCTATGGCAGCGAGACTGTCAGCTACTACACGCAGACCTGGATTCACGAGATCGGTCATGCCCTGGGCCTGGGACACGCCGGAAACTACAACGGATCAGCCGGCTGGGGGGATCAGAACTTCGCGCTGGACAGCTGGCAGATGTCGGTCATGTCGTATTTCGCACCGTTCGAGAACCCGAATGTCAGCGCCAGCTATGGTTATGTGCTGACCCCGATGCCCGCGGATATTCTGGCGATACATCGGCTGTACGGAACACCGAAGGTCGAAAAGCGCGGCGACGTCTATGGTTTCGACGGCACGGCGACGGGCATCTATGAACAGTTCAGCGACCTGCTGGACAACCGCAGCGATCTTCAGCCGGTCATGCTGACGATCCACGACACCGGCGGCATCGATATGCTGAACATGTCCCGTGACTGGCACGATCAACACATCGATCTGCAGCCCGGGGCATTTTCGGACGTGCTGGGCTGGCACGGCACGCTGGGGATCGCCTATGGCACCGTCATCGAAAACGCCCGCGGCGGCAGCGGTGATGACGTGATCCTGGGAAACCGCGCCGCCAACAGGCTGGCGGGGTCGGGTGGCGCGGATACTCTGCGCGGCGGCAACGACAGCGACATTCTTGACGGCGGTTCCGGCAATGACCGGCTGTTTGGTCAATTGGGCGCGGATCTGCTGATCGGCGACAATGGCGCGGATTTTCTTGACGGTGGTCCGAACAGCGACATTCTTCGCGGCGGCAGTGGCAATGACAGGATGTTGGCCGGTACTGGCAATGACCGCCTGCGAGGGCAATCCGGGAACGACCGGCTTTGGGGCCACGCCGGCGAAGACATCATCTGGGGTGATCATGGCAACGATTCGCTGTCGGGCGGTGGCGGAAACGACAGCCTGCGCGGCGGTCGCGGGTCAGACATCATGAGCGGCAACGCAGGCGCGGATGTTTTTGTGTTCCGATCACAGGATATTCGACGCGGCGATGTGGACGTGATCCGCGACTTCACGAGCAACCAGGATCTTCTTGACCTGCGAAATTTGGGTCTGGACGATTTCCGTCGCGGGCGTGGATCACTGGAGGATGGTGTCCTTCGCGCGGTCGAGAGGAACGACAAGCTGCATCTATTCGCTGATCTGGACGGAGACGGCGTTTCCGATCTGCATATCGTTCTGGCCGACGACCGCCCGCTGAGCGGCGGAGATCTGTTGTTCTAGCTTCCCTTCTTGGCACGGGCTGCCAAGAAAGATAGCTGTTTCGCATCGGACGGTTCAGCCGCAGGGGGATTGATGCAGCAATATCTGGACGCGCTGGCCAGCGTGCTTTCGAACGGCGAAAATTCTACCGACCGGACCGGGACTGGCACCCGGTCTATGTTCGGGATGCAGATGAGGTTCGATCTGTCGCAGGGGTTTCCGCTGGTCACGACCAAGAAGCTGCATCTGCGATCCATTATCCATGAATTGCTGTGGTTCCTGTCGGGCGACACGAATATCGGCTATCTCAAGGAGAACGGCGTTTCGATCTGGGACGAATGGGCAGACGAGAACGGCGATCTGGGGCCGATATATGGCCATCAATGGCGCCGCTTCGGCACCGAGGTCGGAGCCGAAGCCCCTGTCGAGGCCGATCAGATCCGATCGCTGATCGACGCCATCAGAACCACGCCGGACAGCCGCAGATTGATTGTGTCCGGCTGGAATCCCGTGCAGCTGGGACAGATGGCACTGCCCCCGTGTCACACGCTGTGGCAGGTCAGAATCCTGGGCGGAAAGCTGCATCTGCAGCTTTATCAGCGCTCGGGCGACATGTTCCTTGGGGTGCCCTTCAACATCGCCAGCTATGCGCTTCTGACCCATATGCTGGCCCATGTGACGGGCTATCGCGCGGGCGATTTCGTCCACACGATCGGGGACGCGCATATCTATGACAATCATATGGAACAGGTGAAACTGCAACTGTCCCGCGCGCCTCGTCCGCTGCCGCGTCTGACGATCGCGCGGCAGGTCGCCGAGTTGTCCGATTTCCGCTTCGAGGATTTCGTGATCGAGGGATATGATCCGCATCCCGCGATCAAGGCGCCGGTTGCGGTCTGATCGCCATGCTGACCCTGATCGCAGCCCAGGATCTGAATGGCGCCATCGGTCGCGGCAACACCATCCCCTGGCACATTCCCGAGGATTTCGCCTTTTTCAAGCGCGAGACGACGGGCGGCGCCATCGTCATGGGCCGCAAGACATGGGAAAGCCTGCCCAAAAGGCCGCTGCCCAACCGGCTGAACATCGTCATCTCTCGCGGATCAGGCGATGATCGGCAGGGTGCGATCTTTACCTCATTCGACAACGCACTGAGCGTCGCACGGACGGCGGGCTATCAGCGCGTGTATTGCATAGGCGGAGGCGAAATCTATCGCCTGATGGTGCCGCTTGCCGATCGCATCCTGCTGTCCACGATCGAGACCCGCGTCGAGGGGGCGGACACGTTCTTTCCCGCGTTGAACCCGGTCGATTGGAAGGTCACTGACACCCGCGTTCTGCGACAGGAAGACCCGATCTGCCGCCTGACCGAGTATCGCCGGATCGCGGCGTCCTGATCCGTGCGGTCAAACCCGCCGCACAATTCATGCGCGGCGGGCGATGGTCGGTGACGATCAGGCGGCAAACAGGAATTCGTCCACCGCGGTATCCAGCGCCAGACCGTCCTGCCACGCCAGGCTAACGATCCGGCTGTCCATGTCGCGACCGGTATCCGCATCGTCAAACGCGGTCTCGGTCATGGCATGATCGGCCAGAAGATATTCGGCGAACGCATCCTGTTCGGTGCCGTCGTCGGCGAAGGTCGCGTTGCCGCTGCGACCGCCGCCATTCGTCAACGAGACGAAATCAAGATCATCACCGGTCGGGAACGGATAGACGCCCGAGACATCCGCATCATAGCTGGCGGGGATGATGTTGCCGTCGGCGTCGAAATCGACGACCAGGCGGCCCACATCTCTGTAGCTGACATCGGCATTCACGATCGCGGTCGTGCTACCGGCGGCGTTTTAGACAAAGATCGGATACTGGCCCTGCGCGGTGACGCCGTCGCGCAAGCGGTCGTTCTTGTCCAGAAGGCGCGTGTTCGATCCGCCAGCGACGATGATATCGACATTCTCCAGCAATGGCGCCAGCGCCTGCTCGATGGAAAGCTGCTGCATATGGGCCAGCGGCACCACCTTGTTCATGCCGGGATTGGCCAACGGGGCCTGACCACCGGCCACTGCAAGCGGCGCAAGATTGGGGTCGGTCGAGAAATCGAGATTGGCCGACAGATAGAGGAAGGCCGTGCCCGCAAAGCCTTCGGCCGCATCGCCCGAAATCAGACCGGCCAGCGTGGCGTCGGCATCGACGTCCTCGTCACGCAGGGCGTTCAGCACCGCCGACAGGCGCGGCGCGTCCTCGACCGCGCGGGCGCCGGCCGCCGGCCGCCTGATCGGTGAAATGCAGCAGGTTCAGGCGGAAGGTGCTGTCCGCGTTGCCGACGGTCAGTTTGCCTTCATCGTCGCCTTCCTTGCCGTCAGACACGGTATAGCTTGGGTCGAGCTGATCGACATTCTTGAACTTGTGAAAGACGATTTCGCCCTGCTTCTTCAGCTTGGCCCAGCCCAGCTTTTCGCCGTCCTCGTTCATCAGCAAGACCTTGTCGCGACGACCAACCTCGATCCCGTTGATGTGAGTGATCGTCATCTTGTCGCCATCGGCGTCGGTGTCATTGGTCAGCACATGGACCGAGTATCCCCGATCATCCGTGCGCGGATGGTCATCAGCCGCCAGTGGCGCGGCATTCTAGGGTTCCGGCTTGTCGGGGCGGCAAACCCACCACCATCCCTTGCCCGGTCCATGGCCGAACCACGGTTTTGCCGACCAGTCGAGGTCGAACTTGTGGCTGAACGACTCCAGCCGTTCAAACGCATTGCCCCCTATCCCCAAGGCCCGACAACGATGCGTGTCTACCCCCGCCGCCAATATTCCAGCTCATAGCTTCCATCCCTGCAGAACGCTTTGAACACCGTACTGCTTGGCGGCGCGGGATCACGCTATCCTAGGCAGGACTGTGGCGGCCGCGTGACGCATGGCTGAAGCTTGTGTGATCGCGCCGCGGCCGAAGGGCTTCGCATCACGGCTTTCCTGTCGGGACGATCACGGGTCCGGTCGTGGTGCCGACAGATCGTCGGCCTGAACGCGCAATGGCGTCAGTCACACAAGACGAAAGCCATGAATGCATGGCAGCAATTCGGGTCCGCACAGACCTCAGGCCAGATCTTCGGGCGCCCGTAGCAGTGTGACCACGCTGTCACCATAGCGCCGCTGGTCAATCCGGATCAGCGGCGCGGGCACCAGCGGCGGACGGGCCTCTTCCCAGACAAGGATCGCGCCGGGCGCGACCCACCCCCCTTGCAGCGCCGAGGTCACCGCCTGTTCGCCCAGCCCCTGATCATAGGGCGGATCGAGAAAGATCAGGTTGTAGGGCGCGGCACGGTTGACCCCCAGCCGGGTCGCATCGCGTCGCCACAAATCGGTCACGCCCATCGCGCGCGCCTTTTCGACGTTGGCGCGGATCAGCGCCCGCGCCTTTACCCCGTCATCGACAAAGGCTGCGCGCGCCGCGCCGCGCGACAACGCCTCGAGCCCCAGCGCGCCGGTCCCCGCGAATAGGTCAAGCACCCGCGCGCCGGGCACCGGGTTGCCCTGCACGCCGTTCGTCAGAAGGTTGAAGATCGCCTCGCGCACCCTGTCGGTGGTGGGGCGCAGATGCGCCGCGATGTCGCCATCGCCCAGTTCGGCCAGCTTCAGGCCGCGCAGATTGCCGCCGACGATCCTCATGATTGCGTCCCGCGACAGCCGGGGGACTGCCTGCCCCCCGATCCCGCCGAGGCTATTTCCGCACAGAGGAAGGTCACATCAGCGCCTTGAGATCCGTGGCGGTCCGGATTTCCTGTGGATCGGGCGAGCGACCGGCCTCGATCAGCCTTTTCCCGATCATGTAGGCGCGGGCGTCATTCAGCGCGTCCACTGCGATCAGGCGATCCAGGCGGAAATACCAGACCGATCCGCCATGTATGCCGTCGGCCTTGCGCGTCACGATCTGGTCGTAGCCGGTTCCAAGACCCGCGATCTGCAGCTTGGCGTCGAACTGGTCGGACCAGAACCATGGCCTTGCCTCGTAGAACCGGTCTGCCCCCAGCATGTTGTCGGCCACCGCCTCGGCCATGTCGATCGCGCCGCCCACGCTTTCCAGTCGGATCCGTTCGCCCTGGAACGGAAAGCTTGCGCAGTCTCCGGCCGCCCAGATCGCCGGATCCGAGGTCAGCCCGTGATCGTCGGTAGCGATGCCGTTGTCGATTGTCAGACCCGCCTGTTGCGCAAGCCGGGTTTCCGGCAAGACGCCGATGCCGGTCACGATCAGATCGGCGGGCAGTTCCTGCCCATCCGCAAGGACCACCCCCGTGGCGCGGTCGGTGCCGGTGATCCGGTCGATGCTGGCGGCTTCACGAATCCGGACCCCGTGGGACAGGTGCAGGTCGCGGATCATCGTGGCCGTCTCGGGCGCGGCGACACGGCCCAGGATGCGCGGCGCGGATTCCAGCAGCGTCACCTCTAGCCCCAGCTTGCGGGCTACGGCTGCGGCCTCCAACCCGATATAGCCGCCACCGATCACGATCAGGCGGCGGCCGGGGCGCATCTCGGGCTGGATTGCATCGACATCGGCAAGGCTGCGCACGACATGCACGGCGGCCAGATCGCCGCCCATCTCGGCAGGCAGTCGGCGCGGCGCCGCGCCAAGTGTCAGCGCCAGCGCGTCGTATTCAACGCTGCCGCGATCCGTGGTGACCAGACGCGCGGCAGTGTCGATGGCGGTGGCGTTTTCCGACAGGCGCAGATCGATGCCCTGTTCGACCCACCATTCAGGCGTGCGCAGCAGCAACCGGTCCAGCCCCATCTGCCCCAGCAGATATCCCTTGGACAGGGGCGGGCGCTGATACGGGGCGACCGGCTCGGCCCCGATCACGGTCAACGGCCCGTCATGGCCCTTGGCCCGCAGGCGCGCCGCCATGGATGCCGCAGCCTGCCCTGCCCCAAGGATCACGATACGCATAAGATTGTTCCGCCGCTGGCCTGTCTTTCGACCGCAGCCTATAGTCGGCGCGAATCCGTTGCAATTCATGGAGTACGCAATGAGCATCCAGCCCGGCGACAAGTTTCCCGAAGGTCAATTGCTGAAGGTCGGGGCAAACGGGCCCGAAGCGGTGGATACCGCCGAACTGGACAGCGGGCGCGTGGCCATTTTCGGGCTGCCCGGCGCGTTCACCGGCACCTGCACCAACGCCCATATGCCCAGCTTCATCCGGACCGCGCAGCAGTTCCGCGACAAGGGCGTTTCGCGGATCGTCTGCCTGACGGTCAATGATCCCTTCGTCTGCGCCGCATGGGCCGAGGCGACCGGCGCACCCGACGCCGGAATTGACGTCCTGGCCGATGCCGACGGACAAGTGACCAAGGCACTGGGTCTGGATTTCGACGCGCCACCGGCGGGTCTGTTCGGACGTTGCAAGCGTTTCGCCGCCCTGCTGCGCGATGGCGCTGTCGAGGTCATCGACGTCGAGGATTCTCCCGGCACATGCAGCGTCAGCGCCGGCGAGGCGCTGCTTGAAAAAGTCTGATCGCGGCGCCCTGACCTACTGACGTCAAGGCCGGCGCCTTCAACACGACCAGGCTCGATTTCGTCTCTTGCGCTCCATCCCGGCTAGCGGCGAAATCGAGCCCTCACATCGCTTATATAGGCGCGACCAACCCGGACAAGGCATCGCCAGACGGTCTTGGAACGGGCCCGTTCGCACCGATTGGCCACACACTCAGCCCTCAAGCCAAGGGGCAGTAAGCCCGCGACTTATATGTTCGCTCTCCACCCCTGCAATTGCGCGGCTAGCCCGATTTTCGGAACGGTCCCCAATCGGTCAGGAACTCGATCTCTTGCCCCATGGCGGCGCGTTCCTGATCCAGATACTCGGCCAGCGCGCGTAGAAAACCCTCGTCGCGAACCCAGTGCAGCGAATGGATTTCGGCAGGCAGATACCCCCTTGCCAGCTTGTGTTCGCCCTGCGCCCCCGCCTCGACCCGCGCCAGCCCGTGGGCGATCGCATAGTCGATCGCCTGATGGTAGCACAGTTCGAAATGCAGGAAGGCGTGATCCTCGACACAGCCCCAGTAGCGACCGTATAGCGCGTCCGGTCCGATAAAATTCAGCGCCCCCGCGACCGGACGCCCGTCGCGTTCGGCCAGCACCAGCAGCACGTCATCGCGCATGGTCCGCTGGACCTCGTCAAAGAAGGCGCGTGTCAGATAGGGCGTGCCCCATTTGCGGCTGCCGGTATCCTGATAGAAGACCCAAAACGCATCCCAATGTTCGGGGCGCAGGTCGTCGCCGGTGAGGTGGCGGATCGTGCCACCGAATTCCCGGGCGCGCTGACGCTCCTTGCGCAAGGCCTTGCGTTTGCGCGACGACAGGTCGGCCAGAAAATCGTCATAGGCTTGGTAGTCGCGATTGAACCAATGGAACTGCTGGGTCACACGCGGCAGGAAACCCGCATCCGCCCCCAGCCCGGCCTCGGCCTCCGTGCAGAAGGTGACATGCACACCCGACGCCCCGCCCCGTTCCGCAATCTGGGTCATCCCGGCCAGCAGCGCCTGACGCACCGCGGGATCTGGCGACAGCAGCCGTGCACCGGTTGCGGGTGTGAAGGGCACCGCGCATTGCAGCTTGGGGTAGTAATCGCCACCGGCGCGCAGATAGGCCTGTGCCCATGCGTGATCGAAGATGTATTCGCCCTGGCTGTGGGATTTTGCATAAAGCGGCGCCGCTCCCACGATCTCGTCCCCGCGCTCGACCGTCAGATGCAGCGGTTGCCAGCCCGTGCCCTTGCCGACCGAGCCAGAGCTTTCCAGCGCGTGCAGGAACCGGTGGGCGGTAAACGGATTGCCGTCACCAAGCGCGTCCCAGCGATCGGGCGGGATGGCGGCAATGGCGGGATGCGTGGTCAGGGTCAGAGGCGCGCTCATGCGTGGCAAGCTAAGTGCTGCAATCGGGTTTGTCAGCCCACCGTGTCATCACGGGATGCGGCGCAGCCTGTACAGGGCATGCAGCCTCGAATGGTCCGCCCGCGCAGGGGGGCCGGGGGGTGCAACTCCCCCGACCATCGCGGGACGCAAGGGGGCGCCGCGGATTTTCCGCGGCACCCGATGCTCTCAGATCTGCGGGGCATAGCCTTCGAAGGTGATGTTGTCGGCGACACGGCGCGCGGCGTCCTCCTGTTCTGGACTGCGCACGGTCCAGCACAGGATCGGCACGCCCTGTGCCTTCAATGCATCGACACGCGGGTTGGTCAGATCCCGCCTGTCATGCGAAATGAAGGACGCACCGCAATCGGCGAAATCGTCGATGTCGGCCAGACGCTTGCGCGTCTCCTCGTCCAGTGCGGGCCAGTCCTCGGCCGGAAAGCCGCAAGAGGTAATGCCGACGGCGATATCCGGCGCCAGATCGTGAAACGCTTTCACGACATGCGGATTGAACGACATCACCGCGACCGGGCCCTGATAGCCCTTCACTTGGGCTGCGACGTGACCGGGCAGATCGCCGATATGCGGGCCAAGGCGTCCGTCCTGATCCTTGATCTCGATCAGCAGCGGCACCCGCCCGTCGACCAGCCGCAGCATGGCGGCCAGCGTCGGGATCTGTTCGTCGCTGTCCAGAAGCCGCATCCCGGCCAGGTCGTCCGGGTCGAGATCGGCGATGAACCCCTGATCGCCCGCCAGCCGTGAAAGATCATAGTCGTGAAACACCATCGGCACACCGCCCGCGGCGGGCTGGATGTCCATCTCGATCGCATATCCCGCCTCGATGGCCGCTGTCGCGGCCGCCAGGCTGTTTTCGGGCACGCCCTCGCCGTGCAGGCCGCGATGGGCGATGGGCAGGCGCAGGAATTCGGGCGGCAGGCCGGCCATCACGCGACCTCGAAGATCGCCTCGATCTCGACCGCGACGCCAAGCGGCAGCGACGGGGCCGAGACGGCGGCGCGGGCGTGACGTCCGGCATCGCCGAACACTTCGACCATCAGGTCGGAACAGCCGTTGATGACCTTGGGCTGATCGGTGAAATCGGGGGTTGAGTTCACGAAGCCGGTCAGCTTCACCACCCGCTTGACGCCGTCCAGATCGCCGATCGCAGCTTTCAGCTGCGCAATCAGCGACAGCCCGCAGCGGCGCGCGGCGGCCGCGCCGTCTTCGACCGACATGCCGTCGCCCAACTTGCCCTTGATCAGCCCGTTTTCGTCCGCGCTGATCTGGCCCGACACGAAGATCAGGTTCCCGCTTTTCACGAAGGGCACATAATTGGCCGCCGGCGCGGGCGCGTCCGGAAGGGTGATGCCTTTTTCGGCAAGGGTCGCTTCGATGCTCATGATGATCCTCGTCAAGCTGTGGCTCCGGACAGGCCGGATTCGGTGCGCAGCCTAGCGCGACCCAGCTCAGGCGACCAGAGCCTCGGCGCGTTTCAGATCGACGCTGACAAGCTGGCTGACGCCCTGCTCGACCATGGTGACGCCGAATAGCCGGTCCATCCGCCCCATCGTCACCGCATGGTGGGTGATGATCAGAAAGCGGGTTTCCGTGCGGCGGGTCATTTCGTCCAGCAGGTCGCAGAACCGGCTGACATTGGCGTCGTCCAGCGGCGCATCGACCTCGTCCAGGACGCAGATCGGGGCCGGGTTGGCAAGGAACACCGCAAAGATCAGCGCGAGCGCGGTCAACGTCTGTTCGCCGCCCGACAGCAGCGACAGCGTTGACAGTTTCTTGCCCGGCGGCTGGCACATGATTTCCAGTCCAGCTTCCAGCGGGTCGTCGGATTCGACCAGCACGAGACGCGCCTCGCCGCCTCCGAACAGGCTGGTGAACAGCGTCGTGAAGTTTGCGTTCACCGTGTCGAAGGCCGCCAGCAAACGTTCGCGACCCTCGCGATTCAGGCTGCCGATCCCGGCGCGCAGCTTGCGGATCGCCTCTTCCAGATCGGTCTTTTCGCCCGCCAGCCGGTCGCGTTCCTCTTCCAGTTCGCGCTTGTCCTCGTCGGCGCGCAGATTGACCGCGCCCAGCCCGTCGCGCTGGCTGCGCAGGCGGGCGATCTTGTCTTCCAGCGCGGTCGCAGGCGTGTCGGTGTCGGCATCGCCCAGACTGTCCAGCAGGGCCTGTGGCGTGCCTTCCGTCTCCTCGTGGATGCGCGCGCGCGCCCCGGCTTCGCTGTCGCGCGCTGCTTCGGCCCGTGCCTCTCGGGCAGCGCGGACCTCGCGTGCCTCGGATGCGGCGCGCTCGGCGTCGCGTTCGGCATGCGCGGCCGACCGGGCCGCATCGTCGGCCACGGACAGCGCCTCGCGGGCGCGGGTCATGCGTGTTTCGGCCTCGGCCTCACGCTCGGACAGGCTGTCGCGTTTCTCGGCAAGAATGGCGGGCTGGGCCTCGGCCGCTTCCAGTTCGTCGGCCGTGCCGTCGCGGCGCGCCGCCAGTTCTGCGGCACGCGTACCGGCCTGTTGCAGCCGCAGCTTCCAGCCCGATTCTTCCTTGGCGATTTCTTGCAGTCGCTTGATCCGCGCGTTGCCTTCGCGGCGCAACTCGTCCAGTGCCGCACGGCGAGTCATGGTGGCGATGCGCGCGGCTTCGACGCCGGTGCGGGCGTTCTCGACCGCTGCCGCCGCGTCATCGCGGTCGGGCAGGTCCGACAGCACGCGTTCCGCCTGTGTCAGCCGACTGCGGGCGTCCTGCGCATCGGCCCGATGCCGGGCGACCTCGCCGCGCGCCGATTCCGCGCGGCTGACAGCCATCGCCAGATCCGATTCAGCCCGGGTCGCCGCGCGCGAGGCATCCGACAGCAGCCTTTCCGCATCGCGCCGGGCGTCGCGGGCGGATTTCTCGCGCCCGGCGACATCGGCCAGCCGAGCCTTGGCCGCGTCATGAACCTCGGCCGCGGTGGCAGCGCGGGCTTCCGCCTCTTCTGCCTGCGTGGTGATCTCGTTCAGTTGATTGACCTTTTGAAGGTGCAGCGCGGCCGAAGACGACGCATCGCCCGCCATCACCCGCATTCCGTCCCAGCGGAAAAGATCGCCCTGGGTCGTCACCAGTCGCTGACCGGGCTTCAGATCGGCCTGCATGGCGGCACCGGTTGCGGCATCGGCCACCAGCCCCACTTGCGACAGCCGCCGGGCAAGGGCGTCCGGGCCGCAAACCTGTTCCACCAGCGGCGTCGCGCCTTGCGGCAGTGCCTGCGGCGCGTCCCAACCCGGCAGCAGATGCCAGCCGGTTTCGCCATCCTCGGCAAGCCCGGCGCGCAGATCGTCGCCAAGCGCCGCACCGAAAGCGATCTCGTATCCCTTGGCCACCCGCACCCGGTCGAGGATCGCGCGGCCATCGGACTGGCCACGTTCGACCAGCCGACGCAGCGCCGCCATCTCGGCGGCCAACGCACCGGATTCTCCCTCTGCCTCGGACCTTGCGGCACGGGCAGCGGCTTCGCCCGTCTCGGCCTCGGCCCGCGCGGCCTCGGCGTCTGCCAGCGCCTCTTCGGCGGCTTCGGCACGCTGGCTTGCGGCCTCCAGCGCTGCTTCGGCGTCGCGCAGCGCCTGTTCGGCGTCGGCGCCGGTTGCGGCGGCGCGCTGCGCGTTCTCATCGGCCTCGGCGGCGGCGCGTTCCGCACGTTCCAGCATCGCCCGCAGATCCGACACCAGCCGTTCCGCCGATTGGTGCCGCGCGGCAAGCCGCGCCGATTCGTCGGTCAGTTCCGCAAGTCGCCCTTCGACCTCGCGCAGTGCCTCGGCGGCTTCGTCAGCCCGAGCAGCGGCCGCATCCAGCCGTCCGTCATGGCCCTGACCGGATTTCTCAAGCTCGGTCTTCTCCCACGACAAGCGCTCTACGACTTCGCCAGCATCGCGGTTCAGCGCCTCTTCCCGTTCGATGTCGCGATCAAGCTGTGCGATGCGCGCAGCCAACGCACGAACCGTGTCGGCAGCCCGCGCCTCGGCCTCGTCCAGCGCTTCGCGTTCGACGACCAGTCGCGACAGGATCGCCGCCGCCACCTGTTCCTCTTGGCGCAGCGGTGGCAGCGCCTCGTCCGCGGCCTCGCGCCGTGAACTGGCTTCGCGTGATGCGGTTTCCGCTGCACCTGCCGCCTTTAGGGCTTCGGCCATCGCTTCGGCTGCCGTCAGTCGCGCGGCCTCGGCCTCGGCCCATCGACGATACAACAGCACACCCTCGGCCAGCCGCAGTGCGGCGCCGATCTCTCGGTATTTCGCGGCCGTGCGCGCCTGCCTCGCGAGGCTTGCGGCTTGCGTCGTCAACTGGTCCAGCGTGTCGTCGACGCGGGTCAGGTTGTTCTCGGCGCCGTTCAGCTTCAATTCGGCCTCGTGCCGGCGCTGATACAGGCCGCTGATCCCCGCAGCCTCTTCCAGGATCCGGCGGCGGCTTTTCGGCTTGGCGTTGATCAGCTCGCTGATCTGTCCCTGCCGGACCAGCGCGGGTGAATGCGCCCCGGTCGAGGCGTCCGCGAACAGCATCTGCACGTCGCGGGCCCGCACATCCTTGCCGGCGATCTTGTAGGCAGACCCCGCATCGCGGGTGATGCGTCGAACGATGTCGAAATGATCTTCGTCGTTGAAGCCCGCCGGCGCCAGCCTGTCGCGGTTATCAAGGGTCAACGACACCTCGGCATGGCCGCGCGCCGAACGGCGCGAGGTGCCTGCAAAGATCACGTCCTCCATCCCGTCGCCGCGCATGGCGGTGGGACGGTTTTCGCCCATCACCCAGCGTAGCGCCTCGAGCAGGTTCGACTTGCCGCAGCCATTCGGCCCGACCACGCCGGTCAGACCCTCGCGGATCACCAGATCCGTGGGGTCGACAAAGCTCTTGAAGCCGTTGAGGCGGAGTCGGTCGAATCGCACGCTGGCGCTCCGTCATGTTCTGCTCGATTAGGGAATTGTTGCCGTGCCACCGCAACAAGTCAACCAAAACCCCAGATATGGGATCGTGCGAATAGTTATCCCCAAGATGCGCGCCCGTCGTGATGCCGCTGGCCTAAATGCACGGACGGCGCTAGCGTCCCGACATGATCGCGACGCTTGCCATTATCCTGTCTTTCCAGCTTGTCGGCGAAATCGCCGCCCGAGCGCTAGACCTGCCTTTGCCCGGCCCCGTCGTCGGGCTGCTGCTGCTTGTCGCGACCTGCATCCTGCGACCCTCGGTCGCCGAACGGATCCGGCCCACGACGCTGGGGCTGCTGCAGCATCTGTCGCTGTTCTTCGTGCCGGCGGGCGTGGGCATCGTCGCGCATTGGGGATTGCTGCGCGAATACGGGCTTGGGCTTGCACTGGCGCTGGCGGGATCGACGGTGCTGGCTATCGGCGCAGGCGCGCTGGCCTTCACCGCGGTGGCACGGCTGACACGGTCCGAGGATCCGTCGGCGATGAAGGCACCCGGCGATGACTGATCCGCTGCTGATCTGGTCCTATCTGTCCGAGGGCCCGCTGCTGTGGCTGACCGCGACGCTGGTCGCCTATCTGATCGGCGACGCGGCATTTCGCGCAACCCACAGGAAAAGCTGGGCGAATCCGGTGCTAATCGCGGTTGTGGTGCTTGGCCTGCTGCTGTGGGGCACCGGCACGGACTACGCCACATATTTCGAGGGCGCGCAGTTCGTCCACTTCATGCTGGGGCCTGCGACGGTGGCGCTGGGGCTGCCGCTTTACGACAATCTTCCGCGCGTCAGAAAGGCCGCTTGGCCGATGCTGGCGGGGCTGGTCGTGGGATCGTCGGTCGCCGTTCTCTCGGCGCTGGCGATTGCGAAAGCCTTTGGAATCCAAGGCTCTGTTCTGGCGTCTCTGGCGCCGAAATCCACGACCGCGCCAGTCGCCATCGGCATCGCTGAACGGATCGGAGGCCAGCCCACGCTGACCGCCGCACTGGTCCTGCTGACCGGCATCTTCGGTGCGATCATCGTCACGCCACTGCTGAACGCGCTGCGCATACGCGACTGGCGCGCAAGGGGTTTTTCGGTCGGTGTCGCCGCCCATGGGATCGGCACAGCGCGCGCCTTTCAGGTGAACGAAACCGCGGGTGCGTTTTCCGGCATCGGCATGGGGCTGAACGCGGTTCTGACGGCGATCATCGCGCCCTTGGCACTGCGCCTGTTCGGCGGCTGAGGCGTTGCGCAACGGGGCGGGCGTTGCGTGAGGCCGGTTCACCACGTCCATCCGCGATGGGCCCAGGAATTGCTGGACTTTTCGCAGCACATCCCGTGCACCGGGCGTGCACAGCCCGTACACAGGCAACGCACGGTCGGCTGACCCTGTTGCGGGGCGCATGGTTCGACAAACCACGATGACAAGGATGTATTCTGCCGCAGACTTCCCATATAGAGGGGTGTAACCCGGCATTTTCGCGGGGCGTCACGGAGATCTTGCGATCATCACCCGCCCAAGCCTTCACCACGGCCGCGACGCAAACCGCCAACGATACGGCACCGGGGATTCCCGACGACACCAGAACCGGGGCAGCGAATCCCGCCCGTCGGGGCCATCACACCGCATGCCAATATTTTCAGGGAGAGCCATGTGACGCGCAAAAGCAAACCAAGCCCGCTGTTCGGCCAGTATTTCAAACCGCCGGAAACGCTTCAGGACCGCACGACCGCAGCCGCCATGCAGATCATCGACGAGGATCGGGCGCGCCGGGACGAGCAATCAGCAAAGCTGAAGGAGGCGCGGCTGGAACGGGACGAAAAGCGCGCGGCAGACGCGCAGGCACAGTCCGAGCCCAAGCCGCGCCCGTCCCGCAAGAAATCCGGCTGATGCGGTCGCCGCGCGGGCATGCGTGAAAGATCGTGAAGTGACGAACACGCCGGCTTTGCGGAGCCGGCTCGGGTCACTTCGCCCTCGGGCGGAACGCCCGGATCTTTGCCGGGTCGGTGTCGATGTAGCCGGCGCCAAGCAGGTCCAGACAATAGGGAACTGCAGCGAACACCGCGTTCAGACAGGTGGCGATGGCCGAGGGTTTGCCGGGGATGGTGATGATCAGCGTGGCATCGCGGCTGACCGCCGTCTGGCGCGACAGGATCGCGGTCGGCACCTCGCGCAGGCTGGCGCGACGCATTTCCTCGCCGAAGCCCGGATATTCGCGGTGGGCGATGTCCATGACCGCCTCGGGCGTCTGGTCGCGGGGCGCGGGGCCGGTGCCGCCGGTCACCAGGATCAGGTCGGCGCCGCCTTCAACCAGATCGCGCAGTTTCGCAGCCACGACATCGCGGCCATCGGGCACGATGTGACGGTCGATCTGGACGGGAGAGTTGATCACGTCGCGCAGCCACTCTTCGGCGCCGGGACCGCCCTTGTCCTGATATTCGCCCCGCGCCGCACGGTCCGAAACGGTCAGGATGGCGATGCGGGCGGGACGGGTCATGGGCGGGGCCTTTCGGTATCTAAGGTAGTTTGCCAAGTTGCGAAGCTTACTTCTAGTTGCAGCACTGATAAGATTCTAGCACGATCGGATTTAGCAACGAGAAGGTATGGCAAGAGTATGAATTATATTAAGCTGTCTATGGTGATGATCACAGTCGCATTGGCTGGCTGCGCTTCGGACATCATGAAGACATATGTTGGCAAAGACATCACCGAGGCCGCGATGGACTATGGCGTACCCAACGGGGTTATGGATTTGCCCGACGGCCGACGCGCATTCATTTGGCAAAGAAGCCAGTCAATGGCGATGCCGACAACCACAAACTACAATGCGACAGCATACGGGAACTGGGTTAGCGGCACCGCGACAACGACCGGCGGAGGCGTTAATAGCTGGGAATGCACCTACACACTCATTGGTCAAAAGAACCCGCGCGGCAGCTATACTGTCGTGGACTTCAGGAAACCGTCTTTGGCATGTGAGTAAGAGTGGGACATGAGGGAGGCCCTCTGAATATCGACGTATTGTAAGGTATATTGGTTTCGGCTACCGCCTGTCCGCCCCCGAACCGTCACACAATTCCTTCCAGTGAAAAGCCCCGCCTGGTTTGTTTGGCGGGGCATCCTCTCATAGGCTAGGGCATTGCCTATTTCACCCGCGCATTGCGGTTACCGATCAGTTTCAGCCGCAGGGCGTTCAGCTTGATAAAGCCCGCCGCGTCCTTCTGGTCATAGGCACCGGCGTCGTCCTCGAAGGTGACATGGGCTTCGCTGTAAAGCGAGTGATCCGACCAGCGGCCGACGCAGGTGACGCTGCCTTTATACAGTTTCAGGCGGACGGTGCCGGTGACATGTTCCTGGGATTTGTCGATGGCGGCCTGCAGCATCTCGCGTTCGGGGCTGAACCAGAAACCGTTATAGATCAGTTCGGCATAGCGCGGCATCAGGCTGTCCTTCAGATGGCCTGCGCCGCTGTCCAGCGTGATCTGTTCGATGCCGCGATGGGCTTCCAGCAGGATCGTGCCGCCGGGGGTTTCGTAGATGCCGCGCGACTTCATGCCGACAAACCGGTTCTCGACAAAATCCAGCCGGCCGATGCCGTGCTTGTGCCCGTACTGGTTCAGATCGGTCAGGATCGTGGCGGGCGACAGTTTGGCGCCGTTGATCGCCACCGCGTCGCCACGTTCGAAGGTCACCTCGATATATTCGGGCGTGTCGGGGGCGTCCTCGGGGCTCACGGTCCGCTGATAGACATATTCCGGGGCCGCGACTGCGGGATCTTCCAGCGCCTTGCCCTCGCTGCTGGTGTGCAGCAGGTTGGCATCGACGCTGAACGGCGCCTCGCCGCGCTTGTCCTTGGCGATGGGGATCTGGTTCTGTTCGGCGAATTCCAGCAGTTTCGTGCGCGAGGACAGGTTCCATTCACGCCAGGGCGCGATGACCCGGATCGCCGGGTCCAGCGCATAGGCGGACAGTTCGAAGCGGACCTGATCGTTGCCCTTGCCGGTCGCGCCGTGGGCCACGGCGTCGGCGCCGTGCTGATGGGCCAGTTCCACCAGCCGCTTGGAGATCAGCGGCCGGGCGATCGAGGTGCCCAGCAGGTACAGCCCCTCGTACAGCGCGTTGGCGCGGAACATCGGGAAGACGAAATCACGCACGAATTCCTCGCGCAGATCCTCGATATGGATGTTCTCGGGGGCGATGCCCAGCATTTCGGCCTTCTGGCGCGCGGGTTCCAGTTCCTCGCCCTGGCCCAGATCGGCGGTGAAGGTGATGACCTCGCAGCCATATTCGGTCTGAAGCCATTTCAGGATGATCGAGGTGTCGAGCCCCCCGGAATAGGCGAGGACGACTTTCTTCGGCGCGTCGGACATGGCGGAACCCTTTTCGAATTTCCGTGGGGGAATACGGCTAATCGCGCGCGCTCACAAGGGCCGGAAGACCAGCAAGCGCCTCAGCCCCTTGCCAAACCGGCGCTTTCGCGGCATGGGCAGCGGTTATGGAAAACTTTGTCGCCTCCGTCCGGAATGCCGAGGCCGCGCTTCGCGACCTGTTCGAGCAAACGCCGCTGCAACGCAACGACCACCTGTCGGCGAAATATGGCGCCGATATCTGGCTGAAGCGCGAAGACCTGACGCCGGTGCGCAGCTACAAGCTGCGCGGCGCCTTCAACGCGATGCGCAAGCTAGTGGACGGAACGCCCGGCAGCAATGCCCATTTCGTCTGCGCCAGCGCCGGAAACCACGCGCAGGGCGTGGCCTATGCGTGTCGCCATTTCGGCGCGCGCGGCACGATCTTCATGCCGATCACCACACCCCAGCAGAAGATCCACAAGACGCAGCTTTTCGGGGGTGACGCGGTCGAAATCGTGCTGACCGGCGATTACTTCGACCAGACGCTGGCCGCCGCGCAGGCCTTCTGCGCCCAGAAGCAGGCGCAGTTCCTGTCGCCTTTCGACGCCCCCGACATCATCGAGGGGCAGGCCACTGTGGGGCTGGAGATGCTGGGCCAGCTTGGCCGGGCGCCGGATCTGGTGGTGCTGCCGGTGGGCGGCGGCGGCCTGTCGGCGGGGGTCACCCGTTATCTGGGCGAGACCGCGCCCGCGACGCAATTCGCCTTTGCCGAGCCGCTTGGCGGGGCCAGCCTGAAGGCCGCGCTGGAAACCGGTGCGCCCGTGGCCCTGCCGGCGGTGGACAGTTTCGTGGACGGCGCGGCGGTCGCCCGGATCGGCGCCCTGCCATTCGAGGCGCTGCGCCGCTTTTCGCCCTCGGACGTGTATCTTGCGCCCGAGGACCGGATCTGCCGGACCATGCTGGAGATGCTGAATACCGAAGGCGTGGTGCTGGAACCCGCCGGCGCGCTGGCGCTGGATGTGCTGGGCGATCTGGGTGATCTGGGTGGAAAGACGGTGGTCTGCGTCTGTTCGGGCGGGAATTTCGACTTCGAGCGGCTGCCCGAGGTCAAGGAACGCGCGCAGCGATTCAGCGGCGTGAAAAAATATTTCGTTCTGCGCATGCCGCAGCGCCCCGGCGCGCTGCGCGACTTCCTGCAGCTTCTGGGGCCGGACGACGACATCGCGCGGTTCGAGTACCTGAAGAAATCGGCGCGCAATTTCGGCTCGGTCCTGATCGGGATCGAAACGACGGAACCGGACAATCTGATCACGCTGGCCCACAGGCTGAGCGATGCCGGGTTCGCCTATCGCGACATCACCAACGACACGATTCTGGCCGAACTGCTGGTCTGATGGCGGCACGCCGAGGCCGCAGATAGGCACAGTTTGAACTAAACGCCCGGACGGATTTACCGCGTCTTTACGCGGCCGGATCTAGAACGGCGATCATGACAGCCGCGAATCGACCCTCTGCCGTTCCCTCCCCTGCCACCGGTGCCGTCCGACGGGCGCGCAGTGTGCTGCTGGTCGATCACGACCGGCCGCAGCGCGACCTGATCGCACAGCAATTGCGGCGCGCGGGATATCGGGTGGCGGTGGCTGCGGACGGGGACGCCGCGCTGGCCGCCTGCGATGTGGACGAGCCCGATCTGATCCTGTCGGACTGGACGATGCCGGGGATGTCCGGGCTGGAACTGTGCCGCGCCTTCCGCAGGCGAGAGCGCAACGGACACGGCTATTTCATCCTGCTGACCTCGGACGCGGACGAGGCCGACATCGCCCGCGGGCTGGAGGCGGGGGCAGACGATTTCCTGACCAAGCCGGTCGCCGGGCAGGAACTGCTGGCGCGTCTGTCGGCGGGCGAGCGGATCCTGCGCGTTGAAGAGGAACTGCGTGCCAGCAACGACCAGCTGCGCAAGGCACTGGATGCGCTGCGCGAAACCCAGTCCGCCATCGATCGCGACCTGCGCGAGGCGCGCAAGCTGCAACAGGGGCTGGTGCGCGAACGCGCGGGCCGGTTCGGGCCGATCCAGCTGTCGCTGCTGCTGCGGCCTGCGGGCCATATCGGCGGCGATCTGGTGGGTTTCTTCCCGATCAGCCGCGACCGGGTCGGGCTATACGCGCTGGACGTTTCGGGGCACGGGGTCACGGCGGCGCTGCTGACCGCCCAGCTTTCCGTGCATCTGTCGGGCGCATCGGATCAGAACGTCGCGCTGCGCGCCGCGCAATCGGGCAGCGACGCCGTGCCGCCCGCGGCGCTGGCGCATTTCTTCAACAACATGATGCTGGAGGAGATGAACACCGACACCTATTTCACGATGATCTATGCCGAACTGAACCACGCCACCGGACAGGTCCAGATGGTTCAGGCGGGCCATCCCCATCCGATGCTGCAGAAACAGGACGGGCGGGTCATCAGGATCGGCGATGGCGGCATGCCGGTGGGGGTGTTCGAACGGCCGATCTTCGACGAGATCGAGTTCCGGATGGAGCCGGGAGATCGGCTGCTGATCACCTCGGACGGGATCACCGAGGCGACGACCCCCGGCGGACGAATGCTGGGCGACGAGGGTCTTGAGGCGATCATGCGCACGAACGCCTTCCTGGGCGGACACGCCTTTCTGGAATCGATGGCGTGGTCGGTATCGGAATACTGCCGTGGCGAACGCCCCGACGACATGTCGGCGGTGCTGGTCGAATATCTGCGACCCGCCGACCCGGTCAGCCTGCCAGGCCGCTGATCGCGGCTAGAGAAGACCGGTCGCCATGACCCGTTCCAGAAACCGCCTTCCGCCGGGATCGGCAAGCCGGTCCAGCGCCTGGGCGGGTGTCATCCAGTGGGCACTGTGGCCCGCCTCGCGCGGCGGGCCGCGCCGCAGGATCGGACGGCCAAGCCAGACCGAACACAGCTTTTCGGCCATCAGGTCGTAGTCCGGCATGAAACAGCAGCGCCGATAGGCCCCCAGCCTCCGCAGCCCGCCGACCGTCCAGCCGGTTTCCTCCATCACCTCGCGGTGCAGCGCCGGCAGCGGGCTTTCGCCCGGATCGACGCCGCCGCCGGGCAGCTGGTATTCGGGCCGGGGCACGGTCTGATGGGTCAGCAGGATCCGCCCGTCGCGCACCAGGATCGCATAGGCGCCGGGGCGGCGTCGATAGGTTGCGCTGGCGCGCGGTGGCGGGCCGAGGCGGGGAATCATGATCGCTCCTGCTAGAACTGCGGAACCGATGCATAGCCCGGCTGATGCCGAGCGGCAAACCGTGCCGCGCGGCCCCCCTTGGGATCGGCGGCGAAAGGATTATATTGGGGCGCGACCCGGCCCGCGCCTGTCGCGGTGCCAGAACGAACTTCAAGGATACGCCATGAGCATGATCAACCGGATCGCCTGGGACGACACGGTTCTGCCCTTTCAACTGGACCGTTCGTCGATCCGTGGCCGCGTCGCGCGGCTGGATGGCGTGCTGGACCACATCCTGTCGCGGCACGCCTATCCGGCCCCGGTCAGCGCGCTGGTTGCCGAGCTGGCGCTGCTGGCGGCGCTGATCGGGCCGACCATCAAGCTGCGCTGGAAACTGAGCCTGCAGGTGCGCGGCAACGGCGCGGTGCGCACCATTGCCGCCGATTACTATGCCCCCGAAAGCGAGGGCGCCCCGGCCCGCATCCGCGCCTGGGCCAGTTTCGACACCGACCGGCTGGACGACCGCCCCGCGTTCGAGCAGATCGGCGAAGGCTATTTCGCGATCCTGATCGACCAGGGCCAGGGCTCGCAGCCCTATCAGGGCATAACGCCCCTGTCGGGGGGATCGCTGTCGTCCTGCGCGCAGACCTATTTCGCGCAGTCCGAACAGTTGCCGACCCGGTTTTCGCTGGCCCATGGCCGGTCGCAATTGTCGGGCGAGCCCGAACACTGGCGCGCCGGCGGCGTGATGTTGCAGACCCTGCCGGCCCAGCCGATGGATGCGGGGGATGGCGGCAGCGGCGAAGGCGGGCTGATCGAGGCGGCCGATATCCTGCAGGGCGCCGAATCCGAGGACTGGAACCGCGCCAACATCCTGCTGGACACGGTCGAGACGCTGGAACTGATCGGCCCCAAGGTCGGTCCGACCGACCTGTTGCTGCGGCTGTTCCACGAGGAAGCGCCGCGCGTCTTCGATACGCAGCGGGTCGAGTTCGGCTGTTCCTGCACCTCGGACCGGGTGCGCGACACGCTGTCGATCTATTCGGCCAAGGACATCGCCCACATGACCACGGACGAGGGCATCGTGACCGCCGACTGCCAGTTCTGCGGCGCGCATTACGAGTTCGATCCGAACAGCCTTGGGTTCGAGGCGACCGTCGATGCCGACGGCCAGCCGATCGCGCGGGACGGCGACGATGACGCAAAGGACAGGGCGGCCAAGTGACCCAGGGCTGGTCGGAATCGCGGCTGCGCGCGGCGCTGGCGGAAAGGGCCGGGCCAAGTTCGGATTACGATCTGGACAACGCCCCCCTGCCCGACGCGCCGACACGGCCTGCCGGGGTTCTGGCCGCGTTTCACGAGGATGACGGGCGGCTGGTGCTGACCAAGCGCGCCTCGGGGCTGCGGCACCATCCGGGACAGATCGCGCTGCCGGGCGGCAAGGTCGACCCGGGCGACGACGACGAGATCGCCGCGGCGCTGCGCGAGGCCCGCGAAGAGGTCGGGCTGGACCCCGCGCAGGTCGATCTGATCGGCACGCTGGCGCCGCATCGGACCGTGACCGGCTTTGTCATGACGCCGGTCATCGGCATCATTCGCGGCCCGTTCGTCCCGATCGCCGAACCCGGCGAGGTCGATGAGGTGTTCACCCTGCCCTTCGCGCATGTCGCCGACCCGGCGCAGTACCGCGTCGAACGGCGTCGCTGGCGCGGGGGCTGGCGCAGCTATCACGTCGCCCCCTGGGGGCCCTATTACCTGTGGGGCGCGACCGCGCGGATCATGCTGGGCCTTGCGCGCAGGCTGAACCGATGACCCGGCTGCCCGCGGATCTGTTGCGCGATCCGGGCCTTGGCGCGGTTCTGGACGCCATCGAGGCTGGCGGCCATCGCGGGTTTCTGGTCGGCGGCGCGGTGCGCAACGCGCTGATCGGGCGCGCGGTGGACGACATCGACATCGCCACCGACGCACGCCCCGAGACGGTGGCGCAACTGGCGCGCGATGCCGGGCTGAAGCCCGTGCCGACCGGGATCGACCACGGCACGATCACCGTTGTAGCCGACCATCGGGGCTTTGAAGTCACGACGTTCCGGCGCGACGTGGAAACCGACGGACGGCGCGCGGTGGTCGCCTTCTCGGACGATCTGGCCGAGGATGCGCGGCGCCGCGACTTCACCATGAACGCGCTTTATGCCGACCGCGAGGGCACGGTGATCGACCCGGTCGGCGGGCTGCCCGATCTGGCTGCGGGACGGCTGCGTTTCGTGGGCGATCCGCAGGCGCGCATCCGCGAGGATTATCTGCGCATCCTGCGCTTCTTCCGCTTTCTGGCGTGGTATGGGCGCGAGGCCGATCCCGATGCCGTCGCCGCCTGCGCGACGCTGAAGGATGGGCTGGCGCAGATCGCGCGCGAACGGATCGGAGCCGAGATCAGGAAGCTGCTGGCCGCGCCCGATCCCGCGCCTGCGGTCGCGCTGATGGACAGCACCGGCGTTCTGGCGCAGATCCTGCCCGACGCGAAGGCCGACACCCTGCCCGCGTTGATCGAGGCCGAGGCGGCAACCGATCCCGCGCCCCCCCCGTCGTGGCAGCGCCGGCTGGCCTGCCTGCGGGTGCCGCAGGTCGGCGACGCGCTGCGGCTGTCGCGCAACGACGCCCGGACACAGCAGGTGCTGGCCGACGCGCTGCAGGCCGGATGGTCGCTGGACGAGGCGGGCTATCGGCTGGGTGCCGAGGTGGCGACCGACCATGCGCTGATCCGCGCCGCGTCGGGGCAGGTCCTGCCCGATGGCTGGACCGAAAGGCTGCATCATGCGGCGGGCGCCACGCTGCCCATCGGCGCGCGCGACCTGATGCCGCGCCTTCAGGGCGCCGAGGTCGGGCGTGGCCTGCAGGCCGCCGAGGCCATGTGGATCGCAGGCGACTTTGCGGTCCCTGCCCCGGCCCTGATCGACGCCGCGATTCTGGCCGGAAAGGACGCGACATGAGCCTGCATCAGCGTTTCGGGCGCATGGTCGATGCCTTTCGCCCCGCTGACGGGCCGCCGCCCGACACGCTGCTGGCGTTCTTTCGCTGGTGCCTGTCGGGCGCGTGGCGCGGCCTTGGCGTGGCTGCCGTCGCCTCGGCCATGGGCGGTGCGGCGGACGTGATCGCCGCGATGCTTCTGGGGCGCGTCGTCGATGCGGTCAGCGGCACCGCTACCGCGGGATTCTGGTCGCAGAACTGGCTGTTGATCGCGCTGTTCATCGCGTTCTTCCTGATCCTGCGCCCGGCGATCTTCGGCCTGTCCACGGCCAGTTCCAGCGTCATCATCGGCCCCAATATCCTGCCACTGGTGCTGTCGCGCCTGCATCGCTGGACGATGGGCCACGCGGTGACGTTCTTCGACAATGATTTCGCCGGACGGCTGGCGCAGAAACAGATGCAGACCGCCCGTGCCGTGACCGACGTGGCCAGCGAGATGGTGAATGTGGTGGCCTTCGCACTGGCCTCGGTGATCGGCTCGGCGGTGTTCCTGCTGTCGGTCGATGGGTGGGGGGGCGTCGCACTGATCCTGTGGCTTCTGGCCTATTTTGCACTGATCCGGTTCTTTCTGCCGCGCATCCGGCAACGGTCTGGCGCCCGCGCCTCGGCCCGCGCGATGGTGACCGGACAGGTCGTGGACACGATCACCAATATCAAGACCGTCAAGCTGTTCGCCCATGCCGAGCACGAGGATCGCGCGGCCCTTGGCGCGATGGCGGGGTTCCGCGAACGGGCACTGGATTTCGGCATCGTGTCCACCTGGTTCCGGCTGTCGCTGATGATCGTGGCGGGGGTGCTGCCGGTGATCCTTGTCGGCGGGTCGATCATCCTGTGGCGGCAGGGTCTGGCGACGCCCGGCGACATCGCGGCCTCGGGCGCGATCGCAATGCGGCTGAGCCAGATGACCGGCTGGGTCAGCATGGCGCTGATGGGGGTATGGGGCAGCATCGGCGAGGTCGAGGACGGCATGAAGACGCTGTCGCCGCCGCATGCGCTGACCGATGCGCCGGACGCCGTGACGCTGGACCGCGTGCAGGGCCGGATCGGGTTCGATCACGTCGATTTCGCATATGGGCGCGATGCGGGCGGGCTGCGCGACCTGACGCTGGACATCGCGCCGGGCGAGAAGGTCGGGATTGTCGGTGCGTCCGGTGCCGGGAAATCGACGCTGGTTGCCCTGTTGCTGCGGCTTTACGATGTGGAACGCGGCGCGATCCGGATCGACGGACAGGATCTGCGGCGGATCACGCAGGAAAGCCTGCGCCGTCAGATCGGAATGGTCACGCAGGAAACCGCGATGTTCAATCGATCCGCACGCGACAATCTGCTGTATGGACGGCCCGACGCCTCGGATGCCGAGATCGAGGCGGCGGCGCGGGCCGCCGAGGCGCACGAGTTCATCCTGGGGCTTCAGGATCACGCCGGACGCACGGGATATGACGCGCATCTGGGCGAGCGGGGCGTCAAGCTGTCGGGCGGGCAGCGGCAGCGGATCGCGCTGGCCCGCGCCTTCGTCAAGGACGCACCGATCCTGGTCCTGGACGAGGCGACAAGCGCGCTGGACAGCGAGGTCGAGGCGCAGGTGCAGGACGCGCTGGTCCGGGCGATGCGCGGCAAGACGGTGCTGGCCATCGCCCACCGGCTGTCCACCATCGCCGAGCTGGACCGGATCATCGTGATGGATGCCGGGCGGATCGTCGAACAGGGCACGCATGCCCAGTTGCTGGCACAGGCCGGGCTGTATGCCCGTTATTGGGACCGTCAGTCGGGCGGGTTTCTGGGCACCGAAGAGGCCGCCGAGTGAGCATCTGGCAGATCGAACGGCTGGGGCGGCGCGGTGACGGTGTCGCGGTGGGCGATCAGGGCCGGGCGCTGGCCCCGCTGACCCTGCCCGGCGAGGTGATCGAGGGCGAGGCCGCGGAGGGTCGGATCGCCGCGCCGCGCATCCTCACCCCCTCGGCCGACCGGATCAAGCCGGTCTGCGGGCATTACCGCGCCTGCGGGGGGTGTTCTCTGATGCATGCCACCGACGATTTTACCACCGCGTGGAAGCGACAGGTGGTCGAGACGGCATTGGCCGCGCAGGGGCTGGATACGCCGGTCGCGGGGGTCCATGTATCGCCGCTGCGGTCGCGGCGGCGGGCGGTGCTGTCGGGGCGGCGGACGAAAAAGGGCGCGCTGGTCGGGTTTCACGCCCGCGCCTCGGATGTGATCGTGGATCTTGTCGATTGCCATGTTCTGCATCCCCGGATCGTCGAGGCGCTGCCGTTGCTGCGCCGGATCGTTGCCGCGGGCGCATCGCGATCGGCCGAAATGACGCTGACGGTGATCCACGGCCCGGCCGGGCTGGACGTTGCCGCGCGGGGCGGCAAGGCGCTGGATACGGAACTGTTCCAGTCGCTGGCCGCGCTGTGCGATCAGGGCGATCTGGCGCGGCTGGACTGGGACGGCCAGCCGATCACCCGCCGTGCGCCGGCCCTGCCGATGGGGCGGGCGCGGGTCGTGCCGCCGCCGGGGGCGTTCCTGCAGGCCACAGCCGAAGGCGAGGCGGCGCTGCTGGCCGCCGTGCGCGAGATCACGTCGGGTGCATCGATGATCGCCGACCTGTTCGCCGGCTGCGGCACCTTCAGCCTGCCGCTGGCACAGATCGCCCCGGTCCACGCGGTCGAGGGGCTGGGCGCGCCGCTGGCCGCGCTGGATGCCGGATGGCGCAACGCGCAGGGGCTGCACCGCGTCACCACCGAGATTCGCGATCTTGCCCGCAACCCCTTGCTGGCCGACGAAATTGCCCGATTTGACGCAATCGTGATCGACCCGCCCCGCGCGGGCGCCGAGGCGCAATGCCGCCAGATCGCAGCCTCGGGGATCGACACAATCGCCTTCGTCGCATGCGATCCGGTGAATTTTGCAAGGGATGCGCGGATATTGGCCGAGGGCGGGCTGCATCTGGCGCGGCTGTGGGTAGTGGATCAGTTCCGCTTTTCACCGCATGTCGAGATCGTCGCGCAGATCCGGCGCCGCTAGCCCGTTTACGGGTTTCGTGCTAATCAAGGCGCATAAAAACAAGACATACCATCCGAGGCAGTGATGTATCGAGCAACCCGACGGAGCGTCACCATTTCGCTGCTGGCCATGTTGGCGGCGTGTGGTTCCACGAAATCAAAGTTCAAGACCTATAATGGCCCCCCGGTGACGCAGGTCGTCGTCAACAAGGGCAAGCGGCGGATGTATCTGCTGAACAACCAGACCGTGCTGAAATCCTATGACATCGGGCTGGGCAACGCACCGATCGGCACCAAGCAGTTCGAGGGTGACGGCAAGACCCCCGAGGGCGTCTATTTCATCGATCGCTTCAATCCGCGCAGCGCCTATCACCTGTCGGTGGGTGTGTCTTATCCGAACGAGCGCGATACCGCCTTCGCCGAAGCGCTGGGTCAGAAGCCCGGTGGAGACATCTTCATCCATGGCTGGGGCCCCGAGGGCAACGCGCTGGCACCCAAGAAGCGCGACTGGACGGCGGGATGCATCGCGGTCAAGGACGAAGAAATCGAGGATGTCTACGCCATGCTGCGCCCCGGCGTGCCGATCGTCATCTATCCCTGACCGCATGTCGGCTGCCTGCGGGCCATCGGGCAGCCGGATCCTCAGCGCCAAGGACAAGACACGTGATGACCGATCCCGCCGATCATGGCAGAGCCCCGGAATGAAGCTTGCTGTGCTTCCGCTTCTGTTCATGCTGGCGGCGCACGGCATGGCCCGATCCGCGCCGGGTGTGATGCAGGTTATCGATAACGCCGAACGGCCGCTTGCCCTGTCGATCTGGTACCCCGCCGAAGCCGACGCGTCGATCACGGTCGGCGCAAACGCGGTGTTCGAGGGCGCCCCCGCTGCCGAGGATGCGCCGGTCCCCTCAGGCCGGTTACCGCTGGTCATGCTGTCCCATGGCGGTCTGCGATCCGCCGCAAATTCCGGCGCATGGCTTGCTGCGGCCCTGGCACAAGCGGGGTTTCTGGTGGTCGAGGTGAACGGCCTCCGCCCCCAGAACCCGCGGCAGGCCGTCGATGAAATCTGGCGCCGTCCCGACGATATCCGCGATGCTCTGGATCTGGTTCTTGGCGATCCGGTCTGGTCGGATCATGTGGACCAGGACAGGATCGCGGTCGCGGGCTTTGCCCTTGGCGGCACGGCGGCCCTGTCCGTCGCGGGGCGCAGGCTTGACCCAGACGGATATCTAGGCAGTTGTTCCGGCGACGACGCAGGCGGCCCCGACTGCGCATGGTTCGCGGCACATGATGTCGCCCCCGAACAGGTGGACAGGGACAGGCTTGACCGATCTCGGCGCGATTTGCGGATCGGCGCGGCTGTTGCGCTGGACCCGGAATACGCGTCAGCCTTCGCCGGCGACGCGGCGTCCGACGCGGTGCCCGCCCTGCTGATCCTGTCGGACGAACAGAATTCCATCGCAGGCAGCGGCATTCAGGAACTGCCCCAAGCCGGCCCCTTCGATGCGTTTCCGGTCTGCACCGCCAAGGGCGCGCGGATCCTGCTGGAAGACGGGGGCGACCCGGCGCTGTGCGGCGCATCGCCCGAGGCCCGGCAACAGGCCCATGACCGCATCGCCAAGGCGATCATCGCGTTTCTGAACGGCGCGCGCGACTAGGATGCTGCCGTCCGTCGGCCGCGAAGATCGCGGCCCGGACAGGCTGCCATCACGCCCCGGTCAGCAGAGTCCACCACACCTTGCCCGAGGGCTCCTGATACCAGGCAATGCCCAGATTGGTCGCGGCGGGGTCCATGATCACATCGCGGGTGTCACGTTCGGCCATCCAGGCGTTCAGCGTCTGGATGTCGTTTTCATAGGTTTCCGAGATATTCTCGCCAACCACATGGCCGAAATAGCCCTGCGCGCGAACTCGGTCCAGCGGCGATGAACCATCAGAGCCCCAATGCCAGGCCCGGTTCTGCGCCGCCATGTCGCGCGAATGTGCCAGCGCAGCGGCGCTGAGTTGCGGATTCAGAGTCAGGGGCGCCGCACCCGTATTGGCGCGCAGCATGTTGATTTGCTGCAACACACGGCCGGGAATTTCCGCAGCCTCGCGCTGATCGATGCGATAGGCGACCGGCAGCGGCTGTCCGTCAGTGCCCAGTTGCGGCGCGGTGCGCGGCTGGCAGGCAGCCAGCGCGATCAGCGACATCACCGCAAGCAACTTGAATTTCAACATTATCGGCATCCCTCAAAGGCGTCAGGCGCAGGTCTATCCAATGCCGCGCGCCGCTTCAAACGCAAGAATCCGTGAGCGGCCAAAGGTGTTGCAGCGCCGCCTCTGACAGCGGTTTGTGATTTGCCCGAAACCCGTGAAACGCGTATATATTTCGCCATCCGCATGAGGCGGAGCAGTCAAGGCCGTCCGCAAGAACGGCCATCCGAACGAAGGACATATGCCGATGCGCAGATCATCTGCCCTCAACCGCCGGGCCTTTTTGGGTTCGGCCGCAGCGCTTGGCGCCGCCGGCCTGGCGTTGCCGTCCGTCGCGCAGCAGTTCGACCCCTATACAGGCCAGCCGATCGTCGGCGCGACCACTGGCGCCACGCCGGATGCGGGGGCGGTGCAGTACGACGCCCAGACCAACCAGCGCCACAATATTTCCAGTTTCCACGCACAGGACTGGCGGCCCTATTTCGAACATCTGACCAATGGCGCGATCCTGTGCGACATCACCTCGCGCGCGGTGCATTTCTGGTCCGAGGACGAAAGCGTCTATCGCGTTTATCCGTCATCGATCCCGGTCAGCCAGGACCTGACCCGCACCGGCCGGACCGAGGTGATCCGCAAGGTCGAGGGCCCGTCCTGGGCACCCACACCCGAGATGAAGGAACGCAATCCCGAATGGCCGGACTTCGTGCCGCCGGGCCCGGACAACCCGCTTGGCACTCATGCGTTGTACCTGTCCTGGCAGTATTACCGCATCCACGGCACGCACGACACGCGCAAGATCGGCCGGAAATCGTCGAACGGCTGCATCGGTCTGTATAACGAACATATCCAGGAACTGTTCGGGTTGTCGAATGTCGGCACGCAGGTGCTGCTGATCTGACAAAAGATTTGACCTGCGGCGAGTGGCTGCAAGTCGGCCCTTTGCAGTGAATAGCACAGGTAGATGAGGCCAAGGCTCGGAACGCAATGACCGTTTCGAGCCCAAAGCCCCGAAGTCTCAGATGACTTTGCGATCTGCGGCCGTATCGGCGTTCCCGGTGTTGGGCGTGCCAGTCGGCTCAATAAGCATCAGGTGCGCTTCTGTTCGGGCAAATGGACAATGCTCAACGCCTCTGGGAACGACAAAGATCTCTCCTGCTTTCAAGGTTACCGTGTCGTCCCTGAGCTGGATGTCGATTTCGCCCGAAATGACGAGGAAGAAATCATCCGTGTCAGCATGAGAGTGCCAGGTGAATCGCCCCTCTACCTTCACGACCATCACGTCGTGACCGTTGAACGATGCAATGGTGCGTGGAGACCACTTCTCATCGAAAGTAGCGAGCCTCGCGGCCAAGTTTATCGCGTCAGCCATTGTACCTCTTTGCAGCCCGCTTGCCCAAGGTATCTCTCTGCCGCTGGCGATTGACAACCTAATCCTGCCGCCATCGCCGCCGATCCTACCCATCTCGTCGCGGCGTCGCTGGACCGGAATCGGTGGGATCTGGACCGGGCCGAGACCATGATCGAAGTCCTGACGACCGACCCGTCGATCAGCCGGATTCCAGCCATCAAGCGGTAACATCCACTCTTGTCGGACAGCGGGCGCGGCGGGTCGGACCATCCTGGCGGGGTCGCAGCCGCGCGGTTGTTCAACGCGCCCGTATCGTCGTCTCCTCGGAAAATGCGCGGCAGGGGCGGGACGTGATGTCATGTCGGTCAGGCAGCTTCGGCGGTCGTCGGCACGGTCCTCAGGAAGCTGGCCGACATCGTGTCGCGCAGCGACATGACCCAGCCAACGCTGCCCATCTGCATCGCCAGCGCGCGCCGCTGGCCGGATGTTCGGCCGCCGTCATGACTGTCACGGATCGCATGATGGATCAGTTTGACATGACTTGATTTCACCGCGCCAGCCGGCAAAGACCGTCCGGAGGTGAGCGTCGCCTCGTCCAGATCGCCCGCGCCTTGGCGCAAGAGCCGCGCGAGCTTTTTCTGGACGAGGCGACGAACGATCTGGACGTTCAGCATCATTTGGAACTGCTGCGCGTGGTCTCGACCCTTGCGCATACCAGCATCGTCGCGCTGCCTGACCTGAATCACGCGGTGATGTCCTGCAAACGGCTGCTGGTGCTGGAACAGGGTTGCAGAGTAGCGGACGGTCCCACGCGCAGCTTCTGCCCCCTGCCCAGCTGGGCAGAATCGTCTGCGTCGATTGAGATTCTCACCACGCGCGGGACGGGCGGCGACAGATCATGTTTCGCGAGGCGGCGCAGAACGTCCGAATTCTTATGCGCCAGCACCGCGCGGCGCCGGACCCGGGCGGCGGCTCGGATACATTCATCGATGTTCTACGCCCGCTTGATCCAAGCCGGTCTGCAGATGGCAGACGGGATGCCCGCCATCTCTCCAAAATGCCGGTCCAGTTTGCATGCCGTTCCAAATGCCTTCGCGCCAGCTGCCGGTTTTCAAACGGCACCCTAATCTGGCTGAAGATGGATGCATCCATGCCACCTGACTCTGCCGCGCACACTGTAGAATGCTTCGCTGCTGCTTCCATGCCTCAGGCGAGGCTCGGACGCGACCAGCCCACCACCCGGCGCGACGCCCCCATGATCTGGGCCTCGATGAAACGGCGCTTCCTCAACTGAATCGCCTCGCCGGTCCTGCCGAGAAAATTTCACGTCCGTATGCCTTCTAGAATGCGGAGTATTGCCGAGCAGCGCACATATCAAATACCCTTGCTTGCAAGTTCGGGGCAGAAGGGTCTTGTCTCCGCCAAACGCGCCCAATATACGAGGCGGCGGAGACGTGGCCGAGTGGTCGAAGGCACACCCCTGCTAAGGGTGCAGGCCCGAAAGGGCCTCGAGGGTTCGAATCCCTTCGTCTCCGCCATATTCCCAATAAATGATGCTGCCAAGAACCTGAAATGGTTAGGACTTGCCCTCATTCTTGGTTCCAGGTCGTGGTATTAGCTATACTTCTTGCTATACAAATCGCTATACAGGCCTCGTTTGCTAGGGGGTGAGGTTGACCATTGTTGCTCGTGGAAAGAAGGGAAAGCTGTCCCTGATGAGGCGGGTGCCCCTACGCTATGCGAGCGTAGAGTCGCGTAAGCTCGTCTGGGTTGCCCTCAATACCGACAGTCGCGCTCTGGCCGAAAGCAAGGCGGGACCGGTGTGGGACGCAATGATCGAAGGCTGGGAGGCGAAATTGGCGGGCGACTCGGCCGATGCCGAGCGACGCTTCTCGGCGGCCCAGGAACTGGCTGAAATGCGCGGGTTCCGATATGCGCCGATGGATAAGGTCTCGGAACTGCCGCTGGATGAGCTGCTGCGACGGATTGAGTCGGTGAGCGAAGATCATCGCACGAGAACCCCAGATCTGCGCGAGTCCGCCGCGCTGCTTGGTGCCGTCAATGAACCGGGCATTTCGATATCCAGGGCACTCGAGATTTATTGGGATCTCGCACGTGGAAGTGCGCTCGGAAAATCCCAGGATCAACGCAGGCGCTGGCGGAACCCGCGTATCAAGGCCGTGAAGAACTTCATCGACGTGGTCGGCGACAAGTTTCTCGCTGATATCACCCCGGACGACATGCTGGATTTCCGGAGTTGGTGGATGGACCGGATCGAGGCAGGCGAGGTCGGTGCAAATTCAGCGAACAAGGATCTGATCCATCTCGGCGATATCCTGAAGACCGTGGTCCGCATGAAGCGACTTCCCCTCACCCTGACTTTCGATGGACTGAGCTTTCGGGAAGGTGAGGCGCGTCAACGTCCCTCTTTCTCGGATAGTTGGATCAAGGAGAAGCTTCTGGCCGACGGTGCGCTGGATAGCCTAAACGACGAGGCCAAGGCTGTTCTTCTGGCCATGATAAATACAGGTGCTCGACCGAGTGAGATCGCGAACCTCGGGCCGGGACATATCTTCCTGGACGCAGGCGTTCCGCATATCTCCATCGCCGCAGAGGGCAGGCAACTCAAAAGTGCCTACGCGAAGCGTGTCATACCCCTCAGCGGTGTGAGCCTGAACGCCATGCGGCAGCATCCATCTGGGTTTCCCCGATACCGCGACAAGCCGGGTCTATCGGCAACCGTCAACAAGTTCCTGCGGGCGAATGGACTTCTCGAAACCAAGGATCACAGTCTTTACGGTCTCCGGCGCTCGTTCGAAGACCGTATGCTCGCCGCAGGTGTCGATGACCGGATCAGACGTGACCTGTTCGGACATCGGCTCGACCGCGAACGATATGGCAAGGGGGCAAGCCTCGAGCATCTTCAGCGCGTGGTTCAGGCAGTAGCCTTCTGATCGGCGACAACGCGACGGGCGCGCTCGATCACATCGTCACGCGCCTCCATGGCTGCGATTTCTTGCTCCAAGCGCAGAAAGATGGGCACAAATGCCGAATCCACAGCAACCATCGCCGCAACTTTGCGGTGGGCGCACTTCAGGCGCTCCTTGTTGATCTGTGTTGGAACCGCATCTTTCATCATACTACAATTTTAGTGGCGGTCAGGTAGATCGTCTCATGGGTAAGAGCACTTTTTTCGGGACGCCCGATCCTACAAATCCTTCGGTGCCGATGGGGAATGGGCGAAGCTCCAGGGATCCCATCTTCAGGCTGATCTCGGAGACCACCATTCGAGGTGCGCAGGATCTGCGCGTGCTCTCGCTTCGACCAAGGTGACGCAGTCGAATTTGATCCGGACCTTGCAGTGAGCGGTCTGACCGGCACGCCCCCTGTTGGAGGGAGGCGAGCCGATAGGTTCGCCAGTCGTCACCGGCCGAAGATCGCACGCAGCGCAATCCGTGAGCGGGCCGTCAATTTTGGATCGGTGTTGCCGGATGCGTCGCGGATTTCATCCAGCCAGGCGCGCTCGTTCACGGTCGTCGTCGTCCCGAAGGTCTCGAGCACGGCAACCGAGGCCGTCTTTCCGACAGCCTGCTCGAGTGCCAAGCGCATCAGATAGGCCGGGTCCGTTTCCAGTGCGCGGGCCAAGCTCGGGATACCGTGCTGGGGAGCCTCAGGCGGATGCCGTCGGAACCAAGGAACCAGCCGGCTTCCCGTTTGCCGATAAGAGCGGTTCGATCAACACTGCCTTTGCGGGCGAATACAATATCGCCCTCCCGCAGCACATATTCCGGGATCCGGTTCGTAACAGCTTCATCTACAAACGGCGTCCGATCGTGGAGGTGAATCATGCCATGCCCGATCTCACCGACTGAAATAACTGGAACGCCGGAGGCCGAATATTCGGAAGCCTTCAGTGCGGTGCCGAACGGCCCGGTTTTCACCTCACCGCCGAACTCCTTAAGAACGTCACCGATCGTGGTCTGGTGCCGTTCTTCAATCATTCCAGGGCCTCCAGCCGGGCTTCGATTTCTTTCTCCAGCCGCCGCTCCTCGACGAACTGCGCCCTGAGCTCCGCCGTCAGGCGGTCGAATTTCTCCTCGAAGGGCTCGCCGTCCTCCTCGGCTGCGCCAGCGCCAACGTAGCGCCCCGGGGTCAGGACGTAGTTATGCTTTGCGACCTCTTCCATGGAGGCCGCCTTGCAGAAGCCCGGCTCGTCGGCATAGGCGCCCGCGTCCGGCTCTCCACGCCAGGCGTGGTAGGCGGTGGCGATCCGCGTGATTTCCTCCCGCGACGCTCCTTCTGCTTGCGCGATCCCGGCACCAGCGCGCCCATCTTGCGGGTGTCGATGAACAACACCTCACCGCGCCGGTCGCGCAGCTTGGCATCCTTGGCCACGCCGTTCGACTTGTCCTTCGCCAGGATCCAGATGCAGGCCGGGATCTGGGTGCCGTAGAAGAGCTGCCCCGGCAGGGCAATCATGGCGTCCACTGCCTCGGCCTCGACCATGGCGCGGCGGATGTCACCCTCTCCGCTCGACATGGACGACATGGAACCGTTGGCCATGACCACGCCAGCGATCCCGGTGCTGCCCAGCTTGTCGTAGATGTGCTGCATCCAGGCGAAGTTGGCATTGCCTACCGGGGGCGTTCCGAATTTCCAGCGCCGGTCCTCTGCCAGGATGTCGCCGGACCAGTCCGAGATGTTGAACGGCGGATTGGCCATGACATAGTCGAACTTCTCGTCCGGGAAGGCGTCCCGAAGGAGCGTGCCCTCGGCGTTCCACTGCAGGTTCGCCACGATCCCACGAATGGCGAGGTTCATCCGGGCGAGGCCGTAGGTGGTATGGTTCCGCTCCTGCCCGTAGATGGCGAGGTCGGCCCGGCGATACTTGTGCGCATTGAGGAAATTCTCGGACTGAACCATGAAGGAGCCCGACCCGTGGCACGGCTCATACAAGCGGCCGCGCGCGGGCTCGATCATCTGGACCATGAGCTCGACGACCGGCTTCGGAGTGTGGAAGTCGCCGCCGCGCTTGCCCTCGTTGCTGGCGAACTCGGAGATGAAATACTCGTAGATGCGACCGATCAGGTCGAAGTCCCGCGGCGTGCCGTCGAACTCGATGTTCGAGAAGAGGTCGATCAGGCCGGTCACGATGGCCGGGTCCAGCGACTCGCGCCCGAAGACCTTAGGGAGCGCACCCTTGAGTTGCTCGTTGTCGGCCTCGATCGCGCGCATGGCGTTGTCGACCTTGACCCCGATGCCCTTGTCCTTTGCGTTCGCGGCCAGAATGCTCCAGCGCGCCGCCTCGGGCACCCAGAAGATGCCGTCGGCGAGGTATTCGTCGACGTCCTCGGCGACCTCCCCGCCCTCGGGGAGCAGTTCGTCATATTTCCTCTGAAAGGCGGTGCCGATGTAGCGGAGGAACAGCAGGCCGAGGGCCACATGCTTGTATTCGCCCGGATCCATGGACCCGCGCATCTTGTCCGCCGCCGCAAAGAGCGTCTTTTCGATCGTCATCTGCCGTCCTCTGCCTGGCGTTGGTTCGCCAGCCGGTTGATTTGTTCCAGGTGTTATCGTCCAGAACCAGCTAGGGATCAATTCTCCGAGTCGCCGGTTCCAGTGACGGTTCAAAGTCGCTGGGAAGGCAGCAGTTGGTCTTCTTCCCGCAAGACAAGGCCTCGGTATCGGTTCAAGATGAATGTGCCAAGAAACAGAAGGTAATGAAACATGACTAAACTTGTGCCCGACATTCGTCAGATCCGCATCGAAAGGTGGAAGGCGAACCACCGGCTTATGCTGGCAATGGGAGTCGTCTTTATCGCAGCAGGTCTCTATCGGTTCGAGGCGGATGGATGGGCACTATCCTGGCTCGTCGCCATTTACCTTTTGATTGGACCGACCCTCCTGGCGGGCGGACTATGGCTGATCGCGCGAGGGCCTTTGCTCGAGATTGAGGATGATAACTTGTCAGAGCACGCCCATGCAGACGGTGATGAAATGAAACAGAAAAACGCCACTTCTGCGAGGCATCCGGGTAGCAACTAGACAGGCGGCATATCCGGATCCTACTACTTCTGCCGCCACTCCGCCTTGTTTTCATCGTGTCTTCGCCTGCAGCGTTGATCGAAGAGGCGATACGAGTTCGGGTCGAGTCGACTTTCATGGCTCGGCATGTGATTGAAGGGTCCCCAACAAAGGCGGAGTTGATGTGGTGCCACCTTTCCGCGCTATAGTCGTCTTTCATTACGTAGCCCGTCTGAATTCGATCGCGCAGGCGGCTGCGGAACTGAACGTGACGCCCTCGGCCGTCAGTCAGCAGATCAAGGCTCTTGAAGAACAGATCGGAGCGGCACTCATCACGCGCAAGGGCCGCAGCATTTCCCTGACTGAAACGGGCGAGCGCTATTTCGAGTTGATCTCCGACAAGGTCGATGGCGTGATCCGGGCGACCGACATGATGCGGGGCAAGCAGCATCATACGACCTTGGTCATCCGCGCCACGCCGACCGTGTCGTCCAAATGGCTGCTGCCGCGGCTTGGCCGCTTCATGGAGCGCGTGCCCGATGCCAAGCTGCGGATCGATGGCAGCAATGAACCGGTCGATTTCACCCGTGATAATGTCGACCTGGAGATCCGGCACGGGCTGGGGGGGTGGCCAGGGCTTTACACGGAGCCTCTGACGCCCGAGCGTTTTGTTCCTGTCTGCGCTCCGATGGTGGCCGCTGCGGGCTCCCTTTCTCCGCAACAGGTTCTGGAACTACCCCGGATCCGCTCGGCCAAGGCACAGATACAATGGAGTTCCCGGATCGAAGCCCAGGGACTTGATCCCACACCGGATGCCCGTCTGTCATTTGACCGATCCCACATGGCGATCGATGCGGCTGTTCTGGGGTATGGCGTCGCGCTAGAGAGCGAGTTGATGATCGAGGCCGAGTTGCGATCCGGGCGACTGGTCGTGCCAGTCGGACGCACCCCGCTGTTGCAGGTTGCGACCCAATGGCTGGTCTGCCCCAGGTCGAACTTGAGGCGGCAACGCCTTATGCGGTTGATCGAGTGGCTTCGCGAAGAGGCGCAAAGTTGGGCTGCGGAAAGTCCCATCAATAGCATAGATTTTCTAAACTGAAAAAAAGAAAGAGTAATTTTTCTTTGCGATGTGCGTCGGGTAATACTTGGTGCAATCGACGGGGGGAGACCATCGATCATCGGAGAATTTATCGCGACTGCCCTTGGCAGTTGCCTCCGAGGTTGCCTGAGCTCTCTCCCTTGCACCGGTATTCGCGCTACGGCGCCGCCAGCCAAGGAAAGAATTAGATGTCACTGTCATCCATGCTTGCCGCCCGAAATGCCGCCGGACGACCGATCCGTGTGGGTTTGATTGGCGCCGGCAAGTTCGGCTCGATGGTTCTGGCGCAGGCGCGCAAGATCCCCGGATATCACGTCGTCGCGGTCGCTGACCTGGATGTCGCCAAGGTGCGCGCCTCGCTGGCGCGGACCGGCTGGGATGAGGCACAATATGCTGCGACGTCGTTTGGCGACGCCATGGACAGCGGCCGCACATTCGTCACTGATGACGCCGCTGCCTTGTGCGCATTCGACGGGATCGATTGCATCATCGAGGCGACTGGGCACCCGCTGGCCGGGGTCCGCCACGCGGTGATGGCAATCGATGCCGCGAAGCACATCGTGATGGTGAATGTTGAAGCCGATGTCATGTGCGGGCCGCTTCTGGCGCAAAGAGCGCGGGACAAAGGCGTTGTCTATTCGATGGCCTATGGCGACCAACCCGCGTTCTGCTGCGAATTGGTGGACTGGGTCAGGTCGTCGGGGTTCGAGCTGGTCTCGGCTGGCAAGGGCATGAACTTCCGCCCGCCATACCGCTATTCGACGCCCGACACGGTCTGGGGCTTCTTCGGCTGGTCCGATGAGTTTGTCGCCAAGGGCGATTTCAATCCCAAGATGTATAATTCTTTCACGGACGGCACCAAGGCCGCCATTGAAATGGCGGCAGTCGCCAACGGAACCGGGCTCGACTGCCCCGATGACGGTCTGGCCTTCTATCCGTCGGGGCTTCAGGATCTGGCGCAGGTGTTCAAGCCCGAGGCCGATGGCGGCCGGTTGCCCCGTGCGGGTCTGACCGACATCGCGGCCAGCCGCGAGCCGGATGGCCGCGTGGTGATGAACAATATCCAGTATGGCATGTTCGTGACCTTCCGCGCACCCGACGAATACACGCGGCAGTGCTTTGACCAGTATGGCCTGCTCACGGACGATTCCGGCTGGTATGCCTCGATGTGGCGGCCGTTCCACTTGATCGGACTTGAGACTTCGGTCTCGGTCCTGTCGGCATGCTTGCGCGGTGAACCGACCGGCACCGCGGTCGAGTTCCGTGGTGACGCAGTCGCGACCGCCAAGAGCGACCTGAAGGCGGGTGACTGGCTGGATGGCGAGGGCGGCTTTGCCACCTGGGCGAAGGCTGTACCCGCGACTCTGTCCACGCGGATCAATGCCTTGCCGATCGGCCTGGCGCACAAGGTCAGGCTGAAGCGGGATGTGCCGCGCGATCAGATCGTGACCTTCGATGACGTCGATCTGGTCGATGACCTGGATGTTGTCGCCGTAAGGCAAGAGCAGACGGAAAAAATGGCGCCGGGTCAGGAACGCGCGGCATGAGCTTTGTTGTCCTGCCAAGCTTTCAGGTGGACGAGGCGAACCTGGATGCATTCCTGTCGGCCGCACGCGACGACGCATCTGCGTCACTGGCCACCGAAGAGGGATGTCTGCAATTCGATATTTCGGTCGACCGGACCTCGCAGCCTGCTCGTGTGATCTTCTATGAGGTTTATACCGATCGCGCGGCCTTCGATCTGCATCTGCAAACCCCGCATCTGGACGCGTTTCGCCGGGCTTTGCACCTTTGCCAGGAAGGTCCGGTCCAGTTCTTCGAGCGCGTGTCGCCATGACCGAAACCGTTGCATTCCTGGGCACGGGCCTGATGGGAGCCCCGATGTGCCGCAACCTTGCCATATCGGGTGTCCAGATCCGGGCCTGGAACCGCAGCCGATCCAAGGCTGATGCAATCGGCCATGGCGTCGAGGTCACCGACAGCGCAGTCGAGGCCGCCGAAGATGCTTCGGTTTGTATCGTCATGCTGTCCGATGGACCGGCATGTCGTCAGGTCCTGCTTGACGATGGAGTGGCCGCCCGCCTGGCCTCCGGTGCGCTGCTGATCGTCATGTCCTCGATCAGCCACCCCGAAGCACTGGAGCTGGCCGAGCAGGCAAAACAGATGGGCCTGCGCTGGATCGACGCGCCTGTGTCTGGGGGAACACCTGCTGCCAAGGCCGGATCATTGTCGATCATGGCGGGCGGCGCAACGACCGATGTTCAGGCCGCGCGGCCGCTGCTGTCGCCGATGGGCCGGGTTGTCCATATCGGCCCGGCGGGCACAGGCGCACTGACGAAGCTGATCAACCAGATCACGGTCGCGTCCACCATCGCAACCGTCGCCGAGGCGATCCTGCTGGCCGAGGCCGGCGGCGCCGATCCCGCCCGCGTCCGCGATGCCCTGATGGGCGGCTTCGCGGCCTCGCGGATCCTGGAACTGCACGGTCAGAGGATGATCTCGCGCGATTTTCAGCCGGGCGGGCCGGCGAGGTATCAACTGAAGGATACAAGTGCCGCCCGCGACGTCGCCCACGGCCTTGGCTTGGAACTGCCGATGCTGAACCTCGCGGACCAGCTGTTCAGCGATCTCATCGCCCATGGCGGCGGAGATTTGGACCATTCGGCACTGCTCATCGAAATGCGGCGCAGAAACGGACTTGAGACCTGAATCAACCGGCGCCACGCGCCATCGAATAACCAAGGGAGGAAACGAAATGCAATTCATCATGACACGCCGGGCGATGACCCGCAGCCTTGCCACGCTCGCCCTGATCGGCACCGCATTGTCGGGACTGCCGGGCGCTGCACTTGCCCAGACTTCGTTGCGTCTCGCCGTGCCGGACCCGATCGGTAGCTCGGTCGGACGTGCCGCCACGCGGTTTAGCGAACTTGTGGAAGAAAAGACCGACGGAGAAGTCACAGTAGAGGTGTTTCCCGACGGGGTCCTGTTCGGCGGTGACCAGAACGCTGCGATCAATCAGCTTGGGGCTGGCTCGCTGGACGGGTTGATCCTGGCCAGTTCGGTCTATGCATCATTCGAGCCGCGCATGAACGCAATCTCGCTGCCCTACCTGTTCTCGGATTACGATCAGTTGCAGTCCTATCTGGCCGGTGAGCCCGGGGATGAACTGATGGCGTCGCTTGACCGGCTTGGGGTAAAAGGGCTGGGCTTCTTCCTGCGCACGTTCCGCAACGTGACAACCCGCGACACTGCGATCACCACGGCCGAGGATTTTGACGGCGTCACGTTGCGCACGCCTAACAATGCGCTTTTCGTTTCGCTGTTCGAGGCGCTGGGGGCGAACCCGACGCCGATGGCCTTTTCCGAAGTCTATTCCGCACTGCAGCTTGGCGCGATCGACGGGCAGGAAAATCCGGTCGAGGTACCCCTGAACAACAAGTTCGCCGAGGTGCAGGGGCAGCTGAACATGACCCAGCATGTCGCTGACAGCTTCCTGCTGGCGCTGTCCAACGGTGCGTGGGAACGGATTCCCGAAGAGCAGCGCGAAGCCGTCCAGGAAGCCGCCGACGAAATGATCGAAGCTCATAACAGCGAAGAGATCGCGGCTGAACAGGACATCATCACGCAGTTGCAGGAACAGGGCATGCAGGTGAACCAGTTCGCCGATGGTGAACTGGCCCGGGTTCAGGAAATCGCACGCGGCATCTATCCCCAGTTCGAAGAACAGATCGGCGCCGAGTTCATGCAGAAAAGCCTCGATTTCGTTCAGCAGTAGAAATAATGGGATCCCCCGCCTTGCGCGGGGGACACATCACCCTGTGGGAGGCGAAGGATGGCACGCATCGAGCGGCTTATATGGCGGATCATTGATGCGGCAATCTTGATGGCCGTCCTGGGAATGGTCTTGCTGATAACACTTCAGGTCGGTTCGAGACTGGCTGGGCTGTCTGTCCCTTGGACGGAAGAGATGTCTCGATTTCTCTTCATCTGGACGATCTGGATGGGACTGGCTGCGTCTTTCCGCGCTGGGGCCCATCCGGCTCTGGAACTTGTGCCCCACACGGCGCCGCGCACATTGCTGCGGTTCATGCGGGTCTTGCGTGTTGCCGCAACGGCGGTTCTGTTCGGTGCTGTCGGGTGGCATGGTCTGATGCTGCTGAAACAGCAAATCAGGTTCGGGGAACAGTCCCCCATCATGCAGGTCGGCATGTGGTGGGCCACGCTCCCGCTTGTCATCGGTTCTGCGCTGGCAATTCTTGGTGCGGTCATCGAGGGGTATAGCGGTTCAGACAACGACCTGGCCGCCGACTTGGACAAGGAAACTGCGTGATGAGCCTGACCCTTCTGGCCGTGTTCTTCTTCCTTGCCGTTCTGGGGGTGCCGTTGTCGGTCAGCCTGGGACTTGGCACATTGTCCGTGCTGTGGTGGTTCGATCTGCCGATCAGCATGATCACCCAGCGGATGGCCACATCGATCAACTCCTTCCTTCTGATCGCCGTGCCGCTATTTATCATGGCCGGCCTGATCATGGAGCGTGGGGGCCTTTCCGAAAGAATATTCGACGCCGCGCAGGCAATGATCGGGCGGTTCAAGGGAGGCCTGGGGCAGGTGAACATTGCCTCGTCGTTCGTCTTTGGAGGGATTTCAGGATCCTCGGTCGCAGACATCGCAAGTCTCGGGCCGATCACCATCCGGTCGATGACGTCACGAGGCTATCCGCTGCCGTATTCCGCGGCCCTCACGCTGATCACAGCGACGCTCGCCACGCTGGTTCCTCCGTCGATCCTGATCATCATTGCGGCTGCTGCGGCAGGGCAGTCGGTCGGGGGGGCGCTGGCGGGTGGATTGGGTCCGGGTATTCTGCTGGCGCTATCCTTTGCGCTCTACAATTACTTCGTTTCGCGAAAGCATGGCTACGGCACCAAGATGGCGTTCGATCCACGTCGTTCAGCGCTGGCCTTGCTTCGCGCCCTGCCGTCGGTCGGTGCCCCTGTCATCATCCTGACCGGCATGTTCTCTGGCATCGTCACGCCGACCGAGGCCGCCGGCCTTGCGGTCCTTTACACGCTTGTCGTCGCGGGGCTCGTCCATCGCGAGATTGGCTTTCGGGACGTTCTTCAGATCTCGATCCAGGCGGGGCGATCGGCGGGGGCGGTGCTGTTGATCCTGATGGTGGCCAGCGCAGCGACCTATATCTTCACCATCGATCAGCTGCCCCGAAAGGCTTCCTCCCTGCTGACACTGTTCGACGGATCGGGCTTCATGGTCCTGCTGTTCATGGGCGTGATCTTCCTGGTCGTCGGCATGTTGATGGATATCGTTGCGGCGGCGCTTATGCTCATTCCTGTGCTCATGCCCGCAGCCGTCCAGGCTGGCGTCGATCCGATGCATTTTCTGATCTTCATGACCGCGTCGCTGGCGGTGGGACTGGCATCACCCCCGGTCGGAACATGCCTCTTTGCGACCGCCTACGTTTCCAAGCTACCGATGCAGGTGCTCGTGCGTGCCGCAATGCCATTCTACGCGATCAATATCATCGTTCTGATCATCGTGGCGGCGTTCCCGCAGATCGTGCTGTGGCCTGTATCGTTGCTGACATGACGCCTGCCGGAGATCCTTTGCGGGCCAGCTATGTTATCATGGGCGTCTCTGGCTGCGGAAAAAGCTCGATCGGGCGTGCGCTTGCCGGTCAATTGAGCCTGACATTTCTCGATGGTGACGATCTGCACCCCGCTTCCAATATCGCCAAGATGGCGCGGGGCGAGCCACTCCGTGACGAGGATCGACTGCCTTGGCTGCGGATCATCGCAAGCCGTCTTGTGCCGGGAACGGTCGTCGCTTGCTCCGCTCTCAAAAGATCTTATCGCGATCTTCTACGGGAATCGGCGCCGACACCTCTGACTCTGCTGTATCTGCGTGGCCGTCGCGAAACCCTGATCGCCAGGATGCAGCGGCGGGAAGGGCACTTCATGCCGACGACGCTACTCGACACTCAACTGGCTGCACTTGAGCCCCCGTCGCCATCGGAGTGTCCTGTCATCGCGGATATCGAGGACACACAGGATGCGATCGTTCAATGCCTGAGTCGGCAGATCCGTAGCCGACAACTGTAGCAGCGCTCGCGATGCCTCATGGTATTCAGGGGCGTCTGCGACCCGGAGCACGACTAAGCCCGGAGCCACTGAACTGCCTCGCATAGTTGGACATCGATTTATGTCTATCATCGGTGCGTGACGAAGCGCTTTTCGAGTGCTTCGCCTATTCCAGAGCTTCAACGACGCGGGTCGCGCGTATTCGGGGATAGTCGATTGTTCTTGAACCGCATGGTGCCCTGGCATCCACCACTTTTCCTGGGGCAGGAGCGATATTGCCTTATGTTCTTTCTGCTGCTGCCGCCTGTGCCCAGATCTCAGGTATGGCTTTCCAGATCTCCGGGCGGGCGGCGCGGTTGATGGGTGAGGGGTGCGCCGAACAGCGGAATGCAAGACCGCGTTGTCTGACAAGATTTTCTGCCCGGGCAGCACGGCGACCGACGGCAATGACGACTTCGAGTCCCTTCAGAAGGTCTAAGAGCGTCTCCAGTCGATCCAGGCCCGCAACCCACTCGGCCTTCCTGATCGCGCGAGTCCCGTTCCACCACGGGATCACATTCCAGAGTAGAGTTTCCTCGCGCGCGATTTCAGCTTCGCGCATGAAGCCGAAGATGGCCTCGGCCGTTGGATCGTTGTTGTCGCGCGACACTAACCCTGATCCGACCTTGCCGACGATGGCCAGATCATCGGTCATCGGCCCAGGTTTCTCCATCAGGAAAAGCAGCCGCGCTGAAACTCCTCCGTCCAGCGGATCGAACTCTGGCACCGTCCCCCGATCTTCGCCCCGTAGACTGGCTGTGTAGTCAGTCAGCCGTGCGATGTGCGGACGACCCAGAAGGGCGCGGCGCGCGGCGATGTCGTCGGCCGTTTTCAGGCTTCTGGGTTTTTTGATGTCTGCCATATGTCAGGCCCCTAGATAGATCTTGACTAGATCATCCATCTGCCCGGTGATTGCCAAGGCTAGATGCTTGGCCAAACGTTCGATGAGATCGCGACACTCCATCTATGCCGCCCATCGGTGCGTCCTTGCCTGACCCAGAAACATGAGGCCAAGTGCATTGCCAGCAATCGCTCCGGTGCTGTCGCTGTATTCCGAATGGGTTACGGCTATTTGCCGCACGACGCATGTCCACTGACCAAGGGATACTCGGATCGCTCGAACGTGACAGATCATACGTCAATTCCATGGAGCCGGATTTCGAGATTGCAAGCTCGGCCGAGCCCGGAGCGCTGGTATGTGGGATGAGCGTGTTACTACTCAGACAACTGTGGAGATATTCTTTGGCAGGTCAACCTGATCACTTCGAAGCAGATTTGGTATCGAACTTTTTCGATGCAAGAATGACGCCGGGGTTCATCAGATTGCACGGGTCGATGCAATTCTTGATACTGGCCATGAGTCTGCGTTCCGCTTTGGTGCGACTTGCAGGAAGCCAATTAACCTTCACACGCCCTATACCATGCTCCGCTGTGACAGCACCACAATACCGCTGCACGAGTTCATAAACTGCACCCTCAATCATTGACGTGTCGCACCCTAAAGTGTGAGAGACCAGCAGATGCAGATTTCCGTCGCCAACGTGGCCGACCTTCACACAGCGAGAAGCATCGGGGATTGAGGCCAGAACGCGCTCCACTTCCACGCAGAAGTCGCCAAGTCGAGACGGGGAAACTCCAATGTCGAAGTTGATGTGAGGGCCGAGATGATCATCGATTTCTCCTACAGCCTCCCGGATGCCCCAAAGGTCCTTTTGCTCGGCTATTGACTGGGCCAAGACACCATCCTGGACCAGGTCAAGTTCCAGAGCGTCGAGAAGCCACGCTTCAAGCGCGTCTGAAGTTTCGTCTAGCCGCAGCTGGATTTCCAGGAGAGCGTAGAAACCGTGCGCTCCTTCGATTGGAGATCTGGCGATTTCAGCTTCACGACAGACCAAGTGCCAATAGTCGGGCCACATTCCCTCGAAAGCGATCAGGGCAGTGTCAAACCGTTCGCGCAAAGAGGACAAGCATTGCAAGGCTGCTTCGTGATCACGGAGCGCGACAAGTGAAAGTGCATTGTTGGGATGATAAGGCTTCAGCTGAAGGACAGCGCGACAGATGACCCCCAAGGTTCCTTCCGAGCCGATGAAAATCTGTTTCAGGTCGTAGCCTGAATTGTCCTTCACCATGCCCGCCATCTGCGTCAGCACCTCGCCGTCTGGCAGGACGACCTCCAGCCCCAACACCTGCTGCCGTGTCATGCCGTAACGTAGGACGCGAATTCCACCGGCATTCGTTGCGATCGTGCCGCCGATCGTCGCGGTTCCGCGAGCGCCAATGTCCACCGGATAATCCAGGCCAAGCTCATGCGCCCGATTCTGGACCTCCTCCAACGGGGTGCCAGCGCGAACGGTCATGGTCATTCCTGCCGTACCCCGCGCGCAAAAGCTATCGAGGCCAAGGTGCGATCGCGTTCGGCTGCGATGTCTGATTGCGCGCGTGCGGTCACTTGGGCGGCATGTTCGCTGATGGCCTCGGCCCCGCGCCGGATGCGCGCCAGCGCGGCCTCGGCCGCGACCTTGCGCGCCAGTTCAAGCCTTCGCAGTTCGAACAGGCCATCCGGGCCTTCGGCAAGCTCGCGTAATCGTTCAAGCTCGATTCTGACATCAGGGTCGCTGATATCTGTCATCGCCTGCACCCGGCGGAAATAGTCGCGATGAAACTCGCCTGCGCTGACAAGGCTGTCCGCCCGCCCGGCCCCGACAAGCGCGCTGGAAATGCGTTGCAATGATAGCCAGTCGCGCCCGCCTGCTGCAGCGTCGGAACGCGCGAAAAGCGCGCGTTCAATGGCTGCAGCTTGACCATTGCGGCGTAAAATCTTGTCCTCCAGCGCGTCGCGTGCAGCGGCAGCGTCCACCATGTCACGCACGCTCTCGTCCATCTCGCGAAGCGTAGCGGCAAGATCCGCCTCCGCGGCCGAAAGCCGTTCGGCAATCCCCGCGATCAGACCCCGGGCCCCGTCGGCATCCTGAGCCATCCGAAACGGACTTTGGATGGTCAGAAGGTAAGGCGCGCGGGTCGCGAGATCAGAGGCACGGCGCGACAGGATCAGCGCATCGTCCACCTTGCGCAGCGTATCATCATGCAGCCGATCAAGCCGGGAGGTCGACTGGCTCAGCGTGAACCAGCTTGCACCGCCTACGACCAGCGTTGCCGTCGCCAGCGCCACCAGCGCCACCAGCAAACGTGCGCGAATAGACAGGCGCAACGCCTTCGTCACGGTCTGGTTACGAAGATATAACCCTGCCCGCGCCGGGTCTGTAGATGTTCGGGCTTTGAGGGCACCGGCTCGATCTTGCGACGAAGTCGCAGGATCAGCACGTCGATCGTGCGGTCCATATAAAGCGACAGATCGTTGCCCAGCTCGCTCAGCATTTCGGCGCGCGGGATGATCCGGTCGGGATGGCGCAGAAAATAGTTGAGCAGCCGATATTCGGCATTAGTCAGCGCAATCTCCTGACCCTCGGGGTCTAGAAGCTCTCGTCGGGTCATGTCCAGCCGCAGGCGGCCGAACACGCGGATGTGGCTGTTGCTGCGGTCTGGCGCCACCAGCGCCGGATGACCCGCACGGCGCAGCACGGCGCGCAAACGAGCTACCAGTTCGCGCGGGTTGAAAGGCTTCATGATATAATCGTCCGCCCCGGTTTCCAGTCCGATGATCTTGTCCGTCTCATCGCCTCGCCCAGTCAGCATGACGATCGGCAGGCCCATCATTTCACGAATGCGTATGGCCAGCGACAGTCCGCTTTCGCCCGCGAGCCGCAGGTCTATCAGCGCCATATCAACGGGCGTCCCGGCGGCTGCAGCAAAGAACCCTGCGCCATCGGCGACCGGTACGGGCGAAAAGCCGTTCTGTTCCAGCAAGGCCGCGACGCTTAGGCGCAGTTCGGGATCGTCGTCGACGATCACGACCCGCGGTCCGATGACGCCCGGCGGCTCTGCTGACATGAACTTCCTCCCGGCGGCGCACCGCTGCCTTGCGGCCCCGGCATGATACCGCAGCGCCACTTTAAAACAGAAGGGCCATTCGAATTTCAATTATGACGCCCGATCCACGGTTCTGTAACATTGTTCATCGAAAACTGTCCGCATTGCAGGACTGTTCACACCGGCAGGGGTCGCGCCGCGTGCCACGGTCGTGTCAGGCTGCGCCATGATCGCGGTCCGACGGCTGACTTGGCCCGCCGCGGCATCAACGGGAGGATAGCATGAATAAGATTTCGATCAGCGCCCTGGCGCTTTGCGCCGCCATGGCCGCGCCAGCCGCCTTTGCCGAGGATCTGAACGTCGTCTGCTCGAACGAGCAGACATGGTGCGACCTGATGGCGCAGAATTTCAAGATCGACACCGGCGTCAACGTCGCCATGATCCGCAAATCGACCGGTGAGGTTCTGGCCCAGCTGCGCGCCGAGAAGGGCAATCCGAAGGTCGACGTCTGGTGGGGCGGCACGGGCGACCCGCATATCATCGCTGCCAACGAAGGTCTGACCGAGGCCTCGGGCGTCGATGTCTCGGGCCTTCTGGGATGGGCGCAGAACATGACCGAGATGACCGACGGCAAGGCGATCGGCGTGCATGTCGGCCTGCTGGGCTTCATCTACAACACCGAGATTCTGGCCGAGAAGGGCTTGCCCACCCCGGCCTGCTGGCGCGATCTGGCCAAGCCCGACTACCGCGGCGAAATCCAGGTGGCCAACCCGAATTCCTCGGGCACGGCCTACACCGAACTGGCGACGCTGGTGCAATTGTTCGGCGAGGACGAGGCGTACAAGCTGCTGGCCGAGATCGGCGCCAATGTGAACCAGTACACCAAATCCGGTTCGGCCCCCGGCAAGGCCGCCGCGCGGGGCGAGACAACCATCGGCATCGGCTTCATGCATGATATGGTCAAGCTGAAGAAAGAGGGTTTCCCGGTCGAGATCGTCGCCCCCTGCGAAGGGACGGGCTACGAACTGGGTGCGGTGTCCGTCGTTGCCGGCACGCCGCACATGGAAGCCGCCACGAAATTCGTGGAATATGTCACCTCGGCCGAGGGTCAGTCGCCCGGCCTTGAAGTCGGCGTCTATAACATCCCGTCGAACCCCGGCGCCGAGACGGACCCCGAGGCCCCGGACATGGCATCGGTCAAGCTGATCGACTACGATTTTGCCACCTACGGATCGTCCGAAACCCGTGAGCGTCTGCTGGCGCGGTGGGAAAAGGACGTGAAAGGCGCAGGCGGCGCCATCGAAGAATGATCCCGACCTGACCTTCGGGGCGTCCCGTGGCGTGCAGGCCACGGGACGCCCCTTCCTCGAACGGGAATTTCACGATGACGCGCATTGTCCGGTTCTGGTCCCTTTTGGGGATCACAGCCTTTCTTCTTCTGCCCTGGTACATGGTTCAGGGCGGCTTCTGGACCTTCGGCTGGGTCACCGATCCGGGCGGCACAGGCGCTTCCGCGGCGCTGCATGTGGCGTCGGGTCGGATCTGGCTTCTGGGTCCGGCCCTGGGGCTTCTGGGCGCTGTGCTTGCAACGGTCCTGCCGTTGTCTCAGGCGGCGCGGGCACGCGCATGGCTGGTCTGCGGCGTTGCCGGGCTGGCGTTGCTGATCGGGCAGGCGCTGCTGATCTTGGGAACCGGCCCGCGGCTGGCCGCCTTGGGCGATGCCGCGCAGCCGGGCATGGGGGCTGGCGCTTTTGTCGTCTCCGTCTCGCTTCTGTTCGTAATGACCACCGGCATTTCGGCGCTTGGCCGGGGCAGAGGCGATGCCTTCGTGACCGGCCTTGTCGGGCTGATCGTTGCTCTCGTCGCCGTATTCGTCTTCTACCCGATGGCGTTCATCTTCGTTCAGGCGTTCGAACTACGCGGCGGAGCCGGATTCGGCCTGTCGGAATTCGTGCCACGCTTCTTTTCACCGCAGACATGGTCCCTCGGCTGCGTCACCGGCAGCGGAACCTGCGGTGCGGCTTTCAATTCGCTGATGCTGGGTATCCTAACCGGGCTTGGCACAACGCTTCTAGGCCTATCCTTCGCGCTGATCTTCACCCGCACAGATTTCCGCGCCAAGCGCTTGCTTCGCGCGCTGACCATCCTGCCGATCATCACCCCGCCCTTTGTCATCGGTCTGGCATTGATCCTGCTGTTCGGGCGATCCGGCTCGATTACCGAATTTGCCCATTGGGCCTTCGGGATGGAGAAAACGCGCTGGCTCTATGGCTTTTGGGGCGTCTGGCTGGCGCAGATGCTGTCATTCACGCCCATCGCCTTTCTGGTCCTGATCGGCGTGGTCGAGGGCATCAGCCCCTCGATGGAAGAGGCAAGCCAGACCCTCGACGCTAACCGCTGGCAGACCTTCCGCCGGGTGTCGCTGCCGCTGATGCGGCCGGGACTGGCGAACGCCTTCCTGCTTGGCTTCATCGAAAGCCTTGCCGATTTCGGCAACCCGCTTGTGCTGGGCGGGAATTTCAATGTGCTCTCGACCGAAATCTACTTCGCGATCGTCGGCACGGTGGCCGACCCGGCAAAGGCCGCAATCCTGTCGATGACGCTTCTGGCCATGACGCTGGCGGCGTTCGTGCTGCAGCGGATGTGGCTTGGCCGCAAAAGCTATGCGACCGTCACCGGCAAGGCCGATAACGGCCAGAATGCCGCGCTGAACCCGGGGCTGAAATGGGCGTGCTATCTGACCGCGCTGCCTTGGGCGGCCTTCACGCTGATGATCTATGTGCTGATCGCCTTCGGCAGCTTCGTCAAACTGTGGGGATATGATCACAGCTTCACCTTGCAACATTACAAGCAGGCGTTCGGCATCGTCGTCCGCAACGGCGTGCACTTCGTGGGCGCAGCTTGGGACAGCTATGTCTCGACCCTGACCATCGCCGCCATTTCGGCCCCGCTGACCGCGGCCGTTGGATTGGCCACCGCCTATCTGCTGGTACGCCAACGCTTTACCGGCAAAAACGTGTTCGAGTTTTCGACCATGCTGTCATTCGCGATCCCCGGCACGGTGATCGGCGTCGCCTATGTCATGGCCTTCAACTTTCCACCAATCGAATTGACGGGAACGGCGCTGATCCTGGTCCTCGTTTTCATCTTCCGCAACATGCCGGTGGGCGTACGAGGCGGCATCGCCGCTATGAGCCAGTTGGACAAATCGCTGGACGAAGCCTCGATCATGCTTGGCGCGAACAGCTTTACCACGTTGCGCCGGGTGATCCTGCCGCTTCTGGGTCCGGCCATCCTTGCCGCCGTCACCTACAGCTTCGTGCGCGCAATCACCTCGGTCTCTGCCGTGATCTTCCTCGTCTCGGCCCGTCACAACCTGGCCACCAACTTCATCGTCGGCCGGGTCGAGAACAATGAATTCGGTATCGCCATCGCCTATTCGGTCGTGCTGATCGTGACAATGCTGGCCGCCATACTCGCCCTCCAGGCCGTGATCGGCCACCGCCGCCTTCGCCGGTCCGACCGGGTCGCGGCGTGATATGAAAGGATTTTCCCGATGACCAAGGGCTCCGTCCGCTTTGAAAATGTGGCCAAGCGCTATGGCGAGGTCACCGCCCTCAAACCCCTGACGCTGGATATCGCGCCGGGCACGCTGTGCACGCTGCTGGGTCCATCGGGCTGCGGAAAGACTACCACCCTGCGATTGATCGCAGGGCTGGAATCCGCCAGCGAAGGTCGCATCCTGATCGGCGGCGAGGACGTGACAAACCTATCGGCGACCTATCGCCGCGTTTCGATGGTCTTCCAAAGCTACGCGCTGTTTCCGCACATGACCGTGGCCGAGAACGTCGCTTATGGCCTGACCGTCAAGCGCATGCCCCGACGCGAGGCACAGTCCCGCGCAGAGGCAGGATTGGAGATGGTGGGCCTGACGGGGTTCGGCGACCGCCTTCCATCCGAGCTGTCCGGCGGCCAGCAGCAGCGCGTCGCCGTTGCACGCGCCATTGTTCTTGAACCCGAGGTTCTGCTTCTGGACGAGCCACTGTCGAACCTGGACGCCAAGCTGCGCCGCCATGTGCGCGAAGAAATTCGCCAGATCCAGCAGCGGCTTGGACTGACCGCCGTGTATGTGACCCATGATCAAGAAGAGGCGATGGCTGTCTCGGACCGGATCATCGTTATGAAAAACGCCGAGATCGCACAGGCCGGAACGCCGCATGACCTGTATGAGCGCCCCGCCTCGGCGTTCATCGCGGATTTCATCGGCGATGCAAACCTGATCGATGCTGAGATTATCGGCAGCGGACAGACAAAACGCATTCGCGTCGATGGGATCGACCACAAATTGGTGATGCAGACCACTCTTACCGGGGCAGTCAAGCTGGTCCTGAGGCCACATCAAATTGCCCTGTCTGCGACGCCTCGGACGGACAGTATTCCGGCAGAGGTCAGCTACGCCGCTTATTTGGGAAATCACATCCAGTATTCGCTGACATCGAATGTGGGTGAGATCTTTGCGATCCTCCCGCCCTTGGAAACGCCTTTCAGACGCGGGGACAACTTGTTTGTGTCGTGGCGCTCCGAGGACATCCGTCTGGTCAGCCAGTGAATCGTCCAGACCGGGCAGCCACATGAGCCTGGTTCGGACCGGCCTGAAGCTTCCTCTAGCGTCTTGGCGATGCGCGCAAACGATGTGCGACCAACACAGTTGACGAGGATGGCCGCCCCGTGTGACTGCAACAATCCGCGAGATAGGCGCGGATGCCGCTCAGGTCGACGAAGCGAGCGATGGACCGCAAGAGGTGATCCTGCGGGACGTGATCTTCCAGAGAGAACTCGTAGAACAGCGCCGGTTGCGTTTCCTGCCTCGGTGCCATCATAGCCGATAGTCTCGCCTATTGGCCGATTTGAATCGGCATGACGCCCCTCGATCAAGCGAGAGTTTTTCAACGAAATGCTCCCCCTTCGGACGAATCTTCCTCTGTGTCAGAGAAAGAGCTGCAGGGGCCGCAAAGCGCCTTCAATCAGCCATCGCGAGATCAAGCAACCACTCCATTCAGCAGGCTGTCGCCAGACGGCGGTGATTGCCAATTAGTGACAATATTACAATAATTTAACGGCTCTGATGCCGTTGCCGCATCGTGTTTCGCTCTACCGGCGGGCATGATCCGGTTCGGCGGAGGGTTTCAAGACCGTGGCGCCGGGGGCCGGGATGGCACACCACGGGTCGGGGACAGATGCCAGGCGCAGTCCGAAAGGCCGAAGCGCGTCCCCCGGCACCAGGCCCGGTGTCGAATGTAGCGGCCGACCCCGAGACGCGGGCTGATGCGATCCCGGGGGCCTAAGCGACGGGGCGGCTCCGGTCAACACGGACAGCTGACGGCAGTGGGGACCGGCTGCGGCAAATGCCGGGGCTGGTCGTCCTATGCCGTCACTCAAGGGCTCACCAATCGTCACATCCTGCCTGGTGGTACAGAGACACGCGCGCGAGGCGCAGTCCGGCGTCGTACTGGCTGGGTCGCACGACCAGCGGTTCCCGGTCCGGGCGACTGCATTTGCAGCCGAGACGCCGCTCGCCCGCGAAGTGCTGGCCGACAGCCGCACCATGAAGGGCGGTGGCGCGGCAGGCGTGGCGGCGCTGGGTGCGGCCGGGGTGGAGGTTGCGCAGAGCGTCCTGGCCAACATGTCCTTCCCGCGACAGCACCGCACCAAGTTGCATTCGACCAACCCGATCGAGCGCCTGAACAAGGAGGTGAATCGCCGCGCCGATGTCGTCGGCATCTTCCCCAACGAGGCCTCCATCCTGCGCCTCATCGGCGCCGTGCTGTTCGAGCAGAACGACGAATGGCAAACCTCGAGCCGCTACATGATGGTCGAGGCCTTCGCCCTTATCCACAAGGACGAGATCGACCCCATTCGCAGCATAACCACGAAAGCCGCCTGACCATGACCTCAGGCCATTCGGGAAAATCTTTCCACATTGACGGACGACAAGAAAATGGGAAATTGGAACACAGCTTGGTCTCCATCGTCACCCAGTGAAGTGAAGTAAGAACTATGCCGACATATATAGTCGTTCCCACAATCACTGGCCCAGGACAGATTCTTCAGGGCACGATTACGGTTGCAGATGGTGATATCTACATCATTGATCCCACTGTCACTGCGTCGATTACGTTCAACGCGCCTGTCTCCAGTCCAACACTGAATTATGAAATTCAGATTAACGAGACCAATACCGGTGCGACTGGCGACCGGCTGATCACGCTTGGCAACAACACCAGCCCTGACGTTCAGATCGCGGCGGGCGTGGATGCGAGCCGTTACAACTTTACCGGCACGACAGTTGACAGCGCCAGTTACACCGTCGGCGATGGCGCCACGACCGGCAATCTTCGGCTGGGCGACGGCGGTGACGGCGGCACCAACACTGTTACACTGGGCATTGATGTAACCGTCGATGGAACCATCACCGGCGGTGCAGGCAACGATGTCATCACGGCCGGGACCAACACCATCGTGAACGGCGCGATGAATTTCGGTTCGGGCGCGTTGACCGGCACGTTCGGCGCGGGCCTCTCGGCAACGAGCATTTCTGCCAGCGGAGACGGGGTGAAGGACCTGACATTCGGGAACGACACCACCTTGTCCTCGGGTGGAACATCGCTAAACATCGCGACAACCGGGACCGGCAACACGGCTACCGTCGTCTTTGGCAACAACCTGAACTCGGCCGGTGGCCTCACGGTGAATGGCACAGGCGGCGACAACAGCCTGACCGTCGGAGATTTTTCCACCGTCAACGGGTCGACAACCGCCAACGCCGGCGGCGTCAACAACAGTGTGTTCTTTGGTGACAACGGTTCAGTTGGCTCGATCTTTGCGAACGGCGCCGGAAGCTCGGGAGGAAACGTACAGAACCTGGTCGACATCGGCACCGGAACAACGACATCGGATATCTATGTAAACGGGGCGTTCAGCGACAACACCGTGAATGTCGATGCCGGCAGCACGACGAACAACATATTCTTCGGAACCGATGGCGCGGTCGATGCCGGCGCCGCCGGCGGAGGACAGGTTCTCAGCCTGGCGAATGGTGCCACAACGGGCATTCTTTATCTGAACTCGGCCAATTCGACCTACGATATCGATTTCGGCGACAATGTGAACACCGAGTTCGTCTATGCGAACGGGTTCAATTCGGACCATACGATCGACATCGGTCAGGCGTGGACCGCGGATGGCTCTGTTTTCCTCGGCGCCTCGCAGGGCACAACAAATATCAACATATTGAATGATGCGACCGTCACCGGCTCTTTCGAGATCAGTGGGGACGACGCAACCGCAGTCATCGGCGATCGCCTTGATATCGGGCTCAGCACGATTCTCGGCGATTTGAACGGCATCACCGATATCACGCTCGGCATCGACGCGAATATCGACGGCTTTACAACAATGTATGGCGACCAGCTCGATTTCACGGCAGGCTCCGGGCTGACCACCGGGTCCGGCGCGCTTATCGGTGAAAGCGACGGCACCACCGATCTTCAGTTCGGCGACAACACGACTTTTGGTGGCACGTTCGACGCGAACGGCGATACGTTCACCATGACCACCGGAACGAATTTCTCCACCAGCGCCGCGGCCTATACCGGCGCGTTTGGCTCCACGTCCAACAGCACCACCTTCGGGCCAGGGGCGAACATTGGCGGTCTGCTCGATGTAAGTGGCGACAATGTAACGTTCGACGCCGGCGCAGGGCTGACCACTTTGGGCATAGCCTACATCGGGAACACCGACGGCACGGCAACGACGGCGACAATTGGCGAGAACTCCACGCTCGGCGGGATTGACGTGGGTGGCAACTCGCTGAACTTCACCGGCGGTGCAAACCTGCAAGTCAACGGCACGGCCTACTTTGACGACACCGGCAGCACGAGCATCATTTCTATTGCTGACGGCACCAATATCACGGGTTTTACCGATTTTGCCGCCGCCGGGTCCGATGTGACCCTGACCATCGGAAATGATGTCACCCTTGGGGCGGGCGTGAATATCGACGCTGGTTCGGGAGGCACGACCAATATCACGGCAGGGGACAACTTTACCTTTGGCAACCTGATAGGCGCTGGCGAAAACTCGACGATCTCGATCGGGGATGGATGGGTTTCTACGCTCAACAACATGTCATTCGGCACGGGCGATGATACGGTCACCCTTGGCGTTACAGGCGAGACGGGCGGTCCGCTGAATACTATCTATGGCGGTGAAAACGCTGGCGACAACGATATTCTGACCATGACCTTCGCCGGCCCGACTGAGCAAGCGTCGTTCGTCTCCGCCGCGCTTGCCGCAGGTTGGACACTAAACCCGGATGGCAGCCTGAACTCGCAATCCGCCACGGGTGCAAACCTCCCGCTGACCTGGAACAACTTTTTTATCTCAGAGTGGGAAGGCGTGAATGTCGTTTGTTTCGGTGCCGGAACGCGGATCAGGACCGGCGACGGCGAGGTGCCGGTCGAGCAGCTTGAAATCGGTTCCGAAGTCCTGACGATGGACCGCGGATATCAGCCCATCCGATGGATCGGGTCACAGCTTCTGACTGCCGAAGATCTGAGCGCATGTCCGAACCTCAGACCTATTCGTATCCGCGCGGGCACTCTGGGCCCCAATCAGCCGGAAAGAGACCTGATTGTCTCGCCGCAACACAGGGTGCTCATTCGCTCCAAATTGGTTTCGAGAATGTTTGGCGCGAAGGAGATCCTTGTCGCGGCGAAGCAACTGCTGGGGATTGAAGGCGTGGAAATTGCCGAGGACCTGACAGAAGTATGCTACTTTCACTTCGTTTTCGAGACGCATGAAGTGGTGTTTTCGAATGGAGCCCCGACAGAAAGCCTGTTTACCGGACCGGAAGCGCTCAAGGCGCTCAGCCCCGAAGCACGGGACGAGATCATGATGATTTTCCCCGAGCTGGGATCGCTTACGACGGAAAGGCTTGTCCCGGCCCGTCCGCTGGCGCCCGGGCGCAAGGCCCGACGCCTGGTTGAACGGATAATTAAGAACAAGAGGCCACTTGTTGAGGAGAATCTGCAATGCGCGCCGCCCCTGCGTGCTGAATCGTCCTGAGGTTTGATGACTGCAATTCAAGCGCCACAAGACACCTGTCACTTACGTGACGGAAAGCGAGTGGGGCTGCCAAATTTACTGATCGGAATAAATCTATAAGAAAGACCTCTCATGCCCCTGATAAAAACTTGGATTATCGACACTACCGTGCCGAACGTGACTACGATTGCCAACGATGCACAAGCTGTGACCGCAGCCCAAAGCCTAGGTTCAGCGGCATCGTCAACATATACGATTGCGGATGTGTTTACGGGCCCGCCCGGAACATCCGGTCTTGATGTTCTTCTCGAGCAGAACTTCAACAGCGCGTTCTTGGGTAATGGTACTGACGACACGATTTCGCTGGATGGCGGTGCGACTCAACTTACCGTTCAGCAGTTCATTGGGCTCAGCGGAGTAACGATTACAATTGACGGTGGCTCACCGGTCCCAATAAGCCAACTTTTCGTGTATATTCTGAGCGACGGAACCGTTATGTCGGTGCCGTCGGATACGTTCATCGCGGCTCAAGACCTTGATGGAACCGAGAGTGTCGTATTCGATTTTTCAGGGGCCATGGATTCCACCCCGACCTCCAACGACGTCGGCTCCAATCTTAACAACTTCGGCACGGTTCCCTGCTTCGTATCAGGCACTCTGATCCGGACTGAAAATGGTGAAGTTCCCGTCGAGAACCTTCGGCCGGGCGACAGGATTGTAACGCGCGATTATGGGCTCCAGCCGATTGTGTGGATTGGTTCGGCACATATTTCGTCAGCGCAGCTGCAGTCGGCGCCGCATCTAATGCCGATCCGGATCCGCGCCGGCGCACTTGGGGACGACCTGCCGGTTTCAGATCTCCTGGTTTCGCCGCAGCATCGAATCGCGATTTCTGACCGGATCGCCGATCGCATGTTTGGCGAAAGCGAGGTTCTGGTTGCGGCCAAGCATTTGAGCGCATTTGACGGGGTGGAGATCGCCGAGGAAGTCGAATCTGTAACCTACTGGCACATACTCTTTAATGAGCATCAGATCGTGATCTCGAACGGCGCCGATACAGAAAGCCTGTTCCTCGGCCCGGAGGCGGTCAAGTCCATGCCGGCCGAGGCCATTCGCGAAATACGCGAAATCTTCCCGGGGCTGTTTGATCTGGACTCGCCGGACGTAATGAAACCGGCCCGTTCGCTTGTCCCTGGGTCCCGCGCCCGCCGCCTGGTGACGCGTATCGCTGCCAAATCGGACCGGCACAGAAAGGCTCTATCTAAAAGTGCTTTAGTCTAGATCTGATCTGACACCGCCCCCAATTTTTCGAATTGGATTGGGGGTGGTGTTCCCCTTGAAAGTGGGTGCGGTTGGTCGTTTTGATGGTGGTGCTAACCCAACCACAAAACGAGATGTCCATCGTCAGAGTTTTTCGGACTTTTCGGGCCGTTTTGTAACGGCGGCTCTGGTTCGGTTTCTGTTCAAGTTTAGGCGGCAGCGGCTTGGTGCTGCAAGAGGCTGTGCCTGATTGTCTGCTTCTTGATCTCCTCTCTCGTTTTCAGGACTTTCGCGCTGCGGCCGTGATAGATGTCGGCGGGTGTCAGGTTCGTCAGGCTCTCATGATAGCGGCGGTTGTTGTCATGATCGACGAAGGCGCCGATCTGCCGTTCCAGGTCGCCGGGTAGGACGTAGTTTTTCCAGCAGAATGCGGTTCTTCATGGTCTGGTGCCAACGCTCGATCTTGCCGTGAGTCTATGGATGGTTCGGGGCGCCACGAACATGGCCCATGCCCTTGTCTTCAAGATCGTCGGCCAGATCGGAAGCAACGTAAGACGAGCCGTGATCACTGAGCAGCCTGGGCTTGTGCATGACCGTGGCCTGATCGCAGCCCGAGCCACCCGTCATTTCCATCGAATGGCCCTGGATTGCCTGTGCTAGGGTTCATCCCGATTAATTTCAGAGCCAGAAGATGATGATTGCGGCGAGAACGATTGTCACCGCACCGCTCATAGCGGGTAGCTATGCCGCGCCAGTCCTTCAGGCGGCCGAACCCCAGACGCTGATCGGCGCAGTCTTCGCAGCAGACACGGCGCGGAGATGACCGGCCCCATTTTCTGCACGATTCGTCTGGATGGCTGAGATCCCTGAATCCGTCGTTCGATGAGGCGCCAGATCCTTTTCTGATCATGCCCAATCTCATCTGAACAAATGCACACCCGCAACAACGAAGATGCCGAGAACGGCCGTCTCTACAATGATCAAAGCAATCGCGGTAGCACCTACATCCAGCATTCGCAAAAGCGATGTCTTGATCCCGACGGCCGCGATGGCGATCAGAAGCGCCCAACGACTGATGGTGCCAAAGAGGTCCGAGACCGAAGGCGGTATGACGCCCACCGTATTCAGCCCGGCAAGGAACAGGAATCCCACCACGAACAACGGCAGCAAGGGCGGGCGCTTGCCACCTTCGGCCCGATCTTCCAGCCCCCCGAGACGCATCGACAATGAAAAGATCAGCACCACGGGCGCCAGCATCGACACGCGGATCAGCTTGACCAATGTCGCCGTTTCGCCGACCTCGGGGCTGATGGAAAAGCCAGCACCCACGACCTGCGCCACGTCATGGATCGTCCCGCCCAGAAACACGCCGGATTCCAGCGCGTCGAAGTGGAACCAGCTGGCCAGCAAGGGATAGGCAATCATCGCAACGGTCGAAAGCAGCGTCACCGAAAGAACGGTGAAGGCGAGGTTGCGTTCGGATTTGTCGGTCTTGGGCAGCACAGCCGCGATCGCCATGGCGGCCGAAGCACCGCAGATCGCGACCGACCCACCAGTCAGCAGCGCAAGGCGCCAACCGCGACCAAATAGCCGCGCAGCCCACAGCGCGAACAGGATTGTGAAGATGACGCCGCCGATCACGATGCCAATCATCGCCGGACCCAATTCCGACAGCATCTGTGCCGATATCCGCGCCCCCAACAGCGCGACACCGATGCGCAGGATCGATTTGGCGGCGTATTCGACGCCCTGGACGGTGCGCGTGCCCTGTTCGGCCAGAAAATTCAGCGACAGCCCCAGCAGTAGCGCCATCAGCATGGCAGGGGCTCCGTAATGTTCCGACAGGAACATCGCGGTTACCGCGACCAGGACAGAGACCGCGACACCGGGCATCAAGGCCCGCACCCGTTCCAAGATCGCATTGGGCGTATGAGTCTTCATCGCAAGGCTCATGTGCCGGCCGGTGCCGTCGCGCCGACTGCGGCGATCTGGGCAAGAAGATCGTCATCGACCTCGATCCCGTCCCGGGCAATCTGACGGGCCAGTTCGTGCCGCCGCGCACCGGGCAGACGTGCGCCGGGATCCTCTTCGACGGCGCGCGCCAGATCGTCAAATCGCGACAGGGCGTGCGACCTTGCCTGACTTGAATCCTGTCCATCGACGTCGCCGACGATTCCGGCCAGATGGTCGGCGACGTCCTGCGCGAAGCCGTTGGGATCGATCGCAAGGATCAACTGCCCCACGCCCGGCGCCGGGCCATCAGCGGTAAAGAAGGACGAAGCTTCGTGCGCGAAATTCGCGCCGACCAGCCCTGCGGCCAGAAGTTCCACCATCAATGCCAGCGCGGTACCCTTGGCATCGCCCATCGGCAGCATGGTTCCGGCCATCGCCGCACGGGCATCGGTTGTCGGCTGACCGTCAGCGTCAAGCGCCCATCCCTCCGGGATCGGCTGTCCCTTCTGATCGGCCGCCATGATTTTCCCCCGCGCCACCTTCGACAGCGAGATGTCGACCACAATAGCGGGTTTTCCACCCGGACGCGGCGCCGCGAAGGCGATGGGATCGGTGCCAAACAACGGCCTGCGGCCGCCCCACGGCGCCATGGCGGCAGGTGTATTGGCAAACATCATCGCCACCAGCCCGGCATCTGCAAGCCGGCGGACCGTCACGCCAGCGACGCCGCAGTGATGCGATCTGGTGATCCCTGCGACGGCAATTCCCTGATGGCGTGCCGCGGTCGTCAGCCATTCGACCGCCAGATCCACGGCGGGATAAGCAAAACCATTCCGGGCATCAACAGTCAGGGCGCCCGGACGTCCCTGATGCCGCGCGGGATTGGCATGGCCATCGACCTTGCCGCTATACGCCTGCGCGGCATAGGCGGGAACGCGGCGCAATCCGTGTCCCGACTGTCCGGATTCCTCGGCCGCAACCAGTGCCCGGGCGACGGACTGCGCGTTGCCCGGCGACGTCCGACAGCGGATCAACGTCTGGACGACAAGATCATGGGCTTGCGACAGGGTCAGATTTGCCATGGATCAGGTCCTTTCCTTCAGATGATCCAACACCTTGTCTGCGATCAAATTGCTGACGCGCACATTGGATTCCTCGGTCACGCCGGCGACATGGGGGGTCAGGATCAGGTTGCCTATTCCAGCGAAAGCAGAGCCCTGTTCCGCGCTCAGAGGCTCGGATTCGAACACATCCAGCGCCGCACCCGCCAATTTGCCGTCGCGAAGCACCTGGGCAAGGGCTGCTTCATCAACAACGCCGCCGCGCGCCGCGTTGATCAGGACCGATTGCGGCCGCATCTTGCCAAGTGACGCCCGGTCGATCACGTGCCAAGTCTGCGGCGTCAGTGGAACATGCAGGCTGAGCACATCGGCCCCCGCCAGCATTTGATCGAACCCGACGCTGCGCGCACCCTGCCACGCAGGATCATTCCCGGGCAGATGCGGATCATGCGCGATGACCGACATTCCCAGCGCCTTGGCGCGACTGGCGACCTGGCGCGCTATCGCGCCGTAGCCCAGCAACCCCATTACCCGGCCCGACATCTCGCGCCCGATCAGCGATTGCCGCGGCCATTCGCCCGCCGCCACGCGAGTGCTGGCCAGATAGGCCCCGCGCAGCAGCATCATCGCGGATGTGATCACGTACTCCGCAACCGCCAGATCGTTGGCACCGGTGGCGGGCCAGACCGTGATGCCGCGTTCCTTGCACGCCTGCAGATCGATATTGTCCAGCCCGACGCCCAGACGCCCGATCGCGCGCAGCCCCTTGGCCGCGTCCAGCAATGCGGCATCGACGCGGGTCCGGTTGCGCACGATCAGCACCTCGGCCCCGTCAACGGCGCGGCGCAGATCGTCAGGCCTGTCGACCAGATCCGCCTGATAGGTGGTCTCGGCAGCCGAGGTCAGGCGCGACACAGCATCCGTATCCATGAATTCGGAAATCACAATGCGTGACATCTTCTTCCTTTCGTCACTTGTCAGGGAAGCAGGCCGATGGGCATCGGGATGTTCAAAACCCGAACCATCAGCAGATAAAACGCGCTGACCATCATCAGAACGCCCAGGCCGTAAATCACCATTTGCCGCGTCGTCAGTCGGCCGAACTGGCCCGTCATGGTCAGGATCACGCAGGCCAGCAGCGAGGTCGTGAACATGCCCAGCACCGGGAACAGAAGCGCCCACAAAAGCATGGTCATCGCCAGCACAGCGCCACGCCCCGTGGCGTCGTCCGACGCGCCTTCCGGGTCCGTCGTGACGCGTCCACGCCATGACCGCAGGATCTGCAACAGCGACAGCATCGCCATCGCCGCACCGACTGCCAGCGGGAAGGCCGCAGCCATCGTGCTGAGCGTTCGGGCCTGAAGCAGGATCCAGGCTGCCAGCAGCAGAAAGACCACAGCACCGACAAGCCCTGGCATATCGGGCCGATGACCGACCCGCACCGTCGCAGCCTGCACCGGTTGTGCCTGACGCCTCATGCGCAACAATGGCAGGCACAGCGTCAGCAGGATCAGTGCGACGATGCCCCAGCTGATCGGACGATTCAGCAGCAACTGGCCCATGAAATCGCCTCTTGCGCCGCCGATCATCCAGGCTCGCATGAAGCCCTGTTCCGCGATCTGTCCCAGCACCAGCCCCAGTACGATGGGCGAGGCACCGTAGCCGCCGCGAGCCGCGATCCAGCCGATCAGCCCCGTCACCACCATGACCAGCACGTCGTGAGGGTTCGAATGGATCGCGAAACTGCCCACCACCGTCATGTAGGCGATCAAAGGCACCAGCATCGCCTTGGGAACATTGGCGATAAAGCGGAACGCATAGCGCCCGACGATCAACCCGATCGGCAACATCAGCAGCGTCGCGATCAGCAGACCCAGCATGAAGATATAGACGGTGCCATCGCCCGACTGAAACAGCGCTGGCCCCGTGCGGATGCCTTGCACCATCAGCGCGCCCATGATCACCGCGTCGGGCGGCGTGCCCGGAATGCCCAGCACCAGCGTGGGAATGAACCCGCCGCCTACGGTGGCGTTGTTGGCGCTTTCGGTCGCCAGCAGGCCCGACGGCTCTCCCTTGCCGAAGTTCTCGGATCGGGGCGAGGCGCGGCGTGCCTCGGCATAGGATATCAGCGACGCGATCGAGCCGCCCGCCCCCGGCAAAATACCGACCAGCGTGCCGATGATTGACGAGCGCAGCAGATTGATCCAGTCGCGAAGCGCAATTCCAAGTGCCTCGAAAAACCGAAACCCGCGCGCCGGCGCGGGTTCCAGATGCTGCCCGGCCGAAGCGACCATGTTGATGAGGACCGGAATGCAATAAAGACCGATCAGCGCGGCCACGATGTCGATTCCGCCCAGCATCGAGGGCATGCCGGCGGTGAAGCGCACATCGCCACCGATCACGGCAACACCGATCATCGACAGGAACAGCCCGAACATGCCGCCGATCATGCCCTTGACCACATTGCCTTGCGACAACGTGGCGATCAGCGTCAGCCCCAGGATCGCCAGCCAAAAATACTCGGTCGATTGAAACGCCAGGGCAAGCGTGGCAAGTTTCGGGGACAGCGTCATCAGCAAGATCGCCCCGACCAGCCCACCGACCACGCTGGCGATCGTGGCAAGCGTCACGGCAAGATCCCCGTCGCCTCGTTTCGCCATCGGGAACCCGTCAAACGTGGTTGCGATGGCAGACGGCGTGCCCGGCGTGTTGACCAGAATGGCGGCGAAGGCACCGCCATAGATCGCGCCCGTATAGATCGCCCCCAGCATGATCAGCCCCGAGGCCGGGTCCATCACGAAGGTGAACGGCACCAGAACCGCGATGGCCATGGTGGCGGAAAGCCCCGGCAGCGCCCCGATGACGGTGCCTGCCAGAACGCCCAACAGCGCCAGCATGACATTCATGGGACTCAGGGCGGTCAGAAAGATGCTGAGCGGATCAGCCATAAGATCCCTCCCGGAAAAACCGAAGAAACGCGCCTCGGACGCGGCAGGAATATCTCCGCCGCGTCGCCGGTCCTGATCAGTTCTGAGAGTTCAGCTGTTCAGCCACCTTCTCATAGGCGGCCTTTCGGTCGGCCATGAACGCCGCCATCTCCTGATAGGGCACGTCGATCATCGCATATCCGTCAGCCTCCATCCGCTTGCGGAATTCGGGGTCGGCGTTGATCTTGCCGATCGTGTCGGACAGCTGCTGGCGCAGTTCTTCCGGGGTCGAGGACGGGACCGCAATCCCGCGATACGCGCCACCGACCATATCGATTCCCAGTTCCTTGAATGTCGGGACATCCGGAAACAGCGGATGACGTTCATCGGTTGCAACTGCCAGCATCCGCACAGAATCGGCCTGACGCGCGGCCACGGTGGTGTAGCCCCACAACACGTCGACCTCGCCGCCCAGAAGGCCGGATTCGGTGGCGCCGGTGCCACTGTAAGGAATATAGGTCGTCTCAGCCCCGGTTTCGTTCGTGAAGACCTGATTGGCGACGTGATTGGCCGAGTTGGTGCCAGTCCCGCCCGCAATCACCGATCCGGGGTTCTGGGTCGCGGCCTCGATCACATCTTGCACACTTTGGAACGGGCTGTCCTTCTGCACCAGAAGCGCATCCGGGGTGAAATGGAACATGTAGACATTGGTGATGTCGTCGGTCTGATAGCCCGGATCCTGCAACAGCGGCTGCAGAACGATATGGGGCAGATTCGTGCCCATGATCGTCATCCCGTCCCCGTTATAGCCGTTCAGCCCGGACCACGCCTGTGCCCCCCCTGCCCCCGGCAGGTATTGCACGATCAGATCCTGACCGGTCGCTTCCTTGAAATAAGGTTGCTGATAGCGCGCGGTGATGTCGCTTTCTCCGCCCGCGTTGAAGGGGATGATATAGTTCACCGCCCCGTCGGGCCACGCGAACGCCGTCGAGGCCGATATCGCAAGCATCGTCGCAGCCGCGCCGATCAGATTCCCGAACTTCGTAGTTTCAAGCATGTCATTCCTCCCATTTTCGTTTGACGCTCTCGCGCATCGGAGCGCGGAAGCGGATCGCGCAAAAATCCGCCGGCCCCCTCCCCAAAGGGCCGGCGGTGCGCGGCGCGATCAGGCGCTGCGATACAGTTTGGTCATCGAGAATTCGCGATGCCCCAGCGCCTCGGCTGCGGTGGCGCGGCCATTGGCGGTGCGGATGATCATGTCGATCAGCGCATCGCCCGCCTCGTCAATGGTCTGTTCACGGGTCAGCACGCCGGTGACATCCACGTCGATATGTTCCGACATCGTGCGCAGGGTACGCGGGTTGCCCGAGATCTTGATGACCGGTACGATCGGGTTGCCGACCACATTGCCCTGCCCCGTCGGGAAGGTGTGGATGACATAGCCCCCTGCCGCCATCAGCGTGACGCATTCCGCCGCCGCCGAGGAACTGTCCATGAAATACAGCCCCGGCCCCTTGGACGGTGTTTCGGCCGGACCCATGGCATCGATATAAGTCGATGTCTTGCCAATCTTTTCCAGGTTGCCAAGAGCCTTTTCCTCGATCGTGGTCAGACCGCCCAGGATGTTGCCCTTGGTGGGCTGACTGTCCGACAGATCCGAGGTCTTGTGCGCCTCGATCACGTCATCCGTATAGGCCTGCCAGATCTGCTTGAACTTGGCCGCCGCCTCGGGGGTTGCCGCACGCTTTTCACAGATGTGCTCGGCCCCGGTGATTTCCGACGTTTCGCCAAAGCAGCCGTAAAGCCCGTGGGGCAGCAGCTTGTCATACATGTTTCCGACGGTCGGACAGGACGACAGTCCGGTAGTGGTGTCGCTTTCACCGCATTTGGTCGAGACCCAAAGTTCGGAAATCGGGCAGTCTTCCTTTTGCAGTTCGGTCGCCCAGTGCATGTATTCCTTGGCTTTCCAGCTGGCCTGACGGATCGTCTCGAAATCGCCCTTCTGTTCGATCGAGAAGCCGGTCACCGGTTTGCCGGTCTTGGCGATGCCGTCCACGATCACCTTTGTCCATTCGGGCTCGATCCCGATCACGATCACGGCGGCGACGTTGGGGTTCGCGCCGGTGCCGATGATGGTGCGGAAATGCAGTTCCAGATCTTCACCGAACTGCAGGCGACCATAAGCATGCGGAATCGCCAGCGTACCCTTGACGTTGTTGGACACGGCCTCGCAGGCGGCGTTCGAGATATCGTCAACCGGCAGGATCAGGACGTGGTTGCGGACACCCACGCGGCCATTTTCGCGGCGCCATGCCTTGACGGTCGTGTTGCTGAAATCCAATGCCATTCTTACCACCGTTTCGTCTTGCAGTTTTGGGTATGGACGTGACCGCCCACCTCGGCGTCACCGACCATCTTGCCGATGTCTTCGCCGTACTTGACGACCGTGTCGCCAGCCTTCAGCGGCTTCAGCGCGACCTTGTGCCCGATGGGGATATCGGCCTTTGCGGTCAGGCGAAAATCCGAGTTGTCAGCCGTGACAACGCACAGCATGTCGGTGCCAGCGCTGAGGTTTTCGACGACGACGACGCCGACGTTATCCTCGTGATCGTGGACCAGAAGTTGCGGAATGCTCAAAGGATCCTCCCTTACATGATGGCATGAATTCCTCGAGTCGGCTTCTAACATGTATAACAAGTCTTATACAAGACTTTATGTATATGTATTGCGCACGAAGGATTTCGCATGGTATTCACAGGGAAACGACAGCATTGGACGTCATGGATGGGTCAGCCGCTTTATCAGAAGGTCATCGACACGATCGTCGCGCGAATCGCCGCAGGCGAATTGCTTCCTGGCGGGATGCTGCCCAGCGAAACGCAACTTGCCGCGGAGGTCGGCGTCTCTCAGGGCACCGCGCGAAAGGCGCTGATGATGCTGGAACAGCATGGCATCCTGCGCCGTGAACAGGGGCGCGGCACATTCGTCACGGCACGGACACCCGATAGTTCGTTGTTCAACTTCTTTCGGCTTCGCGACCATGACGGCGCGGTCATCCGACCCGAGCTGGTCGACGAAAAGGTGGTACAGCGCGCGGCCACCGCGGAAGAACAGTCACTGCTGTTTGACAAGCCCGATCGGGTCTATGAGATCAGCCGGATCCGCTGTCTTGAAGGGATCAACAGCACCGTCGAGACCTCGGTCGTTCCGGCGGCGCTGTTTGCGGGGATAGAAAATCGCGCACCGCTGCCCAGCGCGTTGTATATCCTGTATCAGCAGAACTATGGCTGCATCGTGCTGAAAGCAGATGAATGCATCGTCGCAACCGCTGCGACGCCATCGCAGGCCAAGGCCCTGAACATCTGCGAGGGCGCCCCGCTGTTGCAGGTCGAACGCCTTGCCTTCGATATTCTGGGCCGCCCGATCGAGCGGCGCCGCAGCCTGTATCGCACGGATCGTTTCAGCTATCGGGTCACACTGGACTAAGCTTGCGGCAGCAGCGTGACCTTCGGCGCAGCAACCCTGCCGTCGGCAATGGACTGAAACGCATCCGCGCCGTCCGACAAAAGCGCGGTTTCGGTCCAGTCCAGCGCGCCAAGACGACCGTCAAAGATCGCCTGTGCCGTGTCGCGGAAATCCTGGGCTGTGTAGGTATAGGTGCCGATGAAGGTAAGTTCCTGCAATGTAGCGCGTCGTATATCGAGCCCCGGTGCCGTATCGCCAAGACCGATATGCATGAACACGCCGCCTGGTCGCAGGGCCTGACTGCCCGCTGCGCGGGTCGCACCGAAACCGACACCATCGATGACCAGATCCACGCCCTGCGGAGACGTATCGCCGATCGGGTCGAAGACCGCGATCCCGTCCTGTGCACCGACGATCGCGCGACGCGCGGCAGAGGTTTCGGCGACGAAAATCTGTCCGGCACCCATGGCCCGCAGGACCAGCGCCGCCCCCAGCCCGATGGCGCCGCCACCCATGACGAGGCAGCGTGCCGAAGGCAACGGCACGTCCAGCGCCTTCTGCGCCAGACGCGCAGCATGCCAACCGCAAGCCAGCGGCTCGGCCAGCGAGGCGACGGCAAGCGAGACGTGATCAGGCACCGCGATCAGATTCCGTTCGGGCATGGTCAGAAATTCTGCGAAGGCGCCCTCGCGAGGCGGCATCGAGATGATCTGCCGAGTCGCGCATAGGTTGTCCCGTCCGCCTTTGCAGGCTTTACATTCGCCGCAGGTCACCAGCGGGTTAACGGTTACGCGCCGCCCCTTCATCGGTCCGTCAATGACAGTGCCCGCCGCCTCGTGCCCGAGGATCAGAGGCGCGGGGCGCCGGTCGTCATGACCCGCCCACGCATGCATGTCGGATCCGCAAATTCCCACAGCCTCGACCCGGATCAGGGCCTCGCATGCCTTCGGCCGCGGTTCGGGACGGTCGATGAATTGCAGCTGCTTCACGCCGGTATAGACAAGCGCCTTCATTTCGCGGTGAATCCTCCATCGACGTAAAGCACTTGCCCGGTGACGTATTCCGACGCGGACGAACACAGAAACAGCGCCGGGCCGATGATGTCTTCCAGCCGACCGTTGCGTCCCATGCATGTCTGCGCGGCATTGCGGGCGGACAGCTCGGCATTGCTAAAGACGGGGCCGGTCAACTCGGTCGGGAAAAAGCCAGGTGCCAGGGCATTGACTGTGATGCCGTCGCGGGACCAGGCCTCGGCCATGGCGCGGGTCAACTGGCTGATGCCACCCTTCGACGCGCCATAGGCGATCCCGCCGTGAAACGCCCGCTGACTTTGCAGCGACGCGAAATTGACGATCCTTCCCCAACCTTTTTCACGCATCGCGGGTACCATCGCCTGCGCCAGAAAGAACGGCACGGACAGGTTCAGATCCAGCGTCGTCAACCAGCCATCCATGGTGACCTGATCGGCGGGCTGGCGCGTGTTCACGCCTGCCGCATTGATCAGAATATCGGGTGGCCCAAAGACCTCTGAAACCTCGGCCGCAATATCGGGGGACGCTTTCAGGTCCGAGAGATCGGCCGAGATCGCAACCGAAGCCCTGCCGTCGCACCAATCGGCCTTCCGGCGCGATACGCTGACGACCCTTGCGCCACCCGCGGCCAACGCCTGCGCGATGGTGCGACCCAGACCGGAGCTGGCCCCGGTGACGCACGCTATGCGGCCTTCGACTGATAGCGATGGCGTCACGCTGGCACCTCTTGCGCGGTCAGATCGAACTGCTCATCTGGAAAGTACTTGGCCAGCCGGATATCGGCGGTGCGGGCATGACCTTCCATCCCCTCAAGACGGGAAATGCGGGCAGTCGCTTCGGCGATTGGCTTGGCACCTTCGCGGGTGGCGCGCTGCCAGGTGACCAGTTTCATGTATTTGTGGACCGAAAGGCCGCCTGTGTAGCGCGCCGCGCCCGAGGTCGGCAGAACATGGTTGGTGCCCGACGCCTTGTCGCCAAAGGCAACCGTCGTTTCCTCGCCCAAGAACAGGCTGCCATAGCAGGAGAGGCGGTTCAGCCACCAATCCAGATCCTGCGCCTGCACGGTCAGGTGTTCGGGCGCATAGCGATCCGAGGTCGCGGCCATTTCCTCGCGCGTATCGCAAACGACAACCTCAGCGTAGTCACGCCACGCATCGGCGGCGTTCTTGCCGTTCAGTTCAGGCAGCGTCGCGATCAGCTCCGGCACGCGGGACAGGACCTTTTCCGCCAAGGCGCGATCATCCGTCACCAGCCAGACGGGCGAGTTGTAGCCATGCTCAGCCTGACCAACCAGATCCCAGGCGACGATTTCGGGATCGGCTGTCCTGTCCGCCAGGATGAGGCTGTCGGTCGGACCCGCGAACATGTCGATACCTACCCGGCCGAACAGCAGGCGCTTGGCCTCGGCCACGAACTGGTTGCCGGGGCCGACCAGGATATCGGCCTGCGGCAATCCGAACAGGCCAAAGGCCATGGCTGCGATACCCTGAACACCCCCCAGCGCAAGGATCTGATCGGCGCCGCACAGATCGGCGGTGTAAACGATGGCCGGGTTCAGGCCGACCCCGGGACGCGGGGGCGAGCAGACCGAGATGTGCCCGCAGCCCGCGACCTTGGCCGTCGTCACCGTCATCAGCGCCGAGGCGACATGGCTGTATCGCCCGCCCGGCGCATAGCAACCAGCGGCATTGCAGGGAATTGCCTTCTGACCAAGGATCAGACCCGGCTGAATCTCGGTCTGGAAGTCTCGGATTGTCTCCTTCTGCGCTTCGGCAAAGCGGCGCACATTGTCATGGGCGAAGCGGATATCGTCCTTCAACTGCTGGCTCAGTCGTGCCGAGGCCGCCTCGATCTCGTCACGGGTCAGGACGATATTGCCGCCATAGCGGTCGAACTTGTCGGCATATTTGCGCGCGGCCTCTTCGCCGCCGTGTTCAATCTCGGTCAGGATATTCTGGACGGTTTCGCGCGTTTCGCCGGCATCGCTCGTGGATTGCCGAGCAGCCTTCTTCAGATAGGTGACTGACATATTGGCCCTCTTACTTCAGGTTATCGGGAAGCATCAGCGTCGAGACGACCGGCAGATAGGCGATCAGCAGCACGACGATCAGCATGCAAAGGACGAAGGGAACGGCGCGCGCCGAAATCTTCAGGATGGATTCTCCGGTCAGGCCGCCGACGACAAACAGGTTCAGCCCCAGTGGTGGCGTGATGAACCCAACCCCCAGCGCGGTGATCATCATCACGCAGAACTGGATGTCGTTCATGCCGATACTGTCAGCCAAGGGCTTAAGCAGAGGAGCAAGGATGACGATGTTGGGGGTGGTTTCCATGACGCAGCCCGCCAGGATCAGGATCGCGATCATGCACAGGATCATCACCCAGGGCTCGCTGCTGAGCGACGTCATCGTGTAGACGAAGCCCTGCGGCACACCCATCGCCGACAGCGCCTGCGACAGCGGCAGCGACATCGCGATAATCGGCACGATCACCCCGTTCACCTTGGCCGAGCTGACCATCATCGACGGAAAATCCGACAATTTCAGCGTACCAAGGATGAAGCCTAGGATAATTGTTATGGTGACGGCCGTGGCACCGGCCTCGGTCGGGGTCAGGCGACCGCTGAAAATGCCCCAGAATATGACGCCGGGAACGATGAAGGCATACCATCCATGCGCAATGGTGCGGCCCAGATTGGTCAGCCACTCGCCGAAGGTAAGGGCATTTCCCTTTTCATAGGCGTGGCGACGATTGACGATAGTGTTCGTTACCAGGATCGAGGCAAGGATGATGATGCCGGGGATCAAAGCCGCCTTGAACAACGTCGAGGCCGAAATTCCCAGGACCAGCCCGATCACGATATAGGCGATCGAGGGCGGGATCAGGATGCCCGTGCAAGCCCCTGCCGCCACAAGCGCGCAGGCATATGGACGGGGATATCCGCTTTCGACGAGACGGTTGATGGTCATCCGACCGACCGCAGCGGCGCCCGCTGCATCCGACCCCGAAATGGCCGAGAACATGCCGCAGACCAGCACCGTCGCCGAACCGAAGCCACCGCGCGTCCAGTTGGTCAGCGCTTCGGCCACGTCCAGAAACTTTCGGCTAAGCCCGGTGCGGACAAGCACGTCCCCGGTCAGGATAAATAGCGGGATGGCCGTCAGGGCGAAATGATCGATGCCCGAAAACAGACCCTCTCCCACAAGCGACAAGGGCAGCACCTGCGAGGTCAGAAGCAGCAGCACGGCAGCCGAGCCGATCGCGACCCAGACCGGCACCGCCAGCGCGACCAGCAGCACGAACACCAGAACGGGCAGGTAAAAGGTCCAATCCAGCGCGACCGCGCCCTGTTCCATTTGTTGCCAAAGCATATCGGAACCTCACTCGAACAGACGTTCGCCTTCATAGACGGGATTGCCCTCGCGCAGATCGCGCAGGTCCCGGCCAAGGCATTGAAGAAGACGGAAGATCATCAGCGAGAACCCGATCGGCACCGCCATCAGGAACCATACCATCGAGACCCGCAATCCGTGGCTGACCGAACCGAATTTCCACGACACTTCGACTGTTTCGATGGCCAGCCACAGCGCCAGAAGCGCCAGCGCCAAGGTTACCAGATCGCCGAAGATAAAGATCAGCGCCCGACCGCGCGGCGGCAGATAGTTCAGGATCACGTCGATGCGGATATGCGCGCGTTCGCGGATCGCTGCCGCCGCGCCGATCCAGCACAGATAGATAAAGCTGTAGCGGACGATCTCTTCGCCCCAGATCGAGGAATAGGCGAACACTTCGCGGCGGATGACCTCTATGGTCATGGTAGCGACCAGCATCAGGTAGAAGATCAGCAGCGCCCATCGCTCGATGTTCTTGTCCAGAAGTCGAAACATAGATCTCCTCCGTTCGCCCACGGGGCGGTCGATTCCGAAGTTTCGTTTGGCGAAGCGAAGGCCGCGCGGTTCAGCGCGGCCCGTGTCGATCACATGTCGTGGACAAAGGCGCGACCGTCCGACGACGCCGCTTCGGCGAACTGCTCGAACTCGGCCGTCGAACCGGCGAGATGGGTCTTCATCTCGTCCCATTCCGCGCGCTGATATCCGCCTGCCTCTTGCCACTGCGCCAACTGATCTTCGTTCAGTGTGTGGAACTGGACGCCGCTTTTGCTCAGTTCGGCCATGGCATAACCGCGAGCAGCAGGAACCTTCGCAAGGTTCTGATCCGCCGTCACCTGCGCCGCGAAATCGACCGCCTCGCGCAGGTCATCGGGCAGGCCCTGATACCATTCCAGATTGCATGAATAGACCTGCGCATCCGGGACCGCCTGCGTGAAGGTCACATGGCTCAGCATATCCTTGAAGCCAAAGACGTACAGTGCGCCCGGTGCCGGATCCAAGGCATCGGCGACACCCTGCTGGATGGCTGAAGGCGTCTCGCCCCAGGCAATCGGTGTCGGGTTGGCACCAACCATGCGATAATACATCTGCATGATTTCCGAGCCCGGTACCCGGAACTTGATTCCGCGCATGTCTTCAGGGGTCAGGACGGGCTTGTCGATGCTGCTGCGCAAGGCGACACAACGCGGATCAATGCACGCGTAGAACAAGGGCTTGAACCCCCTCGCCTCGACCTGCGGATGAACCGTGTCTATCCATTTGTCCGACCGCACAAGATTCGTGAAGCGCTGATTGGTCCCACAAAGGTATGGAAGGTTGATCAGATCGACGACTGGCGCGTAGGGCGCGAAGTTCGCGATCGAATGCTGGGCGGCCTGAATCGTGCCGGATTGCACCTTCTGAACCAATTCGTTGGCCGATCCCAGCTGACCTGCCGGTGCAAGTTTGACATAGATCCTACCGTCGCTGAGGTTCTGGATATTCTCCTTCATATCCAGCTGCATGATCGGATAGCTGCGATCGGCAAACATGGTGTAGGCCGTCGCCAACGTCATGACGTGCTCGGCCGCCTGCTCACGGTCGCGCTCTTCGTTGGCGGTCTGGGCGCTAGCCTCGTCAGACCACAGCGTCCCCGCCGCCGAGGCAACGACGGCGGCCGTAAAGCCACCCGCGCCGCTCAGCTTCAGAAAATTGCGGCGCGACGCCAGTCGCTTCCACGTGCTTTCATTCTCATTGAACATTGTTCCGCCTCCTCCCGTTGGAACCAGTCATTTCGCTGTTTTTGCTCTTGCTTCGCTTAGCAGCGTGCCAATTCCGAACGCAGTGGCGGACGCCGCCAGCAACAGCATTTCCGCATCATTCTCGAAGAATGCGGACCCATTTCTTCCAAGAAACAGATTGGCAATGAAGCCCGCGAACAACAGCGCGGACAGACCATATGCAGGCTTTGCAGTCATGCTCATCGACACCTCCCCTTGTGTTCGAATCGCCTTGGCTAACGCCTGTGTAAGCGCTTACATGTTGCAATGCAAGCGCTTACTTTCGATATTGTCAGGATGAAGGAACCTGGCACATGAAATCTGATACCGAGGCGAAGAACCGCCCCTACCGGCTCCCTACAATCGAGGATGTCGCTCGGCTGGCCGGCGTATCGACGGCGACCGTTTCGCGCAGTCTCAACACACCCGACCGGGTTCGCGAAGAAACACGCAATGCGGTCGAGGTCGCGGTCAAGGCCTTGGGATATACACCAAATTTCGGCGGCCAAGTGCTGGCGTCTCGACGGACGAATACCATCGGGGCGATCATTCCCACCATGGGAAACGCCATATTCGCGACGGCTTTGCAGGCCCTGCAGGAAACGCTTGCCTTACGCAAGGTGACACTGCTCGTTGCAACCTCGCAATACGCCCCCGAGCAGGAACAGGTTCAACTGCGGACGATGCTCGCGCGTGGCGTTGACGGCATCGCCCTGATCGGGACCGAGCGCTCTGCGGAAGCCTATGACATTCTGACTGCGCGTCAGGTACCTTTTGCACTTCTTTGGTCGATCCCGGACGAACTTCCCTACCTGACAATCGGTTTCGACAACACGCGTGCGGCCGCCGAGGTCGCCCGACGCGTCCTGGAGTTCGGACACAGACGCATCGGAGTGATTTCCGGCATGACCGATGGGAACGACCGCGCAACTGCGCGACTTCGCGGGATCACCTCAACGCTTGAAGCGGCGGGGGTGGTGCTTGGACCAGAAGACGTCATTCGATGCCACTATACGCTGGAAGATGGCGAAGCCGCCGCAAGGCGGCTATTGTCTGGCGCGGACCGTCCGACCGCGTTGATATGCGGCAATGACGTCTTGGCGGCCGGGGCTATGCGCGGCGCGCGACACCTGGGCCTCAACATTCCGGCCGATCTGTCGGTGACAGGTTTCGACGATATCGACCTCGCCACGGCTGTATCTCCTGCATTGACCACCGTCCGGGTTCCGCACAAGCGCATGGGCGCGTCCGCCGGCGAACGGTTGTTGGAGTGGATAGACAGTGGGCATCAGCCACAATCCCTGTCCTACTCAGCCGAATTCGTCTTTCGCGATTCGCTTGCGCCTCCTTCCAGTGGATAAGCCTTATGGAGAGCGTTTAGCTCATCTCCTTAGCCTTTAGCGCGAAGACGATCGGGCATTGGAATGCTGGATCTGCTTTCGCGCAACCAGGCCAGCTTTGCCATGCTCCGCATAGGCTTTACGCCAACGGCAGAAGCTGGACCGACCTATCCCGAAATAGCGGCAAGTCCTCGCGACGTGACCGATCTCCTCCGCATGTCGCAGTATGCGCAGTCGCGCTTCCGCGCGCCCAGTAAGATCCGCGTCCCGGTGCGCGCCGGATGCCCACCCGCACCACGCCGCAGACACACCCTAACAAATGTTGTTGGAACACGGCTCTGCCTGCGGTGTTGAATTGTCGGATCGCACGATGTCCCGTGCCGATGCACTCAGGAGAATTCTGCAATGGTCAGGGTAGACGGCCGAGGCGTGTTCCTCGGCTTGACGGCGCTTGCCTGCCTGGCACCCCGCGCGGCGCTGGGAGTCGTGGCCCTGGCGACTGCCGTGCAGGCCATGCTGGGGATGCTGAACCTGCTCGCCGGGATCGCGCGGCCGCGTCTGCATACGGCCGACCGCAGGGCCTCGGATCAGCCGCCGATGTTCTCGGTGCACGTCGCCACGCACGAGGAGCCGCCGCAGATGGTCATCGCCACCTTGCGGGCCTTGGCTCGACAGGTCGGTGCGCCGGACTACGAGGTCATCCTGCTGGACAACAACACCAAAGATCTTTCGCTCTGGCTGCCCGTGCAGCGGACCTGCCGCGATCTTGGCCCCAGATTCCGTTTCTTTCACGTGGAGGGCGTGACGGGTGCCAAGGCGGGCGCGCTGAATATTGCGCTGCGCCACACGGACAGGGCGGCAACTCATGTGGTCGTCGTTGATGCCGACTATTGCGTGGCACCGGCGTTCCTGGCAACCGCGGCCGCCGAACTGGCGTGCCGAGACGACGACTTCATCCAGTTCCCGCAGGCTTACCGCAACGTCTCGGGTGCAGCGGCCGGACTCTCGTTGGAACTGGCGGACTACTTTCTGCGTCATGCGCGCCAGGCGGACAGCGCGAAGGCCATGCTGCTGACGGGAACATTGAGCGTGATCCGGCGCTCCGCGCTGGAAGCGGCCGGCGGATGGAGCGCGCGCACGATCACCGAGGATGCAGAACTGGCGCTGCGACTGCTGCAGCAGGGGTTTCAGGGCCGGTTCGTCGACCGCATCGTCGGCAGGGGTATCCTGCCGATCGATTTCACCGGACTCGCGCTTCAGCGTTATCGCTGGACCGCGGGGAACGCGGACATGCTCCGGCAGGGGTTCAAGGGGATGTCTGCGCGCACCGCGATCCAGGTTTTCGCTCAGCTGACGGCCTGGGCCAACATGGCGCTGCCGCTCACGGCGGGACTTACCGGGGGCACCTGCGCCCTGCTGTTGGGTGACGACAGCGGTCAAGCTGCACGGCTGTGCGCGCTCTCGGGCTTCGGATTGCTGCTGGTGGTGCTTTCGGTCTGCCTGCCGATGGTGATCAGTACGATTGTCCGCGGCAGGCCCGCGCTGCCGGTGATCCTCGCCGCGCTCGCCGTGCGGATCGCGATGATCGTACCCTCGGCAATGGCAAGCATCGACGCCATCTTGGGTCGCTCGGGAACCTTCAGGCGCACTGCAAAGGACGCCGGTGAGGCTTCCGAACGCATCGGTTGGCTGTTTCCTGCTCTTACCGCTGCAGGTCTCGCGATTCTCTGGAGCTGGTCCTTCCTGCCTTGGTTGGGTTTGGCAGGTGCGGTTGTCCTGATGCTGCCGCATCCATTCGCTCGTCGCACCTGCACCAGCCTCGCCGCATACCGCGGTTCCCTTAGCTCGGAAAAGGACGTCCGGACATGATCCCTAGCGTCACCATCGTCATCCCCACGTACAACCGGGCCAGTGTCCTGGCTCAGGCGATCGACGCCGCGCTTGGGCAATCCCATCCAGGGATCACGGTGATGGTCATCGACGACGGATCGACCGACAAGACCGGCGAAATCCTGAAAAGGTATGCGGGCAACCAGCGACTCGTCGGCATCACCCTGGCGGAAAACGTCGGCACCGCGCGGGCAAAGAACCTGGGCATCGCGTTATCGGCATCTGACGCCGTAACCTTCCACGATTCTGACGATATTCCGCATCGCGACAAGGTCATGCGGCAGGCGCGGGTGATGGGCAATGAGGCCATCGGCGCTCATCCTTGCCTCAACTGGCGCCTTGCGGGCCGCGAGCCCAACACGACGATACAGATCGGTGCGGTCCTGACCCACCACGAGCTGATCCTGCCGAACGGCGAACGCGCCGAGATCCGTCGCACGCTCAGCCTTGTCGACGACTTCTTCCCGAACCTGCAGATGGCGGCGGGCGTTCCCGGCGACTGGACACATATCAATTCCGGTTTGTTCCATCACTCGGTCTTCCAGCGTCTCGGCGGGTTCTCGGATTGCATCGAGGAGGACAGGGAGTTCCGCAACCGGTTGATCATGGCCGGCGAGGTGCTTTGGGTCATTCCGGAAATCCTGCTCACCAAGATCGAATCCCCGGACGGGCTGACCCAGCAATCGGCGACCGATTACGACAGCGCGCGGCGTCAGGCGGATCGGCAGCGAGTCTGGGATGCGGTGGGCCACTGGTTCCGCACCCGTGAGGTGACGCCGATCCCGATCGATCTTACGGGGGTCCGCGTCGCCGCATGCAGCAATCCCGGCCTCTGCGACCCCGCGGCGACAGGTCGGCTGTGCGGGCGCATGACCGAGAAGTTCGCGTGATGGCCGGCGTCGCCTTCCTTGATGCCATGGCCCCGCGCGCCTACAGCGGAGCGCCGGGCGATCTTGCCGGTCTCGGCGGGACCGAGGCGACGCTTGTGCGCATCTGCGAGGGTCTCGCGGTGGATCGGCCGGTAACCGTCCACCAGGCCGCCCGGGCGACTGGCCCGGTCCAGGTGAAGGGCGTGTGCTATTCCGGATGGGATGTCAGCTGCCCGCTGGAAGCGCGGCCTGACGTGATCGTGGTCGTCAACTCCTGGAAGATCGCCGCGAAGCTCGCCCGACAGCATCCCGGCGCCCGGGTCATCGTCTGGCAGCATGTGTTTCCGGGACGCCACAACCGCGTGTATGCAGCCGGCCTGCGCGCCGCTGGTATCGAGGTGATCTGTGTCTCTGCGGCGCATGCCCGCTGGCTGCGCGGTTTCGCGGGGCGGGACCTGGCCAGCATCTCGCACATACCCAACCCGATTGCCGATGACATGGCACCCGACGGTACCGCGCGCGACCCGGATCTGCTTCTCTACGCAAGCTCGCCTCACAAGGGGCTGGCCCAGGTCTTTCAACGGTTCGAGGTGCTTCGGTCACGAATTCCGACCGTGCGACTGGCCGTCGCCGATCCCGGATATCTGGCATGGCCGACCGGCCGGATACCGGATGGTGTCCTGTCCTACGGAAGGTTGTCCCAAGCCGACCTTCACCTCCAGATGCGACATGCGCTTTGCCTGTTCTATCCGCAGGACCAGTTCGCCGAGACATTTGGTCTTGTCATCGCCGAGGCCAACGCGCTGGGTTGCCCGGCCCTTCTGCAACGGGGACTGGGCGCGAATGACGAGGTCGCCTCGGACCCATCGCAGTGCATCGACACCACCGATTCCGACGCCATCGCACTGCGCGTCCGACAGTGGCGCGCTTCACCCCCCGGAGCACCCCTCGCGGCCGCGCAGCCCGATTTCCGCCTGTCGCGGGTCGTTGCGCGTTGGCGCGCAAAGCTGGCGCGCGCGGCGGCGAAGGAAGACGAGCGGATGCTCGAAACCCAATCCCTCTGACCAAGGAAAGGCTCTGAGATGACTCGTAAGACCTCCAAGACCCAGCCAACCGACGGTGGCGAGACCCACCAGACCGCCCAGGACGGCCACGAGACCATGACCACCCAGGTCGGGATGCCGATTGCGGATGGCCAGAACAGCCTTAAGGTGGGCCGTCGCGGCCCGCACTTGATCGAGGACCAGATCTTCCGCGAGAAGCTGTTCCACTTCGATCACGAGCGCATCCCCGAGCGCGTCGTGCACGCCCGCGGCTATGGGGCCCATGGCACGTTCGAACTGACGCAGTCTCTGGACGACGTCACCCGCGCCAAAGTGCTGACCGAGGTTGGCGAGAAGACCGAGGTGTTCGTCCGCTTCTCGACCGTTGCGGGCAACAAGGGCTCGGCCGACCTTGCCCGGGACGTGCGCGGCTTCGCCGTGAAATTCTACACCAAGGAAGGCAACTGGGACCTTGTCGGCAACAATATTCCCGTGTTTTTCATCCAGGACGCGATCAAGTTCCCCGACCTGATCCACGCCGCCAAGCAGGAACCCGACCGGGCATTCCCCCAGGCCCAGACCGCTCACGACAACTTCTGGGATTTCATTTCGTTGATGCCCGAGGCGATGCACATGGTGATGTGGATCATGTCGGACCGCACCATCCCGCGCAGCTTCCGGTTCATGGAAGGTTTCGGGGTCCACACGTTCCGCCTTGTCAACGACGCAGGCAAGTCCAGCTTCGTTAAGTTTCACTGGAAGCCGCAGCAGGGGATGCAGTCCGTGCTGTGGGACGAGGCCGTCAAGATCAACGGCGCCGATCCCGACTTTCACCGGCGCGATCTCTGGGATGCGATCCAGAAGGGCGATTATCCGAAATGGGATCTCGGCGTGCAGATCTTCGACGAAGATTTCGCCGACAGCTTCGACTTCGACGTGCTGGACGCGACCAAGCTTGTCCCCGAGGAACAGGTTCCAGTGCGCATGGTGGGCACGCTGACGCTTGACCGGATGGTGGACAACTTCTTCGCCGAGACCGAGCAGGTCGCCTTCCAGACCGGCAATATCGTGCCGGGCATCGAACATTCCAACGATCCACTGCTGCAGGGGCGGAACTTCAGCTACCTCGACACCCAGCTGAAGCGCCTTGGCAGCCCCAACTTCAACCACATCCCGATCAACGCACCACGCTGTCCCTTCGCGCATCTCCAGCAGGACGGTCACATGGCGATGCACAAACCGCAGGGCCGCGCGAATTACGAGCCGAACAGCCACGGCGAGGGTCCGCGCGAGAATCCCGAACGCGGCTTCCGGTCCTACCCGGCCGAGGAACAGGGGGAAAAGCTGCGCGTGCGCTCGGAGACGTTCGCCGATCACTACAGCCAGGCGCGGATGTTCTATCTCAGCCAGACCGACACCGAGAAGGATCACATCGCCGATGCGCTGATCTTCGAGCTTTCCAAGGTCGAGGCGGTCTCGATCCGCGAACGGATGGTGTCGCATCTCGTCAACATCGACATCGGCCTTGCCGAGATCGTCGCGGACGGGCTCGGTCTGAACGAGGTGCCAGTGGCGGCGGAACCGGCGCGGCCGGTGATCGACACCGACCTGTCGCCAGCGCTCAGCATCCTCGCAAACGCGCCGGATACCTTCTCAGGGCGCAAGCTGGGCGTGCTGGTGACCGACGGCATCGACGCAAAGGTCCTCGAGGCATTAAAGCTGGCGGCCGAGGACGCCGGCGCAACGGTAGAGATCGTGGCCGAGAAGGTTGGCGGCATCACGTCCAACCGGGGGCAGCGGATTGAAGCGGACCAGAAGCTTGATGGGGCGCCGTCGGTTCTCTATGACGCCGTGGCGGTGATCGCCTCCGACGAGGGTGCCACCAGGCTGGGACGGGTTCATGCGGCCCGCGGCTGGCTTGCCGACGCCCATGCGCATCTCAAATTCATCGCGCTGTCAGAGGCGGCACAGGCTGAATTCTGGCCGAAGGCAGTCCCCGATGACCCCGACGCAGGCGTCTTCGTCCTTTCGGCGGATGACGGAGCCGAGGACTTCCTGACCGCCTGCGCCAGGATGCGGTTCTGGGACCGTGGGGCATGAAAGGGTCGCGCCGCTTCGGTGCGGGCGATCCCTGGCCGGTGGCGATCACGATCCCGGCGCGTAATGAGGCAGACCGCATCGCGGACTGCCTGGACGCCGCTGCGGAAAGCTTGCGGCGCCGCGGCGGCATCGTGGTCGGGGTCAACGGCTGCTCGGACCGGACGCTTGAACGCACGCTTGCCTGGTTCGCAGCGCGCGGGGCAAGCGGCCTCGTCCTCCACTGTCCTGACGCAGCAGGGGGTGGAGTCGGCGCCGTGCGGCGGGACCTTGTCGCCGCCTGTGCGCCGTATCTAGCGCCGCGCGGCGTGGTCATGACGACGGATGCCGACAGCCGGATCTTTCCCGACTGGGTCGAGGCAAACCTGGATGAATTGAACCGGGCCGACCTGATCTGCGGCACCGTCCTTCCCGATCCGGCCGAATTCGTGCGCCTGCCGCCTGTCATCGCGCGACGCGGGGCGCTGGAGGGGGAATACATGGCGCTGACAATTGCCCTGAAAAGCGCCATCGATCCGGTTCCGCACGATCCGGACCCGCCCCACCTGTCCGAGCCCGGCGCGAGCCTCGCCTTCCGCATGCCGCTCTACAACGACGTTGGTGGCTTCCCTGCCCTGCCATCCGGCGAGGATCGCGCCTTTGCAGGTTGCGCGGACCTGCGGGGCTGGCGTGTCCGCCATTCCGCGCGACCGCGCGTGCAAACGTCGTGCCGGCTCGATGGGCGCGCGCCCGGGGGCATGGCCGAAGCGCTGCGATCCCGGATCCACGCCCCCGACCCGGTTCTCGATTGGCTGCTGGAACCTGCCGAGGCGACAGTGGCCCGGGCCCGGCTGCGGTCTGAGCTGCGCGAACTCTCCGCCCGGCCCGACATCCCCCCTGAGGCCTTGTCCGCGGCGCGCCTGCACCTTGCCGGGATGCCGCGCATGCGCATGCGCCTTTCCGACATCCCGCGGGAACTGCCGCGCCTCGCTGCGGCGCTGGCAAGCGAACGGGCCAGGCGGGAAAGGGCGTCGGCATGAGGGGGACCGCCGCGCCCCGGCGCATCCAAGATGACGAACAGGCCGTGTTCGCCACCATCGCCGCCGGCGCGGCAGAGGCCGATGCCGGCCATCGCGACCTGTCGGCGGACATGGCCTTGCTGGCAACCTCGGGCATCCTGCGACGATTGTGCGCGGTGGCCGATCCCGCGGACCATGTGGATCTTCTGCGCCGCATCGGTGCGGCCAGTCTGCCGGTCGGTCGTCTGGCCGAAGGCCACATGAACGCGATGCGTCTCATCGCGATCTACGGAACGCCCGCGCAGCGGTGTGCCCATGCCGCGGAAGCCCTGAACGGCAGGGTGTACGGCGTGTGGGGGGCCGATGATGACCCGCCGGTCGAATTGCGGGTGCATCACGATGGGCGACTGATCCTGGCAGGCAGCAAACGATTCGCCTCGGGCTTGAAGATCGTCAGCCGCGCCATCCTTCCTGTCGGAACGCCCGAAGGTCCGCGTCTGGTCATCACCAATGTCGCCGACGCCCGCCGCGCGGACCAGAGCGTCTGGCAGACCTCGGGGATGCGGGCGACCGTCTCGGGCCGCTACGACTTCGACGGCCTCGAGGCAGAGCCGCTGGGTGGGGCTGGCGACTACCTGCGTGAGCCTTATTTCCAGGGCGGGGTCTGGCGCTATGCCGCGGTGCATGTGGGCGGCCTGGAAGCGCTCGCCGAGGCGGTGCGCAGGGCGGTGCGCGGCTTCGGCGACGCTGCCAACGAGGCGCAGCTGCACCGTGTCGCGCGTGTGGCGGGCCTCGCGCACGGGGCGCGCCTGTTCGTCACAGATGCCGCGTGCAGGGTCGAGGCACCCAGCGCCGGCGAGGAAGATGTCGCCCTGTCCCTTGCGGCGCGCGAGACGGTAGAGACCGCGTGCCTCGAAGCGATGGCGTTGGCCGATCGCGCGCTTGGCACCCGGTCGTTCGTGACCGGGCATCCGGTCGATCTCCTGCGCCGGGATCTCGGGTTCTTCCTGAGGCAGGCTGACCTTGACGGCAAGCTTCGGCGGGTCGGCCGGACCCTTTGCGAATCCCGGAAACCGATCGGCGCAATCTGGAGCGACTGATGATCGTTTTCACATCTCTCGTAGGTCAGACTCGCGATGCGCCGGCCGTCGGCATTTCCGAACTTGCGGGATCGGGCGACGTGCTGGTGCTTGCCCCCCATCCGGACGACGAAAGCCTCGCGATGGGCGGGGCGATCGCGGCCGCTTCCGCAACCGGCCGCCGGATCCATGTCGCGGTCGTGACGGATGGCGCGCGGTCGCATCCCAACTCCAAAAGCCATCCTCCCGACCGTCTTCGGGCGCTCCGACGCCGCGAGGTGGGGCTGGCAGTAAAGATCCTCACGGAGGGGAGCGGCGTGGTCCACTGGCTTGGCTACCCGGACATGGCCGCGCCGGATAACCAAGCGTGCTTCGCGGAAGTCGAGACGGCCCTGGCGCCGGTGTTTGCCGACGTCACGGCGATCTGGACCACCTGGAACGGCGACCCGCACCCCGATCACCAACGTGTCTGGCGTCTGGCGCAGTGGCTGACGCATCGTCACTGCGGCGTTCGAATGTTCGCCTGCCCGGTCTGGGGACGTGTCCAGCGTCCCGTGGCTGGGTGCGGATGGCAGGGGGCGCGACGGTTCCGCAGCCAGGAGCATCGCGGGACCAAGTCCCGTGCAGTCTTCGCCCATGCATCGCAGATGACCGACCTGATCCGCGACGACCCGGATGGTTTTAGAATGCCACAGGCCCTGGCACGCCATTTCATCGTCAGCGACGAGATCTTCATTCCGTCATGACCCGGGATGCAACATCCTTCGATGCGCTCTACAAGGCCGAGCCCGATCCTTGGAACTACGAGACCAGTGCCTATGAGGCCGAGAAGTATCGCCGTTGCCTCGCACTGCTGCCAAGATGCAGATACCCACGCGGGCTAGAGATCGGATGCTCCATCGGCGTGATGAGCGCGGAGATCGCCCAACGCTGCGACAGCTTGCTTGCCCTCGATTTCGCGCAGACGGCGGTAGCACGGGCACGGGCGCGCGGGATCCCAAATGCCCGCTTCGAGGTCGCAACGATACCCGCAGAATGGCCCGCGGGGCGATGGGACCTGATCGTTCTTTCCGAGGTTCTGTATTACCTCGGTCCCGCGGAACTCGACAGGACCGTGACCCTGGTTGCGAAATCTCTGGCCGCAGGCGGTTGCTGTCTCGTCGCCGGCTATACCGGCCCGACCGAAACCACCCTGAGTGCGCTTGACGTACAGGATCGCCTGCTGCACGGCCTCGCCGAGGCGCACCCCCGGCACGCCATCTACAAGGATCGAGACGCGTCCTGGATCGCGGCGATCTTCGAATGCCGCACATGTCCGGCGGGGGGGTGAAGATAGCGCTTGTTGAAGCTCACCAGTTGTGCGGCGACATTGCCCACGCCCACAGCTTCTTCAACCTGCTCGAACGCTAGAGAATCAGGCGCCGCACGTACCGGACGCGTCAGGAAGCCGGACGGGCGTGGTCGGCCACGCAGAGATGTTTTTACAACCCAAAGCGCATCCGCATTCCGGCCGCCAACGGATCGGCTGGAAAGTGATGGTAGGGGATGAATTTCCAGAAGGGCTAACTTCGATCATTCGCAAGGTCAGGATCGAATGACTGGCATGAGCCGGCAGCGAGCCGCTGGCCCCTTCTTCTCAGATCTCCACCGCCTCCACCATCGCGAGCGCGTCTTCTAACCTGATCCCGAGGACGCGCATCATGCTTGCCAAGCGCAGTGTGAATCTCGTCAAACAGCCCGTTCAAATTGGGCAGTGACATCGGCAGGGCTGAGCGACGCATTACGGGAAACGCATTCTGAACTACTCTCCCGCAAAACGTCTTCCTTCCTGCCGCAGATAGTCAAGAAACAGGGGAAAGGCGCGAGAGTGATGGCGACCGTTGGAATAGAATGCGTAATACCCTGCGACCGCTGTATTGCTGCTCTGAGAGCGTACATGGTCGTGGCGTTGCCGTGACGGACTTGTCCCACGGGGCATCCATCCATTCCTTCGAAAGGATCGCACCATCAAACCGTGGGATCAAACGCCTAGTGGCTCTCATTACCTTCAAGCACCGAGGTGACGGCGCCGGTGGTCACGTCGCCGGGCCTCCCGCCCCACCTTTCGCGTAGATAATTGACCAATTCAGCCATCTGCTGATCGGACAGCATTCCGCCGAAAGCGGGCATCGCCTGCATACGCTCTCCCTGTGCGAGATCGCGTTCGGGAATGCCCTCGGCGATGATGCGGATCAGGTTCAGCGGGTCGCGATACATCGCGGTGGTATTGGTATCCAGCGGCACTGACGAATGCGGCTGGCCCTGACCATTGTCGCCGTGACAACCGGCGCACAACCCCAGATACAGCGTATGCCCGTCCACCGCAGTCGCTCCACCCGGCGGCCGCTGTTGCGGGCCGGGCAGTTGCGTGCCGTCGGCAAGGTAGTCGGCGATCGCGGACAGGTCATCCTCGGACAGGTGACTGGTCGAATGCGACAGGACCGGGAACATGCGAAACGTCATGACACCCTGAGGGGACAACCCGCGATGCAGGAATGCAACCAGATCTTCTCCGGACCAGCCGCGCCGCGCTAGCGCGTCGGGGCGCAGATCGGGGGCATAGGCGCCCTCGATGACCTCACCGGCAAGATGATCGTCGGTCAGCGCATAAGCCACATTGCGGGGCGTGTGGCATTCGCCGCAATGGCCCAATACATCGACGAGATATTCGCCCTGCGGATTTTCAAGGCCCTGTGGATCGAACGGTTCGGCCTCGGGGCGGAACAGCGCGTTCCAGACCGCGATGCCGGGCCGGATGTTGAACGGAAACATCAGATCGTCAGGGCGGTTCGGCTTGTCCACCGGACGTTGCTGCATCAGCCAGAGCCACAGCGCGTCGGAATCCGCGCGGGTGATCCGGTGATAGCTGGGATAGGGCATCGCCGGATACAGGTTGCGCCCGTTCGGCGCGACGCCTTGCGCGACCGCCCGGTAAAGGTCGTCGGCGCTGTAGTCGCCGATACCATGTTCGGTCGAGGGCGTGATATTGGTGCCGTAAAGCGTGCCCATCGGCGTTACCATCGGCAGTCCGCCGGCCAGATCCGAGCCGCCATCCGGATCGGTGTGACAGGCCGCACAATCGGCGGCGCGGGCCACCCACCTACCCCGCTCCAGCATCTGCTGACGCTGGTCGGCGCCGAGATTGGCCAGATCCACACTTGCCGGCGGGGTGGCACCACGGTCACGGCCGATCCAGAACAGCACGCCCACGGCGACGACGGCGATCAGCACCAGCAGCCCCAGTATCCTCAGCAGCCGGATCATGCCGGGCGCTCCGCCGCCGCGACCGTGCCGATGGTTAGGCCAGGGGTGCTCAGGATCACGTCACGCACCGCTTGGTAATAGCGGACATAGCCGGTGCAGCGGCAGATATGCGGGTCCAGCGCCTTCAGGATGGCGTCCTCGACATCCTCAACCGGGATCGGCGCGCGCTCCAATCGCTCGACCAACACGGTCGCAGCGTTCACGAAGCCCGGCGTGCAATAGCTGCACTGGAATGAAAAATGTTCCAAAAACGCCTGCTGGACGGGCGAGAGCACAGGATTGCCCTGATCGTCGCGCCCTGCGATCCCTTCGATCGTGCGGACGGTCTTTCCGTTCAGCCAGGCGACACCGGTGATACAGGCCGGTACGGTCCGACTGCCGCCATCGGGATCGTCCACGATAATGGCGCAGGCACTACAGACGCCTTGACCGCAGGACAGCCTTGTGCCGGTCAGATTCAGGTATTCCTGCAAAAGTTCGACCATCATCAGGTCTTCGGGCAGATCCAGCGGCCCGACCTGCTGGCCGTTGATGGAAGCAGTAAAATTGATCCGGCCGACCATCACAGCACCTCCTGAATACGGGTCGCGCTGATCGGGAATTCGCGGAAGCGATGGCCGGTGGCGTGCGCGATGGCGTTGGCGCATGCGCCGGCGACGGGGATCATGACCACCTCGGCCATGCCCTTGGGCGGGTCCGCGTCGTTCAGTGGTGGCAGCACATGGCCGGTCTGGGACCATACCGCCACCTCGGCGGCACGCGGCAGGTGATAACGGCTGAAGTTCCATGTGCCGTTGCCCGGTCCCTCGGGGCCAAGCGGCAGATCCTCGTAAAGCGCGTGGCCGATACCCATGGCGACCCCGCCCTGCAACTGGCCAGACACCAATTCGGGAACGATCTGGGTGCCGCATTCCAGCCATGTCTTGTGCGACAGCACATGGACCTTGCCCGACCCGGTCTCGACCGCCAGTTCGATCACGGTCGCGCAGGGGGCGTAGTAGACCGTGCCGGCATTGTTGCGCTGGACCGGCGGGTAATGAACCTGCACGCGTGGCTGGAACGCATAGCCCCCATCGGTCATTCGGGCCTTTGTCACGTCGTCGGCCGCCTCGCCCCACTTGACCGACAGCGCATCGATGGCGGCCCTGAACCGGTCGCCCCCGATCTCGAAATCAGCCTCTGCCCAAGCCCATCGGTTGAAGGTATGCACGCAGACGCCGGTGATCATTCCGCGCGCATGGGCGTGGGCGGCCAGGCGTTCCAGCGACAAGGGCTGCATCGAACGCGCGGTCAGCATGCCGTCGCGCCATTCCAGATCCTCGAATTCGACGGGTTCCGGCAACATCTGGCCGCCCGATTCGCCGCCCGACCAGATCGACCGCGCCGCCGGCCACAGCGTCAACCGCAGCAGAAGCTGCGCGGCCTGCCGCGAGGCATGTGTGAAGTAATAGGCCGAGTTCGACGCCGAGCGCGGCGAGGTGAAGCGCGGCACCCAACGCGGATCCTGCGCCAACCGGTCCTCGTCCTCTTGCGAGGTCGTATAGGGCTCGTCCTCGGTGTGCAGAGGCATCTGCGGCCAGTCCTGGACCGAGAATTCCACCTCGTCGGCGGGCCTGCCCAGATGTGACTGCACCACCAGCAATTGCGAGGTGGTCGAGCCGCAGCCAATCTCGGACGCGACATGGCGCATCTTCAGCCGACCTTCGCGCGTTACCTCAAGCTGCACGACGGCGGCTTCGGCGCCCGTGCCGAAATCCTTCTGCACGGCGGCGAAACCGGTGCCGTGGACCATGCCGGGATTTTCGGCCTCGAACGAGGCCTTGCGTTCGTGTCGGCCGGTCCACATCGGGTCCCCGGCCGCAAGTTCCAGAATCTCGGCCGCCCTCAAGTGGCCCGAAGGTACCGCCCCCTGGGTGTTCTTCATGCCGGAACGGATGACGTTGCGAAGTCGCAGTTCGATGGCGTCGATCTGCATTTCCGACGCGATTTCATCGACCAGCATCTCAGTCGTGGCCATGGATTGCAGAGTGCCATAGCCACGCATCGACCCCGCGGTGACGTTGACCGAGGGAAGCATCTGCACGGAAAGATCGCTGCTTGGCATGTAATAGATCGACTGAGCCGCCGTCACGGCAACCGTGCCCACTGAGGGGCTGAAATTCTTCACCCCGCCGCCGTCGCCGGTCATGTCGCAGGTCATGATCTGGAACCGCCCTTCCGCATCGACTGCAATAGCGGTCCTTATGTCAAACGGGTGCCGCTTCAGCGCGAACTGGAAATGTTTCCAGCGGTCCAGCGCCAACCGCACGGGCCGCCCTTCCGCATAAAGCGCCGCAATTGCGACATAGTATGGGAATGACTGATGTTCCTTCTGGCCATAGCCAACAGTGTAGCCTGTGACGAAATCAAGCTTGCTCAACGTCATCCGGCTGGCCGACATCATGTCTAAGATGTGATGCGCTACAGTATAGGGCGATTGCGTCGCGCCGACGACGTTCAGCCGGCCCTGTTCGGGCTGATACCACCCGAGGCCGTTTTCCACCTCCATCGCGGCGGGGTCGACTGACTGGCTGTGATAGTTGCGGGCAAAGACCCGCCAGCCTTCCGGCGGATCTTCCATCTTCGCGCGCAGATCTGCGGAGTGGCGCATCGCATCGCCAAAGGCCGCGTCGTCGGGGCCGGGCCAATGCACGCCTCTGTCGTCGGTCTGCGGCCAGACGACGAGATCCTTCATCGGCGAAAAGCGATCAGCGCCGCGCGGGTCGTCGCCGCCAATCCGGACATAGCGAGCTGCGCCATATGGGGCGCGCGCGGTTGAGTCGGCCACCTCGCCCCAGAGGAAAATGCTGTCGACGAATTGCAGCTTCTTGCGGGCAGCCCGGAAGCGTTCGTAATCGTGCCAGATGCCAATCGCGACGGGCTGGCCCAGCATTGGCGGGACGGCACCGGGGGCAAGGAAGAAGTCGCCGTAGAAATCGGATTGCGGCATCGCGACCCCGTCCTGCTGAAGCCGTTCAGCGTCGATCAGAACGTCCGGCTCAAGATCGGGCCGCAGCAGAGACAGGTCCAGTCCTTTATAGATGCGATTCGTGTGCGGGACGTGAATGGTCAGCGCGTGTGATTGCCGATCAGGCCAGCCTTCGATATCGCGCGCCCGTACGTCGATAGAAAACACCTTGCTACCAGTTACCTTCGCCATACCGTCCCGGCGGTAACGCAACTTTCCACCCGCGAACCAACCATGGTCCTGACCAACGGCCGTATTCATCATCGCGGCTCGGGCCTGCCCTAGTGGCCTTACCGCCGCGGCAACTCCGAGTGCGGCGGCGGCTGCCAGAAACTCTCGGCGCGATAGATCAAGATGGGGCATTCTCTCTCCGCTTCCTTGCGGATGCGAGTTGGCCGCGGAAAAAACGGACGAAGTCGCACGCGCGAACTGAATATCCAACCCTTGGCACGGAGAATTGTTCCAAGCTAAAGGAACCGCGAGGGGAACTTATCGTCCGCCAGCCATTCGTTGGGGGAATAGGGTGTGGAACGGCATGCAAAACTGACCCCTTTCTTGAGGTGAACGCATCGCTTCACGGGATCCCGGCGTTCAGACTGCCGAGATCCACATCCGCATTGCCGTCATCAGCCGCTTCAACGCACTCGTCTCGGCCGAGATCGAGCGCATGGCATGAACTCAACGGGAAAGGGGAAACCTCGCTCGAAGACTGAGTTCTGCGACAGCGCGATCGACCACCACCAATGGTCTCATCGCTGCAAACCGAAGCAACACAACTCGATCGGCACGACCCGATCATAGGTTAAACTGCGCCAGATCCTGTGAAAGGAATGGGAAGCACTCAACCGCGATTCAGGTCCCATAGCCCCTAGCCTGCCGCTCTCGTGTTGTCCGGTTTGAGAGTTATTGCAGGATTGGCCCTTGGTCCATCGGGATGGTGGTCCCGGGCGCCGGTGGCCGATAGCCCAGGGCGCATGGGGCCGCACAGTGTTAGTGGCGGCGCCATCGTTCGATCAGGATCCGCGCCTCTCTCGGCGAATGGAAGATCTCGCCGTTGAGCAGTTCGTCCCGAGGCCTGGCGTTGACGCTCTCGACATGGCCGTTTTCCCAGGGGGATCCCGGTTCGATCTACGCGGTTTTGGCACCGACGGCCTCGATCCGCTCGCGGAGCTTGATGGCCATGAACTCGGGCCCGTTATCCGACCTGACATACGCCGGAGGGCCAGTCGCCGCTGACCTTCATCTGCCTGAATGCCCGCGTGGAACGACCCGATTCCGAGATCCTCGCCGAATGCGTCAAACGGGTTAGGGACGAGACCGGCCCAGTCGCCTCCTTCCGTATGGGCGTCATCATCGAGCGGCTGCCAAAAACTCGCTCCGGCAAGATCATGCGCGCCACCATGGCGAAACTGGCCGACGGAGAACTCTTCGGCGCCATCCGGTGACACAGGGCGTCGGGGTTCTGTTGGCACAGTGATGACACGGGCGCGAAACGCAAAAAAGGCCTCCCGTCTGGAAGGATCTTAAGCATCTGTATTATTTTGTGAATTTGGCTTCGCTGGCTCACATTGGACACTGTTTTATATGCAGAGTGGCTCAATGATTGGCTTCTGCCACGCAAACCATCAAGGTCTCACTGTCCCATCATCTTGATGTGAGCCCCTATCGTCTGGTCGCCCTGCACTTAGCGCTGCCCGACTTCAGTACGCTGAGCCATAGTCAGAAGACCTTGGCTGTGAACATTCCACAACGTGGTTCGCAGAGGCCGCTGAATCAGCCGATCGATAGCGCCGACATGCAAGCCGAGGGCGAAGGAGAGTGGCATGAACGTGAGCACCGCGACGTGAAAAGCTGAATATGGCGCAAGATCCAAATCGTTGTCGATGAACGAACGCCGGAGATCCACGCTGGCGCAATCATAGGTAGCAACGTCGGTGACTCGCCCATGCAGGCGAGATCATTCAACCAGATTCCCGCCAACGTGAAGATCTGGAGGCTCTCCGCGGATGGTGCCTACCATCTCCGCAAGTGTCACGACGCGTCGCGGTTGCGACGTGGAAGCCGTCATCCCTCTCCGCAAGGACGCCACGCCATGCAAGCTTTGGACCCCTGGCACGATCGCCGGGAACGATATGCTCCGCAGCTCGAAAAGCCTTGGCCGCGCCATCGCGCGAAAATGAGGCGGATACGCGATGCCGGAACCTTGCGAGTGCCCCGCTCCATGAACGTGGACTACTCCTCTGCGGTGTTCAGGAAAGTACTTATTTCCGCAGCCAGTTCTGCAACGTTCAATGCAAGCCGACCAGTGGTCGGCGGTGCGACCATTGCGCGGAACGGAATCAATGGAAATGCGGTCGACGTCCGGAGACGGATCAGGTGACCCCGCGCAAGCGCCTCGTCATAGCACTTTACGGGCAACAACGTTATGCCTAGGCCGGAGATTGCCAAAGACGCGGCCACCCCCATGCTTTGGCACGTTCCGGCATTGGCGGTTCGGGGATGGTTGTTGAACCATTCGGTGATCGAAATCGTGTGATAGCTTTCCTCGGCCAGCGAAATCATGGGCATCTCTGCCAGATCCGAGGGGGTGTACACGGTGTCGGGACAGCACAGCGAAGGCCCGGACATCCAAGCGAATTCAACAGCGCCGAGATCACGCACCAGATAGCGCCCGTTCTGATTGCCTCCCGGCGCCAGAACCAGATCCAGACGGCCCGATTCCAGCCCCTGTTCCAGTTGTCGGGTCAACGCCTCTTCGATCTCGACCTGCACACGCGGGTAACGCACGCGCAGCGCGGCGACCAGTTGCGGCAGCCAACTCATCGAAACCACTTCGGCGACACCGATCCTGATCCGTCCGGAATTCATGCCAGTCTCGGCCAGTCGGTCGTTCATCTCCGCAGCACTGCGCAGAACCTGCTCGACATAAGGGATCAGGTCGCGTCCGATCTCTGTCGGCCTGACCATACCGGGCGAGCGATCGAACAACGTGACGCCCAGTTCCCGTTCCAGTTCTTGTATTCGCATCGACACGGTCGATTGTGTCGAGTTCAGCTTTTCGGCGGTGGCCTTGAAGCTGCCCAACCTGACCGCCCAGTACAGCGTTTCAAGCCTGCGCAGATTCATCGCCACTGCCTCCTTCTTCTCGTATGCGATTGCGCGGGCTCAGAACACCAGCAACCCTGTCATGATGATGATTGCAGAGACAAGCGTGTGCATCATGCAAAAGCCCATTATGTCGCGCGCCTTGAGCCCCGCGATAGCAAGAATCGGCAATGCCCAGAACGGCTGGATCAGGTTGGTCCACGCGTCACCCCAGGCGACCGCCATCGCCACGCGCGGAACATCGGCACCGATCTGCTGCGCGGCTGCCGTCATGATGGGGCCTTGCACTGCCCATTGGCCACCACCGGATGGAATGAAAAGGTTGAGCATGCCGGCGGACAGGAATGACCAGATCGGCAGAGTGGCGGCGGTGGACACGCTGATAAAGAAGTCGCTGAGCGCCTCGGACAGACCCGACATGGACATGATCCCCATGATTCCCGCGTAGAACGGAAACTGGATGACGATGGCCCCGACATGCTTGACGCCCTCGTTCAACGAGTCAAGGAACCGACGAGGGCTGCCATGCAGGATGATTCCGGCCGCCAGGAACAGCAGGTTTATGCTGTTGATGTTCAGCCCCGCTCGGCCTGTCAGCAGGCTGGACAGCACATAATAAAGTGCCGCGCCGCCGATGATCAGCGACAGGATCCGGCTGTTCTCGATCTTGTCGGCCAGAGTGTGGTCTTTATGATCATCGACCTTGATCGCGTCTTCCTTGCGCAGCTTTTCCGCATCGACAAGAACCGGATCGTCTATCCCGCGCAGCATCATCAGGTTCACGACAGGGACCGCGATGAACAATGCAACAACGATGAACAGGTTGAAGACGGTGAAAAGCGTTTGAGAGGTCGAGATGATGCCGATGCTGCCCTCGAGGAAATGACCCGGAGTGGCGATCAGCAGCGGGATCGAGCCCGAAAGTCCACCGTGGAAAACGATCCAGCCTGAATAGGCGCTGGCCACAAGCAGACGATAATCGACGTTCTGCACCTTGACGGCGATCCGCCTTGCAAGGATTGCCCCCACGATCAGCCCAAGTCCCCAGTTCAGCCAGCTTGCCGTCAGAGTGCCGAGGCAGACCAGCAATATTGCCGTTGTCGGCGTTGTCGCCAATGACGAGAACCGGTTGAGGATCCGGCTGAACAGCGGGGTCGTCGAAAGCACGAAACCGCTGATGACGATCAAGACCATTTGCATCGAGAACGCCAGTAGGTTCCAGATGGAATCCCCCCAGTAAGTCACCAGATCCTGGGGCGGCGTTCGCATGAACACGATGGCGGCGAGCGCCGACAGGATCGTCAGGATATAGGCGAACAGAAGCGGGTCCGGCATCCATCTTTCGACCGCACGAACCGATAGTTTAAACATTGTCTTGAACATTCAGCGCCCTCCCCAAGCGCGTCTGGCTCCCAGCTGGTCGACGCGACCGACTTACAGCGCCCTCGGGCATCCGGACGGGTTGCACGTCAACATAAATTGCCAGATCTGTGTTGGTGCAGCGTTTCCTCCTTCGCTGACACGCTGCCAAGAGAACCTTTCCTGTGCGGTCTTCTCAAGCGAGTTAATCTGTTACAGGCTCGTCAAGATTATTGAACCCAGCCAGCGTGGGACCGGGCGCAACAACAATTCTGGTCTGCTCATATCAGGCTTTCTGGCTTGGTTTGGCGCCAGCAAGGCCGATACCTGTTCAAAAAGCGATTGCGCGCACAACCAGTGCGGAAAGGTTTCCACCATGGCTGAGACGCGGCAGCAGATCCTGATCGTTCTGGCGGGAGCGGCCGGGCCGTTCGTCGGAATAGGATTGGGCCGCTTTGCCTATAATCCGCTCTTTCCGCAGTTGATAAACCAAGGATGGATCGCGTCGGCCGACGGTGGGTATGTCGGTGCGTTCAATCTGATGGGGTATCTGTGTGGCGTGTTCGGTGCGCACCGAATGGCCGCGAAGGGCGGCCTGAGGTTCAGCATGAACTTCGGCATGGCCGCGATGAGCCTGTCGTTTCTGGCCTGTGCGTTTGATCTGGGGTTGATCTGGCTGTGCGTATGGAGGCTTGTTGCCGGCTTTGCGGGCGGAATCCTGATGGTGCTGGCCGGTCCGGCGGCGCAGGCGGGTGTCGCCGAACGGTTTCGTGGCGTGGCGAGCGGCGCCGTCATCGCCGGTGTCGCGTCAGGCATCATGCTGGGCGCAGCGCTGACACCAGCCTTGCCGCATATTTCGCTGTCATGGGCTTGGTTGTTCCTGTCGGCGCTGACCGGACTGATCTGGTTGCTGACGTCCCGGATCTGGCCCCGAACCAGACTGCACCCCACGTCTTCGGGTTGGAGAGCCGTTCCAGGCGCGGCCCCCGCCATCATCGCATATGGCCTAGCTGGCGCAGGCATGATTCCACACATGGTCTTTTTGTCAGATCTTCTGATCCGGTCCTATGGCCAAGGAACGAAAGTTGCCTCGGCTGCCTGGCTGCTGTTCGGACTGGGCGGGTTTCTTGGCGCTCTTGCTGGTGGCAGGTCGGCGGATCGCCTCGGCGGGCGGAACAGCTTGTTGCTGTGGCTTGTAGTACAGATCGCGGCGGTCGCGCTGCTGTTGGTAAAATCCGCCCCCGCGCTGCTGACTGGCGGCGCCCTGGGCGGTTTCGCCGGTATCGGTATGACCGCGGTCGTTCTGGGATACGCCCGCCGCCTTGCGCCGCAGGATGCGGGCAGCATCTGGATGGCGGCCACGGGTGGCTTCGCAATCAGTCAGGCGCTGTCATCTTTCGTCATGGCGCGGCTGTTCGCGATACAGGAATCGCACGTCTTGATCGTTCAGGCGGGCCTATTTTTTTCCTGTTCGGGTCTGGCCGTCATGCTGTTGTGGCGCCCATATGCCGTCACGCGATGAAACGCATCCCGATAATCACGAACACCGCCAGAAACAGGGTTTCGACAATCAGCAGGCCGATGGCACCGGCACCGACATCCAGCATCCGTTTCAGTGATGTCTTGATGCCCACGGCTGCGATCGCCACCGACAACGCCCATTGGCTGACATCTCCGGCAATATCGCTGACCTCAGATGGAACAAGTCCGACGGAGTTCATTCCCGCCAGCGCAAGAAACGCGACGACAAAGCCCGGAAGCAGAGGCAGTTTTTCTCTCTGGGTGGTGCTGCCACGGCCGGAATACCGGACGAACAATGAAAAGCTGAGCACAACGGGCACCAGCATCGATACCCGGATCAGCTTGACCAGGGTGGCGGTTTCGCCGACCTCCGGGCTGACAGAAAAGCCCGCACCGACAACCTGCGCGACGTCGTGGATCGTCCCGCCAAGAAAAACACCGCTCTGGCCGGGTGTCATCGCAAGCGACAAGGCAATGATCGGATAGACAATCATCGCGAAGGTCGAAAGCAACGTTACCGACAAGACCGTAAAGGCAAGGTCGCGTTCGCTCTTTTCGTGCCGGGGAAGGACAGAGGCGATCGCCATTGCAGCAGACGCGCCGCAGATGGCGACCGCGCCCCCCGATAGCAAAGCGAAGGACCACTTATGCCCGAACAATCTTGCCACAAGCAAACTGAACAAGATCGTGCATATCACTCCGGACATGACCAGAAGGACCATGACAAACCCCAGGTCCGCGACCATTGCCGCAGACACCCGCGCGCCTAGCAGCGCGACCCCGACCCGCAGGATTGTCCGAGCCGAAAACGCCACGCCGGCGGCGGTACGGGTGTCGGGCTCGGCGAGAAAATTCAGCGCCAGACCGATCAGCAACGCCATGAGCATCGCCGGCATGCCATAGTGCTCGGCCAGGAACTGCGCCGTGATCGCCACGAGGATGGACACTGCGATACCCGGCATGACGTTATGCAACGTCGAACCGATATCGCCCCTGGCGAAATGCGGCCTGGGAACCAGAGTCCGGATGCGACCGATCATGTGCCGGGCATGCCCGCCGAATTCAACCAGCACAGTTCGCATCCGCGACAGGGGCTGTGCCGCCGATCCGTTCCGTCGCGAGCTTCGTCGCATCCAGCAGCCGCGCAGTCCATACGTTGATGTTTTTGACCGGCATGCTTCCCGGCGGGCCCCATAGGGTCAGAGCCAACTGAACCTCGGACTGCGCGTCAAAAATCGGCGCCTGCGCAAAGTGGAATTCATGCTCTTCGGCATCGCACAGGCTTGCAGGGTTGTAATGATGCAGCGTGGCCGCGATGCGGCGGCGCAACTCGGCCGATGTGACCTTGGGATCGCCCGCCGATTTCCAATAGGCCGCCTGTTCCCACGCAAGGCTGTGTTCATGGCCCAGCCCCATTGCAAATCCGCGACGCCGGATCTGTTTGATCGTGTCGGTTGCGACAGCTCGTTCAGGACTGCCCGCGGCACCCGCATTCGCAAGCCACATCGCTTGCAGTTCGGGCGAACACCAGCTTGCGAAAACACCGCCGATCGGCGGCATGAAGGGAAGATGCTGGCCGACGCGGGACGGAAAATCGACAGCGCGCGACCGCCCGTAGGAGCCGATAAGCACGATCTCTTCGTTGAAAAGGGCAACGGCGGATACTTCCGTATCCAGTTCCTGTGCGAGCGATTCGGGCAAATCGCGGATGCGGTCCAACAACCGGACCTTGTCCATCAACGCGGTTTCACTGCTGAGGAGCGACTGCGACGTGAATGTCCCAAAGCCGCCGCGATAGAATAGAAGTGGCGTGCCGGGAGAAGCCGCGGACAGGTCGTCGACCTGGCAGACGACGATGTCATGATCGCCGGCATCGTGGACGGTCACGGGCCGGCAGTGGATATGGGCCAGCGATCCTATGATCATCGGATCGCCGCAAGAAGACGCGGTGAACGCGACATCCTGAAATTTATCAGCGCTTTTGGAGGCGAGAACGCGACAGATATCCTCCTGGCTCGCGCCCAGGATGTTGATGCAATAGTGCTTGCAGCCAGCCAATCTGGCCCAGGACGATGACGATTTGGCGGGCATGAAGGACACCAAGGGCGGGTCAAGAGAGACCGAACCGAAACTGCCCAGAATCATGCCGATCGGCTGACCAGCGTCATCAATGCCGGTGACTGCGACCACACCGGTTGGGAAATTTCCCAGAACATCGCGAAATTGGCTGGATGTGACGGCGGTAGCGGCGGGGGACGTGGTCATTCAAACCTCTTGCGGTTGCGGTTTCAGTGGGGACGAAGGTCGGCTCATGCCTGTACCCGATGTGTCAGTCCGCACGCTCGATCGACGCTATGCTGATGCCAAAGCCGCCCAGACCCACATAGCTGACATCCCGTTCCGCAATCAGCTTGATCCGTGTCACGCCAAGGCAGTTCAGGATCTGCGCCCCTAAACCGACCTCCAGCCATTGGCGATGCCGTTGCTGTTCCGACGCCGATACCTCGGTGTCCAGCGACGCCAACGGAACGCCGCAAGAACCTTCGCGCAGATAGACCAATACTCCGCATCCATCCGACTGCATCTTGCGCAAGCTGCGGTGAACGATACTGTCCTGCACGATCACATCCGTGACGACAGAGGACCGGTGAATACGGACCGGCACGGGCCGGTCGACGCGGATGTCACCAAAGACAAAGGCGAAATGACGGATCGAATCGAACGGTGTCGAAAAGGCATAACCCGTCAGCCTGCCGATCACGCTTTCCGACTGAAAGGGTTCGGACCGCTTGATGAGCACTTCGCGCGCGCGACGCCAATAGATCAGCTCATCGACGCTGATGATCGGCAGGTGGTGGGCTTCGGCAAAGTCTTCGATCTGCGCTCCCTTCATGACCGTCCCGTCGTCATTGGCCAGTTCGCAGATGACACCGACCGGCGGCAGCCCTGCCAGCTCGCACAGATCGACTGCGGCTTCGGTATGGCCCGACCGCATCAGCACACCGCCGTCGCGGGCGATCAGGGGAAAGACATGGCCGGGACGCACAAAATCCCGTGCGCCCATATTGGGATTGGCAAGACTGCGGATCGTGTTGCTGCGCTGCTCGGCGGAAATGCCGGTGGTCAGGTCGTGCGCGACATCGACGGACACGGTGAAGGCCGTGCCAAGCGGCGCGTCGTTTTCCGACACCATCGGCGTAAGATGCAGGCGCTGCGCCTCGGTCCTGGACAGCGGGGCGCAGACGATGCCGCAGCTATTGCGGATGATGAACGCCATGGATTGCGGCGTACAATGCGTGGCGGCCATGACCAGATCGCCCTCGGCCTCGCGGTCGGCGTCGTCTGTCACGATCACCATTCCGCCTTCGCGGATCGTTGCGATTACCCGTTCCACATTACTCATTTTGCGTTCGCTTTCTGGTAGGCGGCAAGGCGGTCTTTCAATCCTGGTTCGGCCAATGAGCGAACCATATCGGCCAGATCCTGGTCCTCGCTCACTCTGCCGGTCATCCCGAGGATGCGCGCGACCGCGCCGTCGGGAAAGGGCACCGGCAACTGCGAGAGAGATGCGACCGTATCCTCGAACTCGTCCTCTTGAACGAGATGGGTCAGCAGCCCGCAGTCCAGCGCCTCATCTGCCCCTACGATGCGGTTCTCTATCAGGATCCGCCGTGCCATGTCGGCACCGACGATCGCCGCAAGATGGCGAGTGCCCAGCGCGACTCCGAAACCGAAGCCCGGAAAGCGGAACCTCGCCTTTGGCGTTCCAATCCGCCAGGTGCAGGAGATGGCAAGATCCGCGCCCGCCCCATAGGCCGCCCCTTGCACCATCGCGATCGAAGCGACAGGCCCGCGCCGCAGCCTTTGCAACAAGGTCTCGATACGCACGAGGCGCAGCAGGATGTCACCTTCGGACTGCGTTTCAGCCTCGCCCAGGTCAAAACCGGCCGAAAATGCGCGATGCTGCGATCTGAACCTGACAACCTGCTGGCGCCCCGTACTGTGCTGGATTTCCGCAATTCGAGTCATTTCCGCGATCAGGCGTTCGACCAGCGGGGTGCCAAGCGCGTTGGCCCGCTCCATTCGCGCAAGCGTGATCGTCTCAACGTCAAGCCTGGCGTCGCGCTCGACTGACAGCATGTGGTCTTCCCCGGCGTTCATGCATGCCACTCCGACATGACATCCTCGTCATGTTCGCCAAGTGCAGGAGGACGGCGACGGATCGAATAATTGAAACCGGTCAGCCCGACCGGAAAACCGACGGTCGAAACGTCGGCCCCGTTGGGCATCTCAGTTCGGGTGATCCAACCCGCCTGCCGGACGTGTTCGTCCTCCAGAATTTCCCGGAAATCGTTAATTGGTGCGCAGGGGATGCCTCTGGCGTCGAACTCGGTCAGCCAGTGGTCAGCGGACCGGGTCAAAAAGATCGGCTGCAGTATGTCGGCAAGCTCACCTTGATTGGCGGCGCGTAGCGACTGAGTGCGAAATCGCGGATCGTCGGCCAGTTCGGGTCTTTGGACCACAGCGCAGGTATCGCGCCACAGCTTGTCGTTCCCAGCTGCAATCGTGAACGGACGATCGGCGGACTCGAACCCCTGGTAAGGCGCATTGCGAGGATGTCTGGAGCCCAGCCTTTCAGGCGGCGCCCCGGTGCCGAAGAACTGGCTGGTCTGCAGCGCCGAAACCCCCAGCAGCGCCCCGAGGAGCGAACAATCTACATGCGCACCGACCCCGGTCTCGCGTGCGCGGTTGACCGCTGCCAGGCTGACGAAAGCCGCATACAGACCCGCGGCGAAATCCCCTACGGGAACACCGCACTTGACCGGAGGGCCGCCGGATTCGCCTGTCACGCTCATCAAGCCACTCATGGCTTGCACCGTCACGTCGAACGCACCCTTCTGCGAGTATGGACCGGTCTGTCCGTATCCGGTGATCGAGCAGTACACGAGCCTGGGATTGATGGCTCTGCAGTCTTCGTATCCGAAGCCGCTGCGTGCCAGCGCACCCGGCCGGAAATTCTCGATCAGCAGATCGGCCTTGGCCAACAATCGGCGAAACCGCGCGGCATCATCGGCATTCTTGATGTCGAGGGCGACAGAACGCTTGTTTCGGTTCAACGAGGTGAAGTTCCCGCTGAAGTCGCCACCATCGGCCGAATGATGGATGGGCGGCCAACTGCGCATTCCGTCGCCTCCATCGGGTCGTTCGATCTTGACCACATCCGCACCCAGATCGGCGAACAGGCTGCCCGTGAACGGACCCGCCGCGATCTGTGCGAATTCAAGAACGCGCAGGCCAGCCAGTGGACCGCGGGTGTCGGTTGTTTCGTCGCTCATGCTTTTCGCCTGTCTTCAAGTTCTTCAGGGGATGGATCGCGTGGCAGGTGCAGCTTGTCAGACGCGCAGGCCCGCCTGTTTCATAAGCGGGATCACCCGGTCACCAAAGAACTGAAGGTCATTGATGTAATCGTAGAAGTTGACCTGCACGCCGTCGCAGCCAGCTTCCTTAAGGCGCCGGAAGCCATCGACGACTTGTTCCGGCGTGCCGACGATGTGGACATTCCCGCCGATGACCCACTGATCGCGGCTTGCGCTCTTCCACGAAGACTGATCGCCCCCCATGAACGTGGCATAGAAGTTGTCTGCGGCGACGCTATCCTGCTGCGCAAGGATTCGGTCGTATTGCGCGCGCGCTTCCGTTTCGGTTTCGCGGCAGATCACATGCGGATTGATGACCGTCTTGATGTCCCGACCTGCCGCGCGCGCCAGATCCTTGATTTTGCGGTTGTGATCGGGAAGCGCCTCGACGGCGGCATCCAGGTCGGCTCCGGCAGGGCTGGTGATGAAGATCAGATCCGAGTTGCGGATCGCATAGTCCATGCCCGCCTTCGACGACGACGCATTCACAAGCAAGCAACGACCATTGACCGGTTTGGGCGAGACAAAGGCGTTCTTTGTCTTCCAGAACTGGCCATCGAATGTCACCTCGTCTGGATCGGACCACAGTCTGCGCATGAGCGAGACGAACTCCTCTGCCATGACATAACGCTGATCGTGCTCGATCTGGCCAAGCCCGAACATCTCGACCTCGGATTTCTTGTATCCCGTGACCATGTTCAGGCCCCAGCGCCCGTTACTCATCTGATCAATCGTGGCGCCAAATTTCGCCAGATGCAGCGGGTGCCAACCGTAGAGAATATGCACGGTCGAAACGAGCATGATCCGCTTGGTGATCGCGGCCAGACCGGCGGTGATCAACAGCGGATCGTTGGCATCCTCGCGGAACTTCATCTCGCCGCCATATCCGCCCTTGCCCATCCATTGAGCAAGTCCGAACACAAGGTCGAATCCCATTTCTTCGGCCATCAGCGTGCAGCGCGCGTTGTAGTCAAAGTCGGGTCTGGTATCCCGCGACGCGAGCGACGGGCTCCATGCACCGGATTGCAGAGGCAGAAACAGTCCCAGCAGAAGGGGGTTTCGCTTTGCTTCCTCCAAAGCCGGGATCGTGTGCAGTTCCTCGGACATGTGTTCCCTCCGTTCAGTGCGGGGCGGGACGGAACGCGCCGCCGCCATCCTCATCGCAAGCACCAGAAGCAGCAGGTTTGCTGCTCTTTGGCTGATCTTGTTGTGGTATTCGTCGGGACATCCGATCGGCCCGTCGATGACAGGAGAAAGGTAAGGTTCCGCACCGCGCCCCGGCAAACGAGTAAAGTGGAGGCGGTTCCTACAATTGATTTGAACCGGGGGAAGGAGGGTCAAACCTATGGGAGTGGAACGGACGTGGTGCTCATGCTGCGTTGTAGTGCCTGGATCATATTCTTCGACCCGGAACGACCGCTGAAACAAGGCCTGCCTCAACGCTGTTTAGATTTATGGCGCACACGCGGGAGAACCCAGTTGAGGCCATGCGACGGCAGCGCAGATGGAAAGTGCCGGAGTCCGCGACCCGGCCACTGCTCTGTGAACCCCTTTTTTGCGGCCTCTTCGGTGGCGCGGCCTTCCGTCTTCCAGGAGGAATGGGCACCCTCGACATAGCTTACCTTTTCGAGGCCCATCTCGTGCACTGCCGCCGTGGCAAGCGCGGAACGCCAGGCGCCGCCGCAGCAAAAAAACAAATGCTCTGTCTTCGCCGAAGAAGGATTTTTGGTTCGGGCTGTCCGGGTTGACCCAGAACTCCAACGCGCCGCCTGGTGAGTGGGACGCGCCGGTCAACGAGGTTATGTGCCTCGCCACCTTGGCAGCGTCTCGACCTCAGCCTGAGAGAATTTTTCGATGTCTATTCGGCTTCGTCGAGCAATTGCAGATAACGCATTTCCACGGTTAGCATCCGGCGTAGGCCGCGGTCATACGACTTGGCGGTGCTCCGCAGCTTTCCAGTTCCATGGCAGTAGAGCGTGCACCTGGGAAGCGGTCGTTTCAGGTAGTCGTGCGAGGACGTC
>NZ_JANAVZ010000004.1 GCF_025195095.1 Paracoccus maritimus | reverse complement strand
AACCTGAAGTTCACCGTCGAACTGATCGCCCCGATCGCCATGGAAGACGGCCTCCGCTTCGCCATCCGCGAAGGCGGCCGCACCGTCGGCGCAGGCGTCGTCTCCAAAATCATCGAGTGATGATGTGATCCGGAAGCCGCGTTCCGCGCGGCTTTCGCGATCCGCAAGATTTTCCCCCGAAAGGGGGTTGCTATCGGGCAAAGCGGCCGCTATTTGGCCGCTCTGCTTATTACTACGGTTCGATGCAGGCTTCGCGTGGTGCGGGGTCTGCCTCTCAACTGAAATCCCATCCGAGGGATACAAGAATGCAAAGCCAGAATATCCGCATCCGGCTGAAGGCGTTCGATTACCGCGTGCTGGACGCCAGCACCCAGGAAATCGTCAACACCGCCAAGCGCACCGGCGCGACCGTTCGGGGTCCGATCCCGCTGCCGAACAAAATCGAGAAATTCACCGTCCTGCGTGGCCCGCACATCGACAAGAAGTCGCGCGACCAGTGGGAAATCCGCACCCACAAGCGCCTGCTGGACATCGTCGATCCGACCCCGCAGACCGTTGACGCCCTGATGAAGCTCGACCTCGCCGCCGGCGTGGATGTCGAGATCAAGGTCTGAGGGAGGCGAGTATGCTGCGTACTGGTGTTATCGCCAAGAAACTGGGCATGACCCGGCTGTTCCTCGAGGACGGCCGTCAGGTTCCGGTCACCGTCCTGCAACTGGACAATCTGCAAGTCGTGGATCAGCGCACGGTCGAGCGTGACGGCTATACCGCCGTTCAGCTTGGTGCCGGTGTCGCCAAGGCCAAGCGGACGACTGCCGCGCTGCGCGGTCACTTCGCCAAGGCCTCGGTTGCGCCCAAGCGCAAGATTGCCGAGTTCCGCGTTGCCGCAGAGAACCTGATCAATGTCGGGGAAGAGATCACGGCTGACCACTACTTCGCCGGTCAGTTCGTCGACATCGCCGGCACCTCGATCGGTAAAGGTTTTGCGGGCGCGATGAAGCGTCACAATTTCGGTGGTCTTCGCGCCTCGCACGGCGTGTCGATCAGCCACCGTTCGCATGGTTCGACCGGTCAGTGTCAGGACCCCGGCAAGGTGTTCAAGGGCAAGAAGATGGCCGGTCACCTGGGTGCCGTGCGTATCACGACCCAGAACCTGCAGGTCGTCCGCACCGACGCCGAACGTGGTCTGATCATGGTCAAGGGCTCGGTTCCCGGCTCGAAGGGCGGTTGGGTCACCATCAAGGACGCCGTCAAGAAGGCGACGCCCGAGAACGTGATCTATCCGGCTGCGCTGAAATCGGCTGCCGAAGAGGCAAAGCGTGCCGCCGAGGAAGCCGCGGCCCAGGCCGCTGCCGAGGAAGAAGCCGCCCGCAAGGCCGCCGAGGCCGAGGCTGCTGCTGCCGAAGAAGCCGCGCTGAAGGAAGCCGAAGCCTCGATCCAGTCCGACAAGGCTGACGACGGCGATGCTGCGCCTGAAGGAGACAAGGAATGAAACTCGACGTGATCAAGCTGGACGCCGGCAAGGCCGGGTCCATCGAGCTGGCCGACGAGGTGTTCGGCCTGTCCCCGCGCGGCGATCTGTTGCAGCGTGTCGTGCGCTGGCAGCGTGCCAAGGCACAGGCGGGCACCCACTCGGTCCTGGGCAAGTCGGATGTCAGCTATTCGACCAAGAAGATCTATCGCCAAAAGGGCACCGGCGGCGCACGCCACGGTTCCAAGAAGGCGCCGATCTTCCGTCACGGCGGCGTCTACAAGGGCCCGACCCCGCGTTCGCACGCCTTCGATCTGCCGAAGAAGGTGCGCGCACTGGGTCTGAAGCATGCCCTGTCCGCGAAGGCGAATGCCGGTGAACTGGTCGTGGTCGAGGATCTGAACCTCGCCGACGCCAAGACCGCTGCCGTCGCCAAGGCCGTCAAGGAAAACGGCTGGAAGCGCGTGCTGGTGATCGACGGTGCCGAAGTCAACGAGGGCTTCGCCCGCGCCGCCCGCAACATCGAAGGCGTGGATATCCTGCCGTCGATGGGCGCAAACGTCTATGACATCCTGAAGCGCGACACGCTGGTGATCACGCGGGCGGGTGTCGAAGCCCTGGAGGCTCGTCTGAAATGAGCGCGAAAGCTGAACATTACGACGTGATCGTCAAGCCGGTCATCACCGAAAAGGCCACGCTGACCTCGGAGAACAACGGCGTTGTCTTCCAGGTCGCGAACGATGCGACGAAACCGCAGATCAAGGAAGCGGTCGAGGCGCTGTTCGGTGTGAAGGTGAAGGCGGTCAACACCACCATCACCAAGGGCAAGCAGAAACGCTTCCGTGGCCAGCTTGGCCGCCGCAGCGATGTGAAGAAGGCCTATGTGACCCTGGAAGAGGGCAACACTATCGACGTCTCGACGGGACTCTGATAGACGGCTGCGAATCTGCGGCCCCGGCGATCGTCCGGGGCCGCTGATCTTTTGGACGAAACGGACCACCTCGGTCCAAAGCAACGGAAGACAGAAAGATGGCATTGAAGTCGTATAAACCGACGACGCCTGGCCAGCGCGGGCTGGTTCTGATCGACCGTTCGGAGCTTTGGAAAGGTCGCCCGGTCAAAACCCTTACTGAGGGTCTGACCAAGAAAGGCGGCCGGAACAACACCGGACGGATCACCATGCGCCGCAAGGGCGGCGGGGCGAAGCGCCTGTATCGCATCGTCGATTTCAAGCGCAACAAGTTCGATGTGGCCGCGGTGGTCGAACGGATCGAATACGATCCCAACCGCACCGCCTTTATCGCGCTGATCAGCTATGAAGATGGCGAGCGCGCCTATATCCTGGCACCGCAGCGTCTGGCAGTGGGCGACAAGATCGTCGCCGGCACCAAGGTTGACGTGAAGCCGGGCAACGCCATGCCCTTCAGCGGCATGCCGATCGGCACGATCGTGCACAACGTCGAACTGAAGCCCGGCAAGGGCGGCCAGATCGCACGTTCCGCTGGCACCTATGCCCAGTTCGTGGGTCGTGACGGCGGCTACGCCCAGATCCGCCTCAGCTCGGGCGAGCTGCGGATGGTCCGTCAGGAATGCATGGCCACCATCGGTGCCGTGTCGAACGCCGACCATTCGAACCAGAACCTGGGCAAGGCCGGCCGGAACCGCCACAAGGGCATCCGTCCGTCCGTGCGCGGTGTCGCGATGAACCCGATCGATCACCCGCATGGCGGTGGTGAGGGTCGTACCTCGGGTGGCCGTACGCCGGTGACGCCCTGGGGCAAGGACACCAAGGGCAAGAAAACCCGGACCAACAAGGCGACCGACAAGTATATCCTGCGGTCGCGTCACCAGAAGAAGGGGCGTTAATCCATGGCACGTTCTGTTTGGAAGGGCCCCTTTGTTGACGCCTATGTGCTCAAGAAAGCGGAAAAGGCCCGCGAGTCGGGGAAATCCGACGTCATCAAGATCTGGTCGCGTCGTTCGACCATCCTGCCGCAATTCGTCGGTCTTACCTTTGGCGTCTATAATGGCCAGAAGCACATCCCGGTGAACGTGTCCGAGGACATGATCGGTCAGAAATTCGGTGAATACTCGCCCACGCGGACCTATTACGGTCACGCGGCGGACAAGAAAGCCAAGAGGAAGTAATCGTCATGGGTAAGGAAAACAATCCGCGCCGCGTGGCGGAGAACGAGGCTTTCGCAAAGACGAAAATGCTTCGCACCTCGCCGCAGAAGCTGAACCTCGTGGCTCAGCTGATCCGGGGCAAGAAAGTCGATCGCGCGCTGGCCGATCTGACCTTTTCGCACAAGCGCATCGCCGGCGACGTGAAGAAATGCCTTCAGTCCGCCATCGCGAACGCCGAGAACAACCACGGACTCGACGTCGATAACCTGATCGTCGCAGAAGCCTGGGTCGGCAAGAACCTGGTGATGAAGCGTGGCCGTCCGCGGGCGCGTGGCCGCTATGGCAAGATCATGAAGCCGTTTTCGGAAATCACCATCAAGGTGCGCCAAGTCGAGGAGCAAGCGTAATGGGTCAGAAGGTCAACCCCATCGGGATGCGCCTCCAGGTGAACCGCACCTGGGACAGCCGCTGGTACGCAGATGACAAGGAATATGGCGATCTTCTGCTTGAAGACCTGAAAATTCGGGACTTCATCAAGAAGGAAGCCAAGCAGGCCGGCATCAGCCGCGTCATCATCGAGCGTCCGCACAAGAAATGCCGCGTCACGATCCATGCCGCTCGGCCTGGTGTGATCATCGGCAAGAAGGGTGCCGACATCGAGGTGCTTCGCAAGAAGTTGTCGAACTTCACCAAAAGCGATGTGAACCTGAACATCGTCGAAGTCCGCAAGCCCGAAGTCGATGCAGCCCTGGTCGCCGAATCGATCGCGCAGCAGCTTGAGCGTCGTGTTTCGTTCCGCCGCGCCATGAAGCGTTCGGTTCAGAACGCCATGCGCATGGGTGCACTGGGCATCCGCGTGAACGTCGCCGGCCGTCTGGGCGGAGCCGAGATCGCGCGGACCGAATGGTATCGCGAAGGCCGTGTGCCGCTGCACACGCTGCGTGCCGACATCGACTATGCGCTGGCCGAAGCCATGACCCCGTACGGGATCATCGGTGTGAAGGTCTGGATCTTCAAGGGCGAGATCATGGAGCATGACCCGCAGGCTCGCGACCGCAAGGCCGCCGAGGCGCAGGAAGGTCCGGCTCCTCGTGGTCCGCGCCGCGACGCCCGGTAAGGAGAACGACAAATGCTGCAACCAAAACGGACCAAGTTCCGCAAACAGCACAAGGGCCGGATCCACGGCAACGCGAAGGGCGGGTTCGACCTGAACTTTGGCTCGTTCGCGCTGAAGGCCACCGAACCCGAGCGTGTCACCGCCCGTCAGATCGAAGCGGCCCGCCGCGCGATCACCCGTCACATGAAACGTCAGGGCCGGGTCTGGATCCGGATCTTCCCGGATGTTCCGGTTTCCTCGAAGCCGACCGAAGTTCGGATGGGTAAGGGCAAGGGCTCGATCGATTTCTGGGCAGCCCGTGTCCACCCGGGCCGGATCATGTTCGAGATCGACGGCGTCAACGACGTGATCGCCCGCGAGGCCCTGCGCCTGGGCGCGATGAAGCTGCCGGTCCAGACTCGCATCGTCGCGCGCGAAGACTGGTAAGAACGCTGCGCTGATGCGCAAGCCATGACAAAGGCCCCGCCGGACACGGCGGGGTTTGCCTTTTCCCGGCCGCGCCGGGGAAAGGGGTTGCAAAATTCCGGGTCCGCCTGTATGGGCAGGCCTTCATCACGAAACTCCACCGGAATCAGGGTGGCCCGGACAATCCGGGGCTCTCCGGTGATGTGGGAAAGGACGACGCGTAATGGACGCGCAAGAACTGAAATCGAAGACGCCCGACCAGCTGAAGGAACAGCTTGTCGCGCTGAAGAAAGAGGCCTTCAACCTGCGTTTCCAGCAGGCCACCGGTCAGCTTGAGAACACCGCCCGCATGCGCACCGTGCGCCGCGACGTGGCGCGTGTGAAGACCATTCTGAACCAGAAAGCGGCCGATGCCGCTGCAGCGAACTGAGGAGGCTGACCCATGCCCAAACGCATCCTGCAAGGCAAGGTCGTCTCGGACAAGAACGAGCAGACCGTGACCGTTCTGGTCGAGCGCCGCTTCAAGCATCCGCTGCTGCACAAGACCGTGCGTCTGTCGAAGAAGTTCCGCGCCCATGACGCGGAAAACCAGTTCAAGGTCGGGGACACCGTTCGCATCGCCGAATGTGCGCCGATCTCGAAGACGAAACGCTGGACTGTCCTGACGGACGAAGCCGCTTCGGCATAAGTCCTTCATCACAGATCAGAAATGATCGAAACCCTGGGGCCGGACGCGAAACATTCCGGATCGGTCCCCAAAGGTCGGGAGAAACCAAATGATCCAGATGCAGACCAATCTGGATGTCGCTGACAACTCCGGCGCTCGCCGGGTTCAGTGCATCAAGGTCCTGGGTGGTTCGCACCGTCGCTATGCGTCGGTGGGCGACATCATCGTGGTGTCCGTCAAGGAAGCCATCCCGCGGGGCCGGGTCAAGAAGGGCGACGTCCGCAAGGCCGTGGTCGTTCGGACCGCCAAGGAAGTGAAGCGCGAGGACGGAACATCGATCCGCTTCGACCGTAACGCCGCCGTCATCCTGAACAACCAGGGCGAACCGGTCGGCACCCGTATTTTCGGGCCGGTCGTGCGCGAACTGCGCGCCAAGAACTTCATGAAGATCATCTCGCTTGCGCCGGAGGTGCTGTGATGGCTGCCAAGCTGAAAAAGGGCGACAAGGTCGTCGTGCTGGCCGGCAAGGACAAGGGCAAGCAGGGCGAAATCACCGCCGTCATGCCCAAGGACAACAAGGCCGTGGTTGACGGTGTGAACGTCGCCATCCGCCATACCCGCCAGTCGCAGAACAGCCAGGGTGGACGTGTGCCGAAGGCGATGCCGATCGACCTGTCGAACCTGGCCCTCATGGACAAGAATGGCAAAGCGACCCGCGTCGGCTTCCGCGAGGAAGACGGCAAGAAGGTCCGTTTCGCCAAGACCACGGGAGACGTGATCTGATGTTGGACAAGACCAATTACACGCCCCGCCTGAAAGCGCAGTTCCGCGAGACCATCAAGGCGGCGCTGAAGGAAGAGTTCGGCTACAAGAACGACATGCAGATCCCGCGTCTGGACAAGATCGTCCTGAACATGGGCATCGGCGAGGCCGTCAAGGACACCAAGAAGGTGAAGCAGGGCGCTGAAGAGCTGTCGCTGATCGCCGGCCAGAAGGCTGTCATCACCAAGGCCAAGAACTCGATCGCCGGGTTCCGCGTCCGTGAGGAAATGCCGCTGGGTGCCAAGGTGACGCTGCGTGGCGATCGGATGTACGAATTCCTGGATCGCCTGATCAATATCGCGCTGCCCCGCGTCCGCGACTTCCGCGGCGTGAAGGGCACCTCTTTCGATGGCCGTGGCAACTATGCCATGGGCCTGAAAGAGCACATCGTGTTCCCGGAAATCAACTTCGACCAGGTCGACGAAGTTCTGGGGATGGACATCATCATCTGCACCACCGCGAGGACCGACGCGGAAGCGAAGTCGCTGTTGAAGCATTTCAACATGCCGTTCAACAGCTGAGTCGCGGAGGGAAAGAGATATGGCAAAGAAATCGATGGTAGAGCGCGAGAAGAAGCGCGAGCGCCTGGTGGCTCAGTACGCCGAAAAGCGTGCGGCCCTGAAAGAGGTCATCAACGACCAGTCCCGTCCGATGGAAGAGCGGTTCAAGGCTTCGCTGAAGCTGGCCGAACTGCCGCGCAATTCGTCGGCGACGCGTCTGCACAACCGGTGCCAACTGACCGGTCGTCCTCACGCGTATTACCGCAAACTGAAACTGTCGCGGATCATGCTGCGCGAGCTTGGCTCGCAGGGGCAGATCCCCGGCCTGGTCAAGTCCAGCTGGTAAGGGGAACTGAGCATGATGAACGATCCTCTCGGTGATATGCTGACCCGCATCCGCAATGCGCAGATGCGTGGCAAATCCACCGTTCGCACCCCGGCCAGCAAGCTGCGCGCCTGGGTTCTGGATGTCCTTCAATCCGAGGGCTACATCCGCGGGTATGAAGAAGTCACCACCGATGCCGGCCACAAAGAGCTGGAAATCGGCCTGAAATATCACGATGGCACCCCGGTTATCCGGGAATTGTCGCGCGTGTCGAAGCCGGGTCGCCGCGTCTATGCAGGCGCACAGGCTCTGCCGCAGGTCCGTCAGGGCCTTGGCGTTTCGATCGTGTCGACCCCCAAGGGTGTCATGTCTGATGCAGCGGCTCGGACTGCCAATGTCGGCGGCGAAGTCCTCTGCACCGTATTCTAAGGAGGGCAGCAGATGTCTCGGATTGGTAAGAAACCGGTCGAACTGCCCAAGGGCGTGACGGCCGAAGTGAAGGGCCAGACGATCGAGGTAAAGGGTCCCAAGGGCACCCGCAGCTTCACCGCAACGGATGACGTCGATCTGATGATCGAAGAGGGCACGGTCCTCGTCAAGCCGCGCGGTCTGTCGAAGCGTGCTCGGCAGCAGTGGGGCATGACCCGCTCGATGGTCGAGAACCTGACGGTCGGGGTGTCGGACGGCTTCAAGAAAGAGCTGGAGATCCAGGGCGTGGGTTACCGCGCGCAGATGCAGGGCAAGACCCTGAAACTGTCCCTGGGCTACAGCCACGAGGTGAATTTCGAGACCCCGGAAGGTGTCACGATCACCGCGCCGAAGCAGACCGAGATCGTCGTCGAAGGCGTCGATCAGCAGCTGGTCGGCCAGGTTGCAGCCAACATTCGCGAGTGGCGTCAGCCCGAGCCCTACAAGGGCAAAGGCATTCGCTACAAGGGCGAATATATCTTCCGCAAGGAAGGCAAGAAGAAGTAAGGGGCGCATGAAATGGCACTGAAAAAGCAAGAGCTGTTCCAGAAGCGCCGCCTGCGCGTTCGGAACAAATTGCGGGCGATGTCGAACGGCCGTCCGCGTCTGTCGGTCCACCGTTCGTCGAAGAACCTTTCGGTTCAGATCATCGATGATCTGAAGGGCGTGACCCTGGCCTCGGCCAGCACGCTGGAGAAGGACTTCGGCGTGATCGGCAAGAACAACGTCGAGGCTGCGGCCAAGATCGGTTCCGCGATCGCGGAACGTGCGAAGAAAGCCGGCGTGGAAGAAGTTGTCTTCGACCGCGGCGGATTCATCTTTCACGGCAAGATCAAGGCACTGGCCGATGCGGCGCGCGAAGGCGGGCTGAAATTCTGATGCTGCGGGCGGCGCCCACCGCAAGGTCGGCGCCGCCCCGATGATCCGGGGGCGTGGGGATCCTTTCTCACACCCACTTGGATTGACCATAACGGCGCGCGCTGGTTGCGCCACGATGAAAGGATTGCCTGATGGCAGAACGTGATAACCGCCGGGGCCGTCGCGACGACCGTGACGAGAACCCGGAATTTCAGGATCGTCTGGTTGCGATCAACCGTGTGTCGAAGACCGTCAAGGGCGGCAAGCGCTTTGGCTTCGCGGCCCTGGTGGTCGTGGGCGATCAGCGTGGTCGTGTTGGCTTTGGCAAGGGCAAGGCCAAAGAGGTTCCCGAAGCGATCCGCAAGGCGACCGAACAGGCCAAGCGCGGCATGATGCGTGTGCCGCTGCGCGACGGTCGCACCTTGCACCATGACATCGAAGGTCGTCATGGCGCCGGCAAGGTGATCATGCGCACCGCCGTTCCGGGGACCGGCATCATCGCCGGCGGTCCGATGCGCGCCGTGTTCGAGATGCTGGGCGTTCAGGACGTCGTCGCCAAGTCGCAGGGGTCTCAGAACCCCTACAACATGATCCGCGCCACGCTGGACGGTCTGCGCAAGGAATCGAGCCCTCGTTCGGTCGCGCAGCGCCGTGGCAAGAAGGTCGCCGACATCCTGCCGTCGCAGGAGAAGGCTCCGGAAGCGACGGTTGGCACCGATGCCACCGTGACCTCGGCAGCGCAGGCGTAAGGAGTAGGACATGGCCAAAACCATCGTCGTCAAGCAGATCGGCAGCCCGATCCGCCGCCCCGCCATCCAGCGCGAGACGCTGAAGGGCCTGGGCCTGAACAAGATGAACCGCACGCGCGAACTGGAAGACACTCCGTCGGTGCGCGGCATGGTCGCCAAGATCCCGCATCTGGTGACCATCATCGAAGAAAAGAACTGACTTGAAAGGCCGGGGAAACCCGGCCTTTTCCATTCTGGACCCCGATATGGGGTCGCGATGTCACGACCCGTGCCGGTGGGGTGACACAGCGCATCTGCTCCGTCCGACCGCCAGGATCTTCCGCCAAGTAATATATCTGGCAAAGGGCAGATCGTTGAGATATCGCTTAAGCAACCAGTGGTTGCATTCGGCGACAATGACAGCGGCGCGCCTTCCTTTCATCTGTTTCTTCGCCGCGATCGCAGTCACGCCGGCATCGGCCAGCCCGTGGCCGCGCCAGACGGGCAGCACCTTCACATCGCTTTCGACCGAGATTGATCGGGACGGCAACAGCTATTCTTCGATTTACGCCGAATACGGGCTTGCGCCGCGAAACACGCTTGGCCTTGAAGCCGGTCGAAGCGACGCGGGCGAAACAAGGGCCTTGATCTGGCTGCAGCGTGCGCTGGACGACGGGACTGGCAACAACAGGTTCAGCGCGGCGATGGGGCTGGGCGTGATTCGGCGCGACGGTCTGTTCTATCCGACGGGCCAGATTTCCGGTGGTTGGGGGCGCGGCGTCGAGACCAGCCTGGGCGATGGCTGGCTGACCATCGAAGCCAAGCTGGAAATGTCCGGCGGGATGGATCTGCAAACCATGATGTCACGCGAGGCAACCGCGCAAGACACTTATCTGACGCCCGAGTATCTGGCCAAGGCGGAACTGACGTTCGGAGTTCGTCCGGATCGGGACTGGATGGTGATCAACCAGCTGCGCATCGAGGATCGCAGCGATGACGAGCTTTCGTTGAAATATGCCGGGTCTCTTGTCCGCGAGGTGATCGGCCCCATGAAGCTGGAACTGGGCGGGATCCTGCCGTTGCGGGGGCCGGGGCAGCCCGCCGTCAAGATCGGAACCTGGCTGGAATTCTAGCTTGTGCAAGCCCCGCCGCCGACCCTATGCCGTTCAGCATCCGGGTCGGGGGCGAAAGATCAGTCTTTGCCGGGCAGGATGCGGTCCAGAACGGCCCGCAGACGTTCGACGGTGCCTTCGACATCCTTCAGCTTGTCCAGCCCGAACAGACCAAGCCTGAAGGTCGAAAACCCGTCACCTTCGCCGACGGCAAGAGGCACACCGGCCGCGATCTGCAACCCCTCGGCTGCGAATTTGCGGCCTGATTTCACATCCGGATCATTTGTATAGGACACCACGACGCCCGGCGCGCCGAAGCCCGGCGCCGCGACCGAACGCAGCCCGCGGGCGGCCAGCATCTCGCGCACGGCGTCGCCCAGACGCCATTGCGCCTTGCAGGCGGCTTCAAAGCCCATCTCGCGGGTTTCCTGCATGGCGTCGCGCAGTCCGGTCAGCGCGTCGGTCGGCATCGTGGCGTGGTAGGCGTGTCCGCCATCTTCATAAGCGGCCATGATCGCGCGCCATTTCTTAAGATCCAGTGCAAAGCTGTCGCTTTCCGTCTCGGCCATCCGGGCGGCCGCGCGGTCGGACAACATGACCAGCCCCGCCGATGGCGAGGCCGACCACCCCTTTTGCGGGGCCGAGATCAGCACGTCGACACCGGTCGCCCGCATATCCACCCAGACCGCGCCCGAGGCGATGCAATCCAGCACCATCAGCGCGCCGACCTCGTGCGCGGCTGCGGCTAGCGCAGAGATATACTCATCGGGCAGGATCAGCCCGGCGGATGTCTCGACATGCGGGGCAAACACCGCGTCGGGGCGGACGTCGCGGATCTTGGCCGTAACCTCGTCGATGGGCGGAGGCGCATAGGCCGATTGCGCGTCGTTGCCCGCAGGGCGCGCCATTGCGATGGTCGTTTCCCGTGCAAAGCCGCCCGCCTCGAAGATCTGGCTCCAGCGATAGCTGAACCAGCCGTTCCGCACGATCAGGGCATGCGCATCGCGCCCGAACTGACGGGCGACCGATTCCATCGCATAGGTGCCGCCCCCCGGCACGATCGCCACCTGATCCGCGCCATAGACCTCGCGCAGGGACGCGGACAGTTCGCGCATCACGGACTGAAACTTCTGCGACATGTGATTCAACGAACGATCGGTGAAAACGACCGAGAATTCTTGCAAGCCGTCCGGATCGACACGGGACATGGCAGCCTCCTGATGTGTTGCTGGGCGCAGGCTAGACCGGGGCGGCGGCGGGCACCAGACCGCCAAACGGTGCAACCCCTTGCGGCCCCCCCGTACAGAGGACTACGTTGGGCACATCGGCAACATCGCAGGTTTTTCATGCGTATCGGCATACTTCAATGCGGCCAGTCGCCCGCGCAGTTGAAGGACGATCTGGGCGATTATCCGGACATGTTCGTCCGGCTTCTGGACGGGCGGGGGTTCGACTTCCGCGTCTGGCACGTCGAGGCAATGGAGTTTCCCGGCAGCATCGACGATGCGGATGGCTGGCTTTTGACAGGTTCGCGACACGGCGCGTATGAAGATCACGACTTCATCCCGCCGCTGGAGGATTTCATCCGTAGTGCATATGCCCAAGGGGTTCCGCTGGTGGGGATCTGTTTTGGCCACCAGATCATCGCGCAGGCGCTTGGCGGCAAGGTCATCAAGCATCCCGATGGATGGGCAGTGGGTGCGCAGGATTATGATTTCGACGGGCAGCCGGTGACGCTGAATGCCTGGCATCAGGATCAGGTCGTGTCGCTGCCCGAGGATGCCGAAGTCGCGGGCCGCAACGCGTTCTGCCAGAACGCCGCGCTGATCTATGGCGACCGCGCCTATACGGTTCAGGCCCATCCCGAATTCGACGACGCTTTCGTGCAGGGTCTGATGGACACCCGCGCCAAGGGTGTCGTGCCGCAGGATCTGCTGGATGCCGCATCACGGCGGATGGGAGACAGCAAGGGCGCGTCGCTGCTGGCCGAAAAGATCGAAGCGTTCTTCAAGCAACCGCGTAAACTGGCAAAGGGGGCAGCATGAGCGGCACATGGATCGAACGTGTGCCCGCCGCGGCGCGCGAATACTTGTCCGGCCGCAGGCTGGACGAAGTCGAGTGCATCGTCGCCGATATTGCAGGCGTGGCGCGTGGAAAGGCCATGCCCGCGTCTAAATTCGCGCATCAGGACAAGTTCTACCTGCCAAATTCGATCTTCCTGCAGACCATTACGGGGGAATGGGCCGAAAATCCGTCCGGTGCCTTCACCGAACCCGACATGATCCTGACCCCGGACTACAGCACTGCCTCGGCGGCGCCATGGACGGCGGACTGGACCATGCAGGTCATCCACGACGCCCATGACCAGCAGGGCAACCCCGTGCCGATCGCACCACGAAACGTCCTGAAAAGGCTGGTCCGGCTATACGAGGAAAAGGGCTGGAAGCCCGTCGTGGCGCCCGAGATGGAGTTCTTTCTGGTCGCGCGCAACGTGGACCCCAACCAGCCAATCATCCCGCCCATGGGCCGCACCGGCAGGCGCGCTGCCGCCAAGCAGGCCTATTCGATGTCGGCGGTGGATGAATACGGCAAGGTGATCGACGATATCTATGATTTCGCCGAGGCACAGGGATTCGAGATCGACGGCATTCTTCAGGAAGGCGGCGCCGGACAGGTCGAGATCAACCTCAACCACGGCGATCCCGTGGCGCTGGCCGACGAGATCTTCTTTTTCAAGCGCCTGATCCGCGAGGCCGCACTGCGCCACGACTGTTTCGCGACCTTCATGGCAAAGCCGATCGAGGGCGAGCCGGGCAGCGCGATGCATATTCACCACTCGATCGTCGATCTGAAGACCGGCAAGAACATCTTCTCGGATGATCGCGGGCGCGAGACCGACGCGTTCCTGCATTTCATCGGTGGCATGCAGCGGCACCTGCCGGCAGCGGTCGCGCTGCTGGCGCCCTATGTCAACAGCTATCGCCGCTATGTCCCTGATTTCGCGGCGCCGATCAATCTTGAATGGGGGCGCGACAACCGCACGACCGGATTGCGCGTGCCGATTTCGGGGCCCGAGGCGCGGCGGATAGAGAACCGGCTGGCCGGGATGGATTGCAACCCGTATCTGGGAATCGCGGCCAGCCTTGCCTGCGGCTATCTGGGCCTTCTGGAACAAGAGGGGCCGCGTGCCGAATGTCTTGGCGATGCCTATATGTCCCGCGACGAACTGCCCTATAACCTTGGTGACGCGCTGGACATCATGTCCGAGAGCCTGCCCATGCGCGAGGTGCTGGGCGACGAGTTCGTGGATGTCTACGAGGCAGTGAAACGCAACGAATACAAAGAGTTTCTGCAGGTCATCAGCCCGTGGGAACGGGAACATCTGCTGTTGAACGTATGAACCTGCTCTATGCGAACGACCGGCAGGGCGAATATCCGCCCAGCCTGTATGCCCAGACGAAAACGCCGCTGGATCAGTTTCCCCGACAAAAGGGTGAGTCACGCTGTGACGTTGCGGTTGTGGGTGGCGGCTATGCAGGGCTGTCGGCAGCTCTGCATCTGGCGCGGGGTGGCCATGACGTGACCCTGCTGGAGGCACATCGCGTCGGTTTCGGGGCGTCGGGGCGCAACGGCGGGCAGGTCGGGTCCGGGCAGCGGCAAGAGGTCGACTGGCTTGAGAAGCATCTGGGCCGCGAGACCGCGCGCCGTCTGTGGGATCTGGCCGAGGATGCAAAGGCGCTGGTGCGGGATCTGGCGCACGAAGCCGGTGTGCCGATCCGTGACGGTATCGCCCATGCGTGCCGCAGCGAATCCGAGGTGGATCATGCGCGCCGGATGGCGGATCATCTGGCCTCTCGCTATGGCTACGACAAGGTCGAGTTTCAGGATCGCGATGCGCTGGCCGGGTTGCTGGGCAGCGATGCCTATGTGGGCGGCGATGTCGATTGGGGGGCGGCCCATCTGCACCCGCTGAACCTGGCGCTTGGCATCGCGCGGCTGGCCGACGCGGCCGGGGCGCGCATCCGCGAAAACAGCCATGTCCACAGAATCACCCATGCACGCAAGCCCGGTGAGAAGACTGTTGTTCATTGCGATACGGGCCGGGTGATCTGCGATCAGGTCATTCTGGCCGGCAACGGCTATCTGGGCGATATCGCGCCCAAGGTCGCTGCGCGGGTCATGCCGATCAACAACTATATCGTCGCGACCGAGCCGCTGGGTGATCGCTTTGCCGAGATCCTGCCGCGCAACACCGCCGTCGCCGACACTAAATTCGTGGTCAATTACTGGCGGATGGATGATGATCGCAGGCTGATTTTCGGCGGCGGCGAAACGGTCACCTATCGCTTTCCCCAGGATATCGCCAGCGTCGTTCAGCCGCATCTGCTGGCCGTCTATCCGCAACTGCAGGGAATGCGCCTGACGCATGCGTGGGGCGGCACACTGGCGATCACCATGAACCGGATGCCGTGTTTCGCGCGGCCCGCGCCGAATTGCCTGTCGGCCAGCGGATTTTCTGGTCATGGTGTCGCGATGGCGACACTTGCGGGGCGGTTGATGGCTGACGCTGTGGCCGGGCAGGCTGCAGGGTTTGACGCGATGGCCGCAGTGCCGACGCGCCCCTTCCCGGGGGGACGGGCGCTGCGCGGGCCGCTGCTGGTCGCGGGAATGTCGTGGTTCGCGCTGCGCGACAGGCTTGGATTCTGACTGGATCAGTCGCTGGCCAGACCCATGTCTGAAAGAACCTTTTGCCTGATCAGGGCGGAATCCCGGTCCGTAACCCCCAACAAACCGGCCACAAGCCGGATCATCGATTCCTCGTCCATGTCCCGCCGTTGATCCGCATAGGCGATTTCCCACATGGCGGCCAGCACGCCGGTCCGGTCTTCCAGCGCGATCCGGTCCTTGATCAACCGGGTAAAGCGCACGGTGTCCGGGGCCTCGGCCTCGATCATTTCCGCGGCCGCGCGGCGTTCGGCCGCTTGATCCGGGGTCAGGCCGCGCCTGCGCGCCAGAACCCGGTCGATGCGCTGGCGTTCAGACAGTTCATAATGATCATCTGCACGCGCCACGCGCACCAACAGCGCGGCGATTGCGACCTCGGCATCCTGCGCGGCCAGGGGCTGTGGCGCGGGATCGTCGGCAAAGAGGCGGGACAGCAGATTGCGAAACATGCCGTTGAGCATACTGGATATTTCAGCCGCGACAAGCGGCCAGAACATAACCTTTGCTTGCCGTAAGGTCGGCCGAGATCAGGATTTTGTCACCTGGGCAACGGGGATGCGAATTTTCCCCTGCGCAACCGGCACGGCACACCCGGCAACGCGTATCTGCCGCAGTTCGCCCGCTTCGACCACCGCCGTCATGTCGATCCGCGACGCGCGCCCCATCTCGATTCCCTGTTCCAGAGGGATCCGGTTTTCCCCCTCGGCCAGCGCATGGCTGGCCAGCAGTTGCCCGGCAAGAATGGCCGATGCCGATCCTGTGGCGGGATCTTCAGGTATGCCCGCGGTGGGTGAGAACATCCGTGCCCGGTAACCGGATTTCACCGGGGTATAAAGATAGGCACTGTCCACCCCCGCGGCCTGCATCGCCTGCGACCAGAAGGGCTGGATCGGACGCGCGGCGGCCAGCGCGTCGAGATCGCGGACCGGAACATAAAGAAACGCCGGACCACCCTGCCAGATCGCCGGCTGGTGACCCGGCAGACCGATCGCATCGGCGGGCAGGTCCGTCGCGCGTGCGATCAGGTCCGGATCTGCCTGCCCGGGTTGCGCCACAGGCAGCTTCGGCGCGGTGAATTCCGCCTGTCCGTTCCGGATTTCGACCGGGACAAGCCCGGCCTCTTCCTCAAGCAGGATCCTGACATCGGCGCCCCCCGACAGATGCAGCGCGCAGCCGATGGTCGGATGACCCGCGAACGGGATTTCGGCGGTCGGAAAAAAGATCCGGACCCGTGCGGTATTGGCCGCGTCGCGCGGTGCCATCACGAAGATCGTCTCTGACAGGTTGAACTGCTGCGCGATGATCTGCATCTGCGCGGTGGTCAGACCGTCTGCACCTGTCACGATTGCCAGCGGGTTGCCGCTGAAAGCCCGGTCGGTGAAGACGTCCCAGATGTGAAATTCAAGCATGCGCGATCCGTTGGCAAGGCAGCCTCAGTATTTCTGCGGCACATAAAGGTCGCGCGGCAAGACCTCTCGTTCGTAGTCCGGATTGAAGACCCGCTCGGGCAGCGTGATCTGCTCATGAGGCACGTCGGTATATGGGATCATGCTCAGCAGATGGCTGATGCAATTCAGCCGCGCGCGCTTCTTGTCGTTGCCTGGGACGATGTACCAAGGTGCCTCGGGGATGTTCGTGCGCTCGAACATGTCTTCCTTGGCCTTGGTATAGGCCTCCCACCGGACCCGGGATTGCAGGTCCATCGGCGAAAGTTTCCACTGTTTCAGCGGATCGTGGATCCGCATCAGGAATCGCATCTGCTGTTCTTCGTCGGTGACCGAGAACCAGTATTTGACCAGTCGGATTCCCGACCGGACCAGCATCCGCTCGAACTCGGGAACGTCCTGGAAGAACTGTTCAACCTGGTCTTCATCGGCGAAGCCCATGACGCGCTCGACCCCGGCGCGGTTATACCAGCTGCGGTCGAACAGGACCACCTCTCCGCCGGCGGGCAGGTGGGGAACATAGCGCTGGAAATACCACTGGGTCTTTTCGCGGTCCGAGGGTGCGGGCAGGGCCACGACGCGGGCGACGCGGGGGTTGAGCCGCTGTGTGATCCGCTTGATCGCGCCGCCCTTGCCCGCCGAGTCGCGACCCTCGAACAGGACGACGATCTTTTCCTTGTGATAGCTTGCCCAGTCCTGCAGCTTGATAAGCTCGGACTGCAGGCGCAGCAATTCCTGGAAATACAGCTTGCGATCCATCTGGTCGGGGTGGTGGCCGCGATAGATCCGCCGGATCTCGGCGGACAGGACCGCGTCCTCCAGCTCGATTTCGTAATCCTCGTCCAGCGTGTCCTGCAACTCGGCGTCAAGCCAGTCCTTGGAAAATTCGGTCATGGTTCTCTCCGGTTCTTCGGGTCCGGTCTAGGCCGGAAATGTAACGGAATTAAGGCCGTCCCGCCAAAGCCTATGACCCGAAGCGGCGGGCGCAGGAGGACGTGACCGCAAGCACGAAACCCTGCCCCGTGCCGGCATCGACGGTCCCGCACCATTGGCCGTCGGTGGTGAACAGACTGCGCGTGCCCTTGGCGGGACGGTAGGCGACCCGTCTGCCGTTCACGTCGAACAGGTTCAGCACGCCGCCCGCATTGGTCGCATAATAGCCCAGCACGCTGCCATCGGATGTGATGATCAGCCGCTTTTCATTTGCCGGGTTGGTCGGGCGGTTCTGCCATGTCGAGGTGGAATTGGCGGTGTTTCCAGCCGAATTCCATGGCGCGTTGGGTGAATTCGAGGCCTTGGCCGGATTGTTGGCGGGATGGCCGGGCCCCAGGTCGAACGGCAACCGGCTGCGATCCAGCACGATCAGCGGCGCGTCCGCTGCGGCGCACGTCGCCCAGAAGGCACAGATCAGCATGCCAATCGCTGTGCGGGAAAGGGCGTGCATCTGGGCTCCGGTCGCTGCTGATCGGTTCCATCACTGACACGCATCAAGGGATGCGGCAAGGGCCGGGACAATTCCGGCGGATCAGCCCGGTTCTTCGACCAGATCGACGCTGTGGGCGCCCGATTGCGCGCCGTGCAGACGCATCGCGCCGGTGACCGGCGCGGCGTCGGAATAGTCGCGCCCATAGCCGATCGTCACATGATCGGTACCGACGAAGCAGGCATTCGTGGGATCGTATTCGGTCCAGCCGGCTTCGATCCCGGTCCATGCCCTGACCCAGGCATGCATCGCGTCCGCGCCCTCCAGCCTTGGCCGTCCGGGTGGGGGAAGGGTGCGCAGAAATCCCGAGGCATAGGCCGCGGGTATGCCGATACTGCGCAGCCCGGCGATCATGATCTGCGAAAAATCCTGACAGACGCCGTGACGACCCGCAAAGGCATCCGCGATCGGGGTGTCCACCTCGGTCGCCTTGGGGTCAAAGCGCAGATGCGCGTTCAGGGCACGGCCCAGGCTTTCCACCGCCGCGTGCGTCGTGGGCGCGCCGGCACAGGCGCGGGCGGCGAACTGGGCGATCTGCGGCACGTCGGGAATGCGCGGCGAGGCCTTCAGGAAATGATGGGGCGAATCCGGTCCAAGATCGGTGATCTCGGTCAGTTCGGTTGCCAGTCGCGACAATGGCGCGGACAGGTCGAACGCGCCTTCCGCGGCAAATCGGTGGACCCGCGCCGTCATGTCGATGCACAATTTCGAGACGCCTGGCGGCAGCACAAGCTGTATCACCTGGGAGCCGAAGAAGTCGCCGAAAACGTCACGCTCCAGCGGGGATGGGGTAATCGTGACATCGCAGTCCGAGGCGTGCTGAACATCCGGCAATTCGCGCGGGCAGACGCGCAGCAGCTGCCGTCCGGCGCTGATCGGACGCCCGAAATCATAGCGAATGGACAGGCGCAGGCGATAGCGCATCAGGGAAAATACGCCTTTGTCAGCAGTTCCGACAATGTGCCGATCCGGCTGCGCTGTGACCACAATTCTGCGCTGGTCAGCGTGGCAGGGTCCGCAGTTGCAAGCTCCGCGTGCAGAAGCAGCACCTCGCGGGCAAGGGGCGACAGCGCGCCATGGTCATTGGCGGCGGGCAGCATGTCGATCTGGTCGCGCAGCCCGTCTATCTGATGTCGCAGCGCGCGCGGGTTCAGCGGATCCAGCGCGAGCAGATCGATGACAGTATCGCGTGACGCAGTGACCGAGAACCGCCTGCGATGGGTCAGCACGCTGTCGCCGATCTCGATGGCCAGATCCAGCGCACCTTCGGGCGCCTCGGGATCAGCCAACACGGCAAGTGCAGCCGAAATTCCCATTGCGCGTTCGTGCAGCCGGCCAATGGTCAGGAAGCGCCAGCCGACAAAGCGATACATGTTCTCGTGTACCAGCCCCGAGATGCCGGCAAGCTTGCGCAGCAGCGCGCTGAGCGCGCGGGCAGCGTCATCGCCCGCCGTCACCCGGCTGGACATCCGGCGTGCGCTGCGGTCGATATCGTCCAGCGCAGACCACGCATCGGGTGAGAACCGGTCACGCACCCGGCCCGCGCTGCCAATGGCGGCGGACAGGTTTTCCAGCAAAGCCTTGGGCACGCCGGTTCTCGGATCTACACCCACCTGGTCGAACAGCGGCTTCATCGCGGCCAGCAATGGCGCGCTGGCCGGACCAGCCTCGGCCAGCCGCGTGTGATAGGCACGCAACAGCCGGACGATACCCTCGCTGCGTTCGACATAGCGGCCCAGCCAGAACAGGTTGTCGGCGGCACGGGCAGGCAGTCCGCTGGCCGACCGGCGACGCAGGGGGGGCGGGGTGCCGGTGATTATGCTGTCGGGCACGACGGACCGGGGGCTGACCACCCAGACATCGGCGGCGCTACCGCCATGCTGCATGGCGATCGCCGCAGGGTCTGGTGTGGCGCCAATCCTGGCAAAGCCGCCCGGCATCACCGACCAGCCGCCGCTGTTGCGGGACAGAAAGACGCGAATGGTCATCGGGCGCGGCGCCAGCCGCCCTTGCAGCAACGTCGGGGTGGTGGATAGCGTCACGGCCTCTTGCGCGACAAGGCCCGTGCCACGGGATTGCAGGCGACGCGCCAGATCGGCGGTTTCCAGATCGCCTGCGCGGGTCGCATCGCCGCGCTGATCGGCGGGCATGCCGGTCGCCAAGGCATCGCCCAGGATCATACGGTCGGGCGCGGACAGCACCGCACTGCGGGCGGCGGCATCGCCGCACCACCATGTCGCGACATTGGGCATCGCCAGTTTCTCGCCCAGCAGATGTGGCGCCAGCTTGGGCAGGAACGCCATCAGCGCGCGTGTTTCAAGAATGCCCGATCCCAGCGAGTTGATCATCGTCAACCCGCCCGCCCGCAGCGCCGCGACCATGCCGGGCGTGCCGATGCGGGATGACGGATCCAGTTCCAGGGGGTCGGCGTATTCGGCGTCCAGCCGCCGCCAAAGCACCTCGATCGGGCGCAGGCCGGCGACGGTGCGGACCATCAACTGGCCGTCGCGAACGTCCAGATCCTCGCCCTGCACCAAGGTGAATCCCAGATATCGTGCGATATAGGCGTGTTCGTAATAGGTCTCGTTCAGCGGTCCGGGTGTCAGGATCGCCACCCGGCTGTCGCGGTCTTGGCGACGGTTCAGCAGTGCGTCGCGGAAATCCCGGAAAAACCCGGCAAGGCGCTGAACATTCTCTTGCGCATAAAGATCCGAGAATGCACGGGCCGTCGCGACACGGTTTTCCAACGCGTAACCCGCGCCAGAGGGGGCCTGCGCGCGGTCTGCCAGAACCCACCATTTGCCGTCCGGGCCGCGGCCCAGTTCGAACGCCAGAAAATGCAGATAATGCCCGGATCGTGGGCGAATGCCGACCATCGGGCGCAGCCACGCGGGATTACCCGCGACCAGCCCGGCGGGAAGGCGGCCCGATGAGACAAGGTGGTTCGGGCCGTAAAGATCGGCCATCACCGATTCCAGAAGGTCGGCGCGCTGGATCAGGGCGCTGGCGATCTGCGACCAATCGTCCTCGTCCAGCAACACCGGAATATGGCTGAACGGCCAGGCGCGGTCCGCGGTCGCGGCCTGGGCCGAGCCGTATTGACGATAAAAGACGCCGCTGTCGCGCAGATAACGGTCCGCGCGCGCCATCTGGATCGCCAGATCGGCCGGTGCCAGCCCGCCCAGATGCGCGGCCATGCGTGACCAGATCGGGCGGATCTGACCATCCGCGCCCAGCATCTCATCAGCCACGCCAAGCAGGGGGCGATAGGCGCCAAGCCCCGCTCCGCCGGCAGTGATCTGTCCTGCGCGTTCCCCCGTCATGGGGTTTTAGAGCCCGACGGGACGCCTCAGGTCAAGCGTCAGCGGGAATTCGCGCGAAGGACGTTCGGTCGCGATCGTGCGATCATGGCCGGGGCGGTGACCGTAAGGCTGGAACCGCGCCAGCCGCCGCGCTTCGGCTTCGTTGCCATTCACCGGGAAAGTCTCGTAGTTGCGCCCGCCGGGATGGGCGACGTGATAGACGCAGCCGCCAAGCGCGCGACCGGACCATGTGTCGAAAATGTCAAAGGTCAGCGGCGCATCGACCGGCAGCACCGGATGCAGCGCCGAGGCCGGTTGCCACGCCTTGAAGCGCACACCTGCCACCGTCTGACCCGCGCCGGCATCGGTCAGGGGCAGGGCGCGGCCATTGCACAGCACCTGATAGCGACCCGGATCAGCGGCCGACAGCTTGACCTGCAGCCGTTCGGTCGAACTGTCGGTATAGCGTACCGTGCCGCCAAGCGCGCCGGTTTCGCCCAGAACGTGCCACGGCTCCAGCGCCTGACGCAGTTCAAGATGCACGCCCTCGATTTCGGTTTCGCCGCAAAACGGAAAGCGGAATTCGGCCTGTGCCTTGAACCAGTCCTGCTGCATCGCAAAGCCGTGGGCCGTCAGATCGTCCAGAACGTCGCACAAATCCTGCCAGACGAAATGCGGCAGCATGAAACGATCGTGCAGCGCCGTTCCCCAGCGAGTCAGCCTGCCGGTCGCGGGTGCGGTCCAGAACCGCGCGACCAGCGCGCGCAACAGTAGCTGCTGGGCAAGACTCATCCGCGCATCGGGTGGCATCTCGAAGCCGCGAAACTCGACCAGTCCGAGCCGCCCGGTTGGGCCGTCGGGCGAATAAAGCTTGTCGATACAGATCTCGGCCCGGTGGGTGTTGCCGGTCACATCGGTCAGGATGTTACGCAGCAACCTATCGGTCAGCCATGGCATCGGCGCCGCACCGCGATCCGGCGCCGGGATCTGGGCCAGCGCGATTTCCAGTTCATAGAGCGAATCGTGACGCGCCTCGTCGATCCGCGGAGCCTGGCTGGTCGGGCCGATGAACAGCCCCGAGAACAGGTAGGACAGCGAAGGGTGTCGGTTCCAATGCAGGATCAGGCTTGCCAGAAGGTCGGGACGCCGCAGAAACGGACTGTCATTGGTGGTCGCGCCGCCGATCACGACATGATTGCCGCCGCCAGTACCGGTATGCTTGCCGTCGATCATGAATTTTTCCGCCCCAAGGCGTGACTGGCGGGCCTCGTCATAGACACCTTGGGTGATCTGGACGCAGTCTTCCCAGCTTTCCGCAGGGTGGATATTCACTTCGATCACGCCGGGGTCGGGAGCCACGCGGATCACGTTCAGGCGCGGATCCTGTGGCGGGGCATAGCCCTCGACATGGACCTTGAGATCAAGACGCAGGGCGGCGGCTTCGACTGCGCGCAGCAGGTCCAGATATTCCTCAAGCGTCGCCACGGGCGGCATGAAGACGCAAAGGCGCCCGTTCTTGGGCTCGACCGACAGGGCGGTGCGGACAAGCCCCTGCAATTCGGCCTCGCCGGGTGCAAGCGGCTGGCCCTGTTCGACCATGTCCTGCACAGGACCGGATTGCACGAAGCTGGCCATCGGTTGCGACCTACGCACCGGATCGATGGGCGCGGGGCCGGCCAAAGCCGGACGGTCGACGGTCGGGTCGGTGGGGTTGATGTAGGGATAGTCCGATTCCGGCAAATGCGGCAGCGCCGTCAGCGGCAGGCGATACCCGACCGCGCTGTCGCCGGGCACCAGAAAGACATGCCCGCGCCGCAGTCGCCATTTTTCCGAATACCAGCGCAATTGGGCCTGCGACTGCCAGCTTTGGACCGGCAACACAAAGCCCGAAGGCGTTGTCAGGCCGCGGTCGAAAACCGTCGCGATGCGATGCCGCGCCTCGGGGTCGTCAAGCTTGGAATTCTCGGGCGTCACATTCGGGGGCAGGTTCGCCTCGCGCACCAGCCACTCGGCAGGATCTTCATAGGCGGGCATCACGTGTTCGTCGCTGACGCCCAGTTCATGCGCCATCTCGCGCAGCAATTCCTGTGCCTGCAGGGGGGTGACCTGCGCGTCGTCGGCCTCGCGGGCGATCAGGTCCGGGTTCTGCCAGACAGGCTGGCCGTCCCGCCGCCAATAGAGCGAGAAGGTCCAGCGGGGCAGCGTCTCGCCTGGATACCACTTGCCCTGACCGTAGTGCAGGAAACCGTTGGGCGCGAAGCGGGTGCGCAACCGGCGGATCAGCCGGTCGGCCAGCACCCGCTTGGTGGGACCGACAGCAGCGGTATTCCACTCGGCGCTTTCGAAATCGTCGATCGACACGAAGGTCGGCTCGCCCCCCATGGTCAGGCGCACATCGCCCGCTTGCAGGGCGCTGTCGACCTGATGGCCCAGCCTGTTCAGATCGGCCCAGGCCTGGTCGCTGAACGGTTTGGTGATGCGCGGATGTTCGGCCACCCGGCGCACCTGCATGTCGAAGTTGAAATCGACCTCGGCAAAGCTGGCGGCTCCGCTGATCGGCGCGCAGGAACGGTAATGCGGCGCGGCGGCCAGCGGTATATGGCTTTCGCCGGTCAGCAGCCCCGAGGTCGGGTCCAGCCCGATCCAGCCTGCGCCGGGCAGATAGACCTCGACCCATGCATGCAGGTCGGTGAAGTCAACCTCGGTTCCCGACGGACCGTCCAGCGCCTTCAGATCAGGTTTCAGCTGGATCAGATAGCCCGACACGAAGCGCGCGGCAAAGCCCAGGTGGCGCAACGCATTGACCAGCAGCCAGCTTGAATCGCGGCACGATCCGCTGGCCAGCGACAGCGTTTCTTCGGGGGTCTGCACACCGGGTTCCATGCGGATCGTGTAACCGGTCATGTTCGCGATCCGCGCGTTCAGGTTCACGATGAAATCGACGGTGCGGGTCTTGTCGCGTGGCACGCTGGCAAGGAAACGCGACAGAAGCGGGCCGGGCGCTTCGGCCTGCCGATAGGGCACCAGTTCCTCGGCCAGTTCGGGGGCATAGGTGAAGGGCCAGGTCTCGGCGCTGTCCTCGACGAAGAAATCGAACGGGTTATAGACGGTCATGTCGGCAACCAGATCGACCTCGATCTTCAGCTCTCGCACCGGCTCGGGAAACACGAAGCGCGCCAGCCAGTTACCAAACGGATCCTGCTGATGGTTCACAAAATGGCCTGACGGCGACACTTTCAGCGAGTGCGAAATGACGCGGGTGCGGGAATGTGGCGCGGGGCGCAGCCGTATGATCTGTGGACCAAGGCTGACCGGCCGATCATATCTGTAATGCGTCAGATGGTAGATGCTGGCCTTGATCGACATGATGTCCGTCCTGCCTGTTGTTTGGTCGCAGCTTGGGCAGCGGCGCGCTGGAAGGAAAGCCGTCCTTTGGGAAAGCTGCACGCATTCCGGATGTGTGCCTGATTATTGGGCAATTCCTTGAGGCGGGTGGCGCCCCGGCGCGAGGCGAGACGGGTCAGGGCAGGCGCAGCGCGTCGGCCAGCCGGTCCCATTCGTGGCGCGCGCCGGGAATGCCAAGTCGCAGCCAGGTGTCGGAATAGGGAAAGCGGCGCGTCCAGATATGGGCGCGTGCCAACTGGTCCTGTGCCGCCCGGGCGTCTGGCGTCTCGTAAAGACGGAACAGATGGGTGCCGCCCGCCGGTCGCCAGCCTGCGCGCAGCGTCATGCGGTCCAGACGCAGCCCTGCCTCGGCGTGATAGACCACGGCATCGTCGGCCCAGGCGCGGTCGGACATCGCCGCCGCCGCGATCTCAAGCGCCGGACCGTTCACCGACCACGGCCCGGCGGCGTCGGCGATTCGCGACAGCAGGTCCGGGTCGGCGATCACGAATCCCAGCCTCAATCCGGCCAGCCCCCAGAATTTGCCGAAGCTGCGCAAGACGATCGTGTTGACGGGTGCGGCGGTGGCGATCGACAGGTCGGGGCGAGGATCGGCAAAGCTTTCGTCGACGATCAGATGGCCGACGCGGCTGGCCAGATCAACCAGCGTGGCGGGATGCCATTCGCGGCCGTCGGGGTTGTTCGGGTTGACCACCACGGCCAGTTCGGCGCCCGCCATGTCGCTGATGCCGGACGCGTCCTCGACCTGCCATTCTGCGGCGCGCAAGCTGGCGGCGTGTTCGTTATAGCTGGGCGACAGGACGGCGGCGCGGCCGCGCGGCAGCAGGCGCGGGATCAGCTGGATCGCCGCCGAGGCGCCCGCAACAGGCAAGACGCGGCGCGGATCGCAGCCGAACCAGTCGGCCGCCACGCGGGTCAGCCTTTCGGTCGCTGCGCCGGTCGGCAATGCCTGCAAGGCAGGATCCGTAAGCGCCGTGACCGGCCACGGCCTGCGGTTGATGCCGGTTGAAAGGTCGATCCAAGCGCCCGTGCCGTATCGCGTTGCGGCTGTGTCGATATCGCCGCCATGGTCGCGGTGCATCTTGTGTCCCATGATCCTTGCCTATCCCGCATCTGGTAGGACAGCCACGGGTTTCACGCAACGCGTTAACGAAATTTCACTTTACAGCCATCGGATTCACGCCCACGATATGTGGTAGGAACATTTGGGCACCCACGCCCAGTGTTGTGAGGCCACCAAGGGTTAGCGGCGTCAGAATCGCTCCCGCAGATAGGCAGGAAGCAGGCTATGGCACAGACGGATCACTTCATCCCAAGCGACGAGATCCACCCCATCGACATCGTCGAGGCGGTGGCTGCCCATCACGAATGGGATTTCGACCGTCTGGCCGACGATCAGATCGCCATGGTGGTCGAAGGCCAGTGGCGCAGCTATTCGCTGACGCTGGCCTGGTCGCCGCGCGAAGAGGTGCTGCGGCTGATCTGCAGCTTCGACATGGATCCGCCCGCCGATCGGCTGCCGTTGATCTACGAGACGCTGAATCTTGCCAACGATCAGGTCTGGGACGGTGGCTTCACATTCTGGGCGCAGCAGCGGCTGATGGTCTGGCGCTATGGTCTGGTGCTGGCCGGAGAGGCCGTCGCCTCGGCCGAGCAGATCGACCAGATGATCGGCAACGCCCTGATCGGCTGCGAGCGGTTCTACCCATCGTTCCAGCTGGTCGGCTGGGGCGACACCGATCCGCCCGCCGCGCTGGACATCGCGCTGGGTGAGGCCTACGGACGGGCGTGATGGGGGCCACCCGCGTCCCCGCATGACCGACAGGGGGAAGCGGATGAGCGATTTCGACGATATCAATGCGCGCGGTCTGGTGCTGGTCGGCTGCGGCAGGATGGGCGGCGCGATGCTGAAGGGTTGGCTGGCGCGCGGCCTGGAACCCGGCGCGGTCACCGTGATCGATCCGAAACTGGCGCCGGAATGGCAGGACAGGGGATTGCGGGTCAACGCGGATCTGCCCGAAAACCCCGCCGTGCTGGTGCTGGCCGTCAAGCCGCAGATGATGAAGGACGCGCTGGGCGAAGTGCCGCGGCTAGACGAGACGCTTGTCGTCTCTGTCGCCGCGGGGACCACCATCGCAACCTACGAATCCGCATTCCCCGATGCGCCGGTGATACGGGTGATGCCGAACACGCCGGCCGCCATCGGCAAGGGTATCTCGGCGATGATCGGCAATGTGCGCGCGACCGACGCCCATCTGGATCTGGCCGAAACGCTGATGCGCGCGGTCGGCCGCGTCGTTCGGCTGGAAAGCGAAGATCAGATGAACGCCGTCACCGGCCTGTCCGGAAGCGGACCGGCCTACGTGTTCCACATGATCGAGGCGATGGCCAAAGCCGGTGAGGCACAGGGATTGTCGCCTGATCTGGCGCTGGAGCTGGCGCGGATGACGGTCGCCGGGGCAGGCGCGCTGGCCATCGACGCCGACGAGGATCCGGGCATCCTGCGCGAGAATGTCACCTCGCCCGGCGGCACCACCGCCGCGGGGCTGAATGTGCTGATGGACCCTGACACGGGTCTGCCGCCGCTGATGGCGCGCACCGTTGCCGCTGCGACCGAACGGGGGCGCGAACTTGGGAATGATTCAAAATGACGATCAGTTTTGATGATTTCCTGAAGGTGGATGTCAGGGTCGCCACGATCACCCGGGCTGAACCGTTTCCCGAGGCGCGAAAACCCGCGATCAAGCTGTGGCTGGATCTGGGCGAACTGGGTGAACGCAAATCCTCGGCGCAGATCACCCGGCACTATGATCCGGATCTTCTGGTGGGCAAGCAGGTGCTGTGCGTGGTCAATTTTCCGCCGCGCCAGATCGGCAGGTTCATGTCCGAGGTTCTGGTGCTGGGCGTGCCCGACGAGCAAGGTGAGGTGGTCCTGATCCGGCCGGATCTGGATGTGCCGAATGGGGGGAGACTATACTGATGAAACTGCTGGTGACACGCAAGATGACCGAACGGGCGACCAAGTCGATCGCCTCGCGTTTCGATGCCGAGTTTCGCGATGACGCGCCGCTGAGCGTCGAGGACGCAGCACAGGTGTTGCGCGACTTTGATGCGGTCATGCCGACGCTGGGCGACGATTTTTCCGCCCGCGCCTTCGAGGGGGACGATCTGCGCTGCAAGATCCTAGCGAATTTCGGGGCGGGCTTTAACCATATCGACGTGGCGGCGGCCAGGGCTGCCGGGATGGCCGTGACCAACACGCCCGACGTGGTGACGGATGCGACCGCCGATCTTGCGCTGACACTGATCCTGATGACGATGCGGCGGGCCAGCGAGGGCGAGCGCATCCTGCGCGCAGGAGACTGGACAGGCTGGAAGCCGACGCAGTTCCTGGGCGGCCATGTTACCGGGGCGACGGTCGGGATCATCGGGATGGGCCGGATCGGCAAGGCCATCGCGCAACGCTGCCATCTTGGCTTCGGGATGCGGGTGGTGTTTCACAATCGCTCGGCCGTGTCGTCGCTGGATATTCCCGCGCGCCAGATGCCGGGGCTTCATGAAACGCTGCAATCCTGCGACATCGCGGTCGTTTCGGTTCCCGGTGGCGCCGGAACGCGCCACATGATCGGGCCGGACGAATTGCAGGCTCTGGGACCCGACGGCTATCTGATCAACATCGCCCGCGGCGATGTCGTCGATGAGACGGCGCTGATCGCCGCGCTGCAATCTGGCGCGATCGCCGGCGCGGGTCTGGATGTCTATGAAAAGGAACCGCATGTTCCACAGGCGCTGATCGATGCCCCCAACACGACGCTGCTGCCACATCTGGGGACCGCGGCTGACGAGGTGCGTACCGACATGGCGATGCGTGCCTTGGCAAACCTGATTGCCTTCGACCAGGGCCAGCCACTTGGCGATCTCGTGAACTAACATTTGCTGCCCGGTGGAACCTCGGTCGCGCGCGGTTCGTTGTCCTCGCATATGAAACATGTATCCGATGGAGGACGACATGAACTGGGATATTATCCAAGGTAAGTGGAAGCAGATGACCGGCACGATCCAGGAAAAATGGGGCGAGCTGACCAACGACGATCTGGACCAGATCAACGGCAACAAGGATCAGCTTGCTGGCAAGCTGCAAGAGAAATACGGCTATTCCAAAGAAGAAGCTGATCGCGAAATCGACAGCTATTTCAGCGACAAGTCGTAACATCCAAAAATTTATTTGATCAAGGGCGCCCCAGTGGCGCCCTTTTCCATAGGTGCCATCGCGTCGGTACCGAACGCGGGTCTTTTCTTTTCCGTGGTGTGGTTTAACCATGCCAACCGGCCTTACGGGCGGGTGGCAGACGAGCCGCCGCGCATCCTGACCGGAGAGACGAATGCTTTATGCCTACGCCACACGAAATGGACGCATCGTCCGGCTGGACCGTGATGCTGATCTGAACCAAGCCGAATGGATCGATCTGATAAAGCCAGACGATGAAGAGATCGCATTGCTGCGGACCATGGGCGTGGATGTTCCGACCTTGGCCGATATGGAAGAGATCGAGATCTCGAACCGGCTGTATCGTGAAAACGGCATGGACTACATGACCGCCGTTCTGCCCGGAGAGCGCGCCGACGGGGTTCGCGCCGCCATGCCGGTCAGCTTCATTCTGTCAAATCAGAGATTGGTAACAGTTCGCCACCACTCTCCCAGACCGTTCCTGACATTTCCCGAACGTGCCGAACGCTCGACCCTTGGCTGCGGGACTGCTGACCGGCTGTTTCTGGGGCTGATCGAGGAAATCATCGCCCGGCTGGCGGATATTCTGGAAGGATCGGGCAGGGTGCTGGATGAAACAAGCGCGGGTGTCTTCGAGGCCCGCACATCCGGCGGTAACGGCAAAACAGGTCGCGGCAGCGCGGATCAGTTGCGCCAGGCCCTCAGCATCGTGGGCCGCGAGGCCGAGCTGATGGCCCGTGTCCGGTTGGGGTTGCTGACGGTCGAGCGGATCCTGGCATTCTACATCTCGGTCATCGACGAACGAAGCGAAAGCGGCAAGCTGCGACCAGTCATCAAAGGGCAATTGCGCGATGTTCAGGCTTTGGAGGTGCACGCGGATTTCCTGTCGTCGCGTGTCAGCCTGACCGTGGACACGACGCTGGGCATGATCAACCTGGAACAGAACAACACGGTCCGGCTCCTGTCGGTGGTCGCAGCCTTGTTCCTGCCGCCGACGCTGATCGCCAGCATCTATGGAATGAACTTTACCAACATGCCGGAACTGGACAAGCCATGGGGCTATCCCTTGGCGCTGGGCATGATGCTGGGCACAGCGGTCGGCATCTGGCTGTTTCTGCGATGGAAGAACTGGCTATAGGCGGGATTGCTTGCGCGGACTTCGAAATGCGCGATGATTGAATGACGCCGCCTAAAGGAAGCCATGATGCCACCCGACGACCTGGACGATGAGTCTGTGCAGCAGGACCGACCGCCGCGCCGCAGCCCGACGATCCGCACCATCGCGATGCCCGCCGACACCAATCCCGCGGGCGATATCTTCGGCGGTTGGCTGATGAGCCAGATGGACCTTGCCGCAGGCACTGTGGCGGCCCTGACCGCGCGCGGCCGCAGCGCGACGATTGCCGTCGAGGGGATGAAGTTCCTGCGCCCGGTCAAGGTCGGAGACGAGGTTTCCCTGTTCGCGGACCTGGTCCGGGTCGGCCGCAGTTCGATGCATATCCGTGTTCAGGCTTGGCGCCGGCAGCGGGAACAGGAAGCCAGCGAGAAGGTGACACAGGCCACCTTCACCTTTGTTGCGCTGGATGACGACGGGCGGGCGCGTCCGATCGACCAGTCAGGTCTTGCGGACAACCGGGATCAGAACGCTCAGCGATAGCCGGCAGCTTCGGCGGACAGGCGCTGGCGCAGCACGGCCTGATCCTCGCGGATCATGCCCGGGATCAGGAAAAGGTCAATCAGCGCCCAGATGCTGACGAAGGCTATGGGCACCCAGCCGATCAGGATTGGCGCGGTAAGCCATCCGACGCCCCACAGCAGCAGCATCAGAAAGCCGCTCATATAGCGGCCCAGATAGAATCTGTGCGCGCCGAAACCCCAAAGAAGGATCGCCAGCAGGTAAGCCACGAAGGGCGATTTCGCCTCGTTCGTGACGCGCTGCTCGATCAACAGTTGCTGGCCCGTGTTCATCGGTCTTCAATCCTCACATCCTGCGGGGCCGATGTTGCGCCCCTTCACATTAGATAGTGCGCAAAGGGCGATCCGCAAGCCGCGCGGTCTGATGGTGTTTCCTGATGAATGCCGCTTGGATGCTTGGGGCCAAATCGCGGCGCGCCCTACCATTCCGCCGCGCCATGCGCTAGGGAACCGGGCAAAGGTTGACGGGCGCGGACCCGAACGAACGGTTGCGACATGAAATTCACGCTTTCCTGGCTCAAAGAGCATCTCGACACCAACGCGACCCTGGGTGAGATCACCGAGGCGCTGACCGATCTGGGCCTCGAGGTCGAAGAGGTGGCCGATCCGGCCGCCAGGCTGAAGACCTTCACGCTGGCCAAAGTGCTGGACGCAAGCCAGCATCCCGCTGCCGACCGGCTGCAGGTCTGCCGTGTGCTGACCGACGAGGGAGAGAAGCAGATCGTGTGCGGCGCACCGAACGCGCGCGCAGGGATCACGGTCGTTCTGGCCAAACCCGGCGATTATGTGCCCGGCATCGACGTGACACTTGGCGTGGGCAAGATTCGCGGCGTGGAAAGCCATGGCATGATGGCGTCCGAACGCGAACTTGAACTGTCCGATGAACATGACGGCATCATCGAACTGCCCTCGGGCGAGGTCGGGCAGCGATTTGTCGATTGGCTGGCCCGCAATGCGCCCGAGAAGATCGACCCGATGATCTATGTGAAGATCACGCCCAACCGGCCCGATGCGCTTGGCGTCCATGGCATCGCGCGTGATCTGGCCGCGCGCGGCCTTGGAACGCTGAAGCCCGTGCCCGAAGCCAAGGTCACGCCGGGCTTCCCATGTCCGATCGACGTGAAGATCGAGCCGGAAGTCGCTGACAAGGCACCTTTCTTCAGTGGCCGAGTGGTGCGGGGTGTCAGCAACGGCGCAAGCCCGGAATGGCTGCAAAAACGGCTTCGGGCCATCGGGCTGCGGCCGATCAACGTGCTGGTCGATATCACCAATTTCTTCACCTACGATCTGAACCGGCCGCTGCATGTGTTCGACGCGGCCAAGGTCAAGGGTAACCTGACCCTGCGCCCTGCGCGCGAGGGCGAACGCATCGTGGCGCTGGACGAAAAGACCTATGATCTGCCTGCCCATGCCGTCGTGATCTGCGACGAGACTGGCCCCGAAAGTATCGCCGGAATCATGGGTGGGGCTGCGTCCGGTGCCGAGAATGACACCACGGATGTGTTCATCGAGGCCGCCTATTTCGACCCGATCAGCACCGCTGCAACGGGCCGCGCGCTGAAGATCAATTCTGACGCGCGGTATCGTTTCGAACGCGGAATTGACCCTAACTTCACGTTGCATGGACTTGATCTTGCAACGCAAATGGTGATCGATCTTTGCGGCGGAGAGGCGTCCGAGATCGTGACCGCCGGAGAGATTCCGGTCACGGACCGGGCCTACCGCCTGGACCCGGCCAGAACCACCAGCCTGGTCGGCCTGGAGATTTCCCCCGAGACCCAGCGTGCCACGCTGCAGGCACTTGGCTTCCGGCTAGAGGGCGACATGGCGCATGTCCCGTCTTGGCGCCCCGACGTGCTGGGCGAGGCCGATCTGGTCGAGGAAATCGCCCGCATCGCAAGCTTGACCAAGCTGGAGGGCAAACCGCTGCCCCGTCCGCAACCGGGGGTGCCGAAGCCGATCCTGACGCCCCTGCAGGTCCGCGAGAAGGCGGCGCGCCGGCAGGCCGCCGCGCTGGGGTACAACGAATGCGTGACCTACAGCTTCATCGACGAGGCTGGGGCGGCCCTGTTCGGCGGGGGCGGCGATGCCGTACGAGTCGAGAACCCGATCAGCAGCGAGATGACCCATCTGCGGCCCGATCTTCTGCCGGGCCTGCTGGCCGCGGCGGCGCGCAACCAGGCGCGCGGCTTCACCGATCTGGCGCTGTTCGAGATCGGTCCGGTCTTCGCAGGCGGCGAGCCAGGCGAACAGACGACGCAGTTGACCGGCCTGCTGGTCGGATCGAACGCGCCACGTGATCCGTTCGGAAGCCGTCGAAAGGTGGATCTGTACGACGCCAAGGCGGACGCGGAATCCGTGCTGTCCACGCTTGGCGCGCCGGCCAAGGCACAGATCAACCGCAAGCTGGATGGTTGGTGGCATCCGGGCCGCGCGGGCAATGTCGCGCTGGGTCCGAACCTGCTGGCCAGTTTTGGCGAGATCCATCCCAAGGTACTGCGCCAGATGGACGTGAAGGGTCCTGCTGTGGCCTTCACCATCCGGATCGCGAATATTCCGTTCCCGAAAGCCAAGACAGCCTCGCGCCCGGCGTTGGAAATCTCGGAACTGCAGGCCGTCGAGCGCGATTTCGCCTTCGTCGTCGATCCCGGCGTCGAGGCGCTGTCGCTGGTCAATGCAGCCCAGGGGGCCGACAAGGCGCTGATCCAAAGCGTGACTGTTTTCGACCAGTTTACCGGGCTTGAGGACGGTCGCAAATCCGTCGCGATCACCGCGCGACTGCAGCCGCGTGACAAGACCCTGACCGATTCCGAGATCGACGCGATCAGCCAGAAGATCATCGACAAGGTTCAGAAGGCCACGGGCGGCGTCCTGCGAACCTGATCGGCATGTGGATCAGGATACCGGCCCTGCGTGGGGCCGGTATCGTGACGACAGGCCTTGCATTCTGCTTGTTTCCGAGTTTTTTAGTCGGCATTCCGGCGGCCTCATCCGTGCGGATCCGACTCAGCAAGGAGACGAAGGATGAAGGCGATAGCCTGTATGCTTGCGCTGGCGATGCCGTTTTCCGTCGTGGCGGAACAGGTCACGATCCCGAGCGCGGCCGGTGAGGTCAGCGCCCCGGTGCAGCCCAAGCCTGTCGTCGTTCTGGATCTGGCCGCGATCGACACACTGGCCGCGCTGGACGTGACGGTTGACGGCGTTCCCAACATCAAGCCGCCCGCCTATCTGGCGCAGGCGATGACGGCCCCGACGGTGGGAAGTTTGTTCGAACCAGATTTCGAATCCATCGCGGCGATGGCCCCGCAACTGATCGTGGCCGGTGGCCGTTCGCAGGGGCAGGTCAAGGCGTTGTCAGCCATCGCGCCGACGCTGGACATGACGATCCCGGGCGAGGATCTGGTGGCCGAGGCGGAGTCTCGGCTGGCTGCATATGGCGCGATATTTGGCAGACAGGAACGTGCCAAGGCGCTGCAGAAGCAGCTTGAGCAGCGGTTAGAGGCGGCCACAAACGCTGTTGCCGGAAAGGGCGATGCCCTGATCCTGATGACGAATGGCGGCAAGATTTCGGCCTATGGTGGCCATTCCCGCTTTGGCTGGCTGCATCAGCGGCTGGGTCTGCCCGAAGCTCGTCCTGGCATGACCGCGGCCAATCACGGCGAGGCCGTCTCGTTCGAGTTTGTCGCGGATGTCGATCCCGACTGGCTGCTGGTGATCGACCGAGGCGCGGCGATCGGCCAAAGCGGCGAGGCTGCGGCGGCGACGCTGGACAATCCACTTATCGCGGGCACCACTGCCGCGCAGAAGGGTCAGATCGTCTATCTGGACAGTGCCGCGATGTATCTGTCCGGCGGCGGCTATCAGGCGACCATGATGACACTGGACCAGATGATCGAGGTGTTTTCGGCCACCGCGGACAGTTGAGATGCGTTTGGCCATCTTCATGGGCTTGATGTTGTTGATCGGGCTCAGCCTTGGCATCGGCGCGGCTGATCTGGGCGGCGATGCGGATACCGGGCTGGTCGTCGCGGTCAGCAGGGTGCCGCGCACCGCCGCGGCCTTGCTGGCCGGGGCGGGGCTGGCGCTGAGCGGGGCAGTGGTCCAGCTTGCCGTGCAGAACCGTCTGGTCGAACCCGGTCTGACCGGCACGCCCGAAGCGGCGATGCTGGGCCTGTTGGCGATCACGCTGATCCTGCCGGGCGCGTCGATCATGGCCAAGATGGCTGCAGCCTCGGTTGCCGCGATGGCGGGAATGGCGGTGTTCCTGCTGCTGGCCCGGCACGTGCCCCGGCAGGATCCGATGCTGTTGCCACTGGTCGGTCTGATTTATGGCGGCGTGTTCGGGATGGGCGGCATCCTGGGGTCGACTGCGACCTGGTTCGCTTGGAACGCGGATCTGATGCAATATCTGGGTGTCTGGCAGACCGGCGAATTTTCGGGTGTGCTGCGCGGGCGATACGAGCTTCTCTGGCTGATCGCGGGGCTTGCCGGGGTGCTGTATATCTTTGCCGACCGGATCACGCTGCTGGGCATGGGCGAGGATCACGCGACAAGCCTTGGCCTGAACGCCCGACAGACGATGTTGGTGGCGCTTTGCATCGTGGCTGCGACCATCGCGGCGGTGGTGGTGACGGTTGGATCGATGCCGTTCGTGGGGCTGGTCGTGCCCAATATCGTCTCGCGCTGGCGTGGCGACAATCTGCGCGCGAATCTGCCGCTGATCGCGCTTGCAGGGGGCGGGCTGCTGCTGGCCGCGGACATTCTGGGACGGGTGATCCGCTGGCCCTATGAAATCCCGGCCTCGACGATCGTCGCGGTTGCCGGGGCCGGATTGTTCCTGTGGCTGATCCACGCGGCGCCGCGACCCGCCGGATCGCGATGATGCGTTGGCGGTTGGCCCTGCTTGTCCTGCTGCTGCTGGCGGCGGTGGCGCTGTTCCTGCTGTGGGGGCTGCGTGCGCCATACGGTTTCATCCTGTCGCTGCGCGGAACCAAGCTGCTTTCGCTTGCGCTGGTCGGCGCGTCGGTCGGCGCGGCGACCGTCATGTTCCAGACCGTTGCCGCAAACCGGCTGCTGACACCGGGAATCGTCGGGTTCGATTCGCTGTTCATCCTGTTGCAGACGACACTTGTTCTGACGCTGGGGGGAACGGGTTATGCCGGCTTGGCAGCGGTGCCGAAATTTCTGATCGAGGCGTTCTGCCTGGTCGCCGCCTCAATGGCATTGTTCGGCTGGGTCCTGCGCCGTGGGGCCGACGACATGATGCGACTGATCCTGACCGGGGTCATCCTTGGCGTATTGATGCGCGGTCTTGCAGGCTTCATGCAGCGCATCCTTGATCCGTCCGAATTCGCGATCCTGCAGCAGGCCAGCTTTGCCACATTCGGCGCGGTCGAGCCGACGAAGCTGGCCATCGCCGCGCCTCTGTTCGTCGGTGTGCTGGCGCTGTCGATGCGACTGGCACCGGCGCTGGATGTCGCCTTGCTTGGACGGACCGGCGCGCTGGGTCTGGGGGTCGATCACGACAGGCTGGTGCTGGTGACGCTTGGCCTGATCTCGGTTCTGGTGGCCGTGGCGACGGCGCTGGCCGGTCCGGTGACGTTTCTGGGCCTTTTGGCCGCGGCATTGGCCGGTGCGGTGATGCGCCGCCACGAGCATCGTTATCTGATTCCCGCCTCTGCCCTGATCGGCGCGCTGATCCTTGTCGCGGGACAGTTCGTCTATGAACGACTGCTGGGGCTGCAATCCACGTTGTCCGTCGCGGTCGAGTTCGCGGGCGGCCTTCTGTTTCTTGTACTTGTCCTGAAAAGGCGCCCGACATGATCCATCTGGAAGACTTGTGCATCGAACGCGATGGCCGCAGCGTCCTGCGCGGGCTGCAGGCGCGAATTCCCCGCACCGGTCTAACCGCCCTGATCGGGCCGAACGGGGCCGGGAAATCGACGTTGCTTCACGCCATGGCTGGGCTGCTGCCACCCGCGCAGGGGCGGGTGATGGTTGGCGATACCGATATCGCCGCCGCCCGACCGCAGCATCGGGCGCATCTTGCCGCGCTGCTGACGCAAAGCCCGATGATCGTGCCGCGACTGACTGTCAGCGATCTGGTCGGTTTTGGTCGCTGGCCGCATCATCGCGGCCGTCCCGACCCGCATGACAGGGATCTGGTCCAAGCGGCACTGACCGAGTTCGACCTGCAGGAACTGGCAGGGCGCAGCATCGACAGCCTGTCGGGCGGGCAGCGTCAGCGTGCCTATGTCGCCATGGCCTACGCCCAGGCGACGCCGTGGATGCTGCTGGATGAGCCGCTTTCCGCGCTGGATCCGCGCTATGCGCGCGACATCATGGACCGGCTGTGGTCGCTGTCCCGGCCCGGCCCCGATGCGCGAGGCGTGGTCATCGTGCTGCATGATCTGGGGATGGCAGCAAGATACGCTGATTGGGTTCTGAGCCTGCGCGACGGCCTGCTTGTCAGCAGCGGACCACGGGCCGAGGTGATGACCAGCCGGGATCTGAGCGATCTGTTCGACACAAGCCTCGCCGTCGAGGAATGCCGGGGCCACCCGGTGGTTGTTGCTGTCTGAAAGGCGGCAATGCCTTGTTCATGCCGGGAACAGTGGACATAAACGCGAAACGCGGAGGCGACCTGTCGATCTGCCTCCGCGTCCATTTCAGTCCATGATGGTGCCCGGATACCGTCAGGCAGGGGCGGGATCGCCACCCGGCGCGGCCGGTTTACCCGCCTTGGGGATGGCCGTCACCGAGGGAATGCCGCTGCCGGGCGTATCGTCGTCGCCCCCCAGCGCCTCGCCGCGGATGATCTTGCCGATTTCCTCGCCGGTCAGCGTCTCGAACTCCAAAAGGCCCTGCGCCAGACGTTCGAATTCCTCGTTCTTTTCCAGCAGGACGCGCCGGGCCTCGACATAGCCTTCCTCGATCAGGTCGCGGACTTCCTGTTCGATCAGTTCTTTCGTCGCGGCCGAGACCGAGAAGCCGCCGGTATTGCCGGAATAGCCCTCATGCGCCTCGGCGTAGTCGATATTGCCGACCTTGTCGGACATGCCCCAGCGCATGACCATTGCCCGCGCCAGCTGGCTGGCCTGCTGGATGTCGCCCGCAGGGCCGTTGCTGACGCCTTCCTCACCATATTTGATGATTTCGGCGGCCTTGCCGGCCATGGTCATCGCCAGCTTCTGCTTGGCCTCGTCCTTGTGGAAATTCAGCCGATCCATTTCGGGCAACGATACGACCATCCCCAGCGCGCCGCCGCGCGGAATGATCGTCGCCTTGTAGACCGGATCGCATTTGGGCATCGACAGACCGACAATGGCGTGACCGGCTTCGTGATAGGCGGTCTTTTCCTTCTGCTCGGGGGTCAGGACCATGCTGCGGCGTTCGACGCCCAGCATCACCTTGTCCTTGGCGTTCTCGAAATCCTCCATGCTGACGAAACGCCGGCCGATCCGGGCGGCCATCAGCGCTGCCTCGTTCACCAGGTTCATCAGGTCGGCACCCGAAAAGCCCGGCGTGCCGCGCGCGATGATGCGCAGATCGACATCGGGGCCGACCGGCACCTTGCGGGAATGCACCGACAGGATCTTTTCGCGGCCCTTGATGTCGGGATTGGGAACATGGATCTGACGGTCAAATCGGCCGGGGCGCAGCAGGGCAGGATCCAGCACATCCTTGCGGTTGGTTGCTGCGATGATGATGATGCCTTCATTCGCCTCGAAGCCGTCCATCTCGACCAGCAGCTGGTTCAGCGTCTGTTCGCGTTCGTCATTGCCGCCGCCGATGCCGACGCCGCGCGACCGGCCCACGGCGTCGATCTCGTCGATGAAGACGATGCAGGGGGCGCTTTTCTTGGCTTGTTCAAACATGTCGCGGACGCGCGAGGCACCGACGCCGACGAACATCTCGACGAAGTCCGAGCCCGAAATCGTGAAGAAGGGGACGCCCGCCTCGCCAGCAATGGCGCGGGCCAGCAGGGTTTTACCCGTGCCCGGAGGACCGACCAGCAACGCGCCTTTCGGGATCTTGCCGCCCAGGCGGCTGAATTTCTGCGGGTTGCGCAGGAATTCGACGATTTCTTCAAGTTCCTCCTTGGCCTCGTCGATGCCCGCCACGTCGTCAAAGGTGACGCGACCGTGCTTTTCGGTCAGCAGCTTGGCGCGCGACTTGCCAAAGCCCATCGCGCCGCCTTTCCCACCGCCCTGCATGCGGTTCATGAAGAAGATCCAGACGCCGATCAGCAGGATGAAGGGCAGCCAGACACCCAGCAGGGACATGAAGCCCGATTGCTGCTGCTTGACGACCTTCACCTCGACATTCTTGGCGATCAGCTTGTCGGCGATTTCCTCGCCCTGCGGCCGGACAGAGACATATTGCTGACCGTCACTGCCGGTGATCTGAAGATCCTCGCCATCGATGGTCACCGCCGTGATCTGATCGTTGTCCACGCGCTCGATGAAGTCGGAATAGCTGATCTGGCGGCTGTTCATCGTCGCGGTTCCGTCGCTGAACAGGTTGAACAGCGCCAGAATCATCAGGAACAGGACGACCCAGAAGGCCAGGTTGCGTGCGTTGCCCAAAATGGGTCCTCCGGCGGAAATCGGTTTGGGATGAAAATAGGGATTATCGCCGCAGGTTCAATGCGCCATCAGCAGACTGCGAAAATCCGCCGCGTCGCGGACCGGTCGGATCCGGATATTTGCGGCGGGCCGCAGCAGCGGCGCGGCGATCAGCCGGCCGTCTTGACGGATCGCGGGGCTTGCGGCGGCGTCGTCACGGGACAGGCCGCGCCCACGCCAGGCGATCTCGCGCAGGGGCGGGAATCCCAGCGCGGAAACCGTCTGACCCGGGATCATACCGTCGATCCTCCAGCGATTGTCCCAGACGGGGCCGAAACCGTCGCCGGCGCGGATCGCCGCTGCGGGCTCGCGCCCGATCCGGATCCGGTCGCCCGCCGGTTCGATCAGCGCGCCGTCGAGTGTGACCCGGCTGCCGGATGCCAGCGCCTGCAAGGCATGCAGCAGGGTGGCGCGGCGCGGGGGATAGTCGGCGCCGGTGATCCAGCGGCAGGCCGCGACCAGCAGTCGGCGGCGAATTTCCGTCGGGGCGTCGCGAAGCGGTCGTCGGGGCAAGAGGATTCGACCGTTTTCGATCACGGCCTCTGATGCGGCTTCGGCGGCGTAATGGGCCAACGCATCACGCGCCGCACCGATATGTTGGGCCGCCCGCGCCAGCGCAACTGTATCAAGATCGATCGACGCGATCGCCTTGCGGATTCGGATGCGGTCGAAATCGTCATTGTCGTTGCTTGGATCGTCGATCCAGCCGATCCCGCGTCTGCGCAGCCAGTCACGCAATTCCTCCCGGCCCACATCCAGCATTGGACGCAGCCAGCGCATCCCGAAGGCGTCGCGCCAGTCCGCCATTCCCGCCAGCCCGTCGATGCCAGATCCGCGTTCCAGCCGCATCATCAGCGTTTCGGCCTGATCGTCGCGCGTGTGGCCCAGAACGACAGCAGGAAGGTCGTTGCGTTGCGCCCAACCCGACAGCAGCCGAAGCCGTGCGTCGCGGGCGCTGGCCATCAGGTTGCCTGTGGTCGTGTCGCGCTGCCACAGAAGGGTGGCGTGCTGCAGACCCAAGGCCAGCGCCGCGCGGTGCACCTGATGCGCCTCAGCCGCGCTGGCTTCGCGCAGGCCGTGATCAACGGTGGCGATCATCACCCGGCGTCCGCACGCCCAGTCTGCGACGATATGCATCAACGCGATCGAATCGCCGCCGCCCGAGACCGCCACACCCAGCGCCGGCATGTCGCCGGCCAGCCGGTCCAGCGCGTCGCGGATGCGCGCGGATGGATCGGCGGCGCGCGTCGTCATGATGCAGGGATCACTCGTACTCGGCCAGATCGGCTGCAGCCTCGGGGTCCAGATCCCCGAAATCGACGGCGCCGTCCGGCAGGGTGGGATCTGCGCCCGACAGGCCAAGATCCAGATTGCCGCAGTTCAGTACCGTCATCCTGCGTTCCGCCTCGGCCGCGTGTTCGCTGCCGGGAAAACGCGCCGGGATCTCGGCCAGATACAGGCAGGCGGCCATCGGGTCGCCGTCAGCGGCAATCACCCGCGCGATACCCAAAAGGCTTTGCGCCGCGCGTGGCCCGTCGGGCGACGCTGCAAATCCTTCCAGCCATGCGGCCGCGGCGGCCTTGGGTTCGCCGCCGCTGTCCAGGGCTGCGCCGCGCAAGAACAGTGCTTCTGCCGTCAGGGGGCCGCCGGCGTGCTTGTCCGCGACCTCGCCGAACAGCTGCGCCGCGCGCTGAAAATCACCGCTTTTCAGCGCCTCGTTGGCCATGTCGAAATCGGCCTGTTCCGCCGCGGTCGTCGCCTTTTCCGTGCCGTCCGGCATGACATCTGCTGGCTGCGACGGTGCCACCTGGATTGCCGACGCCCCGCCCGAGGCCAGACCGCCCAGTTCTGGCGTGGTCAGCGCGCCCAGGTCGCAGGTTTCGTCCATCTCGCACAGCCGGAATTCGATATCGCCGATCCGGCGTGTGCCGTCTTCGACGATCCGGTTGATTCGGTTCTGCAGCTGTTCGGTCTGGCCGGTCAGTCGGGCGATCTGCTGTTCCATCCAATTCATGCGGTCGATGGCGGTCTCGCCGCCAGCGGCCTGAAAACCGGACGCACCCGAGGCCACAAGTTCGGCGCGGAGGGATTGAAGATCGCTGCGCAGTGACGACAACTGGCCGCGCAGATCGGCCAGCGTCGGTTCCTGTGCCGCGACCGGCAGGGCCAGCGGCACCAGGATCAACAGTGCGGCCAGTCCGCGAATCACGATCCGGCCCCGGTTTCGCTGACAACCGTCACGACCCGGCGATTCTTGGCATAGCACGCCTCGTCCGAACAGGTCTCGGCCGGACGTTCCTTGCCGAAGCTGAGGGTGCGGATCCGGTCTGACCCGACCCCTTGGGCGATCAGGTATTCCTGCACGGCACTGGCGCGGCGGGCACCCAGCGCAAGGTTGTATTCGCGTGTGCCGGTCTCTTCGGCATGGCCTTGGAGGACCGCCGAGAAGTTGCCGTGCTTGTTCAGCCATTCGGCCTGTCGCGTCAGCACGGCGCGCGCATCCGGCGTCAACGCGGTCTGACCCGAGGGGAACAGGACGGTATCACCGACCTGCTGGCCGAAATACTGCGCCGATGCCTCGGCACCCAGCGTGCCCCCGGCCAGGTCGCCCTGATACAGGGCGCCGGAACCGGAATTGGCGTAGGGATCGTAGACCTGCTGCGCCGGCGGCGCGGGTTGCGCGCAGGCGGCAAGGATCAGCAGGCAGGCGGCAGAGGCGGGCTTCATCCAGGGGGTCATCAGGTCATCCTTCGGGCGATTCTCGCGTCGGTCGGCTTGTTCACGGCATCAGCGGACCCCAAGACGGGTCCGAGGCAGCAAAGTCAAGATCAAGCGGCCGCATGTTCCGGCCGGTGATGTCCACCGAATGCAACCGGGGCTGACCGTTGCCGCCCGGCGTCACGCGCGTAAACATCACGACGCGACCATTGGGCGCCCAGGTCGGACCCTCGTCAAGGAAAGATTCCGTCAGGTTTTTCTCGTCCGAGCCATCGGTCCGCATGACGCCGATATGGAACTTCTCGCCGACCTGATGGGTATAGGCGATCATGTCGCCCTTGGGCGACCACGCGGGCGAGCCATAGCGCCCATCGCCAAAGCTGATCCGCGTGGGTTCGCCACCCTCAAGGCCGACGATATACAGTTGCGGCGTGCCGGAACGGTCGGATTCGAACACGATCCGCTTGCCGTCAGGGCTGAAGCTGGGCGATGTCTCGATCGAGGGCGCGTCGGTCAGGGCGCGTTGCGCCCCGGTCGCGGCGTCCATCAGGTAGATGTCGGTGTTTCCCCCGTTTTCCAGCGAATACACCACCCAGCGCCCATCCGGGGAATAACGCGGCGCAAAGGCCATGCTGTCGCCGCTTTGGGTCAGTGGCCGCGAGGACACACTGGCCACGTCCATCACCCGGATCTGGGGAAAGCCGCTGTCATAGCTGACATACAGCAAGGACCTGCCGTCGGGCGAGAATTGAGGAGCCAGGACCAGAGACGAGCTGTCAGTCATCCACAGCGTGTTGGCGCCGTCGTAGTCCATCACGCCGATCCGTTTGATCCGGGCGTTCTTGGGCCCGGTCTCCTGCACAAAGGCCACGCGGCTGTCGAAATACGGTGCCTCGCCGGTCAGGCGCGAATAGATCTGATCGGCGATCTTGTGGGCGGCACGACGCCAGTCACCGGCGCGGGCGTCGAACTGCATTCCGTCACCCTGCGGCTGGCCCGCGAACACGTCGAACAGCCGGAACTTGACGCTGATATCCTCGCCGGACTGGGTCACTTCGGCGGTCACCAGCGCCTGCGCGTTGATCGCGCGCCAGTCCTCGTAGGCGATCGCATCGGAAAAACTGTCGGGCCTTGCGATCTGCGCGTCGGCGGGGATCTCGCGGAAAAGCCCGGTCCCGGTCAAATCCGAGGCGACCACATCGCGGACCTTCCGGGCCACTTCGTCATCGCCGAAGAACGCGGGGATCGCGATCGGCATCGGTTCCACCACTCCATCGGTGATCTCGATGCGCAAGGGGCCGTCCTGCGCCAGGGCGGGCAGGGCGGTGAACGGGGCGGTGGTCAGGCCAAGGGCCAGGGCAAATGTCAGGGTCCGGAGCATGTCGTCCTCTCTAGTCGTATCGGCGGCGGCGCGAAACCCGGCTATCGTGCCTATGCGCCATCATTCGAATCCGATGCCGTCGGGGCGAAAATCAACGATCACTTCGCGCCAGCGGCCGTATTTCCCGGGCGGAAGCTCATAGCCGCTGCGCCCGCACATGATGATCGCGCGCCGCGCGACCTCGAAAGCGTTCTGGGCAGCGGTTTGTGATCCGCCGCGTTGATCGACCATCCGCAGGCTGGCGGGGTCGGGCCGTCCATCCGGTGTCATCCTGAACTCGACCGAGACATCCATCCGCGCGGCCTCCAGCGACAACGCGCCGACGTTCCAGCATTGCTGGATCGCGGTTCTGAAACCGTCGCGCTCGGAAATCGAAAGGGGCTGGCCAAGCGGCGCAGCCCCCCCGGTTCCGGTCTCGGCCTCGGACCGCTGATCCGGGTCGGGCAGGGGCGTCGGCGTGATCGGCACCGGGTTCAGTTGCAGCGGATCTGGCTGAGGCTGAGCCGCGGCGTCCGGCGTGTCGCCGCTGTCCTGCGATGTGCTGCTCGACAGCGCGCCCGACAGCGCAGCCGCCAGCGGATCCTGTGCCGCCGACGCACCGTCGCCGCCTTCGATGCGCTGCCGGTTGCCGCCGACCGTGTCGCCGGTCGACGCCGTGTCCTGCCCCTCGGCGCCCGCATCGCCATCCTGGGCCTCGCGAAGCGCATCTTCCAGCGCCTGCCGGTCGGCGGCCTCGCGTTCTGCCGCCTCGCGTTCCGCAGCGGCGCGTCGTTCCTCGGCCTCCTGCGCTGCGCGCTCGGCGGCCTGCCGTCTTTCTTCAGCCTCTGCAGCCTCTTGGGCGGCACGGCGTTCCTCTTCTTCGCGCGCGGCTTCCTCGGCTTGCCGGCGTTCCTCTTCGGCGCGGCGCTCTTCGGCTTCGCGCGCGGCCGCCTCGGCCGCTTGGCGCTCTTCCTCGCGGCGGGCTTCTTCGGCCCTGCGTTCCTCCTCCGCCTGCGCCTCGGCGGCCTGGCGTTGCCGTTCCTCGCGCGCCGCTTCCTGGGCCTGACGCTCTGCCTCGGCTTCCGCCTGTCTTTGGGCTTCGGCCTGCGCGGCGGCTTCGGCTTGTTGGCGTTCACGCTCGGCTGCGGCCTGTCTTTCGGCCTCCTGACGCGCGGCTTCCTGCGCCGCCTGCCGTTCTGCTTCGGCCTGCGCCTCGGCTTCGGCAGCTGCGGCAGCTGCCTGCCGGGCGGCTTCCTGCTGCGCAGCGATGCGTGCCTGATACGCCTCGACGAGGTCCTCGGGCCGCTCATTCGGGCGGGGAGAGTCGTCCAGCGCCAACGCCGAACGGGGCGGAACCGGAGCGACGGCTTCGTCTTGTGCAGGTGCCGACGGCGGGGCAGGCGGAAGCGCCGCCGAGGGCGCGACCGTCGCGACCGGCGTGTCGGGCGTGGTTTCCTGTGGCTCGGGGGCGGGCGGCGGCTCGGGCAGGTCGCTGGCCACGTCGATCGGGTCGCGATCCTGGAAGTCGCTCAGATCCGGCTGCGCGTCAGAACTGTCGTCCGGTTGCGCAAGTTCCTGCGCCGCATCTTCGGCATCGGGTGCGCTGGCGTCTGCGGGTGCCTCGCCGGCCGTCTCTTCGGTTTCGGGTTCAGGCATCGTCGCGACGGCCGTCGCCTCGCTGGAGACCGGCCCGGCCCCACGAGAGGCGGCGGCGTATTCCTCGAACTCCGCGCCGCTCATGGTGGCGACCTCGCTGGTTCGGACCGGCATCGAGGGCTGCGGCCTGAACAACGCACCGCCCAGAATCGCCCAAAGGATCAGCGCAAGATGCGCGATCCCCGAAACCCAGTATCCGATGCGGCCATCGCGTTCCTCCATGGATCAGCCATCCATGCGCGGGCCGCCGGTATCGGTGACCAGTACGATATTGGTGTATCCGGCGGCGTTCAGCGCGCCCATGACCTGGACCACGCGGGCGTAGGGGATGGTGCCGTCGGCGCGCAGGAAGATCTTGTCGCTCTGACGTTCCTCCAGCACGGCGCGCAGTCTGCCGACGACCTCGTCATCACCGACCGGCTCGTTCATCAGCGTGATCGCGCCCTCTGCGGGGATCGAGATGACCAGCGGCTCCTCGGGCTCCGAGGGCACGGCTGTTGCCGCGGTCTTGGGCAGGTTCAGGGGCACGCCAGAGGTCATGAGGGGGGCCGCCACCATGAAGATCACCAGCAGCACCAGCATCACATCCACGAAAGGCGTGACGTTGATCTCGGACATGGGGGCGTTGCGCCGCCGCCCGCGACCCTTCCGGCTGACCCGTTTGACGACGTCGGCCATCGGATCAGGCCTCGCCGTCAAGCTGCCGCGACAGCAGGGTCGAGAATTCGTCTGCGAAGGCTTCCCAGTTGCCGACCACACGTTCGGCGTCACCCGACAGCTTGTTGTAGAAGATCACGGCGGGGATCGCCGCCAGAAGCCCAAGCGCGGTTGCCAGCAGCGCCTCGGCAATGCCGGGGGCCACGACGGCAAGGCTGGTGTTCTGCGACATCGCGATGCCTTCGAACGCGGTCTTGATACCCCAGACGGTGCCGAACAGCCCGATGAAGGGCGCCGTGGACCCTACAGTGGCCAGGAATGACAGTCCCCGGAACAGGCGGGATTCCTCGCGCTGGATAGAAACGTTCATGGCCCGGTCGATCCGCTGAACGCCACCGGGGATCAGTGCGCCGTCATCGCGGTGGCTGCGCCGCCATTCCGTCATGCCGGCCGCGAAGATACGTTCCGAGGCGCCCTTGGGGCGTTCGCCAAGCCGATCATACAGATCGTCCAGCGGCTCGCCCGACCAGAAGGCGCGGTCGAAGCGGGCGGCCTCGCGTCGCGATGCCGCGAAGGCCAGGAATTTCTGGATGATGATCGCCCAGCTCCAGAAAGAGGCGACGATCAGCAGGATCATCACGATCTTGACCGTCAGAGAGGCGCGCGCGAACAGCGCCACCAGCGAAAAATCGAGGGCCTGCGCGGCCTGAATGGGTTCCATCGTCACTGCCTCATCTTCACGAGCGCCGTTTTGCCGGGCCTTCTAGCCCTTCTCTAGCAGCGGTTTCACCCCCTGCTGCAACACAATGCCGTCAATTCGCCGCCCGCGGGCGATCAGTCAAGACGCAGCCTGTGGGCAGCGATCGCCTCATAGTCGGGACGCAGCGCCGCAGCCAGGCTGGCAAGTTCACCTTCAAGCCGCGGCAACGGCCCCTCGGCCCCTGCAAACCCGGTCGAGGCGTTGACGGCATCGTACCAGACCTTGCCCCAGACGCCATCCTCGGGCCTGGACCCGGCGGGCCATGTCAGCATCCGGTCGGTCCATGCGATGTCGATGGCGTTGCACAGCGCCCGCAGCGCACGGGCCGGGTCGCCGCGGATATCGGCACTGTCGATCACGACAGGTGCGGGGCCGCGCTTTGCCATTTGGCGATACATCTGCCATTGCCGCGAAAAGCCAAGCTCTGCTGCGTCGGGCAGTCCGCGCTTGGCCGCGAAAGACGCCGCGACCCGTTCGGGTTCGCGGATCAGGAAGACGTTCGTGACCTGATCGGTCCAGTCCAGATCCATGCCAGGCAGCATATGCTGAACCATGTGCTTCTGGTACTGGACGTCTGCCTTCGCCGGCTCGGTCGTTAGTGCGGGCAGGACGTCCCGCCAATCGGCGGGCTGGCTGGCGATCACCTGGTCGCGCATCGGGTGGGGCAGGCCGGTCTTCAGCAGATAATGGGCGTAAAAGGGCTCGTCCACGCAGGCGCAGTCGCCGCGTGAGCCGAAGCTGCGCATCATCGCCGTCGACAGGTTGCGCGGACCGGACCACATGGCGATGCGGCGCGGACCGTTCATGTTTGGACCTGTCGCAGCCGTGACCCAACCGCCGGCGGCAACCGGACGGGGCGACCGGTCCTGTCCAGGCAGGCGATCGTCACGCGCGCAGTGAAAAGCGTGTCACCGTCGCAGCGCACCGCCTGATCCACCACCACTCGCGCGGCGGTCAGCTGATGCAGGCTGGTGACGACCTGTAGCACGTCGTCAAACCGCGCGGGGCGCAGGTAGTCGGCCTCGATCCGTCGCACTGCGAAGACACGTCCCTCGGTTTCTTTCATGTCGACCTGATCGACGCCCAGGTCACGCAGCCACTCAGAGCGTCCTCGCTCGATGAACTTCAGGTAATTGGCGTAATAGACGATCCCCGCCAGGTCGGTGTCTTCATAATAGACGCGCAGGTTCAGGGAATGGCTCATGTCGGCCATCCTAGGCCGGCATCAGGCCGCCCGCAATTGCCCGACGCCAGGATCATCAGCCGGGCTTGTTGCAAGGGGGCCGGGATGGGCGTGGCCCATCCCGGCCGCTGCCGCTGGGCCGAAGGCGCGCTTCGCGCGCGGCGGGCGACATGATTCGTCTCAGCGTGGGGCCATGCGCGCGGCAAGGCGCAACGCGTGGCTGTGGTCGTTCGCGGTGACGGGCAGCACGGGATCATAGGCCGCGCGGATGAGCGCCGCCAGTTCGGAGGACGGCGTCACGTCGCGCGCGAAGGTCAGTGCGCTGCGCATCACAAGCGCCTCGGCCAGTCGGGCAGGGTGCGAATCGGCCAAGGCGCCGGACATCCGGACGAAGATCAGGCAGGCACGGATGCCGCCATCCGGGTCAAAGCGAAAAAGCCTGTACTGATCTGCCGGGGATCCGATCAGACGTGATGGCAGACCGGCCATCCCGGTCAGGCGATCCAGGTCCGGGATACCTTCAAGCTCGGTCCAGTCGCGCATGAAGAACAGCATCAGGTTGCTGCCCATTTCCGGATCGGTGTCTGTCACCGGGTGGCCCGCATGGGCAAACCCCGCCCGGATCGCACTGCGAAAGATGTCCAGCGTTTCCTCGGACAGTCCGAAGATCACCGGCGCGACCGGCCGGTTCCACCTTGCGCAGAAGAACGTGCCATCGTCGCGCGTGAAAAGCGCGCTGATCTGATCGGGTGTCATCATCGGCCTCGGCGGATTCTTCTTTGAGCAAGTATTCGGGGGGAGGGGGGCGCCGGAATCGGCGACGGGGGGCAACGCCCCCCGCCATCGGTGTCGCACGGCGATGCGATCTCAGGCGACGATCGTCGCCTCGGTCGCGGCGCGGATATCGTCTTCCGTCACGCCGTCGGCTGTCTCGACGATCTTCAACCCGCCCTCGACCACGTCCAGCACACCCAGATTGGTGATGATCCGGTTCACGACACCCTTGCCGGTCAGCGGCAGCGTGCATTCCTTCAACAGCTTGGAGTCGCCGGCCTTGTTGGTGTGATCCATCACGACGATCACCCGCTTGACGCCGGCGACCAGATCCATCGCGCCGCCCATTCCCTTGACCAGCTTGCCGGGGATCATCCAGTTGGCCAGGTCGCCGTTCTCGGCCACTTCCATCGCGCCCAGCACGGCGGCCGCGATCTTGCCGCCGCGGATCATGCCGAAGCTTGTCGCACTGTCGAAATACGAGGTGCGGCTGAGTTCCGTGATGGTCTGCTTGCCGGCATTGATCAGGTCGGGATCTTCCTCGCCCTCGAACGGGAAGGGCCCCATCCCCAGCATGCCGTTTTCCGACTGCAGCGTGATGTCCTTGTCGCCGACATAGTTGGCCACCAGGGTCGGAATGCCGATGCCCAGGTTCACATACATGCCGTCTTCCAGTTCCTCGGCCGCGCGGGCGGCCATCTGGTCACGATCCCAGCCTTTCAGTTCACTGGCCATGTCAGACCTCCTCACGCTTGCGGGTGGTGATCTTCTCGATCCGCTTCTCGTGCTGGCCCTGAATCAGGCGATGCACATAGATGCCGGGCAGGTGGATGTGGTCGGGGTCCAGGGAACCGCGCGGCACGATCTCCTCGACCTCGGCGACGCAGATCTTGCCCGACATGGCGGCGGGCGGGTTGAAGTTGCGGGCGGTCTTGCGGAACACAAGATTGCCGGTGTCGTCGGCCTTCCACGCCTTCACGATCGACAGATCCGCGACAATGCCGCGTTCCAGGATGTATTCCTCGCCGTCGAAGATCTTCACTTCCTTGCCCTCGGCGATCCGGGTGCCCACGCCGGTCTTGGTGTAGAAGCCCGGAATGCCGCTGCCGCCGGCGCGCATCCGTTCGGCCAGCGTGCCTTGGGGATTGAACTCCAGCTCAAGCTCGCCCGACAGATACTGGCGCATGAATTCGGCATTCTCGCCGACATAAGAGCTGAGCATCTTCTTGATCTGCTTGGTATCCAGCAGCTTGCCCAGGCCGAAGCCGTCGATCCCGCAATTGTTGCTGGCGATGGTCAGTTCCTTGACGCCGCTGTCCACGATCGCGTCGATCAGCAATTCGGGGATGCCGCAAAGGCCGAACCCCCCGGCCGAGATGAACATCCCGTCATGCAAGAGACCGTCCAGGGCCTCGGTTGCATTGGCATAGACCTTTTTCATCGGTCCTCCCCTCATGGATACAGGTTCGGCAGAAGTCATGGCCCGCCGACCAACCGGTGTCAATCGGACCGCCCGCTGTTAGCGGCAGGACTTGACATCATGCCACCCGCTGGCCCATCTGAGTGGCATGAACCGCAGAAATGCCATCTTTTCCCTGTATCGCCGCCCGCAATCATAGCGGGGGCACAATCATGTCAACCGCGCGGGCCGTGCGGTTGATCGGAAAAGAACATCACGACCTTGCGCCTTGTCGAAAGGTCCTGCCGTGTTTCACCACCCGGAAATTCCGCGCCTTGCCGTCATCGGCTTCGGTGCGTTCGGTCAACTGATCGCGCGCCATCTGCGCCATCACATACCGGTTTGCGTCTGCGACCCGGTGATGCGTGCCAATGATCTGCCGCAGGTCGATCTGGAGGACGCCGCGCGCTGCCATATCGTCGTTCTGGCGGTGCCGCTGTCGCGGATGGAGGATGTGCTGCACCAGATCGCGCCGCATCTTTCGCCCGGCGCGATGGTCGTTGATGTCGCATCGGTGAAGATCCGCCCGGCGCAGATGATGCAGAACATCCTGCCAGGTCATGTTCAGATCGTCGCCAGCCATCCGCTGTTCGGCCCGGAAAGCGCACGCGACGGGCTGGACGGGCATCGTATCGCCTGGTGTCCGCTGCGCGGGTCGGGACACAGGCGTGCCGCGGCGCTGCTGCGACGCATGGGACTGCGGGTCCTGCGCACGACGCCCGATCAGCATGACCGCGAGATGGCGGTAGTGCAGGGGCTGACGCATCTGGTCGCGCGCGGGATTTCGCAGCTTGGGCCAATGCCCGACCGCCTGACCACCGCCAGCTTCCGTCATCTGGTCCAGGCCGCAGGGATGGTCGGGGCGGACTCGCCGGAACTACTGCGCACCATCCTGCGCGAAAACCCGCATGCCGCGCCGGTGCGAGAGCGTTTTCTGGATGCGGCCGCACAGATCGCCGAGGATCTGCGCTGACCACTGTCCGGGCTATTCAGAGGTCTTCTTGGCGGGTTTCTTCGCTGCCGGCTTCTTTGCAGCAGGCTTCTTCGCCGTCGCTTTCTTCGCGGCGGGTTTCCTGGCTGCCTTCTTGGGTGATTTAGCAGCCTTGGCCGCGATCAGTTCAAGCGCCTCTTCCTTGGTGATCTCATCGGGAGAGACGTCGCGTGGCAGGGTCGCGTTGATCTTTTCCCACTTTACGTAGGGGCCATAGCGGCCGTTCATCACCTGAATCGCACCGCCATCAGGATGATCTCCAAGCTCTTTCAGCGGGGCAGCGGCTGCGGCGCGGCCGCGCGTCTGCTTGGCCGCCAGAACCTCGACCGCGCGGTTCATGCCGATGGTGAACACTTCGTCCACATCCGGCAGGTTCGCGTATTTCCGGTCATGCTTCACATAGGGGCCATAGCGCCCGATTCCCGCCTCGATCAGCACTCCGTCGTCGGGATGCGGACCAATAGAGCGCGGCAGCGACAGCAGTTGCAGCGCCTTGTCCAGATCCAAGGCCGCCGCATCCCAGCCTTTCGGGATCGACGCGCGCGGCGGCTTCGGCGTGTCTTCCGTGGCCTCGCCGCGCTGAACATAGGGGCCGAAGCGTCCGGTCTTCAGGCTGATCTGGTCACCGTCGTCCTCTCCCAGAATGCGGTCGCCCACGGGCTCTTCCCCGTCGGGTGCCGACAATGGCCGGGTAAAGCGGCATTCGGGATAGTTCGAACAGCCGATGAAGGCGCCACCCGATCGTGCGGTCTTCAGGTTCAGGCGGCCCTTGCCGCACAGCGGACATTCGCGCGGATCGCCGCCATCGGCGCGTGGTGGGTAAAGATGCGGGGCCAGCGCGTCGTCGATCGCATCCAGAACCTCGGAGATCCGCAAGTCTGACGTGCCTTCAAGCGCCTTCGAGAAATCCTTCCAGAAGCGCCCCAGGACGTCGCGCCAGATCAGGTCGCCGGCGCTGATCTCGTCCAGTTCGTTCTCAAGATCGGCGGTGAAGTCATAGCTGACATAGCGCGGGAAATATTTCACAAGGAAAGTCGTGACCAACCGGCCCTTGTCCTCGGCGATCAGGCGGTTCTTGTCCTTGCGGACATATTCGCGGTCCTGGATCGTGGTCACGATGCTGGCATAGGTCGAGGGGCGGCCGATGCCCAGTTCTTCCATGCGCTTGACCAGTGTTGCCTCGGTATAGCGGGGCGGGGGTTGTGTGAAATGCTGGCGGGCGGCGGTCGAAGCCGCGTCGTTCATCAGCAATCCCGGTGCCGCGCGCTGCCCTGATGGTGCGTCCGGTGCGTCGCCCCCCTTGTCGCGGGCCTTGGTGAATTCAGGCTCGAACGCCTTGGTGACCAGTTTCGCTTCCTCGCCTTCGGTGATGGCGGGAAGGCGCGCGCTGTCTTCGCCCTCGTCATCGTCGCGGCCCTGATCATAGACGCGCAGGAACCCGTCGAACAGCATCACCTGACCCGTCGCGCGCAGGCCGACCTGCCGATCCGGGCTTTCGATATCCACGGTGGTGCGTTCCATCCGCGCCGCTTCCATCTGGCTGGCGATGCTGCGCTTCCAGATCAGATCATACAGCTTGCGCTGATCCTCGGCGCTGACCTTCAGCTTGTCGGGCGACAGCATCATGTCGGTGGGCCGGATGCATTCGTGGGCTTCCTGCGCGTTCTTGGCCTTGTTCTTGTACATGCGCGGCGATTTGGGCAGGTAATTCTCGCCGAACTTGGCCTTGATCGCGTCGCGGGCGGCCATCACCGCCTCGGGCGCCATGTCGATGCCGTCGGTTCGCATATAGGTGATCAGCCCTGCCTCATACAGGCGCTGCGCCGCCGACATGCAGGCCTTGGCGCCCATGCCCATCTTGCGGCTGGCCTCTTGCTGCAGGGTCGAGGTCATGAAGGGCGGCCAGGGATTGCGGCTGGCGGGCTTGGCCACCACGCCCGAGACCTTCAGATCCCGAGACGACAGCGCGCTGACCGCCATCGCGGCCTTTTCGGCTTCGGGCAGATCGAAGCGGTCCAGCTTGGACCCGGCCAGCGAGACCAGCTGCGCGTCGTATTCGTTTCCGCCGGGTGTCGCCAGCCTTGCATGAACGGACCAGTATTCGCGGGGCTTGAACGCCTCGATCTCCATCTCGCGGTCAACGATCAGCCGCAGGCAGACCGACTGCACGCGTCCGGCCGACTTCGCGCCCGGCAGCTTGCGCCACAGCACGGGCGACAGATTGAACCCTACCAGATAGTCCAGGGCGCGCCGCGCCAGATAGGCATCGACCAGCGCCTGGTCGATCTGGCGCGGATTCTTCATCGCCTCGCTGACGGCGGTCTTGGTGATCGCGTTGAAGGTGACGCGGTTGACCTCGCTGCCCTTCTTCAGTGCCGGGGCAAGGGCCTCCAGCAGGTGCCAGCTGATCGCCTCTCCCTCGCGGTCGGGGTCGGTGGCCAGGATCAGGCTCTGATCATCCTTCAGCGCGTCGCGGATGGCCTTCAAGTGTTTCTTGCTGTCGCTGGCGACTTCCCATTTCATCGCGAAATCGGCATCCGGATCGACACTGCCATCCTTGGGCGGCAGGTCTCGGACATGGCCGAAACTCGCCAGAACACGATAGTCGCCGCCGAGATATTTCTCGATGGTTTTGGCCTTGGCCGGGGACTCGACGACGACGACGGGCATTTGCACCTCAGGGACCGTTCAATGGGGCGGCAACATGGGTGCGGGGCCGGGGACTGTCAACGGTCGGCGAATTCGAGGCCGTTCAACTGAGCGCCAGACGACCGCCCGCAAGCCGCGTCAGACGTCCCTGCAGCTCAAGCGACAGGATCGCGGCGCTGGCGCTTGAGGCGGGGACGCCAAGATCGCGGATCAGGTCGTTTTCCTCCGTCGGGCTTGGGGTCAGGCGCGACAGGATCCGGGCTTCCAGTTGAGCGGGGCCGCCGGCATCCCGGTTGACCGTAGTCCTGATCGCGTCGTTGGCGCGCGGCGCGGTGCCAGGCCGGTTGCGCGGCGCCGGATCATCGGATCGCGTCACGGGCGCCTCGCCGCGCTCGGCCAGTGCCGCGACCACGTCGCCGGCGCTGCGGACCAGCAATGCACCGTCGCGGATCAGCAGGTTGCACCCTGCCGCGCGGGCATCCATCGGATGTCCGGGCACCGCCATCACCTCGCGCCCCTGATCCAGCGCGTTCCTGGCGGTAATCAGCGTGCCCGAGCGATGTGCAGCCTCGATCACCACCACCGCGCGCGACAGGCCCGAGATGATGCGGTTGCGGGTTGGGAAATGTCGTGCGGCGGGTTCCGTTCCCGGCGGCTGTTCGGAAACAAGGACGCCTTTTTCCGCGATCTGGGCTGCCAGCACGACGTTTTCGGCGGGGTAGATGACATCGACTCCGCCTGCCATCACGGCGACGGTTCCGGTGGGTAGGCTGGCGTTGTGCGCCGCGGTATCCACCCCGCGCGCCAGTCCGGCGACGACCGTGCAGCCGCATTCGCCCAGACCGGCCGCCATGCCGCGGGCCATGCGCAGCCCCAGCGACGACGCGTTGCGCGCGCCGATCACCGCGACAGGATCGCGCGACAGCCAATGCGGATCACCGCGGACCCACAGCACCGGAGGCGCGCCGTCGATCTGGCGCAGCGCGTCGGGATACAGCGGCGAATCGCAGCGGACCAGGCGTGCACCGGCCTTGCGGCCCGCCGCCAACTCCGCCGCCGCGACGCCTTCGGGGCAGGCCTGATAGTCCTTGACCCCGGCTGCCGCCGCGATGGCGGGCAACGCCTCAAGCGCGGCAGCGGCGCTGCCGTGTTCGGCAAGCAGTCGATGAAACGTCGCGGGGCCGACGCGCCGGGAACGGATGAGACGAAGAATGCCTAGATCGTCGTCCTTCGCGGCAAGTGGGGTGCCGGGGGTGCCGAAGGGAATATGACCGGTATCCATGCTGCCTCCGCCTCATCTCGTGACAAGGCATAGCGCAACAGTGGTTAATACAAGGTTACCGACTGGGCCGGTCTCAGGCTGCCGAACCGCCGACCGTCAATCCGCCGATCATCAGTGTCGGTTGACCGACACCGACGGGCACCCATTGGCCCTGCTTGCCGCAATTGCCGATGCCGGGGTCCAGCGCCATGTCGTTTCCGACGGCCCGGATCTGTTGCAGTGCGGTCGCGCCGTCGCCGATCAGCGTGGCGCCGCGAATCGGGTCGCCCACGATGCCGTCCTTCACGCGATAGGCTTCGGTGCAGGAAAAGACGAATTTGCCATTGGTGATGTCCACTTGGCCGCCGCCGAAGCCGACGGCGTAGATGCCGTCCTTCAGGTCGGCAAGGATCGCGGCAGGATCGGTGTCGCCGCCCGGCATGTAGGTGTTCGTCATCCGCGGCATGGGCGCATGGGCGAAACTTTCCCGGCGGCCATTGCCGGTGGGGGCGACCCCCATCAGCCGGGCGTTCTGACGGTCCTGCATGTAGCCGACAAGGATCCCGTCCTCGATCAGCACATTGCGGGCGGGGGGTGTTCCCTCGTCGTCGACGCTGATCGATCCGCGTCGATCGGGGATGGTGCCGTCATCTACGACGGTGACGCCGGGCGCCGCCACCTTTTGACCCATCAGACCGGCAAAGGCCGAGGCCTTCTTGCGGTTGAAATCGCCTTCCAGCCCGTGGCCGACGGCCTCGTGCAGCAGGATGCCGGGCCAGCCGGGCCCAAGAACGACATCCATCACCCCCGCCGGGGCGGGAACGGACCTGAGATTGACCAGCGCGATCCGTAGCGCTTCGTCCACTGCGTTCCGCCAGTGGGCCGGATCCATCAGACCTTCCAGCGAAACCCGCCCGCCACCGCCGTGGCTTCCGGATTCGCGGCGGTCGTTGTTCTCGACGATGACTGCGACATTGAGTCGCGCCATCGGGCGGGTATCGGTGACAAGCCCGCCCTCGGGGCGCAGGATCGCGATCTCTTGCAACGACGAGGCGATCGAGGCTGTGACCTGCACGACTCGCGGATCCAGACGACGCGCATAATCGTCGATCTGGCGCAGCAACTCGATCCGCCGGGCGACCGGGATCCCCTCGGCCGGGTCCGCCGCACCGTAAAGAGGTGTCGCACGCATCGGCGCGGCGTCGGCCATCTGTCCGCCTCCGGAACCCACGGCCAGCCGCGCCGTCTCGGCCGCACGTCGCAGGGATTGCTCGGAAATCTCGGTCGAGTGGGCGTATCCCGTTACCTCACCTCGCACCGCACGCAGACCGAAACCCTGTTCGGCGGTATAGCCTGAGTTGCGCAGCCTGCCGTCATCGAAGACCAGTGTCTCGGCCACGGAACGCTCCAAAAACAGCTCTCCGTCATCCGCGCCGGTCACCGCGTCGCGCAAGATGCGCAGCGCCCGGTCGCGATCCAGAAACTGGCTGAACGGGTCGAAGCGGTCGCGGCTCATCTGTGGGGACTCCTTGGTTGCGGGCCGGAATTTTGGTCTGCGCGACGCGAACGGCGTCTGAATTTCGTGCCTATTTCCTAGGTATCACTTGCCCGTAAGTCTGTAATATGGTCATAGAACGAGCCATGTGAAAGGGAAAGGGGCGGCCCAGAGCGGCCCCCTCGGCCATTGCGGCCGGGCCAACGCAACGGGATGGAATGATGGCAAAAGCGATGATTCGCCGTGCAGTCGCGGCAGCTTCGGGGCTGGCGACCGCGGGAATGGTAGCCAGCGGCGCTGTGGCGCAGGATGTACTGGGCGATCTGCCGACGATCGGCAAACCTCACGCCAAGGGTCTGGGGTTCCAGCCCGCCGCGACCGAACTGGCGCATGACCAACAGTGGCTGGATCACTTCGTGCTGATCATCATCACGGTCGTGACGGTGTTCGTGTGCGCTCTGCTGTTGATCGTGATCTTCCGCTACAACAGCCGCGCCAATCCCGTGCCCGCAAAATTTACGCACAACACTCCGCTTGAGGTTGCCTGGACCCTGGTTCCGGTGCTGATCCTTGTTGCCATCGGGGCCTTCTCGCTGCCGGCGCTGTTCCGCAGCCAGGAAATGCCGCCCAACCCGGATATCGTCATCAAGGCGATCGGCAACCAGTGGTACTGGTCCTACGAATATCCCGACAACGACCTCAGCTTCGATTCGATCATGCTGACCAAGGAAGAGCTTGCCGATTACGGATACAGCGAAGACGAATATCTTCTGGCGACCGATACGGCCGTGGTTGTGCCGGTCGGCCAAACCGTTCTGCTGCAGGTCACGGCCAATGACGTGATCCACAGCTGGACCATCCCCGCCTTTGCCATCAAGCAGGACGCGGTGCCCGGCCGAATCGCGCAGGCCTGGTTCAACGTCGACCAGGAAGGCGTCTATTTCGGCCAGTGCAGCGAACTGTGCGGGATCAACCACGCCTATATGCCGATCGTGGTCAAGGCCGTCAGCCCCGAGGTCTATGCCGCATGGGTGGCCGAACAGGGCGGCACCATGCCCGAACAGCAGCAGGCCGCGCTTGGCCTGCCCGAGGACGCGCGGCTGCAGCTGGCCAAGGCCGACTGATCCGCCAACCGGATAAACGAACGCGCAATGACCGATATCAACGCATACGAGGGTGCCCCCGAGGCTGAATTCGGCGATTATGTGGCGCTGCTGAAGCCGCGTGTCATGTCGCTGGTGGTGTTCACCGCCTTTGTCGGCCTGTCGGTCGCGCCGATCGACGTGCACCCGTTCATTGCGTTCTGTGCGGTGCTGTTCATCGCGCTTGGCGGTGGCGCGTCCGGCGCGCTGAACATGTGGTATGATGCCGATATTGATGCGGTGATGCGGCGCACCCAGTCGCGCCCGATCCCGTCGGGACGCGTCACCGGCGGCGAGGCGCTGGGGTTGGGTCTGGCGCTGTCCGGCATCTCGGTGATGATGCTGGGTCTGGTCGCCAACTGGTTCGCAGCCGCCTTCCTTGCCTTCACGATCTTCTTCTATGCCGTCATCTACACGATGTGGCTGAAGCGCTGGACGCCGCAGAACATCGTCATCGGTGGTGCGGCCGGGGCATTCCCTCCGATGATCGGATGGGCCTGCGCGACGGGTGGCGTGGGCATCGAATCACTGCTGATGTTCGCGCTGATCTTTTTCTGGACGCCGCCGCATTTCTGGGCGCTCGCGCTTTTCATGAAGGAAGACTATCACAAGGCCGGCGTGCCGATGCTGACCGTCACGCATGGTCGCACGGTGACGCGGCGCCATATCTTTGCCTACACGCTGGTGCTGGCACCGTTCGCGATCTGGCTGGGTCTGACATCGGTCGGCGGTCCGCTTTACATGGCGGTCGCGGCGGTGCTGAACATCCTGTTCATTCTGGGCGGCTGGCGGGTGATGCGCCGCGACGAGGATGCGGCGATGGCCGACAATTATACAGTGGAACGGCGGTTCTTCCGGCTTTCGCTGTATTACACATTCCTGCATTTCCTGGCGCTGCTGGTTCAGCACTGGGTAGGCATCGGATGGTAATGGCGATGGCACGAAGCGCCGAACACGAACTGCACCGGCGTCGTCGGTCGCGCAATGTCGGGCTGGGACTTGTGCTGGCCGGTTTCGTTGCTCTGGTCTTTGCCCTGACGGTGGTCAAGGTCCGCCAGGGCGACCTGATGGAGGCTTATGACCATCAGCCGCGCGTTTCGGTGCTGCCGGAAGAGGGGCAGGACGGCGGAACCGGGACGACGACGAAAGAGGTGCAGCAATGAACCGCAATTCGAAAACTGTCGTGGCGCTGGTCGGGGTTGTGCTGACCATGGGGGCGTTGGCATGGGCGGCCGTACCCTTCTACAACTGGTTTTGCAGCGTGACGGGGTTCGGCGGCACGACCCAGGTTTCGACTCAAGCGCCCGACGAGGTGCTGGACGAAGTCGTGCGGGTGCGATTTGACGCGAATGTCGACAAGAATCTGGACTGGACGTTCCGCCCCATGCAGACCCGCATGGATGTGCGCATCGGCCAGAACGCCATGGCCTATTACGAGGCGGTGAACAATTCGGACCAAACGATCACCGGCACCGCCAGCTATAATGTCGCGCCCGATGTGTCGGGATATTATTTCGACAAGATCCAGTGCTTCTGCTTCACCGAGCAGACGCTGAAGCCCGGCGAACGGGTCGAGATGCCGGTCAGCTTCTTCGTCGATCCCGAACTGGTGAACGACCGCGACGCAAGCTGGGTCAGGGACATCACCCTGTCCTATACCTTCCACCGGACCGAGCCGAAGCAGGCGGCGCTTGACGCTGCCCCGGCCGATAACGTCAACTAAGCATAAGCTAGCACGAGGAGCCGACGGGGATCTGACCATGGCGCACGCTAAGAACCACGACTATCATATTCTTCCGCCGTCCATCTGGCCCTTTATCGGCGCGATCTCGGCCTTCCTGATGCTGTATGGTGCCGTCGGCTGGATGCATGCAGAAGAGGTGCATCTGTTCTGGATTCCGGTCTCGGGTCCGTGGCTGTTCCTGATCGGTTTCGTCGGCGTGCTGTACACGATGTATAGCTGGTGGGCCGATGTGATCCATGAAGGCGAGGAAGGCGACCACACCCCGGTCGTGCGGATCGGCCTGCAATACGGGTTCATCCTGTTCATCATCTCCGAGGTGATGTTCTTCGTCGCGTGGTTCTGGAACTGGTTCAAGAACGCACTGTATCCGATGGGGCCGGAAAGCCCGATCAGGGACGGGGTCTGGCCGCCCGAAGGCATCGTGACCTTCGATCCTTGGCACCTGCCGCTGATCAACACGCTGATCCTGCTTCTGTCAGGCGTCGCGGTCACCTGGGCACACCACGCGCTGGTGCATGAAAACGACCGCAAGACCACCATCAACGGGTTGATCGTGGCGATCATCCTTGGCGTCTGCTTCTCGGTTCTGCAGGCTTACGAATACAGCCATGCGGCCTTCGGCCTGGCCGACACCTCGTATGCCAGCGCGTTCTATCTGGCGACCGGGTTCCACGGCCTTCACGTCATCATCGGCACGATCTTCCTGGCGGTGTGCCTGTTCCGCTTTACCCGCGGACAGATGAGCCAGGAACAGCATGTCGGCTTCGAAGCCGCCGCCTGGTACTGGCACTTCGTCGATGTCGTCTGGCTGTTCCTGTTCGGTGCCGTCTATATCTGGGGCAGCTAGATCCCAGCCGGCTTTCATTCTGGCGCGCGGGGCTGGCCCCGCGCGTTTTCTTTTGGCAGGCATTCCCGTTCCATGCGTCGCTATCTGTTTCCCCTCTTACTCGGCATCGTCGGATGCGCCATCCTGATCCAGTTGGGGACGTGGCAGCTGCGCAGGTTGGAATGGAAGGAAGGCATGCTGAGCCAGATCCAGACCCGCATCGACGCGGAGCCGGTTCCCTTGCCGGACACGGTCGATCCGTCGATGAAATACATGCCCGTCACCGTCAGCGGGACCACGACGGGGGACGAGATCGACGTTTTGTCCGGCACCAAGGAACAGGGCGGGGGATATCAGATCGTGTCGCGTTTCGTGACCGATGACGGGCGCGCGATCATGGTCGATCGCGGTTTCGTGCCGCAGCAGGCGCGGCACGCGCAGCGCGGCCCGACGCGCCTGACCATTCGCGGCAACCTGCACTGGCCCGACGAAAAGGCCAGCGCCACGCCAGAGCCCAATCTGGACGAGAATATCTGGTTTGCCCGCGATGTGCCTGCCATGGCGCGGCAACTTGAGACCCAGCCGATCCTGGTTGTCGCAAGTCTTGTCGAAGGCGACGCGCAGGGGGTCGAACCGATCCCCGTCGCCATTGAGGGCATCCCCAACAATCACCTGTCCTACGCCGTGCAGTGGTTCATGATCGCAGCGGTCTGGGCAGGGATGACAGTCGCCCTGATCTGGCGTATCAGGCGGCGGACCTACTGAAGGAATGACGATGCGCTACGTCTCGACGCGGGGGCAGGCCCCGGTGCTGAATTTCGAACAGGCCATGCTGTCGGGACTGGCCCGCGACGGTGGTTTGTATCTGCCCGAAACCGTTCCCGGTTTCGACGCGATCACGGAACTTGACGGCCTGCCATACGAAGAGATCGCATTCCGCGTCATCCGTCCGTTCACCGGAGACAGCTTCTCTGACGCCGAACTGCGTGGTGCCATCGACCGTGCCTATGGCCGCATCGAACACGCCGCCAAGGCACCTTTGCATCAGCTTGCGCCCGGCCATCATCTGCTGGAACTGTTCCATGGGCCGACGCTGGCGTTCAAGGATTTCGCGATGCAGTTGATCGCGCAGCTGTTCCAGATCGCGCTGAAACGGTCCGGACAGAAGATCACCATCGTCGGGGCGACCTCGGGCGATACCGGCAGCGCCGCGATCGAGGCGTTCAAGGGCATCGACAACGTGGACGTGTTCATCATGTTCCCGCATGGCCGCGTCAGCGAGGTGCAGCGCCGGCAGATGACGACCCCTGATGCCGCCAATGTCCACGCGCTGGCGCTGGACGGGCATTTCGACGATTGTCAGGCGCGGCTGAAGGATCTGTTCAACGATCACGATTTCCGTGACGGGGTCGGGCTGGCGGGTGTCAACAGCATCAACTGGGCGCGTGTGGTGGCGCAGATCGTGTACTACTTCACCGCCGCTGCCAGCCTGGGCATGCGGCCGATGGATTTCTGCGTGCCCACCGGGAATTTCGGCGACATCTTCGCGGGCAGCATCGCGCGGGCGATGGGCGTGCCGATCCGCCGGTTGATCGTGGCGACGAACCAGAACGACATCCTGCACCGAGCCCTGACGACCGGCGAATATCGTGTGGGTGAGGTGCATCCCTCGATCAGCCCGTCCATGGATATCCAGGTCAGTTCGAATTTCGAACGGGCGCTGTATCTGGCTTATGGTGGCGACGCCTCTGCCGTGTCGCAGTTGATGGCCGAATTGAAGCAGGGCGGCTTCACGATCAGCCAGGGCGCCCTGCAATCCCTGCGCGAGCAGTATCTGTCGGGCCGCGTCAGCGAGGAAGACACGCTGGCGATGATCCGCACCATTCGCGACGAAACCGGACAGATCCTGTGTCCGCACAGCGCCGTGGGCGTGGCCGTCGCGCGCCAGCATGTCGAACCCGGCATTCCGATGGTGACGCTGGCCACCGCGCATCCTGCAAAATTCCCCGATGCGGTCGAAAGGGCCGTAGGCGCTCGCCCGGAACTGCCGCCGCACATGGCGGGTCTATTCGATCTGCCTGAGCGCGTCAGCCGGGTCGAAAACGACGTGGACGCCTTGAAAGCCTTGATCCTTGAACGGAGAACGAATTGACGACGACCGATCCCCATCTGCAGCTGACAACCCTTCCGAACGGATTGCGCGTCGCGACGCGCGTCATGCCCGGCCTGCATTCGGCGGCGCTTGGCATCTGGGTGAACGCGGGCGGGCGGAACGAACGGGCCGATCAGAACGGCATCGCGCATTTCCTGGAACACATGGCGTTCAAGGGTACCAGCACACGCAGCGCCCTGCAGATCGCGGAAGCGATCGAGGATGTCGGGGGCTTCATCAACGCCTATACCTCGCGCGATGCCACGGCCTATTACGTCCGTGTTCTGGAACAGGACGTCGATCTTGCCTTTGACGTGATCTCCGACATCGTGCTGAACCCGATTTTCGACGAACGCGAGATCGAGGTCGAACGCGGCGTGATCCTGCAAGAGATCGGACAGGCGCTGGATACGCCCGACGACATCATCTTCGACTGGCTGCAAGAGGCGGCTTATCCCGATCAGGCCATCGGCCGCCCGATCCTTGGTCCGGCCGAGCGCGTCAGCAGCTTTGGCCGCGAGGATCTGGCCGGATTCGTAGCCGAGAATTATGGCCCCGGTCAGATGATCGTCGCGGCATCGGGCGCCGTCGATCACGACCGGATCGTGCGGCTGGCCGAGGCGGCGTTCGGGCACCTGGCCCCGATCCTGCAGAAACCGCGCGAGGGCGCGATCTGGCAGGGGCAGGAACTGCGTCGGGTGAAGAAGCTGGAACAGGCGCATTTCGCCCTGGCGCTTGAGGGGCCGGGCTATCTGTCGCCTGATTTCTACGCCGCCCAGATCTTCTCGGCGGCGCTGGGGGGGGGCATGTCCTCGCGACTGTTCCAGAAGATCCGCGAGGAACGGGGCCTGTGCTATACGATCTTCGCGCAATCCGGCTTTCACGATGATACCGGCATGATGACGATCTATGCCGGGACCGGCGGCAAGGACGTCGCCGATCTGGCCAATCTGACCATCGACGAAATAAAGCGCGCCGCAGGAGACCTGACTGAGGCCGAGCTTGCGCGTGCCAAGGCGCAACTGCGCGCCGGTCTGCTGATGGGGCTGGAAAGCCCGTCGGCGCAGGCCGAGCGCGTAGCACGGGTGCTGGCGATCTGGGGGCGGGTTCTGGACCCCGCGGAAGTGGCAGAACGGATCTCGTCGGTCACGCTGTCGGACGTGCGCACCCATGCAGAACGGCTGATCGGTCAGGCGCGTCCCGCGCTGGCGCTGTACGGGCCGGTCAAGTCCGCGCCATCGCGCGAGGCACTGGCCGAGCGGCTTGCCGCCTGATGTTTTCGCGCCGACGCCCCGTCCGGCTGGAAACCGAGCGGATCGTCCTGCGTTTGCCTGCGCATTCGGATTTCAATGCGTGGACCGCCCTGCGGATCGAAAGCCGAGAGTTCCTGACCCCGTGGGAGCCGGTCTGGTCGCCCGACCACCTGTCCCGGAAAAGCTTTACCAATCGGGTTTACTGGGCCGCGCGGGCCAGTCGCGGTGGCACCGCGCTGCCGCTGTTTCTGCTGCGCCGCGACGGTGTGCTGCTGGGGGCGATCACGCTGGACAACATCAGGCGCGGGCCGGCGCAATCGGGCACCATCGGTTACTGGATCGGCAAGCCGTTCGCGCGGCAGGGCTATATGCGCGAGGCGATCGGGGCTTTGGTTCACCATGCCTTCAGCACGCTTGATCTGTCCCGCGTCGAAGCCGCATGCCTGCCTGAAAACGCCGCCTCGCGCGGGGTTCTGGAACGGGCGGGCTTCAAGTATGAAGGCGTCGCGCAAAGCTATCTGCAGATCAACGGTCGGTGGCGAAACCATGTACTCTATGCCAATCTGCGCGGCGATCGCAGGGGGCGCACCGAGGCGCGATAGGGCCTTGCGCAACCCTGCTGACCCAGGATCCGGTCCTTGGCCGGCAAACATCTTCGGAACGCGACGATGACATCTGATCTGAACCCGGCGGACGAACGACTTGCGGCGAAACTGCCTCAGGGCGTGATCCGCGATATCGCACCCGCATACCTGGAAGAGCCGCGCGGGCGGTTCAGCGGGCATGCAGGATTGATCGCTGCGCCGCGCGACGCCGAGGAAACGGCGGCGATCATTCGCGCCTGCGCCGCCGCGCGGGTGGCGGTCGTGCCGCGAGGGGGCGGGACGGGACTGGTCGGTGGACAGGTCATGCCCGACGGTCCGCCGCCGCTGATCCTGTCGCTGGAACGGATGTCGGCGATCCGCGACGTTCATGCCGACGAGGGTGTGATGGTCGCCGAGGCGGGCGTGACCCTGCAGGCGGCGCGGGACGCAGCAGCCGAGGCGGGGCGGCAATTTCCATTGTCGCTGGCATCGCAGGGGTCCGCGCAGATCGGTGGGGTGCTGGCCACGAATGCGGGCGGCGTCAACGTGCTGCGCCATGGCAACGCCCGCGCGCTGTGTCTTGGGGTCGAGGCGGTGCTGCCATCTGGCCAGATCATGCACGACCTGAAGCGTCTGCGGAAGGACAACACCGGCTACGACATTCGGGATCTGCTGATCGGGGCCGAAGGCTCGCTTGGGATCATCACGGCCGCGTCGCTGGTCATGGCCCCCGTGCCAGCCGAAACAGGGGTCGCGCTGCTGGTGGTTCAGGATCCTGCATCCGCGCTGCGATTGCTGGCCATGGCGCAGTCCCGGATGGCGGGTGGCGTGACCGCGTTCGAACTGCTGTCGGGGCAGGGGCTGCAGTTCCTGGCCGAACATTTCCCGCAGATGCGGCAACCGTTTTCGCCGATTCCGGCCTGGCTTGCGCTGGTCGAGGTCGGCTTGCCCGAGGGGCTGAAGGCCGACGATGCGCTTGAAGGGATGTTCGTCGATGGCGCCGAAGCCGGGCTTGTGACCGACGGCGTGATCGCCCGATCGGGCCAGCAGGCGGCCGATCTGTGGGCGCTGCGCGAGCATATTCCGCTGGCCAACAGGGCGGTCGGCGCGATCGCCAGCCATGACATCAGCCTGCCTTTGTCCGAGGTTGCAGGGTTCATTGCCGAGGCGGGCCGGATGCTGGACGGCGAAGGCGACATGCGGGTGAACTGTTTCGGACATCTTGGCGACGGCAACCTGCATTTCAACCTGTTCCCGGCAAGCGGGCGGGCGCGTGATGAATATGACGATGTCCGCAAGGCCCTGTCCCGGCGCATCCATGAAATGGTGATGGCGCGCGGTGGTTCCTTTTCCGCCGAACACGGGGTGGGTCGTCTGAAGACTGGCGATCTTGCGCGCTGGGGTGATCCCGCCAGGCTGACCGCGATGCGCGCGATCAAACAGGCCCTCGACCCGCTGGGGATCATGAATCCGGGCGCCGTGCTGTCGCAATAGGCATCTTCGCCGCTGTTTCCGTTACAATTTCCGTGCTAGTTGATGACTGTCTTCGAGCGGAGGGAGGAGACGATGCGCCTGCGTTATACGCGCCTGTCCGAACGTGTTCGCTATTACGAACGCTATATCCCCTTTGCGATCGCCATCTGCATGATGCCGCTGGGGCTTGCATTGGTAGGGTCTGCACCGATCCTGGGTGTTTTGATCGCACTGTTGGGTCTGGTCGGCACGCTGATCGGGATCAGCGATCTGTTTCAGACAAGCCACGCGCTGATGCGGAACTATCCGCTGTCGTCGCGGATGCGTTATCTTCTTGAACATTTCCGCCCCGAGATCCGCCAGTATTTCGTCGAGGATGATCACGCCGAAACGCCGTTCTCTCGTGAGCAGCGGGCCGTCGTGTATCGCCGCGCCAAGGGGATCGAGGGGGTTCGACCCTTCGGGACGCTTCGGAACGTCTACAGCGATGGTTACGAGTGGCTGAACCATTCCATGGCCACTCCGCATCTGGATGGACAGGATTTCCGAATCAGGATCGGGGGGCCGGATTGTCGCAAGCCCTATGACAGCTCGGTGGTCAATATCTCGGGCATGTCCTACGGTGCGCTGTCCCCGAACGCGATCGAGGCGCTGAACCGCGCGGCGCTGGCCGGCGGGTTCGCACATACGACCGGGGAAGGCTCGATCTCGCGATATCACCGGATGGGCGGCGATCTGGTTTGGCAAATCGGTTCGGGCTATTTCGGGTGCCGCGATCATGACGGCGGGTTTTCCCCCGACCTGTTCCAGAAGGTCGCCGCCGACGATGCGGTGAAGATGATCGAGATCAAGCTGAGCCAGGGGGCCAAACCGGGCCATGGCGGTATCTTGCCCGGCCCCAAGGTGACCGAAGCGATTGCCGAGGCGCGCGGCGTGCCGGTGGGCGTCGCCTGCGTCAGCCCGTCATCACATTCTGCCTTTTCGACGCCACGGGGGCTGTGCGATTTCATCAAGCTGCTGCGAGACCTGTCCGGCGGCAAGCCTGTGGGCATCAAGCTGTGCGTCGGCCACCCGTGGGAGTGGTTTGCCATGGCCAAGGCGTTTCATCAGACCGGAACCGCGCCCGATTTCATTGTTGTGGATGGCGGCGAGGGTGGAACGGGCGCCGCACCCGTCGAATTCGCGGATCACAAGGGCGCGCCGCTGCGCGATGGGTTGATGCTGGTCCACAACACCCTGGTGGGTCTTGGTATCCGGGATAGGATCAAGCTGATCGCGTCGGCCAAGATCATCACTGCCTTCGACATCTGCCGGATCTCGGCATTGGGTGCGGACGGGGTGAACATGGCGCGCGGCTTCATGTTCGCGATCGGCTGCATCCAGGCGCAGGCCTGCCACACCGGCAAATGTCCGACCGGCATCACGACCCAGGATCGCGACCGGTATCGCGCGCTGGTCGTACCAGACAAGGCGCAGCGCGCGGCGAATTTCCATCGCGCGACCATGTATGCGCTGAAAGAGGCTTGTGAGAGTTCAGGGCTGACCCATCCGGACGAATTCACACCTCATCACCTGATGATCCGCACCGGCCCGCGCGAGGTTCGATCGGCTGCCAGTCTTTACGACTGGATCCAGCCGGGCGCGCTGTTGGCGGGCAAGGTGGTCCATCCGGCCTTCGCGAAATACTGGGACCGGGCCGGGATCGACGACTGGAAGATGCTGCCCGCAAGTTGAGTTCTCTGACGTGGCGTCTAGAGGGTAAAGGCATCGATGAAGGCCGATACGGCCGTGTCGCTGTCGCCTGCCGCGAAGGCCTCCATGCCGACGGTACCGCGATAGCCCATCGCGGCCAGTGCAGCGGCAATCTTGGGATAGTTGATCTCGCCCGTGCCCGGTTCAAACCGGCCGGGATTATCTGCGACCTGAATTTCGCCGATCCAGGGCAGGCATCTCTGGCACCAGCGGATCAGATCACCCTCGCCGATCTGGGTGTGATACAGGTCCAGATTGATGCGCAGCTGCGGCCGGTCGATCGCGGACACCAGCGCCAGCACATCGGCGGTCGAGCCAAAAGGGCAGCCCGGATGATCCATCTGGTTCAGGTTTTCCAGGGCGAACACCACGCCTTCTTCCTCGGCCAGATCGCAGATCCGGTGCAATGTGTCCCGCGCCTTCAGCCACATCGCGCCGCTGATCTGTTCATGCTGCCGGATCGGGATGCCGCCGTCGCCCAGGCCGGTGCCGTGCAGGTTCAACCGCGCAACGCCCAGTCGTTTGCCGACCCGCGCGGTTTCGCGCGCCGAGGCCAGCAGGATTTCGGCCCCCTCATCATCGGCCAGCCGCCCCTGAAGATACCCGTTCATGATGGTGTAGGTTGCGCCGACTGCCTGCAGCTTGGACAGATCGTGATCGGGCCAGTTCCACAGGCCGACGCCCAGCCCCATCTCGGTCAGGCGTGCGGCGCGCCATTCGATCGGACGGTCGCGCCACAGCATTTCCGCGCAGGCGGCAAGTTGAAAGGGTTGGGTCACTGGCTGGTCTCCGGCAAACGGGGGCAGGGCGGCGCTACATCAGATGTTCGACTTCGGGCGCGGGGACGAAGCGCCAGTTCCGGCGCGGACCCGCCATCACGTTCAGGTAATACATCTCGAACCCGTGGGGGGCGCCGCAGGGATGGTGGCCACGCGGGACGCAGACGACGTCGCCGTCATGGACTGCCATGGTTTCGTTCAGCGACAGATCGTCGGTATAGACGCGCTGGATACCAAAGCCATCGGCCGGGTTCAGGCGGTGGTAATAGGTTTCCTCAAGATATGTGATGCGGGGGAAATCATCCTCGTCATGGCGGTGGCTGGGATAGGATGACCAGTTGCCTGCCGGGGTGAACACCTCGGTCACCAGCAGGCTGTCGCAGAAATCCTCGGCCTCCATCGCGATATTGTTGATGAAGCGCGCATTCGTGCCTTCGCCCCGCTGGATCAAGGTAATCCCATGCGGCCCGATCCGCCGCGCCTGATGACCGCCGCGTCCCGGCGCCTTGCAGATCGCGATGGTCGCGTCGGTGGTGGTTTCCAGCGACCAGTCCTGGCCGTTGGGAACATACAGGCAATGCGGCGGCGTCTTTTCAAAGACATTCATCCGCTGGCCCAGTTCACCCCAGTCCCGACCAGCGGCGGTGACCCTGGCGCGACCCTCGACAATGACCATGATGATTTCGCATCCGCCCGTGGGTTCGGACCAGCTTTCGCCCGCGCGCAGGCGGATCAGGTCGAACCCGACGTAGCGCCAGCCCGCGCTTTCCGGGGTTATCTGATGAACCTTGCCATGGGTGCCGAAGGGGCGTTTCAGAAGATCGGGCATCGGCTTTCCTTTCAGATCAGTCCGGTTTCGCGGGCGATCCGCTTCAGCGTGTGCAGGCCAAGCGTCTGATACAGCAACGGGTTGCGCTGATCGGGGTCCTGTTCGGCCTCGATCACGATCCAGCCGTCATAGCCATGGCCCTTCAGGATGCTCAGCAGCGGTTCGAAATCGATCCCGCCTTCCTGGTCGCCGGGCACGGTGAAGACGCCCGCGCGCACGCCGTCCATGAAGGACAGGCCCTCGGCCTCGACCCGTGCGCGGATCGCGGGGCGCACATTCTTGGCGTGGAAATGCGCGACGCGGGCGACGTGACGGGCCAGAATTTCGGCCGGATCGCCGCCGCCGAAATAGCAATGCCCGGCATCGAACAGCAGCTTGGTCGCCGGTCCGGTCGCGTCCATGAAGGCATCGATATCATCGGGCGACTGCACGACCGTGCCCATGTGGTGGTGATAGACCAGCGCGATGCCCTGATCTTCGCAGTATCGCGCGATTTCTTCGACCTTGGCGCCGAAATCCTTCATGCCCTGAACGTCGAGCACTGGGCGTGCGCTCAGCGGCAGGTTCTGGCCCTGGATGCTGTTCGAGGTCTCGCAGGCGATGCACACCTTGCAGCCATTGTGCTTCAGCTTGTCCAGATGCGTCTGGATCGCCTGCTTCTCATCCTCGACCGAATGCGCCAAAAGATGCATCGAATGCCAGCCGGACACGAAGGTCAGGCCATACCTGGCCAGCAGTTCCTTCAGCGCCTGCGGATCATCCTGCGGCCAGCGATGACCATTCTCGATCCCGTCAAAGCCGATCAGATGGCCAGCCTCTTCAAGGATACTCTGGGTCGGGATATCGGCGCCGATCGTCTGGTCGTCGTCGTTGGCCCAGGCAATCGGGTTGGTGCCAAACTGGATCATTCCTGCCTCAATTCACGGTCACCTGGCGCGCGATCTGCTGCAGATAGCGCGCATAGGTTTGTTTCAGTTTTTCGGTGCCACCTTCGGCGGGAACGGCGACATCCCAGAAATGGCCTGCACCCTTCAACCCGTCGCCCGGACCGGTCGCGGCGGTGGTGTCGATCACGATCACGGTCGGGATCTCGCGGTCGCGTGCGGCGGCGATCTGTGTTTCGAGATCCGCGATGCCACTGGCCTTGACCGCATGCGCACCCATGCTGGTAGCGTGGGCGACAAAGTCGATCTGCGGTTGCACCTCGACATTGCAATCCTTGTAAAGATTGTTGAACTGCTCGCCTCCGCAGCCTTGTTGCAGACGGTTGATGCAGCCGAAGCCGCGATTATCGGTCAGCACGACGGTAAAGGGCACGCGCCGCATGACTGCGGTGGCCAACTCGCTGTTGGCCATCATGTAGCTGCCATCGCCGACAAAGCAGATCACCTCGCGGTCGGGCCGCGCAAGCTTCAGCCCCATCGCGCCTGCGATCTCGTAGCCCATGCAGCTGAACCCGTATTCCATGTGATAGCCGCCCTGGCTGGGTTGCCACAGCAGTTTCAACGCGCCGGGCATGGTGCCGGCGGCGCACATGGCGATCGCGTCCTCGCCGGTGGCGCGCTGAACGGCCCCGATCACCTGCGCGTCGGTAGGCAACTCGTTGCCTTCGGGCGGTGCCGCGCAATGGGCATCGACCGCCTCCAGCCACGAGGTGCGTGCATTGGCATCGGCGTTTTCCGCGCGATAGCCGCCAAGCTTTTCTGACAGTTTTTCCAGCGCCACGCGCGCATCGGCCACAAGGCTTGCCGCGCCGTGCTTGGCCGCGTCATAGGGCTGTACATTGATCGCCGCGATCCGGGCATCGCCGAACAGCGTGCGCGAACCGGTGGTGAAATCCTGCAGGCGTGTGCCAAGCGCAATCACCAGATCGGCCGCACTGGCGGCGGCATTGGCAGCGGCTGAACCATCCACGCCCGCAGCCCCGAAATTCATCGGATGAGCCTGTGCCAAAGCCGACTTGCCCGCCTGCGTCTCGATGACTGGGACGTTGTGGCGGGTCGCGAAGTCGGCCAGGGCCTGTTCGGCACCCGAGTAGACGACACCACCGCCTGCGACGATCACCGGCGCGCTTGCGGCACGTATCAGCTCCGTAACCTCGGCCAGTTCCTGTGCGTCGGGTTCGGGCCGGCGGATGCGCCAGACGCGCCGCTGGAAGAACGCGTCGGGCCAATCATGGGTCTCGGCCTGCACATCCTGGCAGAAGGACAGGCAAACCGGGCCGCAATTCGCCGGATCGGTCATCACCCGCATCGCGCGCGGCAGGGCGGTCAGCAGATGTTCTGGGCGGGTGATACGGTCGAAATACCGGACGACCGGGCGAAAGCAGTCATTCGCGGACAGCGTGCCGTCGTCGAAATCCTCGATCTGCTGCAGCACCGGATCGGGCCGGCGATTGGCAAAGACGTCGCCAGCTATGATCAGCAGGGGCAGCCGGTTCACATGCGCCAGCGCCGCCGCCGTAACCGCATTGGTGGCACCCGGTCCGATCGATGTGGTGATCGCCTGCGCCCGGCGTCGCGCATGCCCCTTGGCAAAGGCAATGGCTGCATGCGCCATGGTCTGTTCGTTCTGGCCGCGCCAGGTCGGAAGGGCGTCACCGACCCCTTGCAGCGCCTCGCCCAGCCCGGCCACATTGCCGTGACCGAAAATGGCCCAGACGCCCTCGATGAACCGCTGATCATCCTCGGCCATCTGCACCGACAGCCAGCGCACCATCGCCTGCGCCGCGGTCAACCTGATCGTTTCACCCATCGCTCGGCCTCATCTTCCTTATTCCAACACCCCGGCTGCTGCCGCCGGCAGGTTCTTCAGCTCGTCGCATGCGCGGCCTTCCTTGCCTTGTCCCAGATCTCGCACAGGCGCGCATAGCGGCGGGCCATCTGGTCCACGGCATCATCATCAGCGATCCGGCCCTGCATCCAGTCACGCGCCACGGAACCGAAGATCGTGCGGCCCACGGCGAAGCCACGAACCAGATCGAAACCTGCTGCGATTTCGAAGCTGGCCTGTAATTCGGTTTCGGGGGCGTCCAGACCCAGCACCACGATCCCGCGCGTGTGGCGGTCATGTTCCTCGATCGCGGCGATGGCGTCGGACCAGCCGGCGCGGGTCGTCATCGGTTCCAGCTTCCACCAGTCGGGCCAGATCCCCGCTGCATAGAACTGTCGGATCAGCGTGGCGGTGGTCGTGTCGTCAACCGGTCCAACCTTCGAGGGGATCACCTCGAGCAGGAATTCCAGACCGTTGCGGCGCGCGGCAGTGAACAACTGCTTCACCTTCCATTCCTGATGCACGCGCATGCCATCGTCGTCGTCCGGATGGCAAAAGCACAGAACCTTGACCACGTTCTCTCGCGCCCAGGATTGCAGTCCGCCGCAATCCGTCCCGAGATCGGGTTCCAGATCCAGCGGGCGCGAACCTGGCCATTCGCAGGGCCGTCCGATCCACAGGCCCGAGCCGCTTGCGCGATGCAGTGCCGTTCGTCCGATGCGATCATCGCACAGAATGCCGTAACCGGTGCGCCCATCCGCGACACGCAGCGCAGCATTCAGGCACAATTCCTTGAAGGCGCTGCCCTTTGCCTTGTTGTAGCCGGGCATTTCCTCCAACTGGATGCGGTGGTCGAAAGCAAAGACCCGCATTTCGGACCAGTCGCCGGTGTTCCGGCTGTGGCGATTGGTGGCCCAGTGGATCTGTTCCAGTTCCGCATCGTTGCGCAGATCGGGGCGCACCACACCGCGATCCATAAAGAACCGCAGTTCTGCAAGGCTTGGATAGGCGGGCGTGCAGCCGTGGCGGCTGACTGCGAAGGCTCCGCAGGCATTGGCGTATGTCAGCGCGGTGGGCCAGTCCTCGCCGTCCAGCCAGCCCTTCAGCAGGCCCGACATGAAGCCGTCGCCCGCGCCCAGAACGTTGAACACCTCTATCGGGAACCCGGGTCCGGATTCGCCAGCGTCCAAGCTGTCCGGGATGGTGCCACTGAATGCAACCGCGCCCATCGGGCCACGCTTGCAGACAAGCACCGCGTCCGAGACCGCGCGCACCGCGCGCAAGGCTGCGATGGTGTCGGTGCTGCCGCCGGCGATGTGAAACTCTTCTTCCGTGCCCACGATCAGGTCGAAGTAATGCAGGCTTTCCTGAAGTTTCGACGTTACCTTCGCGCTTTCGACAAAGCGGCTTTCGCCGTCGCCATGCCCGGCCACGCCCCACAGATTGGGGCGGTAATCGATGTCCAGCGCGGTTTGCACGCCCTTGTCGCGGGCAATTCGCAGCGCTTTCAGCACGGCGGCCTCGGTGCGCGGATGGCTGAGGTGGGTCCCCGTCGCCACCACGCTGCGAGATCGGCCGATATAGTCCGGGTCTATGTCGTCCTCGCACAGGGCCATGTCGGCGCAATTCTCGCGATAGAAGATCAGCGGAAAGCTGTCTTCGTCCCGGATACCCAGGATCACCAGTGCTGTCAGCCGGTCGGGATCGGTGGCGACTCCGGTCACGTCCACGCCATGACGGATCAGTTCCTCGCGGATGAAGCGGCCCATATGCTCGTCGCCCACCCGCGTGATCAGCCCCGACCGCAATCCTAGCCGCGCCGTGCCGCAAGCCATGTTGGTCGGAGACCCGCCGATATATTTCGAGAAGGATCCCATATCCTCAAGCCGCCCGCCGACCTGATCCCCATAGAGATCGACACCCGCACGGCCGATGGTGATCACGTCAAGCGGCTGCATGGCTTTCCTCCTCGATCCGAATGGCGCGTCCGTTCGATTGCGCCATTGCGTGGATAATGCGTTCGATCTGCAAGCCTTGCGCGAAGTCCGGTGTCGCGGGCCGGCCTTCGCGGATGGCGCGGATCAGGTCGCGGCATTCGATGACCTTCTGTTCGTTGAACCCGAACCCGTGTCCCGGTGCAGGGCAGAACTGGGCGAAATCGGGCTGCTGCGGCCCGCTGACATGGCGGACGAAGCCTGCTTCACCGCTGCAGTGCACCCATAATTCGTTCATGTGTTCCTGATCGAAAACAATCGTGCCATCGCTGCCGTGAATTTCCCATTGCAGGCGACATTTCCGCCCGCGTGCCACGCGTGAGGTGGCGAAGGATCCCTGCGCCCCGCTGGCAAATCGGATCAGTGCCAAGGCGCTGTCCTCGTTCTCGACCGGGCGTGGCCCCTCGGCTGACGGCCGCGCGGGGATGGAGATCTGGGTCATTGCCGTGACCTCTGCCACGGGCCCCATCAGCGCGGTCATCACGCTGACCAAATGGCAGCCCAGATCGCCAAGCGCGCCCAGTCCGCCATCCTTGTGCGTCATGCGCCAAGACCATGGCAGATCCGGGTCGGCGCAGTAATCCTCGTCATAGACACCGCGGAAGGCCAGCAGCCGGCCGATCGCGCCCGCCCGGATCATCTGCTGCGCGGCCTGAAAGGCCGGGTTGCGCAGGTAGTTGTAGCCCAGAAGCGTCACCTGTTCGGGATGCGCGGCAGCCAGATCCGCCATCGACCGCGCATCGCCCAAGGTCAGCGCCATCGGTTTTTCCAGCCATACATGCTTACCCGCTCGCAGCGCCGCCTCGGCCATCTGACGGTGCAGGCCGTTGGGCGTAGTGATCGACACGACATCGACGGCGTCGTCCGTGACGGCGGCCTGCCAATCATCGGTGGCGCGGGCAAATCCGAATTGCCAGGCCAGCTTCTGCGCGCGGTCGGGCATGTCGACCAGCAATTCCAGCGTCGGAGGCACGCCGCCAAAGACAGTCGCCACATTCCGCCATGCCATAGCGTGGCACTTGCCCATGAACCCCGTTCCGATCAGGGCCACGCCAAGCGATTTGTCAGTTCCGTGAACCATGTTCCCGTGCCTTCGGATGTCGTGATCAAACAGGGCAGGCGGCCAGCAAGGCCGCTTGCCCGCAAGTCCTAGACCGTGCCGCCAAGCGAGCCTTCCAACTGGGCCATCTCCTGACCTCCGGCCATCAGATCCTGCAGTTCGGACGACGTGATCTCGCCCCTGACCGCCGTGCCCAGGGTCTGGCCCCGGTTCAGCACGGTAAACCGGTCACCCACGGCCAGCGCGTGTCGGACATTGTGGCTGATGAACACAACGCCCACGCCCTGTTCGCGCACCCTCGCGATGGTCGACAGCACGTTCGAGGTCTGGCGCACGCCAAGCGCGCTTGTCGGTTCGTCAAGGATCAGCACCTTGGCCCCGAAATGGACCGCGCGGGCGATGGCGACTGTCTGGCGTTCACCGCCCGACAGCGTGCCTACGGCCTGATCGGGCGCGCGAAGATTGATGCCCATCTTGCGCATCTCTTCCATCGTGATCTGATTGGCGCGTTCGATATCCAGGCGCTTGGTCAGGCCGCGGCCCTTGGTCGGTTCGCGACCCATGAAGAAGTTGCGCGTCACCGACATCAGCGGGATCATCGCCAGATCCTGGAAGACGGTGGCGATGCCGGCCTCCATCGCCTCGCGCGGGCTGGCAAAGGACAGGGGCTTGCCTTCGAAGAAGATCTCGCCCGAGGTCGGCTTGTGCACGCCCGACATGGTCTTGATGAAGGTCGATTTCCCGGCGCCGTTGTCGCCCAGAAGGCAGTGGCATTCGCCGGGGGTCACGTCGAAGGTCACCCCGTTCAGCGCGATGACGTTGCCAAAGTGCTTGGTGATGTTTTCCATGTGGATGATCGGTTGGGTCATCTTACCGTTCTCCCGTCACGCGCTTGCGGATGACGTTGTTGAACACGACCGCCAGCAGCAGCATCCCGCCCAGGAAGATCTGGAACCAGTCCTGATCGAAATTCGTGTAGGTCAGCCCGATCGTGACCATGCCGAAGATGATCGCGCCGAAGAATGCGCCGATGGCCGAGCCGTATCCGCCGGTCAGCAGACAGCCTCCGATCACGGCGGTGATGATTGCCTCGAATTCCTTCATGAAACCGCGCCGGGCATCAGTAGAACCCGCATCGATCACGGTGATGATCGCCACCATCGACGCGGCGCAGGCCGTCAGCATGAACAACGAGATCTTGACGCTGCGAACGGGCACACCCGAATTCTTGGCCGCATTGGTGTCGCCACCCGTTGCGAAGATCCAGTTGCCGACCGGCGTGCGGACCAGGACATAGGTTGCGACCAGGGCGAAGACGACAAACCATATGATCTCCACCGGGATGCCCGGCACTTTGGGCATGCCGGAATCGAAGCTGTCGATCACGCCGATACCGGCTAGCCATCCGAACAGCCCGGTAAAGGCATCGCCCGAAAAGATCGGAGCAAGCCAGTCGCCCTCGACCGCGTCGCGAATGCCGCGCAACTGCGTGGAACCGCCCGTGAACAGCTTCAATCCCACCAGCGCCGCGCCGCGCAGGATGAATAGCCCCGCAAGCGTGACGATGAAGGACGGCAACCCTGTGCGCAGCACGATGGCGCCGTTCAGCGCGCCGATGCATGCGGCGAAGGACATCGTCAGCGGGATCGCGAAGATCAGCGGCAGTCCCAGATTGACGGTCAGCACGCCAAAGATCATGCCCGCGAAGGCCACCATCGAGCCGATCGACAGGTCGAACTCTCCGCCGATCATCAGCATTGCGGCCGCAATGCCCAGTATTCCCAACTGTGCGGCTGGCGTCATGAAGTTCATGATGCCCGACAGCGTGAACATCGCTCCGTCCGCCGTGGACAGAAAGAACAACGTCACCAGCACCACGCCGCCGATCGCGCCCAGTTCGGGCTTCTTCATCAGTTTGGTCGCAAGGGACTCCGCGCGCACGCGCTCATCCTGCTGCAAGAGATTATCTGCAGACATGATCACCTCCGGTTCGGACGGGGGCCGCGCGGAAGCGCGCGACCCTGCTATTCAGGTGTCAGCGAATGCCTTGCGCCGACAGGTCGATGACCTGCGCCGCAGCATCTTGGGTGACCAGGTTCGGGCCTGACGGCACGTCACCGCCAGGCACCAGCCCGTATTCGGCATTCAGTGCCAGGAAGGTGACCGGCAGATAGCCCTGCAGGAACTGCTGCTGGTCGATGGCGAAGGCCGCATCGCCATCGGCGACGGCTTGCAGGAAACCTGCCGACAGATCGAAGGTGGCGATAAGGACGTCATCGCGGCCAAGGGCCTTCACGGCAGCCACGGCAGGTTCGCCCACCAGCGGTGCGGAAAGGCCCAGAACGGTATCGACATCGGGATCGGATTCCAGCGCCGCCCGAACCTTGGACTGCACTTCGGTCGGGTCGTTCATGGTCGGAACCACATCGACCTCGTTGCCGAAGCCTTCGGCGAAACCTGCGCAACGCTGATCCAGCGAGACGTTGCCGACCTCCTGATTGACGCAGATGCCCTTGGAGCCACCCATTTCGGCCAGCTTCTCTCCGGCGGCCTTGCCGGCGTCGTATTCGGACTGGCCGACATGCAGCAATGCGCCCAGATCCCTGGCCACATCGCCGCCCGAGTTCATCGAAATGACCGGGATGCCCGCATCGACCGCGCGCTGGATCGAGGGACCAAGCGCGTCTGCGTCTGGGATCGATACCACCAGTCCGTCGGGTTCCTGGTTCACCGCGGCGTCGATCAACTGGCTCATCTGAACCATGTCGAAGGTTTCGGGCGAACGGAATTCGACATTCGCGCCGGTGTGCTCGCCCGCTTTCTGGACGCCGTTCTTGACGACCGACCAGAACGGATCATTCGCCTGTCCGTGGGCCACGACAATGATGTCGGCGGCCGCGACAGGCATTGCTGCCAATGTCGTCGCGGTGGCAATCGAGGCTAGAACTGTCTTCATGATTTCCCCTCCCTTTGGGTTGTTTGCGCAGCGAACATGATTGTCGCTGCTGGTCTTCCGGCATGGCAGCCAGCCGAATGCCGTGAAGGTCGACGCACCCGCTCCTCCGGGGCGGCGACATCTCGGTCGCGGCTATTCCTCCATCGCGACAGCCTGGCCGGTTCTGGCCGATTCCGTTGCGGCTTCGGCCAGAGCAAGTGCCGTGATTCCGTCCTGCAGCGTCACCGGGATATCTGACCCGTCCAGCGTTGCGGCCAGGAATGCGTCCCACTCGGCGGCATAGGCGGGCATGTAGCGTTCAAGGAAGAAATAGGTGGGCTTGCCCGAGACGACGCCATCCGCCGTCGATCTGATGACGGTGTTTTCAAGCATGTTTCCGGCCTGCAGCAGCCCGTCCGATCCCAGTACTTCGACCCGCTGGTCATATCCGTAAACGGCGCGACGGCTGTTCTTGATGACCGCAATCCGGCCATCGGCGTATGTCAGCGTGACGACAGCCGTATCGACATCGCCGGCGGCGCCGATTTCCGGGTTCACAACACTGCTGCCCACGGCGCGCACCGCAATCGGCGTTTCCCCCATCAGAAAGTTGGCCATGTCGAAATCGTGGATCATCATGTCGCGGAACAAGCCGCCCGACACCTTGATATAGGCCAGCGGCGGCGGGGCAGGGTCGAACGAGGTCAGGGACAAGAGTTCCGGGTTGCCGATCTCGCCCCGCGACATGGAGGCTTTCAGGGTCGCGAAGTTCGGATCGAAACGGCGATTGAACCCGATCATGATCGGCACGCCGGTGTCTGCGACGCTGCTCAGGCATTGCCGGGCGCGTTCCAGCGACAGATCCACGGGCTTCTCGCACAGCACAGCCTTGCCCGCGCGGGCGGCGGCTTCGATCAGGCCGGAATGCGTGTCCGTTGACGTCGCAATCAGCACGGCGTCGATATCCCGATCCGCCAGGATCTGTTCGGAACTGCGCGCCTCTGCCGAATGGGTTGAGGCCAGTCTGCTGGCGGCGTTCTGGTCGACATCCGACACCGCGACCAGTGACGAACGGGCGTTTCCGGCGATGTTCACTGCATGAACCTGACCGATCCTGCCCGCGCCCAGCAATCCTACCCTCAGCATCTTCACCTCCCGAATCTGCGGCGCTGTTTCCTGCGCTTGCGACGATAGGGATACATGATTTGCACGCGCGTGCAAACAGTTTTTGCACGCGCGTGCATTAGGGGTGCATTCGGCCGCTTGCGCAGCTATGCTGACCGAGACCGGCTTGAATGGGCCGCCAATCGTGAACAGGATGTGCGCCGTGCCGAAACCAGACAGCTTCGACAATGTCACCGCCGATGATGTTGCCGTGGCAGCCGGGGTTTCGCGCTGGACCGTCAATCGGGCGTTCAAGAAAGATGCTTCGATCTCGCCCAAGACGCGGGCCAGGGTCATCACGGCGGCGCAGTCACTGGGCTATGTGCCCGATCTCAGTGCGGCGGCCCTGGCCTCCACGCGATCGAACCTTGTCGCGCTGCTGGTCGATGACTTCGCCAATCCCCACAAGCTGGTGATGTTGGAACGTCTGACCCGTGCGCTGCGCAGTCGGGGGTGGGATACGCTGCTGGTCAACACTCTGGACCGCGAGGACACGGCGCCGGCGTTGATGAATGCCAGCCAGCGCCGCGTGGACGCGACGATCCTGATCGGGATTCAGTTCGACGACGAAGTTCTGGCGACGGCACTTGGCGCCCGCCGCTTCAAGAAGCTGATCATTTTTGCCCGTACTTCGCAGAACCCCAACACCATTTCGATCGCCGTCGACGATGAGGCCGCCACACGCGAGATCGCGCATTATGTGATCCAGAAGGGCTATCGCCGCCCGCTATACGTGGCGGGGCCAGAGACGGTTTCCGCGCACCTGCTGCGCAAGGAAACATTCGCGACGATCTGGCAGGACCGTTTCGGTGTGGTGCCGGACAGCGTTTCGGTTGCCAGATACGATGCGATGCTTGCCGAGAAAGTGGCGCTTGAGGCGTTGCAGGGGCGTGACGCCGCCAGTCTGCCGGATGTCATCGTGTGCGAGAACGACGCACTTGCGCTTGGGGTCGTCGATACGATCCGGCACCGGCTTGGCTTGCGTGTTCCGGAAGATATCGCCGTGATCGGGTTCGACGACGTGCCCCAGGCCGAAAGTCCGAACTATCGTCTGACAACCTATCGTCAGCCGCTTACCCAGATGTCCAACTATCTGGTCGATGTGCTCGAAAGCCCCGACACGACCAATCTGGATCGCAAGTTTCTCGGTTCGATGGTGGTTAGAGATAGCGCCTGAATCAGCAATTGCCGGCAGATCACAGGCGGATTCGGTGCTTTGCGCCGTCAACATGGAATCAAGGACGCAGGATCGTCCGACCCTTCCCCAACCGGCGCCACGCGTTCCTGACGGGTTGAATTGCCCTTGCAGCAGGATTTCTCGCAACCTTGGCATGTTCCGGCTGGGGGCTTCGCAGCCACGGCGTGATGTCCATGTAATCAGTCGACGCATCCTGCGAAAGAAATGTCGCAAATTGTGTTGCCAGCGCGCCGATCGCGCGCGTAACCTCGGCCTCGCGCTGAATAACCATATCAAAACAGGGAGAGCGCTCATTGCTGGATCAAGGCACTGGCGACGCTTACGTCGCCTTTGAGCATGTGCAAAAAAGTTATGACGGCCAGACACTTGTCGTCAAAGACCTGAACCTTGCGATCGGCAAGGGCGAATTCCTGACCATGCTGGGGCCCTCGGGGTCGGGCAAGACGACCTGCCTGATGATGCTGGCAGGTTTCGAGACCGCGACCCATGGCGAAATCCGCCTGGCGGGCAAGCCGATCAACCAGGTTCCCCCCCACAAGCGCGGCATCGGCATGGTGTTTCAGAACTATGCGCTGTTCCCGCACATGACGGTGGGCGAAAACCTGTCCTTCCCGCTGGAAGTGCGGGGGATGGACAAGGACGAACGCGAAACCCGTGTCAAACGCGCGCTGGACATGGTTCAGATGGGCAGCTTCGCAAGTCGCCGTCCCGCGCAGCTGTCGGGTGGCCAGCAACAGCGGATTGCGCTGGCGCGTGCGCTGGTTTTCGATCCGCAGCTTGTGCTGATGGACGAACCGCTTGGGGCGCTGGACAAGCAGCTGCGCGAACACATGCAGTTCGAGATCAAGCACCTGCACGAAAGACTGGGCATCACGGTCGTCTATGTGACCCACGATCAGGGCGAAGCCCTGACCATGTCGGACCGGGTTGCGGTGTTCAACGACGGCCGCATCCAGCAGCTTGCCGCACCGGCCGATCTGTATGAACGTCCTGAAAACAGCTTCGTGGCGCAGTTCATCGGTGAAAACAACAAGCTGCCGGGAACCATCGAGCAGTTGAGCGGCGAGAACGCCCTTGTGCGCCTGTCATCGGGCGAACTGATCGACGCGACCCCGGTGAACGTTACGGAAAAGGGGCAACAGACGCTGGTGTCGATCCGGCCCGAGCGGGTCGAGTTCAAACCTGAAATGATGCCGCCGAACGCGCACATGATCGACGCGACCGTCGTCGAGGTCATCTATATGGGCGACATCCTTCGCGCCCGCCTGAACGTGGCGGGGGCGGATGATTTCGTCATGAAGATGCGTAACACCCAGGGCCAGACGCATCTTGAGCCGGGCCAGAAGATCAAGGTCGGCTGGCATCCGGCGGATGCACGCGCCCTGGACCCGATCTGAACAGGAAGAGGTAAGCCAATGAAAAGAACCATACTGATCTGCACCGCTCTCGTCTCGCCGTCCTGGGCGATGGCCGAGGGCACGGTCGAAGTCATGTCTTGGGGTGGGGCTTACTCTCAGTCTCAGATCGATGCCTACAACAAGCCATTCGAAGCCGAGACGGGCATCAAGGTCAACATGACCGATGTCGACAATCCGGCAACGCCGGTGAAGGCGCAGGTGCAGGCAGGCAATGTCAGCACCGATGTGGCCAGCATCGGCTATTCCGATGCGACCCGTTTGTGCGACGAAGGGATGTTGCAGGAAATCGACCCCGCCGATCTGCTGCCTGCCGCCGACGGAACCTCGGCCGAGGAAGATTTTCTGGAAGGCGGGCTGTCGGATTGCTTTGTCGCAACGGATGTTTATGCGACGATCGTCGCCTATGACGAAAGCCGTTTTCCTGACAATCCGCCCTCCAGCATCGCTGATTTCTTCGATGTCGAGGCCTATCCCGGCAAGCGCGGAGTACTGAAGGAGCCGCGCTTCAACATGGAAATGGCGCTGATGGCCGACGGTGTTCCCGCGGATGAGGTGTACGAGGTTCTCTCGACGCCCGAGGGACTGGATCGCGCTTTCGCCAAGTTGGACACGATCAAGCCACACGCGATTTTCTGGGATGCGGGCGCCCAGCCTCCGCAATTGCTGGCCGATGGCGAGGTGGTGATGACGCAGGCCTATAACGGCCGCATCTTCAACGCCGCCGTGGACGAGGGCAAGCCCTTCAAGATCATCTGGGACGGCCAGATCTACGAGATGGAAGGCTGGGTCATGCCGATCGACGGCCCGAACCCCGAGAATGCGATGGAATATCTCAAGTTCTCGACCAGCGCGGAATCGCTGGCGCGCGCGTCCATGCAGATCAGCTATGGCCCGCCGCGCAAGAGTTCGGCGCCCCTGGTCGGGAACTACAAGGACACCGATATTCCGATGCCGCCGAACCTGCCAACCTCGCCCGAGAACATGGGCAACGCGCTGGCGTTCGACAACGATTTCTGGGTCGACAACATGTCGCAGCTGAATGAACGCTTTGCGGCCTGGCTGGCCTCCTGATTTCTTCGCCGGGCCTTCGGGTTCGGCGACGCTTGCCCGCAAGGGCCAAGAATGACGGCCAAGGCGCCGCGAGAATCGTGCAGTTGGAGAAAGCGATGACCCGAACCCTGATACTGACCACCGCGCTTGGCCTTGTGGCGTCGCCGGTACTTGCCGATGTCAACCTGCTGTCCTGGGGCGGTGCCTATGGCAACAGCCACCTGGAAGCCTATGCCAAGCCGTTCGAGGCCGAAACCGGCATCAAGGTGAACATGGCGGACGCCGACAATCCCGCCACGCCGATCAAGGCGATGGTCGAAGCGGGCAATGTCACGGCTGACGTGGCCTCGGTCGAATATGCCGACGCGGTGCGGCTGTGCGATGAGGGGCTGGTCGAGATGATCGATGTGTCGATGCTGGAACCGGCACCCGATGGAACCCCTGCTGAAGAGGATTTCATCGATGGCGCGATCACCGACTGTTTCGTCGGCACCGATGTCTATTCGATGGTGCTGGCCTATGATGATACCAGGTTCACCGATGCAAAGCCCGCCGGACCTGCGGATTTCTTCGATCTGGAGAAGTTCCCCGGCAAACGCACCATGCGCAAGGGCGCCAAGTTCAATCTGGAACTGGCACTGATGGCCGACGGCGTGCCCGCCGATCAGGTTTATGAGGTGCTGGAAACGGCTGAAGGCGTCGATCAGGCCTTTGCGAAGCTGGACGAGATCAAGGACAGCGTGATCTGGTGGGAGGCCGGTGCCCAGCCACCGCAACTGCTGGCAGATGGAGAAGTGTCCATGGCCTATGCGTTCAACGGCCGGATCTTCAACGCGGCGCATGGCGAGGGCAAGCCCTTCAAGATCATCTGGGATGGTCAGATCTACGAGATGGAAGGATGGGTGATGCCCAAGGGCGCGCCAAATCTTGAGGAAGCGAAAAAATTCGTCGCCTTCTCGACGGCATCGAAGCAGCAGGCGCGTGCCGCCGAATTCATCAGCTATGGTCCGCCGCGTCGTTCGGCAGCCGCACTGGTCGGCAATATCGAAGGAACCGATCAGCCGATGGGGCCGAACCTGCCCACGACCGAGGCGAACATGACCAACGCGCTTGGATCAAATCTGGATTTCTGGGTCGATCGCGATGCCGAGTTGAATGAGCGTTTCAACAGCTGGCTTGCCGGCTGAGGAAAGCGGCGGGCGCGGCGAGGGTCGCGTCCGCCGGCCCGAACACGGGCAAGCAACGAGACGGCCGAAAGCCGCAATATCCAACGGGAGAAAATCTTGAAAAAGACCCTTATTCTGACCACCGCGATCGCGGGTCTTGCGTCGGCAGCAGTTGCCGCCGAAGGCGAGGTCAATGTCGTGTCCTGGGGGGGCGCGTATGAACGTTCGCAGGTCGAGGCGTATAATGCGCCCTTCACGGAACAGACCGGCATCAAGGTGAATATGATCGCCGCCGACAACCCCGCCACGCCATTGAAGGCGCAGGTCGAGGCCAGGAACATCAGCGGCGACGTGTTCGATGTCGAAGTGTCCGACGCCATCCGTCTTTGCGACGAAGGCGCGCTGGTCGAGATCGATCCGGCGGTCCTGCCGGCCGCCCCGGACGGCACCCCGGCCGAGGAAGATTTCCTTGACGGCGCCTTGCTGGACTGCGCCGTTGCGAACATCTTCTGGGGCACGGTCATCGCCTTCGACGAGACCAAGTTCGCGGACAATCCGCCATCGACCGCCGCCGACTTCTTCGATCTCGAGGCGTTCCCCGGCAAGCGCGGCCTGCCCAAGAACCCCAAGCGCACCCTGTATCTGGCGCTGATCGCCGACGGCGTGCCCGCGGACGAGATCTATGACAAGCTGGGCTCGGATGAGGGCGTCGATCAGGCCTTTGCGAAACTGGACACGATCAAGGACGAGGTTGTCTGGTGGGAAGCAGGTGCGCAACCCGTGCAGCTGCTGGCCGATGGTGAGGTCACGATGGCGACCGGGTATAACGGTCGGTTCTTCGACGCGATGGTGGCCGAGGGCAAGCCCTTCAAGATCATCTGGGACGGCCAGTACATGGATCTGGACATGTTCGTGATCCCGAAGGATTCGCCCAACCCCGAGGCGGCGATGGAGTACCTGAAATTCGCCACCGATACCCAGCGTCTTGCTGATCAGGCGAAATATATCGCCTATGGACCGGCGCGCAAATCCTCGGCCGCGCTGGTTGGCATGTATCAGGACGGCGAGACCGAGATGGCGCCGCACATGCCCACCAACCCGGATCACATGACCTCTGCGGTGATGGACGACCCGGAATTCTGGGCCGACCACGACGCCGAGCTGACCGAACGCTTCAACAGCTGGCTGGCCGGTTCGTGATCTGATCCTGCCGCCTCCGCAGGCGCGGGGGCGGCGACCTAACTGCCGAGGACATCATGGCGAACGCTCTTGATCCACATGCCGCCATCGTGACCACCGCCTCGGGCGAGACGGATGGCACGCTGACCACCGCCGACGGCAAGCCGCTGTCGCGCGCCCTTGCGCGCAGCCAGCGCAGGGCCAAACGCCGTGCCTTTCTTCTTGTGTTGCCGCTTCTGGCCTTCATCCTGATCACCTTCGTGGTGCCGATCGGGCAGATGCTGCAGCGGTCGTTCTACAATGACGGTTTCTCGGCCAACATGCCGCAGATCTCGCAATGGTTTGCCGAAAACCCGCGCGGCACCGATCCGGACGAGGCCGCATGGACCGCGCTTGCGAATGATCTGCAGGTATCTGCCGAGGCGCGCACGATCGGGGTCGTCGGCACCAGGATCAACTATGACGTGCCGGGCACAAGGTCGCTGTTCACCTCGACCGGCCGCAAGGTCCGGCGCGGGATCGAGCCGCCCTATGATCAGGCGCTGCTTGAGATGGACGAGGACTGGGGCAGTTCCACCCTGTGGGCCGCGATGCGCGACGCATCGACACCCTATACCGGCAATTTCTACCTTGCCTCGCTGGACCGGACCCGTGCCGATGACGGCAGCATCCAGCAGGTCGAGGAACGCCAGCGCGTCTATGTGATGCTGTTCATGCGCACCTTCTGGCTGTCGCTGCTGATCACCGGACTGACATTCTTGCTGGGCTTTCCGGTCGCGCATCTTCTGGCGACGCTGCCGATGCGCAAGTCGAACCTTCTGATGATCCTGGTGCTGCTGCCATTCTGGACCTCTCTTCTGGTCCGCACCACATCCTGGATGGTGCTGCTGCAGCAGCAGGGCGTGATCAACGACATCCTCGTCTGGCTGGGCGTTATCGGCGGCAGCGGACGGTTGCAGATGATCTACAACCAGACCGGCACGATCATCGCGATGACCCATATCCTGCTGCCGTTCATGATCCTGCCGCTGTATTCGGTGATGCGGACGATCAACCCATCCTATGTCCGCGCCGCGCGCAGCCTGGGCGCGACAAGCTGGACCGCCTTCCGCCGCATCTATTTCCCGCAGACGCTGCCGGGGCTGGGGGCAGGGGCGCTGCTGGTGTTCATTCTGGCTGTTGGCTACTACATCACGCCCGCGCTGGTCGGCGGTTCCTCGGGTCAGCTGATCTCGAACATGATCGCCATGCACATGACCGACACGCTGAACTGGTCCATGGCGGCGGCGCTGGCGGCCTTGTTGTTGGCTTCGGTCCTGATCCTCTACTGGCTCTACGACCGCATGGTCGGCATCGACAATCTTAAGCTGGGGTAATCGCGAATGGCAGTCCCGACCTATGCAACCCCGCTGGAGCGCAGCTGGCACTATGCCTATCTGGTGATCTGCGGGTTGATCTTCTTCTTCCTGATCGCGCCGATCGTGGTCATCATCCCGCTGTCGTTCAACGCCGAACCCTATTTCACCTTTACCGACCGGATGCTGGAATTCGACCCGGAAGGGTATTCGATGCGCTGGTATGACAGCCTGCTGACCTTCGGGATGCTCAGCCCAGATGCGCCGCGCGATGCATCGTGGTGGGCGGATGCCTGGGCAAACGCCAAATGGGTGAATGCCGCCAAGAACTCGATCATCATCGGTTTCTTCTCGACGGTGCTGGCCACCGTGCTGGGCACGCTTGCAGCGCTTGGCCTGTCGCGCCCGGAAATGCCCTTCCGCCGGGCGATCATGGCGACGCTGATCTCGCCGATGATCGTGCCGCTGATCATCACGGCGACGGGCATGTTCTTCTTCTATTCGAATCCCTGCGAATTGCTGACGCTGTTCGGGCTGGATCCGCAATGCGGCCGCCTTGCGGGGACCTATCTGGGCGTCGTCTTGGCGCACGCAACGCTTGGCATTCCGTTCGTGATCATCACCGTCACCGCGACGCTGGTGGGCTTCGATCAGTCGCTGAACCGTGCCGCGGCCAGCCTTGGCGCCAATCCCCGCACGACCTTCTTCAGGATCACCATGCCGCTGATCCTGCCGGGTGTCATTTCAGGTGCGTTATTCGCCTTCGTCACGTCGTTCGACGAGGTGGTGGCGGTGCTGTTCATCGCCGGCCCGGATCAGCAGACCATCCCGCGGCAGATGTGGAACGGCATCCGTGAACAGATCAGTCCGGCGATCCTGGCCGTCGCGACGCTGCTGGTGATCTTTTCGATTGCGCTGCTGACCACCGTTGAACTGCTGCGCCGCCGGTCAGAGCGGATCCGGGGCATCACCCCGCACTGATGCTGCCCGGGTCGCGGCGGCAGGGCAGGGAACCTGTGGCCGCCTGAAGGGTTTGATCCGCGTGGGACACACAAGCAGGGACTTCATGGCTGCGGATAGCGGAAAACTTTTGCAGCCGGGCAGCAATTGCTGGCGCATCGAATCCTCGAACCGATTTACCTTTATCGTCGATGCCGACGCCTATTTTGCGGCGGCCCGTCAGGCCATGCTGCAGGCCCGGCACAGCATCCTGATGATCGGGTGGGATTTCGACCCCAGAATCGACATCGGCAAGGCCGATGAAGGGCCGGCGCGTCTGGGTGAATTCCTGACCTGGCTGGCCAACCGCACCCCCTCGCTGGAAATTCGTCTTCTGCGCTGGGATACGGGTGCGTTCAAGGCCATGTTCCGGGGCAATACCCTGCTGACGGTGCTGCGCTGGAAGGCACATCCGCGCATCACGCTCAGCCTTGACGCCCATCATCCGATTGCAAGCTCGCATCACCAGAAGATCGTGGTGATCGACGACAGCATCGCATTCTGTGGCGGCATCGACATGACCGAGGGGCGTTGGGACCGCCGCGCACATCTGGATGACGACCCGCAGCGGCGCGGTCCAGACGGCTCGCCGCATCCACCTTGGCACGATGCGACCAGCGCCTTCGACGGCGCGGCGGCACAGGCCATGGGCGATCTGGCGCGCCAGCGCTGGAAGATCGCGACCGGTCAGGAATTGCAGCCCGCGACCTGTCACGACGGCTGTTGGCCCGACGCGCTGACCCCGTCGTTCCGTGACGTGCGTCTTGCCATTGCCCGGACGCGTCCCGAAATGGACGATGTGACCCCGATCCACGAGATCGAGGCGATGTATCTGGATCTGATCGGTCGCGCCCGCCAGACGATCTATGCCGAAAGCCAGTATTTCGCTTCGCGTCGGGTGGCGCGCGCCATCGCACAGCGTCTGACCCAACCCGATTGCCCCGAAATCGTGATCGTCAATCCGGTCAGCGCAGAGGGCTGGCTGCGCAGCAAGGCGATGGATTCCGCGCGTGCACGGCTGATCGAGGCGCTGCGCCGTCTTGACCGTCACGGCCGGCTGCGTGTCCTGCATGCCCTGACCGATGGCGGGGCCGAGATCTACATTCATGCCAAGGTGATGATCGTCGATGATCACTGGCTGCGCGTCGGGTCGTCGAACTTCAACAACCGGTCGATGCGTCTGGACACAGAATGCGATGTGGTGCTGGCGGCGGACGAGCCGGGAAACGAGGGCGTGAGAGAACGAATCGCCGCGATTCGCAACGACCTGATCGCCGAACATCTGGGCGTCTCATCCGATCAGGTTGCCGATATGCTGGACCAGACGGGATCGCTGATCCAGACAATCGACAGGCTGCGCGTGGACGAGGGGCAGGGGCGGACGCTGCGCGACTATCGTCTGCCCGATCTGAACGGGGCCGAGGAATGGCTGGCCGACAACGAGATCCTGGACCCCGAGGGCCCTGACATGATCTTCGAACAGGTCGAGAAGCGTGGCCTGTTCCGGGGCTGGAAACGCCTGCGGAGCCGGTTTCGCCGGCACAGGTGAACCGGCGGCTTTCCGCAATCGGATCTGCGCTGTGAACCATGGCGGTGCAATTCTCGCGCGCGGCACCTATCTGGACAGTTCTGGCAGGAAAAGGCGACCGAGGCATATATGAAAGATGCTGAACACCAGGCAGGCCCGATCCTGCATTTTCGCGGACAGGATCACGACGGTGTTCGGCTTGCGGCGATCAACATATGGCCTTCGGATGTCGGACCGCCGCCAACCGTGCGAACCGCGCAGAACGAAATCGCGCCTTGCCGTATTGCCACGGTTGGTGAGATGTCGGTCTGGCGCCACGACTTTCGCCTGGCGCAGCGCGAGGGCGGCTATGGGTTCGGAGCACAGTTTCATCCTGTCGTGACCGATCTGACGGACGACCTGCGGATCGCCTTCGTGTCGTGCAATGGCGAAGAACACGGCGATCTGGATCGCGACGGCCCGGAACGCAACCTGATGTGGTCGCGGCTGGCGGATGAACATGCGCGGGCACCGTTTGCGCTGCTGCTGCAGGGCGGTGATCAGATCTATGCCGATGAGGCCACGCACGGGCACCCTCTCAGCAACGAGTGGCCGGATCGGGTCGTCGCCGATCCCGATGCGGCGGCCCTGGCGGGCCTTGAGGATCATCTGCGCGCAGGTTTCCTGCAAAGATACCTGTCGGTCCTTGCCGCGCCGGACTGCACCGGGCTGTTTGCCTCGGTCCCCACGCTGTCGATCTGGGACGACCATGATATCTGCGATGGTTGGGGGTCGTTGCCCGAGGCCGCGACCGATTCGCATGTCGGACGGGTTCTGTTTCGCGTTGCGCGGCAGATGTATCTGCTGTTTCAGCATGGCGCGACCGAGGCGGATATTCCTGATCTGTTTTTCGATCCTTCGGGCCGGAACCTCGGGTGGCGGCGCGACCTGCCGGGGCTGACGATCTTTGCGCCCGATCTGCGATCCGAACGGCGCCGCAGGCGTGTGATGGACGAGGCTGGCTGGCAAGGTGTCGAGAGCATCCGACCCGAGGCGGGGGCGCACACGCTGATGGTGTCCAGCGTGCCGTTATTGGGGCCACGCCTGTCGCTGCTGGAAAGCGTGATGGGGCTGATTCCCCGGATGCAGCACTATGAGGACGATCTGCGCGATCAGTGGCAAAGCCACGCGCATCGCGAGGAGTGGCGGCGGATGCTGCGCCAGGTGCTGAGGATGCGCGAGGCTGGGCCGGTCACCGTTCTATCGGGCGAGATCCATCTGGCAACCCGAGCCGAGATGGGGCCGCAGGACAGCTTGATTCACCAGCTTGTGGCGTCTGGCATTTCGCATCGCGCCCCGCCGTCGCTGTATGCACGCGCGCTGGGATGGCTGGCCGGGCTGGCCGAGGCGCCGTTGTCCGGGCATCCGATCAGTGTCCGCCCTCTTCCTGGCCATAGACAGCGATATATCGCGGAACGAAACTTCCTGACGCTGGATCGTCGCGGCAGACGTTGGCAGGCGGTCTGGCATCTGGAACATTCCGGTCAGACACAGCCCCTGCCGCTGGACTGATCGCCGCGCGTCAGCGCGGCTTGCGGCCTGGCGGCAGAGACCGGGCCGGGCTTTGCTCGGCCCGCGCCCCTTCGGTGGAGTCTTTCATCCGGTGGCCAGCAAGACAAGCGTTCCGGCGCGGGTGTCCGCCAGTTTCTCTGCCGCGCGCCATGCGCGGAGGCCCGATCTGCAGCACAACACGGTTCGGCCTCCCGGCCCGGGCTGCGGCAGATCAGGGCCGATCCTGTCCGGGCCGCAGCGCAGCGTCGCCTCGCGGACCGGGGGGCCTTCTTCGGGTGCGCGCAGGTCGATCAGCAGGTCGGCCGGCCGCAGATCCACCGGCGCGATGAAGCGCAGCCGGCCCATCGGTTCTGGTGCATCGGCAAAGCCGAAGCCGCCGAACTGTTGGCGCCCGGCATCGAAACTGATGATCCGGCCAAGGGGCGACGGCGCCAGCCCCGCCAGCCAGTTCAGCGCCATGTCCGCCTGAAGGCTGCCGATCACGCCCACGACCGATCCGATGACGCCCTCGGTCGCGCAGCTTCCGGCGCGGTCCGGCAGGTCCGGAAACACCGCACGCAGGGACGGCGCACCACCGCAGAAACCGCCGGCATAACCTTGCCGTCCGATCACCGACCCCGAGATCAGCGGAACCCCGGATTGAAGCGCATGATCTGACAGCACATAGCTTGCGGCAAAACTGTCCGCGCAATCCAGGATCAGGTCGCAACCCTCTGCAAGTGTCGCGACATTGGCCGGGTCCAGTCGCTCCTCGATAGGCTCGACCTTGCAATTCGGGTTCAGCCCGTCCAGGCAGGCCGCCGCCGCCGCAACCTTTGCCTGTCCAAGATCGTCGATGCGAAACAGCGTCTGACGATGCAGGTTGGTGACCTCGACGATGTCGGGATCGACCAGTCGCAGTCGTCCCACACCGGCGCCTGCCAGATATTGCAGGACCGGTGCGGCCAGACCGCCCGCGCCGACGATCAGGACCCGCGCCCTGGCCAGCCGGTTCTGCGCGTCGGGGCCGATCACGGCCAGCTGTCTTGCATACCGTGTCATCTTGTCGCCCCGATCCATTCGCGGATGCGCCCCTCGGGGTCGCGGTGCAGCGTGATGTCGGTCACGGCTGACACGATGTCGGCCCCGGCTGCAAAGGCCGGTGCCGCGCGCGCGACCGACAAACCGCCGATGGCGACAAGCGGTACCCCGCCGACCAGATGTCGCCATTCGGTCAACCGCTCAAGCCCTTGTTCATGCCATCTCATCTTCTTCAGGATGGTCGGCCAGACCGGCCCCAGCGCCACATAGTCGGGTTGCAGGGCCAGTGCCCGATCCAGTTCCGCATGGTCATGCGTTGATATCCCCAGCCGCAGTCCTGCCCGGCGAATCGCGGCAAGGTCGGCGCCCTCCAGATCTTCTTGTCCCAGATGCAGCCAGTCGCAGCCAAGTTCGATGGCTGCCTGCCAGTGATCGTTGACCACCATCACCGCGCCCGCCCGGCGACACAGATCGCGACCCTCTTCCAGCAAGGCGCGGGTTTCGTCGGCAGGGCGGTCCTTGATGCGCAGTTGCACCAGCCTGACCCCCAGCGGCAGCGCACGGCGCAGCCAGTCGGGATGATCGAAGATCGGATAGAATCGATCCAGCGTCATGCCAACTCCGCCAGTCCGATCATCGGGGTCGAGGGCGCGGCCATGTCGCGCGGCTGCATCGGATCGGCCTCATAGGCCAGACGCCCCGCGTCAAGGCCGCGAGCGAAGCCCTCGGCCATCGCCGCCGGATCGCCTGCCTTGGCAACCGCCGTGTTCAGCAGCACGGCGTCAAACCCCATCTCCATGGCCGCCGCGGCGTGGCTGGGCAGGCCCAGACCTGCGTCGATCACCATCGGCACATCGGGATATTGTGCGCGCAGAGTGCGCAGTCCGTACAGGTTGTTCAGGCCTAACCCTGTTCCGATCGGTGCGCCCCACGGCATCAGGACCTCGCATCCAGCCTGCAAAAGCCGGTCGGCGACGATGCCGTCCTCGGTCGTGTAGGGGAAAACCCGGAATCCGTCCCTTGTCAGGATGCGCGCGGCCTCAACCAGCCCGAACGGGTCGGGTTGCAGCGTGTCGGGATGGCCGATCACCTCCAGCTTGATCCACTCGGTGTCGAAGACCTCGCGCGCCATGTGGGCGGTGGTGACCGCCTCGCGCACCGTGTGGCAGCCCGCCGTGTTGGGCAGGACCGGCAGGTTCAGGTCGCGGATCAGTTCCCGGAATGCGGCGCCGGCACCGCCTGTACCCTCGCGCCGCAGCGAAACCGTGGCGATGCCCGCGCCCGAGCGGCGAAACGCGCGGGCAAGGATCGCGGGCGAAGGATAGCCCGCCGTCCCCAGCATCAGCCGCGACGCGATTTCGGTGCCATAGAAAACCGGCATCTCAGCCCCCCTGCATCGGTGCAAGAATTTCCAGCCGGTCGCCGGGCTGCAGCGTCTGCGCGCCGCGCCGGGCCGCCGGGACAAAGCTTTGATTGACTGCCGTCGCCACGTGCTGAACGCCATAGCCCAGTTCGGCCAAGACGGCCTCCAGCGTCGCGGCGGTCACCTCATGCGGCGTGCCATTTACCGTGATCTTCATCCATCACCTCCGGTTTTCTTCCATCAAGGACCAGCCCGGCCACCATTCGTGCCAGCGCGGGCGCAAGCAGAAAGCCGTGTCGATACAGGCCGTTGACGATAATGCGGTCGTCTTGCCGGCGGATGCGCGGCAGGTTGTCGGGGAAGGCCGGGCGTGCGTCCGCGCCGGTTTCCAGCAGCTCGGCCTCGGCGAACGCCGGGTCCAGTGCATATGCGGCGTTCAGCAGCTCGACCACGGATCGCAGCGTGGCCGGTCCGCGATGATCGGTCTCGATCTGCGTCGCACCCAGCATATAGATGCCCTCGCCGCGCGGCACGATGTACAGCGGGTGACGCGGGTGCAGCAGGCGGACGGGCCGGGTCAGGATGACACCGGGCGCACGCAGCACGGCCATTTCGCCACGCACGCCACGAAGGTCCGGCAATCGGTCGCGCGCTGCCAGTCCGCGGCAGTCGATCACCGGGCCTTGCGGGGGGCCGTCCTCAATCGTGACGCCATGGTCAGCCAGCCCGGCGGCAAGGGTCGCCAGCGCCTGTCGCGGCGCGATATGGGCCTCGGTCGGGAAAAGCAAAGCGCGATCAAAGCGGTCAGCCAAGGTGGGCTCGGTCTCGCCAAGCGCGGTGCGATCCAGTGAAACGTGATTCGTGCTGCGTCGGGCGAACCGGTCCAGTTCGGCCCGGTCGCGTCCCAGCGCGACGACCAGCGATCCCTGGCGCGTGACCGGCACGCCGGCTGCCTGCCACCAATCGGCGGCCTCTTGCCCCAGCCGGGTGATGGGTTCTTCGGCGCTTTCGCCCTCGCAGAAGGGCGCCAGCATGCCACCCGCCCACCACGAACAGCCATGCGCGCCCGGCGCGCCGTGCGGATCGATCAGTCGAACCGGGGCATTGCGCCGCGTCAGTTCGGTCGCGACCGCCAGACCGGTCACGCCCGCGCCCAGAACGGTGATCCGATCCCTCATGCCCAGACCTCGTGGAAATGATGCACCGGCCCATGCCCGCCGCCGATATTCAGCCGGTCCGCCGCCAGGATTGCGCCGTGCAGCCAGTGATGCGCGCGCTGCGTTGCGTCGGGCAGCGATGCGCCCCTGGCCAGTTCGACCGCAATGGCCGATGACAGGGAACAGCCGGTGCCATGGGTGTTCGCCGTGTGGACGCGCGGGGCGGTATATGACCGGGATGATTGCCCGGTCACCAGCCAGTCGGTGCAGATATCACCGCGGGCGTGGCCGCCCTTGACCAGCACCGCACCCACACCTTGCGCAATCAGTGCGGCACCCTGCGCCCGCATGTCGTCCTGCTGCTTCGCGATGTCCCGGCCTGTCAGCCGCGCGGCCTCGGGCAGGTTGGGGGTCAGCAGCGCGGCCCGCGGCAGCAGATCGTCGCGCAGTGCCGCGATGGCGTCGTCGTCCAGCAGCGCGTCGCCCGATTTCGCGATCATCACCGGATCCAGGACAACCGGGCCACGATAGTCTCGCAGTGCATTGGCCACCGCCCGCACGATGCCGACCGACCCCAGCATTCCGATCTTGATGGCATCGGCGCCGATATCGTCCAGCACTGCGCGGATCTGCAAGGCGACCAGTTCGGGCGGCAGCAGTTCCACCCCGTGCACGCCGCGGGTGTTCTGCGCCGTGACCGCCGTGATCGCGGTTGTGCCATAGGCGCCGCGCGCCGACGCGGTTTTCAGATCGGCCTGAATGCCGGCGCCGCCGCCGCTGTCCGAGCCCGCGATGATCAGCAGTGTGGGAACCCCTGCCATGTCGTTCCTCCGATGGGTTGCGACATGAAGGGGGGAGGGGGCGCGTCCGGCCCCGAAACTCCGTTCCCTACGCCGGCATTGCCCGGATCAGGTTCGATGGGTTGGCACGCGGCCTCTCAGCCCCGGATCTCGGGGCACCCCAACGGAATGACGAAAGCCTAGACCCGGTGCGAGCGGGATTCAAGTCAGCGTTCGAGGATCAGAAGATCGTTTTCGAAACTGACGCGCGCGAAGGTGCGCAGATAGGACATGCCCAGAAGCGAGCCGTCCAGATCTCCGCCGATCACCCAGGCGCGCACATTGCGATCCACGATGTCGCCGATCGCGAATTCGTCGATCGTGACAGGCGCGGTCTGAACCTCGCCATTGGCGGTCATCGCCCGTCCGACATATGCCAGATCGTCGGGCTCGATGCCGATGCGGCGCGCGTCCTCGGGGCCCAGGGCGATGGTCGAGGCGCCGGTATCCACGATGAACCGCACGTCGACGCCATTCAGTTCGGCGGTCAGGTGAAAATGACCGTCGCGGCCGACCGGGATCTCGATCCGGCCGCCCTGCATGACCTGCTGCCGCGGGCCGCCGCCGTCCAGCCATAGATCGGCGGCGAAGATCGCGCCGGCGAAGATGACAACCCACAGCACAAGCTGACGCAACGCCTGACCGCCACGGCCCGACAACTCGAACAGCATCGCACCGCCGATCACCACCAGCAGGACGATATAGTAGGCAAGCTGCATCCCGTCTTCACCGGCCATCACAGCAGCCCCGAGCCCTTCAGGCCGTCGATGACGAACTGCACCGAAAGCGCCGCAAGAAGCATGCCCAGAAGACGGGTGACAACCATCGTGCCGGTCCGGCCCAGGGCGCGGGCCAGCGGTGTCGCCAGGTGGAACAGCATCATCGCGATCGCCAGCACCGCCAGCATGACCAGATGCACCAGCACGATATGACCCCAGCCGGGCTGCTGCCCGGCCAGCAGGATCATCGTCGCCAGCGCGCCCGGCCCGGCAAGCAGTGGCATGGCCAGCGGAAAGACCGAGGGATCGTGGTCGGACGGGTCGTCATGGCCCTGACCCTCCCGCCGCTCGGTCCGCCGCTCGAACAGCATGTCCAGCGCGGTCAGGAACAGCAGCAGCCCGCCGGCGATGCGGAAGGCCGAGATCGAGATGCCGATGCCCGACAGGATCGCCTCGCCGGCAAGGCCGAACATGGTCAGCAGCACCGCCGCGATGACCAGCGCGCGGAAACCGATCCGGCGGCGCTGTGCACTGTCCATGCCGGGCGTCAGCGCAATGAAGATCGGCGCCAGTCCGACCGGGTCGATGACCACGAACAGCGTGACGAAAGCCGTGATATAGGGCGACATATCCATCCGCCCCTTATCGCCCGCCCCGCCCGCGGTGCCAAGCGCAACGACGGCGCCCGGATCCAAACGCTTGCGTGATCCTGCATTCGGGCTTTGCAATCCGGGCGGCGAGGCCCTAAATCTGTCGCGCGGACGGTCGGCCCGTCCGGCAAGGGAGTTTCGCATGCTGAACAATATCGGCCTTCCCGGCCTTCTTCTGATCGCAGTCGTTGTGCTGGTCCTGTTCGGGCGCGGCAAGATCTCGTCCCTGATGGGCGAAGTCGGCAAGGGCATCACGGCCTTCAAGAGGGGCGTCAAGGACGGCTCGGAAGAGATCGAGAACGCCGCCACCGACGACGAGACACGTGATGTGCCCGGCGAAAAAGCGCGCGACGTGACGCCGCACACCACCGACCGCAGCTGATCGGGCAAGGGCGCGGCGCATCATGTTGGATATCGGTTGGACCGAACTGCTGCTGATCGGCGTCGTGGCGCTGATCGTCGTCGGTCCCAAGGATCTGCCGCACCTGTTTCACTCGCTGGGGCGGTTTACGGCGAAGGCGCGCAGCATGGCGCGCGAGTTTACCTCGGCGATGGAGGACGCGGCCAAGGGGTCGGGTCTGGACGAGGCATCGAACAGCATCCACGAGCTGAAATCCCTGACCTCGAAAAAGTCGTTGGGCTTGGATGCGCTGGATCGTGCTGCCGACCGTTTCGAGAAATGGGATCCCAAGGTGCCGGATTCGCGCGGCAAGGCGCAACGCGATCCTGGTGCGGATCCGAGTGCGACGCCGAAGCCGGCCGGCGACGGCGCGACCGCCGCAAGTGCGGCATCGGCGGCGACGTCGAAGACCGGGGCTGCAACCGGCGAAACCGAATCCGACGGACAATCGGCGACCACCCCGGGCACCGGGGCAAGGCGTTTGCACGCAGTGCGTCGCAGCGACATGAAAGACGACTGAATTGGCCAGCAAGACCCATCCGGACGACGAGCTTGACGACAGCTCGGCCCCGCTGATCGAACATCTTGCCGAGCTGCGCACCCGGATCATCTGGTCGCTCTTGGCGTTCATCGTGGCAATGGTGCTGTGCTATACGGTCTGGAATCCGATCTACAATTTCCTGACGCGGCCGATCTGCCACGCTCTGGAATTGCGCGGCCAGGAATGCGGCCTGATCCTGTTGAAATTGCAGGAAGGCTTCTTCGTCGCCATCCGCATCTCGTTGCTTGGCGGCTTTGCGCTGGCCTTTCCGATCATCGCCTATCAGATGTGGCGTTTCGTCGCGCCGGGCCTGTATCGCAACGAGAAAAGCGCTTTTCTGCCGTTCCTGATCGCCTCGCCTGTGATGTTCTTTTTGGGCGCGGCTTTCGCCTATTACATCATCCTGCCGATGGCTTACGATTTCTTCCTGGGCTTTCAGCAGGGGCCGCTTGCACTGCCCGATGACGGCTCGGGCGAGGCCGCGCAGGCCGTCGCTGACAATCCGATGGCGGCGATCGTCTTTCAGGGCTCGGTGGACGAATACCTGTCGCTGACGACCAAGTTCATCCTTTCCTTCGGGCTCAGCTTCCAGCTGCCCGTGCTTCTGACCCTGATGGGCAAGGCCGGGCTGGTCACGGCCGAAGGGCTTGGCTCGGTCCGCAAATACGCCGTCGTCGCCATTCTGATGCTGGCCGCCGTCGCCACGCCACCTGACGTCGTCAGCCAGGTGGTGCTGTTCACGGTGGTTTACGGCCTTTACGAAATTTCGATCCAGCTGGTTCGCCGGATCCAGAAGCGGCGCGAGGCCGAACTGCGGGCCCAGGGGCTGTGGGTCGATGACGACGAAGACGAAAAGGACGGCGCATGAGGGGAGAGGGCGACGAGACCTGCGCGCTGACCCGGATCGCCGAGGCCTTTGAACGTCTGGCCCCCCCACCCGCGCCGGTGCCCAGTTTCACCGAAGCCACCGCCTATGTCTGGCATCCCGATCCCGATCGTCTGGAACCGGTCGAGATCGTCAATCGCGTCGATCTGGTGCAGTTGATCGGGATTGACCGTTCCAAGGACACTCTGCTGGCCAACACGCTGCAATTCGCGCGCGGCTTCGGCGCCAACAACGCGCTGCTATGGGGCGCGCGCGGGATGGGCAAGTCGTCCCTGGTCAAGGCCGTTCACGCCGAAGCGGTGGCACAGGGGCTGCCGCTGGTGCTGGTCGAGATCGCACGAGAGGATCTGGGTTCGGTCGGGCGTCTGCTGGCGATCCTTGGCCATGCGCGCGACAGGCGCTTTCTGCTGTTCTCGGACGACCTGTCCTTCAGCCATGACGATACGCAGTACAAGTCACTCAAGGCGGTGCTGGATGGCGGCATCAACGGCCGGCCCGGGAATGTGATCCTGTACGCCACGTCGAACCGCCGGCACCTGATGCCCCGCGACATGATCGACAATGAACGTTCGACAGCGATCCATCCCGGAGAGGCGGTCGAGGAAAAAGTCTCATTGTCGGACCGGTTCGGGTTGTGGCTGGGGTTTCATCCTTGTTCGCAGGAGGAGTATCTGGCGATGGTTCAGGGCTATTGCGACGCCTATGACCTGCCGATCGAGCCCGAGCTTCTGCGGGCCGAAGCCGTCGAATGGCAGGCGACCCGCGGCGGCCGGTCGGGACGTGTTGCGTGGCAACTGTTCACGGATCTTGCGGGCAGGCACGGCATCCCGGTGTGATGCTGCCTTGGCGTGCTGCCGTCCGCGCGCCGCGTCAGCGGCGCGGTCCCGGCTGGGGCGGCAGCACGCCGACCGCAAGGTCGGCACCCCCTCGCGGTTCGTTTCGATCCATGCCGCCCGAACCGGCTTGCACTGATCTTCGCCGCGCGGTTTCATCGTTTCCATGACCCAGCGCGGCGCGCCCCATGTCCTGACCGGAACCCGCATTCGCGAACGACGCCTTGCGTTGTCGCGTCGGCAGGCCGATGTTGCCAGGGCGGCTGGAATTTCACCCGCCTATCTGAACCTCATCGAACATAACCGCAGGCCGGTCGGAGCCGACCTGGTCCAGCGGCTGGCCGAGGTGCTTCAGGTGCCTTCCGAGGATCTTGCGGAGGGACGGGAAGAGGCCCGGATCGCGGCGCTGCGGGACGCGGCATCCCGCGCGCCCGAGATCGTGTCGGGGTCGCCGCCGGAACTTGATCAAGCGCCGGAATTCCTTGCCCGGTTTCCGGGTTGGGCCGAGGCGCTGATGGCGACCGCGCGCCGGTCCGAGGCGCTTGAACGGCAACTGGTCAATCTATCCGACCGGATGCGGCAGGATCCATATCTGCTGACTACGCTGCACGAAATCCTCTCGGCGGTGACGTCGGTCCGCTCGACCGCGTCAATACTGGCCGATGAAGGCGAGATTCCTGACGACTGGCGTCACCGATTTCACGCAAATCTCGATCAGGACAGCCTGCGATTGTCCACCACGGCGCAGGCGTTGGTGGCGTATCTGGACAGTTTCGAGGCCGAAAGCCCGATCTTCACGCCGCAGGAAGAAGTCGAGGCATGGATGGCCGCAGGTGCGCCGCCGGTGGACGAGGCAGGCGACCTGGCCTCGGACGCCGCACGGCAACTGGCGCGGACGCATCTTGCCAGACTCGAGGAAGAGCGTGAACGGCTGCCCGATGCCGACCTGTCCGCGGCCTCGGTGGATCAGGCCGATGCCGTTTCGATCGCGGCGCGTCTGGGTGCGCCGCTGGACCTGGTCATGCGCCGGCTTGCGGCGTTGCGCCCGGAAGGTTTCGCCCGTGCCGGGCTGCTGGTGTGCGACGGCTCTGGGGCGTTGACGCTGCGCCGCCCGGCGCCGGGATTTCCATTGCCGCGTCCCGGCGATGCCTGCCCGCTTTGGCCTTTATATCAGGCGCTTGCAGCGCCCCAGACGGCGATGGCGCATCTGGTGGTGACGCCTGAAGGACGCAGGTTCACGACGCTCAGCTATGCGACGCGCAGCCAGCCGTCCGGGATCAGCGGGCCGGTGCTGGGACGTGCACAGATGCTTTTTCAACCCGCCCCCGCATCCGCGTCGGCACCGGCCCTGCCGGAAGTTCCCATCGGCCCGTCATGCCGCATCTGCCCGCGTGCCGATTGCGCCGCGCGACGCGAGCCGTCGATCCTGCTGGCCAGATAGGACCTTTGTGCCGGTTCCGAGATGGAATGGGGCTTTGACAGGTGCGGCGCTTCCGGCCCATGATCTGCTGCATCTGCATGGGGGGAGGCCGGGCAGAGCCGATGGTGCTGGATATCCTGATGATCGAGGATGAACCGAACATCGCCGAGGCGGTGCGTTTCATTCTGGACCGCGACGGCTGGCGGCTGGCGCTGCATGCCGACGGGCGTGGCGCGATCGAGGCGATTCGCGACTGCAGGCCGCGGCTGCTGATCCTTGATCTGATGCTGCCGAACCGCTCGGGTGCCGAGATTCTGGCCGATCTGCGCGCGGACTCCGATCCGGCGCTGGCCGCGACGCCTGTGCTGATGCTGACCGCGCGGGGCGATACGGTCAGCGCCGCCGCACAGTCGGATGCCGTGCTGCCCAAGCCTTTCGCCAACGATGAATTGCGCGCCATGGTGCGCCGGATGCTGGCATGACACCACACTGCCCCGCGAAAGGTGCGTGCTGATGCCGGACCGACCGCTGTTTCTGGAACGCGCCTCGTTCCGGCGTCGCCGTCTGGGCGATGCGGCCCGCGTGCTGCCCGTCATCGCTGTGCTGAGTGTCTTGGTGCCGGTCTGGTGGATGCCGCGCGAGGTCAGCTTTGCCTCGGGTGCTGTCTGGCTGTTCTGCTTGTGGGCGGCGATGATTCTTGCGGTCTGGTTGCTGCATCGCGCATTGCTGCGCGCTGAAGCCGCCACATTGCGTGCCGAGGCAGAGGTCGCCGATGCCGCAGGGGTGGCCAGGGCCACGCAGGAAGAACGGTCCGAAAGGAACGGCGATGCCCTTTGAGACGCTAGTCGCCGGTTGTCTGGCCTATGTCGTCCTGATGTTCGGGGTCGCATTCGCCGCCGACCGCGCGGCCGCGCGTGGTCGGGTGCGGTGGCTGGATCATCCGCTGATCTATACGCTGTCGCTGTCGGTCTATTGCTCGGCCTGGACGTTTTATGGGGCGGTCGGCTATGCCAGCCGATCGGGGTTGGAGTTCGCGACGATCTATCTGGGGCCGACGGTGGTCTTCGCGGGCGCCTGGTGGGGACTGCGCCGCCTTGTCCGCGTTGCGCGGATGCACCATGTCACCTCGATCGCGGATCTGATTTCGGCCCGTTTCGGGAAATCGAACCCGCTGGCCGCACTGATCACGCTGATCGCCGTGATCGCGGCGACGCCGTATATCGCGCTGCAATTGCAATCCGTGCGTCTGTCCTTCGAGGTGTTCGCGACCGATGACGCGCCGGATGCGGCACTGAACGGCGTCGCCGGGGGAACCGGATTGTGGGTTGCGGCCGGGCTGGCTCTGTTCACCATCCTGTTCGGCACCCGCAACCTGGCCGCGGACGAACGTCATCACGGCGTCGTCACGGCGATCGCACTGGAGGCGTTGGTCAAGCTGCTGGCCTTTCTGGCGCTGGGGATCTTCGTCGTGTGGGGGCTTGCAGACGGTCCCGCCGACATGCTGGCGCGGATCGCGCGCGCGACCGACGATCCTGTGATTGCCGAGGGATGGTTGCTGAAGCCAGATCGCTGGACCGCGCTGATCCTGGTTGCGGCGGCGGCGGTCGTGACCTTGCCACGCATGTTTCAGGTGATGGTCGTCGAGGCCGCCGACGAAGACCGGCTGCATGTCGCAGGATGGGCGTTCCCGGCCTATCTGTTCGCGATGTCGCTGTTCGTGCTGCCGATCGCCGTGATGGGCCGCGAACTGCTTCCAGCCGATGCCAATCCCGACCTGTTTGTCCTGACGCTGCCCGCCGCGTCCGGGCAGAATCTGCTGGCCTTTCTGGTCTTTTTGGGCGGTTTTTCGGCCGCGACCTCGATGGTGGTGGTATGCGCCATCGCCCTTGCAACGATGATCTCGAACCATTGGATCGTGCCATTCTGGCTGGGGCTGCGCCGGCGCCCGGCAGGCGAGGATACCGAGGATCTGCGCGGCTTCGTTCTGAACGCACGCCGGCTTGCCATTCTGGCCGTCGTCGGTGCCGGCTGGGTCTATCACGAAGCCTCGGGCGGGGCGGCGGCGCTGGCCGCGATGGGGCTGGTGGCCTTCACCGGCATGGCGCAGGTTCTGCCGGTGATGCTGGGTGGCTTGATGTGGCGAGGTGCCAACCGCCAAGGCGCCTATGCGGGGTTCGGGATCGGCTTTGCGCTATGGATGCTACTGATCTTTCTGCCATCGGTCGGGATCGGCAAGGTGCCGGAACTGCCGCAGGGGGTCGATCCGCTGGCCTTCAGCATCTTCGTGGCGCTGACGCTGAACACGGTGGCCTTCATCACAGTGTCGATCTTCGGTCTGCCCGACCCGGTCGAGCGGTTGCAGGGCCTGTCCTTTGTCAGCGCGGTCGAGCCGATCCGGCACAGCCGGATGATGCGCGGCGACGACAGGGCCGAGCCGTTGCTGGCGATGACGCGCCGCGTCTGGGGCGCCGACGCCGCCCTGCGGTTCTTTCAGGCCGAGGCGGCGGCGCAGGGAAAATCGGGCTATCTGCCGGACATGACTCCCAATTTCCTGACGCGGCTGGAACGCCGGCTGGCCGGATCTATCGGGGCGGCGACCGCACATGCGATGATCGATCGCGTGGCAGGGGGCGTGGCGCTGACCGTGTCGGACCTGCTGGAAGTCGCCGACGAGGCGCAGCGGGCGAAGGAAGAGACCCAGCGCCTGGAAAACGCGACCAGCGAACTGGCGCGCACGGCCACCCAGCTGCGCGAGGCGAATGACAAACTGACGGCGCTTTCCGTGCAGAAGGATGCCTTTCTGGGTCAGATCAGCCACGAGTTGCGGACGCCGATGACCTCGGTCCGGGCCTTCTCCGAGATCCTGATGACACCCGATCTGTCCGAGGAAGAGCGTGCGCGCTTTGCCGGGATCATCCATGCCGAGGCGGGACGCCTGACCCGGCTGCTTGACGACCTGCTGGATCTGTCGGTGCTGGAAAGCGGCGGCACGCAGTTGCAACTGGGCGTCGCAAATCTTCATGATCTGATCGACCGGGCGCTGGACGCCGCCTCTGCGACCCGCCCGGAACGTGTCTTCACCATCGACCGTGACCTGCCGTCCGAGCATGTGGCCGTCATCACCGATGCCGACCGTCTGTTGCAGGTGCTGATCAATGTCGTGTCCAACGCACGCAAATATTGCGATGCCGCGCGGCCGGTGCTGGGCATCCGCGTCCGTCGCCTGCATCCCGGCGGCGCGCAGATCGACATCTTCGACAACGGTGCGGGGATCGAGGCCGGACGTCAGGCGCTGATCTTCGAGAAATTCGCGCGTCTCAATGATCCGTCGCGCGCCGGGGGTGCCGGTCTGGGGCTTGCCATCTGTCGCGAGATCATGGCCGTTCTGGGCGGCGATATCGCCTATCTGCCGGGGCAGGGAGGCGCGGCGTTCCGGATCACTCTGCCCGCAAGACCGCCAGGCGGCACGCTGCGGGGGACCTTGCCGGGGCAGGAATAAACGCTTTCTCAACCTGTCTTTGCCAGATTGCCCTAAGAATAACGGTGATTCGGACGGCACATGTCACATGATGACGATACAGCGATGGCTTCTGGAAACCGGCTGGCGCATGGCGCTGTCTTGCGCCGATTGCTTCGCGCGCGTGAAACGGCCACGCCCGAGGCAGAGCGGCTGCCGCAACTGCCACGGTCCGCGCCGCCGACGCCGTCACGTTCGGCGGCGATCGCCGTCGGTCGGGCGGCGGACCGGCTGTATCGGCTTGGCGTGCAGCCGATCGCTGTGACGCCGGGCGCGCTGGCCTTGGCCGAACTGCCCGAGCTGTTGCCCGATCCGGCGCTGCTTGCGGTGCTGCAGGGGCCGGGTGACCTGATCGGGATGATGGCGCTGTGCCCGGAAACAGTCACCGCGCTGATCGAGGTTCAGACGCTGGGTCGCATCACGGCAAGGCCTGCCGAACGCCGTCGTCCGACCCGCAGCGATGCGATGATCTGCGCCGACTTCATCAACGCGCTGATGGCCGATCTGGCCTCCGAGATGGAAGGCGTTGACGGGTTCGCCGGGATCGCGGGGTATCGCTATGCCAGCTATCTGGACGATCCAAGGCCGTTGGCACTGATGCTGGAGGATCGGTCCTATCGCAGCCTGCGGTTCGAGCTGCGATTGGGCGCGGCCGAAACGCGCGTGGGGTCCATCTTTCTGGCGCTTCCCCTGGCCTTTGGCATCGACCAGAACCCAGGCGTTTCGAAGGCCTTGCCGCAACGGGTGGCCGCTTCCGACGCCGCGCCGACCGAACGCAACGCCGCCGAAACATGCGACGCCGCATCTTTGTCGGATGTGGTCAGGGGCGCACCGATCGAATTGACGGGCGTGCTGTGCCGCCGCCGGATGAGGTTGTGCGAGTTGCGTGGCCTGACCGCGGGCAAGCTGTTATCCCTTCCACGGGTCAGCCTGTCCGAGGCGCGGATCGAAACGGCAAGGGGGCAACTGGTCGCAATCGGCAAGTTCGGCGAGGCTGACGGCTGTCATGCGATCCGGCTGCGTGATCCCTTGCTGGCAGAAACCCGGTCCACGGTTCACGATGCCCCGGTACCGGATGCGGCGACGGCGGATACCGTGACCGGGCGTCCCGGCTTTGCGATCCCCGAGCCGCCGATCGATGACCTTCGGGCGGATGACGAATTCCGGCTTGCTTCGACCTCGAAGACGTCCCAGGATGTCGTCAGAAGCGTCCAGACCATACCGAAACCGGCAAGTAACCGTTAGGCGACGCGCTTTCCCCTTGAATTCCGCGCCACTTGGTCGCATCTAACCTCCGTCCCGAATCCTGCGGGACGCCTATTACGGAGTGACCATGGCCAAGGAAGAAATGCTCGAATTCCCCGGCGTCGTGAAGGAACTCCTGCCGAATGCGACGTTCAGGGTCGAGCTGGAAAACGGCCATGAGATCATCGCGCATATGGCAGGCAAGATGCGCAAGAACCGCATCCGTGTTCTGGCCGGCGACAAGGTGCAGGTCGAGATGAACACCTACGACCTGACCAAGGGGCGTATCAACTATCGCTTCAAGTGATCCGACGCGACCAATATCCGATACCGATCTGATGCGTTGCCGCAACAAACCGTCGCTGGTGCTGGGATCCGCCAGCCCAAGGCGGCTGGAATTGCTTTCCCAGATCGGGATCGTGCCCGATGCCCTGCGCGCAGCGGATATCGACGAGACTCCCAGGCGCGGAGAGACGCCACGCGATTATGTGCGGCGCATGGCGGTGGAAAAGGCCGAAGCGTTGCCCCCATCGCAGGATGAGGCCGTTCTGACCGCCGACACGACCGTAGCGGTGGGCGGCCGGATCCTGGGTAAGCCCGAGGATCGCGACGAAGCGGCCCGCTTCATGCGGCTGATGTCGGGGCGGCGCCATCAGGTGCTGACCTCGGTGGCACTGCACCATGACGGCAAGATCCGACAACGCCTGGTCCAGACGACCGTCCGCATGCGACCGCTGTCTGGCCGTGATCTTGAGCAATATCTTGAGATCGGGGATTGGCAGGGCAAGGCAGGCGGATACGCGATTCAAGGCGCCGCCGCCTCTTATATCCCCTGGATCCAGGGATCGTTTTCCGCGGTGGTCGGTCTTCCACTGTCCGAGACGGCCGCGATGCTTGCCGCGATAGGCATAACCGCTCAGCAGCAGGTGAAATCGACATGAAGGGACGTCAAGTCGTTCTGGGACATCTGGCCGGTGCGCGTGCGGCGGCCCTGATGATTGATGGACAGCTTCAGGATCTGATCGCCGATTCGCGCGCGCTTGCGCCGCTGGCGCGGGGCGCGATATGTCGGGGTGTGACCGAACGACTAATGAAGGGGCAGGGCGGCGTCTTCGTGCGTCTGCCCGAAGGGCAGCGTGGTTTCCTTCGCGACCGCTCGGGCCTTCGCGAAGGCCAGGCGATGCTGGTTCAGATCGCCGGTGTGGCGGAAGACGGCAAGGCTGTCCCATTGTCGCCGCGCCTTCTGTTCCGCGGGCGTCATGGGCTGGTCACGCCCGGTGCGCCGGGAGTGAACGTCTCGCGTCGGGTGCGGGACAGTGAAATGCGGGGGATGCTGGAGGCGACCGGCCTCGGCATCCTGGACGGCCGGACCCACGGACTTATCATGCGCAGTGTCGCCGCGCAGGCCGACACCGCCGAGATCATCGCCGAACTGAAACCGCTGGTGGAATTGGCCGATCGGATCCTGTCGGAGGCCGAGGGCCAACCCGAACTTCTGCTGGACGCGCCGGATCCTTGGGAACAGTCCTGGATGGACTGGGCGGACCCGGCGCCTGACGCTGTCGAGGACGGTCCCGACAGCTTTGATCGGTTTGGTGTGACCGATGCCGTCGATGCGTTGCTGCGCGCCCGGATCGACCTGCCGGCCGGCGCCAGCGCCTTCATCGAGCCGACCCGCGCCCTGGTGGCCGTCGATGTGAACACAGGCAGCGACACGTCGCCCGCCGCCGCGCTCAAGGCGAATATCGCACTTGCACGCGACCTGCCGCGCCAGCTTCGTCTTCGCGGGCTGGGGGGGCAGGTGGTCGTCGATTTTGCGCCGATGCCCAAGCGCGACCGCGCCACGCTGGATCAGGTGCTGCGATCCGTCTTCCGGGGCGAAGGCACCGAGACGACGTTGATCGGATGGACGGCGATGGGGCTGTATGAACTGAACCGCAAACGTGATCGGGTTTCCCTGTCGCGTCTGGCGGCGGGGGCGCGCGCATGACTGCCGTATGTCCGATCTGCGACAAGCCAAGTGTCCCATCCTACAGGCCCTTCTGTTCGAAACGCTGTGCGGATGTCGACCTGGCGCGATGGTTGCGCGGAGAATACCGGATCCCCGGCGAGCCACTTGATGAGGTTCCCGGAGATGACGACCAGACGCAGTGAAGAAATCCGCTTTTTGGGACTGGACACCCCCTTCAAGCATCCGTAAAACCCGCGTCACGCCCGGCGACGGAACGTCGCGCAAGGCGCCCGGATAGCTCAGTTGGTAGAGCAGCGGATTGAAAATCCGCGTGTCGGTGGTTCGAATCCGCCTCCGGGCACCATTTTTCATTTAGCAACAATAACTTACTTCAGTAGACGGCAGGTTGCGGCCAGTCTCAAATTCGCTTGGGTATCATTCAGCGCTGATGGCGGTTTTTCAGCCTTGAGGCTTGGAAATCCTCATGTCGTTGGTTCGATTCCGCCCCCGGGCACCATCTTCCCCGCATTCTCTAGTTTCGTCCGGCCTCGCCAATCGGCAGGGCCGATGTCGCCTTGATTTCCTCCATCGACAGCAGGGCGGTGACGTTGTGGATCCTGACCTGCGAAATCAGCGACTGGTAGAAGCGGTCATAGGCGCGGGCGTTTCGGACCTGCACCTTCAGGATATAGTCGATATCGCCCGCAAGCCGATGCGCCTCGATCACTTCGGGACGTTCGCGCAGGGCCTGCAGAAAGCGCGCTGCCCATTCCTTGTCGTGTTCGGCGGTGCGGATCAGCACGAAGAAACACGCCTCCAGCCCCAGCGCCTCGGGGTCCAGAATCGCCACCTGCCTGCGGATCACGCCCGCCTCGCGCAGCTTGCGGATGCGGTTCCAGACCGGAGTCTTGGATGCGCCGACACGCTCGGCGATCTGGTCCAGCGACAGGCTGGCATCCTGCTGCAGCAAGGACAGGATTTTCCGATCCACCTCGTCAAGGCGGACAGACGTTTGCGGGCTGGTGGCGTCGCGCGAAATCTGTTCCGTCATACTGCTCTCTACTGACTGATCGTCCTTATTTTGCTGACCCTATCGCGAAATGCCAGAACAAAATTCTATATTGATGGGACCAACGGAAAGGTCCGAACCCATGAGTAAAGCCTTCATCCCGACGCCCGCGAAGCCCGGCGTCATCACCGCGAACGATCTGCGCGAAGGCCATAACGTCTGGATGTGCGACGACGGCTGGACGGTTGATCCCGCGCAGGCGACGCTGTTCGAGGACGAGGCCATCGCTGAACTGGCGATGCTGAAGGCGATCGGGCAATCGGATCGGGTCGTGGGGCCCTATATCGTCGAGGCCCGGCGCGGCCCGAACGGCCCCGAGCCCGCCCATTTCCGCGAGGCCTTCCGCCAGAAAGGTCCGTCCAACTATTTCCACGGAATTCAGTCCGACAAAACGCAGGCCGCCAATGTTTGATGTCCGTCCCGTCGAAACCGACTATGTTCGCCACCGAGCGGCCCAGTTTCGCGCCCAGGTCGCCCGCCGCCTGGATGGTAGCCTTACGGAAGAGGAATTTCGTCCCCTGCGCCTGATGAACGGGGTCTATCTGCAGCTGCATGCCTACATGCTGCGGGTGGCAATTCCCTATGGCACGATCAGCCCCGATCAGATGCGCATGCTGGCCCATCTGGCCGCGACCTACGACAAGGGTTACGGCCATTGGACCACGCGCCAGAACATCCAGTTCAACTGGCCCCGGCTGGTGGACATCCCGGACATGCTGGACGAACTGGCCTCGGTCGGGATGCACGCGATCCAGACTTCGGGCAACACGATTCGCAACGTCACGACCGACGCCTTCGCCGGTGCCGCATCCGACGAGGTCGCCGATCCGCGCCCCTATGCCGAACTGCTGCGCAGCTGGTCCACGGACCACGCCGAATTCCAGTTCCTGCCGCGAAAGTTCAAGATCGCCATTTCCGGCGGTGCGCGCGACCGTGCGCTGGTCGCGGCCCACGATATCGGCCTGCGGCTGGTTGAAAAGGACGGAAAGACCGGGTTTGAGGTCTGGGTCGGGGGCGGTCTGGGCCGCACGCCGATGCTGGGTCAGGTGATCCGCGACTTTCTGCCGGAACAGGATCTGCTGCCTTATATCGAGGCGATCATCGCGACCTATAACCTGTCCGGCCGCCGCGACAACAAATACAAGGCGCGCATCAAGATCACCGTCTCGGAACGTGGCCTGGACGTGTTCAAGGCCGAGACCGAAGAGGAATTCCAGCACCGCCGCCGCGATTTCCACGGTGCGGACCGCGAGGCGCTGGCGATCTTCAAGGATCGTTTCACCGCACCGGCCTTCCGTAATGCGCCCTTCGCGGGCTATGAGGCGGAACGTCAGGCAAACCCGGCCTTCCGCAGCTGGACCGATACCAACCTGCACGCACACAGAGTTGACGGCTATGCCAGCGTCATCGTGACGTTCAAGGCGCCGGGCGCGACGCCGGGCGACGCAAGTGCCGATCAGATGCGTCTGCTGGCAGATCTGGCGGAAAGATACGGACACAACGACCTGCGCATCATGCATGACCAGAACGTGGCGCTGCCGCATGTGCACAAATCCGATCTGCCGTCGCTGTATCTGGCGCTGCGCGAAGCCGGGTTGGCGACTGCGAATGCCGGGTTGACCAGCGACATCATCGCCTGCCCGGGCATGGATTACTGCACGCTGGCGACCGCGCGGTCTATCCCGATCGCGCAAGAGATCGCCGAGCATTTCCGCGCGGTCGGCCTGGAAGACGAGATCGGCAATCTGAACATCCGCATCTCGGGCTGCATCAATGCCTGCGGGCATCACCATCTGGGCCATATCGGCATTCTTGGCCTGGATCGCGCCGGGGTCGAGAACTATCAGATCACGCTTGGCGGTGACGGCTACGACATCCCTGCCATCGGCCAGCGCGCCGGTGCGGGCTTCCCGGCCGAAGAGGTCGTGCCCGCCATCGACCGATTGCTGCGTGCCTATCTTGAGGTGCGCGAGGATGCATCCGAACGCTTCCTTGACGCCTATCGCAGGCTTGGCCCCGCGCCCTTCAAGGCCGCGCTGTATCCCGAGACGACCGATGCTTGATGGCAGCCTTGACACACGGGCGGGGCGGCTGAACGACCGCTACCGGCATCATGCCGCGACCGAGGTTCTGCGCCGCGCGGTCAGCGACGCGGATCTGGGTCGCGTCGCGCTTGTGTCGTCGTTCGGATCAGAATCGGTTGTCTTGCTGCATATGGTCAGCGTCGTGGCACCCGGCCTGCCGATCCTGTTCATCGACACCCAGATGCTGTTTCCCGAGACGCTGGCCTATCAGCGCGAGGTCGCGACGAAGCTGGGATTGACCGATGTGCGCGTGATCAGGGCCGACAAGGCCGAGGTCGCGCGCCATGACCCTGATGGCACGCTGCACAAGTTCAATCAGGATGCCTGCTGCGACCTGCGCAAGACGGTGCCGCTGGAACAGGCGCTGTCGGGGTTCGATGCATGGATCACCGGCCGCAAGCGGTTCCAGAACGGCCAGCGTGCCGCGCTGGAGTTCTTTGAGCCCGAGCCGCCCACGCGCCTGCGCGTCAATCCGTTGGCCCATTGGCGGCCCGAGGACGTGCAGGAATACATGGTCGAGAACAACCTGCCGCGCCATCCGCTGGTCGCGAAGGGGTATCCTTCGATCGGGTGCGCGCCCTGCACCTCGCCAGTGAAGCCCGGCGAGGATCCGCGCGCCGGTCGCTGGCGTGGCAGCGACAAGACCGAATGCGGTATTCATTTCATCGGCGGGCGCATGGTCCGCGGAAAGGTTTCGGCATGACCGATCAGTTGAACAGCCAGCGGATCGTTGTCCGCGATGACGGGTTTCATCCGCTGGACATCGAGGCGGAAATCACTCTTGCCCCGGATACGGCGCCCGAGGATCTGGCCGATCATCTGCACTGCACGCTGTTGGCGATTGATTTCCCGGCCTTCACGGACGGGCGTGGATTCAGCCTGGCCCGCCGCCTGCGTGAACTGGGATATCGGGGCCGCCTGCGTGCCACCGGCCGGCTGATCGCCGACCAGTATGCGATGGCCCGGCGCGTCGGGTTCGACGAGGTCGAGGTCGCTCCGGACATCGCCGCGCGCCAGCCGCAGGATCAATGGCTGGCGCGTGCCGACTGGCAGGCGTGGGACCATCGGTCGCGCCTTGCCGGCTGAGTGACCCTTTCACATCGCCCGCAGATCGCCTAAGACATTCAGGAATTAAGACATGACGCTGGACCTGACCGTGGCCGACGCCGCACCGAACACGACCAAGAAGACCATCCCCGACGCGCAGACCGTGACCTCGGTAACGCACTGGACGGACAAGCTGTTCTCGTTCCGGGTGACGCGGCCTGCCAGCCTGCGTTTCCGGTCGGGTGAGTTCGTGATGATCGGCCTGCCGGGCGAGAATGGAAAGCCGATCCTGCGGGCCTATTCGATTGCCTCGCCGAACTGGGACGACGAACTGGAGTTCTATTCGATCAAGGTTCAGGACGGTCCTTTGACCAGCCGCCTGCAGCATATCCAGCCGGGTGACCAGATCATCCTGCGGCCAAAGCCCGTCGGCACGCTGGTCCTTGATGCGCTGCTGCCCGGCAAGCGTCTGTGGTTTCTGGCCACCGGCACGGGCGTTGCACCCTTCGCCAGCCTGATGCGCGACCCCGAGACCTATGAGCGGTACGAGCAGGTCGTGATGATGCATACCTGCCGCAACGCAGACGAATTGACATATGGCCGGGAACTGGTCGAGAACCTGAAGCACGATCCGCTGTTGGGTGAACTGTATGGCGAGGATTTCGCGAAGCGGCTGCTGTATTACCCGACCACCACGCGCGAGCAATCGCCCTTCATGGGCCGGATCACCGATAATCTGACCTCGGGCAAGGTCTTCGAAGATCTGGGTCTGCCGCCGATCTCGCCAGAGACCGACCGTGCGATGATCTGCGGCAGCCTGGCCTTTAACGTCGATGTTAAGGCGGTGCTGGAGGGTTTCGGGCTGCGCGAGGGCGCCAATTCGGACCCCAAGGAATTTGTCGTCGAAAAGGCGTTTGTCGGAGACGGCGTTTGAGGTGAAGACCTCGTTCTGACCGATCGACCGGTCCCGGTAGGCAGAGGCAATCCGGATTGGGGCGTGGCCATTGGCCTCGCCCTTTTTTCGTTCGTCTGCCCGCGGGCTTCACGCAGTTGTTTGGAACCTACGCCAGACCGACCTGTTATGAAGATCAGGAATGCAGAAGCCGACTTCCGGGATAGGCAGAGGGACCCATGCGCAAGCTTGTTCACAACACGACGGCATTGGCCGCATGTCTTTCAATGATCGCGCCGCAGGTGGCGCTGTCGCAGGGATGGCCTTCGGCCCCGTCGGCGCCGATCACGGCCGCTGGCGATCCCGTGCTGCTGGCCCAGTCGGTCAAGGATCTTCAAGGGATCGACGAGGATGTGCGCAAGCAGCTGATGAAGGCCGAGCGCAAGAAGAAGGAAGAAGCCGCCAAGCCAAAGGCCGAAAAGGCCAAGTCACACGATAAGGGCAAGGCTGACAAGACCAAGGACCGCGGCAAGAAGCAAGCCAAGCAGCAGGCCGATGGGCATGGCAATAAACACGCCTATCGGCCCGACCGTGACCAGAAGGCGAAGCCCGCAAAGCAGCATTCGGGCAACGGGAAGCACGACGAGCGCAAGGCGTCGAGCGAGGGCAAGGGAAAGAAGCCGAAAGAGGATCGTCGCGACAAGGCATCGGCTGGAACGAAGAAGGATGCCCAGGCCCAGGTCGAGGCCGCGCGAAAGGCCAAGCAGCGCAAGGAGCAGGCGCAGCGTCAGGAAGACACGGCTCGGGAAAAGGCCCGCGAAGCGGAACGTGCCCGGGACCGCGATGACCGGCTTAAGGCTGCCGCGGCGAACAGCCGGGTCGGTCGCGCCGGATCGCAGTCCGCCAAGCAACGCGCCGGTGAGATGGCCGGTCTCAGCAAGGTTCTGGATCAGGAGATCGCGTCGGGTCTGACCGAGGATCGGCTGTCCTGCGTGTCGGGCGGCAGCTTTCCCTGTGCGCGGGGCACGCGGGTCATGACGCCGCGCGGCGTCGTGCTGGAGCGGGATGGCGACGGCTATCGCCTTGCGCCGAAAAACGCCCAGACCTATCGCGCCGATGGCGACGGCAAGATGATCGCGCGCGGGTCGAACGACAGCGACCGACGCGGCAATCATGCCGCGAAAGCAGCCGCCAGAGAGACCCGCGCAGCCTTGGCACAGGCGTTGGATGACCGGCAGACACGGCGTGACATCAGGGAACAGCGGATCACCCGGGAAAACAGGCGCAGTTCCTCTCAGGATTTCTCGACCAGTTTGCGCGATGTCTTGGCGCAGACCTCGGGTCAGGCGCCTCGTGATCGCGCGCGCAAGGATGACGACGACGACGACAATGATCTGGTCAAGGCGTTGCTGTTGGGGGCAGGGGCCCTGGCGGTCGGATCGATGCTGAACAACAATCGTCAGGTCGCGCTTAGCAGCCCGGATCGGGTCGTCTTCACGCGTCCTGACGGCAGTCACGAGGTGGTCAAGGACGAAACGGTCCTGCTGCGGCAGCCTGGATCGAACGTGACGACCGAAAATTTCGACGACGGGTCTTCCAGGACCATCGTGACGCGTCCGGATGGCAGCAAGGTCGTGACGATCCGTGACGCGGATCTGCGTATCCTGCGCCGAACGCTGATTTCGGCGGATGGTCGCAGCACAAGGCTGATCGACGATACCGAGACGGTTCCACCCGTCGATATCGCCTCTTTGCCGCGTCCCGTTCCGGCCCCTGCCTCGCGCAACGATGCCGACATGGATCAGGCCGCACTGCGCGAGGCGCTGCGCCGGGAAACGTCGATCGATCGGCGCTTCACACTGGGTCAGATCCGGAACATCCCCGAGGTTCGTTCGCTTGCCGCGCCGCTTGATCTGGATGCGATCACGTTCGACACCGGGTCTGCGGCGCTTCGTCCCGATCAGGCGGCGCAGTTGTCCTCACTGGGGTCGGCGATCAGCACCGCGGTGGCCGAGAACCCGCGCGAGATCTTCATGATCGAGGGATACACCGATACCGTCGGTCCCGACGTTGTGAACCTTGCCCTGTCCGATCGGCGCGCCGAATCCGTGGCGCTTGCGCTGACCGAATATTTCGATGTCCCGCCGGAAAACCTTGTCGTGCAGGGCTATGGAGAACAGTTTCTCAAGGTGCGCGCCGAAGGGGATGTCAGGGACAATCGCCGCGTTGCCGTGCGGCGCGTCACCGACCTGCTGCAGGTCTCCGACAGCCGCTAGCACAACGGGGAACGACCCCAAACATCACAAAGAAGGCCCCGCAGATCCTGTCGGGGCCTTTTCTATCTGCGATCGGGCGTTGCGTCAGAGATGGCGCGGAAACTCGATCTTCGGGCAGCGGTCCTGAACAACCGTGATGCCCCGCTTGGACGCCTTGGCAGCGGCTGCGTCATCGCGGACGCCCAACTGCGTCCAGATCACCCGCAGATCGGGCAGGCACGCAAGGGCTTCGTCCACGATCCCCGCGACCGCCTCGGAACGGCGAAAGATATCGACCATTTGGACGCCGGCGTCAGCAGGGATGTCAGAGAGATCGCCATAGACCCGTTCATCCAGAATGATCGTTCCCGCATGATTCGGGTTGACCGGAATGACCCGATAGCCCTGCGCCTGAAGATAGCGCGCGACGCCCCAGCTTGGCCGATCCTCCTTTGGTGAAAGGCCAACCATCGCAATGACTTTCGTGGATTTCGCAATTCGCGCGATGTCCTCGTCGTCGTCAAGATCAATGTCCATGGCGAGCCTCCCTCCCTCATCCACAGGTTGCAGCAATCTGACATAGAAAAGGCGCCCGGTCCAGAAATCCGGCCGGGCGCAAGTCGCGGAACGAGGGACAGTGATCCGAACATGACCGTTCCGGGGTCATGTTCTATTAGACAAATGAGTATCACCCGTCCAAAGTTCCAGATCTGTCGCGAATTCGTGATTCTGAATCACGGGTTCACGATTTTCATTTCAGTTTTCGCCAGTTCTGCTTTGCCTTCTCAAGCGTCTTTCGCGGGGCGGCAAGTATTCTGCGCGCGGCTGCCTCTGATCGCATCAGGTACAGGTGTTTGCCGATCACCACGACATGCCGGGGATTGCCCTTTTCGCGTCGTCCCTCGGACAGAGACATCGGGCAGAATCCTGCGAATCCGGGCGCGTAGGCGCGTGGGTCTGCTTCGAATCGCGCGCGATTATCCTCGGTCGCGAAATGCCACAGCTTTCCCTTCCACATCGTCACGACATCGCTTCGGCCGGGAACCGCATGGCCCGCGCCACGGGATGCAACCGCGTCAAAGCCGCCCAACGCCCAATCCTGCGCCATCGCGCCAACGGGCGGGCTCAGCAGGGCGATCAGAAGTGACAGGGCAGCGGTCTTCATGCGGGCACTTTCGGGCTATCAGCCTAAATGGCAGGCCCGAAGGTGATTCTCAACGTTGCCATGCCGATGTCGCAGCGAAGTGATGCTAGGATCGGCCGGCGGCATACAGAGCGACGGCCGCGGCGTTCGAGACGTTCAACGACCCGAAATCGGCCGCGAACGGGATGCGGGCAAGATGATCGCAGTTCTTCATCGTCAGGTCGCGCATTCCCGGACCCTCGGCCCCCATGACCAGACAGATGGCGCGCCCCCTCAGGTCGGACAGCAGATCGGGCAGGGTGTCGGTCGCGGTGCCATCAAGGCCGATCAGCGTGAATCCCATGCCCTTCAGCTGCGACAGCGCCTCGGCCAGATTGGGTACCCGCAGGTAGGGCTGCCGTTCCAGCGCCCCCGAGGCGGTCTTGGCCAATGCGCCGGTTTCCGGGGCGGAATGCCGCGCGGGCGCGATGACGGCGCGTGCGCCGAAAACCTCTGCGGATCGCAGGATCGCACCGATATTGTGCGGATCGGTGACGCGATCCAGGGCAACCAGCAGCGGCCGGGTCTCGCCCGGCACTTCGCGCAGGGCGACCTCGCTGAGACTGCCCCATTTCAGCGGCCGCACCTCAAGCGCCGCGCCCTGATGCACGCTGTCGGGCGCAAGGGGCACGGTCTTGCCGAAGACGCGCGGATCGGTGATTTCGGGCGTCATGCCGAATAGATCGCCCAAACGGTCCAGCGCGTTGCGCGTCACGACCAGGCGCAGTTTCTGACGGGCCGGGTTGGCAAGCGCGTCGCGGACCGCGTGCAAACCGAACATCCAGACCGTCTCGGCGGCCGCAGCGCGCCGGCTTCGTTCCTTGTCGATCACCCATGCGGGTTTTTGCGGCTTCGACTCTTTGCCTGCCATCGAAATCTCCTGTTGTCGCGTTCCTCTGTGCGCGTGCAGACGCGTTCGCGCAAGACCCGGAAATCCGCTTGACGCCCCCGAGCGAGGCAGCTAATCACGCCCCCACGCCGACGGCGTTCGGCGGGCGACGTGCTGCAAGGTGCGGCAGCGGACTGTAACTCCGCCGGGGAGACCCATGCCTGGTTCGATTCCAGGGTCGCCCACCATTATTCTTGAAATGACAGGATAATCCGGTGGTTTGATACGGATCGGCGATTTGCCAGAGCGTCATCCCCGGCCAATCTGAAGCTTTGCGGGTTTTCCCAATTCCACGGGCTGTGATCGACGTTCGATCTCGTTCTGCTGATGCTGGGTCGAAACGCTGCACGAAGATGTCAGGACGACCGTGTCTCCTCAGGCACGCGCATCTCTTTCTTTAAAAGCCGGCGCCAATCATTCGCATGCTCAGCTGCGGGTCATGCGAAGGCACTTGCAGACATCGTCTTTGTGGAAATGCATTGGATTGATGGGCTGGAAGCGGCCTACCGCGTCGCGATGATCAGCCAAGGCATCATGGCCTTCTATACGACAGGGGCGCCGCGCATTTGCATCGCGACGCCCCTTTGACTTGTGAACGAGAGTTCGGTCGGATCAGGGACCAACCACGCGGCAGGTCTGCGAACGGGCCTTCAGGCGCTCGCACGCAAGTTGCGCGTCAGATTTCGACAGGTTGACGAAATTCGCCTCGAAACCTCGCAGCGTGTCGGCGATGCGGCGATTTGCCCCTTCAAGCACCGTTCCGTCTTGCAGGGCGGTTTGCAACAGCAGCTTTTCGGCTTCCGAATGCGACCGGTAGAGGCCCAGATTGACACCCCAGTGCCGCCCGCTGTCCGCCGGCCGGGACACGATCTCCAGCGCTTCGGGTTCGGCGATGTCACCTTCGCCCATCGCCGCCAGAATGACTGTCTCGGATCGTGGTTTCGGCGCGGGCGAGGCCAGAAGCGACAGGGAATTGTTGTCCTGCCCGGTTGCCTCGGCGACCGCCTGTGCGACGGCGTCTGCCTTCCCATCATCGCGGGACTGGATTGCCGCAACGCTGGCAGAGCCTTGCGCCTCGCGGCTGCGGGGCGCGCGCGCGGGGCGCATCGACGCTTGCAGAACGGGTGCGGCAAGGCTTGCTGATTGCGCAGCAGGCTCAGCGGCCGAGGCAACCGCGCTGGCAACCGCTTCGTCCACGGCGGCCCCCTGAGCGGCTGGCCGCAGCCTGGGCCGGATGCTGGACGCCAAAGCAAGGCGGCTGGCCGATGCTGCAGGCGACGGCGCAGCCTGTGTCGCTTCGCGCATCGCAGCGGCTAGCGCGTCGCGCGTCGCAACCGCAGCCGTGGACGCCGAGCCACGGCTTGCCGGAGCCGGCGGTTCGGAAGAGTTCAGGACCAGACGTTGCGTCTGGGGTTGTGTCGCTGCCGGTTTCGGCTGGACCTGCGCACGACGCACGACCTTCTGCTGCGCAACCAGTTTGGGCGGGGCCGGGCGGGTTTCGCGCACGCGGTTCGGGACACGGCTGAAGCCCGAATCCAGCAGCTGTGCCATTGTCTGATTGCGCTGCGCGGTCGAGGTGCCCCCGAAAACCGTTGCGATCAGCCTTTTCTTGCCGCGCTGCGCCGAGGCGGTCAGGTTGAAGCCGGCGGCGCGCGTATAGCCCGTCTTGATCCCGTCCGCGCCGGAATAGGCATCAAGGAAACGCTTGTTCGTCGATGAGACCTTGGCGATCCCTGCATCGGCCGAGCGGCGCGAGAACAGGTTGTAATACTGGGGGAAGTCGTAGAACAGATGCCGTCCCAGAATGCTCATGTCATGAGCGGTCGAATAATGGCCCTCTTGCGTCAGACCGTTCGCGTTCTTGAACTGCGTGTTGCGCATTCCAAGCGCCCGCGCCATCGCCGTCATCTGCTGCGCGAACGCGGTTTCGGAACCGGCCAGACCCTCGCCGATCGCCGTCGCCGCGTCGTTGGCCGACTTGATTGCGGCGGCACGCAGCAGATAGCGCAGCTCGATCTTCTGCCCGGCCCGGAGGCCCAGTTTCGAGGGCGGCTCGGCCGCGGCGTTGGACGACACCGGGAACTTCGAATCCAGACGCACCTGGCCGCGTTCGATCGCGGTGAACGCCAGATACAGGGTCATCATCTTTGTCAGGGACGCCGGATGAAGCTTAGTATCGGCGTTTTGCTTGTAGATCGGTTGACCGGTGCGTGCGTCCATCACATAGGCGGCAAACGGTGCCGCCGAAAGGCTGACCGGCATCAGGACGGCCAGCATGATAAAGGCCCACAGCCGGGCTGTCAGGGAAAATCGGGTCACTGTCGCGGTCTCTCTGCCTCGTGCAGGTGTATCTTTTGTCGCACACCCGTCGTTGATAAAACGATAATAGCATGAGTATATTGCACGTGAAACCTTGCATTTGACTTATTTTGCCTGCGTGTCGTCCGCGGTCGCCGTCGGCAGTTGCGGGGCTTTCATCCACGGCAGAATCGACTATATTTCAACGCGAACGGGCTGCGCTGGTCGCGGCCCGAAAATTCTTCCAGCAGGCCCCAAGACGGCCGGAACATGACGCGATGACGCATTGGATGACCGACAGCGACAAACCCGACGATCAGATCGAACTGGCCGTCAAGCCGCGCACGAAACCGCAGCGACCGCCCCTGTACAAGGTGCTGATGCTGAATGATGATTTCACGCCGATGGAGTTCGTCGTCCATGTCCTTGAGCGGCTTTTCAACATGACCCATGCGCAAGCGATCGAGATCATGCTGACCGTGCATCGCAAGGGTGTCGCGGTGGTCGGTGTCTTCTCGCACGAGATTGCAGAAACCAAGGTGGCTCAGGTCATGGAACTTGCGCGCCGCCAGCAGCACCCGCTGCAATGCACCATGGAAAAAGAGTAGCCCGTGTCGGGATCAAGATTCGCGCTGGCCTTTCCGGCCGGCAGCCCCGAGGGCAGGGTTCTGGTCGCCGGCGCACGCGCCGACAGCGATCTTGCGGGCCTCGATCCGTCCGCGACGCGGATTCGGCAGGGACATTTCCCGGATCACCGGGCGCTGTCCGCGCAAGGCTGGCAGGTATCGCCGCGGGTCGAGGGGGAATTCGACACGGCCATCGTCGTGCTGCCCCGCGCCAAGCCGCAGGCGCGTGCGTGGATCGCGGACGCCGCCAGCGGCCTTCCCGCAGGCGCATCGCTGTGGATCGACGGGCAGAAGACGGATGGCATCGATTCGATGCTTAGGGAAATGCGCAGGCTTGCCGATGTCGATGAGGTGCACAGCAAGGCGCATGGCAAGATCTTCCGGGTGACAGTGCCCCAGGGCGACTGGCTGCCTGCGGACTGGGCCGCGAAACCACATCAGGCCGCGCCGGGCTTTGTCACCCGACCGGGTGTCTTCTCGGCAGACGGCGTCGATCCGGGTTCTGCGCTGCTGGCGAGGCATCTTCCCGACAGGCTGCCGACCCGGTTGGTCGATTTGGGCGCGGGCTGGGGCTGGCTTGCCGCGCAGGCCCTGTCCCATTCCGGTGTCGAGATCGTGCATCTTGTCGAGGCCGATCACGATGCGCTGGAATCCGCGCGCGACAATATCGCCGATCCACGCGCCAGGTTTCACTGGGCCGACGCACGCGACTTCACTCTGCCCGAACCTGTGAACGGGGTCATCATGAACCCGCCGTTTCATCTGGGGCGCGATGCCGATCCCAGGCTGGGCGCGGCGTTCATTGCGTCGGCGGCGCGATTGCTGACCGGCGCGGGCCGGTTGTGGATGGTCGCGAACCGTCACCTGCCGTACGAGAACGTGCTTGCCGATCATTTTGCCCAGATCGCAGAGATCGGTGGCGACAATCGCTTCAAGGTCATCGAAGCCAGCGGGGCCGGACGCCCGGCGAACCGCAAGGGAGGCCGAAAATGAGCCTGTCCATTCAGGGCAAGACCGCCATCGTCACCGGTGCGGCCCGGGGCATCGGCCTTGCCGTCGCCCAGAACCTTGTCGAACGCGGCGCGAATGTCGTCTTCACCGACGCGGACGAGGAAGGTCTGGACCGGGTGGTATCGGACCATGGCAAGGACAATCCCCAGGTTCTGGATTTTCCCGGCGACATCTGTGAAAAACTGGTCATGGCCAACCTGCTGTCGGCGACGCTGGATGCCTATGATCGTGTCGATATCCTTGTGAACGCGCATCGTTTCGTGAAGGGATCGGACCCGCTGGACACCGATCCCGGAATTCTGGAAGAAATGCTGCGCCAGAACATGATCGCCGGGTTGCGGCTGTCGCAGATGGTCGCCAAGCGGATGATCAAGCAAAGCGAAGGCCAACCCGATATCGTGCAGGCAGGATCGATCGTGAATGTCTCGACGCTGGCGGCATCGCGCCCGGTGCCCGCAATGCTGGGCTATTCCATTGCATGCGCGGCGCAGGAACAGGCAACGCGCGGGCTGGCGCTGGCGCTGGCGCCGCACCGGATCCGGGTGAACGGGGTGCGTTTCAGCAGCATCATGTCGCACGAACTGAAATGTGCGCTGAAGGAAGACGTCGATATGCGTCAGCAGATCATCGACGGCACGCCCCTGGGCCGCATCGCGTCGGCTGACGAACTGGCCGACGCGGTCCATTATCTGGCCAGCGAAGGCGCCCGCTTCATCACCGGGCAGATCGTCACGGTCGATGGCGGGCGCAGCCTTGCCGACCCGGTCACGGCGCAGGATCTGTAGCCGCTATTGCCCATCCTCGGGGAAGGCCGTCTTGCAGGCGCGGACATAGGCGGCGGCCCGATCGCTCAGCGCGGCCTTGCGCGCCGCCAGACCGTCACGCTTGCGCTGTTCGGCCGCCGGATCGATCGGCACGCGATAGCGTTCGGTATCGACATAATCCCGCCAGCAGGGTGTATAGCTGACCTGCGCGTTCCCGTCCTTGTCGCGATAAACGTCGCGGCATTGGGTCAGACGGTCGCGGACGACCTGGCGTTCCTCCCACGCATAGCCGCGCGCCAGGTTGCCCTCGACCTCGGCCAGCAGGCGGCTGACGGTGCGGTATTCGCCGGTGTGGCGGCTGATGCAGCGATCCTGTGGTGTGCCACAGGCCGCAAGTGCCAGCGGCAGGACGATCACGGCAAGGGTGGTGTTGCGGGGCATGGCCTGTCTCATTAAGCGTGTCAGGGGATGCTATCTGCCGGGCGGCCCGCTTGGCAACTCACGATGAGGTTTGAATGCTGGACCAACGTCGCCACGCCGCAAGCTGGTTTCGGGAACTTCGCGATCGGATCGTGCTGGCCTTCGAGGCGCTGGAGGATCGCGGTCCTGGAACCGGCATGCCCGGCCGTTTCGTCGTAACGCCGACGCAGCGCGGCGAGGATGGCGGCGGCGGGCTGATGTCGGTGATGCGCGGCGGCCGGGTCTTCGAGAAGGTCGGTGTCAACTGGTCCGAGGTCCATGGCACGCTGGCCCCCAAGGCCCAGGCGGCGATGGCCGCGCGCGGTGTGCCGGGCATGGACACGGATCCGCGCTTCTGGGCTTCGGGGATCAGCCTCGTGGCGCATATGCAGAACCCGCACGCGCCTGCCGTGCACATGAATACACGGATGTTCTGGACCCCCGGCGCGTGGTGGTTCGGCGGCGGATCGGACCTTAACCCCTGCATCGAGTACCCCGAGGATACGGCCCATTTCCACCAGACGCTTCGCGATGCCTGCGCGCCTCATGGCAGCGATTACTATGATCGCTTCAAGGCATGGGCCGACGAGTATTTCTTCATTCCGCATCGCGGCCGCGCCCGCGGCGTCGGCGGGATCTTCTACGACGATCTGAACAGCGGCGACTGGCAGGCGGATTTCGCTTTCACACGCGACGTTGGCGCCGCATTCCTGCCGGCCTTCCTGCCGCTGGCCGAGGCGCGCATGTCGCAGCCATGGGACGACGCCGACCGCGAGACGCAGCTTGTGCATCGCGGGCTTTATGCCGAATACAACCTTGTCTATGACCGCGGAACCCGGTTCGGGCTTGAGACAGGGCATGATCCGGATGCGGTCCTGATGAGTCTGCCGCCGCTGGCGAAATGGACCTGATGCGCGCGTGAGACGGGATCAGGTCGTTGCGACCGCCAGCAGCAACCCGACCCCGGCCACGATCAATGCCATCCCGGCCAGTTGCCGTTTCGAGGTCCGTTCACGAAACACCCGCCCCGAGACGATCTGCGCGAACACCACCTCGACCAGTGCCAGCGTCCGCACATTCGCCGCCGGCGTCAGCGCGAAGCCGATGAACCAGAACAGCGATGCGAAGGCGCCAAGCGCCCCAGCCGAAAGCGATACCCGCCATTCCGCGACGATTCCGCGCAACGCGGCACGGTCAACCATGATCAGCCAGACCAGCATCGCCGCCGATTGCAGCGCCAGTGTCAGGACCAGGATCGTCAGCGCGTGCACGACATAGCCGCCGGGCGGCAGCGACAGCAGGGCGCCGCGGAAACCGACCGCGGACAGACCGAACAGCGCGCCTGCCACCAGCCCGGTCAGCACCGGGCGCAGCCCTGCGCGCGACCATCTCGCACCGCTGCTCAGAACCACGCCAAGCGTTGCCATCGCAATCGCGGTCATCCGTGCCGGGCCAAGCGGTTCGGCCAGCACGACCGCGCCAATGATGGCCAGCGTCACGGGTTCGGTCTTCATCAGGGCGGTGGCGATGCCAAAGCTTTGGCCGCGCATGGTCAGCAGCATGAATGCCGTGGCGGCAATCTGCGCGACCGCGCCAAGCGCCGTGAACGCAAGTGCGCGGAGGGCGATCGGCGGCAGATCGGCAAAGGCCGACAGGCACAGCAAGGCCAGCGCCGCGAAGGGCAGCCCGAAGATGAACCGGACCGAGGTCGCGCCGATCGTGCCGATCCGCGCGGTCAGACCGGACTGCGCGGCGTTTCGCGCGGTCTGCGCCAGCGCCGCGATCAGGGTGGCGGCGACCCAGATCATGCGGTCCGGACAGCCTCGATCATTCGCGCGACGTTGTCGGGATCGGCGTCGGGCGTGATGCCGTGGCCTAGGTTGAAGACATGTGGGCCGCCGCGCAGGGCGCGGGTGATGCGCTGCGCCTCGGAAACCAGATCGGGACCGCCGGTGACCATGTGGCGCGGATCAAGATTTCCCTGCACGCAGCCTTGGGTCTGCACGTTCTTGGCCGCCCATTCCGCGCCGACCGAATTGTCCAGCGCCACGCAGTCTGCCCCCGTCGCCTGCGCAAAGCCAACATAGCGTTCGCCCGCCTCGCGCGGGAACGCGATGATCGGGATGCCGGGATGGCGCGCCTTCAGCGTCGCGATGATCTTGCGGGCCGGGGCCACCGAGAAGTCATCGAAATCGCGCCCGACCAGGCTGCCGGCCCAACTGTCGAACAGCTTCACGGCCTCGGCGCCCGCATCGATCTGGGCGGACAGATACAGGATCGTCGCCTCGGTGATGCGGTCGATCAGCGCGGAAAACGCGGCGCGGTCGGCCGATTTGAACTGATGCGCGGGGCCCTGATCGGGCGTGCCGCGGCCGGCGATCATGTAGGTCGCGACTGTCCAGGGGGCACCGGCGAAACCTATCAGCGGCACATCTGCGGGCAGTTCGCGCGACAGGATCCGCACCGTTTCGTAGATTGGGGACAGCGTCTCGTGCACGTCCTCGGCGGGCCTCAGTTCCGAGACACCGGCCGCATCAGTGATGGTGGACAGGCGCGGACCCTCGCCCTTTACGAACCACAGATCCGCCCCCAGCGCCTGCGGAACCAGCAGGATGTCGGCGAACAGGATGGCGGCATCAAAGCCGAAACGCCGGATCGGTTGCAACGTCACCTCGGCGGCCAGCTCGGGATTGTAGCACAGCGACAGGAAGTCGCCGGCCTTCTCGCGGGTGGCGCGGTATTCGGGCAGATAGCGTCCGGCCTGACGCATCATCCAGATCGGGGGCGTCGGCAGGGTCTCTCCGGCCAGGGCGCGCAGCAGCAGTTTCGTCATGGGGCCTCCTTGTCCGGCCCATGAAGGCGAGGCGGCAGGCGTTGTCAAGGACGCGGCCGCCAGCTATGGCAGGGCCATGACACAGATGCCCGATCCCACCCGTCCTCTGAAAATCGGCACGCGCGGCTCGGTCCTGGCGCTGGCGCAGGCGCATGAGACGCGTGCCCGGCTAATGGCCGCCCACGACCTGCCTGCCGAGGCGTTCGAGGTCGTGGTCATCAAGACCACTGGCGACCGCGTGACCGACCGGCCCCTGAAGGAAATCGGTGGCAAGGGACTTTTCACCAAGGAAATCGAAGAGGCGCTGACCCAGGGCGAGATCGACATCGCCGTGCATTCGATGAAGGACATGCCGACGATCCAGCCGGACGGCCTGCTGATCGACTGCCTGTTGCCGCGCGAAGACGTGCGCGATGCTTTCGTCAGCCCGCATGTCGCCTCGATCGCCGAGATACCCGAAGGCGCGGTTGTCGGTTCGTCCAGCCTGCGGCGGCGCGCGCAGCTGGCGCATCGCAGGCCCGATCTGAAACTGGTCGAGTTCCGCGGCAATGTGCAGACCCGGCTGAAAAAGCTGCAGGATGGCGTGGCGGTGGCGACCTTCCTCGCCATGGCGGGATTGCGCCGGCTGGACATGCTGCATGTGGCGCGCAGCGCCATCGATCCTGCCGAAATGCTGCCTGCCGTGGCCCAAGGCGCCATCGGCATCGAGCGTCGCGACGATGACATGATGACGGCGGCGCTTCTGCGACCGATCCATGATGTCGAGACCGGCCAGCGCATTGCCGCGGAACGGGCGTTCCTGGCCAGGCTGGACGGGTCATGCGAAACGCCGATCGGCGCACTTGCGGAACTGATTGATGGTAGATTGGTTCTGCGCGGCCAGATCCTGCTTCCGGACGGGTCGATCGAGATCAGCGGTCGGCGCGATGGCGAAATCGCCGACGGGCCGGCGATGGGGCATGATCTGGCAGAGGAATTGCTGGCCAAGGCCGGTCCCGGCTTCTTCGATCATATCTGATCCAAGGCCGCGAAACGTGACCCGAGGACATCCCGGCAGACCTGGGTGCGTCCCGCCTCAGACTGCGCCTTCCCGGTCGTCGCGGCTTAACGTCCTGCGCTGCAGTTGACTGCGGGCCGATCATGGCGCGCAGGCGGCGCGCCAGTCTTACGTGACTGGCAATTGCAGTATTCGCCGGGCAGGCTGGCCGCCAGCCGCGACCCGATCAGTAGCTGCGGATAAGTCCGACAAGCCGCCCCTGGATACGCACGCTTTCCTCGGGCAGGATGCGGGTCTCGTAGGCGGGATTGGCGGCCTCCAGCGCGATCATCGCACCCTTGCGGCGATATCTTTTCAATGTTGCCTCGTGCCCTTCGATCAGGGCGACGATGATATCGCCGTTGTCGGCGATGTCCTGTTCGCGGATCACCACCACGTCGCCGTCATTGATCCCGGCCTCGATCATCGAATCGCCCCGGACTTCCAGCGCATAGTGATGATCGCGCCCGGACAGCATCGTGCCGGGCACCGAGATATGGTGCGAAATCTCTGAAATCGCCTCGATCGGAACGCCAGCCGCGATCCGGCCCATCAGAGGCAGTTCAACCGCCGGGCTGTCGACGATGCTGACGGCGCCCCGCGGCCGCGCCGGACGGTCGTTCGAGATCACGCGCGGACGGAACCCGCCGCCATGATACTCGGAATCCTTTGGCTTGGGATCGGGCGCCGCAAGACCGGACAGCGCATCGGGCAGCCGAACGATTTCCAGGGCCCGCGCACGGTGCGGCAGGCGGCGGATGAAGCCGCGTTCCTCCAGCGCCGTGACCAGCCGATGAATACCGGACTTCGAGCGCAGATCCAGCGCATCCTTCATCTCATCGAACGAGGGGGGGACGCCGTCGCGCGCCATCCGCTTGTGGATGAATTCAAGCAGCTGAATCTGCTTCTTGGTCAGCATCGGTTTGTCCTCACCACATGTTCCGTTAATGTTCTAGCCTGCATCGCGAATCGCGTCAATCAGCAGAACAAAACGGGGTGAAGAAACGGTTAAGCCTGACGTGGCAGCGGCAGGTATGTCACGATGTCGCCCGCAGCGCGTGCCGGGTCCGCAGCAGGACGCACCAGCAACGCGTCTGCCTGCGACATCAGGGACAGCCGCGCCGAATCCTGGTCCGCGAAAGGCCGGATCAGCGGCAGGTCGTCGCCGTCCCGCAGCCCGGCGCGCAGATAATGCTGGCGCGGCCCTTCGGGACCAAGATCGCGGTCCAGCCGTGCGCGCCGCAACGTGATGCCGTCGCCAAGCCCTTGCATCGCGCGGATCAGAGGTTGCATGAACAGTATTCCGCAAACCATTGCCGAGACGGGGTTTCCCGGAAGGCCAAGCATTGGCAAGTCGGCGATCTTCCCGGCCATCAGCGGTTTGCCGGGACGCATGGCAATCTTGTAGAAGCTGCGCTGCATTCCCAATTCGGCCGCGACCTTGGCGATCAGATCGTGATCGCCGACCGAGGCGCCGCCGATGGTCACGATCAGGTCGGCGTCCGACGCGGCGGCAAACCCCTCACGCAGACTTTCCAGCGTATCCCGGGCAATGGGCAGGATCTGCGGGATGCCACCGGCCTCGGCCACCTGTGCCGCGATGGCCAGGTCATTGGAACTGATGATCTGGCCGTCCATCGGCGTCTGACCCGGCCGGATCAGTTCGTCGCCACCCGCAAGGATCGCGACACGAGGACAGCGGGCAACCGTGACCTCGGGGACGTTCATCGCGGCCAGCAGGCCGATATCGGCGGCGTTCAGCCGCCGTCCTGGGGCAAGCTGGTCGCCGGTGGCGAAATCCCCGCCACGGGGGCGGATATGAGTGGCCTCGCCACACTCGGTCACGGTCAGGCGATCACCCTCGCGTCGGGCATTTTCCTGCATGATCACCCGATCATAACCCGCAGGGACCGGAGCACCGGTGAAGATGCGGATCGCGGTGCCGGGCGCGGCCTTGCCCGACCAGGGATGCCCTGCCGCGGCCTCGCCGATGACGGTCAACGTGCCGTTCAGATCCTCGGATCGCAGCGCATAGCCGTCCATCGCCGCGGAATCGAAGGGGGGCTGGGTCAGTCTTGCAGTCGCAGGCTGCAGCAGCGCCCGTCCCGCTGCATGATCCAGGCTAACGGTCTCTGGCCGGGGCGAGCCGGCCAGCGCAAGCACATGGGCAAGGGCCTCGACGACCGAAATCATGGCTCTGCCCTGTAGTCGCCCGATTTCCCGCCGCTTTTCGCCACCAGCCGGATCGCGTCGATGCGCATGGATTTCTGCGCCGCCTTCAGCATGTCATAGATCGTCAGGCAGGCCACCGAAACGGCGGTCAGGGCCTCCATCTCGACGCCAGTTCGGCCGGTCGTGCGCACCGTTGCGGTCACGCGAATTCCCGGCAGTTCGTCATCCGGCGTCAGGTCCAGTGCAACGCGCGACAAGGGCAGGGGATGGCACAGCGGGATCAGGTCCGAGGTCCGCTTGGCCGCCATGATCCCTGCCAGCCGCGCCACGCCCAGAACATCGCCCTTGGCCGCGCCGCCCTGCGCCAGCGCAAGGGTGTCTGCCGTCATCAGGACACAGCCTTCAGCGGTGGCTTCGCGCGTCGTCACATCCTTGGTCGAGACATCGACCATATGTGCCTGACCGGCGCTGTCGAAATGGGTCAGGCTCATGCTGCCCCCGCCGGGGCGACATCCAGGATGCGGCGCGTTGCGGTGGCCACGTCGGACTGCCGCATCAGGCTTTCGCCGATCAGGAAACGGCGCGCCCCGACATGCATCATCGCTGCCAGGTCATCGGGGCTGAACAGCCCGCTTTCGCACACGATCCGGCGATCTGCCGGAATGCGCGGCGCCAGCTCGCGCGTGACATCAAGAGTGACGTCGAACGTCTTGAGATTGCGGTTGTTTATGCCGATCATCGGCGATTTCAGGCGCAGCGCACGGTCCAGCTCGGCGGCGTCGTGAACCTCGATCAGCGCGTCCATGCCCCAGTGCCGCGCGGCATCCTCAAGCTCGGCCGCCTGAGTGTCATCGACCGACGCCATGATGATCAGGATGCAATCGGCGCCCCACGCGCGCGCTTCGGCGACCTGATAGGTGTCATAGAGGAAATCCTTGCGCAGCGCTGGCAGGTCGCAAGCCTCGCGGGCGGCGCCAAGAAATTCGGGCGCCCCCTGAAAACTGGGACCATCGGTCAGAACCGACAGGCACGTCGCGCCGCCCTGCTGATAGGCTCGGGCCAGCGCCGGCGGGTCGAAATCCGGACGGATCAGGCCCTTCGACGGGCTCGCCTTCTTGATCTCGGCGATCAACGCGGGGCCGGTTTCGGCATTGGCGTCCAGCGCGCGGGCAAAGCCGCGCGGCGCGGATGCGGCGCGGGCGGCGGCCTCGATATCCGCCAGCGGGCGCGCGGCCTTGGCGGCGGCGATCTCGTCCAGCTTGTAGGCCTTGATCTTGTCCAGAATATCCATGCCCCGGTTCTAGCGCCGTGTGCGCGCCGAGGGAAGGGGGCGGGCACGCGCCGCTCACGCCATTGTCGGCTTGAACTTCCCGGCGCGCGGGGTCAGGGTCTGCGCGATTTTCGCAAGGTTCACGCATGTCCAGCCCCGCGCCTTTCTCTCGATACGAATTCATGATCGCCTGGCGCTATCTGCGCGCAAGACGGGCCGAGGGCGGGGTCAGCGTGATGACCTGGATCAGCCTGATCGGGATCGCCCTGGGGGTGATGGCGCTGATCGCAACGCTGTCGGTGCGCGCGGGCTTCCGCGCCGAGTTCGTGGACACGATCCTGGGTGCCAACGCGCATACCACCGTCTACATGGCGCCGCAGCGGGTCGAGAACGAGTTCACCGACGATGTCTATGTCGTGCCGGGCCGGATCGCGGATTACGATCAGATGGCGGCCAGGCTGGCGCAGATCCCCGGGGTCGAACGGACCGCGCCGGTCATCCGTGGGCAGGTCATGGCGACCGCCAACGACAATTCAAACGTCGCTGAAGTTTACGGGATAACTGCCGAAAATCTCAAGAAAATGCCTCGGATCGTGGATCCGATCACGGCCACCGGAGACATCGCGGATTTCGACAACGGCGTCGCCATCGGCGCCGGGATCGCGCGCGAACTGAACCTGCGGATCGGTGACAAGGTCAGGTTGATCGCCCCCGAGGGCGCGCGCACCGCCTTCGGCACGACGCCGCGCGTCAACGCCTACGAGGTGGTTTATGTCTTCAGCGCCGGTCGCTATGACATCGACCGTACGCGCATCTACATGCCGATGTCCGAGGCGCAAAGCTATTTCAACCGCGAAGGCGTCGCTGACGAGATCGAGGTCTTCGTGGACGATCCCGAAAGTGTCGATGACTGGACTCTGCCGCTGCTTCGCGCCGCGGGCGAGGGCGCCCAGGTCTGGAGCTGGCGCGACGCCTCGGGATCCTTCCTGTCCGCGCTGGACATGGAAGACGACGTGATGTTCGTGATCCTGTCGGTGCTGGTGCTGATCGCGTCGATGAACATCACCTCGGGGCTGATCATGCTGGTCAAGAACAAGGGCCGCGATATCGGCATCCTGCGCACGATGGGCCTGACCCAGGGCGCGGTGCTGCGAGTGTTCTTCCTGTGCGGGGCGTTCACCGGCGTCATCGGGACCGTCGTCGGGGTGATCCTTGGTGTGCTGCTGGCGCTGAACGTGGATCACATCATGGCGGGCATCAATGCGCTGACCGGGGGCGGGGCTTGGCAACCCGAGGTGCGCGGCATCTATCGGCTGCCGGCGGAACTGCGGGCATGGGACATCTTCCGGGCCGTGGCGCTGTCGCTGGGGCTGTCCTTCATCGTGACGATCTTTCCCGCGCGCCGTGCCGCGCGCATGAACCCGGTCGAGGCGCTGCGCTATGAGTAACGAGGTTCTGCGTCTGGAAGCGGTCGGCAAGACCTATGGCAAGAACGGCCCCGCGCCGGTCGAGGTGCTGCACGGGCTGGACCTGACCGTGGCGCGCGGCGAGGTCGTGGCGCTGGTCGCGCCCTCGGGGGCGGGAAAATCCACGCTGCTGCATATCGCGGGGCTTCTGGACACGCCGGATTCGGGGCGGGTCCTGCTGAACGGGCGGGACATGACCGGACTGGGGGACAAGGCGCGAACCCAGGCGCGGCGCCGCGAGCTGGGCTTTGTCTATCAGTTCCACCACCTGCTGCCCGAATTCACCGCGGCCGAGAATATCGTTCTGCCGCAACTGGCGAATGCGGTTCCGGCACGGCAAGCCCGGCTGCGGGCCGCCGACTTGCTGGACCGTGTGGGGCTTGGCCCGCGCGCCGATCACCGCCCGGCGGAACTGTCGGGCGGCGAACAGCAGCGGGTGGCGTTCTGCCGGGCGCTGGCCAACAGCCCGGCCCTGCTGCTGGCGGACGAGCCGACCGGCAATCTGGACCCCGAAACCTCGGACCGGGTCTTCGGCGTGCTGATGGATCTGGTGCGCGATACCGGACTGTCGGCGCTGATCGCGACGCATAACCACGATCTTGCCGCGCGGATGGACCGGGTGATCCGGCTTGACGAAAGGCTTGCCTGAGGCTTGCTGGCGATGCAAGCTTGGGCACAGGCAATACAAGGTGGCAGCGATGAAACCGTTATTCTGTGCAGGTTTGGCCGGTGTGACGCTGGCGGGGCTGATCGCCGCCTGCGCGCCGCAGACGCAGGCGTCCAGCGCGGCTGAGGATTATGTGACGCTGTGCGCCGATTGCCATGGCCCCGGCGGCAAGGGCGACGGCCCGCTGGCCGAGGGTATGACGCCCAGGCCCGTGGACATCACCCGGATCGCGCGCGACAATGGCGGCGTCCTGCCGAAGGCGCGGGTGATGAGCCATATCTACGGCTTCACCCCCGGCCGCAGCGAATCGCCGATGCCGCAATTCGGCGACCTGATGGACGGCAAGACGGTGATGTATGACAGCGGCGACGGCATCCCGACGCCCACGCCCGCGCGTCTGGTGGCGCTGCTGGAATATGTCGAGGGGTTGCAGGAATAGGTCGTGACCATCTAGCGCAGTTCGACCAGCGATTTTCCCAGCCGGAACGGCGCGGCAATGGCAATCAGCGACAGTGCCAGCACCTGAAACAGCACGAACAGCGAATTGCTTTGCAGGAATTCCCAGTCGGCCTTCACGCGCCTTAGCGATTCGATCAGATCGCGATATGTCAGGGCCAGAACCCGGAAATCTGCGGCGATCTCTGGCGTTGCGATTTCAGCGATCTTGATCGCCATGACGACCTCCGCATCAAGTGGTTCAAAGGCAACCAGCTTTGCCATGTCGAACTGCTGCACGCGGGCCAGCTTGTCGGCATAATCCGCCCGGGCTTCGCCGTCCGGATGCATCGGTTCTCCGATCAGGGGGCGCAACGCTCGCAGCGGTGCGCTGGCATGGGCGACATCCGCGAAAAACGGCAGATCGGCGTTGATCGCGGTCGAGGCCGACAGGAACTCGACCTTGTCACACAGGATCAGGACGGCCGGGGCGGGCACGGCCGCGCAATATCGCAAACGAAAGCGCGCCGCATCTCGATCAAAGCTGTCGGATGCCGAAAAGCTCAGGTCGATTTGCCGCTTCAGCCGGTTGCTGTCATCGGCATAGACACCGGCCAGCAGCGCGGTGACCACACCCAGGCCACCAAGCGCGACCCAGACCAGATCCGCGATGCGCCACCAGCGGCTGTGACGGCTGTGGCGCATGACCACAGCCATGCCAAGAAGCCCAGCCACAAAGCAGCACAGAATGATCGGCAGTTGATGTTCGATGATGGCGGAGACAATCGACTGCATCATCTCCGCTCACCGTTTCACACGTCCAGTTCTTCCACGAACCGGGCGTTTTCCTGGATATACTCGAATCGCAGTTCCGGTTTCTTGCCCATCAGCCGTTCGACCAGATCACCGGTTTCGCCGCCCTCGTCGTCGTCGATGCTGACCCGGATCAGCTTGCGCGTCTTCGGGTTCATGGTGGTTTCCTTCAGGTCCTTGGCGTCCATCTCGCCCAGACCCTTGAATCGCTGCATGTCCACCTTGCCCTTGCCGCCCAGACCTTTCGCCAGCAGCCGGTCCTTTTCGGCGTCGTCGGCGACATAGACGCGATGCGCGCCCTGCGTCAGGCGGTAAAGGGGCGGGCAGGCCAGATACAGATGCCCCTTGTCGATCATCGGCCGCATCTGGCTGAAGAAGAACGTCATCAAGAGCGACGCGATATGGGCACCGTCCACATCCGCGTCGGTCATGATGATGACCTTGTCATAGCGCAGGTCGTCGATGTTGAAGCGCGATCCCATTCCGACGCCAAGCGCCTGGCACAGATCGTTGATCTCCTGGTTCTGGCCCAGTTTCGAACTTGCCGCGCCCAGCACGTTCAGGATCTTGCCGCGCAGCGGCAGCAGCGCCTGCGTCTGGCGTTCCCGCGCGGCCTTGGCCGACCCGCCCGCGCTGTCGCCCTCGACGATGAACAGTTCGGTGCCGTCGCGGTTGGTGGCGCTGCAATCGACCAGCTTGCCCGGCAGGCGCAGCTTCTTGGTCGCGGTCTTGCGGGCGGTTTCCTTTTCCTGGCGGCGGCGCAGACGTTCCTCGGCCCGCAGGACCAGAAAATCAAGAATCGCCCCGGCCGATTTCGTGTCCGAGGCCAGCCAGTTGTCGAAATGGTCGCGCACCGCATTTTCGACCAGCCGCGCGGCCTCGCTGGTGGCCAGCCGGTCCTTGGTCTGGCCGACGAATTCCGGCTCGCGGATAAAGCACGATACCAGCGCGCAGCCGCCGGTCAGCAGATCCTCGCGGGTGATCTGCGCCGCCTTCTTGTTGCTGACACGTTCGCCATAGGCGCGCACGCCCTTCAGGATCGCTGCCCAAAACCCCGCCTCGTGGGTGCCGCCCTCGGGCGTCGGCACGGTATTGCAATAGGACTGGATGAACCCGTCGCGCGACGGCGTCCAGTTGATCGCCCAATCGACCTTGCCCGGCACGTTGAAGCGCTTGAAATCGACCGTTCCGGCGAAGGGGCGGTCGGCATAGCTGCTGGCGCCGTTCAGCGTTTCCGACAGATAGTCGGCAAGCCCGCCGGGAAAATGAAATACCGCCTCGACGGGCGTCTCGCCGTCGTCGATCTTGGATTTCCAGCGGATCTCGACGCCCGAAAACAGATAGGCCTTGGATTTCACCATCTTCATCAGCCGCGCGGGCTTGAAGCGGTGATGGCCGAAGATCTCTTCATCGGCGTGGAAGGTGACGGTGGTGCCGCGCCGGTTCGGCGCCGCGCCGATCCTGGCGACCGGGCCTTCGGGCACACCGCGCGAAAATCGCTGTTCGAACAATTCCTTGTTGCGCGCCACCTGCACGACAAGGCTGTCCGACAGCGCATTGACGACTGACGCGCCGACGCCGTGCAGGCCGCCCGAAGTGGCATAGGCATCGCCCGAGAACTTGCCCCCCGCATGCAACGTGCACAGGATCACCTCAAGCGCGGACTTGCTGGGAAATTTCGGATGCGGGTCGATCGGAATGCCGCGCCCGTTGTCGCGCACGACGACGCTGAAATCGGCCAGCAGTTCGACCTCGATGCGGCTGGCGTGACCGGCCACGGCCTCGTCCATCGAGTTGTCGAGGATTTCGGCGACCAGATGATGCAGCGCCCGTTCATCGGTGCCGCCGATATACATGCCGGGCCGCTTGCGGACAGGTTCCAGCCCTTCCAGAACCTCGATCGACGAGGCGGAATAGCTGTCTGCACCGGCGTCGGCGGCGGAAAGAAGATCGTCGGCCATGGGCTGCTCGTTTTCTTTGTATCGCTTTGGTGGCACTATCTCATGGCGAAGGCCGCGGCGGCAAGGGTTTGTGGTGGACCGCAGATATGTCCACATCCCCTAGCGTCGGCCCGGCCTGCCTCTATTCCGGTTCGGCCAGCCGCGCTTCCCACATCTTGCGGAAGGCGGGGCGTGACTGGCAATCCTCCAGCCATGCCCGGATCGCGGGAAACCGGTCCAGCAATGGCCGGTAGCCCTGCGCATAGCGCAGCACCTCGGCCATGTTGATGTCGGCGACGGTAAATCGCCGCCCCACCATGTTCCCCTGCGTGGTCAGGTGATCCTCGACCACGCTCAGCGGACGGATCAGGCGTTCGGCGGCCACCTCGACGGCGGCGGCCTCGTTGGCCGACGGGGTCCGGCCGGGCGCATGCAGGAACAGCAGCGTCAGGGCATCGGTCTCGATCGTCGCCGCGGCGTAGAAGCTCCACTGCATCATCAGCGCGTCTTCGGCCGCGTCGGCGGGGCCGAAGGGCTGGCCATATTTGCGCGCCAGATACAGGGTGCAGGCCATCGACTCGCTCAGTCGCAGCCCGTCATCCTCGATCACCGGGATCGCACCCGCCGGCGACAGCCGCAGGAATGCAGACGACCGCGTGTTCAGCGGCGCATCCGCAGCCATCGGGTCGGGCAGGCGATAGGCCTGGATCACCGGGATCTGGCGGAACGGCAGCCCGATCTCGTGGCACAGCCAGATGATCCGTGACGCGCGCGATCGGGTGACGCCGTGAATGGTCAGCATGGGCGGGCTCCTTGGTCCAGCATCTGCGGCGCGCAGGTTAGCCGCGCGGCGGGGCGACGAAAAGCGGCATCATCGGGCAAGGTTCAGGATCCCGCCGGGACGACCGTCCCGGTTCATTCGACCGTCACGGATTTTGCAAGGTTTCTGGGTTGATCGACGTCGGTGCCTTTCGCGACGGCGCTGTGATAGGCCAGATACTGCATCGGGATGGCATACAGGATCGGCTGAAAGATCCCGCCGCCTTCGGGCAGGCACAGCGTCGCGTGGGGGCCGTCACCCGCAGCCGCGATCCCGGCGCGGTCCGACAGCAGCAGGATCTGGCCATGCCGGGCCATCACCTCCTGCATGTTCGAGACGGTCTTTTCGAACAGCGCGTCATGCGGGGCCAGCACGATCACCGGCACGTCGCGGTCGATCAGCGCGATGGGGCCGTGCTTCAGCTCGCCCGAGGCATAGCCCTCGGCGTGGATATAGCTTAGCTCCTTCAGCTTCAGCGCGCCTTCCAGCGCCACCGGGAACAGGGCGCCGCGTCCCAGATACAGCACGTCCTGTGCCTGGGACAGCCATTCGGACAGCACCCGGCAATCATCCGACAGGTCCAGCGCCTGTTGCATAAGGCCGGGGATGCGGCGCAGGTCGGCCAGGTGCCGGGCCAGGTCCGCATCGCCGATCCGGCCCCGGTCATGGGCGGCCTTCAGCGCCAGGATCGCCAGAACCGTCAACTGGCAGGTAAACGCCTTCGACGACGCGACGCTGACCTCGATCCCGGCCAGCGTCGGCAGCGCGATATCGCTGTCGCGGGCGATCGCCGAGGTGCCGACATTCACCAGCCCGACCGTCCGCGCGACATGGTCGCGCGCGTAATGCAGCGCGGCCAGCGTGTCGGCGGTCTCGCCCGACTGGCTGATCGCGACGAACCAGCTTTGCGCCGACAAGGGCGGCTCGCGATAGCGGAACTCGGACGCCACGTCGATGTCGCAGGGCAGTCCGGCCAGCTGCTCGAACCAGTATCGCGCCACATGTCCGGCCAGATGCGCGGTGCCGCAGCCGACCAGCGCGATACGGTCGACGCCCGCGAAATCAAGCCCGTCGGGCAGCACGATCCGGTCGCCCTTGACATAGTGGTTCAACACATCGCCGATCACCACCGGCTGCTCGGCGATCTCCTTAGCCATGAAATGGCGGTAGCCGCCCTTGTCGATCGCGGTCGCGCCCACGTCGATGCGGGTCTCGCGGCGGGCGACCGGGCTGCCGTCGCCGTCGAACACCTGCGCCCCGGCGCGGGTCAGCACGGCGTGGTCGCCGTCCTCAAGATAGGTGATGCGGTCGGTAAAGGGGGCCAGCGCCACCGCGTCCGAGCCGACGAACATCTCGCCCGCGCCATGGCCGATGGCCAGCGGGCTGCCCTTGCGGGCGACGACCATCAGGTCGGTCTCGCCCTGGAACAGGAAGGCCAGCGCGAAGGCGCCGCGCAGCCTGGCCAGCGTCGCGCGTGCGGCCTCGACCGGGGACAGGCCCTGTTCCATGTGCCGGCCGGTCATCAGGGCCACGGTCTCGGTATCGGTCTGCGATTGCGGCTGAATGCCGGCGGCGATCAGCTCGTCCCGCAATTCGCGGAAATTCTCGATGATGCCGTTATGGACGACCGCGACCGGCCCGTGCCGGTGCGGATGCGCGTTCGCTTCGGTCGCGGCACCATGGGTGGCCCATCGCGTGTGGCCGATCCCGGCGTGACCGCGCAGCGGCTCGTGCACCAGTCGGTCGGACAGGTTGATCAGCTTGCCGACCGCGCGGCGGCGGTCCAGCCGGCCGCCCGCGTCCACGGTCGCGACGCCGGCGCTGTCATAGCCGCGATATTCCAGCCGCCGCAGCGCATCGACCAACTGCGGCGAGACCTCGTGCTTTCCCAGAATGCCGATGATGCCGCACATTATCTCTTCTCCTTCGCGGCGCGCAGGCTGGCCATCAACCGCACCGCAAGGCCGGGCTTGTTGGCCTGTCGCGCCCGCGCCACCGCCAGCGCCCCGTCCGGCACGTCCTGGGTGATCACCGATCCCGATCCGGTCAGCGCCTCGGCGCCGACACGCACCGGCGCGACCAGCATCGTGTCGCTGCCGATGAAGGCGCGGGGACCGATCTCGGTGCGGTGCTTGCCGACGCCGTCGTAATTGCAGGTGATCGTGCCCGCGCCGATATTGCTGTGCTCGCCCACATGCGCGTCGCCCAGATAGGTCAGGTGGCCGACCTTGACGCCCTCTTCCAGCACCGCGTTCTTGATCTCGACGAAATTGCCGACATGAGCATCCCCGCCCAGCTCGGCCCCCGGACGCAGCCGCGCAAACGGCCCGACCGTCGCCCCGGCCGAGACATGGCAGCCTTCGAGATGGCAGAAGGGCAGGATCTCGGCGCCGGATTCGATCGTCACGCCCGGTCCGAAGACGACATTCTGGCCGATGATCGCATCGCGCCCGATACAGGTGTCCAGCGCGAACCAGACCGTGCCCGGATCGCTCAGCGTGACGCCGTTCTCCAGGGCTTCGGCGCGGGCGCGGGCCTGGAACGCGGCCTCGGCGGCGGCCAGTTCGGCGCGGGTATTGATGCCCAGCGTCTCTTCCTCGTCGCAGGTCACGACATCGGCGCGCAGTCCCTCGGCACGGGCCAGCGCGACCAGGTCGGTCAGATAGTATTCGCCCGCCGCGTTGTCGTTGCCCAGCCGCCCGATCAGTTGCCGCAGCCGCGCGGCGTCCAGCGCCATCACACCGCTGTTGCACAAGGCGATCTGCCGGGTGGCTGCGTCCGCGTCCTTGTATTCGACGATCCGTTCCAGCCCGCGCGCGCCGACCACCAGCCGGCCATAGCGGCCCGGATCCTCGGCCTCGAAGCCCAGCACCACCAGATCGGCGGGGTGGCTGGCCAGCGCGGCCAGCGTGTCGGCGCCGATAAAGGGCGTGTCGCCGTAAAGCACGACGACCTTGCCTTCGAACCCTTCCATCTCGGGCAGGGACTGGCGCACCGCGTGGCCGGTGCCAAGTTGTTCGCGCTGCAGCACGATCCGCGCATCGGGATCCAGCCTCGCCACCGCCCCCTGCACCAGATCGGCGCCATGGCCCGCGACGACGATGACCTGTTCCGGATCAAGGCTGCGCGCGCCCGCAAGCGCGTGACCGATCAGCGGCACGCCGCCCAGACGGTGCAGCACCTTCGGCAGATCCGACTGCATCCGGCTGCCCTGACCCGCCGCCAGGATCACCACCGCTATCGGAACATCCGCCATCTCTGCCCTCATTACCTGTTCATTTTGCTTGCAAAGCGTTCTAGTCCGGGCACGGCGCGCTGGAAAGGCCCTGTCGGCCCGGGCGCGTTCACCTTTGTTTACGGAACATTTCGCAAGGCAGGATGGCGCATGACGGGAACGGTGGTCTTCGATCTGGACGGCACGCTGGCCGATACCTCGGGCGATCTGGTCGCCGCGGCGAATGCCTGTTTCGAGGCGCGCGGCCTTGGCGCGCTGCTGGACCCGGTGGCGGACGCGCTGATCGCCTTTCACGGCGGCCGCGCGATGTTGCGGGCGGGATACGGGCGGATCGGCAGCGACACGCTGTTACCGCCCGCGGCCGAGGATGAGGATTATCCCCGGCTTCTGGATCACTACGGTCGCAACATCGCCGTCCACACGCGGCTGTATCCCGGGGTCGCGGCGGCGCTGGACCGGCTGCAGGACGACGGGTTCCGGCTTGCCGTCTGCACCAACAAGCCCGAGGCGCTGGCCCGAACACTGCTGGCCGAGCTGGGCATCGCGGGCGTGTTTCACGCGCTGATCGGGGCCGACACGCTGCCGGTTCGCAAGCCCGATCCGCGCCCCTACCGGGCGGCGGTCGAGGCGGCCGGCGGGCAGGTCGGTCAGTCCTTTCTGCTGGGGGACACGGAAACCGATCGTCGCACCGGCCATGCCGCCGGGGTTCGGGTGGCACTGGTGTCCTTCGGCCCCGAGGGCGAGGCGATCGCGCGGCTGGCCCCCGACGCGCTGATCGGCCATTATGACGAGTTGCACGGCTTGGCGCATCGCTGGCTGCGGTCATCGGGGTCGGGGGATGCCGGTCACGGTTTGGCGCTGTGAAGGGGGCGGTTCGCCCCCGTCCCGTGCCGGGACCGCCCCGGAGGATCTTTCTGAAAAGAAGAAGACGGCGTTAAGCCTTCGTTAACCGTTCCGCGTTAACGGTTCCCATGCGGGCGGTCAGAGGCGCCGCCCCGCAAATCAGGCAGCGTGTCCCGCCCGTGCCAGATCTGCCAGTCGGCAGGGGCGGGACACGCAAATGCCGGGCCTATTCCGCTTCGCTGGCCGGCTTGGCGTTCAGCTGGCCGTATTGCTGGGCGCCGATCGTGTCGTGCAGTTCCAGCTGGGTTTCCAGGAAGTCGATATGGCCTTCCTCGTCCGCGATCAGATCCTCGAACAGGTTCTTGCTGACATAATCGCCGACCTTGTCGCAGTGGTCGCGCGCCTCGACATACAAGGTCCGCGCATCATGCTCACCGGCCAGATCGGCTTCCAGCGTTTCCTTGAGATTCTGGCCGATCCGCAGCGGATCCAGCTTCTGCAGGTTCGGATGACCTTCCAGGAAAATGATTCGCTGGATCAGCCGGTCGGCATGGTTCATCTCTTCGATGGATTCGGCCCGCGACTTGTCGGCCACGTGGCCATAGCCCCAGTCTTCCTGCAGGCGGTAATGCAGCCAGTACTGGCTGACCGCCGTCAGTTCAGAGCGTAGTGCCGCGTTGAGATATTCGATGACCTTTGCGTCGCCCTTCATTCCGGTTGCCTTTCGTATAACCTGATTTCGCCCGCAAGATCGGTGGGGCTACTCCCAGACTATCGCAACCGCGCATGGTGTCCAGAAACAGCGGCATGCAGCCGCCACAATCTGCTGACTTTCCAAGGGCGTGATAGATCTTTCCGGGGGTGATGATCGTGTGCGGGTCCGACGCGCGCATCCACTCGATGGCGGCGCGGATCTCGTGGTCGGAAATCTGGGTGCAGTGGCAGACGATCATGAGGCCTCCGGAACTGGGCGGACCCTAGCGAATTTGTCAGATAAGTAAAGACCAAGGTTTTCGATTGGGAATCACATGCGGGCGAGTGTCGCTTGACGAGTGTCGCTTGACCTGCCGCGCGCGCGGGCGCAGAAGCCCGGGCCATGAAACTGTCCGATTTCGATTTCCACCTGCCCGAGCATCTGATCGCCACCCGCCCGGCGCGGCCGCGCAGTTCCGCGCGTCTGCTGCTGGCCGAAGGCGGCGCGATCGCGGATCGGCGTGTCAGCGACCTGCCGCAGATCCTGCGTGCGGGCGATCTGCTGGTGCTGAACGACACACGGGTGATCCCGGCGCGGCTGACCGGCACGCGAACCCGTCAGACGGGGCAGGGCGAGGCGGTCGCCAGGGTCGAGGTCACGCTGCTGGAACCCGCCGCCGATGGCTGGCAGGCCCTGGCCAAGCCGCTGCGCAAGCTGCGCGAGGGCGAGGTGATCCGCTTCGGCGATGCGCTGTCGGCCGAGGTGACCCGGATCGACGAGGGCGGGCTGCGATTGCGATTCGATGCGACGGGCGAGGCGTTCGATGCGGCGCTGAACGCCGTCGGCGCGATGCCGTTGCCGCCCTATATCGCCAGCCTGCGCGCGCCCGACGCGCAGGACCGCCACGATTACCAGACCGTCTGGGCGAACCGGCAGGGGGCCGTGGCCGCGCCCACCGCCAGCCTGCATTTCGATGCGTCGCTGTTGCAGGCGCTGGCTGCGCGGGGCGTCGAATTCGTGCATGTCACGCTGCATGTCGGCGCCGGCACCTTCCTGCCTGTCAAGGTCGAGGATGTGACGACGCACCGGATGCACGCGGAATGGGGCGAGGTGACGCCGGACGCCGCCGCACGCATCAACGCCGCCCGCGCGCAGGGGCGGCGGGTGATCCCGGTGGGGACCACCGCGCTGCGACTGATCGAATCGGCGGCGGACGCCGACGGAACGATGCGCCCGTTTGAGGGGACCACCGACATCTTCATCTATCCCGGCCATCAATTCCGGGTGACCGACGGGCTGATGACCAATTTCCATCTGCCGAAATCGACGCTGCTGATGCTGGTCTCGGCACTGATGGGATCGGAAAATATCGAACGGATCTATGCACATGCCGTTGCGGAACAATACCGCTTCTTCAGTTACGGCGATGCGTCGCTTCTGATACCCTGACGGCGGATTCCGGCTGGCATCCGCACGCTGCCGGACGTAGTGGCAGACAAACTGACTGATCAGTCAAATCTTGATGGAATGGGGTGCCGAATGTCTTCGGTGATGCGCAGCTCTTGGCCGCTGCTTTTGGGGATTCTGTTGCTGATGGTCGGCAACGGGATGCAGGGCACGCTGCTGGGGATTCGCGGCGGGATCGAGGGGATCCCGACGTCGCAGATGTCGGTCGTGATGGCGGCCTATTTCGGGGGCTTCCTGCTGGGCAGCCTCGTCGCGCCGCGGATGATCCAAAGCGTCGGCCATGTGCGCGTGTTCGCCGCGCTGGGGTCGCTGATCTCGGCGGTGCTGGTGTTGTATGCGGTGGCGCCCGACTGGATCTTCTGGTCGGTGATGCGGTTCCTGATCGGGTTCTCGTTCTGCGGCGTCTATATCACCGCGGAAAGCTGGCTGAACGCCAGTGCCACCAACAAGACGCGCGGGCAGGCGCTGGCCGCCTACATGATCGTGCAGATGCTGGGCATCATCATCGCGCAGCTTCTGCTGAACACCGGCGATCCGGCGGGCTTTCTGCTGTTCATCATTCCGTCGGTTCTGGTGTCGCTGTCCTTCACCCCGATCCTGCTGTCGGCCCAGCCCGCGCCCGCGTTCGAGACGATCAAGCGGATGTCCTTCGGGCGTCTCTATCGTGCCTCGCCGCTGGGCTGCATCGGCATCTTCCTGATGGGCGGCGTCTTTTCGGCGATGTTCGGCATGTCCTCGGTCTGGGGGTCGGCCAAGGGATTGTCGGTCCGCGACATCTCGATCTTCGTCGCGGCGATCTATGCGGGCGGGCTGCTGCTGCAATTTCCGATCGGCTGGCTGTCGGACCGCATGGACCGGCGCAAGCTGGTGCTGGCGCTGTCCGTCATAGGCACGCTGGTCGTCGTGGCGACCGTGGCGCTGCAGCCTGGCATCATGTGGCTGACGGTCGCGGGCGCGCTGATCGGCGGCGTCGCCAACCCGGTCTATGGCCTGCTTCTGGCCTATACCAACGATTATCTGGACCAGTCCGACATGGCGGCCGCCTCGGCGGGGCTGCTGTTCATAAACGGGCTCGGCTCGATGGCCGGGCCGCTGATCACCGGCTGGCTGATGGGGCTGATCGGCCCGGACGGGTTCTGGGTCTATATGGGCGTGCTGATGGCCGCCCTCAGCGTATATGCCGGCTGGCGGATGACGCGTCGCGCCGCGCTGCCCACCGCCGATCAGGGCAATTATGCCGTCATCACCCCCAGCGCGACCGTCCTTGCGGTCGAGGCCGCGCTGGACGACGCACAATCCCCTGACGACGCCGAAAGACCTGCCGCGCAAGGCTGATCTGCGCCCTCCGCCCCCTGCTTGCTGACCCCGGTCAAATGGTTTAACGCTGAACTATCTTCAGCAAGCGGGGGACGCGATGGCCCAGAATTTCGACATGGTGGTGATTGGCGCGGGGCCTGGCGGATATGTCGCCGCGATCCGCGGGGCGCAGCTTGGCCTGAAAGTGGCCTGCATCGAACGCGAACACCTGGGCGGCATCTGCCTGAACTGGGGCTGCATCCCCACCAAGGCCCTGCTGCGCTCGGCCGAGGTCTTTCACCTGATGGAACGGGCCAAGGATTTCGGCCTGTCCGCCGACAAGATCGGCTATGATCTGGACAAGGTCGTGGACAGGTCGCGGGGGGTCGCCAAGCAGTTGTCGGGCGGCATCGGTCATCTGTTCAAGAAGAACAAGGTGACCACCATCATGGGCGCGGCGACCCTGTCGGGCAAGGGCAAGGTCACTGTCAAGACCGACAAGGGCACCGAAGAGGTAACGGCGAAATCCATCGTCATCGCCACCGGCGCGCGGGCCCGCGAATTGCCGGGGCTGGAACCCGACGGTAAGCTGGTCTGGAACTACAAGCATGCACTGAAGCCGCCGCATATGCCGAAAAGGCTGCTGGTCATCGGATCGGGCGCCATCGGCATCGAATTCGCGAGCTTCTTCAACACGCTGGGCGCCGATACCACCGTGGTCGAGGTGATGGACCGCGTCCTGCCGGTCGAGGATGCCGAGGTGTCGGCCTTCGCCAAGAAAGCCTTCGAAAAACAAGGCATGAAGATCATCGAGAAGGCGTCGGTCAAGAAGCTGGACCGCAAGGGCGACAAGGTCACTGCCCATATCGAAAAGGCGGGCAAGACCGACACGATGGAATTCGACACCGTGATCTCGGCCGTCGGCATCGTCGGCAATACCGAGGGGCTAGGCCTCGAAGAGGCCGGCATCAAGGTGGATCGCACCCATATCGTCACCGACGAATATTGCCGCACCGGGGTCGAGGGCGTCTATGCCATCGGCGACGTGGCGGGCGCGCCCTGGCTTGCGCACAAGGCCAGCCACGAGGGCGTGATGATCGCCGAACTGATCAATGGCGGCCATCCGCACCCGGTCAAGCCGTCCAGCATCGCGGGCTGCACCTACTGCCAGCCGCAGGTCGCCTCGGTCGGGCTGACCGAGGCCAAGGCCAAGGAACAGGGCTACGACATCAAGGTCGGCAAGTTCCCCTTCATCGGCAATGGCAAGGCCATCGCGCTTGGCGAACCCGAGGGCTTCATCAAGACCGTCTTCGACGCCAAGACCGGCGAGCTTCTGGGCGCCCACATGATCGGTGCCGAGGTGACCGAACTGATCCAGGGCTACATCGTCGGTCGCACGCTGGAAACGACCGAGGCCGAATTGATGGAAACCGTCTTCCCGCACCCGACCCTGTCCGAGATGATGCACGAGGCGGTCCTGGACGCCTATGGCCGCGCGATCCACTTCTAGGCACCAACGGGCCTGCCTGACCGGAGCCCGGCTCTGGTCAGGCAGGGACTCTTGCTATGTGTCTCGATCGCCACGCTCCGACCGTTTCGCTGCCCCCGCTCAATTGGGTGTATCTGCGCGAACTGAAGATTGAGTTTTACGCAAGACAGGATATGGTTCCGGGCGCGCGGCTAATTTGCAGGATGCAGCATGCCCAGATGGTTTTCATATCGTCAGACAATTTTTGGAACGCAGACGACTGTGAATGGTGCTGCGTTCGATTTCGTGGCAGGACCCGGTGTCGGCCAGACATTCCGATGGACCGGATCGCAGTTCACCCACACGGTCCGCGAACAAAGCGATACTGCGACGAATTACAATGGCGATCCGACCAACGAAGAGGTTTCGCCTAACGAACGGATTGGCGCGACTGGTCAGCAGTCCACCGAGGTCGCGGGCACGGCACGTCCGACGATCATTGACTATGTCTTCGGCGTCACCGATGGAACGCAGTCCTACCAGATTGGTGTGATTGATGTCGATCTCAACGGAAATAACACTATCGGCACGGGCGAGAACGGGTATTACCTGATTTTCATCGGGGATCCACCGCCCGCTGACACCGACCTGACGATTCAGGGCATCACCAGCAACAACAACGCGTACCCGCACGACGATTTGGGTGCGCTTGTAGTCTGTTTTGCCCGCGATACGCAGATCATGACCGATCAGGGCCAGGTTGCCGTCCAGGTCCTGGGCGGGGGCGACCTGATCATGACGCGCGATGCGGGGCTTAGACCCGTGCGCTGGATCGGCAGCCAGCGCCTGTCAGCTGCCACGCTGAATGCGTTCCCAAATCTGCGGCCGATCAGGATTCGCGCAGGCGCCTTGGGCGAAGGATGTCCCTCTCAGGATCTGCTCGTGTCGCCGCAGCACCGCGTTCTGGTCCGGTCGCGACTTGCACAGGATCTGTTCGGCACGGACGAAGTTCTGGTGGCGGCCAAGCAACTGCTGTCGATTGCCGGGATCGAGACCGCCGAAGATCTGCCCGACGTCGAGTATTTTCATTTCCTTCTCGACGATCATCAGGTCGTCTTCGCCAACGGTGCCGAGGCTGAAAGCCTCTATACGGGCCGACAGGCGTTGAAGGCCGTGGGACGCGCCGCGCTTGACGAGATCTATGCGATTTTCCCAGAGCTGCGGGATCGCGACCCGGATGACCGACCCGAGGCCGCCCGCCGTCTCTTGACCGGCCGCCAGGGACGCATCCTTGCCGCGCGCCACGCTGCTGCGAACCGCCCGCTGCTGGACGCCTAGAGGACGCGGGCCATGAGATCTGGGCGCGAGGGCATCTTCTTGCAGCTGGCGCGCTGAAACCGGGCAGCGTCGGAAACCGCGCAACGCGCGCACGCTGTGTACAGGCTGTGCACAGCTTGTGCCGCCCCGGTGCACGGCCTGTGCAGCCAGAAACCCAGCAAATGCTGGCCGCAGATATCGCGGCATCTGTTGCGTGTGCTCATGCAACGCGCGTTGCTGTTGCGCCGTGCTATTCCTCTGCCGGGATCAGCCGCGTGACGCCCAGTGCCGCGGCGCGCGCCAGTTCCGGGTCCAGCGACATTCCGATATACTCGCCCCGCCGCCACAGCCCCGCCAGGTCGTCATAGTGGCGTGAAAACGGGTGCCCGGATTGGCCGGTTGAGGTGATGAAGACCGAACTGTCGGGATCGGCAAGATCATAAACGCCGCGATACCCCGCGCCCGTCGCGGCCTCGAAAGGTTCCGCACCACCGCCCAGCAAGCCACTGACCGCGATGGTAAAATCCCCGCCCGACACGGATTGCGTCAGGTTGACGATCCATCCCAGCGCCGGCAGATCGCCCAGGCCAGGATGCAGGTGCCGGGCCTGATGCGCGTCGCCCCATCGCCAGCTTGTGACATTCGGGCCAAAGCGTTCGGTCAGGTCCAGGATCGCCCGGTCCAGCGCCTGCCGGGCGATGGTCGTGCAGTCCTCGACCGGCGCGCTTTGCACGATGTCGCACCACCGCGCCGCGCCATCCCTGTTGCGAAACACCGCGTCGATGAAGCCCGGCTGCAGCATCGTGATGTCGTCCGCCAGCGGCCCAAGCTCATCCCGGATCAACCGGTCCTGCAACGCCCGCATCCACGCCGCATATATCAGCGGCTCGGGCAGGTGCTCGCTCATTTCGCCGTCCCATTCGGCCAGCAGATTCAGGGCATCCTGACGCTGACGCTCGGGCGTGCCGGGCGCTGCGGGCTCGCCCGTGAACCACAGATCGGCACCGACAGGCGGCAGCAGCGCGCGCGCCGCCGGGCTGACCGTATCCAGCTGCGTGGCGATGAAGCTGTCGCGCGAATGCACCTCGCGATCCTGCAGCAACCGGCCTAGCCGCGTGCGCCGCAGCGCCGGGGCATCGCGTTCCTCGGTGGCGATCAGAATGCCATCGGACGGGCTGATGTCGGTGGTCACCGGCTCGGCGCCCTGCCAGCCGGTGCTGTCCAGCCAACCCGGCGTCGGCAGAGCCCCGCCGGTCGGGTGGTCTTCGGCACGGCGCGGCATGGCACCGGCCGTGATCTGCCGCACGCCGTCCTCGTCGGCCAGCGTTACCGTCAGGGCAGGCGCGACGACCTTGGCCAGCGCGGAACTGGCGCTTTGGGTGTCCGGCGCGCGCATCAGACCGATCAGCGCGGACATGGTGCGATCGGTGTCGGAAAGCCCGGTCCAGTTCAGGGCGGCGACATGGCCAGCTGGGGTGATATCGGGCAGTCCGGGATCGAAGCCGGGGACCAGCGGCCCGTTCTCGGTCCGCCGCAGGGTGATCGACTGGTCCTGGCCGTCCAGAACGCGAATGACCTCTTGCCGTGTCTGGAACTCGGTCCAGCCGTTTCTGCCGCGATACCGGGCCGAGTTGCCCGGCTGAAGCTCTTCGATGAACAGATCGGCATCGTCGACGGGCGCCGGGGTGATGCCCCACGCCAGCCGAGGGTTGCGCCCTGACAGGATCGCGGGAATTCCCGGAATGGTCGCGCCGATCACCCCGCCCGAGGAAAGTTGCAGCCGGGCCAGATAATACAGCGATGGCACCGTCAGCGGCACATGCGGGTCGTTGGCCAGCAATGCGCCGCCGACCGCCGTGCGATCCGACGCAGCGGCAAAGCCGTTAGCACCAAGGCCCTGTCCGGGGCGCAGGAAGGCCAGCGGATCGCGGGATTGATCGGGGGCGACTTGCGCGCGCGGCGGGCCAAGCCTGGTGCCCGGAAACAGCGTCGCATAGGCCGGAAGGCCAGGTAGGCTGGCGCCGTCCAACACCTCGGTTCCGTGTTCGGGTGCTGCCAGCGACAGGCGCGCGCGCAGAACCTCTTCCGTTGCGGCGTTGCTGGATGCGGCGGCGAACAGTTTCAGGATCGCCAGCGAATCCTCGGGTTGCCAATAGGAGATCTGTCCGGGAACCAGGAAGAATTCAGGTGCGCCACGTCCCAGCGCATTCTGGTTCACCTCGGCGATCCACTGATTCACCCCGGCGGCATAGGCGTCAAGCGCGGCGCGCGTATCGCTGTCCTGCGCCTCAAGCGAGGCCGAGGCAGTGCGGTACAGTTCCAGCCGCCGAGCCAGATTGTCGCTGCCAAAGGCGCGCGCGCCAACGATTTCCGACAGGCGGCCCTGTGCGGCGCGGCGCAGCACGGTCATTTGGAACAGCCGGTCCTGCGCGTGGGCGACGCCAAGCGCGAAGAACATGTCGGCATCGCTTTGGCCGAAGACATGCGGGACATTCTCGGTCGACCGGACGATCTCGACCGGCGCCGACAGACCCTCCATCCTGTAACTTGCGCCATAGTCCGGCAGGGACCGGACGGCGAAATACCAGGCCAGCAGCGCGGCCAGCACCAGAAAGGCGATCAGAACGACGGTCAGCCGAAGCAGCCAGCGGAATAGGGTCAGCATGAGAGGACGTCGTTCATCTGCAGGGCTGCTAGCCTTGAAAGGGCGTGCCGGTGCTTGACCATGGCACGCTTGAATGGTGGTGTGTTGCATAGGACAGCCGCGTTGTCATTTCAACGCGCGAGCGGTGGCGCAGGTCACAACCGCTGCGACTGTCGGGGCGCGGCAACACTGGAGGATGGAATATGGCGAAACTGGCGTTTCTGGGCCTTGGGGTGATGGGGTATCCGATGGCCGGGCATCTGAAAGCCGCGGGGCATGATGTCACGGTCTATAACCGCACGGAGTCAAAGGCGAAATCCTGGGCGGCCCAACATGGCGGCGCATCGGCGCCGACCCCGCGCGAGGCGTCGTCGGGTGCTGACCTTGTGATGGCATGCGTGGGCAACGACGACGATCTTCGGTCGATCTGTCTTGGCGAAGACGGCGCGTTCGCGGGGATGGCGAAAGGCGCGATTTTCGTCGATCACACCACTGTATCCGCCGCAGTCACGCGAGAACTGGCCGCAATCGCCCGCGAACACGGGATAGGCTATGTCGATGCGCCGATCTCGGGCGGACAGGCCGGTGCCGAAAACGCTCAGCTTTCGGTGATGTGTGGCGGCGATCAGCAGGATTTCGACAGCGCTGCGCCGGTTATCGACGTCTATGCCAAGATCTGCCGCCGGATGGGCGATGTCGGTGCCGGGCAGATGACGAAGATGTGCAATCAGATCGCCATCGCCGGGCTGGTTCAGGGCCTGTCCGAATCGCTGGCCTTCGCACAGAAGGCCGGGCTGGATGTCGAGAAGGTGGTCGAAGTCATCAGCCAGGGCGCTGCGGGCAGTTGGCAGATGGTCAATCGCCACAAGACCATGGCCGCAGGTCAGTTCGAACACGGCTTTGCGGTCAACTGGATGCGCAAGGATCTGTCGATCTGCCTTGCCGCTGCCGACGAGGTGGGGGCGTCGATGCCTGTCACGGCCCTGGTCGATCAGTTCTACAAGGACGTGCAGGTGATGGGCGGGGGACGTTGGGATACCTCGTCGCTGATCGCGCGGCTGACCCGCTGACTGGGTCCGGCGTCCGGTCTGTCCGCATTGCGCGGCATTATCCCAATGCAAGGCCGGAACGCCGGATGGTCCCATCGCGTTTAACACGGGCTATGAGGAATCGCCGGCCTATCGCTCGGCGCGTTAGCAGACAGGAGGCCATGATGGCCAACCGCACCTTGACCGGACAGGTCGAGTTCGACGTTACTGGTGTATCCGAGACCGAGGCGCAGGGCGAGATGCAGATCGGTCCAGGTATGTTGAACCCTGTCGGCACGGTCCACGCCGGTGCATTGATGTGGTTTGCAGACGTCGTGGCAACCAATCTTGTCATGGGGGGCGAACAGGTCACCGAAGGCATGGACAGCTTTCCGGTGGCCATCACGCTGAACGCGCAGCTTCTGGCCAATCAGAAGCATGGCAGCCTTGCTGCGCGGGCCGTCTGGCTGCGTCGGGGGCGGCGCGTCTCGACCGTACGGACCCAAGTGACCGACGAAAGCGGCAAGGTTCTGCTGGATCTGACCTCGACCCATCTGGGCACACACCGCTGAAAGCCGTCGCTTGATCCGCGCGGGCGCTGGCTGCAATCTGTTCCGAACCAAGGGAGGACAGGACGGATGGACGGCCTGATGATGCATCGCCCGCTGATCCAGAGCGGGCTTCTGGACTATGCCGCCGACAGCTTTCCCGACGCCGAGATCGTATCGCGGCGGGTCGAGGGAGATCTGCACAGACAGACTTACGGTGCCGCAAGGAAGCGGGCGGTCCAGCTATCCTTCGCGTTGCAGCAGATGGGCATTGGCGCGGGCGACCGCGTGGCGACCTTGGCGTGGAACGGCTATCGGCATTTCGAGATATATTATGCGGCACCGGGCATTGGCGCGATCTGCCACACGATCAATCCGCGCCTGTCGGCCGAACAACTGATCTTCATTGCCCACCACGCGGGCGACAAGGTGCTGTTTCTGGACCTGACCTTCCTGCCGATAGTCGAGCGGCTGAAGGATCGGTTGCCGCAAATGCGCTATGTGCTGATGACCGATCGGGCCAACATGCCGGAAAACAGCCTTGATGCGCTGTGCTACGAAGATCTTCTGCTGGGGCAGCCCTCGGACCGGGACTGGCCCGAGTTTCCCGAAACCACGGCATCGGGGCTGTGCTACACGTCGGGCACGACGGGTGATCCCAAGGGCACGTTGTATTCCCATCGGTCCAACATGCTGCACGCGATGAGCGTTGTGGTCTGCCTGTCCGCCGATCTTGGACCGCAGCCGCGCATCCTGCCGGTGGTGCCGCTGTTTCACGTCAACGCCTGGGGGCTGCCATTCGCCGGGCCGTTGATGGGCGCGTCGCTGGTGATGCCGGGGCCGCAGTTGGACGGATCCAGCCTGTGGCAGCTTTGCGAAGACGAAGCGGTCGAAAGCGCCTGGGGCGTGCCGACGATCTGGCAAGGGCTTTACGCCGAAATCCGTCGCCGCGGCGCCAAGCCCGACGCGCTGCGCCATATCGTCGTCGGCGGCAGTGCGATGCCACGCAGCCTGACCGAAGGTTTCGAGCAACTGGGCATCGAGGTGAATCACGCCTGGGGCATGACGGAAACTTCGCCGCTTGGAAGCCACGGGTCCTTACCCGTCAGCAGCCGCGCCGAGCCCTTCGAGGCGCGCATGGCGCTGAAGGCTACGCAGGGGCGTCGGGTCTTTGGCGTCGAGATGAAGATCGTGGACGATGCCGGACAGCGACAGCCCCATGACGGCAACGCGATGGGGCAGTTGTTCGTTCGTGGAAACACCATCGCCAGCGGATATTTCAACAATGAAGAAGCCAGTCGGAAGGTGATCGACGCCGAGGGCTGGTTCGCCACCGGCGATATCGCCTCGATCAGTCCCGACGGATATCTGACCTTGCGCGACCGGGCGAAGGATCTGATCAAGTCGGGTGGCGAATGGATCAGTTCGATCGATGTCGAGAATTGCGCGCTGGCCCATCCAAAGGTTGCGCAATGCGCGGTCATCGCCATGCCGCACCCGAAATGGGGCGAGCGTCCGCTGATGATCGTCAAACCCGCAAACGCTGACGATCGGCCTAACCTAAGCGAAATCCATGAAGTTCTTTCCCCGCATCTGGCCCAGTGGCAATTGCCCGATGATCTGGTTTTCGTGGACGAACTGCCACTGACAGCGACAGGCAAGGTCAGCAAGCTGAAGCTGCGCGAACAGTTTCGCGACCATGTGATGCCATAGTCTTCGCCAGGCTGGCTCGCGGCTCAGGAGAGAGGCGCACCCGTCCACCATGGCGGGATCTGCCGCAGCTTCTTCCAAGCCTTCTGGGCAGTGCGCAAAGCGTCGGCTTCGATCTGGTCGGCGTCTGGCGGCAGACCCGGGGCGGTCTCGTTTGACGCCTCGGCGGCGCGCATCGTGTCGATATCGTTCACGATGCCCAGTGCGTCCTGCATGCCGGCCATCCTTTTCGACATGGTCTTCGGATCATCGTTGAAGACTGGGCCAAAAAATTCGGAAAGATAGCGCATGTCCTTGGCCCGCTTGCGGAATTCGTGCAATTCGCCGCGCGGCAGGCGGCGCAGGTCGGGGCCGAAGGACAGAAGCTCGGTCCATGCGGTCTGTAACGCGCGCGACGCCATTACGCCCACCGGCGACGCGGCAAGACGCTGGCGCCGCGCGCCACGCATCACAGCGTTGGTATCGTGCAGCAGCGCTTCGATCTCGGTCTTCAGGGACAGCGCCTTGTCTGACGAAAGTTGTTCACGAATATCAGCACGCAGACTGGCGGCTTCCCTGGACGCCGCCTCGGCGTGGTCGGTCTGGCTTAGCGCCTCGGCGTGTACGTCGGCGTCGCGCAGCGGCCCCAACGCCTGAAATCGGGACTTCAAAAGATCGCTCAGCCGATCCGCGCTCTTGCGGGTCAGCATGTCTGAAAAGCCGCGAACCAGCGACCGCAATCGCCGCAGCGCAACCCTTGCCTGATGGACATGCTCGGGATCGTCCGATTCCAGAATGCCAACACGGCGCGCCTCGTAGATCGCAGCACCCTCGCGCAACAGGCGCCGCAAGGCGTCGATCCCGGTCGTCTCGGGCGCGATGCCTGCGGATTTCACCATCTTCTTCGCTTTGGGTTTGCTGGTCATGCCATATCCGTGGTGTCAGGTGGGGCAGGGTGCCTTTTGCGTCAGTCTAACGCATAACGTGGGCAAGCCAGGCAGGTTTCAGCGGTCGCGATGACGTCAGCTCTGCGGGGTGGCCTGCAGGGACCGGAACGCATCAAGCTGCGGCGCGGGGGTCGGGATGGGTCTGCGGGTGTCGTTGTCCACGGTCACCAGAACGAAAAAGGCGCGCGCGGATTCGGCCTGATCCATTTCGCGAAACATCCCCAGTTCGATGCGGATCGAGCTGTTGCCAAGCGCCTCGACCCGCAGCCCGATCTGCAGGCGATCCGGATGGGCAACCTCGCGGAAATAGGTGCAGCCATTTTCGACCACGACCTGGATCGGACCTGGCCCGCGATGGTCAAGCAGGCCCATCCCCATCAAAGTCATGTTCATCGCTTCGTCGAAAAGCGCGATATATGTCGCGTTATAAAGATGTCCGAACTGGTCGTTGTCGTTCCAGCGGGTCTGCATCGGCTGGAATATGGCATAGGCGTCGCGGCTGTGCGGGGTCTTTCGTGGGGACATGCTTCCTCGGGGCTTCAGGCGTGGCGGTCAGGCTGGTTACGGCGTGTCATTCAGCTGTCCCGCCCGGACTTTTGCACATCGGCAAGAACGAACAGGCGGATGGCGGTGGCCAGGCCGACATTGGCGGGTCGGGCATGGTCGATCTGCCCGATCAGCAGCGCGCGCGTCGTGTCACGGGCTCGCGCGGCGCGGCCCAGCGCCGTCCAGAACGGATCTTCCAGAGAAACCGACGTACGATGCCCGTCGATGGTGACCGACCGCTTGATAGGCGGCGTCATCGGAGGCAGGTCAGCCGTCATCGCGCTTGTGGGCGTCGTGGGCCCGGTCGTTTCGCCTTGCCTCGGCCTCGCGTGCCTGACGCTGGTTCTTGGCCTCGCCGAATTTCGCGGCGTTCGCGTCGCCCTTGGCGCGCTTGTCCATCCGACCGCGCTGCTTGCGCGCCTGCCGCAGATTGATGATCGTGGTCATGCGCTTTCCCCTGATGTCAGCGCGATCTGCCAGCTGACGCCGAACCTGTCGGTCAGCCAAGTATAGCGCGGCGCGAAGGGATATTCACCCAGCGGCATCAGGATATCTCCGCCGGTTGCCAGAATCCGGGCGATCCGGTCCATCCGGGTCGCGCTGTCACAGCGGATCAACAGGCAGAACGGCCGCGCATCTGCGGGTTCGTCGTCAGGCGTTCCACCGGTCAGGATCAGCGGTTGGCCGGCGATCTCGACCCGCTGCGCGCACGGTGGGCCGTCTGCGCCGGTCGGTTCGGCCGACATGTCCGGGAAAGCGAGGGACCAGAGCGCGACGGCATCAGCCACCGCGCCCCGAAGTTTCAGTTGCGGCGTATCCGCCGTCAATCCTTTGGACCGATCATGTCCTCGGGGCGCACGATCCGGTCAAAGGTCTCGCCATCCACGAAGCCAAGCGCGATCGCCTCTTCGCGCAACGTCGTGCCGTTCTTGTGCGCGGTCTTCGCGACCTTGGTGGCGTTATCATAGCCGATGGTCGGGGCCAGCGCCGTGACCAGCATCAGCGATTCCTTCATCAGCTTTTCGATCCGCTCGATATTGGCCTTGGTGCCGACCACCATGTTGTCGGTAAAGCTGCTGGCCGCATCGCCCAGTAGCTGCATGGACTGCATGACGTTATAGGACATCATCGGGTTATAGACATTCAGTTCGAAATGTCCCTGCGACCCCGCAAACGTGACGGCGGCGTCGTTGCCCATCACATGCGCGCAGGCCATGGTCAGCGCCTCGGCCTGGGTCGGGTTCACCTTGCCGGGCATGATCGACGATCCCGGTTCGTTTTCCGGCAGGATCAGTTCGCCCAGACCCGAACGCGGCCCCGAGCCGAGCAGACGCATGTCGTTCGCAATCTTGAACAGCGATGCGGCAACCGTCTTAAGCGCGCCGGAAAAGAACACCATCGCATCATGGGCGGCCAGCGCCTCGAATTTGTTCGGCGCTGTCACGAAGGGCAGGTCGGTAATCTTGGCGATTTCGGCCGCGATGGCGGTGTCCCAGCCCTTCCTGGTGTTCAGCCCTGTGCCCACGGCGGTGCCGCCCTGTGCCAGTTCGTAGATCTGCGGCAGGCACATCCGCACACGCTCGATACCCATCTTCACCTGATGGGCGTAACCGCCGAATTCCTGGCCCAAGGTCAGCGGCGTGGCGTCCTGGGTATGGGTGCGACCGATCTTGATGATGTCCTTGAATTCCTGCGACTTGTCTTCCAGCGCCTTGTGCAGCTTTTCCAGGCCGGGGATCAGCACGTCGCGGGCCATCATGCCGATGCCGACATGCATCGCGGTCGGGAAGGTGTCGTTCGAAGACTGCCCCATATTGCAGTGGTCGTTGGGGTGAACGGGATCCTTGCTGCCCAGCTTGCCGCCGAGGATCTCGATGGCGCGATTGCTGATGACCTCGTTGGCGTTCATGTTCGACTGCGTGCCCGACCCGGTCTGCCAGACGACCAAGGGGAAGTTGTCGTCAAATTTACCCTCGAAGACCTCGGTGGCGGCCTGTTCCATCGCGCGACCGATGCGTTCGTCCAGCTTGCCCTCAGACATGTTGATCCGCGCCGCAGCCAGCTTGATTGCCCCCAGCGCGCGAATGATCGCGACCGGCTGACGTTCCCAGCCGATGGGGAAATTCATGATCGAGCGTTGGGTCTGGGCGCCCCAATATTTGCTGGCGTCCACCTCCAGCGGGCCGAAGCTGTCGGTTTCAGTGCGGGTCTTGGTCATGATGATGGCTCCCTCGCGGTTTCGCGGCGGTTTTACCGCCCGGTGGCCTGATTGGCAATTCGTATGCAGTCGTATGCCGTTAAGGCCGCGGCAGCGCCTCCAGCGCTTCGCGAAGCCTGTCATGTTGTGTCCCGGGCAGGGGCAGGATCGGCAGAGGTGGTTGGGCGTCGGACAGTCCCAGCTTATTGGCGGCGGCGTAAACGACCCGAAGACTGCCGAAGTCGCGGAACAGGGACCACAGCAGCCCGAAGGCCGCATCGATCCGCCCGGTCAGTGTCGCATCGTCCGACATCGCGGCGCGCCCCAGCCGCAGGAACGGTTCGGGCAGCAATCCGGCGGCGACGCTGAAGAACGCATCCGCCCCGGCCAGCAGTGAGGGCGCCGCACCCCAGTCGCCACTGTAGCCGATGACGAAATCCGGGGGCAGGGCATCGCGAAGACGCCCGATCTCGCCCGCGAAATCGCCATCCCCAGGCAGAGGCATCTTGACCGCGCAGATATTGGGCAATTGCGCGAGGCGGGCCAGCAGCGGCACGGAAAAGCTGAAATGCGTGGTCGATGGATTGTTGTAGATGCATAGCGGCAGTCCCGCGGCCTCGGACACGGCTGCGAAGTGATGGAACACCTCGTCCTCGGTCAGCGGCGTATAGCTGACGGGTGCCAGCAGCAATCCGTTGGCACCGGCGCGTTCGGCGTGCCGCGCCAATGCCACGGCATCGGCCGTGCGCAGGGCGCCGACGCCGGTGACAACCGGAACCTGTCCGTCGACCCGCGCCAGAGCCAGGTCCAGGACGCGCTGACGTTCGGCCAGCCCAAGATAGGCATATCCGCCCGTGCTGCCCAGAAGACCGACCGAATCGACCCGCGCGGCGACTAGCCGATCCAGAAGCCGCCTCAACGCGGCAGGATCGGCGCAGCCATCGGCATCTGTCGGGGTGATCGGGAAGGCCGAGATGCCTTGGAAAAGGGTCATGGGCGGTTCCTTCGCTTGCGCGTGAAGATCGCCATGGATGCACGCGGAAGGCAAGATGTCAGCCGCGATTTTACCTGAACTCCCGCGCGGCGCGTGTATGGATCGCCAGCCAGACCAACCCTGCCGCAAGAAGGCCCAGAAACACCAAAGCCCACGACTGCCCCGCCGAAAACGCGACGTGATGCATGATCCGGCCCGGCAGGAAGGTGAAGGCGCCAGCGCCCACCAGCGCGAACCAGAAAAGCTGCGTCACACTGCGGCGGTGTGCGGTGATCCGACCCGCGCGCGCAAGCATCGGGATCCGCACGCACAGGACAAGCGTCAGGGCCGACAGCAGATGGATCGGCGAGAATGGCCCGATCATGCGGATCGTCTGGATCCAGAAGGACGCGACCGCCGCGACCACCATCAGGATGATCCAGATCCTGCCCCAGAAGCGATGACGGTTCGTGCCCTTGCGCCCCAGCAGCAGGGCGACACCCAGCAAAGCGGCCGGAATGACCACCGCGACATGGATCTGGATCGCAATCGGGGCGTGGATCAGCGGGTCGAACATGGTCGGGCCTCCTTCCGGGCAGCATCGGTTGCGGTTGCCCATGCAACTGGCCATTCTTGGGGCAGATCATCAACGCGGCCTGCGCCGTCCGACCGGAGAAATGCGTGAACGCAAAAGACCTGCATTCCGCGCTTCGCGAGTTGCAGCACAACTTGTCGCTGCCGCGCCTGTGGATCGTGTTCGCGGTGGTGGTGGGACTGTTCGCCGTGACCGGACCGTTCGGGACATATGACCGGCTGCCACCCGCCGCACGGCTGGGATACTGGCTGATCGTGCAGGCGCTGGCGTGGCTGTTCGCCCTTTCCGCGGCAGTCCTGTCGGGATCGCTTCTGCAGCGCGTCGTTCCCGGCGCATTCATCCGCCTTCTGATCGCCGGGGCCATCGCGGCGCTGCCGATCGGGGTCATGGTGACGCTGGTCGACCGGGTCATCCTTGGTGACAGGATCGACCTCTCCGGCATTGTGCTGGGTGTCGCCCACGCGCTGCCGGTCAGTGTCGCGGTATGCGCGCTGAACTGGCTGGCGCTGGACCAACCGGATCCACCCTCCTCGGACACGGTGTCAGCGCCCGCGCTGCTGCGGCGATTGCCTGCGCCGGCGCGCGGCGCGCTGATCCGGATCGAGGTGCAGGATCACTATGTCCTCGTCGTCACAGACCGGGGCCGCGAGATGCTGCTGATGCGGTTTTCGGACGCCATCGCCGAAACCGATCCTGCGCCGGGGATCAGGGTGCATCGTTCGCACTGGATCGCGCTGCGCGACGATATTCAGACGGTTCGGTCGTCGGGCAGGAACGCCCGGCTGATGCTGAGGACCGCCGATGGCGCGCAGATCCCTGTCAGCCGCAGCTACCTGACAGATGTGCGCAGCAGGGTGGGATCATAGGCCGGGCGTCGCACGGTCCTGTCGGAAGACATAGACGCGTGCGGGCGGCAGATTGGCCCAGATGCGCCTGCTGCGTTCGTGGCGCAGCCCGAACTGGCGCCGCACGCTTTCCGACAGCGGCGGCAGCGGGCCATAGGTGATCTGCACAAAGGCGGCGCCCGGCCGCATCATCTGCAGCGCCGCGCCGACGATGGCCGCCTGCAACGCATCCGGCATCGGCAGGGTCGGCACACCCGAGATCACCGCGTCAAGATTCGCCCGCCCGACATTGACCATTTCCTGCGCGGGCAGGTTGTGGACGCGGGTGCCGGGATACAGGGTCCGAAGCCTGTCGCAGAAGGCCGCATTCAGTTCGTAAAGTTCCAGCGCCTCTGGCGGCAGACCACGCCCAAGGATGGCGCGCGTGATGGTGCCCGTGCCTGCCCCGATCTCGGCCACCGCACGCATGTCCGGCGTGATCACCCGCGCCATTTCACGGGCAGCCGCGCGTCCGGTCGGCGCAACCGCTCGGATCTCGGATGGGTGCCGGATGAACTGGCGAAAGAATAACGACAGGTCTGACATGGCGGACTCCTGCTGGTATGCCGAAGTCCGACCTATTTCAAACGGGTTACAGACGTATGACGCCTACTTGCGCCAGCGATCCAACTGAACGACCTCGCCACCGCCGGGGGGAATGTCGTCGGGGCTGTCGTCGCTGCCCTGATCGTCGTCAAGCTGGTATTCGGCGTCCTCGTGCTCTTCGTCGTCATCGCTGTCCTGCGTTTCGAAACGCAGGCCGAATTCGACCGAAGGATCGACAAAGGTCCGCAGCGCGTCGAACGGGATCCGCAAGGGTTCGGGCGAGTTTCCGAAATTCAGCGTGATGCCGAAACCCTCATCGTCGATGATCAGATTTTCGAACCAGCTTTGGATGACGATGGTCATTTCTTCGGGATAGCGTTCGCGCAGCCAGTCGGCCATCTCGACGCCATCTTCACGGGTATCGAAGGTGATGAAGAAATGATGATCACCAGGCAGCCCGTCCCGGGCCACGCCTTCCAGCACGCGCGCGATCAGTCCCTGCATCGCGCGATGCATCATTCCACCGTAGTCGATCCCTGACCGCGCCATGCCGTCACCTCTGCTGATTGGGGCCAAGCATAGGGATCTGACGGGCGATGAAAAGGGGGCGTGTTCGCGCCTGCCGGGCAAAATGTGCCGACCGGCCGCGATCTGCCGCGGCGGCTGCAAGCCAATCGATAAAAGGGGTGAAGGTGCAGGATTCTGTTGCAAGGCTCCTGCGGGCCCCGCCTTACGCTGCTAGGCGCAAGGAGTTAGGTTTCGGTTACTCGAGCTGCTTACGCAGCCAGAGCGACCGGAGCACGGTTGTCGTTGGCAACTGTACATTTCGCACCGATAACGGTGGTAGCTCACCGGGACAAAGCAAACCCCTTTAGACGTTCGTCGATCCTGTTTCGGCCCCATGATCCCCCAACGAGGTGATTTTTGGTGGAGCCGCCGGGTACCGCCCCCGGGTCCGATCCGCTTATTACGAGCGCGTTTATGTCCATAGTCCGGCTTGCGCCGAACAGTCCCAATATAGGGGCGGACCCGGTGCGCCGCAAGGCGGTGTCAGGGTTTGATATAGGCGAAACCTTCCATTTGCAGCTTGCCCAGTTCCGCCACCCCGGACGGCACGATGTCTTCCGGCCAGACATCGAACAGATCTGTCTCTGCGTCGATGTCGCGACCTTCCAAGGTGTTGTTGCAGACAAGAAAACGTACGCCATCATTCTTCAGGCCCGAGATCAGGCCCTGCAGTTGCTGGTTGTCCTTGGCCTTCGCCAGCAGGTCGAGCCCATCCCCATGCATGACGACGCGCAGGTCCAGATTATCCTTTCCGACGGCCTTGATGTGATTGCGGATATTGCCAAGCGCCCCCTTGTAGCCGCTTCCGTCATCGCCGCCGGTTTCATTGATGTGATAGACGACCTTCTGGGGTGCATAGCCGTCCTGTGCGACGACCGGGCCGCTCGCCAGCGCCCAGATCGCGGCAGCCGCCACGATGAGTGTTCCGATCAGTTTCATTGCGCGTCTCCTCCTGTTCGCATTCCATTATCGGCATGTCGAAGGGGTATGATGCAAGCTTTTCCATGGCGCAGGGCGAATCGATCGGCTAGCTGATGCACAGGAGGACACCATGCGATCACTGTTTCATCTGGCAATTCATGTCACCGACCTGGAGGCGGCGCGTCGGTTCTACGGCGAGGTTCTGGGCTGCGCCGAGGGACGCTCGACCGATAGCTGGATCGATTTTGATTTCTTCGGACACCAGCTTTCTCTGCATCTGGGCCAGCCGTTCGGCACAAGCCGCACTGGCAAGGTTGGCGACCACATGGTGATGATGCCGCATATGGGCGTGGTCCTGCCGCTGCCAGATTGGATGGCCCTGGCCGACCGGCTGGCGGCAAAGGGGGTCGCCTTCGACATTCCGCCCGTGATCCGGTTCCAGGATCAGCCGGGTGAACAGAGGACAATGTTCTTCTTCGATCCTTCCGGAAACCCGATCGAGATCAAGGGTTTTCGCAACTTCGACGGGCTGTTCGCATCATGATGGACTATGTCTTCGCCCCAGCTCCGCTGCCGTCGGTGCCGGTCGCGGGGCAGGCTGCGCGTTTTCCGGTGCGGCGGATCTTTTGTGTGGGCCGCAACTATGCCGAACATGCGCGCGAGATGGGCCATGACCCCGACCGCGAGCCGCCGTTCTTCTTTACCAAGCCCGCCGATGCGCTGCTGACGGATAACGGCGATCTGCGCTATCCACCGCAGACCGCCGATCTGCATTTCGAGGCGGAACTGGTCGTGGCGATTGGCCACGGCGGTCGCGACATCGCGCCGGCTGACGCGCAGGACCATGTCTGGGGCTATGCCGCCGGCAACGACTTCACCCGACGCGACCTGCAGGCGCAGGCGAAGAAAGCCGGCCGGCCGTGGGACATGGCGAAGGGGTTCGATCAGTCGGCGGGCTGCGGCGTTATTCATCCGGTGTCCGGCACAGGTCCGCGCGACAGTGGCGCAATCCGGCTGACAGTAGATGGGATCATCCGCCAGGATGGCGATCTGGCGCAGATGATCTGGTCGGTGCCCGAGGTGATCGGGCATCTGTCATCACTGGTCGCGCTGGCACCGGGTGATCTGATCTATACCGGCACCCCGGCAGGCGTCGGTGCGGTGGAACGAGGGCAAGTCGTGCGGGTCGAGATCGACGGGCTGACCCCGCTGGAGACGCGCATCGTCTAGGGCTGCGACCGACGACCAGAGGGTATCACGAGCCACCGAGTTCGTAACATCCACGATGCGGCATGCAAAGCCGTGTGGTCGTTGGGGTATCCTCTGCGGCTTGCCGCCCCAACCAGCAAAACCCGCGTGCTTGACGCTGTGGACCAAGTGATCCCCAGATCTGGTCGCATGAAAAAGGCCCCGTCGCCGGGGCCCTTTCCACTTCTTGCGTATATTGCGATCAGGCGGCTTCTTGCACCGTCCGGGCGTCGGATTCGACTAGTGCGCGGTGCAGCGCCTTGATCGCCGGCTTCATGATCTCGCGTTCGACGATGAACTGGACATCGACCGGGCGAGGGCCCTGCGTGGCGCCGATCGCCTCCAGCCCGTTTTCGGCCAGAGCGTTGAGGCCACGGCTGAGAACGGCCAGCGTGTCCAAATCGCGCCCAACAGCGGCCACCATCGCGATCGAGCGCGAGGTGATGACGGCAGACGGGTATTTCGCCTGCAGATCCTTCTCGACCCGGCGAAGCACTTTCAGGCTGCTGTCGACGTAATGCGTGATCGTATTGGCGTTCGACACCTTCGATACGATGCGCACATCGTGACGCGTCAGGATGTCGATGATCGTCGCGTCGTAGCCTTTCACGCCCACCATGTCCTGTTCGAACACTTCCAGCGCGAACAGGTCCAGCCCGGTGACGATTTCGACGGCCGGGCTCTCGGCCGGCTGGTCGTCGATCAACGTGCCTGGATCGTGAGGTTCGAAAGCATTGGTGACGCGCAGCGGGACGCCCGATTGACGCAGGGTCTTGGCGGCTTTCGGGTGGATCGCCTCCATCCCCAGATTCGACAACTGGTCGGCCACGTCATAGTTCGTGCGACCCAGCTTGCGCACCGCATCCTGACCGACAAGGTTCGGATCCGCCGAGCTGAGGTGGAATTCCTTGTGGATGATCGCCTCGCGCGCGCCGGTCAGTGCGGCCAGACGCGAGAACGTCACCTCGGAATAGCCGCGGTCGAATTCACGCATCAGACCTTCGGCACATTGCGCGTATCCGGTGACGATAGGCATCTCGGTCGCGGGATCGACGCCCGACATCGCGCCTTCGATCCGCTGGTCCAGGGTTACGTTGCCCTCGTCCCGCCATCCCGACAGATCGATGAAACGGGCATTCACACTTGCGCGCTGAAGCATCAGCGATGTGACAAAGGCAGAATGCGCCTCGCCCAACCCGGATAGCAGTTCACGCGTTTGCAGCATGTGCTCTGACAGACGGAAATGGCCATAGGAACACAGGCGCTGAAGGTCGATCAGACAGTTGCGTGCGCCAAGCAGGCGGTCGCGGACAAACGCGTCGGCGCGTTCAATGTCGCCCGGATGATCCAGCACCGCCTTGTGCGCCGCGATCATCTCGGCCTCGACACGGTCCAGCGCCTGATGCCAGGAATGGTCGCCGTCCGAATTCGCGAAGGCGGCGTAAACGCCTGCTTCTCCGGATTTCTTGTGTTCCAGCAGCAAATTGGTGATGCCACCGAACGCCGAGACGACGAAGATCCGATTATACAGGTCGCTGCCCGAACGATCGCCGATCAGCAGTGTGTCACGCAGTTCGTCCACCCGCGACATCGTCGTGCCGCCGATCTTCTCGACCGTATGATGTTTCTGGGTGTCTGCCATGTCTTACGCCGTTTCTTCCACCGGGGCGTAAGAGCCGTCTTCGCGGTGGACTTCGTTCCCGGTCACGGGCGGGTTGAAGCAGCAAGCCATGACCAGTTCTTCTTCGGCCCGCAGCGTGTGCTTGTCATTCAGGTTCAGTGCATACATCACGCCCGGCTTGATCTCGTGGGTCTGGCCGGTGGCGAGATCGGTGATCGAGCCGCGTCCGGACATGCAATAGACGCTTTCGAAGTGATGCTTGTAGTGGAAGGTATGTTCCGACCCGGCCTGCAGCGTGGTGATGTGGAACGAAAAGCCCATTCCATCATCGGCCAGCAGCATCCGCACCGAATTCCATTTTGCATCCGACACCGACCGGTCGGTGTCTTTCAGTTTGTTGAAATCACGAACGATCATGTCTGTTACTCCGCAGCGATGTTGGTGGTGGCAAGAACTTCACGGGCCGCATCCATCAGGATGTCGAAGCCCTTCTCGAAGGTCTCGACCGGTGTTGTCAGTGGTGCCAGGACCTTGACCACCTCGTCCTCGCTGCCCGAGGTTTCGATGATCAGACCCTTGTCATAGGCGCGGCCGCAGATCTTTTCGGCCAACTCGCCGGACCCGACATCGACGCCCCGCATCAGGCCGCGGCCTTTCAGATAGGCGCCGGGGATCAGATCCGCCAGCTCGGTCAGGCGACGTTCGATCAGCTGGGCCTTGTCGGCCAGTTCCTTCTGGAACGCGTCATCGGCCCAGAACTTCTCGATCGCAACGCGGGCGGTCACGAAGGCATGGGTGTTGCCACGGAAGGTGCCGTTGTGTTCCGCCGGACCAAACACGTCATGTTCCGGACGCACCAGCAGCAGAGCCAGGGGCAGGCCAAAGCCCGAGATGGATTTCGCCATGGTGACGATGTCTGGCGTTACGCCCATGTCCTCGAAGGAAAAGAACGTGCCAGAGCGTCCGCAACCGGCCTGAATGTCGTCGATGATCAGCAGGGCGCCGTGTTTCGTGGCGATGTCGGCAATCTTGCGCACGAAGTCGCCGGACGCGGCGTTCAGCCCGCCTTCGCCCTGGATGGTTTCCAGCATGATCGCTGCCGGTGCGTCGATCCCGCCCGAGGCGTCCGACAGCATCAGGTCCAGCAATTCAGCGCCGTCCACCCCGTCGGCAAAGCCATCATAGGGCATGCGGGTGACACCTTGCGTATCCATGCCGGCACCGCCGCGGTGATATCCGTTGCCGGTCGCCGCCAGCGCACCCATGGTGACGCCGTGGAAGCCGTTGGTGAAGGCGACGATATTTGTGCGCCCGGTCTTCTTCCGGGCGATCTTCATCGCGGCCTCGACCGCGTTCGCACCGGTCGGCCCCATGAACATGACCCGGTGGTCCATGTTGCGCGGGGTCAGGATATGACGGTCGAATGCAGTCAGGAAGTCGGCCTTGGTGGTCGTGTGAAGGTCCAACCCGTGGGCAATGCCGTCGCTGGTGATGTGCTCGACCAGTGCCGACTTCATGTCGGGGTCGTTGTGGCCGTAGTTGAGCGAGGAACAACCGGCCAGAAAGTCGATATACTCGGTGCCGTCATTGCCGGTCAGAACCGATCCGCTCGCCTTCGTGAAGACGGCGGGAATGCCGCGGCAATAAGACCGCGCTTCGCTTTCGCGTCGAGTGAAAATGTCGGTCATGTCAACCATGTCCTTGGGCATAGGTTTTCCTTTCGCACCGTGGTGCGTTCTAGAATTTCAGTGGTTCGAGGATCGATCAGGCGGCGTCCGCGCTGTCGGCATCATCCTCTTCGGGCAGCGTGATCGTCACCATGTGTTCGGTGGCGTGCTTACCGTCGAAATGCTCTTCGCGCTTGTAGTGCGCCTCATCGGACAGTTCGCCGCCAACGTGCTTGGCAAAGCTGCGGAACAGCGCCCACGATGCCTCATTATCCTTGGTGATCGTCGTGTTCAGCTGGTTGGCTTCGGCACAGGCCTCTCGGCCGATCAGATGTTCCAGCATCCTGCGGCCCAGACCAAGACCACGGGCCTTGGGGCTGACGGCCACCTGCCATACGAACAACGCGTCCTCGTTCGGGATCATATGCCCCGAGATCCAGCCGACGATGTCGCCTTCCATTTCGGCGACGACACAGGTGTCGCTGAAATGCTCGGCCTGAACGATATTGCAGTACATGGAATTCTCGTCCAGCGGCTTGCAAGAACGAACAAGATCCCAGATTGCAGAGCCGTCCTCGCTGGTTGGTTTGCGAAGTGTCAGCGTCCGGGGGCGCAGCGTTTCAATGTCAGCCATGTCCTTGGGCATGCGATCTGATCCTCAATTGCTTCGGCTAACTAACTAGTAAAGCCGCCCTCAGGTTGCAACCGAATCGTGAAATAATGGTCTAAATCAGCTAAATAGCTATGAACAAAAGGGTTTTGCGGCGGTTTGGTGCCGAAGGTTCCGAAAAATCGCTTAGTCAAGCAAATTATTTGCCCCGGTTTGCTTTGTGGATTGAACTAAATTCGCGTCATGGGCATCATTCCGGCATGAGCAAGACCGATCCTGATCGTATTGACGACGCGCTGATAGCACTACGGCGCATCCTGCGCGCGACCGAGCTGTATGAACGCGATCTGGCGCAGTCGGTCGGGCTGACGCCGGCGAAGCTGCGTGTCCTCCAACTGTTGGCCCTGCGTGATCGCGACGGTGCGACGCCCACGGCGCTGGCACATCAGATGGGGGTCAGCCAGGCGACCGTCACCGCGCTGGTCGATCAACTCGTCAGGCGCGGTTATGTCGCGCGGCATCGGTCCGCATCCGACCGCAGGCAGACAGATGTGGTGATCACGCCCGAGGGTGCCGAGGCGTTGCGGACTGCGCCGAATGCGCTGCAGCAGCAGTTCGTCCAAGGCTTCGGGGCGATGGCCGATTGGGAACAGGCCATGATGATCGCCAGCCTGGAACGTGTCGCGGCGATGCTGAACGCCGAAGGCATCGACGCGGCGCCGGTGCTGGCGACCGGCGATATCCGAATGGGCCGCCCCCGGGCCTGACCGGGGGCAAGCGGTCCGTCCGTCACGCGCCCCAGGGGCCGTGCTTGTCCGGGTTTCCGTCCGTTCGTTCGAAACCGTGGGCACCGAAGAAGTCGCGCTGTGCCTGGATCATGTTGGCCGTGCCGCGTGCGGTGCGCATCATGTCGAACCACATCAGGCCGTTTGCCAGGGCGGGCAGGGCATGGCCCGCGCCCAGTCCTTGCGACACGACCTGCCGCAGCGCCGGCAGCGCGGCCTCGACCAGTTCGGCGAAATGCGGCGCCATCACCAGATTTCGGTCGGGATGATCGGCCAGCGCGTCAGCCATGTCGTTCAGCATCGCCGACCGGATGATGCATCCCGCCCGCCAGATCCGCGCGATTTCCGGCAGCGGCAGCGACCAGTCGAACTTGTCGGAAGCTGCGGCGATCATGGAAAATCCCTGCGCATAGCACAGGATTTTGCCGGCGATCAGAGCCTGTTCCATCGTGGCGGGGTCGAATTCGCACAGTTCGGGCGCGGCACCGAACCGGTCTTCGCCCGCCCGCCGATCCTCCAACCGGGCCGAAACGTTGCGTGCCATCACCGCGGCCTCAATCACCGGGATCGGCGCCGCCAGGTGCTGCGCCTCGATGGCGGTCCAGCGCCCGGTGCCTTTCTGCCCCGCACGATCCAGGATCATGTCCACCATCGGCATGTCGCCATGGGGATCCTTCGCAGCCGTGACCTTGGCCGAAATCTCGATCAGATAGGATTGCAGCGGGCCGTCATTCCAGCCGTCAAAAACCTTCGAGATCGCGGCCGCATCCATCGTCATGCCGTCACGCATCAGCCCATAGATTTCGGCGATCATCTGCATGTCGGCGTATTCGATGCCGTTATGCACCATCTTGACGAAATGGCCCGCGCCCTCGACCCCCATCCGCGCGGCGCAGGCTGTCCCGTCCTCGGCGTTGGCGGCGATGGCGGTCAGGACGGGTGCGACGCGATCCCATTGTTCCGGTGTGCCGCCTGCCATGATCGACGGGCCGTGCCGCGCCCCTTCCTCACCCCCAGACACGCCCATGCCCATGAAGCCGAAGGGCAGATCCGAATTCGCGCGGCGCGTGGTGTCATGAAAATCGGCATTGCCCGCGTCGATGACCAGATCATCGGCGCCAAGCAGCGGTGACAGGGCCTCCAGCTGTTCATCCACTGGCTGTCCGGCGGGCACCATCAGGATGATGGTGCGCGGTGCCGCAATCGCATCCACCAACTCGGCCAGCGTCCGGGTCGGCACGATCCGGTCGGCCAGATCGCCGGCATTAGAATGGAAATCCTGCGTGACGCTGGACGTGCGGTTCCAGACGGCGATGGGAAAGCCCTTCTCTGCGATGTTCATCGCCAACGCCGCGCCCATCGTTCCCAGCCCGATCAGTCCGATCCTTGCCTCGCCCATATCCTGCGCCTCGTGCTTTGATTGTGTTAGCGCCATCCATAGGCCACCGGCCGGGCGCTGTCACGGGGTCAGCCGCGATCTGCGCCGCCCGGCGGGTTCGCCTGCACCCGGATCAATGTCTGAAGGCCTGTCGCGCAATGCGTTCTGGCCTTGCCCGTCACGCCCCAGACATCAAGCTGGCAGATTGTCAGCGTGCGACCGGCCTTGATGACGCGCCCCGTGGCCTCCAGCAGATCGCCGCGTGCCGGGTTGATGAGGTTCAGCTTGAATTCGGTCGTCAGAACCTCGGCGTTTTCGGGGAAAAGCGTGAAGCCGGCATACCCGCCGGCCGAATCCGCGATGGCTGACGTGGCGCCCGCATGGAAGAATCCGTGCTGCTGGGTCAGTTCCTTCCGAAAGGGCAGTTGCAGGGTCACAACCCCGGCGCTGATTTCCGCGATCCGCGCGCCAAGATGGCGCATCAGGCCCTGGCGATCGAAGCTGTCGCGGATCTTGCGGATGACCGCCCGGTCCAGTTCGGTGTCCGTCATGCCGATGTGTCCTCCCTGTTCCTCGGAGAAGTGTGGCGGTCGGCCCGGATGATGCAAAGCGTGACGCGGGGTCACATCCGCAGCAGGGCGCCACGAAATTCGGGCGCGGACAGAACGACCTCTCGCGCGCCGATGCGGGCGGCATGCGACATCGCCATCCCGGTCAGCTCCTGCGCCTGATCCACAGCCTGCATCAGCGGGTATCCGCGCCCCAGGGCTGCCACGATCAGCCCCGCGAACAGATCTCCGGTTCCGGGCAGGGACACGGGCAACATCGCCGTCGGATGCCGGCTGAAGCCCTCTGGCCCCAGGATCACGCTTTCCAGTTGTCCGGCTGCGGTATCGCGCAATTCGCAACCCGTGGCGACCAGCCGGGCTCCTTCGGCCAATGACAGGGACCGCGCTGCCGCGTGAAGATCGTCCAACGTGTCGATCGGTTGATCTGTCAGATACCCCAGTTCGAAGGAATTCGGCGTGGCCAGATCGGCCAGCGGCAATAGCCGCTTGCGCAGGACTTCCGCGATTGCCTGTGGAACGTACAGCCCCGGCGCGTGGTCGCCCATCACCGGGTCGCACAGATAGCGCAGCGCGCGATTGCGGGTCTTGCACCGCGCGACGAACTCGGCCGTCATCAAGGCCACGTCCACCGATCCGATATAGCCTGTGACCAGCCATGCCGCGCGATCCGGCAACCCGCGCTCTTCCGCGCCACGCAGCAGGTCCGCGAACAGATCGGGAGGCAGCGGCGCGCCGCGCAGCGTCTCGTAGTCCGGGGTGTTCGAGAACAGCACCGTGGGGATTGCCGCGACCTCAAGGCCCGCGGCCTGCATCGGAAACACCGCGGCCGAGTTGCCGACATGGCCGTGCACCACCTGACTTTGAATCGAGATCACCAGCGGCGGGCGGTCGTTGTCGGTCATTGCGGTCCCTCAAGCCTTGCAGTCCAGTCCTCGACGCGGCCGCGTTCAAGCCGTCTGGCGGCATGGCGGCGCCAGCCGTCGGCCAGAACAGCCAGATCCGCCATCGCGGCCAGATCCTGCGCGTTCATCCGGTCGACATACATCACCCGCCACAGTCGCGCGATGGACCAGTCCGGCGCAAGCCGGTCAACCAGTTCAAGCCGATCGCCCGGTGCAACGATTCCGGATTGCAGCACCCGGTAATACCAGCCCGTCCGTCCTGTGCGCTGGACCCTGCGGGCCATGTCGGGAACCCCGAAACGCAGGTTCAGCTTCCAGCAAGGCTGCCGCCCCTGACTGACCTGCACCAGCGCTGTGCCTATCCGGAAGATGTCGCCCACTGCCACATCGGCCTCGGTCATCCCTGTCAGCGAGATGTTTTCGCCGAAGGCGCCGGCGGCGTTCAACAGGGGCAGGGGGCCGATCTCGTCGCTCCATGTCGCATAGTGATCGCGTGGATAGTGGTGCAGCGCCTTTTCGGGGCCGCCATGCACGCGAAGGTCCGCCTGCTGATCGCCCTCGAATCCCGTCGGGGTCAGTGTCAGCGGCGCAGGTGCCGGGATCTTCGCGATCCCGCTGAGATGCGTGCTTCCGGGCAACAGGCTGGCCTTGCCGGTCAGCAGGGTCGGGGGTGCCATCATGTGTTCCGGGGCTGGTCAAGGAAAAGGCGCGGGCCGATCGGACCCGCGCCTGACTGTCATCGCGTGATTGCGGGATCAGCGGCGCAGGGCGCGCAGGCGCAGCCCGCCTTCGATCAGCAGAGCGGCCAGCACGATCTTGAACAAATCACCCAGAATGAACGGCGTAAAGCCTGCGGCCAGCAGCTTGTCGGCGGGAACAAAGGCCGACAGCCACGCAAGCCCGCAGGCATAGACCAACGCGATTCCGGCCAGCATTGCGACCATGCGGCCGAGCAGTGCGCGACCCTGCGCCAACCAGCCCGTCACCAACGCCATCAGTGCCATGCCGATCAGGAAGCCGCCGGTCGGACCCAGCGCATATGCCAGCCCGATGCCGCGTTCGGGCGATCCGGCGAAGACCGGCAAGCCCGCAATCCCCGCGCCCAGATAGGTCAGATAGGCGGCAAGCCCAAGCCGCGGCCCCAGCGCCGCCGCAATCGCCATGACCGCCATGGTTTGAAGCGTCATCGGGACCGGCCAGAACGGAACCTGGGTCTTGGCGCTCAGCGTGATCAGGGCGGCGGCGACCAGGCTGATGCCGATGGCGCGAGCCGGGCTGAGGCCAAGTGTCTGACGATTTGTAAGCTGCATGGAAATCCCTCCGGATGGATCGCGAATCAGAACCGGCTCTGCCCTTCGCGAATATATCTCGATACCGAGGTTATGGACCGGCTTCGATGATGGGTGCAACCTTGACGCTCGTCCGGTGCCGCCGCGGTGCCGCGACTTGCGGCAGTCCCGCGCACCAGCAGCCTCGTTCGGCATCAGAGGCAGGCGATCTCCCACTGGTTTCTGGTCCAGTTGCACGATGGACTGTCCGAATCGAAACGACTCGGTCCGGTTTCCGGCGTGTTTCCTTGAACGGCATCGACGAAGCGGATAGCGTGATGGGTGTAGTCTGTTGACCGTGGCATGGTAACGCCGATGAGGATTTCCCGCTCTGTGATCGCAGCTCCGCCCGTCGCGCCGCCAGCCGTCTGTCTGCGGCCCGCAGCTACTTTTGACCGGCCGGGCCGATGATCGAAAACAGACCAGCCTCGGGCAAGCCCTGTCCCGCGTTTCGCGCGGTGCACGACCCGGCATGGTTCTTTCCGTCGGCCGGGCACAGTCAGGCCGTCAGGGTCCTGTTTCACGGTGCCGAATCCGGCCATCGACTGACCCTGCTGACGGGCGAGACCGGCACCGGCAAGACTCTGTCGATGCGGGTCGTCGCCGCGGAACTGCGCAACGAATTCACCGTGGGCTGGATTGATGCAACCAAGGGTGCCTTGCGTGATCCGCTTGCCAGTGTTCCTGCGGCGTTCGGCCTGAAACTTTCCGGGGCCGGCGCGGGGGATGTCCTGCTGCGCATGCAGGAATTTCTTGGCGATCAGAACCGTCAGGGTCGACCCGCGATCCTGTTCGTGGATGACGCGCATCTGTGCGGCCCCAGCGCCCTTGAGGATCTGCGCGGGCTAAGCGATCCGGGCGGGCGTGGCGCGGAGACGATGCCGTTGCTGATGGCGGGCGCGCCGCATCTTCGTGCCCGGCTGACAGATCCGCAGCACCGTGGATTGTATCGGCTGATCTCGGGATATTTCGACCTTCCGCCCTTGGGCGTGGACGAGGCGCGGGCCTATATCGACCACCGGTTTGCCGTCGCGGGCTGCGAATGCCACGCAGGTGTATCACCATTTGAACACGGCAGTGTCAGGGTGCTACATCACTGGGCCGGCGGCGTTCCCGAGGAGATGAACGAATTGGCCCGATATTGCCTGCGTCAGGCGCAGGCCGCCAGTCGCGACAGGCTGGACGCGGATTTTGTCGATACCTGCCTGCGAGAGCGTGGCCTGAAAGCGCGGCCCGGCGCGGGCGTGGCGGACAGGCAGGACCTGCCTTCGGTGGAACCGGGACAGCCCGTCGTGGAGCTGCCTGTACGTGCGGCCGCGTCACCGACCACCGCCCCCCCAACATCGGCTGTGCCGCGTCACGAGATGCCGCCGGCGACCGGTGCGGACCAGCCGGTGACCGCGGCGCGCAGCCTGCCGGTCCTGACCTCGCAGCCGGTCCGGACGAAAAAAACGGCATCACCTTGGCCGGGCCTTTCGCGCGCGGCCTTCGTGCTGGCGATCGCCGGCGCTGCCGGGGCGCTGTATTGGTGGCAGATCCGTGAACGCAATCCGGACCTGACGACCATTTCCGACATCGACACACAGCCCGCGCAGTTGCGGCCGGAACCGGACGACCTGCCGCCCAGTGCATTTACCCAGTTCGCCGAGAGCCCGGAACTTCCGCCGCCTGCACAGGTCGAACGGATGGCGTCCATGCCTGACCCGGCAGCGTTGATGGCAGAAGCCCTTTCCATCGGGCAGGATCAACCGGAAGATGCGGCGCTGCTGTATGAGCGTGCGGCGATCCACGGCAATGCGCGCGCTGCCTATTATCTGGGGCAGGCTTTCGAGATTGGCGAAGGCGTGAATGCCGATCCGAACCGGGCGCGAAGCTGGTATGACACGGCAGAGGGTATCTGGGGTGCGACAGACCGTCTGGAAGGTCTGTCGGACCAACCCGTGGTGCAGGCTGCTGCTTCGGCGCCCATCCCGGTCTTGCAGGCGGTCCTTCCCTCGGGACAGCTGGAGCTGCACTGGCGGGCGGCCCAGGGCGAAAGCCCCGCGACCTTTGCGATCGAAACCGAATCCAATGAAGACGTTGATCAAGGTGATGCGCCGACTCAACGCATCGTCACCGATCGTTCCGCCATTCTGCTGGAAAATGTGCCGGCGCGCTGGCGCTTTGTCACCATCGGCGTCGACGGAGAGGACGTGGCCGCGACCGACTGGTTCGCGGCCCCCGCGCCCGGACGATGATCAGCAGCCCATGACGGCACAGATGCTGCGGCGATAGGCGGCGTTCGCGTCGCTTTCGGGATCGCTCATCGTCGATGGTGCAGTGCAGTTTGCGACGTAATCGGGGCTGATGCCCCGATTGACGCAGGCGCCAATGCTCCAACCCGGCGGGATCGCTTCAAGATCGACATCGCGCCATTTCGGATGGCCATTTGCCTTCAACTGTTCCAGTTGCGTCAGGATCAGGGAAGACAGGTCCGAGACAGCGGTGCAGGCATCGCGGTGATAGCTGTTGCCGCGCATGTTGTATTCGTAGGTCATCAGAACCGCCTTCACCGCGACCAGATCGACGGGCTCGGTCTGAAACGGATAGGTGTTGGCGGGAAGGGTCGAGGGCGTATAGACGCTGGTCAGCGTATCATCCGAGATCGGGACAAGGTGAAAGCGGTCGCCGTCGATGTTGCCTTCGGAATACAGCGAGGCGGGCGCCCCCGCGACATAGATGAAGGCATCGACGCGGTCCGCATTCAGCGCATCCAGCCCTTCCTGCGGTCCCAGCGGCAGACGTTCCGCAGGCTCTATCCCGCTGAGCGACAGCATCAGGGACGATGTCAGGAATGTCCCGCTGTCCTCGTCGCCGACGCCGACCCGCTTTCCGGCCAGATCCGCAAGGCTGTTGATGTCCTTCTTGGCAAGGATATGGACCTCTTCCTCATACAGGGGAAAGGCGATGCGAACGCCTTGAATGGCCCGTGCAACGACAGGATCCTGGCTTGCAAAGGTCTGCATGTATTCCAGCACGTCATTCTGGACGATGCCGAACTGGGTGTGCCGCCGCTGACGCACCGCAAGGAAATTCTCCAGGGAGCCGGCCGATTCGACCACGCCCATCTGCTGGCCGCAACCTGCCATCAGGTTCTGCATATCTCGACCGAACTGAATATAGGTGCCCGTCGCCGAGCCGGTCATAATGTTGATACGCGGCTCCTGCGCTAGGCCGGGCAGGGCTGCCGCCCCGATGAAGCCTGCGACAAGTGCGGCGCCCCGCAAGATCTTGGACAAACGCATGATACTCTCTCCTTGGAAACGACGTGGGGCCATTCAGCAACGCTCCAGGCGTGACATCAGGGCCAGCAGCGTCTGCCGGTTGATCGGGTTCTGCACTTGGCGCAGCGCGTCGGGCGCGCATGCGCCTTCGATCAGCAGAATGCGCAGGCGGGAAAGCTGCGCCGCGTCGCGCGGAAGCCCCGGCGCCGCCGCAAGCGCCGCATCAACATCCGCTGCATCGCGGGGGCGGGACAGAGCGGGGGCCGCCGCTGGTTGGGGCTGGATTTCCGGTGGTATCGGCTCTGCCGCCTGCGCCGCCGCGACCGGGGCAGATGCCGCAGCTTCCGGCTGGGCGGCCGTCAGGGCCTCGCGTTGATCACGCAAGGTCGCGATCTCGGCGCGCAAGGTTTCGGCCTCTGATGCCAGTGCGTCCCGGGCGGACTGCTGTTCGCTGACAGCCTGCGCGACACGTTCACGCTCGGCCTGCAACTCCGCCAGGCTTTCGACCTCTTGCGACAATTCCCGCCGTTGTTCCGTGATCGTTTCGATCTCGTCGCGAAGATCTGCGAGTGTGTCTTCGCCCTCGGCTTGTTCAGCCTTCAGTTGTTCGATGCTGTCGGAAATCTGGGCGCTGGCACTTTGGGCGGCTTCGGTCTCGGACTGCAATGACTGACGTTCCTCGGACATCTGGGCCACTTGCTCTTCAAGCTCGCGCGCACGCTGGGTCATCTGATCCAGTTCCGCGCTGCGGCTGGCCAGTTCCTCATCCAGACGCGCAGAACTTGCTTGCTGATCCTGCAGCTTCTCGGCCAACTCGGTCTGCTGCGCGACGCTGCTTTCCAGATCCTGTTGTCGCGTCGTCATCTCTGCGATCCCGTCGCGAAGCTCGGTGCTTTGTGCATCAAGTCGGGCGATTTCCTCGCGGCGCTCCGCGATGGTCTGGGCAAGCGCATCGGCGTCGGCCAGTTGCTGTGCCGCGTCCTCGCCCTGTTCGGTCTGCGATTTCAGCGTGTCGCGGCGTTCGCTAAGTGACGCGACCTCGTCGCGCAGCCGCTGCGCCTGGCCTGTCAGTTCGTCCATCTCGCCTTGCCGCGTGGCGATGGACTGTTCAAGGTCCGCAAGCTTGGCGGTTCCGGCCTCAATAACGGTCAATTCCTGACGGCGTGCGGCGATGGTTTCCGCCAGACTGGCAGCAAGCTGCCTTTGGTCGGCGATCTCGCCACCCTCGGAAATTTCGGCCTGCAGCTCGTCCCGGCGCGTGGTCAGGCTTTCGATCTCGGCGCGCTGCTGGTCCGCCTGCTGCTGCAAATCCTGCAATGCGGCTTGGGCCGTCTGCTGCGCCGCCGTCACCTCGTCACGTTCCGTCGTCAGTTCTGCGATCTGCGTCCGCATTGCCTCGGCCTGCGCGGTCAGTTCGCCGAGCGTCGCTTTCTCAGCCTCGGCAGAGTTGCGTGCGGTGTCGATGTCGGCCTGCAGGCTCTCGCGCTCAGCGCCAAGCTTTTCGATCTCGGCGCGAACGCTGGTCGCCTGGGCGTTCAGCGCCTCGGCCTCCTCGCGCCGCGTCGCGATCGTCTGTTGCAGCGTCTCGGCTTCTTGCTGCAGCTGGTTCAGCTCTGCTGCAAGATTGTCGCGCTGCGTCTTCATGTCCTCGGTCTCGGCCATGCCAGACTGCAATTCCTGGCGCTTCGCTGCGGCGTCGTCGATCTGGCGCTGCAAGGCGTCCAGGTCGGCCTGTCGGGCAGACAGGGTTTCGGCCAGCGCCTCAACCGATGCCTGCTTCTTGGCGATTTCGGCGTCCAGCTGCTGCTGCTGTTCGTCCTGCGCGTCCGCCTGACCGATGCGCGCGTCCAGTTCCCCGCGCCGCGCGGTCAGATCGTCAATCTCGGACTGCAAGTCCTGCAATCTTGTTTCGGCCTCGGGAATATCCGCGTTCAGTTCGTCCAGCTTGGTCTGTGCTTGTTCCGAACGCGCTTCAAGCTGTGCGACCTCTGCATCCATCGTCGCGATGATCTGACGCAGGGCATGCGCGCGCTGCGTCTCGTCTTGCTGCGCGCGCGCCGGAGCAGGCGCCGAAATGGCAACCACAAGCAAAACGATTGCTGAACAAACTGACCAGATAAAACGTGCCACGGATTTCTCCTTGCAGTAATATCAAGGATGCTGATTCAGGACTTCTTGTCAACTTTTCAGCGAATTGAATCACAATAAACTGCGATTGATCCGGATCGGTCTTCGGTAATGCTTATCGAATTCGCCGAATGGTACAATCACACTTCGCGAAGGCCCCTGATTCGTTCCTTTTGTTAGCGTGGACGGTTGGAGGAAAAGCCTTTGCGGTACGCTCTGGGGGAGTTTTTCAATATTCCTAAGGGTTGCTTTTTATCTTTCAATGCAACTCAAGGATGTTTTGTTGATCCTTATCATTCCAAGATTCGGTGTGATTTCTTCTAAGCCTGCTCAGCGCTTTCTTGGATAGTTTTCGCCGCTTCGCGCGATTTAACTCCATCGCACAAATCTCTTGTCTTCGTTCCCACCTGCTGCCGCGATGTCAGGTCGGGGATTTCTGGAATGCGGATTGGTCTGATGGCGATTGACAATTCCGACTGATTAAGTCAGGAACCTTCTGGTCGCGAACAGAACTCAGCAGGCAATCATGAAAACCGCATTCAGAATCACATGGCTTGCCAGCGCAAGCGTTCTCGCCTTGTCGGCATCCGCCTTTGCACAAGAGGCGCAGCAGCCCATTGTTCTGGACGCGATCACGCTGACCGCGACGACGGATGTCAGTGTCCAGCCCGAGGGATATGTAAGTGAATACTCGCAGGCGGCCACCAAATCAGACACGCCGATAGCCGAGATGCAGCAATCCGTGTCCGTTGTCACGACGGATCAGGTCAAGGATCAGGGTGCAGAGAATCTGGGTCAGGCATTGGGCTATACGTCGGGTGTCCACGCACAGCCGTTCGGAATAGATCCGCGGTTCGACACGCCCTATATCCGCGGCTTCCGGGCCGACAACGCACAGTACGTGAACGGACTGCGCCAGGGGCGATATTTCGGCGCGATTGGCCAGGAACTCTATGGCATGCAGCAGATCGAGGTCTTGCGTGGGCCATCATCCTCGCTTTACGGAGCAGGCTCGCCACTTGGCGTGATCAATCAGGTGCAGAAGCGTGCCCAATCCTACGATTTCGGCGAAGCAGGTGTCGGCTATGACAGCAACCAAAGCAGGCAGTTGTTCTTCGATGTCAATCGCGCGCCCTCCGAAACGCTATCCTGGCGGCTTACCGGGATCGGCCGCGACGACAACACGCAGATCGATGACCTGACCAACAAGCGCGGCTATCTGGCAGGTGCGGTCCGGTGGTCGCCCGATGCCGCGACGACCATCGACATAATGGCGAACTACACCAAGGATTCGCCCCTGTCCCCGACAGGAGTCCCGTTCGCACTGACGCAAAGCGCGTATGGCGATTACCTGCGCGACCTGTACACGGGTCAGAAGGATTGGGACGACAGCGACCGAACATCGTCCAGCTTCAGCCTTGAACTGAGCCACGAGTTCGACAATGGCTGGAGGCTTAGTCAAGGGTTCCGCTATGAGAAGTTGGACTGGGACTATCGCAGTACCTACGCCATTGCGGTCACCGGGGCGGACACGTTCAGCCGGGGCTCCAGCCGCCAAGAAGAAGACAGCGAAACGATCAGCCTCGACACCCGCCTGTCGGGCGAGGCCACGACTGGTCAAGCCGTGCACAAGCTGTTGTTTGGCGTGGATGTTCGACAGTACGACGCCTATGAAAGCAGCCAGTTTGGCATCGCCAGCGATCTGAACTGGCGCGATCCAGACTATTATGCCGGTGGGCGCAGGTTCCCAGGCGATCCGAATGCGGGTGACTCGAAGCTGCGTCAGGTCGGTATCTATGCCCAGGACGAGGTCGAGTACGGGAACTGGCGCGGTTCCCTTGGCCTGCGCTATGACTGGGTGGAGCAGACCGGCGAACGTTACGGAAGCGTGTCCGAGTACAAGGACAACAAGGTAACCGGTCGCATCGGCCTTGGATATGTCATGGCCAATGGTCTTACGCCATATGCCAGCTATTCGACATCCTTCGATCCGCAGGCTGGGCAGGATATCGATGGAATCGCCTTGCGTCCGACCGAGGGCGAGCAGTGGGAGCTTGGGGTAAAATACCAGCCGACGGCGTTTGACGGGCTGATCACCGCGTCGCTGTATGATCTGCGCCAGAAGAATGTGAACAGGTCTGTGCTGGAAGGTGGGATCGCCGGCATCCGGCAGATCGGTGAGGTCAAGTCGCGTGGCCTTGAAATCGAGGCGACCGCCGAAATCGCAGATGCCTGGAAGCTGCGCGCCGGCTACGCCTACAACAAGACCGAGCAGGTCGCACCTGAGGGCGATCCGCTGAATGGCAACCAATTGGCCGACGCCCCGAACCATATCGCCAGTATCTGGCTTGATCGTGAATTTGCGAATGGCCTGCGTGTCGGGGGCGGTGTTCGCTACATCGGGGATCGCTTCATCGATGCGGCCAACTCGGCCGAACTGGACAGCGTGACCTTGGTGGATCTGGGCGCCGCCTACAGCCGCGACAATGTCGAGATGTCGTTGAACCTGACCAACGTCACCGATGAAGTCTATGTCAGTGCCTGCGGATTTTCATATTGCTCCTACGGCGAGGGGCGCACCGTCAGCGCAAAAGTCACTTACAAGTGGTGACCGGGCGGGCCGCAAAGTCCGGGCCTGATCGCCGTGCCATCCTGACCGCCGCCGGCCTGTGGCTGGCGGCGGCATCGTCGCTGCGGGCCTTGCCCTCGCAGCCGCGCCTTGCGGCGATCGACTGGGCGATGCTGGAGACCGCGATCCTGATCGGCCACATGCCCGTCGCGGCCTGCGAACTGATCCGCTATCGCGAGGATGCGATGCAGCCGAAGGTCCCGGCGAAGGTCGTCGATCTGGGGCTGCGTGGTGCGCCGAATTTCGAACTGCTGCAACTGACCCGCCCCGACCTGATCCTGACCTCGCCCTATTACATGCGCTATCAGGACCGGCTTGCATCGCTGGCGCCGGTGCTGAACCTGCCATTCTATGTTCCCGGCGAAGCGCCGCTGCCCAAGGCATTCGCGGCGGTTGATGCGCTGTCGGCAGCGGTCGGCGACCCGGATGCCGGCGGGCGGGCGACGGCACGGGCCGAGGCCGAGCTGGACGATCTGGCCGCGCGTCTTCGTGGCTTCTCGGATCGGCCTGTCGCTTTGGTCAATATCGGCGATGCCCGGCATCTGCGGGCCTTTGGCTTTGATAGCCTGTTCGGCAGCACTCTGAATCGCCTTGGCCTGCGCAATGCCTGGACCGAGGGCACCCGGTTCAGCTTTCTGGCGCCGGTTCCGATCGAGCGGCTTGCCACGATGCCCGAGGCGCGGCTGGTGGTTGTCGGCGATATCCCCGTCGCGGCGCACCGCGCCCTGAGGCGCAGCATCCTGTGGCAGGCGCTTCCCCCCGTCGTCGAGGGCCGGCTGTATCAATTGCCCGATGTGAATGCCTTTGGCGGCGTCCCGGCCGCCCTGCGTTTCGCCCGGTTGCTGGCAGGGGCATTCGCGTCCGGACCGATCGGCTGGTCATGAGGCCCGTGCTGCGCCTGTGGTTGCCGCTTGCGGTTGTCTTAAGCGTCGCGTTGTGGCTGGTGCTGGCCGCGCGGATGCTGCCGGTGGCGCAATGGCCCGCGCCGCCCTTCGATCCTCAGGTAATGAGCCTGGATCAGATCCTGATGGCTTTCGGCATGATGCCGCGCGGGGTGATCGCGCTGTTGGCAGGGGCTGCGCTGGGTCTGTCGGGGGCAATCCTTCAGGCCGTGCTGCGCAATCCGGTGGCCGATCCGACGACGCTGGGGATTTCGGCGGGGGCGCAGCTGGCGCTGGTGTTGGCCACGATCCTTGCGCCGGGTCTGCTGGCGTGGGGACGATGGCCGGTCGCGATGACCGGTGCCGGACTGGCGGCCGCGCTGGTTCTTGCCATCGGTGCAAGGCGGGGCTTCGCGCCGGTCACAATGGTGATCGCCGGGATGCTGGTCGGTATGACCGCCAGCGCCATCGCGACCGCGGTCACGCTGTCCCAGGGGCAGTATCTTCTGTCGCTGGTGATCTGGAATGGCGGATCTCTGGTCCAGCAGGACTGGTCGGGGGTACAGGCCTTGGCACTGGTCCTGGCGGCGGGCGGGATTGGCGCGGCGCTGCTGGCCCGGCCTCTGCGGGTGCTGTCGCTTGGCGTCGAAGGCGCGGGAGGTTTGGGCCTGAACGTGGCGGTGGTGCGTGTCACCGCGGTCGCGCTGGCCGCCTGGATCGCCGCCAGTGTCTCGGCCGAGTTGGGGCTGATCGCCTTTGTCGGGCTTGCCGCACCTGCCTTGGCGCGGACGGCGGGCGCGCGCGGGATCGAGCAATTTCTGGCGTTGTCGCCGCCGATCGGCGCGCTGATCCTGTCGGTCTGCGACGGGCTGGTGCTGGCCATCGCGGGGCAGGGCGGCGAGATGTTTCCCACCGGCGCCCTGACCGGCCTGATCGGCGGTCCGCTGCTGATCTGGCTTCTGCCACGTCTGCGCGGCTCGACCCCGCCCGGAACCGAGGCTGCCGAAGGACCGGCGCCACGCCTTGTGCGACCGGTGCGGTTGCTGGTCACGCTTGGCATCGGGCTGGTTCTGGCCGCGCTGATTTTGATCTGGATCGGCCGGGTGCCGGGGGGATGGGCGGTGCTGGACTGGGACAGTCTTCGCGCCTTCCTGCCGATGCGGGCGCCGCGGCTGATCGCCGCGGCCTCTGCCGGGGCGGCGCTGGCACTGGCCGGCGCGATCCTGCAGCGACTGACCGCGAACCCGCTGGCCTCGCCCGAGGTGCTGGGCGTGTCGGGCGGCGCGTCGCTTGGCTATGCGGCGGTGATCTTTCTTGCTGTCGCGCCGGGCGCAGCGCTGCTTGCGATTGGCACGATGGCGGGCGGCGCCGTCGCGCTGGCGCTGGTCGCGTCCTTCGTCAGTCGCCGCGACATGCCGGCCGAGCGGATCCTGCTGGCGGGGATCGCGGTGTCGGCGCTGGCTTCGGCGGTGCTGTCGGCGATGATGGCTGTGGGCGATGCGCGATCCTGGGCGATCCTGAACTGGCTCAGCGGGTCGTCCTCGGCGGTGACGATGCCGGCGGCGATGGCTCTGGCGGCGCTGGCCGCCACGGTGCTGGGGTTCACGCTGGCGGCGCGGCGCTGGCTTGGGGTGTTGCCGCTTGGTGCGGACGTCGCGGGCGGGCTTGGACTGCCGCTGCGTCGGGCGCGACTGATACTGATCCTTCTGGCGGGGGTGGCGACCGGCGCGGCGACCGTTCTGGTCGGCCCGCTATCCTTCGTCGGGCTAATGGCCCCGCATCTTGCCCGGCGTGTGGGTCTGGCCCGACCCCGGGATCATGTGACCGGGACGGCGCTGATCGGGGCCGCGCTGATGCTGGCGGCCGATTTCGGTGCCCGGATGGCCGGGTTTCCCTATGAACTGCCGCTTGGCCTGTTCGCGTCGCTGATCGGTGCGCCATGGCTGATCTGGCTGATGATGAGGTCCGTGCGATGAGCCTGTTCGCTATCGAAGATCTGGTCGTGGATGTTCCGGGCCGCCGACTTCTGGACGGGATTGCGCTTGACCTGCCCGCGGGCAGGGTGATCGCGCTGATCGGCCATAACGGATCGGGAAAGTCGACCCTGCTGAAGGTGCTGGCACGGCAGATCCCCGCCTCTGGCCGTGTCGCATTCGAAGGTCGCGCGCTTGGCGACTGGCATGCTCGCGACTATGCCCGCCGCCTGGCGTTTCTTCCCCAGACCACCCCACCGGCCGAGGGGATGCTGGTGCGCGAACTGGTCGCGCTTGGCCGCTATCCCTGGCATGGTGCGCTGGGGCGCTTCGGGCCGCGGGATCACGCGGCGGTCGCCGAGGCCATGGCCGAATGCGGGGTCGCGGCCTTTGCGGACCGGCTGGTGGACACCCTGTCTGGTGGCGAGCGGCAGCGGGTCTGGCTTGCGATGATGGTCGCGCAAGGGGCCGGGACGCTGCTTCTGGATGAACCGATCAGCGCGCTGGACATCGCCCATCAGGTCGAGGTGCTGGCATTGGTTCGTCGCATGTGCCATGCCGAAAACCGCAGCGCGGTGATCGTGCTGCACGAGGTGAACATGGCAGCCCGGTTCTGCGACCATGTCGTTGCCCTGAAGGGCGGACGTCTGGCGATGCAGGGCAGTCCCGCCGACCTGATGCGTCCTGCCACGCTGCAAGACATATACGGCCTGCCGATGCAGGTGCTGACCCGTGATGACGGCACCCCCATTGCCATTCCTGCCTGAGGATCCCGATGCTGCGCGAATTCTTTTCCTATTACCGCCCGTTCATGGGCCTGTTCTGGCTGGATTTCGGGTGCGCGGTCCTGTCGGGACTGCTGGAACTGGCCTTTCCGCTGGCGATCACCGGCTTCATCGACCATCTGCTGCCGCAGGGCGACTGGTCGCTGACCATCGCCGCTGCCGTCGGGTTGCTGCTGCTGTATGCGATCAATGCGGGCCTGCTGACGGTGGTGATCTACTGGGGGCACAAGCTGGGCATCAACATCGAGACCGAGATGCGGGCCCGCGCCTTCGACCACCTGACCCGGCTGTCATGGCGCTGGTATGACCGCGCCCGCACCGGCAAGCTGGTCGCCCGCGTGACCCGTGACCTGGAAGAGATCGGCGAGGTCGCCCATCACGGCCCCGAGGATGCCGTGGTCGCGATCATGACCTTTGTCGGGGCCTTCGCTTTGATGTTCTGGATCAACCCGCAGCTGGCGCTGATCGTCGCGCTGATCGTGCCGGCGATGCTGGCGCTGGTGATCATCTATGGTGGGCGGATGACGCGGACATGGCGCGCGATCTATTCGCGTGTCGGCGATTTCAATGTCCGCCTGGAAGAGGCGCTTGGCGGCGTGCGCGTTGTACAGGCGTTCGGCAATGAAAGCCATGAAAGCCATCTCTTTGCCGGTGACAACGCGCGTTACCGGCAGGCCAAGCTGGACGCCTATCGGGTTATGGCGGCGTCGTCGGCCTTGCAATATATGGGCCTGCGGCTGGTGCAGGTGGTCGTGATGGTCGTGGGCGCCGGTTTCGTGCTGTCAGGCAGCCTGTCCACCGGGGGCTTTGTCGGCTTTCTGTTGCTGGTGGGTGTATTCTACCGTCCGCTGGAAAAGATCGCCGCCGTGATCGAAACCTATCCGCGTGGCATCGCCGGGTTCCGCCGCTATCAGGAACTGCTGGCCACCGATCCCGAAATCGCCGATGCGCCCGAAGCGACCGAGGCACCCGTGCTGCGCGGCGATATCCACTTTGACCGGGTGGGTTTCGCCTATGATCAGGGCCGCCCGATCCTGCAGGGCATCGACCTGACCGTTCGCGCCGGCGAGACGGTCGCCTTTGTCGGCCATTCCGGTGCCGGCAAGACGACCCTGCTGGCCTTGTTGCCGCGCTTCTACGAGCCGACCGAGGGGCGCATCATCGTGGACGGGATGCCGCTGGATCGGATGCGGCTGAACAGCCTGCGGCGTCAGATCGGGCTGGTCAGCCAGGATGTCTTCCTGTTCGGCGGCACGCTGCGCGAGAACATCGCCTACGGCCGCCTCGGCGCCAGCGAAGACGAGATATGCAAGGCCGCTGCACAGGCGCAGCTGACGTCGCTGATCGCGTCCCTGCCCGAAGGGCTGGACACGATTGTCGGCGAACGCGGCGTGATGCTGTCGGGCGGTCAGAAACAGCGCGTCGCCATCGCGCGCGCCTTCCTGAAGAACCCGCCGATCCTGATCCTGGACGAGGCGACCAGCGCGCTGGACAGCCAGACCGAACGCGAAATCCAGACGGCGCTGGATGCGCTGGCGGTCGGGCGCACGACGCTGATCATCGCGCATCGACTGGGCACGATCCGCAACGCCGACCGGATCGTGGTCATGCAAGACGGTCGCATCGCCGAGGTTGGAAGCCACGCCCAGCTTCTGTCGCAGGGCGGTATTTATGCGACTCTGGCGGCCTGATCGCGCGGCGTTCGCCGCCTAGAAATCCCAGTCCTCGTCTTCGGTGGCAACCGCCTTTCCGATCACATAGGACGACCCCGATCCCGAGAAGAAATCATGGTTCTCGCTGTCGGGGGACAGGGCGGCAAGGATTGCCGGATTGACCTCGCAGGCGGCAGGCGGAAACAGCGCCTCATAGCCCAGATTCTGCAGCGCCTTGTTGGCGTTGTAGTGCAGGAAGGCCTTCACATCCTCGGTCAGCCCGATCCCGTCATACAGCTCGGCCGTGTACTTGGCTTCGATGTCATAGAGATCGAAGATCAGCGAGAAGGCAAAATCCTTCAGCGCAGCGCGCTTGGCCTCGTCCAGTTTCTCAAGACCGCGCTGGTATTTGTAACCGATGTAGTAGCCGTGCACCGCCTCGTCACGGATGATCAGCCGGATCAGATCCGCGGTGTTGGTCAGCTTGGCGCGGCTTGACCAGTACATCGGCAGATAGAAACCGGAATAGAAAAGGAAGCTTTCCAGAAATACGCTGGCGATCTTGCGCCGCATCGGATCGGCGTCGGCCCTGTATTCCTCAAGGACCAGCCGGGCCTTGTGTTGCAGATGCGGGTTTTCCTCGGACCAGCGGAACGCCTCGTCGACCTCTTTCGTGGAACACAGGGTCGAGAAGATCGACGAATAGGACCGCGCATGAACGGCCTCCATGAAGGCAATGTTGGACAGCACCGCCTCTTCGTGGGGGGTGATCGCGTCGGGCATCATCGCCGGCGCGCCGACGCCGTTCTGCAGCGTGTCCAGCAGGGTCAGCCCGGTGAAGACCCGGATGGTCAGTTGCCGTTCCTCGGGGCGCAATGTCGCCCAGCTTGGCACGTCGTTTGACAGCGGCACCTTTTCGGGCAGCCAGAAATTCACCGTCAGCCGGTTCCAGACCTCCAGATCCTTCTCGTCCTCCAGCCGGTTCCAGTTGATCGCCTTGGCCACACTCGTCACCATGTCCCGCATCGCGCCCATTCCCTTCTTCTTTGTCCAGATACCCCGCGGGGTCCGGGGCTGCGAAAACCCCGGTCATCGCCTGCCTAAAGCGTGCAGGACACGCAGCCCTGCACCTCGGTGCCTTCCAGCGCGGTTTGCCGCAGCCGGATGTAGTAGATCGTCTTGATGCCCTTCTTCCACGCATGGATCTGGGCGCGGTTGATGTCGCGGGTCGTCGCCTCGGCGGGGAAGAACAGGGTCAGGGACAGGCCCTGATCGACATGCTCGGTCGCTGCTGCATAGGTGTCGATGATCGCCTCTGGGCCGATCTCATAGGCGTCGCGGTAATAGTCCAGATTCTCGTTCGACATATAGGCGGCCGGGTAATAGACGCGGCCGATCTTGCCCTCCTTGCGGATCTCGATCTTGCTGACGATGGGGTGGATCGAGCTGGTCGAGTTGTTGATATAGCTGATCGACCCGGTCGGCGGCACGGCCTGCAGGTTGCGGTTGTAAAGACCGTGTTCCATCACCTGAAGCTTCAGCGCGGCCCAGTCGTCGCGTGTGGGCAGGGTGATGCCGTCAAAGACGCGGGCCACATCGGGCAGGCCGGGCAGCCAGTCCCGGTCGGTGTATTTGTCGAAGAAGCTGCCATCGGCATAGGTCGATTTCTCGAACCCCTTGAAGGTTGCGCCCTTTTCACGCGCCAGTAGCATCGAGGCGCGGATCGCGTGATAGGCGATTGCAGCGAAATAGACGCTGGTGAATTCGACGCCTTCCGGGCTGCCGTAATGGATATGCTCGCGCGCCAGAAACCCGTGCAGGTTCATCTGCCCCAAACCCACGGCATGCGCCTCGTCGTTGCCCTTGCGGATCGAGGGGACGGAATCGATGGCCGACATTTCCGACACGGCGGTCAGGGCGCGGATCGCGGCCTCGACAGTGGCACCGAAATCGGGCCCGTCCATGGTCTTGGCGATGTTCAGCGATCCCAGGTTGCAGGAAATATCGGTGCCCATATGTGCATAGCTGAGATCGTCGTTGAACTGCGACGCCTCGTTCACCTGCAGGATTTCGGAACACAGGTTCGACATGGTGATGCGTCCGTCGATCGGGTTGGCGCGGTTCACAGTGTCCTCGAACATGATATAGGGATAGCCGCTTTCGAATTGGATCTCGGCCAGCGTCTGGAAGAATTCGCGGGCATTGATCTTCTTCTTGCGGATGCGCTTGTCATCGACCATCTCGGCATATTTCTCGGTCACGGAAATGTCCGAGAAGGGCACGCCATAGACCCGCTGGATGTCGTGGGGCGAGAACAGGTACATATCCTCGTTTCGCTTGGCCAGATCGAAGGTGATGTCGGGGATCACCACGCCAAGCGACAGCGTCTTGATGCGGATCTTTTCGTCCGCGTTCTCGCGCTTGGTATCCAGAAAGCGCAGGATGTCGGGGTGATGGGCGTTCAGATAGACCGCCCCCGCGCCCTGCCGCGCCCCCAGCTGGTTGGCATAGCTGAAGCTGTCCTCCAGCAGTTTCATCACCGGGATGACGCCCGAGGACTGGTTCTCGATGCCTTTGATCGGTGCGCCGGATTCGCGGATATTGGTCAGCATCAGGGCGACCCCACCCCCGCGCTTGGACAATTGCAGCGAGGAATTGATGGCCCGACCGATCGATTCCATATTGTCCTCGATCCGCAGAAGGAAACAGGAGATCAGCTCACCCCGCGATTTCTTGCCCGCGTTCAGAAAGGTCGGCGTGGCGGGCTGGAAACGGCCCGACAGCATCTCATCCATGAAACGCAGGGCCAGCGCCTCGTCGCCGCGCGCCAGAGCCAGGGCGACCATCACGACCCGATCCTCGTAACGCTCAAGATAGCGATGGCCGTCGCGGGTCTTCAGCGTGTAGCTGGTATAGTATTTGAACGCGCCAAGGAATGTCGGAAAGCGGAATTTTCGCGCATAGGCGGCGTCCCATATCTCGCGCTGGAAGTTCCGGGAATACTGGTCCAGCACGGCGGCCTCGTAATAGCCCTCATCGACCAGATAGCGCAGCTTTTCATCCAGATTGTGGAAGAAGACCGTGTTCTGGTTCACATGCTGCAGGAAATACTGGCGCGCGGCCATGCGGTCGGCGTCGAACCGGATCCGGCCATCCGCATCATACAGGTTCAGCATCGCGTTCAGCGCGTGATAGTCGAGATCCGGTTTTATGGCGTCAAGCATTCCAGCCCCATCAATTTTGCAAGCCCCGACCGCACGCGGGCCAGATCGGTTTCGGTTCCCGCCAGTTCAAAGCGATACAGCACCGGAACATGGCATTTTTCAGAGATGACGCGGGCCGCCAGCGCGAAGGTCGCGCCGAAATTGCGATTTCCCGCGCCGATGACGCCGCGCAACCCGGCGCGACGATCTGGATCGTTCAGATAGCGGATCACCTGCTTGGGGACCGCGCCCCGACCCATGCCGTCGGCATAGGTCGGGCAGATCAGCACGTGGTCCGCGGCGGGGCGGGGCATCGGCTCGTCCGGACGGATCGGAATGCGATCCGCCGCAAGCCCCAGCGCCGCGACGAACCGCGCCGTGTTGCCCGAGGCCGAGGAAAAATAGACCAGACCCGCCATGACCCGCTCAGGCCAGGCGACCGATCATGTCGGGCCGGAAGCCCGCCCAGTGATCCTCGCCCGCGACCACCACCGGCACCTGCCGATAGCCAAGCGCGGTCACGCGCTGCATCGCATCCTCGTCCTGGGTCAGGTCGATAATGCTGTAATCCAGGCCCCGCGCGTCCAGCGCACGGGTGGTGGCGGTGCATTGCACGCAGGCAGGTTTGGAATAAACGGTGATGGTCATGGCCTCTGCTCCTGTCGTTTGGGCGGCAGAGGGCGCGGAATGGCCCTGCGCATGATCCTGCGAAGGCGCCACGCCGCCGGACCCACCGCCCGGTGTCGTCGTCGTTGCCATGGCAGGTCTCCTGGCTTGCGGTGTCTTGCGCGGCTGGCCTTCCCGGAACGCTCCAGTGGCATGTTCAGCCGTGCACACCGCTTACAGTTGCGGGGGCAGCGCCGGATCTTCACCGGCTTCCCTTTTCACCCTGACCCGAGTCAGCGGCACCATAGCCACATCATTTAGGCATATTGGGTTAAGGGGCGTCAATATGTGGTGTTGGATGCCGCGAAGATTTCTTCAGTCGTCCACGACATTCAGGATCTTCGGCAGTGCCGGGCAGGGCAGCAACTGGTTTCTGGCCACGTCAGCCAGGGAATGATTGTGCAGGAACACATAGACATGGGCTGACAGGCTTTCCCACAACCGGTTCGACAGGGTCTGCGCCCGCGATCCGGATATGCCGCCCGACGCACCTGCGCCGACGTGCATGGCGCTGACGGTCTCATCGACCGCCTCAAGGATTTCCGAGACGCGGATGGCTTCCGGCGCGCGGGCCAGCCTGTAGCCGCCGCCCGGTCCCCGGACAGACGCCACAAGTTCGGCGCGGCGCAGGCGCACGAACAACTGCTCCAGATAGGGTAGCGAGATATCCTGACGCTTCGAGATTTCGGCCAGCGATGTCAGTTCACCCTGCTTGGCGATGGCCAGATCGGTCAGCGCGATGATCGCGTAGCGGCCCTTGGTCGACAGTTTCATCGCACATCCCCCTGTCTGCGCATCTCGCGTCGCATTGACGGGCGGCGCGTGGCTGCGCTATGCCGCCGAGGCCCGTTTCTTGCGTAATCGGCGCCAGCTTCCCAGATCAAATGGTCTAGAAGCCTGACGCGACCTCGTCAAGCAACCAACAAGCTGTGAAGGACGACGATGCCAGAGCTTATTTTTCCCGGTCCAGAAGGCCGCCTTGAAGGCCGCTATCACCCCCAGCCGGGCAAGCCCGACGCCCCCATCGCCATCGTCCTGCACCCCCATCCCCAATATGGCGGCACGATGAACAATCGCGTGGTGTATAATCTGCACTACGCGTTCCACAATATGGGTTTCACGGTGATGCGGTTCAATTTCCGCGGTGTGGGACGCAGCCAGGGAGAGTTCGATCAGGGTGTGGGCGAACTGTCCGATGCCGCCTCGGCGCTGGATTACCTGCAGGCGATGAACCCAAATTCGAAGCATTGCTGGGTCGCCGGTTTCAGCTTCGGCGCGTGGATCGGGATGCAGTTGCTGATGCGCCGCCCCGAGATCACCGGCTTCATCAGCGTATCGCCGCCCGCCAACATGTATGATTTCAGCTTCCTTGCGCCCTGCCCAAGCTCGGGGCTGATCGTCAACGGAACTGCCGATCGCGTCGCGCCGCCAAAGGATACGCATTCGCTGGTCTCCAAGCTGCGCGAACAGAAGGGCATCACCATCACCCACGAGGAAATCGACGGGGCGGACCATTTCTTCCGCGACGACGAGGCGCATATGAAGCCTATGATCGGCATGGTTCAGAATTATGTCCGGCGGCGGCTGACCGAAAGCACGCGCTGATCCATGACGGACCGGATCGCGGCGCAGATCGATTTTCTGTGCGAGGCCGACCGGCTGAAATCGGTCGATCGCGCGAATGTGCTGATGGATCTGTCCCGCGCCGAAAACAGCGCCGAACATAGTTGGCACGTGGCGTTGTGGGCGATGGTTTTCGGTGCGTCGGACCGGACCATCGCCATGCTGCTGCTGCACGATCTGGTCGAGATCGACGTCGGGGATCAGCCCATTCACCTGGCCCATGATGCCGGCGCCCTGATGCAGGCCGAGTTACGCGCCGCTACCCGGATCTTCGGTTTGCTGCCCGAGGGCGGCAACTGGCTGGATCTCTGGCGCGAATTCGAGGCCGGTCTGACGCCGGATGCCCGCTTCGCCAAGCGGATGGATCACTGCCAGCCGCTGTTTCAGGTCTTGCTGACGCGCGACCCCCTGCCGCAACATGTTCAGATCGTGCGCGACAATCTGGACAGGGGACGCGCAGCCAGGCTGCACGCGGAATGGCCCGAGGCGATCCATGCGGCCCGGTCGCTGCTGGATCAGGGAACCGCGCCGACCGGTGATCTTGGCGCGCGACTGGGCTTTCTGGCCGAGGCGGATGCACTGAAATCCGTGATCCGCGCGAATGTGCTGATCGACGCCTCCCGTCGCGAGAACAGCGCCGAACATAGTTGGCATCTGGCGTTGTATGCGCTGGTCCTGCGCGAACACGCGCATGACGGGGTGGATATCAGCCGCGTGATCCGGATGCTGCTGCTGCACGATCTGGTCGAGATCGATGTTGGTGACGTGCCGCTGCATTCCGCGCAGGGGCAGGCGCATGGCTCGGCCAGCATACAGGCCGCCGAGGCGCGGGCGGCGCGACGCATCTTCGGCCTGCTTCCGACCTCGCAAGGGGCAGACTACCTGTCGCTGTGGCAAGAATTCGAGGCAGCCCAGACACCGGATGCGATCTTCGCCAAATCGCTGGATCGCTGCCAGCCCGCCGTGCAGAATCTTCGTTCGGGCGGCGTCGGCTGGCGTGAATATTCCGTCAGCTACGCGGATCTGGTGACGCGGGTCGGCGCGCGCGTCCACCCCGGCGCGCCGGCGCTGTGGGGCTGGCTGGACCTGCGGCTGCGGGATCATTTCCGCTGAGGCCCGAAAAAATTCGTCGCTCTTCTGGAACGATCGTCTCGTTCGCGTGTTGGGATGCCATACTGGAAACAGACATATCCGAGGAGGAAATGGAATGAAATTCAAAGCTTTGGCGATGACGACCGCAATGGCAATGACAATCGGCGGAACGGCCTTCGGCCAGACGATGATTGGCGAACAGGAACTATCGAAAGCCGATGTCCCGTTCGTGAAGGCACATTGCGAGATGCTGGCTTCGGGCGGCACGGAAAGTGACATGGCGACCATGGGGATTTCGGGCAACCCCGATACGGACGGCATGGAGCCCAAACCCGACGCAACCGATTTCGGGTCGGAATCGAACGAAGACGTCGTTGCCGGCAACGCGGGCAATCCCGACGCCGGAGAAACGGACGAAAACCAAGCCGCTGAAGGCATGGTGTCCGAGACTGAGCTCGCCCCCGAGGGCAATTCAGGCAACCCCGACGCCGAGACCGATGTTCCGTCGGTCAACCTGCAGCAGATCACCATGGCTGATTGCGAAGCCGCCGGAATGTGATCATCGTGCCAACCGTGGCACCATAGCTTTGGTCGCAGCGTTATCTCTGCAAAAAAAAAACGCCGGACAATCTGTCCGGCGTTTTCTTTTCAGTGCGACAGCATCAGCGGCTGCCCCTTCAGGGAGTGGCGATGCGCCATCGCACGGGCACGCTTTCCGGCCGCGAAAGGTCGCGCACCGGCAAAGCTTGTGACGCCCTCGCGCAGTTCGGGAAACAGCGTGAAAATCTCGTCCCTCGCAGCCGCACCCAGCGCCGCAAGCGCCTGTGGGCCGGGGTAAAGCGACTCGGTCTCGGCGCCGTTGGACATCACGACCTCGTGGTGGTCGAACATCAGGTGAAGATAGGTCACTTCGCTGGCGTCGAAGACTTCGTCGATACCCTCGATCTCTGTCAGGTGGCGTGCCGCGATCAGCAGTTCCTTTGTTCCAAACATCCGCTGAGCGATTTTCGAGCAGATCAGGATCCGATGCTGCGGTGAAACCGTCAGGTCACTTTGCGGATGGTTATTGCCAAGGGCGCCGGCACGAATGCGAATGGGACGAAGCTTGGGGTTGCTGGCAAGATCGGTCGCTGACAGGCGGCGCCTTCCGCACCAGCGGATCGGTTGAAAGCCGTTGTCGCGCGTCCAGACCCTGTCGCCGACCGACAGTTCCTCGACCGCGCGCTCTCCGGATTCGGTCAGGATCATCGTGCCGAGGGCGAAACAGGGAACAAAGCCCTGAAGATCGAAGCGGTTCGCACTTGCGACCCCCAGTTCGGTGGTGAAATTCTGCGCCGGGGGCAAGCGAATCCCGATGATCGGATAGCTGGTGACGGCATCGACCTCACCCGGTACGCCCCCGTTGACGGGTGGCGGGATCATGAAGGTATTGCCCGAGGTGTCTTGGAAGACGCGCACGGTCGTGGTCACTGTATCGGTGCTGCCATCCGGCAGCAGCCGCGTGACCAGGGTGCCGCTTGCAAGGAAGGCACCGTCGATTTCGTGGCTTTGATCGACCGGCGGATCGCCCAGTTCATAGCTGATGCGTTCCTGCGTACCACCGTAATTGTTGTGGTAGATCATGCCGTCGCCATTGGTGTCGTTCATCGACACCTCAAGCACCTGCGCATGCAGCGGCTGATCGCTAGTGCCGATGCTGCGATTCGCGAAAATTCCGGTCGAGGCTTCGGAATTGATCGTCGATTCATTCGGGTCGATATCGGCGTAATTGCCGAGGTAGATCATGCGATAAATGGGCATCTGAAAAATCCAGAAAACTGAAAAGGCTACGCAAGTTCGATATCCGAGTTTCAGTCACCGGAGAAGTTGTTCATTTGGTCAATTTTAATCGAATCCGGCCGATGCACTCGCGCCGCCAATCCAGAAATGCATACCATGGCATACTGTCTTTCATTCCGCGCCGAATGCGGATATAGCCCGGTCAGCACGCAACCAACGCCAAGGGAACCACCATGTCGAAGATCAAGGTAGAGAACCCCGTCGTCGAGCTTGACGGCGACGAGATGACGCGGATCATCTGGGATTTCATCAAGCAGAAGCTGATCCTGCCCTATCTGGACATCGACCTGAAATACTACGACCTCGGGATCGAAGAGCGTGACCGCACCGACGACCAGATCACCGTGGATGCCGCCGAGGCGATCAAGCAATACGGTGTCGGCGTCAAATGCGCGACCATCACCCCCGACGAGGCCCGCGTCGAAGAGTTCGGCCTGAAGAAGATGTGGCGTTCGCCCAACGGCACCATCCGCAACATCCTGGGCGGGGTGATCTTCCGCGAGCCGATCATCTGCAAGAACGTGCCGCGCCTGGTGCCGGGCTGGACCCAGCCGATCATCGTCGGCCGCCACGCGTTTGGCGACCAGTATCGGGCGACCGATTTCAAGTTTCCCGGCAAGGGCAAGCTGACCATCAAGTTCGTCGGCGATGACGGCGAGACGATCGAGCATGAGGTGTTCCAGTCGCCCGGCGCAGGTGTCGCCATGGCGATGTACAACCTGGACGACTCGATCCGCGACTTCGCCCGCGCCAGCATGAACTATGGCCTGTCGCGCGGCGTGCCGGTGTATCTGTCCACCAAGAACACCATCCTCAAGGCCTATGACGGCCGCTTCAAGGATCTGTTCCAGGAGGTCTTCGACGCCGAGTTTGCCGACAAGTTCAAGAAGGCCGGCATCACCTATGAACACCGCCTGATCGACGACATGGTCGCATCGGCAATGAAGTGGTCGGGCGGCTATGTCTGGGCCTGCAAGAACTATGACGGCGACGTGCAGTCCGACACCGTGGCCCAGGGCTTCGGCAGCCTCGGCCTGATGACCAGCGTGCTGATGACGCCCGACGGGCAGGTCGTGGAATCCGAGGCCGCGCACGGCACCGTGACCCGCCATTACCGCGAACACCAGAAGGGCAACGCGACCTCGACCAACTCGATCGCGTCGATCTTTGCCTGGACGGGCGGTCTGAAGCACCGCGCGAAGTTGGACGGCAACGATGCGCTGATGACCTTTGCCACCACGCTGGAAAAAGTCACCGTGCAGGCCGTCGAGGACGGCTTCATGACCAAGGATCTGGCGCTGCTGGTCGGGCCGGACCAGAAATGGCTGACCACGATGGGCTATCTGGAAAAGGTCGACGAATATCTGAACAAGGCCTTGGCCTGAGTAGTCGAAAGCCGGGCCCGGTCCCGGCCTGACCCCGGCGAGGGTTTTTCGGATAATAAAGAAGCCGCGCGGTCGCCTCCGCGCGGCTTCATTCATTCTGAAGCTTGCGCAGCAGGGCGGGCAGTTCCCGCGCGCCGGTCTCGGCCTGCCGGACAAGCTGGTCGAAATGCGCGGTCAGAATGCGAACCCGTTCGCTGTCGCGGAAGACCAGATAGTTCTGCCCGATATAGATCGCAGCCATCAGCGGCCCGAATACCGTCAGCGGCGCCGAAAACAGCTGCCGCGCATCGTACAGGCAGACGCGCAGTGCCGGATACAGCTGATCGGTGACCTGGGCAAAGTGATCCAGCTGCGCGCGGCGCAGGTCGGCGGGCAGGTCACGGTAATAGCCTTCGCCGCTGGCCAGCAATTTGATCTCTTGCCGGGGCAGGGCGATCTCCAGATCCGAACTTGTCTGGCGCATCCAGTCCAGCCGACGTTCCGATGCCTCGATCGCCTGTTCGGTGCTGCGGTTGCGGTGGTTGGCGTATTCCCAGCGCAGCACCTGGTGCGTCTTCAGCATGTCGGGCAGGCCGGTCGGAACGTGCCGGATCTTGTAGCCGGCCGCCTGCTGATGCCACTGGAACAACTGGTCGTCGATCAGCGCGCGCGTGGCTGCGGTGACCTGCAGCGAGGCATCGACCAGATCGCTGGCCATCTGCTGATGTTCGCTGAGACCCAGCAGCCAGTCGGCGCTGACATCGAAATGCCGCGCGGCAGCGGCAACCAGATGCGCGCCGGGCATCCGCCCACCGGCATCGGTCAGAAGCTGCGATACGGTCGAGCGGTCCACGCCGATCGCGCGGGCAAGCCCGGATTGGGTTTCACCGCTGTCGGCCATGATCTGCGAAAGCCGGTCGCGAAGCCCGGCCGCAAGATCGCGCTTGTCGATAATTTCTCTCATGCAGTGATATTTATCATCACATGTGCGAAATTGCTAACGATGTTCAGAATTCTGGGCAGAAGATGGTTCTGATAGCAAAGTCCCAGTTTCCCGTCAGCAAGAGGAAAGGGCAGGATGGACACCCGCAAGCGATCGGTTCTCAAGGCTGTTCTGTGGCAAATGCTTGGCCTTGTTGTGATGACACTGGTCGGCTTTGTGCTGACGGGATCGGTTCGGGTGGGTGGCGGCATGGCGTTGATCAACGCCGTGCTGGGGCTGGTGCTGTATCTGGGCTATGAAAGGCTGTGGCAGCATATCCGCTGGGGCCGTATCGCGGGTTGACCGGCTGCGGGCGCTTTCCAAACCCCGTGGAATCGGCTATCGGCGGCACAAGCATTCCCTGCCGCCGGAGCCCGCGCCATGAAAGCCGCCGTCATCACCTTTCCCGGATCGAATTGCGACCGCGATCTGGCCGTCGCGCTGGAACAGGCCGGTGCGCAGGTCACACGCGTCTGGCACAAGGATGACGCGCTGCCCGTCGGCACCGATCTGGTGGCTGTTCCGGGCGGCTTTTCATATGGCGACTACCTGCGCTGCGGCGCGATCGCGGCACATTCGCCGATCGCCGGCCCGCTGCGCGCGCATGCGCAGAAGGGCGGCTATGTCCTGGGGATCTGCAACGGATTTCAGGTGCTGACCGAGCTGAAGCTGCTGCCCGGTGCGCTGATGCGTAACCAGGGACTGACGTTCATCTGCCGACCGGTTTCGATGAACGTTGCGACCGTCGCCAGCGACTTTACCCGTGGCTATGGGCGGGGTCAGCAGATCACCATTCCCGTCGCCCATCATGACGGCAATTATCAGATCACGCAGGACGACCTGGCGCGACTGCGCGATCAGGACCGGATCGCATTCACCTATGCCCCGTCGATCAACGGATCGGTCGCCGACATTGCCGGTGTGCTGTCCGAGAACCGTCGGGTTCTGGGGATGATGCCGCATCCGGAACGGGCCGCCGATCCGGCACTTGGCGGCAGCGACGGCGCGCCGCTGTTTTCTGCGCTGGTCGGCAGCTTGCAGAACGCCTGACTTGAGCGAATATGATTCCGCGCCTAGATTGCGTCAGTTGACGGATTATTTCGGATTGACGAGGTGATCGGGGATCAGGGGAAACACGGCAGATCGGCACGGACCGGGCGGGCAGGGCCCCAACCGGCCAGTCCCTGGTGGCTGCGTTCTGCCATCGGACTGATCTTCGTGGGCGCCCTTGCGGCGATCTGGATCACCAACGCCTGGCTGACCGAGCGGTTCGCGGAAAATACCCGCGTCCATGCAGAGCTTCGGCTTGAGCTTTATACCGGAAACCTGCGCGCCGAGCTGGATCGAAACGAGGTTGTGCCACTGCTGCTGGCGCGCGACCCGGCGCTGATCGGAGCGCTGAGCAGCGGCGATTTCTCGACCACATCGGCACGTCTGATCGCCGCGCAGAAAGAGATCGGCGCAGCCTCGATCCGGCTTCTGGACGCATCGGGGCGGACCGTGGGGGCCACCGATCGTTACCAGATCGGCGCCAATGTCGTGTCATCGCCCTATTTCGTCGAGGCGCTCCGCTCTCGGGATACGGTGTTCACGGTCTCGACCAACGACGCGGGCGCCTATGAATTCAACCATTCCCGCGCCATCGTCGCCGACGGCAAGACCCTCGGGATCATCGTGGTCGGGGCCGATCTCAGCCAGTTGGAACGGCGATGGTCGGGCATCGCCGATGCCGTCGTGGTGACCGACAGCGAGGGCAGGATCATCCTGTCGACCGAACCGCGCTGGCGCGGCCTGACCATTCCCGAAGCGCTTGAGGTGCGATCCGCCCCCTCCGCGATCCAGCGCGCCTTTCAGGTCACCACCGACTGGGCCGCGCCGCCCGCCGACGCCTATCTGAAGGGACGCGCGGTGATGCGCAGCGAATATCGCATCACCTTCCGGGGCTGGAAGATGGTCGGGTTCACCACCTATGCCTCGACCCGGGAACGGGTGAATGCGGTTCTGGCGCTGGAGATCATGGGGTTCGCGATCCTTCTGGCGGGCGCGTTCTGGCTGTTGTCGCGGCGTGCGCGGTTGCAATCGGCGGCCTATATGCGCGAGTCTGCGGATCTGCGCGCGCTGAATGCGCGTCTGACCAGCGAGATCGCCGAACGCGAGCGCGTCCAGAAGGAACTGCGCGTTGCCGAACAGACGGTCCAGCAATCCTCGAAACTGGCCGCCCTTGGCGAAATGTCCGCCGGCGTCAGCCACGAGTTGAACCAGCCGCTGGCTGCGATGAAGACCTACCTGGCCGGCGCGCGGCTGCTGTTGCAGCGCAACCGGCCCGAAGAGGCGCTGTCCAGCTTTCAGCGGATCGACGACCTGATCGAACGGATGGGGGCGATTACCCGGCAGCTGAAATCCTATGCCCGCAAGGGCGGGGATGCGGTCGAACCCGTCGATCTGCGCGCGGCCGTCAGTTCCGCCCTGACCATGATGGAGCCGCAGCTGCGCAGCCGCACGATCCGCGTCAGCCGCAACGCGCCGCGCGGCCGGATCATGGTGCTTGCCGATCGCATCCGTCTTGAACAGGTGATCATCAACCTGTTGCGCAACGCGGTCGATGCGGTCAAGGATCGGCGCGATGCCGCCATCGAGATCACCGTCGAGGCCGGGTCTCACGCCCATGTGTCCGTCCGCGACAACGGTCCGGGTGTTTCCGATCTGGAAAAACTGTTTGAACCCTTCTGGACCACGAAGAAGCCCGGCGAGGGCACCGGACTTGGGCTTGCGATCTCGTCCAGCATCGTGGCCGATTTCGGAGGTCGCCTGACCGCCCATAACGCAACCGAAGGCGGCGCCGTCTTCCATGTCGAACTGCCGCTGCACCGGCCCGGCGAAACCCACGAGGCGCTGGCCGCGGAATGATTATCGAGAGAGGTTAGAAGAATGTCCCGCAAGCTGAAGATCGCGATTGTCGACGACGAACCGGATATGCGGGAATCGATCAGCCAGTGGCTGGTCCTGTCCGGGTTCGAGACCGAGACCTTCGCCAGCGCTGAAGACGCGCTGAAGGTGATCGGACCGGATTGGCCGGGCGTTGTCGTGTCGGATATCCGGATGCCGGGAATGGACGGGATCGCGCTGCTCAAGCGGCTGATGGGACTTGATTCCGCCTTGCCCGTCATCCTGATCACCGGCCACGGCGATGTGCCGATGGCGGTCGAGGCGATGCGCCTTGGCGCCATGGATTTCATGGAAAAGCCCTTCAATCCCGACAAGATGACCCAGCTTGCTAAGAAGGCGACACAGGCGCGCCGGATGACGCTGGACAACCGCGCGCTGCGTCGCGACCTGTCCGAGGGGCAGCAGGTGATGTCCAAGCTGATCGGACAAAGCCCGGTGATGGACCGCCTGCGCGAGGATATCCTGGACCTGGGGCAGGCCGATGGTCACGTCCTGATCGACGGCGAGACCGGCACCGGCAAGACCCTGGTCGCCCACGCCCTGCACGCGGTCGGCCCCCGCGCAACCAAGAAATTCGTGCCCGTGTCCTGCGCGGCCTATAACGACGAGGCCTTGTCGGCGCGCCTCTTCGGTCCCATCGAAGAGGGCCTGCCGGCGGTCGAGGAAGCCCGCGGCGGCACCTTGTGCCTCGAAGATGTCGAGGCCATGTCCGAACCGCTGCAGGCCCGGCTTCTGGCCTTCATCAGCGATCAGGGCACGCCCGCCGAAACCCGGATCATCGCCATCTCGAACGCGCGGGGCGAGGGGCGCAAGGCCGAGGATTCGCTGCGGCCGGATCTGTTCTATCGCCTTTCTGCGCTGAAGATCACGCTGCCACCCCTGCGGGCGCGGGGCGAGGATATCCTGGCGCTGTTTACCCGGATGTCCGAACAGTTCTCCGAGGAATATGGCTGCGAACCGCCGCAGGTCAGCGCACAAGAGGCCGCGCAGCTTCTGCAGGCGCCCTGGCCGGGCAATATCCGTCAGTTGATCAACGTGGCCGAACGCGCGGTGCTGCAGAACCGTCGTGGATCGGGGTCCATCGCCTCGCTTCTGATGGCCGATGGCGAGGACAATCAGCAAGCCACGACCACCGAGGGCAAGCCGCTGAAGGAATATGTCGAAAGCTTCGAGAAGATGTTGATCGACAACACCATGCGCCGGCACAAGGGCAGCATCGCCGCCGTCATGGAAGAGCTTTGCCTGCCGCGCCGGACCCTGAACGAGAAGATGGCGAAATACGGCCTGCAGCGCAGCGATTATCTGTAAAGATCATCGCCGGGAACGACAAAGGCGGCCGCCATCATCGGATGGCGGCCGCCCTTTCTTTCATCTCGGGCCTGATCGATCAGGCGAACATGAACTCGTCGCCGCTGATCGTCGTGTTGTAGGCCATGTCGATGGCTTCCGGCGGCGTCAGGTCGCCGGTGATCGGATCGACCGCGAAATCGCCGGGGATCTCGTCCGGCATCTCGCCGTTGGCATTGAATTCGCTGTGATAATAGAACTGAGTCTCTTCGCCTTCGGCCTGGATGAAGACACCTTTCAGCGATGATCCGGCGGACACGTTGGGATCGGCCTCGATCAGGTCGGCCAGCAGCGTGTCGATATAGCTGTCCAGATCCGTCGGCAGGTTCGCCGCGCCGGTGTCCAGCTTGACGCTGTAAAGCCAGTCGGCGTTCACGTCGCCCTCGGGCTGGTTCCAGGTGTTGGTCGCGGCGTCGTAGGTCGCCCCGAACACCAGCGTCAGCGAGGTCGCACCGGCACCGGTGCCGGGGAAATTCAGGTCGATCTGTTCGTCGGGCAGGGTCGATGCGGGCGGCGTGTAGGTGCCGGTTCCGGCCAGCTTCGCGCTTTCAAGGCCGCACCAGCCGATGCCACCGGCACGAATGCCGATTTCGGCCTCTGCCAGCTCTGCAAGGCTGCTGACGCCCAGGTCCTTCAGCGAAACGGTCAGTTCGCCGTCCCGATTGTCGGCATCCCAGCCATGCACGGACCCGATCTTCTGCGCGAAGTCGAAACCGTCCAGTCGGTCGCCGTCGGTATCGCGGCCCCACATGTTGTTGAACAGGCCGGCCGATCCGATCTTGCCGCCGTCATTGCCCGCGTCCACGAAGAAACCGGTCAGATCCGCATGTCCCTTGACCTGTTCGTAGGTGAAGACGATCTTGCCGTCGGCGTTCTGCGTGGCGCTGACATTGACGGTCACGCCCTTGCCGCTCAGGGTCCAGTTCACCTGCCCGCCATCCACCGATGGCTGCGGCGCGGTGTCATCGTCCGCGCAGTGATCGCGATCACGACCGTGACCCCACCATGAATCATGGCGGTTGTGATGCGAAGAAAACTTGTTACCGAAAGACGCGAAATAGCGGCCGAAACTCATTACCGATCTCCTCAATTGCAGGTGGTCGGCAAAATATCGCCGCAGCCTTTCCGGGCAACTTGTCCTTTTGGTCAGCTTTTAAGGATATATATCCTCTTGATTATTATGTCCTTTGTGAAATTTTCATGATCGTTTTGGGCGACTGAACGCGATTTTCTGACGGGACATGATAATCGTTGGCGTCGGGTCCATGCCAGCGCCGGCAATCTTTCGCGCATGGTCGGGCGACGTGCATCCAGGCCCTTTGCGGCCGCCAAAGGCTTGCGCGGCCTTTGCCGCAGGTTTAACCCTCTGCCACCGCAGAAAGGGACTTCAGGAATGAGCGTGACATCCGCCAAGGGTCTTCACCCCCGCACGCAGGCCGTCCATCACGGCACCCGTCGCAGCCAGTATGGCGAGATGGCCGAAGCGATCTTTCTGACGCAGGGTTTCGTCTATGACAGCGCCGAACAGGCCGAGGCTCGGTTCCAGGGAACGGGCGACGACGAATTCATCTATGCCCGCTACGGCAACCCCACCAGCCGCATGTTCGAGGATCGGATCGCCGCGCTGGAGGGGACCGAGGATGCGTTCGCCACGGCCAGCGGCATGGCGGCCGTCAACGGCGCCATGTTCTCCATGTGCGCGCCCGGCGATCACGTCGTGGCGGCGCGGGCACTGTTCGGGTCCTGCCTCTATGTTCTGGACCTGCTGGCGAAATTCGGGGTCGAGGTGTCTTATGTGGACGGCACCGATCTGGACCAGTGGCGGGCCGCGCTGCGCCCCGGCACCAGGGCCGTGTTCTTCGAATCGGTGTCCAATCCGCGGCTTGAGGTGATCGACCTGAAATCGGTGGCCGACATGGCCCATGCGGTCGGCGCGACGGTCGTGGTGGACAACGTTTTCGCCACGCCGGTCTTTTCGCGCGCGGTCGATCAGGGCGCAGATGTGATCGTATATTCCGCCACCAAGCATATTGATGGCGGCGGTCGCGCACTGGCCGGCGTGATCTGCGGCACCCGCGACTATATCCGCAACACGGTAGAGCCGTATCTGAAACACACCGGCGGCGCGATCAGCCCGTTCCACAGCTGGATCATGCTGAACGGTCTGACGACTATGGATCTGCGGGTCCGGGCGCAGGCCGACAGCGCGCTGACGATTGCCCGCGCGCTGCAGGATCATCCGGGGCTGTCGCGGGTGATTTATCCGGGTCTGCCGGACCATCCCCAGCACGATCTGGCGATGGCGCAGATGGGTTCGGGCGGCACGATGATCGCGCTCGAGGTTGCGGGCGGCAAGGATGCGGCCTTCGCCGCGCTGGACCGGCTGCGGATCATCAGGATCTCGAACAATCTGGGCGACGCCAAGTCGATCGTTACCCACCCCGCGACAACCACCCATCAGCGCCTGTCGGACGAGGCCAAGGCGCATCTGGGAATCACGCCGGGGTTGCTGCGGATCTCGATCGGGCTCGAGGATGCTCAGGATCTGATCGACGATCTGACCGGGGCGCTGGCGGGCTAGGACGGCGCAAAAGCGTGGCGGTGCGCCGTATTTTGGGATGATTTGTGCGGTCCTGTTCTTTAGAAACAGCCGAAACGCCCCCATATTGGCGTCCGCTGTCCCATGGAGGATGACCGCATGACCGAAGCCCGTCCGATGGTCCCGGCCTATCCGGCGCTGATCCGCGACTATGATTCCCAGTTCCGCGCAGACGAGTCCTATCGCGCCGGGCTGCCCGATCTTCAGAACGGCCCGGCCAGCCTGATCGTCGGCGCGCGGGCGCCGATCCAGCATGTCGGCATCTCGAATTTCCGGCTTCCGATCCGGTATCAGACCCGCCCGGATTCCTCTCATCGCGGGGGCGAGATCGCGCTGGAGACCAGCGTCACCGGCACGGTCAGCCTGGACGCCGACCGCAAGGGCATCAACATGTCCCGGATCATGCGGTCCTTCTATGCCCATTCCGATCACCTGTTCAGCCTGAAGGTGCTCGAGGCCGCGCTGGACGACTACAAGGCCGATCTGGATGCCTTTGACGCGCGCATCCAGATGCGGTTTTCCTATCCGATCCGGGTCGATTCGCTGCGCTCGGGCCTGTCGGGCTGGCAATATTACGACATCGCGCAAGAGGTGGTCGAACATCGCGGAGACCGGCTGCGGATCGTCCATTTCGACTATGTCTATTCCTCGACCTGCCCCTGCTCGCTGGAACTTTCCGAACATGCCCGCGAAACGCGGTCGCGGCTGGCGACGCCCCACAGCCAGCGTTCGGTCGCGCGGATTTCGGCGGTGATGAAGGGCCCCGACAAGATCTGGTTCGAGGATCTGGTCGAACTGTGCCGTCGCGCGGTGCCGACCGAGACGCAGGTGATGGTGAAGCGCGAGGACGAACAGGCCTTTGCCGAACTGAATGCCTCGAACCCGATTTTCGTCGAGGACGCCGTCCGCGCCTTTGCGCATGAATTGCAGGCCGATCCGCGGATCGGCGATTTCCGCGTCATCGCCAGCCATCAGGAATCGCTGCATTCCCACGACGCGGTCAGCCTGCTGGTCGATGGTCCGACCTTTGCCCAGGCCTCGCTGGACCCGATGACCTTCGCAGGGCTGCGCGCCTGAGATTGCGTCCCGCGATCGCCGGGGGCCGTCTGCCCTCGGACCCCCAAGGGGTATTCGGGCAAAGAAGAAAATCGGCTGGATCGGAACGAAGCGGGAACGAAGACTTCCCTTGTTCGCCTTTCGCGCCTAGATTGACGGGATGGAGCTTCTGGACGATTCCGACGATTTCGATGGCGTGCCCCTGTCGCAGCGGGCCATGTCCGCACGGCCCGCGCCGTATCTGGACGGGCTGAACGACGCGCAGCGCGCCGCGGTCGAGGTTCTGGACGGGCCGGTGCTGATGCTGGCGGGGGCCGGGACCGGCAAGACCCGTGCGCTGACCACCCGGATCGTGCATCTGCTGATGCTGGGAAAGGCTCGGCCGGCGCAGATCCTGGCCGTGACCTTCACCAACAAGGCCGCGCGCGAGATGAAGACCCGGATCGGACGGCTTCTGGGCGAGACGGTCGAGGGGATGCCGTGGCTGGGCACATTCCATTCGATCAGCGTCAAGATCCTGCGGCGGCATGCCGAACTGATCGGCAATGGTGAACTGCATCTGAAACCCGGCTTCACCATTCTGGACAAGGACGACCAGATCCGGCTGATGAAGCAACTGATCCAGGCCGAAAACCTGGACGAGAAGCGTTGGCCGGCCCGGCAGCTGGCGCATCTGATAGACGGCTGGAAGAACCGTTGCCTGACACCCGGCAAGCTGCCCAAGGGCGAGGCCGCTGCCTTCGACGGCTGGGGCGGGCGACTTTATCAGGCCTATCAGGACCGCTTGCTGGCGCTGAACGCCGTCGATTTCGGCGATCTGCTGATGCATTGCGTCACCTTGTTCCAGGCCCATCCAGATGTGCTGAAAACCTGGCAGGACCGGTTCCGCTATATCCTGGTGGACGAGTACCAGGACACCAACGTGGCGCAGTATATGTGGCTGCGGCTGCTGGCGCAGGCGCACAGGAACATCTGCTGCGTCGGCGATGACGACCAGTCGATCTATGGCTGGCGCGGCGCCGAAGTGGGCAACATCCTGCGGTTCGAGACCGACTTCCCCGGTGCGCAGGTGATCCGGCTGGAACAGAATTACCGGTCCACCCCGCAGATCCTGGCGGCGGCATCGGGGCTGATCGCGACCAATCAGGGGCGCTTGGGCAAGACCTTGTGGACCGATGCCGAAGCGGGCGAGAAACTGCGCCTGATCGGGCATTGGGACAGCGAGGCCGAGGCGCGCTGGATCGGCGAAGAGATCGAGGCGTTTCATGGCGGGCATCGCGCCGCGCTGGGGCAGGTCGGGTTGAACGACATCGCCATTCTTGTCCGGGCCTCGCACCAGATGCGCGCCTTCGAGGATCGCTTCATGACCATCGGCCTGCCATACCGCGTGATCGGCGGCCCGCGCTTCTACGAGCGGCAGGAAATCCGCGACGCCATGGCCTATTTCCGGCTTGTCGTCGGCCCCGAGGACGATCTGGCGTTCGAGCGGATCGTGAACACGCCCAAGCGTGGCCTGGGCGACAAGGCCCTGAAGACGATCCAGACGGTGGCGCGGCAGAACGCCGTCAGCTTGCTGGAAGGCGCGCGGATGGTGGTCGAGGACAAACATCTGGGCGGCAAGGGCCTGGCCAATCTGCGCGACTTCGTGAATGTGGTCGGGCGCTGGCATGCCGATGCGCTGGACAGCACCGTCAGTCACGTCGAACTGGCCGAACGCCTGCTGGACGAATCCGGCTATACGGCGATGTGGCAGAACGAAAAATCCCCGGATGCGCCGGGGCGGCTGGACAACCTCAAGGAACTGGTCAAGGCGCTTGAGGAATTCGACAACCTGCAGGGATTTCTGGAACATGTCGCGCTGGTCATGGACCGCGACGAGGGCGAGACGGTCGATCAGGTCAGCATCATGACGCTGCATGCCGCCAAGGGGCTGGAATTTCCGGTCGTCTTTCTGCCGGGATGGGAAGACGGGCTGTTTCCCAACCAGCGGGCCATGGACGAACAGGGCACCCGAGGGCTGGAGGAGGAACGCCGGCTGGCCTATGTCGGCATCACCCGCGCCGAACGCCTGGCGACGATCAGCTTTGCGGGCAACCGGCGGCTTTATGGCCAGTGGCAATCCAGCATGCCGTCGCGCTTCGTCGATGAACTGCCCGAAGAGCATGTCGAGGTGCTGACGCCGCCCGGTCTTTACGGCGGCGGCTACGGTGCGGCGATGGCTTTCGCCGGGGCCAATGCCGGCACCGACATGCACGACCGCGCGGCCAAGGCCGATGTCTACAACTCGCCCGGATGGAAGCGGATGCAGGCGCGCGCCGCCGAACGAAAACCCCCCGTCCACCGCGCGCCCATCACCATCGACGCGACCCCCTCGACGACGTTCAAGGTCGGCGACAAGGTTGTGCACGCCAAGTTCGGCGAAGGTCAGATCATGGGCATCGCCGAAGATACGCTGACCGTGCAGTTCGCGGCGGGTTTCAAGACCATCAAGGCCGGTTATGTTCGACCGGCAGAAGAGGACCACGACGTGCCGTTCTGATCTTCGGGGCGGCCGCAAGCGGAGCAAGCGAATGCTGAATATCCAAGTGGACGCCACCAGAAACGTCATCACGGCCCGGCCCGAGGGGACGATCCCGGCCGCGGAATTCGAGGCGATGGGACAGACCATCGACGCCTATGCGAACGACCATGACCGGATGCCTGGGCTGGTCGTGCATCTGAAGGGGCTGCCGCACTGGCAGGGTCTTTCCGCGATGAAGGCGCATTTCGATGTCGTGCGGAAACATGCGATGGTCCTGCCGCGCGTCGCGATCGTCACCGACAGGATGGGGCTGGCGATGTTGCCGAACCTGGCCGACATCTTCGTGCGCGCCCGCGTGCGCCACTTCGACGCCCGGCAAGAGGACGAGGCGATCGCATGGGCCGGATCGCCCGAGAAGGAACCCGAAGGATATGTGCTTCTGGACGGCTATCCCGACAATGTCATCGCGATCCGCGCGGTCGGCGAGGTGACCTCGCGCGATTACGAGGATCGGCTGATCCCGCTTGTGCGCAAGAGAGAGGCCGCGCATGGCAGCCTGCGGTTGCTGATGCAGCTTGGCCCGGATTTCGAGAATTACACCGCCGGTGCGATGTGGGACGATGCGCGGCTGGGACTGACCCACTGGCGCAGCTTCGCCCGCGTGGCGGTGGTCAGCGATATCGGCTGGATCACGCGCGGGATGAAGATGTTCGCGCCGCTAATGCCGGGCGAGGTCGCGGTATTCCCCACGGACGCGATGGACGCGGCCAAGGCATGGATCTGCGAAGGCGGGACCGAAGCCGCGCCTCCGCCCGAGGCACGGGCAGATGCGGCCCCGCAGGCCGGATCACAGCCTGCTGCGGCCGCACCCGACCGGAAGCCCGCGCCGGAACGGCCGAAGCCTGCGCCAAAGGCCGCGGCGAAAACTGCGCGAAAGACACCCGCGAAGCCGGCGGCAACGCCCGCCGCGAAATCCAGGGCCGCGACAGGATCTGCATCGCGCAAGGCGGGTGGCGCCTCGGCGTCGGGGCCTGCCCCGGAGAAAGCCGCCACGGCCAAGGCCGCTGCTGCCCCGAAATCCGCGACCCCCAAATCCGCAACACGACGCAAACCTGCTGCAAAAAACGCGCCACAGAAGCCGCAAACACCCGACAGCTGATCCCTAGCTGGTGATACCAAGGATCTTGCGGACCGTCATCCAGACATGGGCATCGGTCCAGTAGCCGGTATGGCCGCCCGGCGCGACGCGGTGGTTCTCGACCTTGTCGCCGGGCAGCCGAACCTCGGTGCCCACGAAATCATCGCAGCGATAGATATTGATCCAGCGGCGGGTCTGCCGGGGCAGGTCGGCCATGTCGAAGCCGTTCGCGAAATACTGGCCGTAGATATGCGTCAGGGGCGATCCCATGGTGACCAGAAAGGTGGGCGTTTCGGTCGGCCCGACCTCTTGCAGCGCCCGCGCGGCGATCACGGTGCCCTGCGAATGGGCGATGACGATCAGCCGGTCATGCGGATATTGCCGCGACAGATGCGCCAGCACGCTGTGAAACCGCGCCTTGATCCGCTGCCGCGACGCATAGGCGCTGCGCCCCTCGGGGGTGTCGGGGCTGTAGGCCAGCGTGCGCGCCGAATAGACCGAGATGTCGCGCGCCACCCCCAGCGCCGATGACACGAAATCGGCTGCGCGATAGGCCGCCACCCCGGCCATGCCGACCAACGCGATGGCCATCGGGTTATAGGTCTTGATCGTCTCGTGGAACCGGATCAGCCCACCGATCAGCGTGTCGCTGTTCCAGGGCCGATAGGCGATGCCCAGCACGTCGAACCCGGTCCGCACCGCCTGCAGCGCGCCGCCAAAGGCGATCCACAGGATCAGGAACATCAACAGCAGGTTCAGCACCGGGTTCAGGATGATCCGTCCGCACCACACGTCCAGCCAACTGTCGGGGTCCAGCGCCAGCGCCTCTTTCCGGCGCTGGCGGATCAGCAGCGGCACCACGCCAGCGACGATCAGCCCCGCGACCCCGAAGACGATATAGGACATGGTGCTGGTCGCGAGACCCGAGTAATCGGCATAAAGCTGGCTCAGCAGGGTCTGGCCGCCCTGCGGACCGTCAAGCTTGTGGATCAGTTCCGCGAAGATCGACCAGATCGCCGCCGAAATCAGCATCCACAGGAACAGCATCGCGTTGCAGATCGGCAGATAGATCCGCGCGCGCCGTCCGAACAGCCGTGTCATCCGGCCAAGCGCGTCGCCGCCCTGACGCGCGACCCAGGCCGCGAAGACCGCCCCCGCCGCGATCAGCAGCCCCAGCAACAGCAGCAGCCGGGGTAGGTCCGGCGAAAGCTGGATGGCAAGGATCACTGACAGCGGCACCCCCGCCAGCGCCGCCGTGCGCAGCCCGCCGAGATCGGTCACGGCCGAGATCACGAACATCGCAAGCAGAACCGCCACCGCCGCAAGCCAGGTCAGCGCCATCAGCATCGTGAACGCCCACAGCAAGGCCGCAATGTCCTGATAGGCCGGGTTCCAGCAGGCCGTCAGATCGACCGACCCGCAGGACGCCTTGCGCAGCCAGTCCAGCCAGAATGGCGGCTCGCGCGGGATCGCGGGCATGTAGGCCTGCGGGTTGTTCAGGTCGATCACCGCCAGTTCCGGCCGGTCGGGCAGGGCCAGCCGCACCATCAGCCCCGCGATCAGCGTCAGCGCGCCCAGCCCGCCGATGCCCGCCATGAAGCAGCGTTCGAGATACGAGCTTTCGGGCCGCCGCAGCCGGTACCGCCATACCAGGTGCAGCGCCACCGCGATCGCGCCAAGCATGGCCATCAGCGTTGCCCCCTGCAGCGTGTCGGGGCCAAGCCGGATGATGAAGCTGTCGGTCAGCATCAGGATCGACCCCAACAGCAGCAACGCGTTCATCGGCGCGATCAGCGCATAGAAGATCCAGACGAACAGATGCACCAGGGCGCGGATCCAGCGATGCGCGGGTTCGACGCTTTGCGAGACATTGTCCAGCGCCAGATAGCCAAGCGTCAGCACGGTGCGCAGCAGGTCCAGCCCGGTCGCGACCGCGCCGCGTGGGGCGGGCGACAGGTCGGACCAATAGACCTCTCCGGCCAGAACCTCCTGCTCCTCGGCCTGACCCACATGGCCGGCGGGCAGGGTGGTGCGCCGGATATGGCAGGGAAACAGCCGCAACTGCCGGTCGCCGGGGCGGTCCTCGGCGATCATCTCGGTCCGGCTTTCGACCGGGCCCGGCAGGCCCAGTTCACGGATCGCGCCACCGGTCAGCGCGTCGATCGTCTGACCGGGTGTCTGTTCGCCGATCCCGTGAACGACTAGTATCAGATTGCGCTGCACCGACCTGTCCCGAACTCGTTGATTGATCCCGACAATAGCATGATCCGCGCGATTGTCTGAGCCATCGGACCTGATCGGGCATCAGCCGTCAGCCGGGCGGCTGTCCGGTCAGCAATTCCTCAAGAACCAGCGCCATCACCTTGGCGCTGTCCAGCATGTCCTGAACGCCGATCCATTCATCCGGCTGATGCGCAAGGTCCAGCACGCCGGGACCATAGGCGATGCAGTTCTTCAGTTTGCCGATCCGGTCGATATGTTTCTGGTCATAGGTGCCGGGGCTGACGACATAGCCTGCCTCGCGGCCCAGCACGTTCTGGATCGCGCGGGCCGTGGTCGTGACGACCGGCGCGTCCTTGTCGGTCATCGAAGGCACGACCTCGAACAGGTCGCGCACCTCATAGCGAAAGCTGGGCCGCTGTGCCTTCACCCGTTCCAGCAGCGCGGTCACCTCGGCCTTCACTTCGGTCAGGTTTTCCTCGATCAGGAAACGCCGGTCGATCACGATCCGGCATCGGTCCGGCACGCAGGGTGTGGGCAGACCGGTATAGTCCGGGTCCTGCTCGGTCGCGCCGCCATGCAGGCTGTTGATGTTCAGGGTCGAGGATCGCGCCCCTTCCGGGATCACCGGCATCTCGGTGTGCTTGCCCGACAACAGAGGCCACAGCGTCGCCTCCATCTCGGCCAGAACCGCGCCCATGTGGCGGACCGCGCAGTCGCCCAGAAACGGCATCGAGCCATGGGCGATGCGGCCCTGGGTCTCGATCTCGGCCCACCAGACACCGCGATGGCCCAGACAGATCCGGTCCTTGTGCAGCGGTTCGGGGATGATGACGTGATCGACATGGGCGAAGGCGCCCTGCTGCGCCAGATAAGCCACACCACCATAGCCGCCCGATTCCTCGTCCGCCGTCGCGCTGATCTCGATGCTGCCGGCATGGTCGGGATAGGTGGCGACGAAGGCTTCGGCGGCGATGATGCTGGCGGCCAGCCCGCCCTTCATGTCGCAGGCACCGCGACCATAGATGCGGTCGCCGTCAAGCTGGGCGCCGAACGGATCCCGGGTCCAGCCGTTTCCCACCTCGACCACGTCGTGATGGCTGTTGAAATGCACGCAGTCGCCGCGTCGCGCCCCCTGCCTGCGCGCCACGATGTTCCAGCGCGGATAGGCTTCACTGTCGCCGGGGCTGCCGGCGGCGCGCACCATCTCGCAGCGCCAGCCCTGGCGGGACAGGCGCGCCTGCAGATATTCGCAGATATCCAGATAATGCCGCCCCGGCGGGTTCAGGGTCGGAATGCGGATCAGGTCCTGGGTCAGCGCGACCAGTTGATCGCGGCGGTCGTCGATGGCGTCGCGAAGTCTGTTCATATTCCGATGCTAGGCGGTGCGGCGAAGGCTGGCAACGGGGTTCGCGCGGCATAGGCAGTTCAACCACTTGCGCGGATCGGCACGGGCCCTAACATTCGGCACCGAGACAGAGGGGACCGAGATGGCGGCGCGCGATCACCAGGGCAGGGACGATCAGTCAGCGCGGATGCTGGCGGCCCCCCTGCAAGACGGCGGGGGGATGCGATGTCGCGCCAGATGATCCTGTGGCGTCGGCTGGACATGCCCGGTCACGATGCCTGCGCGCTGCACCTTGACGCGGGCCAGTGGCATCTTCAGGGCGCAGCGGTGTGGCGCGACCGGCGCGGTCCCGCGCGGATCGGCTATGACGTCATCTGCGATCAGGACTGGGTCGCGCGATCCGCGCGGCTGCAGGGCAATGTCGGCGGGCGCGCCATCAGCCTGTCGATCCGGCGCGGATCCGGCGGGGAATGGCGCGCGAACGGGGACGAGGTTCCCGACAGCCACCGGCTTGCGGATCTGGATCTGGGCTTCACGCCCGCTACCAACACGATCCCGCTGAACCGCCTTCGGCCTGACGGTGGCGGCGACAGCGCCGCGCTGTGGCTTGACGATGGGGACTGGACGCTGAAGCCGCTGCATCAAGGCTATCGCCTCGCCCCCGACGGCACATGGTGCTATCGCAGCGCCGAGACCGATTTTCAGACAACGCTGACCGTGAACCGGCACGGCTTCGTGACCGACTATCCGGGGCTTTGGACGCAAGAGGACTGAATGGACGCCCGCAACGAGATGGAACTGCCCGAAGATGCGATCCGGCGCCATTATCGGCAGGCGCTGTCGCTGCTCAGCGGGTTCGAACATGCGCCCCGGCTGGTGCGCGCGGCAGAGTCCGGGACGGTCGGCGACGATGCTCTGACTCGGCCCACGGGTCGCCAGTCCGCCACCGGTTTCGCCCATGGCGCGACGACGCGGACCGACCGGGTGCGGCTGCTTGAACGGATCGAGAATGCGGGCGGCGACGATCTGCTGACCCCGGCGGCGGCGACCATGGCGCGGGTGCTGCGCCGCGCCACCGCCATCGCGCTGGCCGTCGCCGACGAGGTCGCCGCGCGTTCCGGCGCAGCCACGCTGAAGCGCCGCAATACCGAACATCATCTGCCCCATGACCGTCACGACGATTTCGCCCAGCTTGTCGCGGTGGAATCGCTGGCCGCGCTGTCGGTGCTGGCCAATGCGACGGCGTTTCTGCTGTCCGAACATGCCGGGGCACGATCGGTGGCCGACGCCAGCGCGGACGAGATCCTGACCGACAGCCCGATCGTCGCGCTGCAGGGCGCGCTGTGGGAACTGGACCGGAACCTTGCGCAGCACGCCAAGGATGACGACAGCCTGATCGCCACCGCGATGGCCTGGGCCGAATCGCTGTCGGCCGCGGTCTCGGCGCAAGGCGAGCAGGCGCCGATGGCCCGCGCCTTTACCGGTGCCGCCTGGCGCGTGGCCGCCGACGATCTGCCGATCGCGGGCTTCGCCCCGCCGACCCGCGCCAAGGGCGGTCCCGCCGCGATGGAATTCAAGCGCCCCGAGGAGGTGATCGGCAACACCATCGCCAAGCATCAGTCGATGCGGCTGGCGCGTATGCTGGTCGCCTATGATTTCGACCGGATGATGAACCCGTTCGTCGAACTTGGCGGCTTTGCCTTCACATTCCTGGGCGATGGCCGTCCCGGCACCGGCAAGACCACGCTGATCCAGATGATGGCCGGGCTGATCCACGACTATTGCGGGGTTGCGGGCTATCCCTTCCGCTATCGCAACCTGTCGGTGGACAATGTGGACAGCTATCAGGGCAAGTCGGGCCAGAACGCGCGCGCCTTCGTCAACGCGATCATCGACCCTCGGGTGATCGGCTTCGGCACCATCGACGACATCGACCAGATCGCCGGGCGGCGCGGCGACCGGCAATCCTCGTCGGGGCAGCAGGAAATCACCGCCGTGCTGATGGAGGCCTTCGCCGGTGCCTCGACCGTGGTGCGCGGCAATGCGACCTTCGGCATGTTCTCGAACCATGCCGAGAATATCGACGACGCGCTGCGCCAGCGCGCGGGCGCGCGCCTGCTGATCGAGGGGCCGCGCACGCAGGCCGACTATATCGAGATACTGGGCCTGCTCATGGGACGCCGCCACGACATCCCGTTCGGCAGTCACGATGCATCCCGCGGCCGCGTCCTGCAGCAGGCGGTGTCCGACAGCTATGCGGGCCATGCCCGCCCCGAGGCCCCGGCGATCAGCGCCATCTTCGCGGATGTCTCGTATCGGCACGGGCCGCTGCAGAATATCTCGGATCTGGGCAGCTATCTGTTCGCCATCGCGCAGGCCGATCCGCGTTTTACGGGCCGCGCGATCAAGAACATCACCGACGCGGTGAAGGCCCGCGCGATGGATTTCGACATGCCGGATGACTGGTTCGACAGGCCCGGCACGTTCCTGCACCAGCCCTATCAGCGCAAGATCGACATGATCGAGGAACTGCGCCGCCCCATCACGCCCGAGATGGTCCTGCAAGAGATCAACCGATACGCCGACAGCGAATGGCGCTATTCCGAAAGCGCGGATGAAACCGCCATCACCGATACGGTGCGCGGCATGCAGCGCATGGCCGAGGCGAAACGCCGCTTCGAACGTGGCGACTAAGGCGGTGTCCCCGGCCCGTCCGGCCGCCGGATGCCTTCTCCCCCGCTGCGTGCTAGGCTGTGATCCCCACGGATCGTGACGCGGGAAAAGGGGGAAACATGGCTGCGTTGTTGCGCCTGATCGTGCTGGTCTTTTTGATCGAGGTGATGTTCTACCTGCTGCTGCGGATCTATATCCGCTCGCTCAGGCGCGAGAGGCTGGAAGAGATCTGGGACGAACGCCATCCCGACATGGCGGGGAACAACCGTGCCAGGGACGAGTTTGTCCGCAAGTCGATGGTCGGGTTCGACAAGTCGCTGAAGTCACGGCTCTTGTGGTTGGTCTTCATCATCCCGACATTGGCGATCATGGGGATCGTCTATTGGGTCAACTGGCAGTAAGGGGCCGCCGCACATGTATTACGTCAAGGTCGTTCTGGGGGTGCTGCTGGGGTTGGTGGTGTTCCTGTTTCTGGACTATTCGCTGCCGTCCAAGAACACCGTCCGGATCACCAACACCTATAACCGGCTGACGGCCGTCACCTCGTCCAATTCCATCTTCTATGCGTCCGAGGATGCCGGAACGGTGGAAAACGCGGCCGGTCAGCGTGACGTGCGCTTCATCGAGACGGTGCGCCCCAACGGCAAGGTGTTCGTCTATCGCAACGAGGATACCGGCTGGATCTGGCCACCCTATTTCAAATATGACAGCGCCAACCTGCATGCCGAGGCGACGAACCTGCAATCGACCTCGGCCGCCCCGACATGGGTCAGCGTGACCGCCTATGGCTGGCGTCTGCCGTGGCTGACCGCCTATCCCAACGCCATCTCCATCGACACGCTGGCCAATCCGAACGAACGCCCGCGCAACTGGGCGGCGATGGTGATCTGCGCGGTCCTGCTGATCCTGCTGGCACTGATCTGGCGGATGTGGGCGCAGTTCCGCGAACGCACCATCGATCCGGCGATCAAGTCGGTCGATGACGGCTGGGACCGCACCACCGACCGCGTCGGCGCAAGCTCGGCCCAGGCGCGCGGCCGGATCGGCAGCTGGTGGCAGAAACTGGCGGGCAAGCCGCGCAAATAGCGGTCGGGCAGGCTTGAACCGGGCGCGCGCGATCACCAGCCTGTGCCCATGTCACAGGAGCCCACATAACAGGAGATTGCATGCCCGACCTGCCGCATCGCGAACCCGCCAAGGTCGCGCTGGCCACCCAGCCGGCGGGCATCCTGCAGACCGTGATGATCGCCCGGCGCAACGTTCTGGGCATCATTCCCGAACTGGCGCTGCGACAGCCGATCGTGTCGGGCAAGACCGGCATCCGCTGGCACATGGTCATGGACCCCGAAAGCCTGCGTCGCATCCTGAAGGACCGGGTCGACGACTATCCGAAATCTGTCACGACCAAGCTGATCCTTGAACCGGCCATCGGCGACAGCCTGTTCATCGCCGAAGGCGCAAACTGGCGCTGGCAGCGGCGCGCGCTGGCGCCAGCCTTCGCGCACCGCCATGTCACCGCGCTGGGACCGGTGATGACTGCCGCCGCCCAGGCGTCCTGCCGCCGTCTGGTCGCCGCCACCGGCCCGGTCGACATGTTCGAGGAAACCGTGGCCGCGACTTTCGAGGTGATCTCGGACGTGACCCTGTCGGGCGATGACAGCTTTGACCGGGCGGCGGTGCACCACGCCATCAACGGCTATATCTCGCAGACGGCCAGGGTCTCGCTGCTGGACGTGCTGGGCCTGCCGGCATGGCTGCCGCGGCCCGGCCGGGTCTTTTCGGGCCGCGATCTGGGGCGGATGAAGCGCGTCGCCGATCAGGCGATCGCGGCGCGTGCCGGTGCGGCGCCGTCGGGCGCGGCCGACCTGCTGGACCTGCTGCTGGACGCCGCCGATCCCGAAACCGGCCGCAGCATGAGCCGTCAGGAACTGCGCGACAACCTGCTGACCTTCATCGTCGCGGGACACGAGACGACGGCCCTGACGCTGGCATGGGCGCTTTACCTGTGCGCCTTCGATCCGGATATCCAGGAACGCGCCGCGGCCGAGGCGCAGGCCGCGCTGGGCGACCGCGCGGCGACGGCGGACGACATGGGCGCGCTGCCCCTTGTCACCCGCATCGTGAACGAGACGCTGCGCCTCTATCCGCCCGCCGCCTTCCTGTCGCGCACCGCGCAGGCGCATGACCGTCTTTGCGGGCGCGAGGTCCGGCCCGGCGACACGGTCATGCTGCCGATCTATGCGCTGCACCGCCACCACCTGCTGTGGGATCGCCCCGACGCCTTCGACCCCGACCGTTTCCGAACCGCGCCCGACCGCTATGCCTTCCTGCCCTTCGGGGCCGGCCCCCGCATCTGCATCGGCGCCAGCTTCGCGCTGCAAGAGGCAGTGGTCATCCTTGCCACCCTGCTGGCCCGGTTCCGTTTTCGCGCACTGCCCGGTCGCGCGCCGGAACCGCGCATGATTCTGACATTGCGCCCGCATGGCGGCGTCGTTCTGGATGTCGCAGCCCGCTGAGGCGGGGCAGCGTTCTTCGCGCTTGCGGTGGTCACGCTTCCGTTACAGTCTGAGGCCACTGCGCTTTCAGGAGGCTGTCGCATGAACGCGATCATTGATTTTCTCAACAACATCTTCTGGGGATACGTGCTGATCTACGGCCTTCTGGCCGTCGGCATCTATTTTACCATCAAGCTGGGCTTCATCCAGTTCCGCCATTTCGCCGAGATGTGGCGCTGCGTCATCGGGTCGGGTGAAACCGACCGCGACGGGATCTCGCCGTTTCAGGCGCTGACCGTCAGCCTGGCCAGCCGGGTGGGCACCGGCAACATCGCCGGCGTCGCGGTCGCGCTGACCCTGGGAGGGCCGGGGGCGATCTTCTGGATGTGGATGGTGGCGCTGGTCGGCATGGCCACGGCCTATGCAGAATCCACGCTGGCCCAGCTTTACAAGATCCACGGCCCCGGCGGCATGTATCGTGGCGGCCCGGCCTATTACATCGCCCACGGGCTGAAACAGCCGTGGCTGGCGGCGCTGTTCTCGGTGGCGCTGATCGCGTCCTTCGGGCTGATCTTCAACGCCGTTCAGGCCAACTCGATCGCCGAGGCCGTCGAACGCTCGTTCGGGATCAACAAGGCCATCGTCGGCGTCGTTCTGGCGGTTCTGGCGGGGATCATCATCTTCGGCGGCATCCCGCAGATCGCGCGCGTGGCCGAAAAGGTCGTCCCGGCGATGGCGGGGCTGTATCTGCTGGCCGCGATCATCGTGCTGATCATGAATATCGGCGAGGTGCCGGGCATCCTGATCGGCATCGTGAAATCCGCGTTCGGCCTGCAAGAGGCGGTGGGCGGCGTTGCCGGCGGCGTCATGGCGGCGATGCTGAACGGCATCAAACGCGGCCTTTTCTCGAACGAGGCGGGGATGGGATCGGCGCCCAACATCGCGGCGGTGGCCACGCCCGACCCGCATCACCCCAGCTCGCAGGGCTTCGTGCAGGCGCTTGGCGTCTTCATCGACACGCTGCTGATCTGCACGGCGACGGCGGTGATGATCCTGCTGGCCGATGTCATTCCATCCGCGGAACTGACCGGGGTGAACCTGACCCAGGCCGCGCTGACCGACCATTTCGGCGGGTTCGGCGGCATCTTCGTGGCCATCGCGATCTTCTTCTTCGCCTTCACCTCGATCATCGGCAATTATTCCTATGCCGAGAACGCGGTGGTGTTCCTGGGCGGTGGCACGACCGGCATCCTGGTGCTGCGGGTCGCGGCGCTGGCCATGGTGATCTGGGGCGCGATGCAGGCCGTGTCGACGGTGTTCAACTTCGCCGATGCCAGCATGGGCCTGATGGCCACGATCAACCTGATCGCCATCGTGCTGCTGTCGGGAACCATCGCCTATGTGACGCGCGACTATATCCGGCAGCGCAAGGCCGGGCAGGAACCGCGCTTCCACATCTCGGAACATCCCGACATCGCGCCGGGCGTGAACCGCGACATCTGGAACTGACGACAAATGGGGAAGGGGGCAATCGCCCCCTTTTTCACGGCCTTTCCGAACGCGCGCCACAATGCTAAGTCAGGCGCCGACACGGCACCCGAAGGCATGACGATGGACGATCTGACCCCCCTGCGCCAGCAATGGCTTGACCGCATCAAGGACGCCGCCGACCCGGCCGCCATCGAAGAGGTGCGCCTTGCCGCGCTTGGCAAGAAGGGCGAGATCAGCCTGAAGATGCGCGAACTGGGCAAGATGAGCCCCGAGGAACGCCAGACCACAGGCAAGGCGCTGAATGCCCTGCGCGACGAGATCGATACCGCCCTGCGCGCCCGCAAGGCGTCGCTGGACGACGCCGCGCTTGAAGCCCGGCTTGCGGGCGAATGGCTGGACGTGACGCTGCCCGGCCGGCCGCGGCCGCAGGGGACCATTCACCCGGTCAGCCAGGTCATGGACGAGGTGAACGCGATCTTCGCCGATATGGGATTTGCCGTCGCCGAAGGTCCGCAGGTCGAAACCGACTGGTACAATTTCGATGCGCTGAACATCGCCCCCGAACATCCCGCGCGGCAGGAACACGACACCTTCTTCATGCACCGCGCGCCGGGCGACGACCGCCCGCCGCATGTGCTGCGCACCCATACCAGCCCCGTGCAGATCCGCGCCATGCAGGATCAGGGCGCGCCGATCCGCGTCATCGCGCCGGGCCGTGTCTACCGGATGGACATGGACCAGACCCACACGCCGATGTTCCACCAGATCGAGGGGCTGGCCATCGACCGCGACATTTCCATGGCGCAGCTGAAATGGACGCTGGAAGAATTCTTCTCGGCCTATTTCGGCACCCGTGTGAAGACCCGGTTCCGCGCCAGCCATTTCCCCTTCACCGAACCCTCGGCCGAGGTCGATATCCAGTGTTCATGGCAAGGCGGCACGCTGAAGGTGGGCGAGGGCGACGGCTGGCTCGAGGTGCTGGGCTCGGGCATGGTCCATCCGCATGTGCTGCGCTCGGGCGGGATTGACCCCGACCAATGGCAGGGCTTTGCCTTCGGCATGGGCATCGACCGGATCGCGATGCTGAAATACGGCATCCCCGACCTGCGCGCCTTCTTCGAATCCGACCTGCGCTGGCTCAGGCATTTCGGCTTCATGCCGGGCGACGTGCCAAGCGTCGCGGGGGGGCTGAACCGTTGAGTTTCTGGCGCGGCGCATTCTTTCACTACCGCCGCGAGGCGACCCCCGCCTCGCGGCGACTCTATGCCCGGTTCGAGATTGCCCACACCATCGTCGATTTCCTGGCGGCGCTGTTCTTCCTCGTCGGCTCGATCATGTTCTTTTCCGACGCATGGATGACCCCCGCCACGTGGTTCTTTACCATCGGTTCGGTGTTCTTCGCGATGAAGCCGACCCTGAAACTGTGGCGAGAGGTCCGGCTGTACCGGATGGGCAAGACCGAGACACTGGCGGATCGGTTGGGCTGACGTCGGTGAGTATCTTTATGGCAGTTATGGGCGTGACACGCTGAGACGCCGAGACATCTCCCCCGGCATCGAAATTCCAGACATCCGGGTCTGGCTTCGTCCTGCCCAGGTCGGATGGCCGTGCTGACGCCGCCGGACTGACCCCAAAACACCGCTTTGGGAAAAAGCCGGCAAAACCCCGCAACATCCCTTACCCGACCGTTCGCAAGCGGTGTACGCGCTGTGCACGGCCGGTGCCGCCTCTGTGCATGCGCGGTGCAGCCGAACTTGCAGCATTTGCTGGCCGAAACGGCGCCGCCCCCGCGCAGCGTCCTCGCGCAACGCACGGTGGCGTTGCGCAGGCATTGCGCGGGGGCGGCGGGGCAGGGATTAACGGATCAGCGGTTGGGCCATATCGGCGCGTGCCGGTTCACGTCCTTGTACAGCAGATACCGGAATGGCCCCGGCCCGCCCGCATAGCAGGCCTGCGGGCAGAACGCGCGCAGCCACATGAAATCGCCCGGTCCGACCTCGACCCAGTCGCGGTTCAGGCGATAGACCGCCTTGCCCTCGATGACGAACAGCCCGTGTTCCATCACATGCGTTTCGGCAAACGGGATCGACCCGCCCGGCTTGAACGTGACCACGGTGATATGCATGTCGTGGCGCAGATCGGCAGGATCCATGAACCGCGTCGTGGCCCATGCCCCGTCGGTGTCGGCCATCGGCGACGGCGCGATATCCTGTTCCTGCGCGACGATCGGATCGGGCTTGTCCAGGCCTGCGCAAGGCTGCCAGCGCTTGCGCCACCAGTGAAAGCCGGTCTCGCCCGGCGTGGTGTTGCGGACCGACCATTCGGTGCCCGCCGGCACATAGGCGAAGCCGCCCGGACGCAGCAGATGCTGCTTGCCGGCGATGGTGACGCGCAGTTCGCCGCCGGTCACGAAGATCGCGTGCTGGATCTCGGGGTCGTCGTCGGGCGCGTCGCTGCCGCCGCCCTCGGCCAGTTCCACGATGTACTGGCTGAACGTCTCGGCAAAGCCTGACAGCGGCCGGGCCAGCATCCACATCCGCATGCCGGTCCAGCCGGGCAGATAGCTGGTCACGATGTCGCGCATGACGGTGCGCGGGATGACGGCATAGGCCTCGGTGAAGACGGCGGTATCGGTCGTCAGACCGGTCTGCGGCGGCAGCCCGGCAACCGGACCCGCGTAAGAGCCTGCCTGCTGCGGGGCCGCTGTGACGGGTGCAGGATCGCCGGTCGGGGCGCCATGCGGCGGATTATGGGTCATGGTTAACCTCGGTTCTGGCAACGATCCCAGCGGGATGGACCGTTCATTTCAGGATGTCGTTCAGCCGCAGTTCCGCGATGCGCGTGACCTGCTGTTCGGCCTCGCCGCGTTCTGTGGTCGTATCGTTGTCGATCCGCGCCCGCATGGCATCCTGGATGCCGCGCTTGTCATAGTCGCGCACCGCGATGATGAACGGGAAGCCGTGCTTGGCCGTGTAGGCGTCGTTCAGACGGGTGAATTCGGCACGTTCCTCATCGGTCAGCGCATCCAGCCCGGCGCTTGCCTGTTCGGACGTGCTTTCAGCCGTCAGCTGTTTTGCGGCGGCCAGCTTGCCCGCCAGATCGGGGTGAGCGACCAGCACGCCCAGTCGGTCCTGATCGTCGGCGCTGCGGAAGATCTGCGCCATCCTTCGGGCAAGCCCCTTGGCGCTGTCGTGAACTGCGCCCATTTCGGCATCCCAGACCCGTTCGGCAACCCAGGGCGAATGCTCATAAACGCCGCCGAACTTGGCCACGAAATCGTCGCGATCCATCTTCGAGGGCTGCGGCCGTTCGCGGTGGGGATGCGTTTCGGCCCAGTGCCGCGCGATGTCCAGCCGCGAGGCGAACCAGACCCCCTCATGCGCGCGGCAGTGGTCCAGGAACCGCTGGATCGCCATGGCCCGGCCCGGCCGTCCCGCCAGGCGGCAATGCAGCCCGATGGACATCATCTTGGGTGCGCCCGCCTGACCTTCGGCATAGAGAATGTCGAAGCTGTCGCGCAGATAGTCGAAGAACTCGACCCCGGTCCCGAAGCCTTGGCCGCTGGAAAACCGCATGTCGTTGGCGTCCATCGTATAGGGCACCATCAACTGCGGCCGGCCCTGATGAACATGCCAGTAGGGCAGGTCGTCGGCGATGGTGTCGGCCAGATAGGCAAAGCCGCCTTCCTCGCAGCCCAGTTCGACCGTGTTCATCGAGGTGCGGCCCTGATAAAATCCGTAGGGTCGTTCGCCGGTGATCTGCGTGTGCAGCGCAACCGCCTGCGCGATATGATCGGCCTCGACCTCGCGCGGGACGTCCTTGTAGTCGATCCATTTCAGGCCATGGGTCGCGATTTCCCAACCCGCCTCCTGCATCGCGGCGACCTGCTCGGGGGCGCGTTCCAACGCGGTCGCGACGCCGTAGACCGTGATGGGAATGTCCTTCAGCATCCGGTGCAGCCGCCAGAATCCCGACCGTGCGCCGTAATCGTAGATCGATTCCATGTTCCAGTGGCGCTGACCGGGCCAGGGTTGGGCGCCGATGATCTCGGACAGGAACGCTTCCGAGGCTTTGTCGCCGTGCTCGATGCTGTTCTCGCCGCCTTCCTCGTAGTTCATGACGATCTGGACGGCGATCCTCGCACCGCCGGGCCATTTCGGGTCCGGGGTGGTTTCGCCATATCCTCGCATGTCGCGGCTGTAGCGCATCTGCCTCTCCTCCGGCTTTGTTCTATGACAGCAAACCGCGCAAGGGCTTGCCGGGCAAGCGGGCAGAAGCAAAATTCTGTATCAACGAATCGACGAAGATCCGACGTTGTTTCAATTTGCCATTGAAAGACTTGCGGGTTGGCGCTGATTGTGAGCGGGCTCTCGTCGCCCATAAGGTTTGGCAATGGCGGCAAGGGAGAGCCGCGCGGAGGATTATCAATGGAACGCTACTTCAAGCTCGCCGAGCATGGCAGCAATGTCCGGACGGAAGTGATCGCCGGGATCACGACCTTCCTGACCATGGCCTATATCATTTTCGTAAACCCCGACATCCTGTCCTCGACCGGGATGGATCGGGATGCTGTCTTCATTGCCACTTGCCTGGCCGCCGCCATCGGCTCGGCCATCATGGGGCTCTGGGCGAACTGGCCGATCGGCATGGCGCCGGGGATGGGCCTGAACGCGTTTTTCGCGTTCACCGTGGTCGGTGCGATGGGCTTTACCTGGCAACAGGCGCTGGGTGCCGTCTTCATCAGCGGCCTGATCTTCCTGTTCCTGTCCGCCACCGGCATCCGTCGCTGGCTGATCGCCGGCATTCCGATGTCGATGCGCAGCGGGGTTGCCGCCGGGATCGGGATGTTCCTGGGCATCATCGCGATGCAAAGCTCGGGGCTGGTGGTGGACAACCCTGCGACGCTGGTCGGGCTGGGTGATCTGACCAATACGGGCACGCTGCTGACCATCGCCGGTTTCTTCATCATCGTGGCGCTGGACGCGCTGAAGGTGAAGGGATCCATCCTGATCGGTATTCTCGTCATCACCATCGCCTCGATTTTGCTTGGCGTCAGCGAGTTCAGGGGCGTGATGTCGATGCCGCCCTCGATCGCGCCGACCTTCCTGCAGATGGATCTGCTGGGGGCGCTGCATTACGGCATCTTCCACGTCATTCTGGTGATGGTCCTGGTCGAGGTGTTCGACGCGACCGGCACCCTGATCGGCGTTGCCAAGCGGGCCGGACTGCTGACCGAGGGGCCGGTCCATCAGAACAAGGGGCTGTCGCGCGCCTTGATGGCGGATTCCACCGCGATCACCGCCGGTTCGCTTCTGGGTACATCCTCGACCACCGCCTATGTCGAAAGCGCCTCGGGCGTTCAGGCGGGCGGTCGGACCGGGCTGACCGCGCTGGTCGTCGCAGGCCTGTTCCTGCTGGCCACATTCTTTGCGCCGCTTGCCGGTGCGGTTCCCGCATATGCGACCGCGCCTGCATTGCTGTATGTGGCCACGCTGATGGTGCGCGAACTGGCAGAGATCGAGTGGGATGATGTGACCGAGACGGCACCCGCCGTGCTGACCGCGCTGGCCATGCCGTTCACCTACTCGATCGCCACGGGACTTGCGTTCGGTTTCATCAGCTATGCGCTGATCAAGCTGCTAACCGGCCGCGCCCGCGAGGTTCACGCGGCGACGTGGATCGTGGCTGCCCTGTTCGTCGTCAAATTCGCCTTCTTCGGCGGTCATTGACACCCAGGCCTGGGTTCCGGGAAATAATTTGGGCCGCCGGTTTTCCCGGCGGCCCTTGGCGTTTTCGGATGGGACACGGCGGGGGCCTTGCAATCCAGCCTCGGTGACCAGCCTCAGCCCTTTCCCCCCAGCGCCTGTGACAGCTCGCTTGCCGCCGCCGCCACCGCGGCCCCCAGCGTCTTGACATGTTCGTGCCCGATGCGATGGCTGGGGCCGCTGACGCTGATCCCGGCGACGGCCTCGCCGCTCAGGTCGAAGACCGGGGCCGCGATGCAGCGCATGCCGCGGGTCTTTTCCTCGTCGTCGAAGGAAAAGCCGCGATGCCTGATCCGTGACAGGTCTTCCTGCAACGCCTCGGCCGTTGTCAGGGTCCGGTCGGTGAACCGTTTCAGCGGAACATGATCCAGCAACATTCGCAGCGTATCGGCACGACCGAACGCCAGCAACGCCTTGCCGATCCCCGAGGCATGCAGCGGGGATCGTGTGCCCGGCGGAAAAAAGGCACGGATCGTCTCGTGCGTTTCGGCCTGACTGACAAACAGCACCGCATCGCCGTTGAGGATACCCAGATTTGCCGTCTCTCCGGTATGTTCCATCAATGCGCGCAGCATCGGGCGAGCACGCTCGACGATGCCCGATCGGCGCATGAAGGCAGAACCCAGCCGGAATGTCGCCGGGCCGATATGCCAGGTCTGCGTGGCCAGATCGGTTTCGGCCACGCCGCGCGCGGCCAGCGTGTGCAGCACGCGATGCACGGTCGATGGCGACTGCTGCATCTGCTCGGCGACCTCGGACAAGGTCAGACCGGGATTCGCGGCCAGCAGGTCCAGGATATCCAGCGCGCGATCCAGCGCCTGAATGGTGCCCGCTGCCTCGGGCGCGCTGCGTGGGCGGCCTCGTTTGCGTTGCGGTTCAGCCATTTTATCCCTCCGGTTAAGAATGCATCCTGATTCCAGTGAAAATCGTGGATCGCAAGTGAAAAAACACAAGTCCATGTTTACGCGTAGTTTTCCAGCGCCTTTCCGCTTATCGGAAAACTTTTCCAGAAAAATTGTGACATTGCGCCGCAGGGCGTAAATTCGTCAATAACCCGCAGGAGGAGTCGCCATGACCAGCCAGAACCCCGTTTTCATTCCCGGCCCGACCAACATTCCCGAAGTGCTGCGCAAGGCCGTGGACATGCCCACGATCGACCACCGCAGCCCGGTGTTCGGAAAGATCCTTCATCCGGCGCTGGAAGGCGTCAAAAAGGTGCTGAAGACCACCGACGGCCAGGTTTTCGTGTTCCCTTCGACCGGCACCGGTGGCTGGGAAACTGCGATCACCAATACTCTTTCGGCCGGCGACAAGGTTCTGGCGACGCGCAACGGCATGTTCAGCCATCGCTGGATCGACATGTGCCAGCGCCACGGTCTGGATGTGCAGGTCGTCGCCCAGGAGTGGGGCGAAGGTGTTCCGGCAGACAAGTTCGAGGAAATCCTGACCGCCGACAGGAACCACGAGATCAAGGTCGTTCTGGCCACGCATAACGAGACCGCGACCGGCGTTCGCAGCGACATCGCCGCGGTCCGCCGCGCGCTGAACGCAGCCGGTCATCCGGCGCTGCTGTTCGTGGACGGCGTCAGCTCGATCGCGTGCTACGATTTCCGCATGGACGAGTGGGGCGTCGATATCGCCGTCACCGGATCGCAGAAGGGCTTCATGCTGCCGCCGGGGCTGGCCATCGTCGGCTTTTCGCCCAAGGCGATGGCCGCGGTCGAGACGGCGAAGCTGCCGCGCACCTTTTTCGACATCCGCGACATGGCCAAGGGTTATGCCGCCAACGGCTTTCCCTATACCCCGCCCGTCGGCCTGCTGAACGGGCTGAACGTCGCGTGCGACATGCTGCTGGACGAGGGGCTGGAAAACGTCTTTGCCCGTCATCACCGTATCGCCGAGGGTGTGCGCAAGGCGGTCGGCGCCTGGGGGCTGTCGCTGTGCGCCGTCCGGCCCGACCTCTATTCCGACAGCGTCAGCGCGATCCGCGTCCCCGAGTGCTTTGACGCCAACAAGATCGTCAGCCACGCGCTGAACAACTATGGCGTGGCGTTCGGCACCGGCTTGGGCGATGTCGCAGGCAAGGTGTTCCGCATCGGACATCTGGGCAGCCTGACCGATGTCATGGCGCTGTCGGGGATCGCCACGGCGGAAATGGTCATGGCCGATCTGGGCCTGCCGATCACTCTGGGCAGCGGCGTTGCTGCCGCGCAGGAACATTACCGCCAAAGCGTTGCGGGCGCGGAACGGGCCGCCGCGTGATGAAGGACGCCGAGATGTATATCCCCACCTACCAGGACATGCTGGCCGCGCATGATCGGATCAAGCCGCATATCCGGCGGACCCCGGTTCGCACGTCGGATTACCTCAACGATCTGACCGGTGCGCAGCTGTTCTTCAAATGCGAAAATTTTCAGGAGCCGGGGGCCTTCAAGGTCCGCGGCGCCAGCAATGCGGTGTTCGGGCTGGATGAGGCCCAGGCCGCCAAGGGTGTGGCGACGCATTCTTCGGGCAACCACGCGTCCTGCCTGTCCTATGCGGCGATGCGGCGGGGCATTCCCTGCAACGTCGTGATGCCGCGCACCGCGCCACAGGCCAAGAAGGACACGGTTCGCCGCTATGGCGGCAAGATCACCGAATGCGATCCCTCGACCAGTTCGCGCGAGGCAACCTTTGCGCAGGTCCAGGCCGAGACCGGCGGCGATTTCGTTCATCCCTACAACGACCCGCGCGTGATTGCGGGGCAGGGCACCTGTGCGAAGGAATTCATGGAACAGACCGACGGTCTGGACATGGTCGTGGCGCCGATCGGCGGCGGCGGGATGATCTCGGGCACCTGCCTGACGCTGTCCACGCTGGCCCCCGAAACCCAAGTGATCGCGGCTGAACCCGAACAGGCGGACGACGCCTATCGCAGCTTCAAGGCCGGGCACATCATCGCAGATGACGCGCCCAAGACCATCGCCGACGGGCTGCTGGTGCCGCTGAAGGATCTGACCTGGCATTTCGTCAGCAACCATGTGTCTGAGATCTACACTGCCTCGGAGCAGGAGATCATCGACGCGATGAAACTGACCTGGAAACATCTGCGCGTGGTGATGGAACCCAGCAGCGCCGTGCCGCTGGCCACCATCCTGAAGAACCGCGACGCATTCGCCGGCAAACGTGTCGGCATCATCATCACCGGCGGCAATGTCGATCTCGACAAGCTGCCCTGGATCTGAGGAGGGCTATCCATGAACGCACCCACCAATTTCGAAGGTCTCGAGGTCGGCTTCGACGTGCCCGCGCTGCCGGGCATGGACGAAAAGGACATCCAGACGCCCTGCCTGATCCTGGACCTCGACGCGCTGGAGCGGAACGTCAGGAAGATGGGCGAATACGCCAAGGCCCACGGCATGCGTCACCGCAGCCACGGCAAGATGCACAAATCTGTCGATGTCCAGAAGCTGCAGGAATCCCTGGGCGGCGCGGTCGGCGTCTGCTGCCAGAAGGTCAGCGAGGCCGAGGTTTTCGTGCGCGGCGGCATCAAAGATGTGCTGGTCAGCAACCAGGTTCGTGACCCGAAGAAGATCGACCGTCTCGCGCAGCTGCCCAAGCATGGTTCGCGCATCATCGTCTGCGTGGACGATGTGGCCAATGTCGCCGATCTGTCGGCAGCGGCGGAAAAGCACGGCACCCAGATCGAGGTCTTCGTGGAAATCGACTGCGGCGCAGGCCGCTGCGGGGTCAAGACAGCCGATGCGGTCGTCGAGATCGCGCGTGCCGTCGATGCGGCACCGGGGCTGAAATTCACCGGCATCCAGGCCTATCAGGGTGCGATGCAGCACATGGACAGCTACGAGGACCGCAAGGCCAAGCTGGACGCGGCCATCGCGCAGGTCAAGGAAGCCGTGGACGCGCTGAAGGATGCCGGGCTGGAGCCGGAACTGGTCTCGGGCGGCGGCACCGGCAGCTACTACTTTGAAAGCAATTCGGGCGTTTACAACGAATTGCAGTGCGGCAGCTATGCCTTCATGGATGCCGACTATGGCCGCATCCTCGACAAGGACGGCAACCGCATCGACCAGGGCGAATGGGAAAACGCGCTGTTCATCCTGACCTCGGTGATGAGCCATGCGAAGGCCGACAAGGCCATCGTTGATGCCGGCCTCAAGGCCCAGTCGGTCGATAGCGGGCTGCCCTTCATCTATGGCCGCGACGACGTGAAGTACATCAAGTGCAGCGACGAACATGGAGTCGTGGACGATCCGCAGGGCGTGTTGAAGGTCAATGACAAGCTGCGGCTGGTGCCGGGCCATTGTGACCCGACCTGCAACGTTCATGACTGGTATGTCGGCGTGCGCAACGGCAAGGTCGAAACCCTGTGGCCGGTCAGCGCGCGCGGGAAGGCCTACTGATGTGGTTCGTCCCTGAGAAGGAAATCGCCGGGCTGATGACGCCCGAAGCGGCATTCGACGCGGTCGAGGCGGTCTTTGCCGCCATGGCATCGGGCGATGCCTATAATTTCCCGGTGGTCCGCGAGGCCATCGGGTATGAAGACGCGCTGTACGGGTTCAAGGGCGGTTTCGACCGCAAGGGCGCGAATCTGGGTCTGAAAGCCGGGGGTTACTGGCCGAACAACCAGAAGCACGGGCTGATCAACCATCAGTCCACCGTGTTCCTGTTTGATCCCGACACCGGACGTGTCGCGGCAGCGGTGGGGGGCAACCTGCTGACAGCCTTGCGCACGGCGGCGGCCAGTGCCGTATCCATCAAGCATTTGGCGCCGAAGGGTGCCAAGGTGCTGGGCATGATCGGCGCCGGGCACCAATCCGCGTTCCAGATGCGGGCAGCCGCCCGCACCGGCAGCTTCGAGAAGGTGATCGGCTGGAATCCGCATCCCGAGATGCTGTCCCGCCTGGCTGATACGGCGGCTGATCTGGGCCTGCCCTTCGAGGCGGTCGAACTGCCTCGCCTGGGGGCCGAGGCCGACGTGATCATCTCGATCACCTCGGCGTTCGAACCGCTGCTGATGGACGCGCATGTAAAGGGTTCGACCCATATCGCGGCCATGGGCACCGACACGAAGGGCAAGCAGGAGCTTGACCCGGCGCTGGTCGGGCGGGCGCGGCTGTTCACCGACGAGGTTGCCCAATCGGTCAGCATTGGTGAATTCCAGCACGCCGCGGCGCAGAAAAAGATTTCCGACAGCGATGTCACCGCGATAGGCCGGGTTATCACCGGCGATCACGAGGGGCGTGGCGATGCGGAAGTCACCATCTTTGACGGCACCGGCGTCGGTCTGCAGGATCTTGCGGTCGCGGGCGCTGTTGTCGAACTGGCGAAACAACAGGGAAAGGCCATCGAAGTCGAGATCTGATTTCAATCCGACATTCGTGGAAAGGGAGGTCCGCTATGTCTGATGCAAGCTATGACGCCGGCAGAGAGGCGAGGGTTCACGCCGTCGATGAGGTGCTGCCGGCACCCAAGCTCATCACTCTTGGTTTCCAGCATGTGCTGGTCATGTATGCGGGCGCGATCGCGGTTCCGCTGATCGTCGGGCGGGCGCTGAACCTGCCCCCCGAGGAGGTCGCGTTTCTGATCTCGGCCGATCTGTTCGTCTGCGGAATCGTGTCGATCATCCAAAGCTTTGGTGCGACGCAGTATTTCGGGATCAAGCTGCCGGTGATGATGGGCGTGACCTTCGCATCCGTAGGCCCGATGGTCGCCATCGCCACCTCGATGCCCGGTCACGAGGGCGCGCGGGCGCTTTTCGGATCGATCATTGCGGCGGGGATCATCGGCATCCTGATCGCCCCGGTCATCAGCAAGATGCTGCGGTTCTTTCCGCCGGTCGTGACAGGCACGCTGATCCTGACGATCGGGATCAGCCTGATGCCGATCGGCATCAACTGGATCTTCGGGCTTCAGGTCGGTCCCACCGCGCCAAATGTCGTCGATCCGGAAGCCGCCGCATGGCTGGAAAGCGCGCGTGCGGCAGGCGACGTGCCCGCCAGCGTGGCCTTGGCCGCGACGGTACCGAACCCGCTTTACGCGTCGGGCCGCAATATCCTGATCGCGTTGCTGGTGCTGGGTACGATTCTGGTCGTGTCGCGCTATGCCAAGGGCTTCCTTGCCAATATCGCCGTTCTGGTCGGTATCGCGGTCGGCGGCGTGGCGGCGGCAATGTTGGGCATGATGCATTTCGACAAGGTCGCCTCGGCGCAATGGTTCGCGCTGATCAAGCCGCTGCATTTCGGGATGCCGACCTTTGATCCGATCATGATCCTGACCATGCTTCTGGTCATGCTGGTCACGATGATCGAATCCACCGGCATGTTCCTGGCGCTTGGCGACATGTGCAAGAAACCCATCACCCAGAAATCGCTGGCCGCCGGTCTGCGGGCGGACGGGTTGGGGACGGCAATCGGTGGGTTGTTCAACACCTTTCCCTATACGTCCTTCAGCCAGAATGTCGGGCTGGTCGGGGTGACCGGCATCCGCTCGCGCTATGTCTGCGTTGCGGGGGGCGCGATCATGATCGTGCTGGGACTGATCCCGAAGATGGGGGCGCTGGTCGAAAGCCTGCCGACCACCGTTCTGGGCGGCGCCGGGTTGGTGATGTTCGGCATGGTTGCGGCGACCGGGGTGCGGATCCTCAGCCGCGTGGATTTCGCGGGCAACCGCCACAACCTGTTCATCGTGGCCATCTCGATCGGAATGGGCATGATCCCGATGATCGCGCCGCATTTCAACCAGTGGATGCCGCACGCGATCCATCCGCTGATCCATTCGGGCATTCTGTTGGCTGCGATCACCGCGGTGCTGCTGAACTGGTTCTACAATGGCGCACCAAGTGTCGATGAGGCCGAAATGCGCGAGGCGGGTCATGCAGCCGACATCTGATCGGCTGCTGATAAGGGGCGCCGAGGTCGTCGTTACCATGGACGACGACCGCCGCGAGATCGCGAATGGCGATGTGCTGATCCAGAACGGAAAGATCGTCGCGGCGGGCCAGGGCCTGCCGCGCGACAATGCGCAGGTGGTCGAGGCCGAGGGCTGCGTCGTGACGCCCGGTCTGGTCAACACGCATCATCATCTGTTCCAGACGCTCACCCGCGCGGTGCCTGCGGCGCAGGACGCGGCATTGTTCGGCTGGCTGAAGACGCTTTACCCGATCTGGGCGCGGATGACGCCCGACGACATCCGCCTGTCCGCTGAAATCGGGCTGGCAGAGCTGGCGATGTCAGGCTGCACCTGCTCGTCGGACCATCTCTACATGTATCCTAACGGGTCGCGGCTGGATGACAGCATCGAGGCGGCCACGAATATCGGCATCCGTTTCACCGCCACGCGCGGCGCGATGTCGATCGGCGAAAGCAAGGGCGGCTTGCCCCCCGATCAACTGGTCGAGGACGAGGCCGCGATCCTGAAGGACAGCGAACGTGTCGTCGATGCCTATCACGATGCAGCCGAGGGGGCGATGGTGCAGGTCGGGCTTGCCCCGTGCTCGCCTTTCTCGGTCAGCCGCGAACTGATGCGTGACGCCGCCGTTCTGGCGCGCGAGAAAGGCGTGCGGTTGCACACCCATCTGGCCGAGAATGACGAGGATATCCGTTATTCGCTGGAGAATTTCGGCATGCTGCCGGGCGATTACGCCGAAAGCCTGGGCTGGACGGGCGATGATGTCTGGCACGCCCACTGCGTCAAGCTGTCGGGTGACGAGATCAATCTGTTCGCGCGGACCGGCACCGGTGTAGCGCATTGCCCCTGTTCCAATTCGCGTCTGGCCAGCGGCATCGCCCCGGTCCGCGCGATGCGCGATGCGGGTGTGCCGGTCGGACTGGGCGTGGATGGATCGGCCAGCAATGATTGCAGCCATCTGGGGCTGGAGGCGCGGCAGGCGATGCTGGTTGCGCGACTGCGCGACGGGCCCGGCGCACTTGGTGCGCGCGAGGCGCTGGAGATCGCGACGCGCGGCGGGGCGCGGGTGCTGGGGCGGCGCGATATCGGTGCCTTGATGCCCGGAATGCAGGCCGATCTGGTGCTGTGGGATGTCGGCGAACTGGCGGCCGCCGGCCAGTGGGACCCTGTCGCCGCGCTGGTCTTCTGTGCCCCGGTTCGCCCGCGTGCGGTCTATGTACGAGGCAGGGCGGTGGTCGATGATCATCGTCTTCTGACCGCCGATACCCGCGATCTTCAACGCCGCGCGAAAAGCGCGGTTGCGCGGCTGGCAGGCTGAGATGCAGGCGTGGCGCCTTTACGCGACCGCACCGACCGACAATCATTATTGCCAACGGATCATGACAAGACAGGCCCTCGCCATTGGCGGGGGTCTTGCTGTTTCGCGACCACAGGCGGCACTTCCATCCGTTCCCAAGCGGGATTTTCCACGAAATCTTAAGACTGCCTTGCTTACAGGCTATCTCGCCTGTGGCCACGGATCGGTTATCAATCTGGCAGCGATAATCAGGGGAGGCGCAGATGCCGGGTTACCTGACAACCCATGTTCTTGATACCGCCCGCGGCACACCTGCCGAGGGCATGGAGGTGGTCCTGTACCGCCGCGATGGTGACAACCGCACCGAACTGGCGCGGCTTATGACCAATGCCGATGGCCGCACCGACCGGCAGATCCTGCCAGAAGACCAGTTTCGGACCGGCACATACGAGTTGGAATTCCATGCCGGCGCGTGGATGGACAAGACCGGCGTGCCGGCCGAAACTCCGCGTTTTCTTGATATCATCCCGATCCGCTTCGGCATGTCGCAGCAGGACCACTATCACGTCCCGCTGCTGATTTCGCCGTTCGGGTTTTCGACCTATCGGGGGAGCTGAGCGATGATTCCCGATTATGTCGTCATCTGGGAATGGCTGGCCTTCGCGATCCGCTGGCTGCATGTCATCACGGCCATCGCGTGGATCGGCAGTTCCTTCTACTTTGTCGCGCTGGATCTTGGTCTGACCAAGGCCCCCAACATGCCCAAGGGCGCGCATGGCGAGGAATGGCAGGTCCATGGCGGCGGCTTCTATCACATCCAGAAATACCTGGTCGCGCCCGAACGGATGCCCGAACATCTGACCTGGTTCAAATGGGAAAGCTATGCGACCTGGCTGTCGGGTGCGGCGCTGCTGATGGTCACCTACTGGGCTGGCGCGAACCTGTATCTGATCGACCCGGCCAAGATGGACCTAGCGACCTGGCAGGCGATTGCGATCTCGGGCGGGTCGCTGGCGATCGGTTGGCTGATCTATGACACGCTGTGCAAGTCCAAGTTGGGTGAGACGCCGACGACGCTGATGCTGCTTTTGTTCGTCGCGCTGGTCGTGATGGGCTGGGGGTACGATCAGGTCTTCACCGGACGCGCCGCGCTGCTGCACCTGGGTGCGTTCACCGCGACGATCATGACCGCCAACGTGTTCCTGGTCATCATGCCGAACCAGCGGATCGTCGTTGCCGACCTGAAGGCCGGGCGGGCGCCCGATCCGAAATACGGCAAGATCGCCAAGCTGCGTTCGACGCACAACAACTACCTGACCCTGCCGGTCGTGTTCCTGATGCTGTCGAACCACTATCCGCTTGCCTTCGCCAGCCAGTACAATTGGCTGATCGCGGCGCTGATCTTCCTGATGGGCGTGACGATCCGGCACTTCTTCAACACCATGCATGCCCGCAAGGGCGACCTGTGGTGGACCTGGGCGGTGACGGCGGTGCTGTTCATCATGGTGATGTGGCTCAGCTCGATCGGTCTCAATCAGGACAGCTACGAAGAATCCGAGGCGCGTGCCCTGTCGCCGATCGAACAGCGCTTTGCCGAGGCAGAGGGATTTGATCAGGTCAGTGACATCGTCATGGGCCGCTGTTCGATGTGCCATGCGCGCGAACCGGTATACGAAGGCATCTATCACGCGCCTAAGGGGGTCTTTCTAGAGACCCCCGCCGACATCGCCCGCGCCGCGCGTGAAATCTATGTTCAGGCCGGGCTGACCGATGCCATGCCGCCCGCGAATGTCAGCTTCATGGAACCCGACGAGCGGCGGCAGGTGATCCGCTGGTTCCGCGAGGCCGGCGGGGCCGATCTGGCCGGCATGTAGATGCCGGTCGGAATTTTTTCGCTTAACGGATCGCGCGCGAATCGGTAACAGGATCGCGATGTCGATGCGAATCCTGCGCCTTGTCCTGTTGCTGGGGGTGATCCTTGGCGTGGTGCTGCCGAAAACATCGGCGGCACTGGCCGATCTGGGATTGTCCGGCGGCGAGACAGTGGTGATCTGCACCGGCCACGGCCTGCAAGAGATTTCGCTGTCCTCCGAAGGAACACCTGCGAAGGCGCCGGCGCCGCATGAGGACGCGCCCTGTCTGCTGGTGCACGCGTTGGACAGCGTGTCCCAGGTTGCGCTGCCGGTGTGGATCACGCTGGCGCGCGAATTTCATCCTGTCGAAACCACCCATCTCTGGTCGGGCGATCATTACGCGCCGACCCGTTTCGCCCGCGCGCCACCGCGCGGCTGACCCTTCTTGCGATCAAGAACAGCGAAACCTGCACCCGCCGCTTGAGGCGGCTTCGGGTGTGACCGGAGATGAATGATGACATATGAAACTTCTGCGCCGCAGTCTGCGGCTGCAACGACTGGGGGCGCGGCGTCGGCGGCCGATCCCGGCCGGGCGACCAGGCTGTATCGCGCCGCGTGGCGCTGGCATTTCTATGCCGGGGTCTTTGTGATCCCGTTTTTCCTGATCCTTGCGGTGACCGGCATGATGATGCTGTGGATTGCCTGGATCGATGGTCGCGACGGCGAAAGGACCGCCGTGGTCCCGCAGGGCGCACCGGTCGCGGTGTCGGTTCAGGCCGATGCCGCGGTTGCGACGGTTCCGGGCGGGCAACTGGTTCAGTATGTCGCACCGCGATCTCCCGACCTTGCCGCGATCTTCCGCGTCGATGATGCAGACGGTGCCGCGCAGATGGTCGTGGTCGATCCGTATCGCGCCGCCGTGCTGGAACAGTTTCCCCGCCGCAGCGGCTGGTATGACTGGGCCGATCAGATGCATGGTGGCCTGCGGCTGGGTGTCATGGGCGATCGCGTGGTCGAGACCGCTGCGTCGCTTGGGATCGTCCTGCTGGCGACCGGATTGTATCTGTGGTGGCCGCGCGACGGCTGGGCTGCCCGCGCCTTCGTGCCTCGCTTGCAGGCGAAGGGCCGCGCGTTCTGGAAATCCTTGCACGGGACGGTCGGCATCTGGATCTCGGTCTTCCTGCTGTTCTTCCTGATTTCGGGTCTGTCATGGTCGGGCGTGTGGGGTGAAAAGCTGGTCCAGGCATGGTCCAGCTTTCCTCCGGGAAAATACGGCGACATCCCGCTGTCCGAAGACGTCCATGCGACCATGAACCACGGTCCGAAAGAAGTGCCCTGGGCGCTGGAACAGACCCCGATGCCGGCGTCGGGCTCCGAAGCGGGACAGGCTGGCGTTACTGGCGCGGTCGATATCGACGGCGTCGATGCGCTGGCCCGCCGGATCGGATATGAAGGCCGATACCAGTTGAACCTTCCGCAAGGCGACACCGGCGTCTGGACTCTCAGCCGCGATTCGATGAGCACCGACAGCGTCGATCCGACCAGCGACCGCGTGGTGCATGTCGATCAGTTCAGCGGCAAGGTGCTGGCAGATATCCGCTTTGCCGACTATTCCTTGATGGGCAAGGCGATGGCGGTCGGAATTGCCCTGCACATGGGCACGCTGGGATTGTGGAGCGTGCTGGCAAACACCGCCTTCTGCCTGTCGGTGATATTCCTGTGCGTGTCGGGCGTGGCCATGTGGTGGAAGCGCCGCCCGGCGGGACAGCTTCGTCTGGCCGCCCCGCCGATGCCTGCAGACATGCCGCTGTGGCAGGGGGCCGTGGCGGTCGGCCTGGTGGTGTCGCTGGCCTTCCCGATGGCCGGGATCACGCTTGCGGCGGTACTGCTGGTTGACTGGCTGATCCTGTCGCGGGTGCCGGCGCTGAAACGGGCATTTGCCTGATCGGTCATGCCGCGATCCCGGGATCGCGGCATGATCTGAACTAGAAGATCTTCTTCAATTCACGAACCGCGAAATCTGCGAACATGCGCACCTTTGGATCCTGCAGCCTGCGATGTGGCGTCAGGCAACCGAATTGCGCGGGCAGGGGCGGTGCCTCGGGCAGGATCTTGATCAGTCTGCCCGAGGCCAGATCCTCGGACACCTCATAGAGCGGGCGATTGGCGATGCCATGTCCGCCCAGTGCCCAGGATCGCAGCACATCGCCGTCATCGGTGTCATAGCGACCGTTGATCATCATCTTCTGCTGACCCTGATCGGTCTGCAGAACCCAGAAGTATTCCGGGCTGCGGGGATAGCGCAGCAGCAGGCAGTTGTGATCCGCCAGTTCCTCGGGTTTTCGCGGCGTTCCGTGTTCGGCAAGATATTCCGGCGAGGCAACCAGGACGCGCGGCGCATCCGCGATCTTGCGCCATTTCAGCGCGGAATCGGCCGGCTCTCCCAGAAAGAAGGCCAGGTCGATGGCATCTTCGACGATGTTCACGTTGCGGTCGGACAATCGCAGCCTGAAATCCACGCCGGGATTCGCGTCGCAAAAAGGCGGGATCAGCGGTGCGATCAGTCGTCGGCCCAACCCCAGCGGTGCCGTCAGACGGATCACGCCCTGCGGTTTGCCCGAAAAGCTGCTGACCATCGCCTCGGCCTCGTCCAGCGTGTCGATGACGCGCCGGGCGTGATCATAGAAGGCGCGTCCGATCTCGGTCGGGGTCAGCTTGCGGGTGGTCCGGTTCAGCAGTCGGACCCCAAAACGATTTTCAAGATCCTTGATGCGGTTGGACGCCACGGCGGGGGACAGCCGCAGATCCCGCCCTCCGGCGGTGATCGATCCCAGTTCGACCACCCGGACGAAGACCCGCAGGCTTTCCAGATAAGACATTTTCTCCCCCGCTTTCAATGTTTCGTGTAAAGTCTTCCGTGTCCCGACCGATTTCGCAATCCTTTTTTACGACCTACTCTTCCAGACGGGTTCACAGCCAAGAGGGAATGCCATGACGCCCGAGTTGCGCTTTCTGCTGAATGACCGGGAAATCCGGCTGACCGAGGTCGGCGCCGCCGATACGTTGCTGGATTTCCTGCGCATCGACCGCCGCCTGACCGGCACCAAGGAAGGTTGTGCCGAAGGTGATTGCGGCGCCTGCACGGTCCTGCTGGGTCGGGTGACCGATGCCGGCCTTGTGTACGAGCCGATCAATGCCTGCATCCGGTTTCTTGCGTCCTGTCACGGCTGCCACGTTGTCACGGTCGAACATCTGCGCGGCCCCGATGGCGGGCTGCATCCGATCCAGGCGGCGATGGTCGAACATCACGGCAGCCAGTGCGGCTTCTGCACGCCGGGCATCGTGATGTCGCTGTATGGGCTGTGGATGACCAATCCCGACGCCGGTGTGACCCAAATCGAAGAGGCGTTGCAGGGCAATCTGTGCCGCTGCACCGGTTACGAACCGATCGTCAAGGCGGCGCTGGCCGCCGGCCGCGCGGGCGGGCAGGCGCAGGACGCGCTGGCCGCTGAACGTGACGCCGTGTCTGCCCGGCTGCGCGCGATGCAGGGCCAGCGGGTCGAACTGCGCAAGGGTGACGAACGCGCCATTATCCCCGCCGATGCGGACGATCTGGCCGCCGTGCTGGCTGACAATCCCAAGGCGACCATCGTTGCCGGTGCGACCGATGTCGGGCTGTGGGTGACGAAATTCATGCGCGACATCTCTCCGGCGGTGTTCATCGGCCATCTGATGAAAGGCGTCGAGGTCCGCGAGGGCGAGATCCGTCTTGGCGCGGGCGTCACCTACAGCGAGGCAGTGCCGCTGATCGCCGAACATGTCCCAGCCGCGCTGGACTACTGGCTGCGAATTGGCGGCTGGCAGGTGCGCAACATGGGCACGGTCGGCGCGAACATCGCCAACGGCTCGCCCATCGGCGACACGCCGCCGTTGCTGATCGCGCTTGGCGCGCGGATCGTGCTGCGCAAGGGCGACGTGCGGCGCGAGGTAGCATTGCAGGACTTCTTCATCGACTATGGCAAGCAGGATCGCGCGCCGGGCGAATTCGTCGAGCATGTGATCATCCCGATCCCGCAAAACGCCATTGTTGCCGCCTACAAGATCAGCAAGCGCCGCGACAGCGATATCACGGCGGTTGCCGCGGGCTTCTGCCTGAATGTCGAGGACGGCACCATCACCGAGGCGCGGGTGGCCTTTGGCGGCATGGCCGCGACGCCCAAGCGCGCGGCCCGGGCCGAGGCTGCGCTGACCGGTCAGCCCTTTGCCGCCGAAAGCTTCGAGGCCGCGGCGCGTGCCGTCGCGGATGATTTCACACCGCTGTCCGACTGGCGGGCCAGCGCCGAATACCGCAGCGCGGTGGCTGCGAACCTGTTCCGGCGTTTCTGGCTGGAACAATCCGAACCCGATCTGCCCGTGCGGCTGAAATACGCGGTGGGAGAATGACCATGAAAGACGAAACCATCATTCGCGGCGTCGCCCACAGCGACACCATCCATGACAGCGCCATCAAGCATGTCACCGGCCGGGCCGAATATACCGACGATCTGGCCGAGCCCTCGGGCTTGATCCACGCCTATCTGGGCCTGTCGCAATGTGCCCATGGCCGCATCACCGGTATGGATTTCACTGACACGCTGGCACAACCCGGCGTGCTGGGCGTGCTGACCGCCGAGGATCTGCCTGGCGTCAACGATGTCTCGCCCACCGGCAAACATGACGAGCCGGTGTTTGCCGAGGGCGAGGTGCATTTCTGGGGCCAGCCGGTGTTTGCTGTGATAGCCGAGACCCGCGATCAGGCCCGTCGGGGGGCGCACAAGGCCAAGATCAGCTATGATGCGCTGCCTCATGCGCTGGACCCGATCGCCGCGCGCGAGGCCGGGCATGGCTATGTCACCGAACCGTTGACCCTGCGGCGCGGCGATGCGGCCTCGGCCATGGACAAGGCGCCCCATCGGATCAAGCGCCGCTTTGAGATCGGCGGGCAGGACCACTTCTATCTTGAAGGTCAGATCGCCATGGCTGTGCCGGGCGAGGATGAGGATGTCCTGATCAACGTCTCGACCCAACACCCGACCGAGGTGCAGCACATGGTCGCGCATGTCCTTGGCGTGGCCAGTCATTCGGTGGTCGTGAATGTCCGGCGCATGGGCGGCGGGTTTGGCGGCAAGGAAACGCAGATGAACCTGTTCGCCTGCGTGGCGGCGGTCGCGGCGAAACGCTGGAACCGCGCCGTCAAGATCCGCCCCGACCGCGACGACGACATGACCGCGACCGGAAAGCGCCATGACTTCGTGGTCGATTACGAGGTCGGATTCGATAATGACGGCCGCATCCTTGCAGTCTCGGGCGACTGGTATGCGCGCTGCGGCTTTTCATCGGACCTATCGGGGCCGGTCACCGACCGCGCGCTGTTCCATGCCGACAACGCCTACTTCTACCCCGATGTCGAATTGCGCAGCCATCCGATGCGTACCAACACCGTCTCAAACACCGCGTTCCGGGGCTTTGGCGGTCCGCAGGGCGTGATCGTCGCCGAACGGATCGTCGAGGAGATCGGCTATGCGCTTGGCCGCGATCCGCTGGAGATCCGCAAGCTGAACCTCTACCAGAACGGGCAGTTGACGCCTTATCACCAAGAGGTCGAGGACCAGATCCTGCCGCGCATCTTCGAGGAACTTGAGGAGAGCAGCGAATACAACGCGCGCCGTCAGGATGTGCTGGACTGGAACGCGAAGGGCGGCACGATCCGCAAGGGCATCGCGCTGACACCGGTGAAGTTCGGCATCAGCTTTACCGCCACCTGGTACAATCAGGCCGGTTCGCTGATCCATATCTATTCCGACGGCTCGATCGCGCTGAACCATGGCGGAACCGAGATGGGGCAGGGGCTGAACACCAAGGTCGCGCAGGTCGTCGCCGAGGCGTTCCAGTGCGACATCGGCCGCATCAAGATCACCCGCACCACGACCGAGAAGGTGCCGAACACCTCGGCCACGGCGGCATCGTCGGGGACCGACCTGAACGGCATGGCGGCGCTGGACGCGGCCGAACAGATCAAGGCGCGGCTGATCGATTTCGTCGCCGAACGCTGGCAGGCGCCGCGCGACGAGGTCAAGTTCGTGCCCGGCCATATCCGCGCCGGCGACCACGAGATCCCCTTCGACGAGGTCATCAAGGCGGCCTATATGGCGCGGATCCATCTGTCGGCGGCAGGGTTCTACAAGACGCCCAAGATCCATTGGGACCGCGCGACGGGGCGGGGTCGGCCCTTCTACTACTATGCGTATGGTGCGGCGGTGGCCGAGGTTTCGGTCGATACGCTGACCGGCGAATATGTCATCGATCGTGCCGATGTGCTGCATGATGTCGGACGCAGCTTGAACCCGGCGATCGACCGGGGCCAGGTCGAGGGCGCGTTCGTGCAGGGCACCGGCTGGCTGACTTGCGAGGAATTGTGGTGGGACGACAAGGGCCGGCTGCGCACCCACGCACCCTCGACCTACAAGATCCCGCTGGCCTCGGACAAGCCACGTGTCTTCAACGTGAAGCTGGCGGACTGGGCGGAAAACGCCGAACGCACGATCAAACGCAGCAAGGCCGTGGGCGAGCCGCCCTTCATGTTGGGGATCTCGGTGTTCGAGGCGATCAACATGGCGGTCGCTTCGGTCGCGGGTTACCGCGAACCCGCGCGTCTGGATGCGCCCGCCACGCCTGAGCGGGTCCTGATGGCCGTGAACCGGCTGAAGGGATGATCCGGGTCCGGGTCATATCCGCGCGCGGATCGACCCCGCGCGACGCCGGCGCTGAAATGTTTGTCGCGGCCGACCGGGTTACCGGCACCATCGGCGGGGGCCAACTGGAATACATGGCCATCGACCGCGCCCGGCAGATGCTGGCGCGCGGCGAGACCGAGGCAAGCATGGACATCCCGCTTGGCCCCGAGATCGGCCAGTGCTGCGGCGGCCGGGTGCAATTGCTTCTGGACCGCCAAGGGCCGACACCCGAAGCGCACCCCAAGGTGCTGATCTTCGGCGCAGGTCATGTCGGACGCGCGCTGGCGCTGGCGTTGCAACCATTGCCCGTGCATGCCCGGCTGATCGATACCCGCCCCGAGGAACTGGCCCAGGCTGCGCCGGGGTTGGACACGCTGCTGACCGCCTTGCCCGAGGCCCAGATCCGCGCGGCCGATTCCGGAACCGCGGTGGTCATCGTGACCCATGATCACGCGCTGGATTTCCTGCTGGCCGCCGAATCCCTTGCCCGAAACGATCTGGCCTATGTGGGCATGATCGGCAGTGCCACCAAGCGCGCGCAATTTTCCCGTTTCGCGCGCGATCGTGGCCTTGACCCCGCGCCATTGACCTCCCCGATCGGCGCGGGGTTTTCGCCCGACAAACGCCCGGCGGTGATCGCCGCCTATACCGCCGCCGAGCTGATGGCCCGGCTGACCGCAGCTTCTTCCTTGAAAAAGATCTCATGCAACAGCTGATCCGGGGCCGTGTCCTCGACTTTCACGCCGATCCTGCCGATACGCAGGACAATCACCGCTTCCTTGAGGACGGGGCCATCCTGATCGAGGATGGCAAGATCCTTGCCGTGGATGACTACACCACGCTGGCGCGGCCTGATCTGGCCGAGATCGACCACCGTCCGAACCTTATCCTTCCGGGGTTCATCGACCCGCATATCCATTTTCCGCAGGTGCAGGTCATTGCCAGCTGGGGTGCGCAGCTTCTGGACTGGCTGAACACCTATACCTTTCCCGAAGAGGCACGATTTGCCGATCACGCACATGCGACCCGGATGGCGGGCCTGTTTCTTGACCAGTTGACCGCGCATGGCACGACCACGGCGGTCGCCTTCTGTTCCGTCCACGCGACTTCGGTTGAGGCCCTGTTTGCGGCTGCCGAGGCGCGCGACATGGCGATGGTGGCGGGCAAGGTGATGATGGATCGCAACGCCATTCCCGAGGTTCAGGATACACCGCAGCAGGGCTATGACGACAGCAAGCGCCTGCTGCAGAAATGGCATGGGCGCGGCCGCCAGCGTTATGCAATCACCCCGCGCTTCGCCATCACCTCGACCCCCGAACAGATGCAGGCGACCGGCGCACTGGTTCGCGAGCATCCCGATTGCCATGTCCAGACCCACATGTCGGAAAATCTGGACGAGATCGATTTCACCCTCAGCCTTTATCCCAAGGCGCGGGACTACCTGGATATCTACGAAACACATGGTCTGCTTTCCGACAGGTTGCTGCTGGGACACTGCATCCATTTGCGCGAACGCGAAATCGCCCGCATGTCGGAATCCGGCAGCCGGGCCGTGTTCTGCCCGACCTCGAACCTGTTTCTGGGATCGGGCCTGTTTGACGAGGCCGGGCTGCGCGCCGCGGGCATCCTCAGCGGCATCGCCACTGATGTCGGTGGCGGCTCCAGTTACTCGATGCTGCAGACCCTGAACGAAGGCTACAAGATCCTGCAGCTGCGCAACCAGAAGCTGCATCCGCTGACGGCGTTCCACTGGGCCACGCGGGGGAATGCGCTGGCATTGGGCATGGCGGATCGGATCGGCACGCTTGCGCGAGGCAGCGATGCCGATCTGGTGGTTCTGGACGCACGCGCCACACCGGCGATGGCCCTACGTGCCGAACGCGCCGAAACCCTTGCCGAGGAATTGTTCATTCTTCAGATCATGGGCGACGATCGCGCCGTCGCGCAGACCTATGTGGCCGGCAAGCCCATGAAAAAAACCGACTAGATCAAATCGCGCGCGCCTCTCTCTTGGCGGGTCCCGTTGCATCGGCTATCCCTGAAATGGGACAAGGCAGGCGGGGCGCGTCGTGCATTGGCACGGCGGATCGTACAGCCTGCGGGCGAATCGTCCTTGGGAATGTCGCCGGAGTCGGCGGCGTGTGGCAAAAGGGGGCGCGCGGGGCGTGTTCGAGGGGTCTTTGAATGAGTAAGATTACACCGGTTCTGATGGCGGGCGGGTCTGGCACCCGTCTGTGGCCCGTTTCGCGCAAAAGCTTTCCCAAGCAGTTCGCCCCGCTGATCGGCGAGGAAACATTGTTTCAGGCCTCGGCCAAGCGGTTGTCGGGTGCGGGCTATACCGATCCGATCGTCATGACCAACGCCGATTTCCGCTTCATCGTCGCCGAGCAGCTGGACCAGATCGGCATTGCGCCGGGTGCGATCGCGATCGAACCTTCTGGTCGCAACACCGCGCCCGCGGTTCTGGCCGCCGCGTTGATGGTCGCAGCCGAGGATCCTGACAGGCTGCTGCTTGTCGCGCCTTCCGATCACGTCATTCCCGATGCCAAGGCCTTTGCCGCCGCGGTCGAGGCCGGGGCGAAGCCGGCCCTTGAAGGGCGGATCGTGACCTTTGGAATCGCGCCCGACAGGCCCGAGACGGGTTACGGCTATCTGGAACTGGCCGGTCAGGGCGAGGGGCCGCAACCCCTTGCCCGTTTCGTCGAAAAACCCGATGCCGCACGCGCGGCCCAGATGCTGGATCAGGGCAATTTTCTTTGGAACGCGGGGATCTTCCTGTTCAGCGCCAGGGCGATGATCGAGGCATTTCGGGCACATGCGCCAGAATACCTGGATCTGGTGCAAGCGGCGCTTGACCAGGCAAGGACCGATATCGGGTTCCTGCGTTTGGCGCGCGATCCCTGGGACAAGCTGCCGGACAATTCGATCGACTACGCGGTGATGGAAAAGGCCGACAACCTGACCGTCGTGCGGTTTTCCGGGCGCTGGTCGGATCTGGGCGGCTGGGATGCGGTCTGGCGCGAGGAATTGGGTCGCCATCCGTCCGACGAGGGCGTGGTTGCGGATCAGAACTCGACCGCCATCGATTGCAACGATGTCCTGCTGCGGTCGGACAGCGATGATCTGCAGGTCGTCGGCATCGGGTTGCGGGATGTAATGGTGGTGGCGACCGGCGATGCGGTGCTGGTTGCGGACAAGTCGCGTGCGCAGGACGTCCGTCAGGCGGTGACCGCGCTGAAGAAGAAGAACCGCAAGCAGGCCGTGGCGTTTCCGCGCGATCACCGCCCCTGGGGCTGGTTCGAGACGCTGGCCCTGGCCGACCGTTTTCAGGTCAAGCGGATCGTGGTGAAACCTGGCGCTGCATTGTCGCTGCAAAGCCATGTGCACAGGTCGGAACACTGGATCGTGGTCAGCGGCACGGCAAGGGTCACGGTGGACGAGACCGTGACCCTGGTGACGGAAAACCAGTCGATCTATGTGCCCCTTGGGGCCGTTCACCGGATGGAAAACCCCGGCAAGGTTCCGATGGTCCTGATCGAGGTGCAGACCGGCAGCTATCTGGGCGAGGACGACATCATCCGCTATGAGGATGTCTATGCCCGCGACAGCAAGGACTAGTCACTAAACAGATGACGGGCCAAGCGGCGCGCGGCGATCAGGCCGCGCTGACCGTCCTGGTATAGTTCAGCACCGGTGCCAGCCAGCGCTCGGTTTCTTCCAGCGTCATTCCCTTGCGCGCCGCGTAGTCGCGGGCCTGATCCTCTTCGATCTTGGCCACGCCAAAGTAATACGCCTCGGGGTGACCGATATAGAGCCCCGAGACCGAACTGCCCGGCCACATCGCCATGCTTTCCGTCAAGGTGACTCCGGTCGCGGCCTCGGCGTCCAGAAGCCGGAACAGGGTGGTCTTTTCCGTGTGGTCCGGCTGCGCAGGATAGCCGGGGGCGGGGCGGATGCCGTCATAGGGCTCGGCGATAAGTTCCGATGGGCTGAATCGTTCTTGCGGGGCATATCCCCAGTATTCGCGACGCACACGTTCATGCAGCATCTCGGCCATCGCTTCGGCAAAGCGGTCTGCCAGCGCCTTGACCATGATCGCACCGTAATCGTCGTTTGCGCGTTCGTAGCGTGCCGAGATTTCGGTTTCCTCGGGGCCTGCGGTCACGACGAACGCCCCTACATAGTCGCGGCTGCCCATGGGCGCGACGAAATCGGACAGCGCGACATTCGGCCGGCCACCGCGTTTGGTCACCTGCTGGCGCAAAGTGTGCAGCGTGGCCAGCGGTTCGTTGCGGTCGTCACCGGTGAAAAGCCGGATGTCGTCGCCCACCGTATTGGCGGGCCAGAAGCCGACAACCGCGCGCGGTCGGAACCACTTGCCCTCGATGATGCGGGCCAGCATGTCCTGGGCGTCGCGGAACAGGTTGCGCGCAGCCTCGCCCTGTTTCTCGTCGTCCAGAATGCGCGGATAGACGCCTTTCAGCTCCCATGTCTGGAAGAACGGTGTCCAGTCGATATAGTCCGCGATCTTGGCCAGATCCCAGTCGTCAATGACGCGGCGTCCCAGGAACTGCGGCGTCTGCGCCTGCCAGCCGGTCCAGTCCACCTTGTAGGCATTGTTGCGCGCGGCCTGCAGGGACAGTCGGCTTTTCGCGGCCTCGGCGCGTTCATGGCGATCCGCGACATCGGCGTAATCGGCACGGATTCCGTCAATATAGGCCTGTTGCTGCGCCGGGCTGAGCAGCGAGGACACGACCCCGACGGCACGGCTGGCATCGGTGACATATACGGCGGCACCCTTGTGATATCGCGGCGCGATCTTGACTGCGGTATGGATCTTCGAGGTCGTCGCGCCGCCGATCAGCAGCGGCACGACAAAGCCTTCGCGTTCCATTTCCGCCGCGACGTGGACCATTTCGTCCAGCGATGGCGTGATCAGGCCGGACAGACCGATCACATCGACATTCTCCGCCCGCGCGGTTTCCAGGATCTTCTGCGGCGGCACCATCACGCCAAGATCGATCACCTCGTAATTGTTGCAGGCCAGAACGACACCGACGATGTTCTTGCCGATGTCATGGACATCGCCTTTGACCGTTGCCATCAGCACCTTTCCGGCGCTTTCACGTTCCGTCCCGCCATTCAGGCGTTTTTCCTCTTCCATGTAAGGCAGCAACACCGCAACAGCCTGTTTCATCACGCGCGCGGACTTGACCACCTGCGGCAGGAACATCTTGCCGGCGCCGAACAGGTCGCCGACGACGTTCATCCCGGCCATCAACGGTCCCTCGATGACGTGCAGCGGGCGTTCGGCCTGCTGGCGGGCCTCTTCGGTGTCGGCCTCGATATACTCGGTGATGCCGTTGACCAGCGCATGTTCAAGTCGCTTTTCGACCGGCAGTTCGCGCCAGGACAGGTCCTTTTCTCGCTTTTGTCCGCTGCCATCGCCCCGGAACCTTTCGGCGATCTCCAGCAGCCGTTCGGTCGCATCGTCGCGGCGATTCAGCACCACGTCTTCACAGGCGTCGCGCAGCTCCTGATCGATCTGGTCATAGACCGCCAGCTGCCCGGCATTGACGATGCCCATGTCCATGCCCGCCTGGATGGCGTGATACAGGAACACCGCATGCATCGCCTCGCGCACGGGTTCGTTGCCGCGAAAACTGAAGGACAGGTTCGACACACCGCCCGAGACATGGGCGTGGGGCAGGTTCTGGCGGATCCAGCGCGTCGCCTCGATGAAATCGACGCCGTAGTTGTTGTGTTCCTCGATCCCGGTGGCGACGGCGAAGATGTTCGGGTCGAAGATGATGTCCTCGGGCGGGAAGCCCACCTCTTCGGTCAGGATCTTGTAGGCACGGGCGCAGATCTGGATCTTGCGTTCCGCCGTGTCGGCCTGACCCTGTTCGTCGAAGGCCATGACCACGACCGCGGCGCCATAGGCCAGACAAAGCGCGGCCTGTTCGCGGAACTGGTCCTCGCCCTCTTTCATGCTGATCGAATTCACGACCGGCTTGCCTTGCACGCATTGCAGACCAGCCTCGATCACCTCCCACTTGGAGCTGTCGAGCATGATCGGAACCCTCGCGATGTCGGGTTCGGCAGCGACCAGGTTCAGGAATTCGACCATGGCGGCGCGGCTGTCGATCAAGCCCTCATCCATGTTGATGTCGATGATCTGTGCACCGTTCTCGACCTGATCGCGCGCCACTTCCAGCGCGGCGGCGTAGTCGCGGTTCTTGACCAGCTTGCGAAACCGGGCGCTGCCGGTGACGTTCGTGCGTTCACCGACATTCACGAAAGGAATGTCGGAGGTCAGCACAAAGGGTTCCAGGCCGGACAGGCGAAGCTGACGTTCAGGCATATTCGGGCACCTTTCGCGGGCTGAATTCGGCCACCGCCTCGGCGATGGCGCGGATATGGTCGGGCGTTGTGCCGCAACAGCCGCCGACCACGTTCACCAGACCCTCGCGGGCGAATTCGGCGACCTGAACGGCAGTGTCCTGTGGGCCCTCGTCATATTCGCCAAACGCATTTGGCAGGCCGGCATTCGGATAGGCGCAGATCAGCGTGTCAGCCACACCCGAGAGTTCCGCCAAATGTGGGCGCATCGCCGCGGCGCCAAGTGCGCAGTTCAGACCGACCGTCCAGGGCCGCGCGTGGCGGACAGAATGCCAGAATGCGGTCGGCGTCTGACCGGACAGGGTACGGCCCGACGCATCAGTGATCGTGCCCGAGATCATCAGGGGCAGCGCCTGACCATGCGCCTGCATCGCCTGCAGGCAGGCAAAGATCGCGGCCTTTGCATTCAGCGTGTCGAAGATCGTCTCGATCAGCAGGATATCCGCGCCGCCTTCGATCAGCCCCGTCGCCTGCTGCAGATAGGCGACACGCAATTCCTCGAACGTGACGGCACGATAGCCGGGATTGTTTACGTCCGGACTGATCGACGCGGTCCGGTTCGTCGGGCCAAGCGCGCCAGCAACGAAACGCGGCCGGCCATCCTCTGCCGTGGCCCGATCCAGGGCGCGCCGAACCACGCGAGCGCCTTCGGCGTTCAGGTCGTGAACCGCCTGCTCAAGCCCGTAGTCGGCCTGTGCGATCGTCGTCGAGGAAAACGTGTTGGTCTCGACGATATCCGCCCCGGCGATGGCATAGTTGTAGTGGATCTGCTCGACGGCCTCGGGCTGGGTCAGGATCAGAAGATCGTTGTTGCCCTTTTGCGGGTGGTCGGAATGGTGCCGGCAGGCATGGCCGGATCCTCGCCCGATATAGTCGTCCTCGTCCAGCCCCAGATTCTGGATCTGCGTGCCCATGGCGCCATCCAGGATCAGGATGCGTTCGGCGGCAAGCCTGTTCAGGTCCTGAAAGGCAGCGGATTGTTTCAGTTTGCCGGTCATGGTCACACTCTTGCTGGGAAAGCCGGAACATAAAGATCGGCGGCGCTGTGCGCAAATTCATAATTTTCCAGAAGATGATGAGTCATTTCGATAATCGCGCGCTCTGTGCCACGTCAGCGCAACGGGATGCCGCGATCATCCTTCAGCGTCTTCAGCACGATTTCGGACCGCACCTGTGCGACCTGCGGATGTGGCAGCAGATGGCGGTGGATGAAGTCCGCGAAGGCATCCAGATCGCGCGCCCGGATATCAAGAACGTAATCAGCATCGCCCGACACCGAGAACGCGGACCGGATCTGTGGATGGCTGGCCACGAAGCGGGCAAAGTCGTCTTCCTTGCTTTGCCCGTGGCTGGACAGGTTGACCCGAATGATCGCCCGCAGCCCGAACCCAAGGCTGGTCGCGTTCAGGCGTGCGGAATAGCCGTCGATGATCCCGGCCTTTTCCAGCGCCGCGCGCCTGCGCGAACATTGCGACGCCGACAGGTTGACCACCTCGGCCAGCGCCGCGTTGGTCAGCGATCCGTCACGCTGCAATGCAGCCAACAATGCAATGTCAAAGCCATCCAGATCCATTTCGCGCGCCTGTGAGGTATTCAGTGCATGTTTCATGCAATCATGCCGCAGAAGTTCCGCGCTTCGCAAGCTTCGTGCATCGATCCCACACGATATTGAAACCATAGCGACAGGAACGCACCGAACAGGAGGAGCACATGGGCCCATTCCCGCATAATGCCCCGAAAGCCACGATTTCCAAGGCGAACCCGGCAGGCACCGACGGTTTCGAATTCGTCGAGTATGCCCATCCGCAACCCGAAAAGCTGGACAGGATCTTTCGTCAGATGGGCTTCGTGCCCGTCGCGAAGCACAAGTCCAAGGACATCACGCTGTATCGTCAGGGTGACATCAATTATCTGCTGAACGCCGATCCGGGCAGCCACGCTGCAGGCTTTGTCAAGGAACACGGTCCCTGTGCACCGGCGATGGCATGGCGCGTCGTGGATGCGCAGGCCGCTTTGAAGCGCGCGTTGGACCTTGGGGCCAAGGAATATGCGGGCGACGGCAAGTCGATCGAGGCACCGGCGGTCTATGGCATCGGCGGCTCGTTGCTGTATTTCGTCGACCGCTACGGTGACGAGGGCAGCGCCTACGAGGCCGACTTCGACTGGCTGGATGAAGTTGATCCACGGCCCAAGGGCTTCGGCTTCTACTATCTGGATCACCTGACCCACAACGTGATCCGCGGCAACATGGACACCTGGTACAAATTCTACCACGACACCTTCAATTTCCGCGAGATCAAGTATTTCGACATCAAGGGCAAGCAGACCGGCCTTGTTAGCCGCGCACTGACCTCGCCCGATGGCAAGATCCGGATTCCGATCAACGAATCCACCGACGATCACAGCCAGATCGAGGAATATATCAAGGAATACAAGGGCGAAGGCATCCAGCACATCGCCATTGCCTCGGACGATATCTATGCCGGCACGGACCAGATCAGCCAGGCTGGAATGGATTTCATGCCCGGCCCGCCGGACATCTACTACGAGATGTCGAAAAAGCGCGTCATCGGGCACGAGGAACCGATCGAACGAATGAAGAAACACGGCATCCTGATCGACGGCGAAGGTGTGGTCGGCGGCGGAGAGACACGCATCCTGCTGCAGATCTTCTCGAAGACTGTGATCGGGCCGATCTTCTTCGAATTCATTCAGCGCAAAGGCGATGACGGCTTCGGCGAGGGCAATTTCCGGGCGCTGTTCGAATCGATCGAGGAAGACCAGATCCGGCGCGGTGTCCTTGACGCCGCACCGGCCAAGTAGGGAGGATGGCCCCGCCGGAGGAGCGGCGGGGCCGGTTTGCATGAGTTGGCGTGATTACAGCACCGCCCCCGCGCCGGGAACACCGATCTGTGCAGCGATCGAGGTGACCGATGTCCACCCCGTGAGCCTCAGCACCGAGAAGGGTGAATTCCCCCTGCTGATGGTGAAGGATGCGGGGGGCTATCTTGCTTATGTGAATGCCTGTCCGCACCAGTATCTGCCGCTGAACTATCGGGGCGACCAGATGCTGTCGGCGGATGGCACGATGCTGCTGTGCACGGGGCACGGCGCACGTTTCGATCTGCGCACGGGCCGGGCGATCGAGGGGGCGGATTGCGGCCTCGATCCCGTTCCGGTGTCGCTGGAAAACGGCATGCTGGTGATCGGCGGATAACGCCGCCATTCGGGTTCTTTTTCGCGAATACACCAGCGGGGGTCCGGGGGCAGTCAGCCCCCGGCTTGCGCCAGCCGTCGGGCTGGCAGGTTGCTGAAATCAGAACCCGGCCTTGATCTTCTCGAACTCGGCCTGCTGGCGCTCGCGCTGCGCGGGTGAATTGGGGGTCTGCGCCAGGATCGGGGCGTCGACCGGCCCAAGCCCTTCCTTGACCGCCGGATCGTCCTCGATCGTCGCCATCGCCTCGGTCGAGGTGTGGCCATAACCGATCGTGTCCAGCAGCGCGCGTCCGGCGGACGGCTCCAGCCAAGCGTTGATGAAATCATACGCCTTCTCTTCGCTGCCCGGCCCGTCCTTCAGGTTGATGAAGCCGCAGAAGAAGGTCGATGATCCTTCCTTGGCCTCGCGCTGGAATGCGACGGGATAGTTGTCGGCCTGAAGATACACCACGCCATCGTTCCACGACCATGCCACATCCACCGCACCCGAGGCCATCAACTGCGCCTGTTCCGACGGGTCGGACCAGTAGGCTGCCACGTTCTGATGCGCCTGGCGAAGCCAGTCGGCAGCCGCCTGGAACTGTTCTTCGGTCACATCGGTCCAGTCCGTGGTGCCGGTGGCCAGATAGGCCAGCGCCCAGACGTCGTCGGGGCTGTCGGGCAAAGATGTCCGGCCCTGATATTTCGGATCGACAAAGACCTGCAGGGTCGAGACATCCTCGGCGGGGACGGTCTCGGGATTATAGGCGATGGCGGTCGCGCCCCAGTCGGTCGGGATGTACCACACACCCTCGTCGTCCTTGTAGATCGGCGAATCCAGGAATTTCGGGTCGATCTTGTCGAAATTCGGGATCTTCGAGGTGTCCCACGGCTCGATCAGTCCGGCGTCGCGATACTTGCTGATCATCTGGCTGCACGGGTGGGCAACATCGGCCTTGAAGCCGGATGCGACCTTCTGGAAGGCTTCGTCATCGTCGCCATAAAAGGCGAAGGTCGGGCTGTCGCCGTGCTTGTCGACATAGCTCTGAAAGATCGAGGGCTCCTCGAAGCCCGCCCAGTCGAACACCGTCAGTTCGGGATCGGCGGCGAACGCTGGCATCGCAAGGGCGGACGCCAGTATTGTGGTTGTCAGCAAGCGCATGATGTTGGGCCTTCCTGTTGGTCCGTTTTCTTGAACGCTAAACGCGCGCCCGTGGTCGCGCAAGAGGATCGCACGACCCATCTGCCAGCCGCTCAGCGCATCCGCAGCGCCCCGTCCAGCCTTATCACCTCGCCGTTCAGATAGGGATTCTCGACCACGAAGGCGGCCGTGCGGGCGTATTCGGCCGGATCGCCCAGTCGCTTGGGGAACGTCACTTCAGCGGCAAGGCTGTCTTGCACGTCTTGCGGCAGGCCGCGCAGCATGGGGGTGCCGAAGATGCCCGGTGCGATCGCGCAGATCCGGATGCCCTGCGATGCCAGGTCGCGTGCGATGGGCAGTGTCATGCCGGCGATCGCAGCCTTGGACGCGGCATAGGCGGCTTGACCCTTCTGGCCGTCGAAGGCCGCGATTGAGGCGGTGTTGACGATAACACCGTTTTCCTCGCGGCTGTTGCGGGCCATCTCGGCGGCGGCTAGGCGCAGCACGTTGAAACTGCCGATCAGGTTGATCTCGATGGTTCGGCGAAAGCCAGACAGGCTGTGCGGACCGTCGCGGCCGACTGTCTTTTCCCCGGTCGCGATGCCCGCGCAGTTCACACAGACGTCGATGCGCCCCATTTCCCGCACCGCTTCGGCGATGGCTGCGGCGACGCTGTCCTCATCAGTGACATCGGTGCGGGCAAAGCCTGCGCCCATCGCGGCCGCGGTCTCTGCGCCGTCGGGATCCAGATCCAGTACCATCACGCGGGCGCCGCGGTCGCGGAAATGCTGCGCGGTCGCAGCGCCAAGTCCCGATGCGCCGCCGGTGATGATCGCGCGACTATGTGAAAGATCCATCTGTCCCTCCGTTGCCGGTTGCTGCGATCAAGACTTGCCACGCATCGCGCAGGTCTTCCAGAGCGCTGACGCGCTGTCCTGCACGAAGGGTGTGCAGGCGCATCTTCGGATGGATCTCGGTGGGCAGATGGATCTTGCGCCGTGCAGCCCGTGTGCCTAGCGGAACAGCAGCAGCGGGACCTTGCAGGACTGGATCATCTGCGTGGTGGTCGAGCCGATCATCAGGCTGCGGATCCGGCTATGGCCATAGGCGCCCATCACCAGCATGTCGAAGCCTTCCTCCTCGACAAGCTGGGCCAGTGCAGCTTCCGGTTGACCCTCGACACGGCGGCTGCTTGCATCCAGCCCCGCATCGCGCAGGGTGGTCGCCGCAGCGTCGATTTTCCGCTGACGCTCGGGGTCGGGGCCGCCGACCATCGCCAGTTCCAGAGACAGGTCACGGTAAAGCGGGCTGGTGGCCATATAATCCACGGCCTTTTGCGCCGAGGCGCCACCGTCGAAGGCGATCAGCACCTTGCTGACCGGACGGAACGCACGCGAGGCGACCAGAACAGGCTTGTGGCTGATCCTGGCGACACGTTCCAGGTTCGAGCCAAGATGACCCTTGGCGAAATCCGCAGCCTCTCCCCGCTTGCCGATCAGCACGACGCGGGTTTCGGATTGCAGATCCGCGACGGTGTCGATCAGGTCGCCATGCATCAGCCGGGTGGTGACATCGGTCGCCCCCGCTGCCTCGGTCAGCGCACGCGCATCGTCCAGAATCGCCCGCCCATGTTCGTTACTGATCCGGGCGCGCCGCGCGTCAAGTTCGGCCAGTTCCTCCAACAGCCTCGTCCGCGCGCCCAAACGGATCGAACCGGACAGATCCTGCGGGGCGGCACCCTGGCGACGACCCATCACATGCAACAACTGGACCGGCGCGCCGGTCCGCTGCGAGATCCAGGCGGCGTGTTCGCAGACGGATGCCGCGTAAAGCGACGCGTCCACAAGGGCTGTGATCTTCTCTGCCATCTCGGTCTCCTCGTTCAATGGGCAGCCAGCTGGTCCATGGCACCCGGCTTGTCATGAACTGCAAGCTTGTCCACGATCGTCTCGGACGCCTCGTTCATGCCGACCAGTTCGACATCAGCCCCGTCGCGGCGGAATTTCAGGATCGCCATGTCAAGGGCCTGCACCGAGCTGATGTCCCAGATATGCGCCTGACTGACATCGATCACCACTTTTTCCAGCGCTTCACGGAAATCGAAAGCGGCCATGAAATCCTCGACCGAGCCATAGAACAGCTGACCTTCAACTTTGTAGATCCGTTCGCGGCCATCGGCCGAGATCGTCGAGGTCACGCGGAAAAGCTGTGCGATCTTGGCGGCGAAGAAGATCCCCGACAGCAAGACGCCGACCAGGACCCCGATCGCCAGATTATGGGTGTAGACGACCGTCACGACGGTCGCCAGCATGACAACCGAGGACGACCGGGGATGCGTGCGCAGGTTGCGGATCGACGACCAAGAGAACGTGCCGATCGACACCATGATCATGATCGCGACCAGCGCCGGCATCGGGATCTGACTGACCAGATCACCCAGTCCGGTGACAAGGATCAGCAAGAATACCCCGGCCACGAAACACGACAGCCGGCCGCGTCCGCCGGATTTGACGTTGATCATCGACTGCCCGATCATCGCACAGCCCGCCATGCCGCCGATGAAGCCGGTGGCGGTGTTGGCCAGCCCCTGACCGATGCATTCCTGGTTGCGGTTGGACCGGGTGTCGGTCAACTCGTCCACCAAATTCTGCGTCATCAGGCTTTCCAGCAGCCCGACCACCGCGACCGCGACCGAATAGGGCAGGATGATCAGCAACGTGTCCAGGTTCAGCGGCACGTCCGGCAGCAGGAACATCGGCAAGGTGTCGGGCAATGCCCCCATGTCGCCGACGGTGCGCACGTCCCATCCCAGCATCAGGCTGAGCGTGGTCAGCACGACGATGGTGACCAGCGGCGAGGGGATCGCCTTGGTGATGCGCGGAAACAGGTAGATGATCGCAAGCCCCGCGGCGACCAGCACATAGGTCAGCGGCGGGACGTGGCGCGGATCCAGTTCAGGCAACTGCGCCATGAAGATCAGGATCGCCAGCGCGTTCACGAAGCCTGTCATGACCGATTTCGAAACATATCGCATGACGAAACCCAGCCGCAGCGCACCGGCGCCTATCTGGATCAGTCCGGCCAGCACCGTGGCGGCCAGCAGGTATTCCAGCCCGTGATCGCGCACCAGCGTGACCATCAGCACGGCGGTCGCGGCGGTCGCGGCCGAGATCATTCCAGGGCGCCCGCCGGTTATTGCAGTGATGACGGCAATCGAGAAGCTGGCGTAAAGCCCGACCTTCGGATCCACACCGGCGATGATCGAAAAGGCGATGGCCTCGGGGATCAGCGCCAGCGCGACCACCAGGCCTGACAGCAGATCGGCGCGGATATTGCCGAACCATTCGTTCTTGTAGGCGTCGATTGAAAACATGAATATCCATCCCTGACCGGGGGACGGCCCTCCCAAACCGGCCTCGGCGCATTTATGCGTGTCTGTTCAGGTTGTCCGGCGGATCAGCGGCCGGAAGAGCCACCCGGACTTGCACCGGGTCCATGCTTTGCGTGCCTGATAGTCGCAAACGCCACCTGATCGCAACCCTGTGAGTCGGATTTCACCGCCGCGCGGGATGCGGCAGTGGGGGTTGCGACTGTCGATCAATGCAGATATTGGACGTTATAGTATTACATTACTTTTAGAGGAGATGACGATGTTCAGGCAATTCGGCGCGATGGCACTGGGGATGGCGCTTGTCGTTGCTGGTCCGGTCCATGCCGATCACGCACCCAAGGACGCCGCGCATAACCATGCGCATGGCCATGACCACGATCATGATCATGGCGATGCGAAGTCTGTGCATGACGGCTACTTCGACGACAATCAGATCGCCGCGCGCGCCTTGTCGGACTGGCAGGGGGACTGGCAGTCGGTCTATTCCTATCTGATCGACGGCACTCTTGACCCGGTGATGGACCACAAGGCAGAGCACGGCGACAAGTCCGCGCAGGAATATCGTGATTACTACGAAACCGGCTACAAGACCGACGTCGAACGCATCGTGATCGAGGGTGACACCGTTACGTTCTATCGTGACGGCACGCCGATGTCGGGCCGGTATGACAGCGACGGCCACGAGACATTGACCTATGCGAAGGGCAATCGTGGTGTGCGCTTCATCTTCCGCAAGGTCGAGGGTGACGAATCCGCACCGGATTACATCCAGTTCAGCGACCATCGCATCGCCCCCGAGAAGTCGGATCACTATCACCTCTACTGGGGCGATGACCGGGCGGCCCTGCTGGACGAGGTAACGAACTGGCCGACCTATTACCCCTCCGCGCTGAGCGCGGACCAGATCGTTGCCGAAATGACGGCGCACTGAAAGCAAGGGCCGGGCACAGTGAAATAAGGCCGCCGCGACGGAACGCGGCGGCCTTCATTTTTTTCTGGAAGCGTGTTCAGCGGCTGCGCAGCAGCCCCATGATGTCCTTGGTCTGTTCCAGGATCGGGGTTGCGACCGCAGCTGCGCGCATCGAACCATCGCCCAGGATGCGGTCGATTTCAGCGGGGTCGTTCATGTACTCGCTCATCCTCTTCGTGATGGGCGAGAGCGCCTCGACCGCGACCTCGGCCAAAGCGGGCTTGAACGCGCCAAAGCCCTGTCCCTCGAACCGCGCCAGAACCTGATCGGGCGTTTGGTCCGACAGCGCAGCATAGATATTGACAAGATTGCGGGCCTCGGGGCGGTCCTTCAGCCCGTCGGTGCTGCCGGGCAGCGGGTCGGCGTCGGTCCGGGCCTTGCGGATCTTCTGGGCGATCGTATCGGCGTCGTCGGTCAGGTTGATGCGGCTTGCATCCGACGGATCGGACTTGGACATCTTCTTGCTGCCGTCGCGCAGCGACATGACGCGGGTGGCCACCCCCTCGATCAGCGGTTCGGTGATCGGGAAGTGGTTGACGCCGTAGTCGTGGTTGAACTTGGCGGCGATGTCGCGGGTCAGTTCCAGATGCTGCTTCTGATCCTCACCCACCGGGACGGCGGTCGCCTGATAGGCCAGGATGTCGGCGGCCATCAATGCGGGATAGGCCAGCAGCCCAAGGCTAGCATTCTCGCTGTTCTTGCCAGCCTTGTCCTTGAACTGGGTCATCCGATACATCCAGCCGACCCGCGCCACGGTGTTGAACAGCCAGGCCAGTTCGGCATGCGCGCTGACCTGGCTTTGATTGAAAAGGACCGACTGTGCAGGATCGACGCCCGATGCCATGAAGGCGGCGGCGGCTTCACGGATACGGGCCTTCAGGATCGCAGGATCCTGCCAGACGGTAATCGCGTGCAGATCGACGATGCAATAGATCGTCTCGGCCTGTTCGCCCTGCAGCGCGGCAAAGCGTTTCAGCGCGCCCAGATAGTTTCCCAGCGTCAGCCCGCCCGAGGGCTGAATGCCCGAGAAGATGCGCGGCGTGAAGCCCTTGTTGGTCGTCTCGCTCATGTCTGACCTGCTTGGATTTTGCGTGGCGCTGGCTTAGCTGTTGGCCGCACTGTCCGCAACCGCGAAGGAATTGCCATGCGTGAAGGCCTGACTGAATCGCCCCTGAACCCGCTTCCGGCGGCCGTCTGGCTGCTGGCGCTGCCGGTCATTGCCAGCGAGGCGGTCTTCGGGCTGGGCCAGCTTGGATTGATCGGCGGCGCCCAGGGGGTGGGGTTGCGCCTGTCCGGAATGCAGCTGGCGGCCTATGCGCCCGAGATGGTGCAGCGCATGTGGCAGGTCGGGGTGATCGACTGGGATCAGCTTTATCGGCTGATCAGCTTCAGCTTTGTCCATGCCTCGCTGACCCATGCGTTGCTGGTGCTTGCCTTCACGCTGGCGCTGGGAAACCTTGTCGCCCGCGAGTTTCGGCCCTGGGCCGTGATCGTTCTGTTCCTGGGCTCGGCCATCGGCGGCGCTCTGGTCTATACTGTCGCCATGTCGCTGCTGCCGGGGCGTCCGGCGCCTTTGATCGGCGGCTATCCGGCGGTCTATGGTCTGGTGGGGGCGTTCACCTTTCTGCTTTGGACGCGGCTGGCTGCCGCGAACGCCAATCGGATGCGGGCGTTCACGCTGATCGGGATGCTGCTGCTGTTCCAGCTGGTCTTCGGAATATTCTTCGGAAATGCCGGATATGGCTGGATCGCCGAACTTGCCGGTTTCGTCGTCGGATTCGGACTGAGCTTTGTGCTTGTGGACGGTGGTATCGCGCGCGCCCTTGACCGGATCCGAGAACGCTAGGCGGTCGGATCCGGCCTCGCGACACGGTGGGGCAGCGGCGCTGCTGCCGGCGCCGCAACGCGGTTAGCTGACCGATGGCAGGATGCCGCGAACCATGTCCGCCCGCGGTTCGGCCACCTTGACCATCGTGTTGATGCTGACATGCGGCCAGCGGATCGGGCCGGGCATCGCATCCCCGCGCGGCACGAAGAAATCCAGCATCACAACCTGAAGATACTGCATCCGCAGCTTTGGATTGCCGTATTCGTCCTGATCTTCCAGTTCCTGAATCCAGAAGGTCGATTTCATGCTGGCGGCATTCGCTTCGCGGACGATGAAGGGGATATTCAGGACGCCGCCGCGTTGAAGGGTGGTATCGAAATCAAGAACCGTGGTTCGCCGCACATTCACGCCCTGATTTGCAGCATGCAGAAGTTCGGTCGTGTTCAGCGGGTTGAAACCTGGAAATCCGGGTGCATTCACCTCGCCGGTGAAACGGTTGTCGCGGAAATGCTTGTAGGGCGCCAGATAGGGGTTGTTTTCGATATCGTCTCCGACCCCTACGGCAATCGCCGTGACATTGTTCGGAATCGGCGCCAGCCCCTCGACCACTTCGCTGCGTCCCAGCCCAAGAACCGAATCTCCGTGCGGGATGGCTGCCAGGCGACCGATATCGATCCCCTCTGTCTCGTGGCTCAGCATGTGCAGGAGAAGACCGGGCTCGTGATGGATGGCCAGCCCCTTGTCGCCCGCCTCGCCGCTGACCGGAAAATCCGCGGCAGCCACTTGTCGGATAGCCTGTTCGTAATCCAGCGTCACGACGCGCTGATCGGTCGAATTCACATCGGGATCGTTGACGATGCCGCGATTTGGCACGCCCTTGTCCACAATCGAGAAAGTCAGGCTTTCATTATATTGGTTCATCAGAACCCTGAAGGGCGGCCTGGCTCCGCCGAAGGGCAGAGCGATCAGGTTCCAGCCGCGTCCGTCGCCGACGCCCGGACTGACTTCTTCGTTGACCCATGTGCCGGGCAGCAGCTTGAACGGGCCCAGATCCTCGTCGCCAGTTCGCGCGACTTCGATATGCCGTTGTTCCAGTTTTTGATACAGTTGACGGTTTGACATGACATTAACCTTTTAAGATGAACTTAAATTAAAATGCCATCCAAATTGATAATAAGCAAATACTATATATTATGTATCTTCATTTAAATAATGCAATGAATATGGTTAATAATTTTCGATAAATCGCCGCAAGATCGAAAAAACTCTGGGGAGCGGCCCGGTCTGGTATGTGGGAATGATTCGTGCGCAATCCTGCCGCGCTTTTCGTCCAGAGCCGGATCAGCGATTGCGTTTGACGGCAGCTTTCAGTTCCGAAAGCCGGTAGGCGCCGGTCACGAAGCTGAGCGCGAAGTAGAAGACCGCTCCACCAAAGACCAGGATTGCCAGGCCGGGGATGCGACCAACGCCGAAATCGGCAAGCCAGCCCTTCGCGAACCACAACGCAACTGCCATCAACGCCGAGGCCAGCACGATTCGGGGGGCGGCACGACGCAGCCTTGCATCCGCGCGCGCGGCCTGTCCCATCGCGCGTGTTCCCCACCACAATTGTCCGACCATCACCCAGGCGGCCACGGTGGTGCCGATGGCGGCGGCCAGGAACCCAATTACAGGCATCAGTCCGAACGCGACCGCCGCGTTGACCACCATCGACATGGCGGCGAAGCGAAACGGTGTTTTGGTATCCTCGCGGGCGAAATACAGTGGTTGCAGGATTTTCTGCAGGACGAATGCCGGCAGCCCAAGTGCATAGACGACCAGCGCGGCGGAGGTTTGCGCGGTGTCATGGGCCGTGAACTGCCCGCGTTCGAACAGCGTGGCGACCATCGGCTCGGCGATCACGGCGATGGCAAAGGCGGCGGGCAAGGTCAGGAAAAGGCCGAACTCGGTGGCGCGTGAATAGGCGGACTGGCCACCGGCATGATCCTCGGCCCGCAGGCGTCGGGCCAGTTCCGGCAACAGCACGACCGCGACAGCGGCCCCGACGACGCCAAGCGGCAGCTGATACAGCCGGTCGGAATAAGAAAGCCAGGCGATCGCACCTTCAAAGCGCGACCCGACCTGCCGTCCGATCAGAAGGTTCAACTGTACCACACCCCCGGCGAATGCGGCGGGCAGGGCGACCGCCAGAAGGCGGCGCATGTCAGGCGACATGCGGGGGCGGCGCGGAAAGAATGTCCAGCCGTTCCGATGAGCATCCCACCAGACAAGTGCCAGCTGCGAGATGCCGGTGACGGGCGTCGCCCAGGCCAGTGTCAGCCCCAGATCCCAGCCGCGCCACCTTCCAAGGCCCATTGCGACGATGAACAACAGGTTCAGCAACACCGGCGCCGCGGCGGCAGCGGTGAAACGGCCATTGGCATTCAGAACGCCCGAGATCATCGAGGCCAGCGAAATCAGCAGGATATAGGGAAACGTGATCCGTCCGTATTCGACCGCCAACGCGAAACGCTCATCGCCCTGAAAACCCGCCGCCATCAGCCAGACCAGCGCCGTCATGAAGATCATCGCCACAGCCGACAGGATCATGACGATCATGAACAGGCCCGAAAATGCCTGCGCGGCAAAGCGTTCCGCGTCGCCCCGGTTTTCCAGCTTCTTCGAGAAGATGGGAACGAACGCGGTGTTGAAGGCGCCCTCGGCGAAGAAACGGCGGAACATGTTTGGCAGAGACAGCGCGATCAGGAATGCCTCGGCCACCGGCCCCGTGCCCAGCCAGGCGGCCATCAGGATATCGCGGACAAAGCCCGACACGCGCGAGATGAAGGTCCAGATTCCCACCGACAGGAACCCGCGCACCAGCCCGGATTTCATGGTTCTATGCCTCTGCCCGTTTGGTTCCGTCGGCGATGGCCTTGCGCAGCTTCTTTTCAAGCTGGTCGCGCTTGTTCTCGCTGTGCAGCTTCAGGCCGAACATGTCCTTGACGTAGAAACTGTCAACCACCTGGGCGCCGAAGGTGGCGATCACCGCGCTGACGATCTGGATGTGGTTGGTCGCCATTGCGCGCGTCAGGTCATACAGCAGGCCCGGCCGGTCGCGGGTATCGACCTCGATGATCGTGTAGATGTCGCTGCCCTCGTTGTCGAAGGTGACATGCGTCGGAAAGCGGAACTCGCGGGTGCGTTTCTTCTGCTTGTCGCGCGAGGCGAATGCCTCGCGGGCGACGATCTCGCCCTTCAGGGTGCGCAGGATGGTCTGACGCAGCTTCGGCAGGCGATCCTCTGCGAAGGGATGGCCTTCTGTATCCTGGACCCAGAAGACCGCGGTCGCATAGCCGTCGCGGGTCGTGTAGGTGCGCGCATCGACCACGTTTGCCCCGGTCAGCGTCAGCGCGCCGCATAGGCGCGAGAAGATGCCGGGATGGTCCGCCATCACGAAGGCCGCGCGCGTCGCGTCGCGGTCATGGTCGGCCCGCAGGTCGATGCGGATCTCGTCACCGTCGATCTGGTGCAGCAGGTCGGCGAAGACCGCCTGGGTATCGGTCGGCAGCCCCGGCCAGTAATTGTCATAGTGACGGCCCAGCTCGGCGCGGATCTCCTTGGCCTCCCAGCCCCTGGCAACCAGAAGATGGCGCAGCGACCGTTTGGCCTCGTTCTGCCGCTTTTCGCGGTTCAGTTCCTCAAGACCGTTTTCCAGCGCGGACGAGGTTTCCTGATGAAGCTTGCGCAGCAGGGCGGCTTTCCAGTTGTTCCAGACCCCCGGACCGACGCCGCGAATGTCGCAGACGGTCAGCACCAACAGCAGGTCCAGACGCTTGCGGGTCTTTACGGCCTTGGCGAAATCGCGCAGCGTGCGCGGATCCGCGATATCGCGCTTTTGTGCCACATCGGACATCAGAAGGTGGTTCCTGACCAGCCATTCGACCGTGTCGATATCGTCTTGGGGAAAGCCGAAGCGCGTGGCTATGCGGCGGGCGATGCGCGCGCCCAGGATCGAATGATCCTCGCGCCGGCCCTTGCCGATGTCGTGCAGCAACGTGGCCAGATACAGCACGCGGCGATTGATCCCCGATCCCATGATGCCGTGCGATAGCGGAAGGTCATCGGGATGTTCGCCGCGTTCGATCTCGGCCAGCGCGGCGACGCACTGGATGGAATGCTCGTCCACGGTATAGTGGTGATACAGGTTGAACTGCATCATGGCGACGACGGGCTGAAACTCGGGGATGAATGCGGCCAGCACGCCCAGCTCGTTCATGCGGCGCAGGCTGCGTTCGGGATTGCCGTGCTTCAGAAGCAGATCCATGAAGATGCGGATCGCCTCGGGATCGCTGCGCATCCTGTCGTCGATCAGGTCAAGATTGGCGGCGATCAGGCGCATCGCGTCGGGGTGGATGAGGATGCCGGTGCGCAGCGCCTCTTCGAACAGGCGCAGGATGTTCAGTGGATCGGCAAGAAATTCGGCGTCGTCCTTGATCGCCAGCCTGCCATGCTGATCGATGAAGCCCGCCTTCATCTTGCGCCGCCTGCGGAAGAGGCGACCCAGGATCGGGGCGCTCCTGACATGGCGCGATTCCAGTTCGGTCAGGAAAACCCTGGTCAATTCCCCCACGCGCGTCGCGTGGCGGAAATAGTCCTGCATGAAATATTCGACGCCACGCCGTGCCGTCGTGTCGGAATACCCCATGCGTCGGGCGACTTCGACCTGCATGTCAAAGGACAGGACATCGACCGGCCGGCCGGCGATCAGGTGCAGGTTGCAGCGCACGGCCCACAGAAAATCCTCGGCCTGCCAGAAGGCCAGATGCTCTTCACGCGAGAACACCCCAAGATCGACCAGTTCGACCGCGCGATCCACCCGATGGATGTATTTCGCGATCCAGTAAAGCGTCTGCAGGTCGCGCAGCCCGCCCTTGCCCTCTTTTACGTTCGGTTCCAAAACATATCGCTGGCCGCCCTGCCGCTGGTGCCGCGCGCTGCGCTCTTCCAGCTTGGCTTCGACGAATTCGGGTACCGTCTTGTCAAACAATTCCGACCACAGACGGTCGCGCAGCTCTTGGGCCAGCGGTGCGTGGCCGGTGACAAGCCGGTGTTCGACCAGCGACGTTCGGATCGTCATGTCGCCGGCGCCAAGCCGCAGACAATCGTCCACGGTGCGGATCGAATGGCCGATTTTCAGCTTCAGATCCCACAGCATGTACAGCATGGATTCGACCACGCTCTCGGCCCATGGGGTGATTTTGTAGGGCGTCAGGAAAAGCAGATCGACATCTGAATAAGGTGCCATTTCGGCGCGGCCATAGCCGCCGACCGCCAGCACGGCCAGCTTCTCGCCCTCGGATGCGTTCTGGACGGGGTGCAGCCTCGTTGTCGCGACATGATGGATGGCCGTCACGATGCCGTCGGTCAGCGCGGCGATCGCGCGCACCGTCTCGCGCGCGGCGCGGGGGTGGCTGGCAAACCCGGCCTCGACATCCGCCATGGCGTCCTGACGGGCCTCGGCCAGGAACGCAACGGTTGCCGCGCGGATCTCGCGCGGGCCTTGCAGATCGGCCAGACGCTCGCTCAGGGCCTTCAGGATGCTATCGGCATCGAACAATTCATGCGCCCCGGGCAATGCCGGGGCGCTTTGAACGGTGGATTGTGCAGGGCTGGGCGGCAAGATCAGAACCCGAAGCCACCGAAGCCGCGCGGCGCCGGATCCAAGATCACGACCTGATTGCCCCGGATCGTGGCAACGGCAAGGCCGCGCTCGATGGTGCCATCACGCCGCAGCCGGAACACCCCGCCCACGCCCGAGAACCCGGATCTCTGGGTCAGCCCGGCCGTCGTCAGGGCATTCCGATTTCCGGCGCGGGCAAGCGACGCAATGGCCGCGACGCCATCATAAGCAAGCGTCGCAAGTTCGTGCGGTTGTTCTCCGTAGGCGGACTGATAGCGGGCGTCGAACTGCTGTTTCAGGCCTTGGTCGGGTATCGCGAACCAGCCGTTCTGCAGTTGCGGCAGCGACATGCGCGACGCCGGCTGATCCCAGCGGGTCAGGCCCATGAACTGGGTGACCTGCGACGTGACCCCCGCGGCCGCGAGCTTTTCGGTCAGATAGGGCAGGACCGCCTGATTATTTGCCGTCATGAACACGGCATCGACCTGACCCGAGCGTGCCGCGGCGACGATCTGGGGCGTCACGCTGTCGATCCCGCTGACCGACACCGGGTGATTGCTGCGCCCCGCCAGCCGGGCGCCGTTGCGGGCGATCGCGGTCTCGATGGCGCGGCCGCCGATCTGGCCGGCGACGTCGTTCTCGGCCACGACATAGATGTTCCGTTTGCCGTGTTTGGCGCCGAAACCGACCAGCCGGTCAGCGACGTTGGCGAAGCTGTTGCCAAGGATATAGACATTGCCGCCCGCAATCTCGGCATTGTTCGAGAAGGACAGCACGTTGATTCCGCGCGGGCGCATGGCGTTTCCGACAGCGTTGGCGCCTTCGGCGAACAGCGGACCAAGGATGATCTGCGCGCCTGCGTCGGCGGCGGCGTTGGCCTGCGCGACGGCCTGCGCAGTGCTGTCGCCGGTGTCATAGATGCGCAGATCGATGGTCGCGCCCTGTGCATCTGCTGCTGCCATGCGCGCGGCGTTCTTCAGGCTGCGCGCCAGCCATTCAAGGTTGGCCGATCCGCTGCCCGCAGGGGCCAGCAGTGCCACCTGCACCGGCTGACCGGGGTCGATCATCGGGCCGATGCTGGGGCCGCTGGCCTGCTGGCCCATGCCGGCGGGATCGCAGGCAGCAAGGAAAAACGCCGAGATCACGGCGCCAGCGCGGCAGAATGTGCGGCGCAGCCCCGCGAAGGGCCGGGTTGTGGCAGATGCGAACATGTGAAACTTCCCTGCAGTATGATCTGATGGCGGCGATTAGCGCGCAGCCTAAGTGGATCGCGCCGGATTGGCAATTGGCGGCGCGGCCGTCATGACACGGGAGAAGGCAGGATGAGCGAGAATGCGATGAAGCCTCCGCAGCGGCTCGAGGCGTATGTCGCTGCCGCACATCTGGACCCCGGACTGTATCTGGTTGCGACCCCGATCGGCACGGCCCGCGATATCACACTGCGCGCGCTGGACGTGCTGAACAGCGCCGATGTTCTGGCCGCCGAGGATACGCGGGTGATGCGGCACTTGATGGAAATTCACGGCATTCCACTTCGCGGTCGGCGGGTCTTGCCCTATCACGATCACAATGCGGCTCGTGCACGCCCTGCGCTGATGGCCGCGCTGGCCGAAGGGGCCAGCGTCGCCTATGCCTCGGATGCGGGAACGCCGCTGGTCGCGGATCCCGGCTACCGGCTGGCACGGGACGCGGCACTGGCGGGGGTGCGGGTCCACGCCGTGCCCGGGGCCTCGGCGGCGCTGGCTGCGCTCAGCCTTTCGGGTCTGCCAAGCGACCGCTTCCTGTTCGCGGGATTTCCACCCGCGACGGCCTCGGCTCGCGCCGCGTGGTTGCGCCAATGGTCGCAAGTCGACGCGACGCTGATCCTGTTCGAAAGCCCCAGGCGCGTTAACCAGACATTGAGGGAATTGTGCGAAATTGACCCGAATCGCGTTACCGTGGTGGCGCGGGAACTGACCAAGAAATTCGAAGAGGTGATCAGGGGAACGGCACAGGAGCTTTCAGAAGATCCGCGCATGACAGGCTTGAAAGGTGAAGTGGTCATGCTGCTGGATCGTCCTGCCGCCGCGGTCGTCGACGACGAAGATATCCGCAAGGCGCTTCGGCAACGGCTGGCGGACATGTCGGTCAAGGATGCCGCCAAGGACGTGGCCCGGGAGCTGGGCCTTGCGCGCCGCGACGTCTATCAGATGGCGCTTGCGATGGGCGGTCAGGCCGAAGACAAGTGACCTGTTCGGTCCGGCGGATCATGACATGATATGGCGCTGAAGATCGGCTGAGGAAATACGCAATGGGACATGGTGCAGGAACGGTGAATCGAAAAGCCGGAGGGCCGGACCCCACTTCCGCGATGCGCGCGCAGCGCCGGAACCGCGGCGCTCTGGCTGCACTTTCGGGCGAGATGGCCGAAGACAGCGTGGCGCGTCACCTTATCGCGAAGGGATGCACTATTCTGGCCCGGCGCTGGCGCAGTGCCGGAGGCGAAATCGACCTGATATGTCGCGATGGCGATGCGGTGGTCTTCGTGGAGGTCAAGCAGGCCGCCTCGCACGCAGAGGCGGCGATGCGTCTGGGACGATCCCAGATGGATCGCATCTGCGCCGCCGCCTGTGCCTATTGTACCGATCTGCCCGACGGTCAGTTGACCTGCATGCGCTTCGATGTCGCGCTGGTAGATGGCGCAGGCCGGGTGGAGATTCTGGAGAACGCCTTCGCCGAGGCATAGAGCGGCTGGCCCTTGCATCCCCGCAGGCGACGGGTAACAACCGGGCGAGACCGTTCCGGAGCGTGCCATGAGCCTATACGTCGCCTTGCAGATGGATCCGATTGAGGATGTTGCGATCCACGCGGACAGCACATTCAGGATTGGCCTTGAGGCCGAAGCGCGCGGTCATCGGCTTTTCCAGTATGCCGCAGATCAGCTTCGATATGACGAGGGTCGCGTGATTGCGCGCGGCAGGCCTGTCACCCTGCGCAGGGTCGAGGGGGATCATGTCAGTTTCGGGGACTGGGAAGAGGTCGAGTTGACGCAATTCGACGTCGTCTGGCTGCGCCAGGATCCGCCCTTCGACATGGCGTATGTCACATCCACCCATCTGCTGGATCGCGTTCATCCTGCGACCCTTGTGGTCAACGATCCGTTCTGGGTGCGCAACTGCCCGGAAAAGCTGATGGTGCTGGATTTTCCGGATCTGACCCCGCCCACGATGATCGCGCGTGACCTGGCGGCGTTCCGCAGGTTCCGCGATCGCCACGACGAAATCATCGTCAAGCCGCTTTACGGCAATGGCGGCGCCGGGGTGTTCCACTTGCGGCGCGGCGATCCCAACCTGTCTGCACTGCTGGAAACCTTTGCGGGCATCAACCGCGAGCCGATGATCGCCCAGAAATACCTGCCTGCCGTCAGCAAGGGCGACAAGCGGATCATCCTGATCGACGGCGAGGTCGCCGGAGCGATCAACCGAGTTCCTCAGGAAGGCGAGGCGCGGTCGAACATGCATGTGGGCGGCCGGGCCGAAAAGGTTGGCCTGACCGAGCGCGAACGCGAGATCTGCGCCCGGTTGGCACCCGTACTGCGTGAAAAAGGTCTGATCTTCACGGGCATCGACGTGATTGACGGCTGGCTGACCGAAATCAACGTGACATCGCCAACCGGAATTCAGGAACTGGAACGCTTCGACGGCATCAACGCCGCGGCGATGATGTGGGACGCGATCGAGCGCCGGCTTAGCGCTCGCTGATGCGCACCACAGGTGCTGATGCGCCCCTTCATCCGCCCGCGACGAAAGGCAGGCGATAGCTGATCGCCTCGGCAAGATGCGGCGTGCGGATGCCGTCCGATCCTTCCAGATCGGCAATGGTGCGGGCCGTGCGAAGGATCCGGTGATAGCCGCGCGCAGTCAGTCCCAGCTTTTCGGACGCTTTCAGGATCAGCGCGCGGCCTTCGCTGTCGGGGGTGGCGATCTCGTCCAGCACCGCGCCTGACGCATCGGCATTCGCACGAAACCTGGGGTGTTCGCGGAAGCGGGCAAGTTGACGCTGGCGGGCAGCGGCGACTCGACCGGCGATCTGGGCAGTGCTTTCTCCACCTGAGGGCATCTCCAGATCCATGAAACTGACGGCCGGCACTTCCAGCCGCAGGTCGAAGCGGTCCATCAGCGGGCCCGAAATCCGCCCCATGTAGTCGCCCCCGCAGGCGGGCGCACGCGAACATGCCCGCGAGGCGTCCGCCAGATGTCCGCAGCGACAGGGATTTGCTGCGGCGGCCAGCAGAAATCTGCAAGGATAGCGAATATGCGCGTTCGCGCGGGCCACGACCACCTCGCCCGTCTCGATGGGCTGACGCAGGGTTTCCAGCACCTGCCTGGGAAATTCCGGAAATTCATCCATGAACAGCACGCCGTTATGGGCAAGGCTGATCTCGCCCGGTTTGGCGCCGCGTCCGCCGCCGACGATGGCCGCCATCGAGGCGGTGTGATGGGGCTCTCGGAACGGCGCCTGGCGCGAGATTCCGCCGTCCTCCAGCACGCCGGCCAGCGAATGGATCATCGAGGTTTCCAGCGCCTCGATAGGTGACAGCGGCGGCATGAGGCCGGGAAGCCTGGCCGCCAGCATCGACTTTCCGGCGCCGGGCGGGCCGACCATCAGCATGTGGTGCCGGCCAGCTGCCGCGATTTCCAGGGCACGCTTGGCGCGTTCCTGACCCTTCACTTCGGACAGGCATCCGAGCGGGGCTGACGCGCCGACCGTTCCGGGCGCGGCGCGGGACAGTGGGTGGCGGTCGGTCAGATGATCGACCGTCTCGCGCAGCGTCGATGGCGCGATCACCGGCACCGTCTCGACCCACGCGGCCTCTGCTCCGCAAGCGCGCGGGCAGATCAGCGCGCGGTCATCTTCTGCCGCGGCCATTGCGGCGGGCAGGGCGCCCGTCACCGCGACCAGCCGTCCATCCAGCGCCAGTTCGCCAAGACAGACGCAGCGCGAAAGTTCTTCCGACGGGATGATGTCCAGCGCGGCCAGCACCGCAAGCGCGATCGGCAGGTCGAAATGTGATCCCTCTTTCGGAAGGTCGGCGGGCGACAGGTTGACTGTCAGGCGCTTGCTGGGCATCGCGATGGCCATCGCGCCGAAGGCCGCCTTGACGCGCTCGCGCGCCTCGCTGACCGCCTTGTCGGGCAGTCCCACGATCGCGAAACCCGGCAGGCCGGCCGAAACCGAGCACTGGACCTCGACCAGTCGCGCCTCGACCCCCTCGAAGGCGACGGAATAGGCGATGGCGACCATCTGCCCCCCTGACATGTTCGTCTGAGGGTTTAGCTCGGCAGCACTTAAGGATTGGTTAACGGCTTCGCTTGCTTGCGGCATGTGGCCCGAACGCCTATCTGTCGAGCAGGTTTTCGGAGGCGGCATGGACGGCAAGCGTATCCTTCTGATCGTCGGCGGCGGTATCGCCGCCTACAAGCTGCCTCAGCTGATCCGGCTGATGCGGGCCGACGGGCTGGCGGTGACGCCGGTGTTGACCCGTGCAGGCGCGCAGTTCACCACGGCGATGACCCTGTCAGTCCTGGCGGGTGAGGCCGCGCATGAAGGTTTGTTCGACATCGCCAAAGAAGCCGAGATCGGTCACATCCAGCTTTCCCGCAACGCGGATCTTGTCGTGGTCGCACCGGCGACGGCGGACCTGATGGCGAAGATGGCGCAGGGGCTGGCCGACGACCTGGCCTCGACCCTGCTGCTGGCAACCGACAAGCGCGTGCTGATCGCGCCTGCGATGAACGTACGGATGTGGCAGCATCCGGCGACAGGACGCAATCTTCAGACATTGCGCGGCGACGGGATTCTGACTGTTGGCCCGGACGAGGGCGACATGGCGTGCGGCGAATTCGGTCCCGGTCGCATGGCCGAGCCAGAGGCGATCATGACCGCGATCCGCGCCGCTCTTGCCGACGAACCGTTGCGATTGACCCAGGCGGTGCAGGTGCCGCGCGGCCCATTGCTGGGGCGTCATGTCATCGTCACATCGGGACCCACGCATGAACCGATCGATCCGGTGCGCTATATCGCCAATCGCTCGTCCGGTGCCCAGGGCACGGCCATCGCCACGGCATTGCGCGACCTGGGTGCGCGGGTCAGCTTTGTGACCGGTCCGGCCAGCATCGCCCCGCCCGAAGGGGTCGATGTGATCCGGGTCGAAACGGCGCGCGAGATGCGCGAAGCGGTCAGCGAGGCGCTGCCCGCGGACGCGGCGGTGATGGCCGCCGCCGTCGCCGATTGGCGGGTGACGAACGCCGGGGCGCGCAAGATCAAGAAGGATGGGTCCGGCAAGCCTCCGGCGTTGGAGATGACCGAAAACCCGGATATCCTCGCCTGGGTCAGCGGCCTGCACAAGCGGCGCCCGGCACTCGTCGTGGGTTTCGCTGCCGAGACCCACGAGGTGATCGAGAATGCGACTGCGAAACGGCAGCGCAAGGGCTGCGACTGGATCGTGGCCAATGATGTCAGTCCGGCGACCGGGATCATGGGGGGCACGGAAAACGCCGTCACGCTGATCCGCGATGGCGGGGCAGAGGAGTGGCCGCGCATGGGCAAGGATGCGGTCGCGCGCCGTCTGGCAAAGGAAATCGCCGAGGCGCTGACATGAACCGGCACTATCTTGACTGGAACGCGACGACGCCCTTGCGGCCCGAGGCGCGCGCGGCGATGATCGCGGCGATGGATCTGCCTGGCAACCCGTCGTCGGTGCATGCCGAGGGTCGCGCCGCGCGGATGTTGTTGGAACGGTCCCGCGAACAACTGGCCGCCGCGCTTGGGGCCGAGGGTGCCGACGTGATCTTCACCTCGGGGACGACCGAGGCGGCGGCGATGGTGCTGGCTGGTCGCAAGATCGCCTGTGCCCCGACCGAACACAGCGCCGTAAAGGTCTGGTGCGATCCGTCGTTGGCCGTAGATGCCGACGGGATCGTGACGGTTCCCGATCCGGCTCAAAGCAGCCTGCAACTGGCCAACAACGAGACCGGCGTCGTTCAGGACTTGCCCGATGGGCTGGGCAGCAGCGATCTGACCCAGGCTTTCGGAAAGATTCCTTTCGCGTTTAACTGGCTTGGGGTCACGGCGGGATTCGTCAGTGCCCACAAGCTGGGCGGCCCGAAGGGGGTTGGCGCGCTGATCTTGAAGAAGGGCACCGACATCCCCGCGCTGATCCGTGGCGGCGGTCAGGAACAGGGCCGCCGGGCGGGCACGGAAAACCTGATCGGCATCGCAGGCTTTGCCGCAGCGGCGGCCGCCGCGCAGGCGGAACTGGAAGCCGGGATGTGGGATCAGGTGGCTGCGCGGCGCGACGCGCTGGAGGCACGGTTGCTGGACATCGCGCCGGGCGCCAGAATCGCCGGAAAGGGCGCGCGGCGCTTGCCGAACACCACCTGCATTCTTACATCGGGATGGAAAGGCGAAACCCAGGTCATGCAGATGGATCTTGCGGGCTTTGCCGTGTCGGCGGGATCGGCCTGCTCGTCGGGCAAGGTCCGGGCCAGCGGTGCGTTGCAGGCGATGGGTTACGGCGATGACGAGGCGCAATCGGCGATCCGCATTTCGATAAGTCCGGCTTTGGGCGAGGATCAGATGAACCGATTTGCGGATGCATGGGAAAGCGCGTATTCACGCTGGCGCGACAGGAATGGCTAGGCGGATGCCCGGCCCCAGGAAGGACAAAGGATGACCCAGACCCCCGATCTTGACGTTCGTGAAGGTGTCGACCGCGAAACGGTCGAGACCGTTCAGAACATGGGCAGCTACAAATATGGCTGGGATACCGAGATCGAGATGGACTATGCCCCGAAGGGGCTGAATGAAGATATCGTCCGCCTGATCTCGCAAAAGAACGAAGAGCCGGAGTGGATGACCGAGTGGAGGCTGGAGGCCTTTCGCCGCTGGCAGACCATGTCCGAGCCAAAATGGGCAATGCTGAATTATCCCGTGATCGACTATCAGGATCAGTATTACTATGCCCGGCCGAAAAGCATGGAGATCAAGCCGAAGTCGCTGGACGAGGTCGATCCCAAGCTGCTGGCAACCTATGAGAAGCTTGGGATCCCGCTGAAGGAGCAGATGATCCTTGCGGGCGTCGAGGGCGCGGATGCCGCCCCGGCCGAAGGTCGCAAGGTCGCCGTCGATGCGGTTTTCGACAGCGTTAGCGTGGGCACCACCTTCAAGGACGAACTGGCCAAGGCCGGTGTCATCTTCTGTTCGATCAGCGAGGCGATCCGCGAGCATCCCGAGCTGGTCAAGAAATACCTTGGCAGCGTCGTTCCGCAATCGGACAACTTCTTCGCCACGCTGAACAGCGCGGTGTTTTCGGACGGCTCGTTCGTGTACGTGCCGCCGGGCGTTCGCTGCCCGATGGAACTGTCCACCTATTTCCGCATCAATGCCGAGAACACCGGCCAGTTCGAGCGCACGCTTATCATCGCCGACAAAGGATCTTACGTCAGCTATCTTGAAGGCTGCACGGCACCCCAGCGCGATACCAATCAGCTGCACGCCGCAGTGGTCGAAATCGTTGTGCTGGAGGATGCAGAGGTCAAGTATTCGACGGTCCAGAACTGGTTCCCCGGCGACGAGAACGGCAAGGGCGGGATCTACAATTTCGTCACCAAGCGCGCCGATTGCCGCGAGGCACGGGCCAAGGTGATGTGGACGCAGGTCGAAACAGGCAGCGCGATCACCTGGAAATATCCGTCCTGCATCCTGCGCGGCGACGAAAGCCAGGGCGAGTTCTATTCCATCGCCATCGCCAATAACTGGCAGCAGGCCGACACCGGCACCAAGATGGTGCATCTTGGCAAGAACACCCGCTCGCGCATTGTTTCCAAGGGAATTTCGGCGGGGCAGGCGCAGAACACCTATCGCGGTCTTGTGTCGATGCATCCGCGCGCGACCAACAGCCGCAACTATACGCAATGCGACAGTCTGCTGATCGGCGACAAATGCGGTGCGCATACCGTTCCGTATATCGAGGTGAAGAACACCAGCAGCCGCGTGGAACACGAGGCAACGACCAGCAAGGTCGATGACGACCAGCTGTTCTATTGCCGCTCGCGCGGCATGGACGAAGAAGAAGCGGTCGCGCTGGTCGTGAACGGCTTCTGCCGTGACGTGCTGCAGGCCCTGCCGATGGAGTTCGCCATGGAGGCGCAATCGCTTGTCGCGATTTCGCTGGAAGGTTCCGTGGGCTAAGCCCAGACGAGATTTGATGATGGTGCCGGACGGTCGGCACCGCCGCCACCATCTGACGAGGTAAAGATGCTTAAGATCAACAACCTGCATGTGAAACTTGAGGAAGAAGACAAGCAGATTCTGAAGGGTCTGTCGCTGGAGGTGCCTGCCGGTCAGGTTCATGCGATCATGGGTCCGAACGGGTCGGGCAAGTCCACCCTGTCCTATGTCCTGTCGGGCCGGGACGGCTATGAAATCACCGAGGGCGAGGCAACGCTGGACGGTGAAAGCCTGCTGGATATGGAGCCTGAGGAACGTGCCGCGGCGGGCCTGTTCCTGGCTTTCCAGTACCCGGTCGAAATTCCGGGCGTCGGCAACATGACCTTTCTGCGGACGGCGGTAAACGCACAGCGCAAGGCGCGCGGAGAGGAAGAGCTTTCTTCGGCAGAGTTCCTCAAGCAGATCCGAGAGAAGGCCCGCAATCTGGACATCGACGCCGAGATGCTGAAGCGCCCGGTCAATGTCGGTTTCTCGGGCGGTGAGAAAAAGCGCAACGAGATCCTGCAGATGGCGATGCTGGCCCCGCGCATGTGCATCATGGATGAGACCGATTCCGGTCTGGATGTCGATGCGATGCGTCTGGTCGCTGACGGTGTGAACGCGCTGCGCGGCCCCGATCGCAGCTTCCTTGTCATCACCCATTATCAGCGTCTGCTGAATCACATCCAACCGGACGTGGTCCATATCATGTCAAATGGCCGCATCGTGAAGTCTGGCGGGCCCGATCTGGCCCTGCAGATCGAAGACGAGGGTTATGGCGATCTTCTGGCGGAGGCTGGCTGATGTCAGAAGCCGCCGTGAAGACGAAAGACGTGACGCCGCAGATCAGTGGCGCGGCAAAGGCCGCCGACGCGTTGCAGGCAAGGCTTGACGCGATGACCTTGCCCAAGGGCGGATTCACCGCCGCTGCACGCGCCGATGCCTTGGCGCGCCTGCGCGACATGGGGCTGCCTGGACCGCGCGATGAATACTGGCGCTATACCGATCCGCGCCCGTTCAATGCGCCCGTCCCGCAACCTATCCCGATCGAGGAAAGGGCACCCGATTCGCCGCTATTCACCGATCTTGACCGGTTGACGCTGGTGTTCGTCGATGGCGCGTTCGACGCCGCGTCGTCGGATGATCTGATGCTGGAGGGCATCGAGATCGACACGCTGGCGAATGCCGATGCGCAGGACAGTCATTGGGCTGCGGATGTTTACGGCAAGCTGGAAACCGCGGGGCAAAACCCGGTCAAACGCCCCTTCGCGGTGCTGAACACCGCGACCGCGTCGGATGGCGTTCTGATCCGTGTGACCGGCAGGCCGGCGAAGCCCGTGCACATCATCCATCGCCGGGCGCGCGAGGATGCAGATGTCAGCTGGCATCACGTGATCCGGGTCGAGGAAGGCGCCGAACTGACGCTGCTTGAGACCGGGATGGTCGGCGCCCGATCCAACTCGGTGATCGAGGTGGATCTGGCGCGCGGAGCGAAACTGCACCACATCACTGCCAAGCGGGCGGGCCATCAGAAGCTGGGTCTGTCCCACCTGTTCGCGCGTGTGGGTGCCGAAGCGCAGCTGAAGGCCTTCAATCTGTCCGTGAATGGCACGCTGATGCGGCACGAGGGGGTTATCGACATCGTCGGCGACGATGCTGTGGCCCATATCGCGGCAGCCGTGCTGGGCGATGGCCATGTCGGGCCGTTCCATCATGATGACACGGTGTTCATCACTCATTCGGCCGAGCGTTGCGAAAGCCGGCAGGTCTTCAAGAAGGTCCTTAAGAACGGCGCGGAAGGCGTGTTCCAAGGCAAGATCCTTGTGAAACCCGGCGCGCAGAAGACCGACGGCTATCAGATCAGCCAGGCACTGCTTCTGGACGAACGCAGCCAGTTCCTTGCCAAGCCGGAACTGGAAATCTACGCCGACGACGTCAAGTGTTCGCATGGGTCGACGACCGGCGCGATCGACGAGACCGCGCTGTTCTACATGCGGTCGCGCGGGGTGCCCTATGACCGCGCCATCGTGTTCCTTGTGCTGTCCTTCCTTGCCGATGCGCTGGAGGAAATCGAGGATGAAACGCTGCGCGGCCAGATCAATGACCGGTTGGAAGCTTGGCTGACCCGTCGCGCCAAACAGTGATGCGCCGCGGCATCCTGCCGCGCATTCTGCAAAGCTGGTGGTCGCCGCGCCGCGTTGTGCGGGGCCTGTCCGCGATGCCGGAGTCGGGCAAGCTGGCAGTCCTGATGGCGGCACTGCTGATCTTTCTGATCGCGCAAGGCCCGCTGCGGGCACGCGAGGCGCAGCTTGACCCAACGGTGCCGTTCGAGGCACGGATGGGGGGCGCGATGCTGGCGGTGCTGTTCATGATGCCGCTGGTCGCCTATGCGGTGGCGGCGATCATATCGGTGCTGTCGCGGCTGTTTCCGAAGCGCCTGACGCCCGAGGATTCGCGGCTGGCGCTGTTCTGGGCACTGCTGGCGGTGTCGCCCGCAATGTTGCTTTGGGGCATTGTCGCGGGGTTGATCGGGCCGGGTCCGGCACAAATGCTGACACAGGTTCTGGTCGGCGCCGGGTTCTTGATGATCTGGGGCGCCGGTGTCCGTGCGCTGGCGAGGAAAGAATGAATTTCGACGATCTGAAGATGCTTGTCGGCCAAAGCTTCCGCAACCCCGAGGGGGCGGCGCGCGCGCTGATCGGGATGAACTTGCCTTTGTCGGCGCGCTGGATGGCGCTGGCCTTGGCGGTGTCAGTGTCGGCACTGCTGGCGTGGGTATCGGCGCAGATGTTCCCGCTGCCCGAGGGCGCGGCCTCTGGCGTTCTGGCCCTGACCGCGCAACCGATGATCATGGCGGGCATCCAGTTCTGCGCGATCGTTCTGGCGGCGTCGCTGATGGCTGGGGTCGGGCGCATGTTCGGCGGACAGGGACGGTTCGAGGACGCGTTGCTGCTGACCGTCTGGATCGAGGTCGTGCTTCTGCTGGTGCAGCTGGTGCAGTTGCTGCTGTCGCTGATCCTGCCGGGTCTTGCCGGCATCCTGGGCATCGTTGCGATCGCGGTCTTTCTGTGGCTGACGGTGCAGTTCACCAAGGCGTTGCATGGGTTTCAAAGCGGCATCAAGGTGATGCTGGTCATGTTCGCCACGGCGCTTGCCGTCGGGTTCGTGCTGTCGTTTCTGGCCGCTGCTTTCGGCTTACTTCCCGAGGTGCCGCAATGACATTTGACATTTCCGCCATCCGCGCCGATTTCCCGATCCTGTCGCGGCAGGTCAACGGGCGGCCGTTGGTCTATCTGGACAACGGCGCAAGCGCGCAAAAGCCGCGTCAGGTGATCGAGGCCATCACCCGTGCATACGAGGGCGAATACGCCAATGTACACCGCGGGCTGCATTACCTGTCGAATCTGGCGACCGACAACTATGAGCGCGTCCGCGCGATCATCGCGAAATTCCTGAATGCCCCGCGCGAGGACGAGATCATCTTCACGTCGGGCGGGACCGAGGGGATCAATCTGGTCAGTTATGGCTGGGCCGCGCCACGATTGCAGGCAGGCGACGAAATCGTGCTGTCGGTGCTGGAACATCACGCCAATATCGTGCCGTGGCATTTCCTGCGCGAACGGCAGGGTGTGGTGTTGAAATGGGTCGAGCCCGAACCAGATGGCAGCCTGCCGGCCGAGAAGGTCTTGCAGGCCGTCGGACCAAAGACCAAGCTGATTGCCGTCACCCATATGTCGAACGTGACTGGCACGATCGTCGATGTTGGCGCGATTGCCCGCGGAACCACCGTGCCGGTTCTGGTGGACGGCAGTCAGGGGGCCGTTCACACGCCTGTCGATCTGTCCGCGCTTGGTGTCGATTTCTACTGCATCACCGGACACAAGCTGTACGGACCATCGGGATCCGGCGCGATCTGGATAAAGGCCGCGCGTCAGGCCGAGATGCGGCCCTTCATGGGCGGCGGCGACATGATCCGAACCGTCGCGCGGGATGGGGTCGACTATGCCGATCCTCCCTTGCGGTTCGAGGCCGGCACCCCCGGCATCGTCAATCAGATCGGTCTTGGTGCCGCGCTGGAATATCTGATGGACATCGGTATGGACAATGTCGCCGCGCATGAGCAGGCGCTGCGCGATCACGCCCGTGATCGGTTGCGCGAACTGAACTGGCTGAACATGCAAGGGGATGCGCCCGGCAAGGGGGCGATCTTTTCCATGACGATGCAGGGCGCACATGCGCACGACATCTCGACGATCCTTGACAAGAAGGGCATCGCGGTCAGGGCCGGAAGCCACTGTGCCATGCCGCTGATGGATTTCTATGGAATCAACGCGAGCGCGCGCGCGTCCTTCGCGATGTATAACACCACCGAAGAAGTGGACGCACTTGTCGAAGGATTAAGCTTCTGCAGAGAGCTTTTCGCCTGAATCTTGCAAAGATTCGAATACCAGTCGAAGAATGCCCGAAATTTCTTGCCGGAATGCGACGAGTTCTGCATCCCTCGCATTGACGAGGCAAGGAGGCGCGCATGTCCGAAATTCTGGTTCTGGGTGCAGGAATGGTTGGCGTCAGCACCGCGCTGGCATTGCAGGCGCGTGGTCATGACGTCACGATCATCGACCGCAACTCTCCGGGCCGCGAGACCAGCTATGGCAATGCCGGGCTGATTCAGACCGAGGCGGTTGAACCCTACGCGATGCCGCTGGCCCCTGGCGCGCTGATGCAGATTGCGCTTGGGCGCGGCTATGACGTCAAATGGAATATTCCGGGCCTGTTGTCGCAGGCGGGTGCCGTCTGGGCCTATGCATGGAATTCTCTGCCCGCCGCGCATCGTCGTGCATCCCGGACATGGGGCAAGCTAATCCGCCAGTCAACCGAACGCCACGGACCGTTGATCCAGGCAGCCGGTGCCGACAACATCATTCGTCGCGATGGCTATATCGAGATCCATCGCACGCCCAAGAAGATGGATCAGGCCCGCAAATCCGTCGAGCGTTTCCTGACCGAGTTTGGCGTCGAAGCCAAGATCCTCGACGGCAAGCAACTGCGTGCGCTTGAGCCCTCGATAAAGATCGAAGTTGAAGGCGCAACCCATTGGTCTGACAGCTGGAACTGTTCAGACCCGGGCGGACTTGTGGCGCGATATGCGGCGCTGTTCGAGCGTCAGGGTGGGCGTATCATCAATGGCGATGCCGGCGATCTTCACCGCAAGGGCGCGGCCTGGGTCGCCGATGAGGCCGAGGGTGAACACGCCGTCGTTGCGCTTGGTCCATGGTCGCCGATGATGCTGGGCCGTTTTGGGCTGAAGGTGCCGATGGTCTACAAACGCGGCTATCACCGCCACTATCACATGGATGCCCCGCCGCATCATCCGATCGCCGATTTCGGCAATTCGGTCGTGTTGTCGCCGATGCGCCGCGGCCTGCGGATCGCCACCGCGGCCGAGTTGACGCGCAATCCACGCCTGACGCCGCCGCAATTGAGCCATGGCGAAGAGGCCGCGAAGGAACTGTTCGACATCGGGGCGCCTGTCGAGGCCGAGCCCTGGACGGGCCGCAGGCCCTGCATGCCGGACATGCTGCCGGTCGTTGGGCGGGTGCCCGATCAGGCAAACCTCTGGGCCCATTTCGGGCACGGTCATCAGGGCTTCACCCTTGGGCCGGTGACAGCCGAGATCCTTGCCGACGAACTGGATGGCGGTCAGGGCTGGGCGGAACTGCACCCGGACCGCCTGAAACGCTGATCCCGGCGTGGCACCATCATAGCCCGGTGTTCGCAAGAAGCCCGGTGATGACCGGTGCCAGCCGTGCCGCCCATTCAGCCTGGCCCTGTTCGGACCGGATCAGATCGTTGCGCAGTTCGATCAGCAGGTTCGGCCGGCCGTGCGCAAGGGCGTGCCGATCGATTGAATCGCCCTGAAGGTGACCGCTGTAGGGCTGATTCTCGCCGGTCACCCAGCCTTGGTCGCGGCAGGCCTGAACCATCGGCGCGCCCAACCTTGAATCGCGATGTGAATACAGGATGCCGACCTGCCATGGCCGTGGTGGCCTGCCGCGCAGTTGCGGGGTGAAGCTGTGGACCGCGCAGATGCACCGAGCGGGATGACGCGCGGCCAGTTCCGCCAGCGCCTGATGATAGGGGCGGTGCAGTCGTGCCAGGCGGCGCTCTCGTTCGTCGGCGTCGGCATTGCGGTTCGCGGGAATTACCGTGCCGTCATACAGCCGCATCAGCAGCGTCGGATCATCCTCGCCACGATTCGGGTCGATCACCAATCGCGAGAAATCCGACATGATCGCGGGAGCCTGCAGACGTTCCGCAAGCTTCGCGGCAAGTCCGGCCGCGCCAACGTCGAACGCGATGTGGCGTGCCATGTCCGCCGCTGCGATGCCCAGGTCGCCGCCGTTGACCCATTCCGGCACGCGGTTGGTGGCGTGGTCGCAGGTGATCAGCCAACGCGAGGGGCGATCCTCGCCTTCAATGCGGAAGGCGCGCTTTGTCATGTGCTCTTCATCCTTCATATCGCATGCTGTCTATGCCACACAGGGGCCAGACTCCAGTTGCCGCAAGGGGCCTGTTGTGGCATTGATAGCGCTAACCGGAGATCCGGAGCCTGTATGGGCCGAACGCAGAGGGGCGGACGATGAGACGACATCGCAATGTGAAGATCGTGGCAACACTGGGGCCGGCGTCAAGCAGCAAGGAAATGATCCGGGCGCTGTTTGATGCGGGTGCCGACGTGTTCCGCCTGAACATGAGCCATGGAAGCCACGACGATCACCGCGCCCGGCACGCCACGATCCGAGAGATCGAGGCCGAAACTGGTCGGCCCATCGCCATCCTGGCCGACCTTCAGGGCCCCAAGCTGCGCGTCGGGCCGTTCGAGACGGGAGCGCATGATCTGGAAGTGGGCGACAAGTTCCGCTTCGATCTGGACACGGCCAAGGGCGATTCGACCCGGGTCCAGCTTCCGCATCCCGAGATTTTCCAGGCGCTTGAGCCGGGCAGCGAACTGTTGGTCAACGACGGCAAGATCCGCCTGACGGTGGATGAATGCGGTCCCGACTTTGCAAATTGCACTGTGACCGTCCCCGGCACGATCAGCGACCGCAAGGGCGTGAACGTGCCAGACGTTGTCCTGCCGCTGGCGGCGTTGTCCGACAAGGACCGGGCGGATCTGGAATTCGCCTGCGAGCTGGGGGTGGACTGGTTGGCGCTGTCTTTCGTGCAGCGTGCGGAGGATGTCGAAGAGGCCCGGCGTCTGGCAAAGGGCCGCGCGGCCGTGCTGTCGAAGATCGAAAAACCCGCCGCCGTGCGTGCCTTCGACGAGATCCTGAAAGTATCCGACGGGATCATGGTGGCACGCGGCGATCTGGGCGTGGAACTGCCCGTCCATTCGGTCCCGCCGATCCAGAAGCGGTTGGTCCGGCACTGCCGTGCGGCAGCCAAGCCGGTGATCGTGGCCACGCAGATGCTGGAATCCATGATCGACAGCCCGATGCCGACCCGTGCCGAGGTCAGCGACGTGGCCAATGCCATTTACGAAGGCGCCGATGCGGTGATGCTGTCTGCCGAAAGCGCGGCGGGCTCCTATCCGGTCGAGGCCGTGACCACGATGGACAGCGTCGCCCGCTCGGTCGAGGCGGATCCGAACTATCGCGCCATCATCGAGGCGTCGCGCGCGGCCAAGCTGCACAGCGTTGCGGACGCCATCGTGACCGCCGCACGCGAGATCGCCGAAACGACCGATATCGCCGCGATCTGCGCCTTCACGCAATCCGGCACGACCGTCGGACTGGTGGCGCGTGAACGCCCGCGCGTGCCGATCCTGGCGATGAGCCCGGTGGATACCGTGCTGCGCCGGATGGCGCTGACCTGGGGCACGCATTGTGTCAAGACCGGGCGTCTCAGCCGGTTTAAGGAAGCCGTGGTGAATTCGACCCGGGCGGCGCGTGATTTCGGCTTTGCCGATGAGACGCGTCAGGTCGTGGTGATGGCAGGGGTGCCCTTCAATGTGCCGGGCACGACGAACATCCTGCGCATCGCACCGTGCGACGAGCGGTTGATTTACGCCACCGATCCGGAATAAACCCGCTTGACCATAGACAAAAGCGGGTGCGTTCCATGTCCGATTATCTGCTGCTGGCCGGCGTTGCGCTGTGCCTGATCTCGGTGGTTGTTGCCATCGTGCAGCTTGTGCAGACCCGACCGCCGCGTGCCGCGGTGATCACGCTGATTATCGGGATCGTCGCGTTGTTCGCGGGCGCGTATCTGAACCCCGAGCCGTTCCAGGCCAACGACATCGTTTCGGCCTGGGATCATGTTGTCGAAGAGGCGCAGGGCAGCGCACCCTGATCTGACCCTCTTGCCAATTCCTCTGCGTGCCCTTATACGGCGCGCTTCCTACCCGCGCGGCCGGCCTGAATGGCATTGCCGAGTCGCGCGTTCACTCTGTTACGAAGGAGATGAAAATGCCGAAGATGAAGACCAAATCGGCCGCCAAGAAGCGGTTCTCGATGACGGCCTCGGGCAAGGTCAAGGCCTCTCAGGCCGGCAAGCGCCACGGCATGATCAAGCGTACCACGAAGTTCATTCGTGACGCGCGCGGCACCACCGTCCTGTGCGACGCGGATGCCAAGATCGTCAAGAAATACATGCCCTACAACCGCTGAACCCCGAGGACTGAACAATGGCACGAGTTAAATCCGGCAAGGTCACCCACGCCCGCCACAAGAAGGTTCTTGAAAAGGCCAAGGGCTATTACGGCAACCGTTCGCGGAACTTCCGCACCGCGACGCAGGCCGTGGACAAGGCAAACCAGTACGCCACCCGCGACCGCAAGAACCGCAAGCGCAATTTCCGCGCCCTGTGGATCCAGCGGATCAATGCCGGCGTGCGCGCCTTCGACGCCGACATGACCTATTCGCGTTTCATCAACCTGCTGTCGAAAGCGGGTATCGAGGTGGACCGCAAGGTTCTGGCCGATCTGGCCGTGAACGAGCCCGAAGCGTTCGGTGCGATCGTCGAAAAGGCGAAAGCCGCCGCCTGATCACGGCACGGCTGTTATTTGCGAAGGCCCGTCCCGAAAGGGGCGGGCCTTTTCGTATGTTCGTCTCGCATCTCGTGGGACAGGGGCGCGCGAGCTGACGACAATAGGTTCCGGGGCAGGCCATGAGCGGCGCCAGGCCGAGCGACAGCGGCCGGAGGGCGAGGGCAGGGGAGAGCCTGCTGTAGTGCGGGCACAGGGCTGCCATGCGTCGCCCAAGAGGCCTAGTAATGAAAAAGGCCGCATCCGGGGATGCGGCCTTTCGTTCATCGGGATTAAGGCGAAGATCAGTTCTTCGCGTAGAATTCGACGACCAGGTTCGGTTCCATCTGCACGGCATAGGGCACATCACCCAGCGACGGCGTGCGGACGAAGGTCGCGGTCATCTTGTTGTGGTCGGCGTCCAGATAGTCGGGAACGTCACGCTCGGGCAGGCCCACGGCTTCCAGCACGATGGCCAGCTGACGCGAACGCTCGCGGATCGAGATGACATCGCCTTCCTTGACGCGGTAGGACGGGATGTTCACGCGCTGACCGTTCACCTCGACATGGCCGTGGTTCACGAACTGGCGGGCGGCGAAGATGGTCGCCACGAATTTCGCGCGATAGACGACGGCGTCCAGGCGACGCTCCAGCAGGCCGATCAGGTTCTCGCCCGTGTCACCCTTGACGCGCTCGGCTTCGGCATAGATGCGGCGGAACTGCTTTTCGGTCAGGTCGCCATAGTAACCCTTCAGCTTCTGCTTGGCGCGCAGCTGGGTGCCGAAGTCGGACAGTTTCTGCTTGCGGCGCTGGCCGTGCTGACCGGGGCCGTATTCGCGGCGGTTCACCGGGGATTTGGCGCGACCCCAGATGTTTTCGCCCATGCGGCGGTCGATCTTGTACTTGGCAGACGTGCGTTTGGTCACGGCTGATCTCCTTTTGTTGTTTCAAAAGGGCGTTGTCCTTTGGCCGAGGCCTGACAGGGATTCCCTCGCGGGAGCCACCAACACCAATGAAGTGCGCGCTTATAGACGCCTGATGCCCGGTGTCAACAGGTGTTTCAGGCGCGCTGTTCCTGCAGCCTTTCCAGCGCCTCGGACCAGCCGGACAACAGGGCGGGATCGGGGTCAAAACGGGCCGCGATGTCGGGCGGTGTCATGGCGTCCGAGCCTGCACCGGTGGCGGCCATCAGCGCCAGACGCGCCGCGCCGAAGCCTGCGCCGGTTTCGGCACCCGCCGGTCGCAGCACGGGCACGCCGGTCGCCTGCGCCAGCATTCCCAGCCACAGGTCGGACCGCGCGCCACCGCCCATTGCAATCAACGAGTCCGCGCCGCCCCCGGCAGCGGTCAGCGCGGCCATGTTCTCGGCCAGCGCCAGGGCCACCCCTTCCAGCACGGCGCGGGTCATCTGGGCGCGGTCGCTGCGTCCCGACATGCCGGTAAAGCCCGCCCGCTGAGCCGGGTTGTTCAGCGGCGTGCGTTCGCCCGACAGATAGGGCCAGAAGGCGATGCGGCCGGGCTGACCGACATCCGTGCCAAGTTCCGCCAGCAGATCGGGCGCGGGACGGCCGCAGATGCCCGACCACCATTCCAGGCAGCCTGCGGCGGACAGGATCACACCCATCTGGTGCCACTGGCCCGGCAAGGCGTGGCAGAAGGCATGAATCGCCGTTTCGGGCGCCGGCAGGAACCGGTCCGTCGCCGCAAAGATCACCCCCGATGTACCCAGAGAGACCAGCCCCGGACCCGGCCCGGTGATTCCGGCCCCGATCGCGGTGGCGGCGTTGTCGCCTGCGCCGCCTGCCACCGGGATGCCGGCGGGCAGGCCCAGCTCGGCCGCGATGTCGGAACGCAGGTGGCCCGCGACCTCGCTGCCCTCGGCAAGGGCAGGCATCATGCTGCGGTCCATTCCGGTGGCTGCCAGAAGATCGTCTGACCAGTCACGTTCGGCCGGACTGAACCAAGACGTGCCCGAAGCGTCGGACATGTCACTGATCGCCTCGCCGGTCAGCCAAAGCCGCAGATAATCCTTGGGCAGCAGGACGCGGCGGATCCGGGCGAACAGGTCGGGCTCGTGCTGCTGCATCCAGACCAGCTTCGGCGCGGTGAACCCCGCAAAGACCAGATTACCGGTTATGTCGTGAAATCGCGGATCGGCGTCCAGCGCAATCGCCTCGTCGGCGGCGCGGCCGTCATTCCACAGGATCGCGGGGCGCAGCACGTTGTCTGATGCATCAAGACAGACGGCACCGTGCATCTGACCGGACAGGCCGATCCCGGCAACCTTGTCCAGAGGTTGGTTCAGGTCCGCGATTGCCGCGCGGGTCGCGTCGATCCAGTCCTGCGGCGTCTGTTCGGACCAGCCCGGACGCGGTGTCTGAACGCCAAGTGTCGCGTGGCCGGTTTCCAGCACGGCCTGCGCCTCGTCGATCAGAACGACCTTTACCCCTGATGTGCCCAGATCGATTCCCAGATACATGATCGTCCCTCCGTATGCCGCGCGGCCATGATTGGCGCGACTTTGGGACATTTGAGGCCCGGATGCCAGATGTTGCTTCAGCCAAGCTGGCCGTCGGGCTGAAAGAAATGCGACAGCGGCAGTGCAGCGGCACCCAGGACGCGGGCATTGCGGCCCAGGCTGCCCTCGATCACCTCGGGCGGGTCGATCCCTTCTCGCGGCATGTCGATCAATGCTGTGCGCGTTGCCTCGACCAGCCGCGTCCGGGTCGCATGCGGCACCGCTCCGTCAATCACCACAAGCGGAAGATCCACGATTGATGCAGCAGCCAGGGAAACAAAGGCCAGGGCGCGGCCCGCCTGGGCGGCCCATTCGGCCTCGACCCGTTCCGGGACATCCCACGCCGAATCGTCCGGATGAAGCGACCGTCCAAGCCGCGTTTCCAGTGATGCGACCGAGGCACGGTCCAGAAGCTGGCCTCCATCGGGCACCAGGATAGAGCCAAGCGCGGCGGCATTGCGTTGGGGGCCGAAGCGAAGCTTGCCGTCCAGAACCAGTCCGCCGCCGGGAAAATGCGCAATATAGATGTGCAGGAAATCGGCGGGCAGGGGCCGTTGTCCGAAGACCAGCTCTGCGCCGCAGGCGGTGGTTGCGTCGTTTTCGAGGAACACCGGAAACGGTAGTTCCGCGGCCAGTTCAGCGCGCAGGTCGTGATCCTGCCAGGCGGCCATCTCGACGCCCCAGTCCCACAGGCGAAACGGGGTTGCGATGCCCAGACCGGCGATTCGGTCCCGTGCTGCCTGGGTCAGGTTGGACTGAAATGTGGCAATTCCGTGGCGGGCGAAGGCCAGGACCCTGTCCGGTTCGGGGAACGGGTATATCTCCTGCCGGTGAAGTTTTACCTGCCCGGCGAAATCGACAAGCGCCAGTTCAGCCAATCGGCGACCCAGCTTCAGGCCGATGAAAAGCGCGCCGTCAGGCGCCAGAGAGAGGGGTGTGGAAGGCTGGCCGACCTTGCCCCGCACAACGTCTTCCTCGGCAAGAAATCCGTTTTCGATCAGCTTTCTGCTGAGATTCGTGATCGCCTGGGCGGACAGCCCGGTCGCCTGCGCCAATGCCGCGCGGGGCATCGGACCGCGCTTGCGGATCAGGGACAGGATCAGGCGCTCGTTCCGGCTGAAGACTCCGCCCGTGATGCGCGTGTTCAACATGATCTCGATCCTCCCTTCCTGCATTAATCAACGTAATTGAATTATTGACAAGTGAAATCTTCTCGTGCTTTGTGAAGTCAAGGCGGGCAGAGGTCCCGCTTGTGGTGGAGGAGCAAATCTAATGAACATGAAGCACGTATTCCGTATGTCGGCAGCAGCGTCCGTGCTGGCGCTCGGCGCTGGTTTGGCGCAGGCGCAAGAGCCGGTTAAGGCCTGTCTGATCACCAAGACGGACATCAACCCCTTCTTCGTGAAAATGAAGGAAGGTGCTAGCGCCAAGGCGCAGGAACTTGGGGTCGAACTGATGACCTTTGCAGGCAAGATCGACGGCGATCACGAAACCCAGCAGCAGGCGATGGAAAGCTGCATCGCGGCGGGCGTCAAGGGGATCATGATCACCGCGTCCGATACCAAGGCGATCGTGGATTCCGTCAAGCAGGCCCAGGACAACGGCGTCCTGGTGATTGCCCTCGATACGCCGCTGGATCCGATCGACGCTGCAGACGCGACCTTCGCGACCGACAATTACGAAGCTGGTCGGCTGATCGGGGCATGGGCCAAGGGCAAGATGGGCGATGCCGCTGCGGATGCGAAGATTGCCTTTCTCGACCTGTCGGAACGCGGTGCATCGGTGGACGTGCTGCGCGATCAGGGCTTCATGGAAGGTTTCGGCATCGACGTGAAGGACAAGGCGCAGATCGGTGACGAGGATGATGCCCGGATCGTCGGCCACGAAGTGACTTCGGGCAACGAAGAGGGCGGGCGTCAGGCCATGGAGGCGCTGATGCAGAAGGATCCCGCCATCAACCTCGTCTATACGATCAATGAACCCGCCGCAGCCGGGGCCTATGAGGCGCTCAAATCCTTTGGCAAGGAAGGCGATGCACTGATCGTGTCGATCGACGGTGGCTGCCCTGGCGTGCAAAACGTGCAGGAAGGCATCATCGGCGCGACATCTCAGCAATACCCGCTGAAAATGGCGTCCATGGGCATCGAGGCGATTGCCGCCTTTGCCAAGGACGGTACCAAGCCGGAAGCCAGCGAGGGTCTGGATTTCACCAATACCGGCGTCAATCTTGTGACCGATCAGCCGGTCGATGGCGTATCCTCGATCAGCGTTCAGGACGGCCTGGACCAGTGCTGGGGCTGATCGCCCGGGTCTGAGACTTCCATTATCTGTCGTCGAGCGACGGCGGCGCAAGGCGCCGCCGTCCCATCATCCACATCCGGACGGAGAGCCCCATGTCGGACGCCCCTGATCCCGTGGTCGAGCGCAATTCCAGCGAGACGGTCGCCTCATTCGAGCATCATTCTCGTGGACTGCTGGACCGGGTGCAGCATTTCCTGCACCGTTTCCCAACCATGGTGCCGGTCATCGTGCTGGTGCTGTCACTGATCGCTTTCGGGCTGATCTCGCCCAACTTCTTCTCGGCCTTCAACCTGTCGCTGATCATGCAGCAGGTCGCAGTGGTCGGCACCCTAGCCGCGGCGCAGTCGCTGGTGATCCTGACCGCCGGTATCGACCTGTCGGTGGGTGCGGTGATGGTGATGATTTCGGTGGTCATGGGGCGCCTGTCCCTTGATCTGGGCATTCCGGTTCCCATCGCGATCGTTCTGGGCATGGGCTGCGGCCTGCTGACCGGTGCGCTGAACGGCATGCTTGTCACGCGGCTGAAGCTGCCACCCTTCATCACGACGCTGGGGACGTGGAATATCTTCCTTGCATTGAATTATTATCTGTCGGGCCGCGAGACGATCCGCAGCCAGACCCTGGATGCCGAGGCGCCGCTGCTGAAGTTCTTCGGTGAACGGTTCAATCTGGGCGGGGCGGTGCTGACCTATGGCGTCGTGCTGATGCTGATCGTGTTCATCGTGCTGTGGTATGCGCTGAACAAGACCGCGTGGGGGCGTCGGGTCTATGCCGTCGGCGACGATCCCGAGGCCGCCGCGCTGGCTGGCATCCAGACCAAGCGCGTGCTGTTGTCGGTCTACATGGCGGCTGGCTTTATCTGTGCGCTGGCGGCGTGGTCGTCGATCGGGCGCGTCGGATCGGTCAGCCCGACCTCTTTCTTCGAGGCCAATCTTGAATCGATCACGGCCGTGGTGATCGGGGGCATCTCGCTGTTCGGCGGACGTGGTTCGATCATGGGGCCGCTGATCGGTGCGCTGATCGTCGGCGTCTTCAATTCGGGTCTGCGCCTCGCCGGTGTGGACGTTCTGTGGCAGTTGTTTGCAACCGGCTGGCTGATCATCGTCGCCGTCGCTGTGGACCAATGGATCAGGAAGATTTCGTCATGACCGAACCGCTTCTGACAGCCCGTAACATCGTCAAGCGCTATGGCCGGGTGACCGCCATCGACCACGCCGATTTCGATCTTTATCCGGGCGAGATCCTGGCTGTGATCGGCGACAACGGGGCTGGCAAGTCCAGCCTCATCAAGGCCGTCTCGGGCGCCGTGCAACCCGACGAGGGCGAGATCCGCCTGAACGGCAAGCCGGTCAGCTTCGATAGCCCGCTGGCCGCACGCAAGGCAGGGATCGAGACCGTCTATCAGACGCTGGCCCTTTCGCCCGCCCTGTCGATTTCGGACAACATGTTCATGGGTCGCGAAATCCGCAGGCCCGGTATCATGGGCAAGTGGTTCGGCATGCTGGACAAGCCGGCGATGGACAAGTTCGCCCGCGACAAGCTGTCCGAACTGGGGCTGATGACGATCCAGAACATCAGCCAGCCGGTCGAAACGCTTTCGGGCGGGCAACGTCAGGGCGTTGCAGTGGCGCGGGCCGCCGCATTCGGCAGCCGCGTCATCATCCTGGACGAGCCGACCGCGGCGCTGGGGGTGAAGGAAAGCCGGCGCGTGCTGGACCTGATCCTTGACGTCAAGTCGCGCGGTATTCCGATCGTGCTGATCAGTCACAACATGCCGCATGTCTTCGAGGTGGCCGATCGCATTCACATCCATCGGCTTGGCAAGCGGCTTTGCGTGATCAACCCCAAAGAGCACACAATGTCGGATGCGGTGGCCTACATGACCGGCGCGAAGCTGCCCGACGGGGTGGCTGCGTGACGGGGGGGGAAGGGGGGCTGTGCCCCCCGTCCTTCGACCCTGCCGCGACTTTTTTCGAGTCCGGGGAAGGTCGGGCGCTGATCCAGCGTCTTCTGTCCCTGTCCGGCCCGCGCGTCATCATCGCGGTGGTCGGACCGCCCGGATCAGGCAAGTCCACCCTGGCCGCGTCGCTGGTCGCGCGTCTGGATCGGGCGGCATTGGTGCCGATGGATGGCTTCCATCTGGATGATCGCATTCTTGATGCGCGTGGTTTGCGTGACCGCAAAGGCGCCGTCGAGACGTTTGATGCCAGCGGGTTCGCCGCGCTGGCGTCGCGTATGGCGGTGCCGGGGTCCGATGTGTTCTATCCGGTCTTCGACCGAAGCCGCGAAATCGCCATCGCGGGTGCGGGGGTGGTTCGCGACACGGATCGGGTCATTGTGATCGAAGGCAACTATCTGCTGCTGGACCAAAGCCCGTGGAATCGGGTCGAATATGATTTGACAGTGTCGCTGAACGTGCCCGAGGACGAATTGCGGCGCCGGTTGACGCAACGCTGGCAAGGTCTGGGCAAGTCGCCCGATGCCGTGGCCGCGCATCTTGAAAATGACCTTCGCAATGCGCGGCTGGTGGCGGCGCAATCACGCGCCGCCGACGTGACGCTAGTCGGTCAGAAAGCGCATCATGAACCAGGCGAGGCCTGAACAGATCAGCGTCGCCGCAACGACCGGCAGGGCGGTCCCGTTGTAAAGCTGACCGACCGGTGCCGCGATCAGGGTCGCAAGCACGGTCGAGATCGCGGCGACGATGGATGCGGCCATCCCCGCGATATGGCCCATATATTGCAATGCCAGCGCGTTCAGGTTCCCGAATGTCACACCAGCCATGAAGAACACGCTGACGCACCAGACGAAGAACGCCGGAAAATGCAGTGCCGGGGGCAGCGCCCCGCTCAGCAGCAAGATCAGCATGGTGGCGCTGACGCAGGTCTGCATGATGTATGCCCATTTCGCGATCCGGCGCATCCCGAACCGGGTGACGAAGGTCGCGTTCAGGATCGTGCCCGATCCAGAAAGCAGCGCCATCGCCGCGAACCAGGCCGGGAACGCATCGCCCTTGCCGTAAGCCTCGCCGAACAGTTGTTGGGCCGATGACAGAAGCCCGAACATCTGGCCGAATCCCAGCGTCAGGATCAGCGTGCACAACATGACATGGCGGCTGGTCAGCACCTCGCGGGCGGCCTCGCGCAGGGGACCTGCGCGCAGCGGACGGCGGCGCTCGGGCAGCAGCGTTTCGGCCTGGCGCAAGTTAAGCCAGCTGCAACCGATCAGCGCGAACAGCAAGAAGCCGATGAACACGCCATGCCAGCCAGCCAGATAGATCATGCCCGCGCCGATCGAGGGGGCAAGGGCGGGCACGATGATGAAGACCATCATCACGAAGCTGGTGATCCGCGCCATCTCGCGTCCGGCGTAAAGATCGCGCACAAGCGCAAGGCCGACAATCCGTGGACCCGATGCACCAAGCCCCTGAACGAAACGCGCCACCAGCAGCATTTCGATCGAGTTGGCGAAGATCGCAACTACCGTCGCGGCGGCGTAGATCCCGAAGCCGATCGTGATGGCCCGCTTGCGCCCGATTGCGTCGGATATGGGACCGGCGAACAGCGTGCCCACGCCCATTCCCGCGACGAAGACCGTCAGGATCAGCTGCGCACGGTTGACGTTGTCGGGCGTCAGTTCGGCGGCGATATCAGGCAGCGCCGGCAGCATCGCATCGATCGAGAACGCGATCGTGGCAAAAAGGAAAGCCAGCATCGCGATGAATTCGGGCATGGGCAGACGGCGCAGCGGCGTCTGCTGAAAGGAAGCGGCATGAGACATCGGAAACACCTATCGGTCAGGTGATGGCCTTAGTCGCATTTTGCACGTTGTGCAAGTATTGGGTCAGGCGCCCGTCAACTCGTCTACGACCTGCTGCCACAGGGCTGCAGGCTGCGCACCGGATACGGCATGATGATTGGCGACGATGAAGGTCGGCACCGACGAGATACCGCGTTCCCGCGCATGGTTTTCGCGCAGCGCAATTTCCTCGCGGTCGGCGTCGCCCTCCAGCAGATGCGTGATCATGGCTCGGTCCAATCCCGCAACGCCGGCGATGTCGGCCAGCACAGACGCATCACCGATGTCACGCGCCTCTTGCCAGTGGGCGCGCAACAGTCCCGACATCACCCGGCTTTGGGCGCCTTCCAGCCCCGCCCAGTGCATCAGACGGTGCGCGTCGGTCGTGTCCGGCTCTCGCGAGGAGGGGTTCAGCGTCAGTCCCAACCCGGCAGCCCGTTCAGCGACGGAACGGGCAGCCTGCTCCACATCGTCGCCCAGCTTGGCCCTGAGGTATTCGATGCGATCCATGCCGCCCGGTGGCATTTGCGGGTTCAGCCGGAACGGATGCCATGCGACTGCAAACGGATGGTCGGGGCGGCTTTCCAGTGCGCGATCAAGTTCCAGCTTTCCGATCAGGCACCACGGGCAGACGGGATCGGCGAAGATGTCCAGCGGGATCATGTTCGGTCCTTGCGGTATTGTTCGCGCAGGGCGCGGCGGTTGATCTTGCCGGTTGGCGTCCGGGGCAGGGCGTCCAGCCGGATGTAGTCGCGCGGATGCTTGTATCGCGCCAAGCCGGATTCGGCCAGTGCGCGCAGATCGGACGGGACGGCGGGGCCGGTCCAGAACACCGCGATGATGCTGTTTCCCGGACCCACCGGCAATTCGATCGCGGCGACATCTCCGGCGTCGGGGTGGCTGGCCAGAAATTCCTCGATCTCTGCCGGGGCGACGCGGAACCCGCCCGCGTTCATGATGTCGTCCTGACGCCCCAAGACGACGATTGCGCCCGAAGCGTCCATCCGCGCCTGATCCCCGGTCAGGAACCAGTCGCCCAGAAATCGTGCGCGAGTTTCGTCGGGCTGATCCAGGTAACCCAGAAACAGGCCCGGATCGTCACGACGCACCGCAAGCGCGCCGGGCTGCCCCGGCGGTGTCGGCTGACCGTCATCGGAGAGGATGGCGACATTGCGCCCTGCCTGCGGGAAACCGGCGGTTCCCGATGGTGCAGGGTGATCCGGGCTGCCCGAGACGAAGGTCGAAATCTCGGACGCGCCCATCGCTTCATGCAGATCAGTGCCGGTCCTTGTCTGCCAGTCCGCGCGCAGCGCCGGGTCCAGCCGCTCGCCCGCAGCAAGCCCATGGCGCAAGGTCGGGATCGGTCGCCAGTCCGCCCGCAGTAGGCGGCGAAAGACGCCCGGCGCGCCCGCAAGCATCGTCGCGCCATGTCGCGCGGCGAGCAGCGGGATCTGTTCCAGCGATGTGCCTTCGGCCGGGATCAGTGCGGTCGCGCCGACCGTCCACGGGTCCAGCAAACCGGTTCCCAGCGTGAAGGTCCAGTTGAAGGCACCGGCGTGCAGCATTCGGTCGCGCGACGTCAGGCCGTACCAGCCCTGAAACATCATCCGGCGCGCCATGATCGCGCGATGCGCGTGCATGACTGCACGGGGCCTGCCGGAACTGCCGGAGGTATAGACGATATAGGCCAATCCGTCAGGGTCGGATTGCGCGAAACCGGCGGGTGCAAGATCGGCAAATCCGGCCAGCGCAGCTTCGTCCAGAACCGGCGCGGGATGGTCGGGCAGAGCGATTCCGCCGCCAGCGACCACCAGTGCCGGGGCTGTCTCGTCCGCCAGTGCCGTGATCTCGCGCTTGGTCAGCATCGCGGATGTCGGTATCGGCACGATCCCGGCGGTGATCGCGCCAAGATAGGCGACCGGAAATGCCGGACGGTTTCCCAGGCGCATCAACATTCGGTCGCCTGGTTTCAGCCCTGCGCGCAGCAGTCCAGTCGCCGTGCCGCGTACCGCCGAAATCAGCCGGGAATAGGACCAACGTTCGGCCCGCGCGGGACCGATGATCGACAATGCAAGCTTTTCGGGATGCGCGCTGCCCGCGCGCAGCACTTCTTCTGCCAGGTTCACGACCGATCTCCTTGCGGACCTCGCGCGCTTTGGGGGCAAACATGCCTGTTCCGTGGTGGCGGCGTGTCAGGCGGCAGGTCGGATCAACGAAAAACGGCCCGCGCGGGCGGGCCGTCATGTGTGCTGTCAGGCTGGATCAGAGCAGCTTCAGATCGCTTGCCGAGGCGCGGCCGTCACGTCCCGACTGCAGCTCGTACGAGATCTTCTGGTTGTCCTGCAGTCCAGTCAGCCCGGCGCGTTCAACCGCCGAGATATGCACGAAGACATCCTTGCCGCCCTCATCGGGGGCAATAAATCCAAAGCCCTTGGTGGCGTTGAACCATTTCACCGTTCCGGTCGCCATAACCGTTCTCTCCTTCAAGTCTCTCCCGACGCAGGATTGCGTCAGGCCGTGCAGCCCGCTTTCGGTCTTCCGGCTGCCCATCTTCGAAGGGAGGCGGTAGAAAGTCTTCGCTCACGCAGGGGTGAGGATGAACGAATCATCAAGAAACGCAAGCAGGAAACGCCCGCAGACTGCCCTGCGGACGTGAAACTTGCATAACATCGGCACTTTTCAGCGCAGATCGGGTGGCGTGGCCTCGACTTTCAGCAATTCCGTCACTTCGGCAAGCGACAATGTGCGACTGCCCTGGCTGTCCAGCCGACGCATCGACACGGACCGATCTTCCACTTCTTTCATGCCGATGGCAAGGATTGCGGGCACTTTCGCCACCGAATGCTCGCGGACCTTGTAGTTGATCTTCTCGTTCCTTGTGTCGGCCTCGGCGCGGATCCCTGCTTCGCGCAGCATCCTGACCACCTCGGCGACATAGTCATCCGCGTCCGAAACGATCGAGGCGACGACGACCTGGCGCGGCGCCAGCCAGAACGGCAGCTTGCCGGCGCTGTTCTCGATCAGGATGCCGATGAAGCGTTCGAAACTGCCCAGCACCGCGCGGTGCAGCATGATCGGACGGTGCTTGGCGCCGTCCTGGCCGACATATTCCGCATCAAGCCGTTCGGGCAGGTTCGGGTCCACCTGCAACGTGCCGCATTGCCAGTCGCGCCCGATCGCATCGGTCAGCACGAATTCCAGCTTGGGGCCGTAGAAGGCACCTTCGCCCGGAAAGATCGTGAAATCATGGCCAGCGGCCTTGCAGGCATTGCCAAGCGCCGACTCGGCCCGGTCCCAGCTTTCCTCGGATCCGATGCGCTTTTCGGGACGGGTGGACAGCTTGATGCGCCAGCCTTCGAAGCCCAGATCGGCATAGATCCCGGCCAGGAAGTCGATGAACTTCTTGGTCTCGGCTTCGATCTGGTCCTCGGTGCAGAAGATATGCGCGTCGTCCTGGGTAAAGCCGCGCACCCGCATGATGCCGTGCAGCGCGCCCGACGGCTCATAGCGGTTGCAGGACCCAAATTCGGCCATGCGCAGGGGCAGGTCGCGATAGGATTTCAGTCCGTGATTGAAGACCTGCACGTGGCAGGGGCAGTTCATCGGCTTCAGCGCGTTGATGGTCTTGGTCTTGGCGTGTTCCTCATCGACTTCGACGATGAACATGTTTTCCTGATAGTTGTCCCAGTGGCCTGATTCTTCCCACAATTTCCGGCTGACCACCTGGGGCGTGTTGACTTCGACGTAGCCGTCGGCGCGCTGCTTGCGGCGCATGTAGTCCTGCAGCGTGACATAGATGTTCCAGCCGTTCGGGTGCCAGAAGATCTGGCCCGGCGCTTCTTCCTGCATATGGAACAGGTCCATCTCGCGGCCCAGCTTGCGGTGATCGCGCTTGGCGGCCTCTTCCAGCATGTGCAGATGCGCCTTGAGGTCGTCCTTGTTGCGGAACGCCACGCCATAGATGCGCTGCAGCATCGGGCGGCTGGCGTCGCCCAGCCAATAGGCGCCGGCGATATGTGTCAACTTGAAGGCATCGGCCGGCAATTGGCCGGTATGCTGCAGATGCGGGCCGCGGCACAGATCCTGCCAGTCGCCGTGCCAGTACATCCGCAGATCCTCGCCCTCGGGGATGCGGTCGATCAACTCCAGCTTGAACGGCTCTCCCGCCGCCTTGTAGTGCGCGATGGCGCGGTCGCGATCCCAGACTTCGGTGCGGACCGGATCGCGCGCGGCGATGATCTGCTTCATCCTGGCCTCAATCTGGCCAAGGTCTTCCGGCGTGAACGGCTCGGCGCGGTCGAAATCATAGAACCAGCCATGATCGCGCACAGGGCCGATGGTGACCTTCACATCGGGCCAGATGTCCTGAACGGCACGCGCCATGACATGGGCAAAGTCGTGGCGGATCAGTTCCAGTGCCTGCGCCTCGTCCTTCATGGTGTGGATCGCGATGCTGCCGCTTTCGCCGATCGGCCACGCCAGATCCACATGGCGGCCATCCAGACTGGCGGAAATGGCGCGTTTCGCAAGGCTCGGCGCGATGCTTTCGGCGACCTCGGCGGCGGTGATGCCGGCGGGATAATCGCGCGAATTGCCATCGGGAAAGGTCAGGGAAATCTGGGACATCAAGTCCTCCTCGTCGGTTTGGCGCCCACGGAACGCCCGGCTGCGGGTTATGTCGGTGGCTGTCATGAACCCGGGCGCGCCGGCTGTCAAGAACAGGGGCGGCATAGCGGTTCTGTTCGGCCACAGGATCGCGTATCACTGGCTCCGACCCCCTTGGCGGGACGACAGAGACGGAGACAACAGCATGAGCGAATTTCTGACCACGCGCGACGGTCGCCGGATCGCCTATCACACGCTTGCGGGCCGGGGGCCGGGGGTGGTGTTTCTGGGCGGGTTCAAATCCGACATGACCGGCACCAAGGCGATGCATCTGCAAAATTGGGCCGAGCGTTCGGGCCGCGCCTTCCTGCGCTTCGACTATTCCGGGCATGGCGACAGCAGTGGCAGCTTCGAGGAAGGTTGTATCGGCGAATGGGCGGACGATGCCCGCGCCGTGATCGAGGCCTTGACCGACGGGCCGCAGCTGCTGGTCGGGTCCAGCATGGGCGGATGGATCAGCCTGCTGATCGCGCGGGCGCTGCCGCAGCGCGTTGCCGGGCTGATCACCGTGGCAGCCGCGCCTGATTTCACCGAGCGGGGGTTCTGGGCGGGATTCGATGACACGCAGCGTGCCACCCTGATGGCGCAGGGCCGGCTGGAACTGCCAAGCGACTACGACGACCAGCCCTATGTCATCACCCGCCGGCTGATCGAGGATGGCCGCGATCACCTGGTTCTGAACGGTCCGTTGCGCCTGCCGTTTCCTGTCAGGTTGCTGCAAGGCACCGCAGACGACGATGTGCCGGTGTCATGGGCCATGCAATTGCTGGATCATGCCGACGCGGATGACCTTCGGCTGACCCTTGTGAAAGGCGCGGATCACCGGTTCTCGACACCCGAATGCCTCGATCTGATAACCCGGACGATCGAGGATCTGCCTGACGGCACAGGCTGATCCGATTACGGCGCTGTCCGCGCAAGATCGGTCGCCGCTCAGAAGTTCAGCGTGACATGTTCGCCCAGGTCGGGTTTGTCGCCTGTCGCCTTGGATTTGGCGATCTGGTATAGGAACGCCACGCTGCCGCCCGTGATCCATGTCTCGGCCGTCGCAATATTGAACCGCAGCAACTGGATGTCGCTGTCGTGGCGGCCATCCTCGAACCAGCTGGACGCGACCGCGTTCCACAATTCGTCCAGCTTTGCCGGATCATCGACCAATGAAAGACGCCCTTCGATCCGCGCGAACAATCCCTCGCCGCTGTCGCAGACAATGTGCATTGCATCGCGTTCCGACCCGGCAAGGGACCTGGCCAAGTCGGTTTCCTTGGCGGTGATGAACCACAGCTTGCCAGCGTCGCGATCAGTGTAGTGTGACATCGGGATGAAGCGTCTGTCATCGGACAGGCCCAGCATCCCGGCATTAAGGCTGTCCAGACGATCCCAAAAAGCCTTATGCAGATCCTGAGTGTCGGTCATGTTCGATCTCCGTGCCGCGTGAGGCGGCTTCGGGGATCAACTTTTTCCTCAGGGCCGGGTTCCCGCGATCAGACGGCAATCTTGCCGCTGTCGCCAACAGGATCGCTGGCACCGCAATCCGCGGCTGTCCCTCCGCGTGCGCGCCGACGCTTGGGTCTGATCGAATCCGGCACCGCCATGTTCTCGTCGATGAAGTCCAGCACCAGCGGCCGAATATTCAGACGCCAGGATTTGCCGGCGAAAATGCCATAGTGACCCGCGCCTGGTTCCAGATGCTGCTGCTTCTTTTCGGCTGGAACGCCGGTGCACAGATCCAGCGCGGCAACACACTGTCCGGGCGCCGAGATGTCATCATTGCTGCCTTCCACGGTCATGATTGCGACATCGCTGATCTTGCCGATATCGACGGGATTGCCGTTCACCGTGAAACGGTTCTGCGCGATTTCCAGGTTCTTGAAGATCCGCTCGACCGTGGAAAGATAAAACTCGGCCGTCATGTCCATGACGGCCAGGTATTCGTCATAGAATCTGTTGTGCCTGTCGCCTTCGGTGGCGGTTCCGCGGGCCTCATTGAAAATCTTGTCGATGAAGGCGCGCGCATGCGTCTCGGCGTTCATGGCGATGAAGGAGGACAGCTGCGCAAGCCCTGGATAGACCATGCGTCCGGCACCGCGATACTTGAAGCCGACGGACTGGATGGCAAGATGCTCTAGCTCGCCCATCGTCATGCGATTGCCGAAATCCGTGACCTCGGTCGCGGCGGCGTCCGGATCGACCGGTCCCCCGATCAGCGTCAGGGTTCGCGGCTGCGAACCGGGATCTTCCTCGGCAAGCATTGCGGTTGCGGCCAATGCCAGCGGTGCCGGTTGGCAGACGGCGACGACATTGGTGTCAGGCCCGAGATGCTTGATGAAGTCGACCAGATAACTTGTATAGTCCTCGATATCGAACTTGCCTTCGCTGACAGGGATATCGCGGGCGTTGTGCCAATCGGTGACATAAACTTCGCAATCGGGAAGAAGCGACGTGACGGTGGACCGCATCAAGGTGGCGTAGTGCCCCGACATGGGCGCGACAAGCAGCACCTTGCGCGGACTGGTCTCGCGCCGGGCGACGCGGAAATGGATCAGATCGCCGAAGGCCCGGCGCATCACCGGCTCGACATAGACGATGTGATCCTGGCCGTCTTCGCCGGCGATGGGGGGGATTTCCCAGTCAGGCTTGATGACCATGCGCGAGAAGCTGCGTTCGGTGACGCGGCCCCAGGCGCTGAGAACCTTGATGGCAGGGTGGGGGATCAGCGCGAATGCGGGATACGACCCAAGGGCGCGTGCGGTGGCGCCCAGCCATTCGTTGGTGTTCCGAATCGTTTCCATCGCGTCGTAGGACACGATTCCCTTGATTCCTTTCATCGGCATTCGATCCACCATTTGCTGCGCCGCAGCGCGTTTCGTGTGGCGGGTGAAGGGTGTAGGTGTCGGCATAAGCCGGGTTTACCCTGCGCCTGCCCTGCGCGTATGATCATAGTGTTTCTAGGGGGAGAATTGCGATATGGCAAGCGAGACGGGCCCGACGGGAAAGAAGCCAACTCGTCAGACTGGCCGAAAAGCGACTTCTGGAAAGCCTTTGAAGCCTGAAGATAATGGCAACGTGGAAGCAGGTGCGAAAGCCACGCGACGCCGTGGGTCGGACGCCAAGAAGGCAACCGCAGCGACATCGCCGAAACCGGCCTCCAAACCCCGGAGTCGCGCTGCAGTTTCTGCGCCGACGACAACGGCGAAGGCCAGCGAAGCGGTCGATGCTGCGATGCAGCAAGAAGCCGGGAGGCCAGCGCGAACCCGAAAGACCGCGCGACCCAAGGCCGAGCCCGCGGTCACAAAGGCCGCGTCATCGGCTGCAAGCGAGGCAGAGGCGCGGCAAGCAGATGAAACGCCCGACGCCGGTTCTGGTGCACAGACTGCTGCCGAGGCCGCCGAAGCGATGTTCATGGCGGGCGGCGCGCCGACCGCCCGCAGACTTGCCGAGAATATCGAGCGTATCGAGGCCTTGGGTCATCGACTGGTGACCGCGCTGGGTGAACGCGCGCTGCCCAATCCGGGCGTCGAGGCGCCGGGGCCCGAGTTAATGATGACGGCTGCGGGGGCGTGGATGAAGGCGCTGGCCGAACAGCCGGCGCGCGTGATCGAACAGCAGGTGTCCTATTGGGGCGAAACGCTGAAGCACTACACACGGGCCCAGCTTGCGCTTGCACGCGGACAGCTGACCGCCCCCGATGATGATGCGCCGGCGGACAAGCGGTTTCAGAACCCGCTTTGGCAAAGCCATCCTTACTTCAACTTCGTCAAGAACCAGTATCTGATCAACGCGCGCGCGCTGCAGGATGCCTCTGCCGAACTGGAATTGCCCGATCAGGTCGCCCGGCGCAGGGTGGACTGGATGACGAAGCAGGTCGTCGACATGATGTCCCCCACGAATTTCCTGGCGACCAATCCGGACGCGCTGGAAAAGGCCATCGAGACCGAGGGCGAAAGCCTTGTGCGCGGGCTGGAAAACCTGGTGCGAGATGTCGAGCAGCACGGCGGCGAGATGATCGTGTCCCTGGCCGATACGGATGCCTTCACCGTGGGCGAAAACATCGGCACCGCCGAGGGCAGCGTCGTGCACAGGACCCCGCTTCTGGAACTGATCCAGTACAAGCCGACGACGGATCAGGTTCACGAACTGCCGCTGATGATCTTCCCGCCCTGGATCAACAAGTTCTACATTCTCGATCTGAAGCCGCAGAACAGCATGATCCGCTGGCTGCTGGATCAGGGCCATACGCTGTTCGTGGTCAGTTGGAAGAACCCGGACACCAGCTATGCCGATATCGGCATGGAGGACTATATCGACGCCTATCTGGATGCGATGGACAAGGTCCGCGAACTGACCGGCCAGCCCAGGCTGAACGTGGTGGGATACTGCATTGCGGGAACTACGCTGGCACTGACACTGGCGCTGTTGAACAAGCGCGGCGACGATCGTGTCAATGCCGCGACCCTGTTCACCACACTGACGGATTTCTCGGACCAGGGAGAGTTCACGACCTTCCTGCAGGATGATTTCGTCAACGGCATCGCGGAAGAGGTGCAGCGCCACGGCCTGCTGCGCGCCCAACTGATGTCCCGCACGATGAGCTTCCTGAGGGCGAATGATCTGGTCTGGGGGCCGGCAGTGCGCAGCTACATGCTGGGCGAGACGCCGCCGGCATTCGATCTGCTGTTCTGGAACGGCGACAGCACCAACCTGCCGGGCCGGATGGCGATGCAGTATCTGCGCTTTCTGTGCCAGAAGAACGCGTTCGCCACGGATGGTTTCGACCTCATGGGGCACCGGCTTCATTTGTCGGATGTCAAGACGCCGCTCTGCGCCGTGGCATGCGAAGGCGACCACATTGCGCCGTGGAAGGATTGCTGGAAAGGGGTCGCGCAGATGGGGGCGCCCGACAAGACCTTCCTTCTGTCCGAGTCCGGGCACATCGCGGGCATCGTCAATCCGCCCAGCAAGAAGAAATACGGCCACTATGCCGGCGGCGCGGATTTCGACCATGGGCACGAGGCGTGGCGCGAATCGGCCGGTTTCGTTGCAGGCAGCTGGTGGCCCCGTTGGGGCGAGTGGCTGGCCGAGCGTGCGGGCAAGATGGTGCCGGCAAGGGCGCCGGAACGCGAGATTCTGCCGGCGCCAGGCAGCTATGTTCATGAACGCGCAGGCTGAACTGCCGTCTTGAATGCAACTTTGCCAAAGGCTTGCGCGATCCTGCGTATGCTGCATGAATTCTTTGCTGCAGCGCAGCATTAGGGGTTGAAATGCCGCGCTGCAGCATGCATATTGTCGATACGTTAATGGATCGCGGCCAGCCTTACCCCTCCCAAGAACGGGGCCGCGACAAAAGGAGTGACCGAGATGGCAAAGACCCCTGATTTCACCAAGACGATGCAGGACATGATGGCGAACTTCCCGATCGACACCTCGTCGATGCAGGACGCCATGAAATCGCAAAGCGCCCTGGGCGAGCGTCTGGCCAAAGTGGCCCTGACCGCCGCCGAGCGTTCGACCGAGATTTCGGCCCAGTGGGCCAAGGATAGCATTTCGCGCATGGGCGAGCTGGCCGTCGTGAAGGAAGAGCCTTCCGAGTACGCCAAGTCGTTCAGCGACTATGCTTCGGCCTCGGCTGAAGTGGCTGCCGAACACATGGCCGCCTTCGCCGAAGTCGCGAAGAAGGTCCAGATGGACACGGTCGATCTGATGCTGACCGCCGGCAAGGACATGTCCTCGGACGTGCAGAAAGCTGCCGAAAAGGCAACGCGCGACACCCAAGCTGCTGTCAAGAAAGCCAGCAGCGCTGCCGCGAAGTAATCGCAGCTACAGCGTAGAAGCACTGAAAGGGGGCGGGTGACCGTCCCCTTTTTTCGTGGCGAAGGGGCGGCGGGGCGCAACCGCCGGGCAGCGCATAATTTTTCTTTGCCTTTTCGCGGTGCTGCACCCATCATGCACGAAAGGAAATGCAAGAGGGGCCGAAAATGCCCGCAGACGCCAAGCCGCTGCTGATAAAGAGATATGCCAGTCGGCGGCTCTATAATACCGAAACCAGTGACTATGTGACGCTGGACGATATCGCGTCCTTCATCCGCGATGGTCGCGAGGTGAAGATCGTCGATCTGAAGTCGGGCGACGATCTGACCCGGCAGTACCTGTTGCAGATCATCGCCGAGCACGAGGGCAGGGGCGAGAATGTCCTGCCGATAGACGTGCTGACCGATCTGGTGCGCAGCTATACCACCAGTGCCCAATCCGTGGTGCCGCAGTTCCTGGCCGCCAGCTTCGAGATGTTGCGCGATGGCCAGTCCAAGCTGATGGAGAACATGGCGACAATTCCGAACCCGATGGCCAAGATGCCGGGCTTCGACGCCATGCAGCGCCAGCAGCGCATGTTCCTCAAGGCCATGATGGGGGGCTGGCACGGCGGCGCTTCGGGCCCCGAACCCGAGGATCTGGACTCGGAACAGGCGTCCGGGAGGGCAGGGCAGAATGAACCCCGTTCCCATCCTGGACCTGATGGCGCCGCCAAGTCGGGCGTGAAGTCCTACGTCGCCGACGCGTCCGATCAGCAAGACATGGACGAGATACGCCGTCAATTGGCCGAGCTTCAGAAGCGAATTTCAAATCTCTGACTTGCACGCCTTTGCGTCACCCGCTAGACCGGCGCCGTCGGAGCGGTGGCCGAGTGGTCGAAGGCGCACGCCTGGAAAGTGTGTAGGCGGGAAACCGTCTCGAGGGTTCGAATCCCTCTCGCTCCGCCATCATCCCTGTTGCGAACACGGACAGGCGCCCATCGCGGCGCGGAAATAGTCGTGTTTTCAAAGGGCTTTGCTTCCCCCATGCGAACCTCTGAGACCGCGCGCCGGGCCTATTCCGGGCTCTGAACGGCGCTCCGTCTCTGTTCGAGCGAACCTCGCCGTTTTCGGTTCGGTCGGAAATTACCTCGTCTTTCCAATAGCCTGAGTTTCGACCCCGCCAAAACTTCGCCCCTTGTGTCCATCGCCTTCGTGACAAACAGAGCCGCAACACGCGAGAGGCGCAGCCGCTGGGTGCGATGGTCTAATGGCGCGTAGCGGTGGCGGTGTCCGCCCGTGACGAAAACCGGAAAACCCCGACGACAAAAGGACTTGAACTCGTTAGCGTTACAAGGCGCAGGGCGATGACCGACGGCACTTGTAGACCAGCCATCAGCATAGGGAACGATTTTCAGGAGAGTGCATGGGAACAGTCGATATCATCCCCGACATCCACGGGCAGATCGCCAAACTACGGGGAGCGCTCGATGCCCTCGGATGGCGGCGGAGTCCGGCGGGCTGGATCCATCCCGACCCGGAGCGGACCATCGTCTTTCTGGGCGACTTCATCGACCGCGGACCGGAAAACCGGGCCGTCATTCACCTGGTGCGCGACCTGATCGACAGCGGCAAGGCCCGCGCGATCATGGGCAACCACGAGCTCAATGCCCTTCACTTCCACACGGCCCACCCCGCGACCGGCCAGCCCCTCCGCGCTCATTCGGAGAAGAACCTGCGCCAGCACGCAAGCTTCCTGGCGGAGTTCCCCGTCGGTGCCGGCGAGACCCGCGAGGCGCTGGCGTGGATGCGCAGCCTCCCGCTGTTTCTGGAAGCTGAGGGTTTCCGCGCCGTGCATGCTTGCTGGGTCGACCCCAAGATCGACCGGGTGCGGGCGCTCACCGAGGACGGCGTTCTGTCCGAAGAGCAGTTGATCCTCGCGGCTGATCCTGCCGACGAGCTTTTCCACCTTGCCGAGGAAATCACGAAGGGGCCCGAACACCAGCTTCCAGATGGGTTTGCATTCCGCGACAAGGACGGCACCCACCGCGATCACGTTCGGCTGCAATGGTGGAATGCAGGGGCCCGGACCTGGCGTGACATCGCTATCTCGGTTCCTGTTCCGGATGATCTGCCCGGTGTACCACTACCGGGAACACTGATGGCGCAGACCTATCCCGCCCACGAACGCCCGGTATTCTTCGGCCATTACTGGCTCAGCGGCGATCCGGTCCTGCAGGCTCCGAACGCGCTGTGCCTCGACTATTCCGCCGGCAAGGATGGGCCGCTGGTCACATACGAACTGCACCCGGGTGAGACATTGCTCTCCCCCGACCGGGTTTGGCTTCACGCGATCCCTGACTGACCCGTCGTCTCAGTCGAACACCTTCCCCGGCTGCTCGTCCCAAGGCAGGGACGCGACAAAGCACAGATCATAGATGCTGATCGTCGAGGGCTCGCGGTGGATGACAAGCCGCTCGAGCACCTCGGGCGCGAGCCAGGCGAGGCGCAGGAGGCGGCTGACGTAGCGGTCGGACAGCCCCTCGTCGGCGGCGAGATCGGCGAGAGTGGCGACGTCGCCGCGTTCCAGCCGCTGCCGCCAGCCCCATGCGCGGCCGATGGCGCGCAGAAGATGAGGATCCTGCCCGCGGTTCATGGCGGCCTCGACATGCTTCGGCGGCAGGATCCGGGGGCGGCCGCCGCGGCGGCGCAGTTCGAGCGAAATGTGGACGCGCAGGGTGTCGGGCGCGGGCATCAGGCGACCTCCTTCTTCGGCGGGGCCATCAGCGCGGCGATGGCGCCGAGGCCATCATGGCGCAGGTCGATGGCGAGGCCCGCCTCGCTTACCGTGATGCGCGCGACCAGCAGCTGGACGATGCGCGCCTGCTCGGCCGGGATGAGCGCCTTCCATAGGTCGTCGAACTGCGCCAGCGCGGCGACAACGGTGGTCTCATCGAGATCGGGCCGCTCCTTCCGGACCGCCCGTGCGGTGCGCGCCGCGACCTCGGGCGTGCGCAGCATCCGGCGGATTTCGCCGATGACGGCCTCCTCGACCATGGCACCCGGCAGCCGCTGCGGGCCGCGCAACTCGGCTGCAGGACGTTTCCGGATCACGTCCATCGAGGTGTAATAGCAGTAGCGCTTGCCCTTGCGCTTGGTGTGGTGGGGCGTCATGGCGGCGCCCGTCTCGGTGAAGATCAGCCCGCGCAGGAGCGCAGGCTGGGCTGTGCGCGCCACCGCCGCCCGGGCGACGCGGTTGTTGGCGATGACCTCGTGGACCTCGTCCCACAGCTTCTTGTCGATGATCGCCTTGTGCTCGCCCGGATAGACCTCGTCCTTGTGCACAGCGAGGCCGAGATAGACCTTGTTGTGCAGGAATTTCAGCAGATAGCCCCGATCGAACACCGCGCCGCGCTTGGTGCGGATGCCGCGAGTGTGCAGCTCCTTCAGCACCTGCGCGGTGGAACTGGAGCGGGCATAGAGGCGGAAGATCGTCAGGACGTGCTCGGCCTCGGCGGGCTCGATCACCAGTTTGCGGTCCTTCACGACATAGCCGAGCGGCACCGGCCCGCCCATCCACATCCCCTTCCGGCGCGAGGCCGCAAACTTGTCGCGGATGCGCTCGCCGATCACCTCGCGTTCGAACTGGGCGAAGCTGAGCAGGATGTTCAGCGTCAGCCGGCCCATGGACGTCGTGGTGTTGAAGGACTGCGTGACCGAGACGAAGGTGACGCCGTGGCGGTCGAAGATCTCCACCAGCTTCGAGAAATCCATCAGCGCGCGGCTGAGGCGGTCGATCTTGTAGACCACCACCACGTCGATCAGCCCGGCCTCGATGTCGGCGATCAGCTGCGCCAACGCGGGCCGGTCCAGCGTCCCGCCAGAGAAGCCGCCATCATCGTAGCGGTCGCGGAGCGCCACCCATCCCTCCGCGCGCTGGCTGGCGATGTAGGCCTCGCAGGCTTCCCGTTGGGCGTCGAGGCTGTTGAACTCCATGTCGAGCCCTTCTTCGCTCGACTTGCGTGTATAGATGGCGCAGCGCAGGCGGCGGACGGGTTCGAGCTTTGCGCGGCTCATGAGCGGGCCTCCGCGCCATGGGCCAGCCCGAAGAACTTCCACCCGTTCCAGTGACTGCCGGTGATCGCCCGCACTGCGGCCGAGAGCGACTTGAAGCGCCGCCCCTGCCATTCAAAGCCGTCGGTCAGGACGGTGACGACCTGCTCCTCGCCCTGCCATTCGCGCACCAGCTTGGTGCCGGGGATCGGGCGGCGGGGATCCGCGATCAGCGGACCCGGCGCGCCAGTGGCGACCTCGGCCGCCAGCGCGTCCAGCGTGCGCCGCGTCGCGGGCTTGATGCCGCCATGGGCCAGTTCCTGGATCCGGTAGCCGATCCGCAGCTCCAGGTTCCCCCGGCTGGCGTTCGGCGCGGGCGCGCCGAATATCACCCGCCACTTGCCCTGCAACTCGGGCACCGTCATCGCCTTCAGCGCCGCCAGTTCGGCCAGGACGTCGATCCCCTCCGCCGGGCGCGCAAGCGCGGCCCTTGCGCCTGATTTACTTGTGTTTTTTCTCATGCGTCGTCTCCAACTCGGTTTTGCACCTGTCTCCGACGACGGCGTCTGAGGGCGAGAATGTCCAGCGAACTGTCTCCGCTGAGCGGAGAATTATCGTTTGTTTCTCGTGGGTTGGTCCGCGCGATGGCGCTGGCGAGAATGGTGGCCAACTCCGCCAGCCGCTCATCTGTGGAAAGCTTCTCGGCGGGCGGCGCGAAGGCGATGTCGTCTTGCATGGGGAGCGAACCTCCTGAGGCGGTTTGCTCCGTGTTCGCCGGTCGTGGCGAGGTAATTCAAGTCAAAACAATGGGTTGTCGTAAGCGGGCGAAAACGGGAGAAGGCGGGCGGGTTCGGCGTTCAATGCCGCGTCGCACCTCGCACCTTCCCATCTGTCTCCAGCCGCAGCGCCGCCCGCCACAACGGCGTCTTCATGAACACCGCGTCCTCGAACCGATAGCTGACCTCCCCGCACCCCTGCTTCAAAAGGCCCGCCCAACAGAGCGGGCGCAGGACCTGGATGTAGAGCTGGCCCATCACCTCGTCGTAGCGCGGAAGCGGACCCGTCTCGGGCGCTCCAAAGAGCACTCGGCGAAGGTGGCCGCCGGTGGCACCGTCCTCGGTCTCGATGTTCAGCACGTTTAGGAACACGTCCCAGTTGCCGAGGATCGGCGCATCGTCAAAGCGCGACATGCTGGCGTGGTTGATCCGGAACAGGAAGAACGGGACGACTGTGCCGAAGATCCGACCGGGATGGCCCGCAAGCGCCTGGCCTGCCTTGGTCAGGCGAAACTCGCCCTTGTAATGCCGCCCGAGCTTCGTCTCGATCATCAGGTCGTGCAGCACCATGAGCGGGGCGAAGTCGGGTTCGTTCAGCACCTTGTTCACGGCGAAGAGGTCCGCCTCAGTGTGGCCCGGCCAGTCGAACTCGGCCGCGGCCCAGTGCACGAACACGCGCTTGAACGCCTTGGACGGGGTCAGGGGGATGCCGCCATGCGCGCCGATCCAGGCAAAGGTCTTCTCGACCCCGCGCACCAGCGGTGAATGCGCCAGCGCCGGGTCGGCATCGTCGAGGTCACGCCATGCGATCATGATCGCCGATCCTTGCGCGCAAGATCGGCCATGGCCTTGCTCAGCAGATGACGGGGAATGTTGACCAGCGCGAAGCGATTCTTGCCGACGGGAACACCGTTGTCAGATGCTTCTATCACCAGTTCGACGTGATCGCCGCTGGCGTGCAGCTCCACGGTGATGTCGGCGTCCTCGAAGTCCACCTCATGACGGCGACCATTTCCGCCGCGGATGATGACGTGGGCCATTCTCAGATCTCCCGCGCAAACCAACGGATGCGGCCGACGATGTGGATCTCGTCGGCCGTTCTCTCGTATTCGGGGTAGTGCTTGTTGTCTGAAATGACGCGCACCGCGGGCGGGTCGCTGTTCGGGATGTGCTCGAGCCGCTTGGCGACCAGCCCCATCCCGTCGTCCAGCACGAAGATGCCGGGCGGGTTGGGCGCGCGGCGCGCCATGTCGACCAGCACCGCGTCACCGCTCAGGAGGGTCGGCGCCATGCTGTCGCCCGCGACATGCATGATGCGCAGCTGCGAGGGGCTGGCCTTGAGCTTGTGGCGGATCCACGACTGGCGAAAGTGGTAGACGCGGCCGGGCGTGTCGCCGTCCTCGGTCACGACCGCGCCGCCGCCCATCGCGGGGCGCGGCGTGGCGTGGGCGATCGCCACGAAGGCATCGTCGGGATTGTTCACGAAGGGTGGCGTGCCCTCGACCTCGCCGATCCCGTGGATCAGCCAGTCACGGTCGACCTTCAGCACGCGGGCGACCTCGGCCAGGCGGTCGATGCCGGGCCGGGCTGAACGGCCGCGCAGGATGTCGTAGACGAAGGAGCGATGCACGCCAGCCATCTCTGCGACATGGGCGGGACTGATGCCAAGCTGGTTGGCGCGGGCCCGCAGGCGGTCGGCCAGGGTGTGCTGCTCGGTCATGTTTTCCCCAAGGGTATGTGGATAGAATAGGATAAAACAGGATTGATGCGGACCCGTCAAGCGATTAGAACAAAACCTAAACAATCGCACATGGGAATCGGGGGTCCGGATGGAGATCGAGAAGTCGTATTTCACCCTGCCGGAGATCCTCGAGCGCTGGTCCATGTCCGAGGCGGACCTCGTGTACCTCGCGGAGAACGACCAGCTGCGGCTGTCGATTCGGGTGTTCAACCTGGCCGTCGAGCTTGGCGACTATGACGAGACGCCGGAAGGGGAGCGCTTCTCCGTGCCCTTCGAGCGGGGCCCGTTCAACGGGCTCCTGGATCTCCACGCCCATGACGTCTTCCAGCTGTTCCGGCATGGCGAGGTGAAGCTCAGCCGCTTCCGCTCGCACAAGGCCGACTATGCCTGCCTGACAGGGGAGCGAGAGCTCATCACCGTGCGGCAGCGCGATCTTTTCCTCAGGCGGGACGAGCGTGACCGCTTCGAGGCCGAGACGGGATTTGCAGGAGCGGCTGCCGGCCCGCGACCCGGCGCGTTCCATGCCTCCGCCGACTACCAGGATGCCCGCTGCAACGGTCAGCACTTCCGGTTGGGTGCAATCCAGGCGCAGGTCGTGCGTGCGCTGCACGAGGCGGCCAGGCGTGGCGAGCCCTGGCAGAGCGGCAAGGCGATCCTCGCCGCCGCGGGCTCGCGCAGCCTCAAGATGTCCGACGTCTTCAAGTCGAAAAAGAACTGGCGGCTGCTGATCGAATCGGACGGCCGCGGCGCCTATCGCCTGCTCGGGCTCTGATCTCGCGCCAACTCTCCCGTTCGCGCGCCCTCCCGATTCCCCCTGTGGGATGCGCCGGGGGATGAGAGGGGGATGGTGATCCCCCACGGAGCCATTCTCCCTTGGATTGAAAGGTTCCTGACGATCCCCCTCCGCATCCCACTCCAATCCTGACGACATCCCCTCGCGGGATTTCGCATCGTGCTCCCAACGAATGACACCGGGAGATGACGATGCAGCAGAAGACCTGCCTCACACAGAAGGAGCTCGCGCGGCGCTGGACGATCTCGCACCGCACGCTCGAGCGTTGGCGATGGGCCGGAGAAGGCCCCGCCTACATGAAACTCGGCGGCCGGGTGGTCTACCGGCTCGAGGACATCCTCGCCTTCGAGAAGGACCAGCTCACGCACACCGCTGACAGCGCGCGGGGGGCGGCATGATGGAGCGCCGTTCCGCAATCCACGGCAGCCGGGTCGTGTCGATCTTCGGGGCCGCTGGTCCCGCGCTCGACGAGGTGGGGCTCTCCGCCTGGATCGCGCAGGCCGCCCCGGGCGAGGCGCTGGTCTATCACCGCGGGTTCCTCGCCGTCGATGCCACCGGGGCCGTCTCGAACCTCACGCCCGAGCGCCAGCGCACCCTGCGTGGTGTCGCCGCCGCCGCCCTGCGCGCCGCCGAGCAGCGGCTTGTCCACCTCGTGCAGGCCCGGCTCGGCCCCGACCACTTCGCCTACATCGCCGTCGCCCGGCCGAGGCCCGGCCCCGCCGGCGCCGCCCTTTCGATGCGCCTCCTCGAGGCCGCCTGACCCTATCCCCCATCACGGAGATCCCCATGCCGTTCCCTGAGAACACCCCCTCTATCGACGAGCTGATCAACTTGCCCGCGGGCGAGATTGCCCAGCTTCCTGTCGAGCTTCTGGCCGCAATGCAGCGCGAGATCGACGCTGCCGCGAAGCAGATGAAGGCCGTGACCGCGCGCCTCAGTACCGCGCTCGAGGTCCGCTACGCCGCCCGCGCCGCCGAGGCCCGCCGCGTCTGCGGCAAGGACACCGGCACCGTTCGCCTCGCCGACGGCGATTTCACCGTGGTTGCCGATCTGCCCAAGCGCGTCGAATGGGATCAGGCCCGGCTTGCCGCCATGGTCGAGCGGATCCGCGCCGCTGGCGACGACCCATCCGAATACGTCGAGATCAGCTTCAAGGTGCCCGAACGCGCCTATGTCGCATGGCCCGAGGCGATCCGCCAAGGCTTCGAACCCGCCCGAACCGTGAAGACCGGCGCGCTGAAGATCGCGATCCTGCCGCAGGAGGACCGCGCGTGAGCCTCCCCATCATCACGGCCGATCAGCGACTGGCAGAGACGCGGGGCGTCAAGGGCGTGATCTTCGGCCCCTCCGGGATCGGCAAGACCAGCCTGCTTTGGACGCTGGAAGCCTCGACCACGCTGTTCTTCGACCTCGAGGCGGGCGACCTCGCCATCGAGGGAATGCTCATCGACGTGGTCCGGCCACGGACCTGGAAGGAGTGTCGGGACTTCGCGGTCTTCATCGGCGGCCCGAACCCGGCGCTCCGGCCCGAACAGCCCTACAGCCAGGCGCATTTCGACGAGGTGTGCGGCCGGTTCGGCGATCCGCGCGTCCTCGCCAAATACGACACCGTTTTCATCGACTCGATCACCGTGGCCGGGCGGCTCTGCTTCCAGTGGTGCCGCGGACAGCCGGAGGCGCATTCGGAAAAGACCGGCAAGCCGGACGTGCGCGGCGCCTACGGGCTGCACGGGCGCGAGATGATCGGCTGGCTGACCCACCTCCAGCACACGCGCGGCAAGAATGTCTGGTTCGTCGGGATCCTCGACGAGAAGCTCGACGACTTCAATCGCAAGGTCTTCGTCCCGCAGATCGACGGCTCGAAGACTGGGCTCGAGCTGCCCGGCATCGTCGATCAGGTCATCACGATGGCCAGCCTTCCGGACGAGCTGAACCGGCCTCAGCGGGCTTTCGTCTGCCAGACGCTGAACCCGTGGGGCTACCCGGCCAAGGACCGCTCCGGCCGCCTCGACCTGGTCGAAGAGCCCCATCTCGGCCGGCTGATGGAGAAGATCCGCGGCCCGCTGATCCCTGCGGAACGGCGGCTAACCTATTCGCCGCCGCAGCTGCCCCCGCCGCCCGGTCCGACGGCGACCGACACCCATTCCTATCCCACCAACTGAAAGGACCCGAGCCATGTCAGGCCTCTGGAACGACTTCAACGACGCCCAGTCCAACACGAACCTTATCCCCAAGGGGACGCTCGCCAAGGTGCGGCTGACCATCCGCCCCGGCGGCTTCGACGACCCGTCGCAGGGCTGGACCGGGGGCTATGCCACCCGTGGCTCGACCGGGGCTGTCTACCTCAACGGCGAGTTCACGGTCACCGAGGGCCAATACGCCCGGCGCAAGATCTTCACGCTGATCGGTCTCTACAGCCCCAAGGGTCCGGACTGGGCCAACATGGGCCGCAGCCTCGTGCGCGGCATGCTGAACTCGGCGCGCGGGATCTCGGACAAGGACCAGTCCCCGCAGGCGCAGGCGGCGCGGCGGATCGGGGGCTTCGCCGATCTCGACGGGATCGAGTTCGTCGCCCGCATCGACGTCGGCAGCGACGCCATGGGCGAGGAGAAGAACGAGATCCGCGCCGCGGTCACGCCCGATCATCGTGACTATGCGCAGGTCATGGGGCTGGCGGCGCAGCACGGCTATCAGCCGCCCGCGCAGCCCGCGCCGCTAAAGCCGGTCCAGCAGCCTGCGGCATCGCCGGTGCCGGGTCGTCCTGCCTGGGCACAGTGAGGGCGCGATGCTCCTCCGTCCCCGCCAGAAACTCTTCGTGGAGCGCAGCCTCGCTGCGCTCTCGACCCGCGGCAACACGCTGGGCGTGGCGCCGACCGGCGCGGGCAAGACGATCATGCTTTCGGCCGTCACCGGCAACATGACCGGGGACGGCGCCAGGGCCTGCGTGCTCGCCCATCGTGACGAACTGACCAGCCAGAACCGGGCGAAGTTCGCCCGGGTCAATCCGGGCATCGGCACATCCGTCGTCGATGCCACCGCCAAGTCCTGGGAGGGCCAGGTCACCTTCGCCATGGCGCCGACGCTGTCACGCGCCGCCAATCTGCAGGCCATGCCGAAGCTCGATCTGCTGGTGATCGACGAGGCGCATCACGCGGTGGCCGAGAGCTACCGCCGCATCATCGACCGGGTGCGCGACGCCAATCCGGAGGCCCGGGTCTTCGGCGTCACGGCGACGCCCAACCGGGGCGACCGGAAGGGCCTGCGCGAAGTCTTCGACAACGTTGCCGACCAGGTCCGGCTGGGCGAACTGATCGCGTCCGGTCACCTCGTGCCGCCGCGAACCTTCGTGATCGATGTCGGCGTGCAGGACCAGCTGCGCGCCGTCCGCAAGACCGCCGACGATTACGACATGGGCGCAGTTGCGGCGATCATGAACCGCGCGCCCATCACCGAGGAAGTGATCCGGCACTGGGAGGAGAAGGCCGGGAACCGCCAGACCGTGGTCTTCTGCTCGACCGTCGCGCACGCGGTCGATGTCGCGACCGCCTTCAACGAGGCCGGAAACCCGGCCGCCGTCGTCCTTGGCGACATGGGCTCCACTGAGCGGAAGATGGTGCTCGAGGCCTACGCGTCCGGGGAAGTACAGGTCCTCGTCAATGTCGCGGTGCTGACCGAGGGGTGGGACCACCCGCCCACCTCCTGCGTCGTGCTGCTGCGGCCCAGCTCCTACAAGTCTACCATGATCCAGATGGTCGGGCGCGGCCTGCGCACCGTCGATCCGGCCGAGCATCCTGGCGTGGTGAAGACCGACTGCATCGTGCTGGATTTCGGGATCTCGAGCCTGACCCACGGCACGCTGGAGCAGGATGTCGATCTAGACGGTCGCGATCCGACACCGGGCGAAGCCCCGACGAAGACCTGTCCGGAATGCGAGGCGGAGATCCCGCTCGCATCGCGGCAGTGCCCGATCTGCGGCTACGAATTCCAAGGCGGGAGCGTGACGACGCCGCTCGAGAACGTCGTCATGTCCGAGATCGACCTGCTGAAACGTTCGAGTTTCGTGTGGGAAGACCTCTTCGGCGACGACGCCGCGCTGATGGCCAGCGGCTTCAGCGCCTGGGGCGGCGTGTTCTTCCTCGAAGGCCGCTGGCACGCAGTGGGCGGCGCCAGAGGGCAGCCGACCTGCCTTCTCGGCGTGGGGGATCGGACGGTCTGCCTCGCGCAGGCCGACGATTGGCTGAACGAACACGAGAGCGATGAGAGTGCCTTCAAGTCGAAGCGCTGGCTGACGCAGACGCCGACCGAGAAGCAGCTGCAATACCTCTCGCCCGCGCAGCGGCAGGATTACGGGCTGACCCGCTACCGCGCCTCGGCGCTGATCACCTTCCAGTTCAACCGGCGTGACATTCGCCGGCTCGTCATGTCGGCCGCGCCCGAGCGGAGGGCAGCGTGAACCATGTCGCGCAAGTCCCATCCCCGTCCTCAGCGGCTGCGGATCGACCGGGCCGTGATCGCCTCTGGCATCCGCGGCCGATGCTCTGCGCCGTCTGCACATCCCGCACGCGCGGCTTCGGCTGGTTCGATCCCCACCGGCCGCGCCCAACCCGCACCCACCGCTGGTTCTGTTCCATGGGCTGCCAGGCGGCCTTCACCCGCAAAGCAAAGAGAGGACTGAGCATGGTCGACTTCACCGAAGAGGAAACTCAGGCGCTCCCCGCCGTCATGCGCGCGCTCGCCCCCGAGATGGAGCGGATCGGCTGGGACTGGCCCCTTGGGCAACTGACCCAGAACGACATGCACCGGCTGATTGTCACCACCGTCGAGGCTTTCCGCGCCGAGATGGCCGAGATCGCGAGCCAGTCGGAGATCCCGTTCTGATGCTGGACTTCAACAAGCGGCCCTCCATGGGCGAACGCATCAACGCGGCCGTGGATGCCGCGCTCGAGGCGGAGCGCGCAGCGACGCCACCTCGTGACTATCTCGGCGCATCGCGGCTCGGCCACGCCTGCGAGCGCGCGCTGCAGTTCGAGTTCGCGGGCGCGCCGAAGGACGAGGGTCAGGACTTCTCCGGCCGGTCGCTCCGCATCTTCTCGATCGGGCATGAACTCGAGGATCTCGCCATCCGCTGGCTGCTGGCGGCGGGGCTCGATCTGGTGACCCAGAAGCGCGACGGCGGCCAGTTCGGCTTCTCCGTCGCCGGCGGGCGCATCCGCGGCCATGTCGACAGGATCGTCGCCGAGGCCCCCGCGGCGCTGGGGCTGCGCACACCCGCGCTTTGGGAATGCAAGACGATGAACGCGAAGAACTGGCGCGAGACAGTGGCCAAGGGCGTGACCGTCGCGAAGCCGGTCTATGCCGCGCAGATCGCGCTCTACCAGGCTTACATGGAAGCGACGGTGCCGGGCATCTCGGCCAACCCGGCGCTCTTCACCGCGATCAACAAGGACACGGCCGAGCTGCACCACGAGCTCGTGCCCTTCGATGCCGACCTCGCGCAGCGCATGTCGGATCGCGGCGTGCGTATCCTGCGGGCGACCGACGCGGGCGAGCTGCTGCCGCGCATCGCCGCCAATCGCGACTTCTTCGAATGTCGGTTCTGCCCGTGGGCGGAGCGCTGCTGGAGCCTGCCGGCATGAGCGACGACAACATCATTCACTTCAACCCCTGGCGGGATTTCAACGACGCGGCGCCGCTGCACGATCCCTTCGCGGTCGAACCGGATGCAGACCAGATCACGCGCTTCGTCGATGTGGTCTTTGGCTATTCCGACGGGCTGATCCCGGTTCGCGGTTTCGTCGACAAGGGTCAGGGCAAGGACGGCCGGCCGCACAACATCTGGATCGACGCGGACGCCACCGCGCCCGAGAAGCTCGGCACCTTCGCGGGCTGGGCAGCGCGTGAGGGCGCGGCGGTCTATGTCATCCCCGGCACGGTGGCGGAGACGGGTCAGGCCCGCGCCGCGGACGTTCTGCAAATGCAGAGCCTTGTGGTCGATCTCGACTCGGGCGACATCCCGGCCAAGCTCGATCACCTCGTCCATCACCTTGGCCGACCGACCCTGATCGTCGAGAGCGGCGGGCGCACGCCCGAAGGCGCGACCAAGCTCCATGTCTGGTGGAAGCTGACCGAGCCCGCGGAGGGGGCGGACCTGGCCCGGCTCTGCAAGCTCCGCGGCGAGATCGCGCTGAAGGTTGGCGGCGACACGCATTTCCGTTCGGCCCACCAGCCGATCCGCGTGCCCGGGACGGTCTATCACAAGGGCGGACTCACCCGGCTTGTGCAGATCCGCGAGGCGACAGAGCTCGAGGTCGATCTCACCGAGATGGCCGAGCGCGTCGCCGACATGCCGCCCATGCTCGGCGTCGGCATGGCCACGGCCGAGCCCCGCGAGAAGCCCGCCATTGACGACGTGCTGGTGACCCCGGTCCACGAGGGCGGGACGGACGAGTGGTCCCGCTTCGAGGGCGCCTCGGCCGCCATCGGCTATTTCCTGCGGCTGGTCCACGAGGGCCGGATGTCGATGGACGAGGGCTGGACGGCGATCTGCGGCTACAACGCCGCGATGCTCCGCCCGTCCTGGCCGCTCGACCGGCTGAAGCGCGAGACGAACCGCCTCTGGGAGCTGCACATCAAGCGGCACGGGCCGCCGCTGATCCGCCTCGACAGCGCGGCACCTGCGCAAAAGGACCTGCTGACCTTCAGCCTAGGCGCGCTGCTCGACGATACGAGCCCGATGCCCGACGACATCATCGGCCCGCGCGTGCTGACGCCGGGCGGGCTCCTGGTGCTGGGCGGCGCGCCCAAGGTGGGCAAGAGCGACCTGCTGATCGCGTTGCTCGTGCACATGGCGGCGGGCGTGCCCTTCCTCGGCTTCACCCCGCCACGGCCGCTGCGGATCTTCTACCTGCAGGCCGAGATCCAGTACCACTACCTGCGCGAACGCATGCAGCAGATCGGCCTGCCGCCCGAGCTGATTGCGGCCGCGCGCGACAACCTGATCGTCACGCCGAAGCTGCGCATGCTGCTCGATGCCGAGGGCAGCGCCCGCGTGGCCGAGGCGATCAAGGCCGCATTCCCCGGCGAACCGCTCGACATCCTCTGCATCGACCCGATCCGCAACCTCTTCGATGGCGGGCCCGATGGCGGTGGCGAGAACGACAACGCCGCGATGATGTTCTTCCTGAAGGACCGGGTCGAGGTGCTGCGCGACCACGTCAATCCCGACTGCGGCGTGATCCTCGTCCACCACACCAAGAAGCTCTCGAAGCACCAGGTGAAGGAGGACCCGTTTCTCGCGCTCTCCGGCGCCAGCGCGCTCAGGGGCTTCTACACCACCGGCCTGATCCTGCACCGGCCCGAGGAGGACTCGACCCAGAGGCGGTTGGAGATCGAGCTCCGGAATGGCCCGGCGCTGCCGGCGAAGCTCGTGGACAAGGTCAACGGCAAATGGGTCGAGATCAACCCGATGAACGAGCGGCTCGTGCGCTCCGAGGTCGGCGCAAAGCACGACGCCGAGCGCGATCGCAAGCGGGACGTGATCCTCTCGATCCTGCTCGAGGAGGCGGCCGAGGGGCGGCTCTACACCATCAACCAGTTCGCTGAGGCCTTCGAGAACAAGGGCGGTCTGGGCGGCAAGGACACGATCCGCGACCGGATCGCCGTGCAGGCCACCAAGGGCGCCATCAAGTTCATCCGCGACGGCGCGCCCTACGGCCTCGGGCCTTCGCGATCGCGCTTCGGATACCTCTGCGTCGAGGGGATGGTCATGCCCATGGACGGCGAGGCTGTCGATCCGGCGACCGGAGAGGTCACTGCCGCCAGCATCGCGGTCCTGCCCACCCACTACAAATCGCCCCAGACCGGAGCGCTCCTCGAGGTCGAGAACCCGCAGGTCTGGGTCTATCCGGAGGGGGAACGGCCATGAACGCCCCCGCAGATCGTTTCGCGCAGAATTGCGCAGGGACCAGTTTGAACCAGATGCGGGGCCTTGCCGAAACTGCCCCGCCATCCGTTCGCGAACATGCGCAAACGCCCGCTGTGATCAGTTTCGGCCCGTTTCCGAAACTGCCCCCGCAAGATTGCGCAGATGCCGCAACCGCTACGCTGCACCCAGTTTCGGGCGAGTCAGGAGAAAGCACCCTCCCGAAACTGGAATTCCCATTTCTCGTCAGTGTGTTGATGCGGTTTTCCAGTTTCGGGGGTGAAACCACCCCCTACGGGGGTGGGGGAGAACGCCGCAGGCGGGTTCTCCCACGCCCACCCCCAGGGGTTTCGCGCGCGATGCCTGCCCACGCGCCAACCTTCCGATCCGACGACGGCGGCCCCGTACCGCCAAGCACCAGACCGCCGTCGTCTTCCACCCGAGCAGCCAACCAGAAGAGGAGACCACTCATGGCTGACCTGACTCTCGCCGCACACCGCCGCGAGGCAATCCCCGATCTGCCACCCGTATCCCGATCCTACAGGTCGATGCTGGCGCTCGACCTCGGCACCGCCACGGGCTGGGCGCTGCACGGCATCGACGGGCTGATCACCTCCGGCACGGCATCCTTCCGCCCCGGCCGGTTCGATGGCGGTGGCATGCGGTATCTCCGCTTCACCAACTGGCTGACCGAGATCGACCGGCTGTCCGGACCCGTCGCCGCCATCTGGTTCGAGGAGGTCCGTCGCCATGCCGCGACCGATGCGGCCCATGTCTATGGCGGGCTGATGGCCACGCTGACCGCATGGGCCGAACTGCGCGGCATTCCCTACGAGGGCGTCCCGGTCGGCACCATCAAGCGCCACGCCACGGGCAAGGGCAACGCTCCCAAGGAGGCGATGATCGCCGCGGCCCGGGCGCGCGGCTTCAGCCCCGCCGACGACAACGAGGCCGACGCCATCGCGATCCTGCTCTGGGCGCTGGAGACCAAGGGGGGCATGCAATGAGGCGGTTTCCCCGTGGCTATGGCGGCGAGCGCCGCAACCCCGAACAGGTCAAGCGCGACGGCTGGAAGGAGCAACGCGTGTTCGCAGTTTCCCTTGAGGACCAGAGACTTACTTGGCCTGAGCGGGAGCTGGTGCGGCAACTCGGCGAGCGTCTCTACGGCGCGCGCCCAACACAACGAGAGGTGAGGAAATGACCCATTGGACACCAGCCGACGTGGAGGCGCGGCTCTCCGAGGCGGGTATGATCCTGCGCCGTCTGCCGGAGCCCCGGCGCAACGGATACTTCAGCACATGGCCAGAGATCGTCCACGGTTTCGCCGACAAGGTGGGCCAGGAGCCGAAGCCCATGCGCGTCTCGCCCTCGCCGCGGGACATCGCGCGGATGGAGGAGACGCTGACCTGGACGAACTGCCTCGAGCCCATCGACGGCAAGATCGTCTGGATGAAGGCGCATGACGAGCGCTGGAAGAACATCTGCTGGCACGTCGGTCTCTGCCACGCCGCTGCGCATCAGCACTGGCGCTACGGGCTGTCGCTGATCGCGCTCAACCTCAACAGGCAGCCGTTCAACCGAAAACTGCCGATCCTCGAGATCATCAAGCTGGCGCGCAGCCTGTAGGAAAGTCTCGTGTAGAGGGTTTTCGCGCAGACAAAAACGCCTCTCCCGGGCTAGAAAGTGGATATGCTCGGGAGAAGCGCGCGCGGCGCAGCCCCGAACGAAACCATCCTTTCGTTGGCGAGGGCCGTTGGAAAAGGAAAGGCGCTGATCCTTTCCTTGCGGACCGATGTCCGCGCCCGCCACCCCCCCTCAGACGACTTCGCGGTTCCTTCTCCGCGACATTCGTATGCTGGCGGGCGAAGCGCGGGACTTCGCCAGCGTGAGGGCCGGATTTTTGGGAAGCCACCCGGAAGCCGGAGCCACTCACGCCCCGCGCAAACACCAATGAACGCTGACCTTCCGACCGGACACAGCTGGTGGCCGCTGGACCCCGCTTGGAGTCCGGCCCGGCATCCGGAGTCCGGAAGCCACCGGCATCCACCCGCCCCAAGGAACCTTGCCCACCATGACGCTGAGCTTCGCCCCGGACGCGATCGAGACCTGGCCGCTGTCGCGCCTGCAGCCCTACGCGAAGAACGCGAAGGCGCACGGCGCGGACCAGATCGCGAAGATCGCCGCCAGCATGGCCGAGTTCGGCTGGACCGTGCCGTGCCTCGTCGGCGAGGACGGGGAGCTGATCGCAGGGCATGGGCGCGTACTGGCCGCGACGCAGCTCGGGCTGACCGAAGCGCCGGTGATCGTGCTCGGCCACCTGACCGAGGCGCAGCGCCGGGCGTACCGGATCGCGGACAACAAGCTCACCGAGCTCGGCACCTGGGACGAGGCGCTGCTGTCGGCGGAACTGAACGACCTGCTGGCCGACGACTTCGACCTGTCGCTGGTCGGGTTTTCCGACGGCGAGTTGGACAAGCTGCTGGCCTACGTCGCGGAAGACGACGGGGACGAGGGTGGCGCCGGGGGCTCCGTGCCGCCGGTGACCATCCCCGAGCCGCCGCGCAATCCAGCCTCGCGGACCGGCGATCTCTGGATCCTTGGCGACCACCGCCTGCTGTGCGGCGACAGCACCAGCGCTGCCGACGTGCGCCGCCTGATGAACGGCCAGCGGGCGATCCTGTTCGCGACCGATCCGCCGTATCTCGTCGACTACGACGGCTCGAACCACCCGACCCGCAACAAGGATTGGTCCGCGTCCTACGGCACGACCTGGGACGACAGTTCGCAGGGGGCCGAACTCTACGACGGGTTCATCGCTGCAGCCGTGGCGGAAGCCATCGCCGAGGATGCTGCTTGGTACTGCTGGCACGCCTCGCGCCGCCAGGCGATGCTGGAAGCCTGCTGGGAAAAGGCCGGCGCCTTCGTCCATCAGCAGATTATCTGGGTGAAGGACCGAGGGGTGCTGACCCGGTCCCACTACCTGTGGAAGCACGAGCCCTGCTTCATGGGCTGGCGCCGCCCCAACCGTCCGCCGAAGGTCGCCGAGCAGACGCTGCCCTCAACCTGGGAGATGCCGTCCTTCGCCAAGGACGAGCGCCCCGACCATCCGACACCGAAACCGCTCGACGCCTTCGGCATCCCGATGCGCCAGCACGTCGCGCGCGGCGGGCTCTGCTACGAGCCGTTCTCGGGCTCCGGCTCTCAGATCATGGCAGGCGAGGCCAACGGCCGCCGCGTCTTCGCAATGGAGATCAGCGCCGCCTATGTCGACGTCGCTTTGGAACGCTGGCAGGCCGAGACCGGTCGCGACGCGATCCTCGACGGCGATGGCAGGACCTTTGCGGAGATCAAAGCGTACCGACTGGAGGGCGGACAACAAGACACTGATCATCAAGAACACTGAGATCGCTTGTCCAGCCTGTACGAAGCATCATTGCGCCAAGCAAATTCAGGCACTCCGGTTCACAGATGGCGCTCTCCAAAGGCCTCCGCTCTTCCCACATCGCCAACAGATGCATTGCGGCAAGCTCAGCATCTTCTACGTGGCGGGCGTCGTGCGATTTCTTTTGGTTTGTCACGAACGCCTCGAAAAAAAGAACACCAGCGGGTGCGGAGAAGAAGCTGCGATAGTCCATAGTGGCAATGGAAACTGGCGCCGCCGAGCGAAGAGCGCGCAGGACGTACGGCACCACGACAGTAGCAATCACCAGAACAGTGCTTCCCGCACTTGCTGAGTAGGGTCGATTGACACCACCGACGCACTCACCCGATCGCGCCTTCGTCAGGTCACCGGCCGCGCTGCGCATCGGTACATACAATGGGGCTTCGAAACCGAGAGCTACCGGGCCCCGCGAAATACGGTCCGAGATCTCATCAATCGCTTCATCAAGGTCTGTGCCTGAGGCGGGGTTGGAGCCGACAATTGCCCAGCCAAGGTTCTTGCCCGGCTTTCCGATGTCAATCACAGCAACATGCATAGGCTCTCCAATGTCTCGCGACGGGTGTAGTACTCAGCCAGTAAACACCAAATGCCAATCGCGAACCATGTCGCTGGTCGAGGCGGTCGCCAACGTGATCGTCGGCTACGGCGTCGCAGTCATGACGCAGATCCTGATCTTCCCGGTCTTCGGGTTGCACACGACGCTAGCGCAGAACATGAAGATGGGCGCGGTGTTCACGGTGGTGAGCATCGCCCGTTCCTTCGCCTTGCGGCGGGTGTTCGAGGCGATCCGGATGCGGAGCGCCAAATGATCGACCGCCGCCCCTGTGGGACGGCGGCCATCGACTTGTCGGGGTTGGTTGGGTCAGGCGGCGGAGAGTTTGTAAACGCGCCCCCGGTTCTCGACCTTCTCCGAGGTCACCTCGAGCCCGAGTTTCTTCTTCAGCGCCCCGGCCATCGCGCCGCGCACCGTGTGCGACTGCCAGCCCGTCGCGGCCATGATCTCCTCGATGGTCGCGCCGTCCGACGCGCGCAGCATGGCGATCAGCGTGGCCTGTTTCGTGCCCTCGCGCGGTGTGCGCGTCTTGGGCGCGATCTCGGCCCCGGTGGGAGTGTCCGGCGCGGGCTCCTTGGTCGGCGCGTCCGTCGCGCCCGCAGGCGCGGTGTTTGCGTCCTCGGTCTCGATGCCGATGGCGGCGAGCCCCGCGTCGGTGGCGACCAGCGTGACGCCGTGGCCGTCGCCGGTCTCGCGCCACATAAGCTCGCCGTTGCGCGTGTCGGCGTCGACCTCCTGCAGGAAGTTCTTCGCGAGCATCGCGCCGACCACCTTGGCGGCGGCGCCACCGCGCAGGCTTTCGGGCAGCGGCAGGGCGATGCGGTCCTCGCGCTGTGCGGCGGCGCTGAGGATGATGGCTTGGGTATCGGAAAGCTTGGTCATGGGGTCGTCTCCGTTTTCGGGCCCGCGTCATGCGGCGCCTTCTACGACCCCGAGCCGCGCGGGGCGCGCGGCGGGAGTTCCGGCAGCGCCGGGCATCAGCGGGCGTGTTCGCCCTCGCCGAAGGCGCTGTCGGTGATGCGCTTCAGGAGGCTGGCGTAGTGTTCGAGGGTGCCGACCATGGCCCAGCCCGGCTCGTCGGGGGCGCAGTTGAAATGGTCGTCGCTGAGCGCCTGCAGGCGGGCGAGCATCTCGTCGATCTCCGCCTTCTTGCCGATGAAGGCCGCGAGCGCGGCTTCCTTGTTCCGGCGCGCCTTCTCGGCGCGGAGTTCGTGGCGCGGGGTGGTGATCGGGTTCAGGCGCGTGGTCATCGTGGTGGCTCCGTGGTGAGTTGCATCGCTTCGTTGGGGTGACGTTCGCTCCGGTGGCGAGGCTTATCAACTCGATAAGCACATGAATCTGAATGATAATCGGAGCCGTCGATGCAGGGCATGAGCGAGCGCCAGTACGCCGCCCATGTCGGGCTGTCGCGGGGTGCGATCCAGAAGGCGAAGACGGCCGAGCGGCTGGTCCTCTATCCCGATGGCAGCATCAACGCGGCGGCCAGCGACGCCAGGCGTGCCGAGACGACGGACCCGTCGAAGACGAGGAAGCCGCCCGCGCCGAAGCTGAAACCCGTCCCCGAGGCGGCGGTAGCGGCCGTCGGCGATACCCTGCGCGAACAGGGTCTGGCGGTCCCCGCCATCGGCGGCGGCACGACCTTCCTACAGGCGAAGACCGCGAACGAGGTGCTGAAGGCGCAGGAGCGGCGCATCCGGCTCCAGAAGCTGAAGGGGGAGTTGATCGAGCGGGCCCGCGCGCTGGCGCTGGTGTTCCGGCTGGCACGGGAGGAACGGGACGCATGGGTGAACTGGCCTGCACGCGCCGCGGCGCTGATGGCGGCCGAGCTTTCGGCCTCGTGCCGCGACGCGACGGGCCAACAGATCACAGTGGAGCCAGCCGCGATGCAGAAGGTCCTGGAGAAACATGTACGCGCCCACCTCGACGAACTCGCCGAGGTCCGGCCCGACTTCCGATGAGAGTGGCGATGGCCTGACGGACTTCGAGGGCGCGGGCGAGATCCTGCGCGCCTGGGGCAACGGGCTCCGGCCTGACCCTGACCTGACCGTCTCGGAATGGGCGGACCGGCACCGGATGCTCTCGGGCCGCGCCTCGGCCGAGCCTGGGCGGTACCGGACGGTGCGCACGCCCTATATGCGCGAGATCATGGACCGGCTGTCGCCCGGCGATCCCACGCAGCGGGTCGTGTTCATGAAGGCGGCGCAGGTCGGCGCGACCGAGGCCGGTAACAACTGGATCGGGTTCGCCATCCACCAGGCGCCGGGCCCGATGCTGGCGGTGCAGCCGACCGTGGAACTTGCCAAGCGCAACTCGCGCCAGCGGATCGACCCGCTGATCGACGAGAGCCCCGAGCTGCGGGAGCGGGTGAAGCCCGCGCGCTCGCGCGACGCGGGCAACACGATGCTGTCGAAGGAATTCGCGGGCGGCATCCTGATCATGACCGGCGCGAACTCGGCGGTCGGGCTCCGCTCCACCCCGGCGCGCTACATCTTCCTCGACGAGGTCGACGCCTATCCGGCCTCGGCCGACGAGGAAGGCGATCCGGTCACGCTGGCCGAGGCGCGGTCGCTAACCTTCGCGCATCGGCGAAAGGTCTTCCTGGTCTCGACCCCCACCATCCGGGGGCTGAGCCGGATCGAGCGCGAGTACGAGGCGTCCGACCAGCGCCGGTATTTCGTGCCGTGCCCGCATTGCGGGGCGATGCAGTGGCTGAAATTCGACCGGCTGCGCTGGCAGAAGGGTCGTCCGGAGACGGCGGAATATCACTGCGAGGGCTGCGAGACAGCCATCGCGGAACACCACAAGACGGCGATGCTGGAGGGCGGCGAATGGCGGGCGACCGCTACCGCCGCCGATCCGACCACGGTCGGGTATCACCTCTCGGCGCTCTATTCGCCGATCGGCTGGCTCAGCTGGACGCGCATCGCCCGCGGCTGGGAGGCGGCCCAAGGGTCGGACGAGGCGATCAAGGCATTCCGCAACACCATCCTTGGCGAGACATGGGTCGAGAGCGGCGAAGCCCCGGATTGGCAGCGGCTCTACGAGCGGCGCGAGCGCTGGACATCCGGCACCGTGCCTGCGGGCGGGTTGTTCCTGACTGCCGGGGCCGACGTCCAGAAGGACCGGATCGAGGTCGATGTCTGGGCATGGGGGCGCGGACTTGAGTCCTGGCTCGTAGATCACGTCGTCATCGAGGGCGGCCCGGATCGGCACGACGCGTGGTCGGAGCTGACCGCGCTGCTGGATCGAAGCTGGCCGCACGAGCGCGGCGCGCATCTCAGGATCGCGCGGCTCGCGATCGACACCGGCTACGAGGCCCCGGCGGTCTATTCCTGGTCGCGGGCGCAAGGGTTTGGGCAGGTGTCGCCGGTCAAAGGTGTCGAGGGGTTCAACCGCTCTAGCCCGGTGTCGGGGCCAACCTTCGTCGATGCAACCGAGGGCGGCAAGCGGCTGCGGCGCGGGGCGCGGCTCTGGACCGTGGCGGTCTCGACCTTCAAGGCCGAGACCTACCGCTTCCTCCGGCTGGCCCGTCCGACCGACGAGGAGATGGCCGACGGGGCGGCATTCCCGCCCGGGTCGGTGCATCTGCCGCACTGGGTCGAGAACGAATGGCTCAAGCAGTTCGTGGCCGAGCAGCTGGTCACGGTGCGCACGAAGCGCGGCTTCGCCCGGCTGGAATGGCAGAAGCTGCGCGAGCGCAACGAGGCGCTGGACTGCCGGGTCTATGCCCGCGCCGCCGCCTGGATCGCGGGCGCGGATCGCTGGCCCGACGAGAAATGGCGCGACCTCGAGGATCAACTCGGGGCGGCCCCCAACGACACCGATCCCGCCGGGCAGATCAACCGGCCGGGACAGGCCCCGCAGGGCAAGCGCCGCTCCGACTGGCTCGGGCGGCGTGGAGGATGGTTCTGAAGATGACCGACTGGACGGAAACCGAGCTCTCGGCGCTGCGCAGGGCCTATGCCAGCGGCACGACCCGTGTCAGCTATGACGGCAAGTCGGTGGACTACGGCTCGGCCGAGGATCTGCTCGCCCGCATCCGCACCATCGAGCGCGCCATCGCGGGGGCCACCCGGCCGCTGCCGATGGCGGGGCTGGCGGGCTTCTCGCGCGGGGATCGGTGATGTCGGCCAACTGGTTCGATAGGGCCATTGCCTCCGTCGCCCCTCGGGCCGCCGCCAGGCGCGTGCTGGCCCGTCAGGCCTTCGAGACCTTGACGCGTGGCTATGACGGGGCCGCGCGTGGGCGGAGGACCGAGGGCTGGCGCGCGCCGGGGTCCTCCGCCGACACCGAGATCGGCGTCGCCGGGGCGCTTCTGCGCGACCGGATGCGCGATCTGGTGCGCAACAATCCGCATGCGGCCAAGGCGGTGGCGGTTCTGGTGAACAACATCATCGGGGCGGGCATCATGCCGCGCGCCGCCAGCGGCGAGGAGGCGCTGGACCGCAAGGTCGATGCGCTGTTCGAACGCTGGACAGCCGACTGCGATGCCGACGGTCAGCTCGACTTCTACGGTCTGCAGACGCTGATCTGCCGCGAGATGGTCGAGGCGGGCGAGGTGCTGGTGCGCCGCCGTATGCGGCGCGTGAGCGACGGTCTTCCGGTGCCGCTGCAACTGCAGGTGCTCGAGGCCGATTTTCTCGACGCCACCAAGTCCGGCGCCCTCGGCGCAGGTCGCCTCGTCCAGGGGATTGAGTTCGACCCGGTCGGCAAGCGCCGGGCTTACTGGCTGCACGCGGAGCATCCGGGCGACGCCTATGGCGCCTTGCAGAACGGGTTGCAGAGCCGCCCGGTCCCGGCGACCGAGATCGCCCATGTCTACGAGAAGCAGCGCACGCAGGCGCGCGGCGTTCCCTGGGGCGCGCCGGTGATCCGCAGCTTGCGCGATCTCGACGATTACGAGGTGGCCGAACTGGTCCGCAAGAAGACCGAGGCCTGCGTCACCGCCATCGTGTTCGGCGACGACGAGGCGCAGCAGGGCATCGCACCCTCCGTGGTCGATGCCGACGGCAACCGGGTGGAGCAGTTCGAGCCGGGGCTGATCGCCTATGCCCGTGGCGGCAAGGACATCCGCTTCAACCAGCCGTCGGCCACCGGCGGCTATGGCGAATACAAGCGGGCGAGCCTGCACACGATCTCGGCCGGGTTCCGCGTGCCCTACGAGCTGCTCACCGGCGATCTCAGCCAGGTCAACTATTCCTCGATCCGGGCGGGGCTCGTGGAGTTCCGCCGCCAGATCGACGCCGTGCAGTGGCAGCTGTTCATTCCGATGTTCTGCGCCCCGGTCTGGCGCTGGTTCACGGAAGCCGCATGGGCGGCGGGGCAGATCCCGTCGCCGATCGTGCCGGTCGAATGGTCGCCGCCGAAGTTCGAGGCGGTCGATCCGCAGAAGGACGCGATGGCGAACCTGCTGTCGATCCGCTCCGGCACCATGACGCTGGCCGAGGTGATCGCCCGGCAGGGCCGCAACCCGGACGCCGTGCTGGCCGAGATCGCCGCGACCAACGCGAAGCTCGATGCGCTGGGGCTGGTGCTCGACAGCGATCCGCGGCGGGTGACCAAGACCGGCAGCGCGCAGATTAGCGATCCGGCGAACGACGAACCGGCCGCCGACGCGGACAATGACCCGGCGCAGGCCGACCAACAGGACTGACCTTCATGGACACGATGATCGAACTGCCGGCCATGCGCCGGTCGGCGGAGCTTGCGCCGAACACGGCTGATGCCGACAGCCGCACCGTCGAGGTGGTCTGGTCGGCCGGGGCCCGCGTCCGCCGTGCCACCTTTTTCGGCGAGCCCTACGACGAGGAGCTGAGCCTCGACCCCGCCCATGTGCGGCTCGACCGGCTGAACGCGGGCGCGCCGTTCCTGAAGGTGCACGAGCTCGACACGCTAGACGCGGTGATCGGCTCGGTCGTGCCAGGCTCGGCGCGGATCGAGAACGGCCGCGGTATCGCCCTGGTGCGGATCAGCGAGCGCGCCGATGTCGAGCCGATCTGGCGCGACATTCAGGCCGGGCACATCCGCGCGGTCTCCATCGGCTACCAGGTCCACCGCTTCGAGGTCTCGAAGCCCGAGGCCGCCCGCGAGCTCTGGCGCGCGGTGGACTGGACGCCGTTCGAGGTTTCCGCCGTCGCCGTCGGAGCAGACCCGGCAGCGGGCTTCCGCGCCCAGCATCCCCTTCACGACTGCGTCCTCCACCGCCGGGACGCCCCCACACCGCAAGGAGCATCCCCGATGACGGACAAGACCCAGACCCCGGCGCGCGACGCCGCAACCCCCGCCACCACCCAGCCGACCGAGCCGGTCGAAACCGAGGACACCACCATGACCGAGCCGAATGCGGCTGCGCCCGACCCGAAGGTCGCAGCCAGCGAGACGCGCGCGCAGCCGAAGACGCAGGCAACGCCGGCGCCCGACACCGAAGCGGTCGCCACCCGCGCCCGCGAGGCCGAGCGCGACCGCGTCTCCACCATCTACGATCTCGCGGGCCGCCTGAACCTCGAGCGCGGCTTCGCCGAGGATCTGGTGAAACGCGGCGTCAGCGTCGACGAGTCCCGCCGCCTCATCCTTGATCAGGTCGCCGCGAAATCGGACGAGACCCGGACCTTCCCGCATGTCTCCGTCCCTCTCGGCGGCCGCGACGAGCGCATCACCCGCCGCGACGCGGTGGCGAACGCGCTGCTGCACCGCTACAGCCCGACGCTGTTCCAGCTGGAGGACGCCGCACGCCAGTATCGCGGCATGACGCTGCTGGAACTTGCCCGCGAAAGCCTCGGCAATGCCGGGGTGAACACGCGCGGCCTGTCGCGCGACGAGGTGGCGACGCGGGCGCTGCACTCGACCTCGGACTTCCCCGAGATCCTGTCGGCCGTCACCAACAAGACCCTGCGGCAGGCCTACGAGGCCTATCCCCGCACCTTCATGCTGTTCTGCCGCCAGGTGCTGGCGACCGACTTCAAGGCGATGCACCGCGTGCAGCTCGGCGAGGCGCCGCAGCTGCTGGAAGTCGGCGAGAGCGGCGAGTTCAAGCGCGGTACGCTCGGCGAGAGCAAGGAGAGCTACAAGGTCAAGACCTATGGCCGGGTGGTTGCGATCACCCGCCAGACGCTGATCAATGACGATCTGGACGCCTTCACCCGGATCCCGGCGATGTACGGCAACTCCATCGCCCAGCTGGAGTCGGACGTGGTCTGGGGGATCATCACCGCCAACCCGGCGATGGCCGACGGCAACGCGCTGTTCCACACCACCCACAAGAACCTCGCAGGCACCGGCACGGCGCTCGATGTCGGCAGCGTCGGTGCGGCCCGCGCCGCTATGGCCAAGCAGACGGGCCTCGACAAGAAGACGGTGCTGAACGTCCGCCCCGCCTTCCTGATCGTGCCCGCCTCGCTGGAGCTGAAGGCCGAGCAGCTGGTCGCGCAGAACCTGGTGCCCGCCGCGACGTCCAGCGTCGTGCCGCAATCGATCCGCACGCTCGCGCCGATCAGCGAGCCACGGCTCGACGCCGCCAGCGAGACCGCCTGGTATCTGGCCGCCAGCCCGAACCAGATCGACACCATCGAGTACGCCTATCTCGAGGGTCAGCAGGGCGCCTACATCGAGACGCGCAACGGCTTCGACGTCGACGGCGTCGAGATCAAGTGCCGCCTCGACTTCGGCGCCAAGGCCATCGACTGGCGCGGCCTCTACAAGAATCCGGGCGCGTAACCCCGCACCCCATGCTGAACCCTGACACACGGGCGGTCCTCAAGGGCCGCCCTTCGTCTTTCCACGAGGATCACCCCCATGAAAAACTACGTCCAGCCCGGCAACACCATCACCCTGACCGCGCCCTATGCCGTCGCCTCCGGCGATGGCCTGCTCGTCGCCTCCATATTCGGCGTCGCCGCTGGCGCGGCCGCCCTCGGCGAGCCCGTCGAGACCGCACTCGTCGGCGTCTTCGACATCACCAAGGTCGGCTCGCAGGCCTGGACCGTCGGCGCCAAGGTCTATTGGGACGACACCAACAAGCGCTGCACCACGGTCGCGACCGACAACACCCTGATCGGCGTGGCCGTCGAGGCGGTGGCGAGCGGCGCGGGCGACACTATCGGCCGGGTGCGCCTGAACGCGACGTTCTGATGAGCGCCTTCGCCGCCGCCGTGGGTGCGCTCTTCGCCGATCCCAACATCGGTTGGGACGCGGTCTACATCGCCGACGGCGGCGCGCCCGTGCTGGTGCGCGTCGTCGCCCGGCGCGCTGACACGGTCACCGACTTCGGCGATGCGCGGCTCTGGTCGGAGACCACCCGGATCGACCTGCGCGTGGCCGAGGTGGCGAACCCGCGCCCCGGCGACCGCATCGAGATCGATGGCGAGGCCTTCCTCATCCAGGGCGAGCCGGTCCGCGACCGCGAGCGGCTGGTCTGGACCGTCGATCTGCGCCCGGCATGACCGCAATGAAACTGAAGCTCGACATCGATCCCGACATCGTCGCGATGATGGCGGCCGAGGTCGCGGCGGGCGAACGTGCGGTGACGGCCGCCATGCGCGAGGCCGGGACCGGGCTGAAGACGGCGTGGCGGTTGCAGATCACCGGCGCGGGGCTCGGCCCGCGGCTGGCCAACTCGATCCGGAGCCAGAACTTCCCGAGATCAGGCGAGAGCATGGACGCGGCGGCGCTGGTCTGGTCCAAGGCCCCCGTCATCGTCGGCTCGCATGACACCGGCCCGCTGATCCGCTCGAAAAACGGGTTCTGGCTGGCGATCCCGCTGCCCGCCGCAGGCAAATCCCTGCGCGGCGGCCGCATCACCCCCGGCGAATGGGAACGACGACGCGGGCTGCGCCTGCGGTTCGTCTATCGACGGACGGGTCCAAGCCTGCTGGTGGCGGAGGGACGGCTGAACACGAAGGGTCAGGCGGTGGTGTCGCGCTCGAAGACCGGGCGCGGAAAGGTCACCGCGCCGATCTTCCTGCTGGTGCCGCAGGTCAAGTTGCCGAAGCGGCTGGATCTCGCACGGGATGCGGACCGGGCGTTGGACAGTGTGCCGGGGCTGATCGTGGAGAAGTGGGTAGATAAGCGGCTTGGCTGACCAACAGATCCGGATGAGGATCACCTGATCAACTGGCATCCAGCCATTGTTCAGTCAGGTACCATGGTCATGTCGATCTGGATCATGAACTCTGCCTCATCCAACGATTGAACGGCAATCTGGCCGGATTCTACCTCGGAGCTCGAAAAAAGCAGCCGACCGTCGAACATCATGCTGTCGTTGACATCATGGCCGGCGGCCACAAGCGCTGATTGCCAATCAGCGAACATGGGCGTCGGGTCCGTCTCGACAACAATCTGGAGTAGATGGGTATTCGAGCCGATCTTCTGGTCCATCAGCACGGCGTGCGGCTCTGGCAGTGTGATGCCAGCCGGTAGCCATTCAGGGGGGGCGGCTAGAACTGCGAGAGGCATCGCTCCCAAGCACAGTGCGAAAACACGGGTCGCGGATCGGGCAAGGAAATACATGATTAGGCTCCAGATTCGGGAAGCGTCTGAACAAGACTAGCAGCGGAACTCGCTGATGGAAAAGAAACTCAGACTTATTGCCGTCTTGGCCTGAATGAGGACAGGAAATGCCCACCCCCCGCGAAACCATCCTCGCCGCGCTGCACGAGCGGCTCTCGGCGCTGCCTGCCACCGCCCTGCGCGGCGATATGCTGCCCGAGCGCGTGCCAGCCGAGGGCCTGCTGATCCTGCGCGACGGCGAGCCCGGGGAGCCCGAAGTGACGTTGTCGCCACTACGCTATCACTACCAGCACCGGGCCGAGATCGAGGCGGTCGTTCAGGGCGCCGACCGTAACGCCGTCTTTGACACGCTGACCGCCAACATCGGCGCAGTACTCGCCGCGGACCGCACGATGGGCGGGCTCTGCGACTGGGTGGAGGCCGAGGCGCCGCAGCCCGTCGATCTGCCTGTCGAGGGCGCGGCCACCCTGAAGGCGGCCGTGATCCCGGTGGTTCTGCACTATTCAACGGCCGACCCGCTCGGCTGACTTCTCTCACGATAGGAGACGAACATGGCACGAGCCCAGGGGGCGCGGGCGCTGATGGCGCTTGCGTTCGAGACGACCTATGGAACGCCGCCCGCGAGCGGCTTCACCCGCATGCCCTTCGCCAGCACCTCGCTGGGGGCAGAGCAGCCGCTGCTGAACTCCGAACTGCTGGGCTATGGCCGCGATCCGTTGACGCCGATCAAGGATGCGGTGACCGCCGATGGCGATGTCGTGGTGCCGCTCGACGCCGAGGCCTTCGGCTTCTGGCTGAAGGCGGCCTTCGGCGCGCCGACGACCACGGGCGCGGAGGCGCCGTACAGCCACGAGTTCCAGTCCGGGTCCTGGACGCTTCCCTCGATGTCGATCGAGACCGGCATGCCGGAGGTGCCGCGCTACGCGATGTATTCCGGCTGCGTGCTCGACCAGATCACCTGGCAGATGCAGCGCTCGGGCCTGCTGACCGCCACTGCGCGGTTGGTGGCGCAGGGCGAGACGGTGGGCACGACCACCGGCGCCGGAACACCGGCGGCGCTCGAGCTGAAGCGCTTCGGGCATTTCAACGGGTCGATCACGCGCAACGGCACGGCGCTCGGGAACGTGGTCTCCGCGGAGATCACCTATGCCAACAACCTCGACCGGATCGAGACCATCCGCTCGGACGGGCGCATCGACGGGGCGGACCCGTCCATCGCCGCGCTCACCGGCCGGATCGAGGTGCGCTTCGCCGACCAGACGCTGGTGACGCAGGCGATCAACGGCGAGGCCTGCGAGATGGAATTCGCCTATGTCCTGCCCTCGGGCGAGAGCTTCACCTTCACGGTGCACGCCGTCTACCTGCCGCGCCCGCGCATCGAGATCTCCGGGCCGCAGGGCGTCCAGGCCACCTTCGACTGGCAGGCCGCCCGCGACAGCGTCGTCGGCCGGATGTGCACCGCCACCCTCGTGAACGATGTGGAGACCTATTGATGCTGACGCTCGACCTGACCAACGCGCCGCGATGGCATGACCTTGCGCCCGGCGTCCGGGTGCAGCTCCGCCCGCTGACCACCGCGCTGATGGTGGCGACCCGCAGTGATCCCGCCGTCGAGGCTGTGCCCGATGAGGCCTCGGACGAGGAACGCGCCGTGGCTTTCGCGAAAGCACTGGCGCGGCGGGCCGTGCTCGCCTGGGAGGGCATAGGCGACGCCGACGGGAAGCCGATCGATCCCAGCCCCGATTCCATCGACGCCCTGCTCGACGTCTGGCCGATCTTCGAGGCATTCCAGCTGACCTACGTCTCGAAGGGTCTGCTGCTGGAGCAGGAAAAAAACGCCTCCGCGCTCTCGCCGAATGGTCCTTCGGCGGGGGCGACCGCTACTGCGAGGGTTGCGAACCCTGCGGAGCCAGCGCGCAAGCCTGCCCGGACTGCCCGGCGCGGCTGAACCGTCCGGAAACGCCGGAGGGTTGGCAGGTCTGGGACCTGGTCGGCCGTCTCGGCGGCCAACTTCGTGTGCTGCCCGGCGCGGTGATCGGCTGGGACATGTCAGCGGCGCTGGCGCTCGGTGACGCGCTCGGGGTCTCGCCACTGGCCATGGCCGAACTGCTGCCCGTCATCGAAGCGGTGATGGTCCGGAAGCTGAACGAGGAGCTGAGCGCGAATGGTGGCCCGGGGGTCAGGCCTTGATCTTCTCGATCAGCGTGACGCCGGGCAGTCCCTCGAAATGCGCGTCGCAGGTCAGGAGCGTCGCGCCCTGTGCGCGGGCGGTTGCGAAGATGATTGCGTCGGCAGTCGCGAGCTTGTGCTCCCGGCACGCCTCCGCCGCCGCCAGCGCGATCTCGGTGTCGAGCGGCACCACATGGCAGACCTGCGTGAAGGCGATGACCTGATCGGCTTTGTCCTCGCCGACCTCGCGTGTCAGCCATTTCGCCAGCTCGAGCTGGACCATGGTCGGTACGAGCCACTCGGCCTGTTCGGGCAGATGTTCGGACAGCTTCTCGCCGGTCGGCGAGCCGATGAGCCACTCGATCCACGCCGACGTGTCGACGAGGATCATCAGAACCGATCCGTCCGGTCGCGATAATCGGTGGCGGACGCGCCGCGCGCGAGCCCCTTCAGCGCCTCCCGCTTGGGCACCGGGACCAGCAGGACGCCCGTGCCTTTCGGGATGAAGGCAAAGGTCAGCCCGGCCTCCCAGTGCTGCGCTGCGCGGATCGCCTTAGGGATCGAGATCTGGAACTTCGAGGACAGGGTCGCGGTCTCGGCCATGGTCATACCCTCACTTGATCGATGGCGGAAACGTAAGACGCCGATGCGGCGAAAGCAAGGACTCTGACCGATGGCTGAAAAGCGAGTGTCCGTCCGCCTCGCGGCCGTGGGCGGACGGCAGGTGCGCGCCGAACTGGAAGGTGTGGGCGAAGCCGGATCGCGCGGCTTCGGACGGCTGAGCCGGGAAATGGAGGCGGCAAACGCCCGGCTCGCGGCTTTCTCGCGCCGGGTGCGCGTGGCCGCCGCTGCCGCCGTGGCGGCTGCGGCCGCCGCTGGCGTGGCGATGATCCGCTCCGGGCTGCAGACGGTCGATGCGCAGGCCAAGCTCGCGCAGTCGCTCGGCACCACCGTCGCCTCGATCCAGACGCTGGAGCGTGCGGGAGAGCTTGCGGGCGTGTCCATGTCCGGGATCGAGCAGGCGACCAAGGATCTGACGCGCCGTCTCAGCCAGGCGGCCGCCGGGACCGGTCCTGCCGCCGACGCGCTCGACCGGCTGGGCCTATCCGCCACCGACCTGATCGCGCTGCCGCTGGACCAGCGCGTCGGCGCGATCAACGCCGCCATCGAGAGCTTCGTGCCTGCGGCCGAGCGCGCGGCCGTCGCAGGTCAACTCTTCGGCGAGGAAGGCTCCATCGCCATGAGCCGGATCGACACGGCGACGCTGCGCCAGGCGACCGAGGACGTGCTCGCTTTCGGGGTCGTGGTCTCGGAGCAGGATGCCGACCAGATCGAGCGGACGAACGACGCGATCTCGCGCCTCGGGCTGATCTGGCGCGGGCTCTCGAACCAGCTTGCCGTCGCCGCAGCGCCTGCGCTGGAAGCCGTCGCGGATGCCATGGCGGCGGTCGCCAGCCGCACGGGGCCGCTCGGCATCGCGATCCGTGGGCTTTTCGACAACATCGGCCGCCTGACGACCTACGCTGCCACCTTCGCCACCTTCCTCGCGGGACGCTGGGTCGCCGGCATGGCCGCCGCGGCGCTCTCGGTCCGGGGTCTTGCCACGGCGCTGGTCGTCCTGCGCGGCGCGCTGATCCGCACCGGTATCGGCGCGCTGATCGTCGGCGCGGGCGAGCTCGTCTACCAGTTTACCCGGCTCGTGTCCGGCGCGGGCGGCTTCGGCGAGGCGATGTCGCTCCTGAAGGACCTCGCCGTCGAGGTCTGGGAGCGGATCCGCATGGGCGCTGCTGCGGCCGGTGCTGCCGCCACGGCGATGTTCTTCGACCTGAAGGCGGACGCCGCGTCGGGCATGCAGAGCGCCATCGAGAGCATGGTGGCTTTCGGCAACACGGCCGCGAACACGTTTGAGGGCGCCTATGAGGCGATCAAGGCGATCTGGGGCCTGCTGCCCGCCGCCATCGGCGATCTGGCGTTCCAGGCCGCAAACAGCCTGGTCGATGGCGTCGAGGCGATGCTGAACGGGGTGGTCTCGCGCATCAACGGCTTCATCGGCGGCATCAACCAGGGGCTGGAAGCGCTCGGATCGGAGCGGCGCATCTCGCTGGTGCCCGACCTCGACCTCGGCGAGATCGAGAACCGCTTCGCGGGCGCGGCCAGTGCCGCCACCACGGCGGCGCAGGCGGCGTTCGACCGGGCCTTCGAGGACAACCCGCTGACCGCGCCCGATCTCGGCCTGGCCGAGGCGGCAAACCGGGCGCTCGAGTCCGCCAACCTCTATCGGGGCGCCGCGCGCGATCTGGCCGAAGGGGCTCGCGCGCCGCTTGAAAGTTGGCAGGCGCTTCGCGATGCCGTGCGCGGTACCGACGAGGCCAGTGCCGATGCGCTGACCGAGGCCACGGGTGCTGCCGAGCGGCTGGAGACGGCGCTCGGCGATGCCGGACGCGCCGCCACGGGTGCAGGCGCAGCGGCCGGAGCTGCCGCCGCTGCGGCGGAGCCCGCGACCGAGGCCGCCGTCACCGGGTGGCAGGCGGTCACTGCGGCGCTGTCGGACTACTCCAGCAAGGCCCGCGACATCGGCGGCGATATCGGCCAGAGCCTCGTCGGCGCCTTCCAGTCGGCCGAGAACGCGGTGGGCCAGTTCGTGAAGACCGGCAAGCTGAACTTCCGCGACCTGGTCACCTCGCTGCTGGCCGATCTCGCCCAGCTCGCGGCGCGGCGGTTCATCCTCGGGCCGATCGCCAATGCGCTCTCCGGCGTGTTTGCCGGGGCGGGCGGCATCTTCGCCGACGTCCTGCATGCGGGCGGGATGGTGGGGTCCGCGGGGCCCTCGCGCTTGGTTCCGGCCATGGCCTTCGCCGCCGCGCCCCGGATGCATGGCGGCGGCATGGCGGGCCTCCGCCACGACGAGGTGCCCGCGATCCTGCAACGCGGGGAACGCGTGCTGTCGCGGCGCGAGGCGCAGAGCTACGGCGGGGGCGGCGGCGTCAACGTCACCATCATGGCGCGTGACGCCGAGAGCTTCCGGCAGTCCCGCACGCAGGTCGCGGCAGACATCGCCCGTGCGGTCTCGCTCGGGCGGAGGGGCATGTGATGGCGTTTCACGAGGTCCGGTTTCCCGACAACATCAGTCGCGGCGCGCGGGGCGGGCCGGAGCGGCGCACCCAGATCGTCGAGCTCGCCTCTGGCGACGAGGAGAGGAACGCCAGCTGGGCCAATTCGCGCCGCCGCTACGATGTCGCCTACGGCATCCGCCGCGCCGACGATCTGGCGGCGGTGGTGGCCTTCTTCGAAGCGCGGAACGGTCGCCTGCATAGCTTCCGGTTCAAGGACTGGGGCGACCACAAGTCCTGCCTGCCGTCGGGCACGCCATCGCCCACCGATCAGTCGATCGGCACCGGCGACGGCGCGACCACCGCCTTCCAGCTGGTGAAGCGCTACGCCTCGGGTGCGCAATCCTGGACGCGCGCCATCGCCAAGCCGGTGACCGGAACTGCGCGCATCGCGCTCGCCGGGGTCGAGCAGCCCTCCGGCTGGTCGGTCGACACCGCCACCGGCATCGTCACCTTCAGCGCCGCGCCCGCCGAGGGCGTCGCCGTCACCTCGGGGTTCGAGTTCGACGTGCCGGTCCGCTTCGACACCGACGTGCTCGACGTGACGCTCGACCTCGAGCGGCTCGGCTCGATCACCTCCATTCCGCTTCTGGAGATCCGCCGATGAACGACACCGGCAGCTTTGTCGCGGCCGTGCTGCGCGAGCTCGCGGCCTCGACCGCCGTGATCCTCGCTGCCTGGGGCGCGCTTGGCGGGGCCACGAACGCGCTGACAACGAAGATGCATCTGCGCGATGCTCTCCGGCATATCCTGCTCGGCGGGCTGATTGCGGCCGGGATGGGCAGCCTCTCCATGGCCGTGATCACCGCCTGGCTCAGCCTGCCGCCCGAGGCGATCCCCGCAGGCGGGGCGGCGGGGTCCGCCGCCTATCTCGTGGGCGTCTTCGGGCCGGCCTTCATCGAGATGCTGCTCGCCCGGCTGCGCCGCGCCAAGCAGGGCGACGGCGATGAATGAACTTCTCCGCCTCGCGCGCTCCCTCCGCTGCGATCCGGCCGACCCAAGAGCGGCCTTCGCCCATCGTCTGCGCATCGGCCTCGCCGTCGCGGCACTGATCCTGATCCTCTCGCTTCTCCGGTAATCCCATGCACATGACCGACCGGGGCCTGCTGGCCCTCGTCCGGCACGAAGGACTCGTGCCCGGGCCCTATCTCGATGTGAAACAGGTCTGGACCTTCGGCATCGGCCACACGGCCGCGGCCGGGTCGCCCGATCCGGCCACCATGCCGCGCGGCATGCCCGCCGATCTCGATGCCGGGATCCGGGAGGCGTTCCGGGTCTTTCGGGCCGACCTGGCTGCTTACGAAGCCGCCGTCTTGCGCACCGTGAAGGTGCCATTGGCGCCGCACGAGTTCGATGCGCTGGTCAGCTTCCACTACAACACCGGCGGCATCGCCCGCGCCGCGCTGACCCGGCACCTCAATGCCGGAAATCGCGTTGCGGCTGCCGACGCGTTTCTGAACTGGCGGCGACCGGCCTCGATCATCCCCCGCCGCGAAGCCGAGCGCGACCTGTTCCGCCATGGCCGCTATCCCGGCGGAACCATCCCGGTTTGGTCCGTGGATCGCACGGGCCGCGTGGACTTCTCGCGGCCGATCCGCCGACTGACCGAGGATGAGGCGCTGGAGCTGCTACGGCGGTCGCCGCTGCCGAGGCCACCGGTCCTCGATCCTGCGCCCGACGCGCCGTCCGGCTGGCTCGTTCGGCTGGCCACCTTCTTCTCCACGCTGATCCGGAGGGCCTGACTCATGCGCTACGTCCGACCCAACTCGCTCACCTGGTGGGCGGGACTTCTCGCCATGCTCACGGGCATCGCCTCCCTCGCGCTGCCCGCGACCGGTCCGTTCGCCGAACTGTCTCGCCTCGTCGCGCTGCTTGCCGGCTCGGGCGACGCGTCGCCCGCGGGGCTGATGTTCCTCGGTCTGGGCCTGATCGGCCTGCGCGACCGGATCGAGCGCGGGTTCCGCCGCGATGCTTGAGTTCCTCGCGGGTCTGATCGTGGGCGGCTGCCTCGGTGTCTTCGTCGTCGCTCTCTGCGTCGCCGCCGCGCGCGGGGAGCGGGACGATGGCTGAATTCCTGATCTGGCTGGTCGCGGTTCTGGGTGCGGTCGGGGGCGTGGTGCTCGGCCGGCTCTGGGGCCGCGCGGAGGGGAAGCGCGCGGGCAAACGGGAGGCGGAACGCGATGCGATGGAAGACACGAACAAGCGTGTCGAGCGGGGGCGTGACGCGGTTCGCGATGGCCGCGGTGCTGGCGATCCTGCTGAGCGGCTGCGCCGCAACGATGGGCGCTGGTGATGCGGGCTGTGCCTCCTATGCCGAGGCGCGGCTTGCCCGACCACCCGCCGAGACGGTCGCCGCGGTTCCGCCCGCATGGGCGGACTGGATCGCCGATCTCGACGACCGCATGACGGGAACCTGCCGATGAAGTCCCTCTCACCCGTGCTGCAAGCCCATCTCGACGAGGGCACGACCACGCTCGGCTGGTGCTGGCGGATCGCCCGCGCCGACGGCGTGACCTTCGGCTTCACGGATCACGACCGGACGCTGAGCTTCGACGGCACGGACTTCGAGCCCGAGAGCGGGCTCACGGCGTCCGAGGTCCGCTCGGGCTCGGACCTGTCCGTCGACGCGCAGGACGCGGAAGGCGTGCTGACCTCGGACCGGATCACCGAGACCGACATCCTCGACGGCCGCTGGGACAACGCCGAGGTGGAGGTCTGGCGGGTGAACTGGGCCGATACGAGCCAGCGCGTTCTGATGCGCCGGGGCGCCATCGGCCAGATCCGGCGCGGGCGGCTAGCGTTCGTCGCCGAGGTACGCTCGCTCGCGCATGTGCTGGGCCAGACGGTTGGGCGGACCTTCCAGGCGACCTGCGACGCCGCGCTCGGGGACGCGCGCTGCGGCGTCAATCTGGAGGACCCGGCCTTCAAGGGCACGGGCGCCGTGATCGATCTTATGCGTGACCGGGCGTTTACCGCCTCTGGTCTCGGCGGGTTCGCCTCCGGCTGGTTCACCTTCGGGACCATAGAATGGACCAGCGGCGCGAACGCGGGGCGTCAGACGGAAGTGCTGGGCCATGACGTGACGGACGGGATCGCCGTGCTGACCCTCCTCGAAGCGCCGGTGCGCGAGATCTCCGAGGGCGATGCCTTCACCATCCGTGCGGGTTGCGACAAGCGGATCGAGACCTGCGGGGCGAAGTTCGCCAACACCGCCAACTTCCGCGGCTTCCCGCACATCCCCGGCCAGGACGCCGTCCTCCGCTACGCCACCAAGGACGGTGGGCACGAGGGAGGCGTACTGTGACGCAACCCCTCGCATTGGCCGATCCCGCGCGCGTCATCGCCATTGCACGCTCCTGGCTCGGCACGCCGTACCACGACCAGGCAAGTCTCCGCGGCGTCGGTTGCGATTGCCTCGGGCTGGCGCGGGGCGTCTGGCGCGAGGTGGTGGGGCCGGAGTTGTTCCCGATCCCGCCCTACAGCCGCGACTGGGGCGAGACAGGCCCGCGCGAGGTTCTGGCCGACGGGGCGCGGCGGATGATGATCGAGGTGCCTCCCGTAGAGGCCGGTCCCGGCGCGCTGGTCCTGTTCCGCGTGAAACCGCGCGCCATCGCCAAGCATGTCGGGATCCTGACCGCGCCCGACAGCTTCCTCCACGCCTACGAGCGGCTCGGCGTGATCGAGGAACCGCTCACGCAATCCTGGCGGCGGCGCATCGCCTTCGCCTTCCTGTTCCCGCAACGCTGAGACCCGACCATGGCAACGCTTGTCCTCGGTGCCGCAGGCGCTGCCATTGGCGGCAGCATCGGCGGCGCGATCCTCGGTGTCAGCGCCGCGACGATCGGCGGCTTCATCGGCTCCAGCATCGGCTCGGTGGTCGACAGCTGGATCATCTCGTCGCTGGCGCCCACGCAGCGCATCGAGGGCGCGCGGCTCGACACGCTGCGCATCACCTCGGCCACCGAAGGGGCGGTTATCCCTCGGCTCTATGGCCGAATGCGCATGGGCGGAAACATCATCTGGGCGACGGATTTCCGCGAGGAGACGAAGACCACCACGCAGGGCGGCGGCAAGGGCGGCGGTGGCGGCAAGGTCAAGACGACCGAGTATCTCTACTACGCCAGCTTCGCCGTCGCGCTCTGCGAGGGGCCGATCACCGGCATCGGCCGCATCTGGGCCGACGGCAAGCCGATGGACCTCTCGGGCGTCACCTGGCGCTGGCATCCCGGCGACGAGGCGCAGACGGCCGATCCGTTCATCGCCGCGAAGATGGGCGCGGCCAGCACACCCGCCTATCGGGGCACCGCCTATGTCGTGTTCGAGGACCTGGCGCTTTCCACCTATGGCAACCGCCTGCCTCAGCTGTCCTTCGAGGTGTTCCGGCCTCTGGCCGACCCCGACACCGCCGAGGGGCTGACCCGCGCCGTCACCATGATCCCCGCCTCGGGCGAGTTCACCTACGCGACGCAGGCCATCCGCAAGACCGATGGCGGCGCGACGGTGCCTGAGAACCTGAACGCGCTGGCCGACTCCACCGACATGGTGGAGGCCCTCGACCGGCTGCAGGCGATGGCCCCTGCGGTCGAGAGCGTCAGCCTCGTCGTGGCGTGGTTCGGCGACGACCTGCGCGCAGGATCCTGCAAGGTGCGGCCCGGCGTCGAGGTGTCGGCCAAGTCGACCACGCCCGCCAGCTGGTCGGTCAACGGCGTCAGCCGCGCCAACGCCTTCCTGGTCAGCCGTGACGATCAGGACCGCCCTGTCTATGGCGGCACGCCGTCCGACTTCGCGGTGGTGCAGGCGATCCAGGAGATGAAGGCGCGCGGGCTGCGGGTCACCTTCTATCCCTTCATCCTGATGGACGTGCCGCCCGGCAACACGCTGCCGAACCCGTATTCCGACAACGCCGCGGAGACGGGCCAGCCCGCGTTCCCTTGGCGGGGGCGGATCACCTGTTCCCCCGCGGCAGGGTTCGCGGGGACGGTGGACAAGACCGCCACGGCCGCAAGCCAGGTCGCGGCGCTGTTCGGCGCCGCCACGCCCGCCAGCTTCAGCGTCTCGGGTCAGACGGTTTCCTGGATCGGGCCTGCGGGCGACTGGGGTCTGCGGCGGATGGTGCTGCACTATGCCCATCTCTGCGCCGCGGCGGGCGGGGTCGATGCGTTCCTCATCGGGACCGAGATGCCGGGGCTGACGACGATCCGCTCGGGCGCGGCCACCTATCCGGCGGTCCAGGCCTATCGGGACCTGCTCGCGGATGTCCGCTCTATCCTCGGTGCCGGCACCAAGATCGGATACGCGGCGGACTGGAGCGAGTATTTCGGGCACCAGCCAGGCGATGGCTCGGGCGATGTGTTCTTCCACCTTGATCCGCTCTGGGCCGATCCGGAGATCGATTTCGTCGGAATCGACAACTACATGCCGCTGTCGGACTGGCGCGACGGCTTCGAACATGCCGATGCGCAGGACGGCTGGCCCGCGATCTACGACCGCGCCTACCTGCAGGGGAACATCGCAGGCGGCGAAGGCTTCGACTGGTTCTATGCCAGCGCGGCTGACCGATCCGCGCAGGTCCGTACCCCGATCACCGACGGTGCCGCCAGCAAGCCGTGGGTCTTCCGTTTCAAGGATCTGCGCGCCTGGTGGTCGAACCCGCATTACAATCGCCCGGGCGGGGTCGAGAGCGGAACGCCGTCGGCATGGGTGCCGCAGTCCAAGCCGATCTGGTTCACCGAACTCGGCTGCCCGGCCATCGACCGGGGCACCAACCAGCCGAACGTCTTCTTCGATCCGAAGTCCTCGGAAAGCTTCACGCCGCATTTTTCGCGGGGCTGGCGCGATGACGCGATCCAGCGCGCCTATCTCGAGGCGACGTATCTCTGGTGGGGCACCCCGGCGAACAACCCACTCTCGTCGGTCTACGGCGGCCGGATGGTGCATGTCCCCGAATGCGCCGCCTGGACATGGGACGCGCGGCCCTATCCGTTCTTCCCGGCGCTGACCGACGTCTGGACGGACGGCGCGAACTGGCGGCTTGGCCACTGGCTGACCGGACGGCTTGGGTCGGTGTCGCTGGCCGCACTCGTCCGGCACCTCTGCCTGCGCGCCGGGCTGCCCGAGGATCGCATCGACGTCACTGGGCTCTGGGGCGCGGTCGAGGGCTACGCCATCACCGCGCTGGAAAGCCCGCGCGCCTCGATCACCACGCTGTCGCGGCATTTCGGCTTCGACGCCGTCGAGACCGAGGGGGTGATCCGCTTCGTCATGCGCGGCCGGGCCTCCGTCGCCACCCTCGGGCCCGATGATCTTGTGGCCGCCAGCGACGGCGACGTGCTGGAGCTGACGCGCGGCCAGGAGACGGAACTGCCGCAGGCGCTGAAGTGGCAGGTCGCACGCGCCGACGAGGATTACGACGCCGCCCTCGTCGAGGCGCGACGCATCACGGTGGACACGACGCGGATCGCCTCCGAGAGCTTCCCGATTGCGGTGCCGCCCGAGGAGGCCGAGCGCCGCTGCCGACGCGCGCTGATGGAGGCGTGGGTGGGCCGCGAGACGGCGGCGTTCCGATTGCCACCCTCGCGCCTCGCGCTCGATCCGGCCGACGCGATCCGGCTCGCCCATGACGGGCGGCTGGTCGATCTTCGGCTCGTCTCCATTGCCGACGCCGAGGCGCGCGGCATCGAGGCGGTCCGCCAGGATCGCGCGACCTACGACCTGCCGCCCGGCGATCTCCGCGCGGCGTCGCTGACGCGGGCGGTCGTGTTCGGCGCGCCCGATGCGGTGCTGATGGACCTGCCGCAGCTGACCGAGGACCAGCCCGCGCATCGACCTCTGGTCGCGGCACACGCCTTACCATGGCCCGGCGAGATGGCGGTGTTCCGCAGCCCCGCGACCGATGGGTTTGATCTGCTGACCAGCTTCGGCACGCGGGCCCGGATCGGGACGCTGGTCTCTGACCTCTACGCGGGCCCGACGTCGCGCTTCGACCTCGGCAATTCGCTGGTCCTCGACCTGCTGACTGGCACGCTGGAGAGCGTCACGGACCTGACGCTGTTCGGCGGCGCCAATGCGATGGCGGTGGAATCCGCGCCGGGGGTCTGGGAGATCGTGCAGGCGGGGGCGGCGGAGCTGCTGGCGCCCAGCCGGTATCGGCTGACCCGCTTGCTGCGGGGTCAGCGCGGCACCGAGGGCGCCATGGGCAACCCGGCGCCTGCAGGCGCCCGCGTCGTTGTGCTCGACCTCAGCCTCGCCACGCTGCCGATCGCCGAGGCCGATCTCGGATTGCCGTGGAACTGGCGCATCGGCCCGGCCAGCCGCCCGGTCAGCGACGAGACCTATTTGGCGCAGGCCTTCACGCCCGAAGGCGTCGGACTGCGGCCCTTCTCTGTCGCCCATGTCGAGCAGCCATGGCGGAAGCCGCGCACGCCCGGCGATCTGACAATCCTCTGGACCCGCCGGTCCCGCGCGCTCGCGGCAGACAACTGGGGCGGGCTTGAGGTGCCGCTGGCCGAGGAACTGGAAGCCTACGAAGTCGGGATCCTCGACGGCGCCACGGTGAAGCGCGTCCTGAGCACGGCCACCACCAGCGCCGTCTACACTGCCGCCCACCAGACCGCCGATTGGGGCGCGCCGCTCGGTCCCGGCGACAGCCTCACCGTCCGCATCTTCCAGCTCTCCGCCCTCGTCGGGCGGGGCGCGCCGAAAACCGTCACGCTGATACTCTGAAGGCCATCCCATGTCCGACGCCACGACCCATCTCCTGCTGCCCTACATCCTCGCGGCGCAGGCCCAGAAGCACGTCACGCACAACGAGGCGCTGCGGATCCTCGACGGGCTCGTCCAGCTCTCCGTCCTCGACCGGGATCTGACGGCACCGCCCGGTTCTCCCGCCGATGGCGACCGCTACATCGTCGGCTCGGGCGCGACGGGCGACTGGGCGGGCTGGGACCTGAACGTCGCGCTCTGGACCGACGGCGCGTGGCTGCGTCTGCCGCCGCGGAGCGGGTGGCGGGCATGGGTCGAGGACGAGGGCCTGCTGCTGGTCTATGACGGCGCGGACTGGGTCGGCACCACGCCCACGGCGCTGCAGAACATGGCGCTGCTGGGTGTCGGCACGACGGCGGATGCGTCGAACCCGTTCTCGGCCAAGCTGAACGCGGCACTCTGGACCGCGAAGACCGTCGCCGAGGGTGGCACCGGCGATCTGTTCTACACCATGAACAAGGAGGCCGCTGGCGACGATCTCGGCCTGACGCTGCAGACCGGCTTCGTGACCAAGGCGCTGGTGGGGCTCTTCGGCTCCGACCGCTTCCGCCTCGCGGTCTCGGCCGACGGCAGCACCTTCTTCGACGGGCTGAGCGTCGACAACGCCACGGGCATCGTCGACCAGCCTCGGCTGCCGCGGTTCAAGGCGTACACCAACTACGACAACTACGTCGGCGTCGGAACCTGGACGAAGATCGGCCTCAACAACACGGACACCAACGATCAGGGGGCCTTCGACGCCGCGAACAACCACTTCATCGCCCCCGTGGACGGCACCTACCTTTTCGGCGCGACGCTGCTCTACAAGATCAACGCCAGCGCCACGGCCCGCATGCGCGCGCGCCTCGTGCTGAACGGCACGACCGAAATCCGCGGCTCCCTCGGCGAAATCTCCGCCACCCATGTCTCGCTCGCCACTGCGATCTGGCTGCAGACCATGGTCCCGCTCACCGCGGGCGATACCGTCGAGCTGCAGGGGTATTTCCGGGTCGCGGACGGCTACTTCGCCGCCGATCACACGTCCTTCTGGGGCTGCAAGGTCGGCTGACCTCCGGCAAAGCTGCTGACAGCACGGTTGCCCGGAGCAGACACAATGTTCAAAGTCGGCTGGACGAGGCTTCCCTCGCATCTTGGTTTGCCTCCCAGTCCGCGTAGTTGCGCCCATCCGGGAGCTTCCAGAGGATCCGGCCATTGGCGCTCGCGCCGATCACGGCCGCTGCCGCAGCAGAGGCAGATGTGAAACTATAGGCGCTTGTGAAGACGAGAAAATCGCCTTCCTCTCGGAGAACGCCCTTCTCGACGAGGGTGTTTCTAAGCGTGACCGTGCCTCTCGGTATCGTCCGCGTCGTCCGGACCCTTGCCCTCGATCCTGCTGTGACCACGAAATCTCCGGAGGGCCCGATCTCCATCTCTGCGGCGAAGCCGTCACCACGGAAGAAAAACCGAGGGCTTTCGGGGAGGTCAGCTCTTGCCAGCTCCCGCTCCGCGATCTGCTCCGGCGCTCGACCGCGGATTTCGCGGAAGAGATCCCAGCCGAGGGCTCCAACCAGCGTTTTCGTCTGGTCCACGAACTCGTCCATTGCGGCTCGATCCGGCAGTGGCAGCTTACCGGCATCGTCGGAGGGCGTGCGCGAATTTGGCAAGGTCCAGCGAGGATTGCTGCCAACGCCCCGGATAAGGCAGGCCTCGACATAGCGAGCGTGGCTTTTTGTCAGGTTCTCGTCCTTGCTGATCAGAACCACCGTATCGGTCCAGAAGCCCTTGGCATCGCGACCAGCTTCATTCGAATTGTGATACGACAGGCGAGCACCGACGCCTTCGGACTCGCCAATATACGCAAGCTGCCGGTCCTGCGCGTCTTCGTCGGCGCCGATCAGGATGTAGACGCCTGGCCGTTCAATCTCGGGGAAAGCTTCACGAACCCGCCGAAGCTGGTTGCGCCGGAAGGCAATCGCCTGGATCGTCGACATCGAGATCTGCGCCACCCGAATGCCGTTCGGATCGCCGTCGAGCAGGAAGATATTAATCGAGCGCGGTTTCATCAAAGCCGTTGAAAAGCAAATACGATCACAGGGCCGCCGCTCCCTCTCGCAGGTAGGTCACCTCAAAAGCCTTCACTTGCCGGAAGCGTTGATGCCTGTTGGCCGGGCTAAACCCGTTGTTCAGGTCTGCCCGCTGGAATACGTCGAGTCCCCGATCGAGCAGGATCTTCCAGCCAGTGTCTGTCACGAGGTGCCGGGCGTGGATTGTGCTCGTCCCGTCAAAGGCCCAGCTAAACTCCACGCCCAAGGGTGCGATCCCGTCCCGGATCTGCTCAAGATATCCCGTCTGCCGCTCGATGTCGTCCGGGTCCGGAGCGGTGATGAGCTGGAACTGGACGTCCTCCCCGTCTGGCTTGCGCAACGCCACGACTTCGAGAAGTTCCATTAGGTTGCGCATCTGGTGATAGACCCGAATGTAGGGGTCCGTGAGCGTGATCACCGCCGCCCCGTCGAGCCATGGGCCGAGAAGCGCGTCGAAGCTCACCCCCTTCTGGTTCTCCACGAAGGTGACGTGACCGGGCGCGGGTCCGCGCGGGACGTCCGGCACCGCCGGCGGATGCAGATCGCGTCCCTCCGGGGCGTCCCGGACCGGCGCGGAAACGGGCGCGCCCGAATCTAAGTGGGGCGAGTCCGGCTCGATTGCCGCCTCGCCCACCTCCTCGACGTTCCGGCGGTGATACCAGCGCGGGTGCTCACGCTCCTCGAGGGTCTGCACCTTCGTCACTCGACCCGTCTTGTCGGCGAAGTTGAACTCGACCTCCGGGTAGGTGCTGTCGATCCGCATCAACTGGTCTTTGACGCGTTTTCGCCCCTCCATCGCGAGGGTCAATAGCTCCCGGATTTCCTCCGGGGTAGCGCCCCCGTCCGGGAAGAGGAGCTTCATCAGGCCGGAGAAGGTCTTCTGCACCCCGTCCCGGTCTCGGGTCGAGATGGAAGCGTCCAGCGTGAACAGGTCCCGGTAGTCCAAGGACCGGTCCTGCCCGCGCAGGTGGCGCAGCACTTCCGCTAGGTAGTCCACGATGAAGCCGTAGCCGGTCGCGAACATCTCTCCCCGGATGACGTCGATCTCCCAGCCAGGCAGGTAGGCGTGGAGGCGATCGATGAAGGCGCTATCGTAATACTTCTCAGGCAGCTCCTCGAAGAGGTCCGTATGCTTGAGCATGTACGCGACGGAATGCTTGGTGTTCCCGATGAAGGCCATCGACGCTTCCGCCCCGAGCGTCTCGACACCGCGCGAGAAGGACTTGTTCGCCAGGTAATTCTTCATGATGTCGACGAGCGCCTTGTCGACCTTCTTCTGCCGGCCGGCGAACTCGTCGAAGGCGATCGTGTCCCAGTAGCCGACGAGACCGATCTTCCCGCTCGCGTTGCTCACGAACAGCTTAGGGACGGTTACCTCGCCACCAGAGATCAGGATCCCGTGCGGGGAGAACTCGGAGAAGATGTGCGATTTGCCAGTCCCTTTTGGGCCAAGCTCGATCAGGTTGTAGTTCCGCTCCACATAGGGGATCAACCGCAGCAGCTGGAGGAGCTTGCTGCGCCGGCCGAACGCGTCCGGGTTGAACCCGATCGTCTGGATCAGGAGGTCAATCCACTCCTCCGTCGTGAACTTTGCCCGCCCGGCCAAGTACGCGTCGAAGTCGAAGCTGGACATCTGGATCGGCTTAAGCCCCGCGAGAACCCAGGGGACCGAATTCGCCTCCTCCTTGTGATCGTATTCTAGGTCCGCGATCGACCAGACCCCGGAAACGAGCATCTTCTGGTTCTTCTTGACTGTGTCGCTGTCCACCAGGACCTTCTTGATCCCAAGGTTGGCAAAACTGGCCTCATAGGAGTCAGTTTTCTCGTTAAGCGCGACCGACACCTTGTCTATGACCTTACCGCGCCCCTTCTCGCGGATGTTCGACCGGATCAGACCCGCCTCGTTGCGGTGCACGTAGTGCCGGTGCAGGATCTCCTTCACGGTCTCGATGCCGGTCTGAATCGAGGCCTCGTCATCGGTGGCGCAGTATTGGCCGAGCAGATATTCCAACACATAGGTCGGCACGATGGCGTTGCCCTTGACCGCCTTCACCAGGTCCTTTCGGACAACGAAGCCCGCGAAATGCTCGTTGATCTTGTCGTCGAGGTCACTCATCCGCAGGCTCCTCAGAAATCAAAGTCAGTGGTCATGCCACGCCGCAGCTGAAAGCGGTGGGTGGCATAATCCTGGTAATGGCTGGTCTTTCCGACCCGTTCACGCAGCTTCAGGATGACATCCTGATTGTTAAACCGGTCGGCCTCCCGCGAGAGGAGGAACTTGCGCGGCATTTCCCGCTCGCGGGCGTTGTCGGAGCGGAAATCGAAAATCAGGGTGTACTCGTCGGAGATCAGTGTGCCGTCCATCGCATAGATGCCCGCCAGAAGCTCCCGAGGCCGCATCTTCTCCGAGACAGGCTGGGTCTGATAGAGCGTCACCGCTGTCTGGCCCGAGGAGATCAGGCTGCGGCCCGTGACGAAGATCTGCACGTCGACCTGGCCCACATCCGTCTCACGCTGTTTGCCGACCCGGATGACCGGGATGACCACTTCCTGCAAGCTGGCGCCGCCATGTACGAAACGGCTGCCTGCTCCCTTCACGCGCATCCGGTTGATCGAATTCGGGATCAGGACATCCAGTCCACCAGAAAGGCCCAGCCCTGCTGCGCCGAAGTGCTTCATGCCTGATGTTGGTGTGAGGCCGCGCCCAATCACAAAACGCCGGTTGCGGAAGAGGATCTCGGCGCCCTGTGGATCGGCGATCGCGAAATCGCTCTCGTCAAGAGCACGATGCTGATAGAGGAACCCGTGATCCGCAGTGATCAGGATGTTGGAGAAGTTGGCCGAAGTCAGCTTGCGGACGAGCTTGGTCAGATCTTCTATAGCATCCTCAGCCGCCTCGGGCAGCTTGTTTTCCGTTTGCAGCTTGTCGCCGATGGCGTCGATGCGGTTGTGGTAGACGTAGACGATGTGATGGTCGCGAAAAAGCGCCTTTCCGTCCTCGGTGCGCATGTTCATCACGTCTTCGGATTTCAACGCCCTCGCGCTATCTCCCTTACGCCCCGCGGCGAGCAGCTTTTCTCGAGCCGCAAGACCCTTGGTATTCTCCCCGTCCGAGATGACATCGCCGCTTCCGTCCTCTGCCAGGGCGAGCGCGCTGTGCGGTAAAAGCGCCGCCATGCCGAGCTGGGTGTAGCTGGGCAGCGAACTGATCATGGGCTTCAGCTCGGCATCGAAGCGATCCAGAGCGCGGATCCGGCGCAGGCACTCCTCGCCCACCTCGAAGCGGAGGGCGTCCGAAATGATCACAGCGACCTTCTGGTCCTTGCGCCGGTACTCGGCGGCCTGCTCCTGATAGAAGTTGGCCTGCGATGCGAAGCCGGGGATCTTCCACTCGCCGAGGCCGGCGATCTGATCCTGCCATGCGTCGTTCAGCGCCAGTACGAAGCTGTTCGTGTAGCGGTTCTCGACGGACGCATAGAGGTCGGCCAGCAGGGACGCCTGACCGCTCTTCTGCATGTGGTAGATGAACTTGCGGTACAGCTGATCCAGCCGATACCAGCTGGTCACATAGCGTTGCACGCCCTCAGCAGGGCTGGTCATCCCCAGGTTCGCCTCTGCGAGCGCCTGCTGGAACTCGGTGGCGTAACCGACCGCCTGATAGATGTCCGCGTAGGTCGGATACCAATGGCTCTGCCGCCGTTCGCGCACCCAGTTCAGCACTTCCGGCGCGCTGACAGACTGGGCTGCCATCGCGCGGACGATCTCGCGGATGATCTGGCGGTCGATCTCCTCGAAATGATCGATACCGACCAGGGTACGAAAATCACGGGTCGAGAGATCGGCGGGGATTTTCAGCAAGTCCTGATATCGGGCCGACAGGGCCTCGAAGGCCTCCGCCCAATGGCGGTTGTTCTTCCAGCGGCGGAAGACCAACAGCGCCTCGGCGTTCAACGCGCCGTCCTCCCCCAGAACGCGCGCATAGGCCGACTGGAACAGCGCGATGGCGAAGTCCTCGAAATCCGGCTCGTCGGGCTTGTAGCCGTAGGCCTGGCCGACCTGCTTCCAGAGGAAATCCGTCAGTCCCGAGCGCTCGATCAGCCGCAGGGCGTCGTCCTTGTCCGCTGCCAGCTCGCCCAGCAGCGCCTCGATCACCGTGTCCAGCCCGCCCTCGGCGCCCGCGCAGACGGCCAGCATGCGGATCCGCATCTGGGTCTGGGTGTCCGAGGAAGAGGTCGGCATCAGCCGCTTCAGCGCCTCGACGCGGGCCTTGGCGCGGAAGAACTCGATATGCCCGCGCACCACGTTCTCGAACTGCAGCGGCAGGCCCAGCTCGGCCAGCCAGATCGCCGCCTGGTCGGCCTTGAAGACGGCCGAGGCCAGCTGCAGGTCCAGAAGCCAGTTGTCGGTCATCTCGGGTTCGGGCCCGTCCTTGAACAGCAGGAACTTGGCCTTGGGTTCCTGCCGCAGGATCCGGTACTTCAGCCCGAACTCGTTGTTCGCGATCTCCAGCTTGGTCACGCCGGGCAGATCGACCGCGTCGAACTCCGTCCGCATGTCGCGGTCGGCGTCGTACCAGAAGACGATCCGGTTCTCCTCGAACAGCTGCCGCAGGCTGGCGGCGATGCGGTCACTCATCCGCGGCCTCCAGCCCCTTGATCGGCTTCAGCGCCGCGCCGAACAGCGGGTAGTTCCGCTTGACCCCGTCATCCAGGTCGATCTCGATCTTGGCCTGCGCCAGCGGGAAGATCACCTCGCGCTCCCATTCCTCCAGCTCGGCGAGCTGCTTGGCGATCACGCCCACGTCCTTCAGCGCCTTTGTCCGCTGGGTCTGGGTGGCGGCGGGGTCGTCGGACAGCTTTTCCAGCCGTGCGCGCTCGGCCTCCAGCTTGCGGATGAATTCGCGCAGGTAGTCGTTCAGCAGGACCGAGACGGTGTCGGGCCGGTAGCGGTGCATGTAGATCAGCGCCTGGAACGTGCCCCTGGGGCTGGAGAACATCCAGTAGATCGGCCGCTTCTTGTAGCGCTTCACGTGGTCGTCGTAGAAGCCGCGCGTGAAATACTTCCGGATGTCGCCGATCTGCGCCTCGACGAAGGCGAGGTTCTCGCGGAAATGCGCGTCGCCGAAGGTCACGCGCAGGAACTTGCGGAAGCGGTCCACGATGTCGTCGGCGAACCAGTCGGCATCCAGCACGGGGATTACGTTGTCCTCGTCGGGAAGGAAGCTGGGCTCCGGCACGCGGGCGAGGTAGTCCGCCAGCGTCTCGCCCTGGTTGGCGAGGATCAGGCCCGGCGCGTCGAGGCTGTAGCGGCCGAACATGCAGCCCACGGCGTAGGACAGGAACTCGGCCATGGTGTCGGCGCGCAGGCGGGTTTCGCGGTCGTCTTCCGTGCCCTTCACGCCAAAGCGGTAGGCGGGGTTGCAGGTGAGGGTGATCTCCTCGATCGGCACCTCGGGGGTCAGTTCGTCCTGCAGGCCATAGGCGTCGATGAAGATGCGGTTGTTCTCTTCCTCCAGCCGCTGCATTTCGTCCGTCATGTTCTGCCAATGGGCGCGCAGGCGGGCATAGGTGGCCTCCAGCGTTCCGGCCCGATGATCGGGCGAGAGCAGCGGGAGCGTGGTGAAATCCCAGGAGGTTTCGTAGGCGTCCCAGTCGGATTTCGATATTGAACACAAACCTTGTGCGCCAACTTCTGCGGCTTGAATCGTGCTGTTTGACGGGTATGGCAGCTTTGCTATGTCGCCTGCCTGAAGGTTGAGTGTCGGGTTGAATGTTTTCAACATGAGACGTGAAGCAGTCGAATTAGCAAGAGCGACACAGCCATAAACGCTCTCCGGATCAACAATTGCGGGTGACGCGTTATCGAACCAAATTTGAGCGTCATCCACCCGAAAGCTTGGATCACCCGAAGTCAGACGGCCCCAAACTACGTGTGGCTTCCCAAAATGCTTGAGAGCACCAAGACCAGCGGAATTGTGCTTCTTTAGTTCCTTCCCGTCTTCCGACCAATCGACCACATGGGATGCGATGCCATACCACTTCCGGTAGCCACCGGCTTTATTATACAGGCGCCAAGCTTTACTTTCAATTCTCTGCTGAGAGATCTCGAACCAGAACTTGAGAAATCGGCCATTGTCATTTGTGAAAAGGCCAACCGTTATTTCCTTGGAGTAGTCCCTGACCGTGCCGTGCTCAGTGAAGAGTTCAAAGACCCGTTTCGGCAACCAGAATGCAACAGGCTGTCCTGGAATTTGCGCAAAATCAACTGGACTGCGATAGAATGGAGCGTATTGACCTCTTCCAGTAACGCCTTCTTTGAAGCGAATTGGTTGCTGCTCTGCATTTCCCAAATAACCAAGATCAAAATAAGGTGCTCGCTCATCTCTGGCGGGAGAATTGACCAAAGTGAACGCGCAGATTGGAACGATAGCTGACTGGTAAAAAGAGGTGTAGGATGGCTTGACCAGTGAGGTCACACGTGCATTCTTGTATAGTTCCTGGCGCAACTTTTCATATGTCGCAATAAACATCCAGACAAATGGCGACATGAACCCTGCCATGCCATTTGCCTTAAGCAATTTCTTACCTGCAAATATAAACGCTGAAAATAGGTCCGCCTTAAAGTCTTTGTAGTGCTGCTCAACCCATGGCTTGAGGCTACTATTCATCCCACTACTGGCCATGAAAGGCGGGTTGGCCACCACCACATGATACTTCGGCGACAGCGCCTCGGCCATGCGCAGCAAGGTCATGACGCGCGCCTGCACGTCCTTCAACAGCAGGTCGCCGCCAAAATCCCGCGCCTCGACCACCCGCAGCGTCTCTGCCGGATCGCGCAGTTTCGGCACGATCAGCGAGCCGAAGTTCTTGGCCTGCTCGAACTGCAACAGCGTCTCGCGCAGCGCAGCCGAGAACAGGTCGCGCCCCACCACGGCGGCCACGTCCTGCATCTCGGCCGGTGTGAAGGTCACGTTCTGCAGTACGACGATGTCGGGCTTCGCCTCCATCCGCAGGAACCGCCGCCGCCCCAGCCACGCCGCCGCCTTCATCGCCAGCGCAAAGGCCGCCAGCGCCCCCGCGCGGTCGTCGATTTCCACCCCCGTCAGGTTGTGCTGCAGGATCAGCGCGGGGATCCTGTCGGCCTCATACCCCTCTTCCTCGTAGATCGCGTAGAGCAGGTCGAAGGCATAGGTCAGCATGTGCCCCGACCCGCAGGCCGGATCGCAGACCTTGATCTCCTCGGGCTTGCCGATCTTCAGGAAGTCCGTCTCGGGCTCTTCCGGCGCGATGTAGTAGTCCATCCGCTCGGCCAGTTTCGACCCCGGCCGATTGAGCAGCCACAGCCGCCCCAGCGAATTCTCGACCAGGTAGCGGACGATCCAGTGCGGGGTAAAAAGCTGGGTGGCCGCCGGGATGTTCTCGGCCGTGATCTTGACGTTCTTCTTCAGCCCCGCGAAGACCTGATCCTTCTTCTCCGAGATATAGAACTGGTATAGCCAGCCGATGATCTCGACGTCCTTGCAATCGTCTTCGGGCATGGCGTCGCGCAGGCGGGCGAGGATCGAGGTCGGCGAAAGCAGATCCTCGGGCATCAGGAGTTCGGTGTAGTCGCCCACTTTCTCGAACATGAAGGGCATGGGCTTGTGCCAGGCATTGCAGGCGTGGACGAGCAGCAGGCGGTAGGCCTCGCCCTGTGGGTCGCGGCTGGGGCTGCGGCCGTCGAGCAGCGCGGCGATGGTGGCAGGCGCGCCCTCGGGCAGGTTGCCCGCCATCGCCTCGGCCAGGATCTCGGGCCGCGTCGCGTCCCCCTCGGGCGAGACGACGCGCGGGTTGGTGTAGCCGTTCACGTCCATGAAGCGGAGCGCGGTGAAGCGGTTGAACCAGGTGTAGGCGACCTGTTCGATGACCTGCGCCTTGCCGATCTGCGCGATGGCGGCGTCGAGCTTCTTCATCGCCGCGGGATTCTCGCGCCGGGCGGACGAGGCCGGGTCAATGACGACGGACAGCTTGGCGGTGACCTGATCGATCAGAAGGTTGCGGGCGGCTTGCGCGAATTTCTTGAGGGCGTTGGTATCCATCAGACGATCACCTTCTTGCCCGCGGCGATTTCGGCCATCAGGGTCTTGCGCAGTTCGTTCACGTATTGGTCGACATCGGCCTCCTCGGCGAGGTAGGGGCGCGGATAGGACACCTTGATGTCCGAGGCGTTGACGTAGGACGGCGGCCGTGGCGCCGGGGCGGGCCGGTCGTTCATGCCGGGATCGGCCGGAGCGGGCGCCCGGGGCTGTGCCATGCGCGCGATGTCCGCCAGCATCTGCTGCATCAGGCCGGACCGCGCGCCATTCGGCCGGTCACGCAGGATCGGGATCATGGTCACGGCATCGAGCCCGGCTTTGTGTGAGGCCACGCTGCGGCGGATTTGATCCTGCTGGTCGGGGGTGAGGGCCTGGAACTCGGCCGTCTGGGCGACCTTGTCGGCACATTCATCGACGGCGGCGATCACCGCCTTGCGCTCCTTCAGGACATCGAGTTCGACCTTGTCCTTCAGGGCGTAGAGGTCGGACTTCAGCGCCTGGATCGCCGTGCCCTTGTAGCAGTCGGGATCCCGCAGGGCGGCACGCAGCTTTTCCCCGGCGGCGGCATCGACATAGCCGATGTTGGCCTCTTGTGCCTGCAGGAAGTCGCGGACGTCGTCATAGATTTCCCGCTGGGCCCCGCCCATGAAGCTGCGGATCTTGTCGAGGATGTCCTCCTTGGCATTCAGCAGCGCATCTTCCTGCTTGACCGGTTCGGTGATGTACCAGGCAGCGGGTTTGCCGACCATGGCGACCATCTGATCCCGCAAGGGCTCCAGCGCCGCGACGAACGGGTACTTGTGGTTTTCGGTGACGAGCCGGTTCAGTTCGTCCGCCAGCTTGCGGATGCTCTCCGCCCATTCGCCGCCGAGAACCCGTGCATCGGAGCCGTCGGCAGGCAAGCCGAACAGTTCCTTGTAGAGATCCTTGGCTGCGCGGATCTGGGACGAGGTGAACTCGAGTTGCGGGGTCAGGAGGATGTTGCCCAGCGTGTGGCTGTTGTTGAGCGCCCGGGCCAGTTCGGCGCCTTCCAGCGGCGTGCCGTCCGACCGGGCCTCGCACTTGCCTTTTCCGGATAGGCTGGCGGTGAGGCACAGGGTGGCCACCGTCGGCCAGCCGTAGGGCTTCGCCCCGAAGCGTTCGGTAAGGTATTTGGCCGAGACCTTCACTCCGTTGCGGGCCTGGCTCTGAATGTGGTTCAGCACATCCTGTTCGGCTTCCGTCAGGCCGGTACCGGCTTCGCCAAACAGGGTGGACGTCGGACTGGCGGCCTTGGCGATGTCTGCTTCGACGTAGTTCACGCCCCTCAGCATCGGCAGGTTCACGTAGACCTTGTCGACAAGCGCCTGGAAGGCCTTGACGATGCGGTCCTGGGGATCGTCACCGCCGATGTCCAGTTCATCACCACGCACGAAGAGGCGTGCAGCGGCCATGAGTTTCCGCAGGCGAAGTTCCAGATCTTTCGCGCGGCGGCCGTTTTGCTCTCCCTTTTCGAGAATGATCCGGTCTCGGCCAGGCTGGGGCGATCCGCTGCGGGATTGCCGGATGAACTTGTCGGTCTGCCGGAACAGGGTCAGATCCCGAATGAACCGGACATCCGGCTGCAGCACGATCGCCAGTTCCTCGCGCCCCATGTTGCGCATGCGCACAGCGTCAGGAGCCGCAGCATCGTCACTGAAGGGGCTGATGATGTTGATCGAGAGCTCGTATTCCCGGCCCAGCAGATGGTCATCGAGCTTCCGGCTGAAGGAATACTCATAGCCCGTGGTCAGGTGCTTGATCTTGCGGTGCCGAAGGATCGTGTCGAAGGCAAGGGTTTCCAGCTCCTTGCTGATCTCGGTCGGATCGACATCCAGCGCCTTGATCTCAGCCTCGACGTCCTTCTCTTCGTTTGTGAGGAATTCGTAGACCTCGCCATTGCGCTGAATGTAGGTTTCGCGCTCGAGACGCGCCAAAGCGTCTTCGATCTTTCGCCGTTGTCCCGCTTGGTCAGCCTCGAATTCCGACAACAGAAGAACGCTGATGTTGCGTACGGTCGGCTTGAATTCCTTCACATACTTGACAAGGAACAATGCCTTCAGAACGCGAACCGCGAAGGGATCGTCGAGGTTCCGCTCGGCGATCTGGATGGACTGTTGGACGGCGGACTTTAACGCGGTGCGGATCCCCTCGAACATCAAATCGAAGGTCGCGAGCCCCCCGACAGGACGATCGGCAAGGGTTTTGGCGACCTCTTGGAACACGCCCAGCATCGAGCGTTCGCCCACGGAGCTATGCTTGCCCTCGAATGCATTGTGCTGGGAGAGCGACGTGATCGCCATCTGGAACAGCGTGTACTGATAGGGCGGGAACGGATAGCTCGCGACGAAATGCTCGCGGTCGCGATAGTTCTTCAGCCGGATCGAACCATCTGCGAAATCGAACAAGGTCTTGAGATTGTTCTCCTCCTTGTCGTGCAAATTGCCCAGCATGATCTGAGCCGCGTCGGTCTTGGACAGCAGGCGGCGTTGAATGACCTCGGCTACATCCGCCGAGTTCAAGGGCATGCGGTTGGCAAATCTTGCCTGGATTTTCGAGAAGTCGTTTTCCTGCCGGGCAGTCATGTCCCCGACGACTTCTGTAATGGCCTGCTGCGCCGTCACTATGATCCACGCCTGACCCTTGCACTTCGTGTTTAGGCTCTCGGCGATGGTCTGAAGGTTCGTCATCAGCTTGACGTTGTCGGCAATGTACTGGCCGACCTCATCGACGAAGAAGTTCAGTCTGAAATTCGGCACCTGCCGGTCGATCCAGGCCTTCACCGTGTTAGCGAAATCTTCGATCGAGACCCTCGTATCTTTTCGGTACTGTGAGAGGATATCCTTGGCATCGACGGGATCTGCGCCAGTTGCCCGTGCGAATGCCGCAGCGATGTTGCGCCCCTCCAGCAGAGCCTCCTCACGGCCTCGAGTCTCCCAAGGCTTTCCGGAAAGCTCCAGGAACGCCGCCTTGAACGCCTCGAACTGACCACGCTCATCGAGTTGCCGTTCGAACTGCGCAATGTGCGGCTGCTTGCCGTAATAGCCGCACATCTCGTCGAACACCTTCTGGAAAACCGATAGCAGCGCGTCGACGTCGTTCTTCGAGATTACGTCCGCCTTCTGGTCAATGTTGAACAGGATCGACTTCGAAGGGATCGACACGGCTTTGCGAAGGGCGCCAGCAAGCATAGGCTCGTCCTTCAGCTTCTCAGCGAAGATGTCGAACGCCTTGATCCCGTCGACTTCGCGATTTTCCAGCAAGAGCGCCAGCATCTTCAGAAGATGCGATTTGCCTGAGCCGAAGAAGCCTGAAATCCAGACGCCATTCGCGGTCTTGTAGTTATTGTAGGCATCGAGGAACTGCTCAAGCCGTTGCCCGATCTCGCCGGTGATCACATACTCGTCGAGCTCGATCCGGAGGCTTGCTTCGTCGTCCGCCTTGATGACGCCATCGATGGCGCGGTCGACGGGCTTCTCAAAGATTTCGCGCATCGCAATCGTCATCGGATCAAACCTCATAGTTCAGAATATTGAAGGCCCGGTAGTACTTGTCGTCGTGCAGGCGCCCGAACAGATCGAGTGAGGCCCCCGTTGCGAGCGCATGGGTGTAGCTGCCAGGGAAGAACAGGACGGTCGGCTTGTCCTTGGCCGTGCTCTGCAGATTATTCAGCACGTTGTGCGACCGGATGTATGGATAGACCTCGCCAACGCCGGAGAGGAAGATGACGTCATGCGGTGTGGCTTCGATGGCGTCGCCAATCTTCGGGATCAGGTTGGCTTTGGGATCCAGAACGGACTGCAGAAGCTCCCGGATCTCTCCTTTGTCGGTGTCCGACTCGATCTCGAGGATCTGCTCGAGGATGCCGCGCTCTTCGAGAATGCTGAGCGAGAGGTCGTAAAGGCTCAGGTCGAGAACGGCGATCCCGGCGTGTGTTATCCGGGTAACGAGATCCAACCGGTCCTCAACCATCGACAGTCCTTCTTCTGCCGGGTAAGGGCAGATGAAGAACGGCACCTCATTTCCAAGGCCTTGCTTGGTCAGGAACCGCTGGCTGGTGACGACCTTGAATAGATGCTCTGCCCGCTCTTTGCGGCTGGTCGGCTTTCTCACAAAGCGCCTCCATCACGGCTCAATCCAGGAAACACGACGAGGTCCCTTGGGTTTTTCTCTGCCAAGATCGCTTTGAGCCGCGGCGAGACATAGGCCGACAGGATCCTGTTATCGTCGGAGATCACGTTTGCTTCGCGCATCATCCGGAACAGCACCTGCCGCAGCTTTGCGCGGGTCGTCGGACTGATCCCGGCAAGGCCTTCATCCCATTCGGCTTTGGCGGCAAACAGGACGTCGAAACTTTCCAGCGGCAGGTCGAGTTGGAACGAAAGAAATCGCTCGTGGATGACTTCCGTCGCGAACTCTCGGACAAATCGGTATGCTCTGCAGGTCGCGAGCCACAATAGGGCTTGCTGGTCTTGGCGATCTGCCACCTGGACGAGATAGCCGAGCTCTTCATCGCTCAAGGTCGAAATCCGATTCACGATCTCACGAAGCGTTCTGCGACGCGACGCGGCCTTGGGGAGGGACGTCACACCTCCCTCCAAGGCGCGCCGCAACGTTGCGTCCCACGCCTCCGATGGCGCGTGCATTCGGGCAACTTCGACGCTTTCGTTAAGCAGCAGTCCTCCAACGGCGAAAGACATCTTGTAAGGCTGGAGGTCTGCACCGGTCATCGTGCCGAGCTCCCATCTTGCAGATGAACCACGTCACGATTCAGGAGAACGATCTGCTGATCCTGCGGCTTCCTAGCGCCGGGATGAGTATCAAGTCCGAGACGCCTGAGCGCGTAGTACAGCAACGCCCGCCGCACCTTGATCTTCGCCTTGCCGCCCCGCATGGCGTAGTCGAGAGCGATGACCTTCGCCTGCGTCTCCGAGAGGTCGGGGTGGGGGCCGACCTCCAGGGTGACCTCTAAGTGCCAGTCGCGATCATTCTCGGCCGAGATGTCGCTCTCCCGCGATCCGCGGATGTCGAGGATCCGTGAGAGCAGGAAGTCCTTGAAGTTTTCGTCAGTCTGGCAGAACGCCCGCGCGTGCCAGCGGAAGCCGTCGAAGGCGATGGCGTGGGGTGCAATCCAGCGCCACCGCGGCTCCGGGCTGGACAGGGACTGGTACTTCACCTCGATCGCCTCGGAGCGACGGATGGCGCCGACCACGGAGCGGAGCCTCACCGGATTGACGCCGCGCACCGGGGTCGGGGCCGAGGCATAGGGCGGGAGATCGGCGATCCAGGAGTCCTCGCGGTCGAGGATCCCGTCCGCCATCGATCGCAGCTGCGCGAGGTAGCGGCTGGCGTCAGGCTCGAGGAACTGTGGCTTGAAGCCTGAGCCGCGGACATAGGTCCGCGCGCTCTTGTCGTAGACCATGTTGTCCGGCGCGAAGCCGATGTAGCGGTTCAGGTCGGTGGACGCCTGGTTCACCGAGACCCCGAACTGGTCCATCAGATCGCTTCGGTTCACATGCCCCTCCCAGAACAGGCGGAACTCTATGAACTCGAGGCGCTGCTCGACGCCCCAGCGAAGTTCCGACCTGTCGCTCTCCATCACGCTCTCCCGGCTCGGGCGATGCGCACGATAACTATGCGCGCCCATTTACTGGGCCTGAGCCGAGGCTAGCCGAGCCGGGAAGGTGGCGCAATCGAAATGCGCCGCAAACCAGAGCTTTGGAGCGTGACTTGCGGCCGGGAGGTCGCCAATGGCGTCAGAACGCGGCGATCCGCTGGTCAGCAGTGGATTGAATGACCTCTTGTTCGAACGCCTCGATATCGCTGACGCGGTAGACGACGCGTCCGCCTAGCTTCATGTATGCCGGGCCTTCGCCAGCCCACCGCCACCGTTCCAGTGTGCGGTGCGAGATGGTCCAGCGGTCGGCGAGTTCCTTCTGGGTCATGCAATTGCGTTTCATGTTGTCCTCCATCTGAGCAACTCGGTGTGGTTGCGTCCAAACGAAGGCGTGAAAGAAAATGCGAGGCAAGTCAGTTAGTTGCGCAAGTCCGCGCATTGCGTCTGGTTTGGCGATAGCGGGGAATTTGAGCGGCGATCAGCGCCCCGGTTTTGGGAAGTTCCGAACGGACGCAACCGAGAGAAAACGATTAATAATCGCTTGGAGACGAGCGCTCTCGTGCAGTTCTGCCAGCGCATGACTGCAGGACTCTGAGCCGAGATTTTCGATGACTCATTCCCTCCGCCACTTGCCCTCGCGAAAGCGTTCTCCCGATCCGGCTCCGGCCGGATTTTTCCGTTGTATTCGGGGGTTATGCGGGAGGGGCTGAGCACTGCCCCTGCTGCCAAGAGGCCCGGAAGCGGTCTCTGAGGGCCGATATTCTCCGGACCTGATGACTGCGCCGTTAAGGTGAATTTCTTGCAAGTAACTGAAAGTGTAGAACTTTTTGAGAGCGTCCGCTAAGCAGTTCGACGTGGGTGGCGTTCAGCGAGATGGAACAGAAATCCAACTTGCTACCGCCTTTGAGCGGCCTCACTGCGAGGCGCAGTCTGATATGCCCTGAGAGGCTTCCCAGTCCGCGTAGTTGCGCCCGTCCGGGAGCTTCCACAGGATCCGGCCATTAGCGCTCGCACCAATGACGGCCGCAGCCGCGGCAGAGGCAGACGTGAAGCTGTAGGCGCTTGTGAAGACAAGAAAATCGCCTTCCTCGCGGAGGACGCCCTTCTCAACAAGGGTGTTCCGGAGCGTGACCGTCCCCCTCGGTATCGTTCGCGTCGTCCGGACCCTTGCCCTCGAACCTGCTGTGACGACGAAATCCCCGGAGGGCCCAATCTCCATCTCTGCCGCGAAGCCGTCGCCTCGGAAGAAGAACCGAGGGCTTTCATGGATTTCAGCCTCTGGCAGTTCTCGCCCTGCGATCTGCTCCTGCGCACGACCGCGGACTTCTCGGAAGAGATCCCAGCCGAGGGCTCCAACCAGCGTTTTTGTCTGATCCACGAACTCGTCAATGGCTGCGCGGTCGGGGAGTGGTAGCTTGCCCGCGTCGTCGGACGGCGTGCGCGTGTTGGGCAGGGTCCAACGGGGATTGCTAACGACGCCCCGGATCAGGCAGGCTTCGACATAACGCGCGTGGCTCTTGGTCAGGTTCTCGTCCTTGCTGATCAGCACGACCGTGTCGGTCCAGAATCCTTTGGCATCGCGACCGGCCTCATTCGAGTTGTGATACGATAGGCGAGCGCCGACGCCTTCGGACTCTCCGATATATGCAAGCTGCCTGTCTTGCGCGTCTTCATCGGCGCCGATGAGGATGTAGACGCCTGGCCGTTCGATCTCGGGAAATGCTTCCCGAACCCGACGTAGCTGGTTGCGTCGAAAGGCAATGGCTTGGATCGTTGACATCGAGATCTGCGCCACCCGAATGCCGTTCGGATCGCCGTCGAGAAGGAAAATGTTGATCGAGCGGGGCTTCATGAAGGTGACCAAACGATTGAATTATGCAGCCAATTTAGAAAGGGCGTGAAAGAACACATGATTTAGTGCCAATGTGTTCAAAGCTCACCACCTTTTTGCTTCAGCCAAGCTTTACGACTTTCATAGTCTGGCATGACCGAACCGAGCATTTTCCAGAATTTTTCTGAATGGTTTGGAACCTTGATGTGCACCAGCTCGTGCACGACGACATATTCGATGATTCTGGCTGGTAGCTGCATTACCCGCCAGTGGAAGTTCAATGTCCCATCTGCGCTGCATGAGCCCCACCTGTATCCAAGATCCATTACCTGGACGAAGCGCCCGGGCTCAGCGCCAACGATTCTCTTCCACCTCTGAACGGTCTCATTCAGGTAGGGATGTGCCGCTCTAGTATAGTATTCTTCAATCCGCTTGCCCCCCGAGGCAGCTTGCTCTCGCCGCAACAAAAGCCGATCGCCCTCGAACCTGACGCTCGGCACACCGGTCACATTCTTGGGAATATCGACGAGTTTGAGGCGATAGTGCTTCCCAAGTAGGTGGAAGCCTTCGCCATCCACAAACTCCGCGACCCGAAAAACGTCCTCGCGTGCACTTTCGCCCTGCTCAGCGAGCTTTTGATGAACCCACAATAGCTTTGAGGCTATAAGCTTTGTCGCCTCTTCTAGAGTCCAGACTCATTGATTGTCATAGCCAGAAGATGACGGCGGCGGCCAAAGCGATGGCCGACAGGAAGACCTTGGGGCATCTGTCGTAGCGGGTGGCGATCCGGCGCCAGTCCTTGAGCCTGCCGAACATTATCTCGATGCGGTTGCGCCGCTTGTATCTCCCTCGGCAATCTGGTGCTCGGTCTGGGCCTTGCGGTCTTCGCAAGCTGGACGATGCACGCCCTCCAGCCTGAGCGGGTGCCGATGCGCAGCCTCCGGGTGATGCCGCGCCTGGTGTTGACGCTGTTCACGGACATCATCCGCTCGAACATCGCTGTGGTGCGGCTGCTGACCGATCAGCGCGGGACGCGGCAGTCCAGCTTCCTGCTGATCCCCGTCAAGCTGCGCAGCCCCACGGCTCTTGCGGTTCTGGAGATTATACTGACGGCGACGCCCGGCACGGCCTGGGTGGAATATGTTTCCGAGACGGGCACGCTGGTCCTGCATGTCTTTGATGGCGCCGAATCCGGGCGCTACCTCCACGTCGTGAACAACGTCTACGTCCCCATGCTGCAAGAGGTTTTCGAATGAGCCACACAATCCTGGTCTGGTCGCTGACCTATGCCCAGCTGGCGCTGGCACTGGCCACCTGTCTTGCCGACATTCGCATCCTGAAGGGGCCGCGCGCGCAAGACCGCGTGCTGGCGCTGGACACCCTATATATCGCAGTCATGCTGCTATTCCTGGTAACGGGGATGAGGCTTGGCTCCATCTTTCTCTTCGAGGCGGCGATGGTGATCGCAGTCATGGGCTTTGTCGCATCGATCGCCTTGGCCAAGTTCCTATTCCGAGGGGAGGTCATCGAATGAGCGGCCTGGAGACCGTTCCGCTGTGGCTCAGCATCCCTATTGCGCTGTTCGTGATCCTCGGATCCAACCTCACGCTCATTGGTGCATGGGGCTTCCTGCGCCTGAGCAGCTTTTACGACCGGCTGCACGCGCCGACCCTGGCGACGAGTTGGGGGACAGGCGGCGTGACGATCGCGTCCGCACTTCTTGCCAGTTGGCTGCAGGACCGCTCGATCCTCCACGAACTGATCATCGGCTTCGCTGTCATTGTCACAGTCCCTGTAACGCTGATGCTTCTGGCTCGCGCGTCACTGCATCGCGACCGGATGGAGCGGGCCGCCCACCTGCCTCCCGAGTTGCTCTTGATGCACCCCAGCCTTGAACGGCCTTCCGAGGTGGCGGCCTCGGGCTTGGTCGAATGACGCAAACACTTTTCACGCCTTTGCTAGTAGCGAAAAGGAGAGCGGCAGGAACTCGGTGGCGCCTTGGATCACCGCGATCAGGATCAGTTGCAACAGCGTCATGTCGCCGCTAATGCAACTAACTGTGTCACCTCCGGCCATTAGCTGCCAGTCGACTCCCCGCAGATGCCATCGCGCAGTTTCCCCATACCGGACTTTCGGCGCCCTACGCGAAGTTGATGTTCTCACAATACACCCTATGTCCATCAAGCCGCCGTTTGCGATGCGTGGCTGGTCCTTCACCAGCCACGGGGTGTAGGATTAGCCCGGAAGCGGGTGACAGTGGGAAGACCAGGCATGACTATGATCAGGGTGCGTGACCTCCGGACAGGCTTCACCTACCGGTCTGCTTGGACCGGCTTCGCGAAGGGCAGAGGGCTCGATATCTCGAACGCGCCGATACTGCACAGCGCGCGGATCGGTGAGGACCAGGTCTATAGGGATCCATTTAGGGGACCGCGCCACGGCTTCTCGGCGAAATACGAGCAGTTCATTGAGGCGCTGCGCTTGAGCGAGCATGTCTTGGTCCGCCAAGGCGGCCGGGATGAGGCCGGCAAAATGTTCGGCACTGGCAAGCTAATTGCGATCTACGAGATCCTATCGCACGAGATCGACACGGAGGGCGGCGTCACGATCCGCCTCGGTCGGCGCATCGCCAGTTGAGTTTGGACCGGTGTGATCCATCCAGTGTTTCTCACACTCGGCCCGAACCGGACTTTGACCGTTCCACCCAACGCTGCGGCGCGGATTTAAATTTCTGCCATTTATGCATCTTGCAGAATTTTCGTGTGAAAGTTTGGCGTTTTGGCTATGCTGACCTCGCCGTCTGCTCAGTGAAACTAACTCGCCGGATCCATGCCGTGATTTCGCGTCTTAACAATAAAGAAAAAGACACACTTATGAATATGCAAAAATCGTCGTCGGAGACAATATTTTGAGAAGTATCTTTTATTTCGCTTCGCTGGTGATTTGTGCCTTACTGCCCCGAAGCGCACTGGCATACTGCAGTGAACCTTCGTTCTACTCAAGTAAGCCAGCTTTTTCTGGCGCAGAACCCGGGGCCCCCTCAAAATACCAAAAGCCTGATGTGCCTTATTGCTTATCCTCCTACAGCTACTCTGGTTCTCACACCTGTGAAGACTACGAACTTGACCAATACTTTAACGAGGTTAACGAATATATCGATGACCTAAACGATTTCTATGAGGAGGCTGTAGAATTTGCAGAAGAAGCAAGGGCATACGCGGAGCAGGCGGCGGAATTCGCAAATGACGTGAGAAGACATGCTGATGATGTTCTTGACTACGCAAAATGCGAAGCAGATGAAGTTAAGCGGCAACATGAATGACGGTCCAAACCAGTCACTCATGCTATGCGCAACGGACAGTCGGTCCCAGCCCCAAAACAGCCATACCTGCTACGTGGCAACCGGCGCTTGATTCGAAATTGACAAAAGCGGAATCAAAAAGAATACAGATGCTTCCTATGTGCCGCATGAGTATAAGTTATTGACCAAACGTCAATGCTAACGCCTTGCCCATCTCAGCAAGGCTGCATCAAATACTCGCTCTTGAGGAAACCTGCCGAGGAAATACCGACGCTCATCAGGTGGGAACTTAGAACACGCAAAAATGAATGCTCTTTTTTGCCATGGGTCCATGTGAGAAAATTCTTCCTTTTGTTCACGGAGCCAATCCGTTGCTCCCGATACCATGGCCGATAGAATGACCTCACGTCTCACATAGGGATCACCCGACGAGTAAAAACCAATTATCCGAGATATATGATTCAGAGTAGCGTTTCGAGAAAAAAGACTCAGCACAGATAGACGAAAATACTCATTGTTTGCCAGAGACGTATCCGTCATTAACCCGACTAATTCTTCACCCAAGTCTCGCCAATCATCGTCTTCAAGATCCTGAACACTCGAAAGATAGGCGCAAATCCCGGCGAGACATGGGATTAGGTCATGGATGCGTGAAATCACCTTCTTGACCGCGCCAGGGTGACCGACCTGTGCAAGCCTTCGGAAGAACCAACGTAGGCGAATAAAATCCACTGGATCTTGGGATAGGTACTCATCAATAATTTCATCAATCTTGCTGTCGCGGATCTTCTTCCAATCAGGCGGACTAATTGAGCTGAAAGCGATCATTCTATATGGATTGCCCGACGAGTATCTTTTCACAACACTTAGTAAGTCCTTCTCATTTTCACTTATAGGTCGATCTTCGACCATCTGCCGACACAAGGAATTTGCCTCTTCTGGGGAGAGGAACCGTGTCTTGTGTCTTTGAAGGGTCAGACGTTGTTGCTGGTCAAGAGAGCGAGCAATTCGTGAAAGGGCTGCCCTCGCATCATCTTGAGATGGACAGAATACAAGGATATCATCAGCATACCTCAAGAAATCTATACCTTGCGCCTCCAAGCTGTTGTCAATTGGAATGAGTGTCGCCTCAGCAATGAGGTGAGCTGCGTGAGGACCAACGGGAATCCCCCTGGAGACACCCGCTGTTGTCGATTCAAGAAGCCGAATTACCCATTTAATAGATTGGTTTGAAAACCCAGAATCCATTAGCTGGTTTTCAACAGTATGGTGATAAATTTGATTGTAAAAATCAGCGATGTCGCAATAGAGAACTGTCGTGGAGGCAGAAGCCTTCAGTGCCACCTTAGCCCAGAAATCATTCCAGCCTGACTGGCTGGCATATAGGCCATGGTCATGAGATGGAGAGAAACGATAGCTAAATACTTTATCGGTCGCTTTTCGCCTCTGCTCCACGCCAGCTCCAAACTGGTGCATAATTGCGGATAGGATGATAGAGTCTTGAGGATCAAGCTGGGTCGCTTGACGATACGATATTTCATCTTTGGGGACGATGAACCGCCTCGAAGTGCCAATTTGAAATTGGTTTAAGTCTTTCCCAGATATGTCATTGGCAAGTCGGTCTTTTTCAGCCTGCATCACGCGCATTTCAGCTATTTGAGGAAAAAGATCACCATCCGAGTGCTCTGCAATGAAATCAATCGCCCACTCAACCGACGCTTTGTCTAACAACTTGCCTCCGCAAAAAACCCATGCACAGTAGCCGAGTAGTATCAATGATTGCTCAACCTGCACCATTTTCGAAACAGATTGCAACGGCAACTTCAATGTCCGGTCTTGAGGGGCTCACAGCGCGACATGCTGGACCGAGCGAAATGTCGGTTGGATCTGTTCCCAAAATTATTCAAAGGTCGCTTTCTTGCGCATTGCTGACGTTCGTTCAGGGCGCAGCGAGGGTCTGCTTTCCGCCCATCGGCCAATTCTTCCTCCGTGTGAGAGAAAGAGATGCAAGGGTCGCAAAGCGCCTTCAATCAACCATCGCGAAAACACGCAACCACTCCACCCAGGAGGCTGTCGCCACATGGCGGTGATTGTCGATTATTGTCTATATTACAACGAGTTAACTGATCTGATACCATCGCCGCATCGTGTTTTGCTCTAATGGCGGGCATGATCCGGTTCGGCGGAGGGTTTTCATGACCGTGGCGCCGAGGGCCGGGATGGCAGACCACGGGGCGGGGACAGATGCCAGGCGCAGTCCGAAAGGCCGAAGCGCGTCCCCCGGCACCAGGCCCGGTGTCGAATGTAGCGGCTGACCTCGAGACGCAGGGCATGCGCGATCTCGAGGGCCAAAGCGACGGGGCGGCTCCGGTCGACACGGAAAGCTGACGGCAGCGGGGACCGGCTTCGGCAAATGCCGGGGCTGGTCGTCCTATGCCGTCACTCAAGGGCTCACCAATCGACACATCCTGCCTGGTGGTACAGAGACACGCGCGCGAGGCGCAGACCGGCGTCCTACCGGCAGGGTCGCACGATCATGCGTGACATCGGTTGGCATCGTGACAACGGCAAGATCGTGGCCGCCCCCGAATGGCGTGAGGCCGACGCGTCCCGCATGCACTCCCGACGAGGGACACGACGGGAAACACGGATTGCTCCAGCACACTCGCGGATCGCGCCCTTCGGCGTCTCATGGAGAGGCCATGGGGTTCCGTCCCGGCGCGGTTTCCGGACCGCATGGCATGTATCCGCTGCGCCAACCCGGGCGTGGCGTGCGGCAGCATTTGCGGGAACCGCCCGGCAGGATGTCGTTCCATGACGGCGATTGCCGATAACTGTCTGTCTTATCATGATTCTTCTGTTCGGATATAATCGATCCGATGGATGCGATCTGGACGGAATGAGGCAAGGCGGGGGTCATGGGCACAAAAGCGAAGCTGCAGGCGATGGAGATCAGGCATACCCCGGTCAGTGACTTGATCCCCTATGCCAACAATGCCCGCAGCCATTCCGAGGCGCAGGTCGCCCGCATCGCCGGTTCGATCCGGGAGTTCGGCTTCAACAATCCGGTGCTCGTCGATGCCGGGAGCGGGATCATTGCCGGCCACGGCCGGGTGTTGGCGGCACAGAAGTTGGGTCTCGAGACAGTACCTGCAATCGAGCTGTCGCATCTGAGCGAAGCGCAGAAGCGCGCCTACATCCTCGCGGACAACCGACTGGCCGAGCAGGCCGGCTGGGATGCGGAATTGCTGGCGCTGGAACTGGGCGAACTCGCGGAGCTGGAGGTTGATCTCGCAGGCATCGGTTTCGACGGTGCCGAGCTGGACGCGCTACTGGGGCACGGGACGCCGGATCCCCGCGAGGAGGCAACGCCCGATCGCCCGATCGATCCGGTGTCGCGACCTGGGGATCTCTGGCTTCTGGGGCGGCACCGGGTGATCTGCGGCAGCGCCACGAATCCGGACACCGTGGGCAGGGTTCTCGGCGGGGTCGTGCCGCATCTGATGGTCACCGATCCGCCTTATGGCGTCGAATACGACCCGAGCTGGCGCAACCAGACGGGCGCCGCGAAGACAAGGCGAACCGGCAAGGTGCTGAACGACGACCGCGCCGACTGGCGCGAGGCCTGGGCGCTGTTTCCGGGCGAGGTCGCCTATGTCTGGCACGGCGCGCTGCATGCCGGCACTGTCGCCGACAGTCTCGAGGCGACGGGTTTTGGGATCCGCAGCCAAATCGTCTGGGCCAAGGAGCGTCTGGTGCTGTCCCGCGGGCACTATCACTGGCAGCACGAGCCCTGCTGGTACGCGGTGCGCGGCAAGGGTCATTGGTCGGGCGATCGCAAGCAGTCGACGCTGTGGTCGATCCCCAACCGCGACCAGGATGCGACGACGGTGCACGGCACCCAGAAGCCGGTCGAGTGCATGCGCCGGCCGATCCTGAACAATTCGAGCGCAGGACAGGCAGTCTACGAGCCCTTCTGCGGATCGGGCTCCACCGTGATCGCCGCCGAGACCAGCGGACGGCAGTGCCATGCTGTCGAACTGGATCCGGCCTATGTCGACGTCATCGTCACCCGCTGGCAGGACTTCACTGGCAAGGAGGCGGTGCTGGAGAGCGAAGAACGGAGCTTTGCCGCGATCGCCGCCGAGCGCCGTGCCAGTGGCCCGCAGGGCATGGCGGTGGCGTCATGAGCCAGTCGCGCATCATGTCTCTGGTCGAGGCGGTGGGCAATGTGACCGTCGGGTTCGGAATCGCACTTGCAGCGCAGATGGGACTGTTCCGGCTGGTCGGCATCGAGGCAAGCCTTCGCGCGCAACTTGGCCTCACCGCCTGCGACATGCCCGAGGCCAACAATCTTACGGTTGGCATCATGGCGCTCGTCGCCGAGCAGGAGCGCGAGGCGATCTCGCGCCGGACGCGCGAGGCGCTGGCCGCGGCGAAAGCGCGCGGGGTCAGGCTGGGCAATCCGCGGGGTGCCGCGGCCCTGCGCCGTGCGGGACTGGGTGGCGCTCCGCTGCGTCGCGCGGTCTCCGACAATGCCGACGCCCATGCCCGGGCACTCGCCCCATTGATGGGCGAGCTGAAGGGTCTTGGGTTCACCAGCCTTCGGGCCATCGCCGCCGAACTCAACCGCCGCGGCATCCTCACCCGACGTGGCGGTGGCTGGCACGTCTCCACCGTCCGCAACCTGATCGCGCGCATCGACATGATCGAGTAAGGACACCGATGGCGGCCGAAGCGTCTAGAACATTCTCGAAGAAGCCTGATGGCGCGCTGCGGACCGCCACAACCGTAGCCGAGGGCGGGACCGGCGATCTGTTCTACGCCATGAACAAGGAAGCGTCGGGCGACGATCTCGGGCTGACGCTGCAGTCCGGCTTCGTGACCAAGGCGCTGGTCGGCCTGTTCGGCTCGGACCGCTTCCGGCTCGCGGTCTCGGCCGACGGCAGCACGTTCTTCGACGGGCTCAGCGTCGACAACGCCACCGGCATCGTCGATCAACCCTGGCTGCCACGGTTCAAGGCGTACACGAACTACGACAACTATGTCGGCGTCGGGACCTGGACGAAGATCGGCCTGAACAACACCGACTACAACGATCAGGGCGCCTTCGACGCGGCGAACAACCACTTCGTGGCGCCGGTGGACGGCACCTACCTCTTCGGCGCGACGCTACTCTACAAGATCAACGCCAGCGCCACGGCGCGCATGCGCGGGCGGCTGGTGCTGAACGGCACGACGGAAGTCCGCGGCTCCCTCGGCGAAATCTCCGCCACCCATGTCTCGCTCGCCACCGCGATCTGGCTGCAGACGATGGTGCCGCTGGCCGCGGGCGATACCGTCGAGCTACAGGGGTATTTCCGGGTCGCCGACGGCTACTTCGCCGCCGAACACACGTCCTTCTGGGGCTGCAAGATCGGCTGAGCGGCAACAACGGGATTGCACACGCCCCTTTGACCTGTGCGGCGCTAGCGGAAAGAAATGCCTTGAAGCTCTAGTTGGTGGAGGTTGCATATCGAGACACGAAAGCGCAGCTCGTGCCTCGCGAGCCTGCGCAAATGCCCAGAACAAAGGCTGCCAAATGCTGACAAGACGACACTTCGTTCGATCAAGCACAGCGCTGTTTTCAGCGTCGGTCTCCGGCCCACTCCTCGCCGATACCTGGCCCACCGAGGCGCAGAAGGCTGCCTGGGACGCACAGGTGACGCCCCCGAACTATGATCCCGAAACCTCCAATCCTTGGGGTCTGCACCCGCGGTTCCTACCGCAACGTGTAGTCGCGAAGGATGGTCTCGTGCCGGGAGATATCCATGTCGATGCGGTCGCGCGATATCTCTACCACATTGAACAGGGTGGAACCGCGATGCGCTACGGCGTGGCGATCGCGCGGGGCAACCTCTACGAGCCGGGTGTTTATAACATCAAGCGCAAGGTCAGGTGGCCGCACTGGACGCCAACACAAAACATGATCGAACGCGATCCCGTGAACGCACAATGGGCCGATGGGATGGAACCAGGGCCGGAAAACGCTCTCGGATCACGGGCGCTCTATCTCTATGTCGGGGATCGCGACACCTATCTCCGGATCCACGGCACGCCCTACCCGAGAAGCATCGGCGGTCGCGCGAGTTCAGGATGCGTGCGGATGGTCATGGCCCACATCAACGATCTCTATCCAAATGTAGACCTTGGCTCTACGGCCTACCTGTATTCGGCAGAGGACAGCGTCACAGCCCGCAGCTGAGGGAGCGCTCGGTCGGCCAACGTGCCTGCGGTCGGTCGAGCGATCTCAGGTTGGGCGCGCGGCGCAGATCGGATTGCCGTTCGCTGTTCGCAGGGGGAGCAAGGTCACCTCCACCGGGCCGTTGTGCTCGTACCAATAACAGCCGTCTTCCGGCCTGAGGCGGGCGGTCGAAACGTCTTGATCGGGTGCCGCCATCGCCACCACGCTTTCGGGCACGTTCCCGATCGCGTTTGCGGTATCGCTGCTGTCGCTCGGTGAAATGGCACACCCGGCGGCGAGCATTAACGTGGGCAGGACCATCACGTTACGTTTTTGCATGATCGATTGCATTGGGTTTCCTTTCGCATTTGCTTTCTGCCTCGCAAAAACGGGGCAATCCGCTGTCAGACCTACCAAAAAACGGGACATGAAGACCAACCGATTTTTCACTTGAAGCTCTAGTTGCTGTAGGTGCTATGTCAATCTGAACTGTCCGAATCCCGAGGTCCGTTCATGCCGTCTGATATCCACCGCCATGATGATACCGACGCTCCGCAGGCATCCGGCGACGGCTGCTGCGGAGGCAGTCGAAGCTGTGGCGACGTCGCTCCAGTGACGCTCGCGCCGTATGCCGGGCGCAGCTTTCAGGTTTCAGGCCTCGATTGCGCCGAGGAGGTCGCGATCCTGAACAAGGTGGTCGGCCCGAAGATCGGCGGGGCGGAGCATCTCGCGTTCGACGTGATCAATGGACGGATGACCATCCTCGACAGCGCAAGGAAGGTATCGGACGGCGAAGTTGCAGAACTGGTGGCAAGCACCGGCATGACCGCCAAGCCCTGGGATGCCGAAAACGCGTCGGTCGACCAGGTGGCCCATCTTGCACGACAGCGGCTGTTTACGGCGCTCAGCGGCGGCTTCTGGGCCGCGGGATTTCTGTGGCACATCATCGAGACCGGCATGGGTGGGGCGCTCGGCCTTTTCGCGGGGCACGGCGAAGCGCCGATGCCACTGGTCGAGGCAGGGCTGTTCGCGGTTGCGATCCTGTTCGGTGTCTGGCTCGTGGCACCCAAGGCATGGTCGTCCGCACGTCGGCTGTCGCCGGACATGAACCTGCTCATGGTTGTCGCCGTGGCCGGTGCCATCGGGCTTGGCGAATTCTTCGAGGCGGCAACAGTGGCGTTCTTCTTTTCATTGTCCCTCTTTCTCGAAAGCTGGAGCGTCGGGCGCGCGCGGAACGCGGTTTCGGCGCTTTTGGATCTCGCGCCACCGACGGCGCGCGTGATCCGCGAAGACGGAAGCGAGGCCGAAGTGCCGGCAGCGCAGGTCGCGGTCGGCGAGCGCTTTATCGTGCGAGGTGGCGACCGTATCCCGCTCGACGGCGAGGTGACGGGTGGCGCGGGCGCCGTCGATCAGGCGCCGATTACCGGGGAAAGCGCTTTGATACCCAAGGAGGCCGGAGATGAAGTCTATGCGGGCACGATCAACGGCGAAGGCACACTGACGGTGCGCGCCACGAAGGCCGCCTCGGACACCGTGTTGGCCAAGATCATCCGCATGGTCGGCGACGCCCATGCCCGTCGCGCGCCAGTGGAGCAATGGGTGGCGAAGTTCGCCCGCATCTACACGCCTATCGTCATGGCTCTCGCCATCGCAATGGCCTTGCTGCCGCCGCTCATTTTCGGTGGGGCCTGGGATTATTGGTTCTACAATGCACTCGTGCTGCTGGTGATCGCTTGCCCATGCGCTCTGGTCATCTCGACCCCTGTCTCCATCGTCGCGGCGCTCACTGCTTCGGCGCGTGCGGGCGTACTCATCAAGGGTGGTGCCTATGTCGAGGCACCGGGTCGGACCACCGCGCTGGCCATGGACAAGACTGGCACAATCACAATGGGCGAGCCCGAGGTGGCGGCGGTGCATCCGCTGGGTAGAGCATCGGCGCAGGATCTGATGACCCTCGCCGCTGGGCTCGAGGCACGTTCCTCGCATCCCTTGGCGCGCGCCATTCTCGCACGGGCAGAAGCGGACGGCATCAAGGTGTCCGCCGCGGAAGATACCCGAACCGTTCCCGGTAGGGGACTTGAAGGACGCACTGACGGCCGGTCGATCTGGCTAGGGTCGGACCGGTTTGCCAAGGAGAAGGGTTTCGGCGACGCCATTCCGAAGGATTTGCGCGACCGCATCGAAGGAGCTGGCAGCACCCTTGTTGCCGTGGGCGACGACACCGGCGTGACCGGCATCCTGGAATTGCGCGACCGTATCCGCCCCGACGCCAAGGGCATCGTGGCACAGCTCCACGCGCAAGGCGTGAAGACCATCGTCATGCTGACGGGCGACAACGAGCGGACAGCGCGCGCCGTTGCAGCCGAGGTCGGCATCGACGAGGTTCGCGCCGAGCTTCTGCCCGAAGACAAAGCGACAGCCATCGAAGAACTGGTCGAAACGCATGACATGGTGGCCATGATCGGCGACGGGGTGAACGACGCCCCCGCCATGGCGCGTGCGCATTACGCCATCGCGATGGGTGCTGTTGGTTCGGACGCGGCAATCGAGACGGCGGATATTGCCCTGATGACCGACGACCTCGGCAAGGTGCCTTGGCTGATCGGTCATTCGCGCCGGACAATGTCGATTATCCATCAGAACATCGGTATTTCCTTGGCGACCAAGGGCGTTTTCGTTGTCGCTACTGCGTTCGGAGTGGCATCGATGTGGGGCGCTATTGCAGCCGACGTAGGAGTGTCATTGCTGGTGGTGGCCAACGCCCTGCGCCTGCTGAACAGCCAAGAGGCCAAGGCGCCTCCGTCCGGCGGTGAGCGGGTTGGCCCACAGATGGCAAAGGCCGCGCTTGCCCACGGACATTGATCACGCTGCATTTGCGAGGTAACGTGATGTCCATATCAGACCTCACCAAAGAGGCATGAGCAGTGAAGACCATCCGATTTCCCCGCCGCGCCGTCCTGTTGGGCGGGTTGGCAGCGTTTCTGTCCGGCTGCGCCAGCAAGTTCCGCAGCTATGGCGGACCCGAGGTGACCCGTGTTCGGCTTTACAAGGGACAGCGCTTGCTTGTTCTCGACGGAGCCGATCGAGTATTGCAAACCTATCCGGTCGGACTGGGTTTCGCGCCCGAGGGTCACAAGCAATTCGAGGGAGACGGCCGGACTCCGGAGGGCACCTACATAGTCGATAAGCGCAACCCTGAAAGTACGTATCATCTTTCAGTTGGCATCTCTTATCCGAACGAGGCCGACATCGCCTTTGCCGAAGCGCAGGGCCTTTCCCCCGGCGGCGACATCTTCATCCATGGTGGTCCACGCCCGGGCATCGACCCAACGGACGTCCGCGACTGGACAGCTGGCTGCATCGCGGTCACGGATCGGGAGATCGAGGACATCTATGCAATGGTGAAGGACGGAACACCTATCCACATCTTTGCATGACGGTGTTTCTCATGCGGCGGTAGCGCGCCGTCGCATTGGCCGCCATTGCCCAGCTCCACGAAGCCAAGATGAGCACCAACAGCATCCAGTCCCCGAAGCTCGCGTAGAGTGACGGCGGCCGCGCGGAGGGCAGGCTTGCGTTGATGATGCCCGTTTCGCCGGTATCGAGCCGCGCAACGATCTCTCCGTTCGCGTCGATGACCGCAGAGATGCCCGTATTCGCGGCTCGGATGACTGGAAGGCCTTCCTCTACGGCGCGCATACGTGCGGAAGCCAGATGCTGCTCGGGTCCGATGCTGGTGCCAAACCAGGCATCGTTTGTCGCGTTGAAAATCCAGTCAGGTCGGAACAGGTCGTCGACCACATGGCTTGGGAAGATGACCTCATAGCAGATCGCCACGGCGACCAGCGGCACACCCGGAAGCGCAAGCGTTCGGAGGCCCGGTCCGGGCGTAAAATCGCCCAGCCCCGCCGTGAGCCGCTCGATGGGCAACCAGCCGCGAAATGGCACATATTCGCCGAACGGCACGAGATGGTGTTTCGCGTATCCCTCGCCCAGCAGAGATACGGCGACGGCCAATCCTTCGGGCGCATTCTGAAGCCCGATGCCGATGGCGAGCGGCAGACCGCCCTCCATACCTCCGGATCCGAAGCCGACCCCCACGGCAAGGCCTTCGGGGAAGTTGTGGATCGTGATCGCAATGATGAACAACCAGACCCGCCGCAAAGACGCCGCTTCGGGCCCTTCGCGTCCCGTCTTGAAGTGCTCGTGCGGCAGCTTTTCGTTCATCAGGGCGACAGCCCCCATGCCCAGAAGAATCGAAACGCATACGATGGCCGCAGGCATCGCGCCGTTTTCGAACATCGGCTCCGCCGCATCCAATGCCGGGATGATCAGCGAAAAGAAAGAAGCGGCGAGCATCACACCGGCAGCGAAGCCGAGCGACAGATCGCGTGTGGCCCGAGACGGGATGCGCCCGAACAGCACGGGAACTGCTCCGACTGCTGTGAGCGATCCGGCGGCAAGACTTCCGAGAAAGCCGAGCATTATCGGAGACAGATTTTCCATGGGCGGGCCAGATTATCCTTCGGCGTAGCTCGAAAAGACTTCCGTCGACCCGTCCTTGCGGATGAGGACGACATCATAGGCCTCGCGGTCGTCTTCTGGCCCCATGCCGGGCGAGCCATAGGGCATCCCCGGAACAGCGAGGCCGACGGCGTCCGGGCGCTCCTCGAGAAGGCGGCGGATGTCAGCGGCTGGGACATGGCCCTCGATCGCGTAGCCGTCAATGAGCGCGGTGTGGCAGGAGACCATGCGCTGCGGCACGCCGTTGTCTAGCTTGAAGCGCACGAGAAGCCCGCCGAACATGTCCTGGCCGGTCGGCACAAACCCGTTCTCTTCGAGATGTTTCATCCACGAGAGGCAGCAGCCGCATCCGTTGGTCTTGCGGACGTCGATCGCCGTTGCCTCTGCGAGGGCCTGGGCCGCTGGGAACAGGGCGAGCGTGATGGCAAGAGCTTGGGTCATGCGTTTCATGGGTCAGAGCCTTTCGGTTGTCGTTTTGGCAATCTCGCTGCCGAGGTTTTCATTCAGAAGCGCCCGCGCCTCGGCCAGACGCGAGAGCGCGGCGGTATCATCCGCATCGCTCTCGGCCGCTTCTGCGAGCCGGTCGTCAGAGAGGGGGTCAGTCGGGCGCCCATCCACGAGCACCTCATAGTGCAGGTTCGGACCTGTCGCCGTGCCAGTCGCGCCGACGCGGCCGATCACGTCTCCCGCAGCAACGCGTTGGCCTTGTGCCAAGTCTTCGGGCACGGCGCTCAGATGCGCGTAGCGCGTCATGGTGTCGGAGCCGTGCAAGATTTCGACCACGCGACCATATCCGCCGCGCCAGCCGATGAAATTGACCCGCCCCGGTGCCGTCGCTTGAACCGGTGTCCCGCGTGCCGCTGCAAAATCGACGCCGGTGTGCATCCGGACGTTGCCAAAGACCGGATGCGTGCGGCGCCCGAACACCGAGCTGAGGCGCGCACCCTCGACCGGCTGTGCGAAGACGCGCAGCACCTCGCCATCGACGTAGATCGTCGCCTTACCGCTGCCGTCGTCAGGCCATACGATCTCGTAGAGCGAACCGCCGATCTCCAGTGCGGCGAAGGCGAGTTCGGGCTGTCCGATCCTGTCCTCGCCGACCCGCGCCTCACGCCAGAGAAGCCTTAGTGTTTCGCCGCCGGCCATCTCGCGGCGGAAATCCACGGTCCCACCCAGCATCTGCGCAAGGTCCACGGAAAAACGGGCGGGTATGCCGGCTTCGTCGAGTGCCGCGAAGATCGAGCTGTCGATCACGGCTTCGCCGGCAAGGGTTACGATCTCCGGATCCGGAGCCACGACCTGTGTGGACAACTGCTCGCCGAAAACCACCTCGATCCGAACCCCGTCCTCGACGGCGAGTGAGAAGGTGCGGGGGCTGCCGTCCATGGTCGAAGCAACAGTGACCGAGTGCCCCGGCCGCAGCCGTCGCAGATCGTATTCCGCGCCAAGCGCGAGGGCAACTTCGGCTCTGTCAGGTGCCGCAAGTCCAGCTTCGGACAGCAAGAAATCGAGCGTCTCGCCAGGTGCAATGTCGCGCGACCACATCGACAGCGGTGGCTCGATCGCCCTTACCGGCCTGTCGGCAAACGCGACCTGCAGAAGGGGCAGGGGGCCGAGGTCGGGTGCATCTTCTGCCCATACCGTCACGGGCAGCGTCACGGGGATGTCAACGTTCTGGGGGGCTTCAGGACCTTGGGGCATCCAGCTACCTGCCTGGGCAAGTTCCGGCGGCACGGGTTCTTTCGACATGGAATCAGAGATGGCGATAGCCGCTCTCGAAACCGTCCCCGCAATTGCGACACAAGCCGCCAAAGTTCTGAGCCTCATGTCGCCCCCTCCATTTCTTCTTCCAGCGCGCGGCGGATCTTCGGCACCGCGAATTCTTTGGGCTCGTGATAGTCGATCATGGTGACGAATCGCCCAGAGGCTGCGAACAGGAAGACGCTCGCGGTGTGGTTCATCGTGTAATCGCCGCTCTCCGCCGGTACTCGCTCGTAGGTGGCGCGGAAGCCGTCCGCGACGCGCGCTATCTGCTCTTCCGGTCCCGTCCAGCCGCGGATCGCCGGATGGAAGTAGCCGACATATTCGGCCATCGTTTCGACAGTGTCGCGCTCGGGATCGACCGTGATGAAAACCACGTTCATCTCGTCGGCCTCGTCTCCCAGATCGTCGAGCCATCCCGAAATGTCCGATAGCGTGGTCGGGCAGACATCGGGACAGTAGGTGAAGCCAAAGAACGCCATCGTCGGTCGCCCGATGAGGGTTTCCGGCCCGACCGCGTTGCCCTCATGATCCGTCAGACGGAAGTCCATCTCGGTAAGGGTCACAGGCCGCTGCCCGACAGGTGCGGGTGCACCGGGTCCGTCGACCCGCCACCAACCGACGAAGAGCATCAGGGCGACCGCCCCAACAACGGCCGCGCCGTACACCAGGATCGCCCGTCGCCGCATCAGTCCTCCGGCCCCCGCGCGGCGATGCCGAGGATCGGCACCTCGACCGTCACTTCGCCTCCGTCGTCGAAAAGCAGGGTCAGCGGAAAGGTTTCCCCTTCCGTCATCGGTTCTTGCAGCCGCATCAGCATTCCGTGCAGGCCCCCCGGTTCGAGCGCGACGCTCTCGCCCGGCGCGATCGCGATCTCCCCCGCCGGGCTCATGGAGCTTACACCTTCGGCATTTGTCTTCGTCTCGTGAATTTCGGGCATCATCGCGAGCGGTGTTGTAAGGCCGATCAGCGTCACCGGCTCGTCGCCAGTGTTGCGGATCGTCATGTAGGCGGCTCCGGGACGGTTCATCCCGATGGAGGCGCGGGACCACGCGTTCTCTACGACAACATCCTCGGGTCCGGCCAGCGCGGGCACCGAGAGCCCGCCAAGGGTCAAAAGCGCCGCCAGTGTGCTGGTCAAAAAATACTTTTTCATCGTATTGATCTTGCCCTTTCCATTCAGCTTTGCGCGGCAGCGACTTCGGCAGCCACCAATCGCCGCAGTTCTGCCTCCCCGAACGGATCGAGCGGCTTGCCGTTCACGAAGAATGTGGGCGTCTGGCGAATTCCCACGGTCTCGACGTCAGCACGATCCTGGTTCAGGATCGCCACGACATCGGGTGCCAGCATTTGCGTGCGCGCGGCCTCGGCATCGAGTCCGGCCGTGGCGGCGATTTGAAGGATCAGACCAGGCTCCGGGGCACCGTGCGACGCCCATCTCGGCTGTTCCCGCAAAACGGCCTCGAGCACCGGCACGTAAATGTCCTGCATGCGCGCCGCCTCGAGCACGCGGATCGCTTCCTCGGATGCCGCGCCGTGGAAGGGCGTGTAGCGGATCACGACGCGGACAGCATCTCCATGCTCGGCCATGATGTCCTTCACGATGGGATGAAAGGCGCGACAGGCCTCGCAGGCCGGATCGAAGAATTCGACGATCGTGACGGGCGCTTCCGCAGGCCCGAGGATGGGCGAGTAGGGGCGGATCATCGCGTCCGCGAGTTCCGGCGCAACGGGCTCCGCTTCGGCCACCGGGCCAGGGCGGGTTGCAAACCAGGTGGCTCCGCCGAAACCGGCGACGCCGAGGGCGAGAACGGACAGGATCAGGCCGCGTCGGTTCATGTTCGTGTGTCCTTCAGTGAAAGGGCCGACAGCGCCCCGATCAGCGCGAAGGCGGCGAGCGCCATCAGCGGGATCGGGATGCCGAAGACCAGTTGGTTGTCATCGGTGCAAGAGGGGCCGGTGGCCGTGCAGGGCTGGATGCGTTCGGGAACAAGACCGACGTACAGCCCCATGTGCCAGAGGGCGATTGCGCCGCCGCCAAGCGCCAATGCGATGCCGTAGCGCCCCACGCGGCCGTCCCGCCACCAAAGGCCGAGCCCGAGGACAATGGCCAAGGGGAACATGAAGGCGCGCTGGAACCAGCACAGCACACAGGCCGTCTGCCCCAGCACCTCGCCGATGAAAAGCACGGCAAGCGAGGCGACGAGCGCGATGATCCACGCCAGCCCGAGGGCTGTTTCTCCGGATATGCGGTTCATTTCGGTCAGATCCTCTCTTCCAGATCGGCGAGGATCTCTTCGGCGGAGGTGCCGTAGGGCCACGAGTCGGCGAAGCCCGCGTCGGGATCGAAGAGGAACAGATGCGACGTGTGGCCCATCGTGTAACCATCCGGCGCCGCAGCCTCTTCGACGCGTTCGAAGAAGATCGGAAAGGTCTCGGATGTGGCGGCGGTCTGTTCCGGCGTGCCGGTCAGCCCGATGATGCCCGCATCGAACAGCGGGACGTATTCGGCGAGTGCTGCGGGCGTGTCTCGTTCAGGGTCGATTGTTATGAAAATCGGCTGGACCTTGGCGGCATCGTCGCCCAGACCGTCCATCACCGCCGCGACCTCGGATAGGGTCGTCGGGCAGACGTCGGGGCAGTTGGTAAAGCCGAAAAAAACCAGCATCCAGCGCCCCGCAAAGTCCTCCTCGGTTCGAACCATACCCTGGTGGTCCGTCAGTTCAAACTCAGCGAAAAAAGGCGGTTCGGCGTCGGTTCGGGCGCGGTCGGAACGATAGTCGGACCAGAGCAGAAGCCACACGAAGGCAAACGCCGCGACGCCCGCCGATACCCAAAGAAGTTTCTGCACCGATCTAAGTGACAATCCCGTTCGCCTGCCATTGATTCTTGTGTGTTTGCGCGTCTACATCCTCTAGCCACTGAAGGTTCAAGCGTGAAGATGGCGCTTTGATGCGACATCACGCGCCTGTGAATCCCGCACTTGCCCGCTCCCGCGGCAAAACCTACAACGACTGTATACTTTCCCTGGAGGGGAGAATGCTCACGATCGGCACTCTGTCAAAGAAGACCGGCACGAAGGTGCAGACCATCCGGTACTACGAGCAGATCGGGCTCATGCCCGAACCTGGCCGGACCGAGGGCGGACAGAGGCGCTACGACAGTTCACAGCTCGATCGCCTGTCCTTCATCCGCCACTCGCGGCAACTCGGCTTCTCGCTGGATGCGATCCGCGAACTGCTCGACCTCAGCGACCATCCCAATCGACCCTGCGACGAGGCCGATGCGATTGCGCGTCGCCAACTCAAACAGGTGGAGCAACGCATGGCCCGCTTGAAGGCACTGCGCACCGAACTGAAACGGATGGTCCACGAGTGCAGCGGCGGGCGGACGGCGGATTGCCGGGTGCTGGAGGTGTTGCGGGACCATTCTGAATGTCTGACCGAGCACGACGAGATCGGGGCCTGATTGGACCATGCCAATGTCGCGGCAGGAACTTAGACCAGCCGCAGGAGTTCTTCGATCGTAAACCACGAGCCGAAAACGAGAAATGGCCGCAGAACAAGATTCAAAAGAGAGACGCACGCTCTGGATCGTTCTGGCGCTCAATATCGGTCTGGCCGTGGCTTTTTTTGCAACCGGTGCGTTCGGCGATTCCAGCGCCTTGATCGCCAACGGCCTCGACAACCTTTCCGACAGCTTCGTCTACGCCATCAGCCTGTTTGCGCTGTCCCGGTCCGGCAAGTGGAAACGCGGCGCGGCGAACGTCTCCGGCTGGCTGTTGATCCTGTTCGCCGCCGGCATCCTCTATGATGCGTGGCGGCGCTATGTCGGCGGGTCGGATCCGCTCGGGACGATCATGATCACCATGGCCCTGATCGCCGCGGCGATCAACGCGGTCTGCGTCTGGTTGCTCGCCCGACTCCGCGAACCGGACGTCAACATCCGCGCGGCGAACACCTTCAGCTGGAACGACTTCGCCGCGAACCTCGGGATCGTCGTGGCTGGCGGTCTCGTCGCCTGGCTGGGAACGAACTGGCCGGACCTAGTCGTGGGTGTGGTCGTGGCCGGGATCGCGGCGTGGGGCGGTATCGACATCCTGCGCGATGCACACGGCGAACACCACAAAGCCGTTCATGCCGACGACCGGTAGCGATTGATCGCCTTCTGAGAAAAGGGACTTGAAGCTACAGTCGCTGGAGCATCTATGTAGATCCTCGCCAGGCTCGAGGAGATGCATCTTGCCCGCCGTTGACCCCTTGCTGACAGCCACGCGGCTGCTGGATTTCGAAGCCGCTCCTATTGCGGATCTGGTCGCGGGCCGCGGCTGGCAGGCTTTTGGCGAGCATGACCGGATCGGTGCCGCCTATGATTTCGTCCGAAACGAGATCGCTTTCGGCTACAATCGTGCCGACGACATCCCGGCCTCAGAAGTGCTGTCGGACGGCTACGGCCAGTGCAACACCAAGGGCACGCTGCTCATGGCGTTGCTACGTGGCCTTGGCATTCGGTGTCGCCTGCATGGCTTCACCATCCACAAGGCGCTCCAGCGCGGTGTCGTGCCCGAGTGGGTTTATCCGCTGGCCCCCGCGGAAATCCTCCACTCTTGGGTAGAGGTCGAGACCGAGAATGGATGGATCAATCTCGAAGGGTTCATCCTGGACACGCCCTTTCTGAAATCGCTGCAACGGGCGTTCATCGAGATGGAAAGCCTTTGCGGCTACGGGGCCAGCACCGACTGCTTGAGCGGCCCACCGGTCGAGTGGACCGGCGACGACACTTACATCCAGAAGACCGGCATCGCCCGCGATCTCGGAACATACGCTATACCAGACGAATTCTACCGGGGGCATCGCCAGGACTTCGGCGCCTTGCGCGACTGGCTCTATCGCCACGTCATCCGCCACTGGATGAACAGACGCGTGCGCGCAATTAGGCGGGGCAAGGTGCCGCAAATCCCCGGCCTCACTCGCCCGAACCATCTTCATGAGGAGACGCACCGTGCCGCATGATCACGGCCATGCTCACATCGATCCCGCATCCGGTGACCGGCGCGTGTCCATCGCCATCTGGGCGAACGCCCTTCTGACCGTCGCGCAGGTCTTCGGCGGTATCCTGTCAGGCAGCCTCGCGCTGATCGCGGACGCGCTGCACAACTTCTCAGACATGGCGTCGCTGGTGATCGCCTTCGCGGCGCGCAAGATTGCGCGGCGGCCCGCCGACGAACGCATGACCTTCGGATACGGCCGGATCGAGATCGTCGTGGCGCTGATCAACTACACGACACTCATCCTCGTCGGCGTTTACCTCATCTACGAGGGCGGTATGCGCATGATCGATCCACCCGAGGTGCAGGGTTGGACCGTCGTGATCCTCGGCGGCGTGGCGCTCGTGGTCGACACTCTGACTGCGTCGCTCACCTGGTCAATGCAGAAGGGCAGCGTGAACATCCGTGCGCTCTTCCTGCACAACCTCTCGGATGCGCTCGCCTCGGTCGCCGTAATCGTCGGCGGCACGCTGATCATTCTCTACGACCTGCGCTGGGTCGATCCCGCAATCACCATCGGCATCGCGCTATACATACTGTATCTCGCGCTGACCGAGATTGGCGGCCCGATCCGGACATTGATGCTGGGCAGCCCGCCGGATATCGACAATTTGACCGTGATCGCCGCGATCCGGGACGTGGATGGCGTTACGGATGTCCACCACGTGCACCTATGGCAGATGCAGGAACACGAGTCGGCGCTCGATTGCCACGTGGTCGTCGCCGAAGATGGATGGGTGAGGATGGAGGCCATCAAGGGCGATATCAAAGCACGACTGAGCGAGCGCTTCGGCATCGCTCATTCCAGCCTCGAATTCGAGAATGAAAGGAACGCCCACACCAACGCCAACCTCTACGGTCACGGTGGTAATGGCCGTGAATGATCAGGAGGACGAATTGGCAGGAGAACAATATTATTGTTCACTTTCATACACTTAAGCGCAAGGCAAACAGTGTCAGCTTAGTGGAGAAGGTTGGACGTCAGGCCCATCCCCTCCGCCAGAACAAAATTCCAACACCAGCAATCGTTGAGCATAGCGCATCGTCGTGTCGCAAAATGTGACACAGAATGTAGCCCACGCCTGACGCCCCTATATGCCCTCAATGTCATGCCTTGAAGGTCGGAAGCGCGAGCGCGCGCCGCTTGGATTCTTCGGCCGACATGCTGCTTTCGGTTCCGGGGACATATGCCGTCAGGTCGTTCGCACGCTTACCGCAGATAGTGCAGCGGGATCTGGCAAGGATTCGGTCTCGTCTCCTTCAGACCTCAAGGGCAACAACAGTAGAATGTACTGGCGCGAACCTGGACGTGCCGTTTCCACCGCGCGTCAGAGACGAGGTCATTTACCGGGCAGGCGGTTACTGAGGGATCCGCGGGCGATCACTGGCTCCCATAACCCGTCTAAGCTGGTCAAAGACTGTGCGGTGATCAGCGGTCGCGAAGCATCGCGAGATCAACCTTCATGCGAGATACCGGTGCTGGCGTAATGCCAAGACTCGCGCTGACGTGGCCGAGAGATCGACAGTCGCGCGAAAATTGCGCCGGTGTCGAGAAGCGTAAACGTCAGATCTACGGAGCAAACGAAGTGAACCGTGTTGAGTAATTGATTTACCCCAACACTGCAGATCTTCCACAAATGGATGAATGCGCGGGAGTTGAGCTGCCATACCCTTTGTCTATCCTGACCGAGAAACCGCCTTTCGCGTCATCGACGGTGACGTGGGCGACGACTTGAATGATCGGCTTGCCGATGAAGGGTTCCTGCCGCTTGGCTGGATGGAACTTGGATCACGCAATGTCACGAACAGTGTCCGACCGATCGGCACCGTGGAGGACCTGAAAGGCTTGAAGATCCGTCTTCAACCCAACGAGACGCATATCTCGACCTTCCGCGCACTTGGCGCGAATCCTGTCTCGATGGGTATCGCAGAGGTCTATTCTGCCTTGCAGCAGGGCGTGTTGGATGGGCAGGAAAATCCATACTCGGTCATCAAATCCAGAAATTTCAACGAGGTGCAGAAATATGTCTCGGACACGAACCATTTCTTCGATTTCATAGCGCTAGTCGTCAATCGTGACCAGTTCGATGCCCTTTCGGAAGAGCAGCAGCAAATCGTGCGCGAGGCCGCTGCCGATGCGGTCGCATGGCAGCGCGAGACGGCGCGGGCCGAGGACGAGGCCGCGCGCGAGGCCCTGATCGCCGCCGGCATGGAATTCACCGAGATCACGGACGAGGCGCGCGCCCAGATGCAAGAGGCGTCTGTGCCGGTCATCGAGGAACTGCGTCAGCGTGTCGACCCTGCGCTCATTGATCGCGTGCTCGAGGATGCCGCGAAATGATCGGGGACAATCAGGCCGCGGCGCTTCGGCGCGTCGCGGCTTCCATCGGCGTGCTGGACCGCGTGTCCTGGTGGGTGATCGTTCTGTCCATGGCGGTCATGGCGGTGACCGTCGTGGCCCAGGTGGTCCTGCGCTACCTCTTCTCGGCAGGAATCGACTGGTCCGAGGAACTGGCGAGACTGGCCTTCGTCTGGGCGATGTTCCTGGCCATTCCACATGGCATTCGCACCGGCGTCCATGTTGGGATCGACGTGATCGTCGTGAAGCTTGGTGCTGCCGCGCGAGTTCGGCTTCTAAGGATTACGTCGATGTTTGGGGCGGTGCTGATGGCACTGCTGCTGTTCTACGCAATCGCCGCGATCATCGGTTCCTGGAGCGATAGATTGCCAACTATGCCCGTCACGGTGGCCGCCTATTATGTGCCCGTCGCCATCGCTGCGGGACATGGCTTGCTGAACTGCCTTCTGCTGGTCGTCTTTGGTGATGATGCCATGATCGACAACACGCTGGCCGAGGTCGAGGAGACCGTCGCATGACATTAATTGCTGTTCTGGTCTTTTTCGGTCTCGCCCTGCTTGGCACGCCGTTAGCCTTCGCACTTGGCCTGGGCTCTGTGGCCGGGCTGATGGCGGGCGACATTCCGATGACCGTTCTACCACAGCGTATGATGCACGCGGTCAACAGCTTTCCGCTGATGGCCATTCCTCTGTTCATGCTGGCAGGCGAACTCATGGTCAAGGCCGGCATCATGCAGCGGCTGGTCGAATTCTCGAACGCGGTTGTTGGCCGCCTTCACGGCGGCGTTGCGCATATGGGCATCGTGGCCGGGATGATGTTGGCCGCAGTCTCGGGTGCGGCGGTTGCGTCCGCCTCGGCCTTGGGCTCGGCGTTGGTGCCGGCGATGCGGCGCAATTACGATGACGGCTTCTCCAGTGCAGTAATCGCGTCTGCAGCCAATCTGGGTGCCATCATCCCCCCATCGAACGCGATGATCGTCTATGCGCTCATGGCCGGCTCCTCCGTTTCAGTCGGGGGCCTGTTCATGGCGGGCGTCGTGCCGGGTATGCTGCTGACGATCGGCTTTGTCGTGCTGTCGTCCTTCATCTCTTGGCGCCGAGGCTATCCGCTGACCGGTCGGCCGTTCAGCTTCCGTCATCTGCTGCGCGAGACCTGGCGGGCATTGCCGGTGCTGATGATGCCTGTTGTCGTAATCGGCGGCATCGTGGGCGGCGTCTTCACGCCGACCGAAGGCGCGGCCATCGCGGTTATCTATGCAATGCTGGTGGGTTTCTTTCTGACCGGAAAGCTACGACTCTCGGATCTGCCTTCGTCGCTGTTTCGGGCTGCGGTCGGTTCCGCGATGGTCGCGGCCCTCATCGCCTTCGCGGCAGGTCTGACCTTCTTGATGACGGTTGACATGGTGCCCGCGGCTGCAGCCGATTTTCTTCAGGGCCTGACGGCAAGCCCGATGATGTTCCTGGTCCTTGTGATGATCCTGCTTATCGTCGTGGGAATGTTCATCGAAAGCAATGCCGCCTACATCATGCTGGTGCCGATCTTGGCGCCGATCGCGGTTGCCTACGGGATCGACCCGCTGTTGTTCGGCCTTCTCTTCGTTCTCAATCTGGTTGCGGGAATGATGACGCCACCCGTCGGCGTGGTGCTTTTCGTAATGTGCGGGATCACGAAGGTCAGCATGGCTTCGATGATCCGCAATATCTGGCCGTTTGTCGCGGTCCAATACGTCGTGTTGCTGATGTGCCTTCTCGTTCCCGGACTGGTGACGTGGTTGCCGCGCATCCTTGGCTATTGAAAGAAAAGATCCAATGAGAATTCTCCTGATCAATCCGAACACCTCGACGTCGTTGACGACGCTTCTGTCGAATGCGGCCCGAGGCGTGGCATCGGAATCCACCGTTCTCGAGGAAATCACCGCCGCGCGCGGTGTCCCCTATATCTCGACCCGAAGCGAAGCCCTGCTTGCCGGCGTGGAGCTGCTTGAGATCCTTGCCGAACGTGGCCCGGAATACGACGCGGCGATCGTCGCGGCGTTCGGTGATCCCGGCCTTGGCGCGGCGCGCGAACTGTTCGATCTTCCGGTCGTCGGCCTGGCAGAGGCCGGGATGTTGACGGCGTGCATGCTGGGCAAGCGTTTTGCAATTGTCACCTTCTCGACTGCCTTGGGGCCCTGGTATCGGGAATGTCTGGAATGGCACGGATTGCAGGATCGGTCGGCCGGTATCTTCATGCTTGACGAAGCCTTCGATGACATCGCGACCGTCCAGGGCGACAAGGCTGAGATGTTGGTGGTGTTGTCGAACCGGGCGATCACAGAAGGCGAGGCGGATGTGATCGTTCTGGCAGGCGCCCCGCTGGCTGGGCTGGCGCAACACGTCCGCGAGAGGTTGCCAGTCCCAGTCGTCGATTGCGCCGAGGCCGCAATGAAGCAAGCCGAGGCGCTCGCCTCTCTGCGTCCGGCGCCACCACGGGCCGGCACGTTCCGGCGCCCCGATCCGAAATCCTCCATCGGCTTGGCGCCAGTTCTTGCGGACTACATTGCTCATCGGTGTGCAACGAGTTGACAAGACAAAGCTAGATGGCGCGCTGCGGCACCGCTACCGCTGGCGATTTATGGTCTTGCCTTTGAGTCCTGCACCACCGCCCAACTGGAGCGCGCTAGGGAATTGAGGGAAGCGATCCACGCCGCCGCGACAGTAGCCGCGACCCAGAACGCTTTGCCTGCGTCTGCCGTCAAACTCATCAATGAGTGCAGCATTGAAGGTCGTGCGGCCGCTACACTGACATCCGCAGCTGAGCACCGGTGGTGGCTCAGCTCGGCTTCGGTGGAGGATGCCCTCAGTGTGATCGCCGGCGACGCGATTAACATCATCGCAGGCGAGCGCGACGGAAAGCTGGCCTTGTGTGCGTCGCCGACCTGCCAGGCCGCCTTCTTCGATACCAGCCAGAGTCGCAACAGCAGGTGGTGTGACATGAACACTTGCGGCAATCTTCAGAAGAAGGCGCGCTTCAATGCCCATCGGCGGAAGAACCTCGGGATCAGCCGAATGAGCTTGAAATGCTCGCTGTCAATCTAAGGCATGCGTTCGCCGCACGCTTGAGCGCTCAGCCACGTCCGGTGGCGATTTGAGTAGGCAACTACGCAGTACCAAGCTTCAGGGCGATACCGCGCCGCCGGCTCATGATGCAGGACTTCGATCGGCAGGCCGCGGAGAACCAAAATCGCTGCGATGCTATCAACCGTTACTCGTCTATCGGCAGTCGGAATGATGGATCAGCCCCAGACCCGTGACCGGACTTCGATCGCGGAAAGATTTTTTGAGGGCTACGAGCACGAAGCGCATGCGTTGATCAATAGCGTCAAGAACGGGGAAAACGCCTCACGCTTGACACGAATATATCCTGCCAACATAGTGTAACCCTTTTGATTGCAGGTCATGACTTGCATTGTGGTAGTTGCGGTTGAAGAGTTTTGAGGGGTTTTCACAGGTGTTGGCGGCAAGACGGTTTGTCGGAGGCGGACTTGCTGCGCGTGTAATGCGTGGATCGCTTGCGACCGTGTTGGGCTTCGGCGGAGCCCAGTTTCTTCGTCTGGCCAGCAACCTAGTATTGACGCGACTTCTTGTACCGGAAGCCTTCGGGCTGATGACCCTGATCACATTGCTGATCATGGGCCTGAAATTGTTTTCGGACATCGGAATAGGTCAATCGATCCTGCGCAGTCCCCGCGGCGACGATCAACTGTTTCTCGACACGGCCTGGTCGCTGGATCTGATCCGCGGCGCAATCCTGTGGGTGCTTGCATGTGTTCTGGCAGTTCCCATGGCGAATTTCTATGACATTCCGCAACTGGCTCAGCTCGTTCCTGTCACGGCGACCGTCCTGCTCATCGGCGGCCTGGAACCTACACGCGTCGATTCAGCAACACGTCACCTGCTTCTAGGCCGTATTACGGCATTCGAACTGTTCAGCCAGTTCTGCGGCATCATCGTGATGGTGGCGCTGGCGGTGCTGACCAGATCCGTCTGGGCACTGGTCGTCGGACAGATTTTCGCCTCGGCGATCAGGCTGACGCTGATGATGCGGGGGCTTCCAGGCGAGCCGAACCGATTTCGGATAGACCGAAGCGCCGTACACGAACTGGTCGGGTTCGGGGCTTGGATTTTTGTCAGCACTGTCGCCGGCTATGCTGTGTCGCAGGGCGACAAGCTTGTGCTGAGCAAGTTCCTGTCGCTGGAGATGCTGGGGATATACAATATCGGATACTTCCTTGCAGCGGTTCCGGTGATGTTGGGAGGAACGCTGGTCGGACGAATGATGATTCCGATCTATCGCGAGTCTCCGCCTGCGGAATCACGGGAAAACTTTTTGCGCCTGCGCAGGTTCCGCTTCCTGCTCAGTGGCGGACTTATCGCGATCGGACTCTTCCTGGCATTGATTGGGACTTGGCTTGTCGATCTGTTGTACGACCCGCGATATGAGGCGGCGGGTGCAGTCCTTGTGCTGCTGGCGCTGGCGTTCATGCCGCAGCTTATCACGCAGAGCTATGACCAGATCGCTCTGGCAATGGGGGATTCACGCATCTTCTGTTTGGTTAGTATCGCGCGAGGTGTGCTGATGCTTGCCTGCGTGGCTGTCGGCGCTGCGTTGCTGGGACTTACCGGCGCGATCTTGGGCCAGGCCGTCGCCTATCTGCTTTCATATCCGATTATCGCTTGGTTGGCCCGCCGCTATGACGCGTGGGATGGCGCGCATGATGCCGTCATGGCGGCTGTTGCGGCGGTCGGCGCTGCGCTTGCCCTTTGGTTGCATGCCAATGCGATAGCGGCGCTGCCGTGAGTAGGAGACGGCCATGCATGATAATCCTCTGAAGGGCAACATGAGTTCGGCCATCCTGTCCGATCCGCATCCAGCCCAGGATGGTGCAGAGGCGCTTGCCCTGACGCCGACCCAGATCGGGCTCCTGGCCGAAAGCACCCTGTCGGGCAAGCCTGCGCTCAACCTGCTGCAGATCGTGATCCGCTTCGAAGGCGAACAGTTGGACGAGGCGGCGATAAGGGCGGCATGGCAAGACCTGGCATCGCGTCACCAGGCACTGCGCCTGTCACTCAGCCCGCTGGATCCGTCGGGGCCCAGACAGTTCCTGCATTCTCATGTCGATGCGGATGTCCAGGCGATCGACTGGACGGATATGACCAGGGATGCGCAGGAAGTCGAGTTCCAGAACTGGCTGGAAGAGGACCGACGCCGGTCTGTCGCCTGCGACTGGGCACCTTGTTGGCGCGTGCGACTGTTCTGGCTTGCGTCTGGAAGTGCGATCATGGTGTTCACGTTTCATCATGCGCTGCTGGACGGTGGCGGTTATCGGATCCTGCTGCGCGACCTGTTCCAACTGTATGCCGCGCATCGTGACGGGCTGCCGCTGCCGGAACGTGCTGGACCCGATTTCGCGGATCACTGCCACGCTTTGACGATGATCGACCATGACCCTGCAAGACGGTTCTTTCGCGAACATCTGTCAGGATTCGAAACCCCGAACGCGCTGGACCCGGTGTTCACCCCAGCGGCGCAAGATGCTTTGATCGCCGACACGCAGATCAGGGGCCAGTTCACCCGGCGCCTGCCGGCAGCGTTGTCAGACACGATCCGCGCCCGCGCCGCTCGGGCGGGCGCCACCACGGCGGATTTCATCAATGCGGCCTGGGCGCTTGTGCTGGCGCGGTGTACCGGCCGGGCGGAAGCCATCTTTGGCGTAACCCGGTCCGGGCGTCATATTGTGCCCGGCGGCGCGGATATTGTGGGTTGCCGGATCAACACGCTTCCTTGCCGCGCGCAGGTTGCCGGGCAGACGCTTGATGGCCTGCTTGGTGAACTGCATGGCTATTCGCGTGCCGTCCGCGACCATGAACATATGCCGCTACCACTTGTCGCAGAACTGTGTGACGTGCCGGGCGGTCTGATGCTGTTCGACAGCCTCGTCATGTTCGACCGAGGCTCTCTACCGATACAGATGCGGGCGCTCGGAGAGGAGTGGGCAAACCGACAGATTGACGAATACAGCCAGATGGCGACCGCCTTGTCACTGTCCGTCTATGACGACCCTGAGATGCTTTTGCGGCTGGAATACGATCCGGCGCGGCTGACGGACGAGGGCGCCGAACGTATCTTCGATTATCTGGGCAACGCCCTTCGCTCGATGTCGGAGGCCGGTGATGTGCCGCTGTCCGAGATCGACATGTTGTCCGCCGAGGAGCGGGAGAGATTGCTGCGGCTTGGCACGCCGCAGCATCCTACCACAGATGATCCCGACGGTGTCGCGACCCGGTTCGAAACCGTCGCAGCAAGAATGGGCGATCGCATCGCGATCAGCCAGATCGGCAGTTCGCGGCAGGTCAGCTATGCCATGCTCGAGGCGAGGGCCAACCATCTTGCCCGGAAGCTTGCAGATCAGGGCGTTGGAAAGGGCGATGTCGTCGGCTTGGCGCTGCCGCGCGGCGCGGAATTCATCGCAGCCATGCTGGCGACCTTGAAAGCCGATTGCGCATTCCTGCCGCTAGACCCGAAATACCCGGTCGCGACTCTGCAGGACATGATCGATAGATCCGGCGCAGTCGCGCTGTTTTCGGCCGCGGCCGAGATCGCACATCTCGGTCCACAACGGATTCCGGTGCTGCAACTGGACGATCCGGCCCTTGCAGGACAATCCGATACGGCTCCCGCACGGGGTGCCTACGATCCCGAACGCCGCGCATATGTGATTTTCACCTCCGGGTCGACGGGTAGGCCCAAGGGCGTTGAAGTCCCGCACCGAGCGCTGTCGCAGCATATTCAGGCGATCACACGGGAATTCGCGCTGACCGGCGATGACAGTGTGTTGCAATTCGCCAGCCTGAATTTCGACGTCTCGATCGAGGAAATCCTTCCGACACTGTTGTCGGGTGCCAGGCTCGTGCTGCGTGACGACATCGTGGCGCAGTCGATCTCGGATCTGCTGGATGCATTCGACGAGGATGACATCACGGTGGTCAATCTGCCAACCGTGTTCTGGCATTTGCTGGTCGCGCATCTGGACGGGACGGGTGACCGGCTTTCGCCAAAGCTGCGCCTGATGGTCGTCGGCGGAGAGCGGGTGTCTGGCGACATGCTGGCCCTGTGGCGCAGCATTCATCCCGAGATCCGCTGGCTGAATGGCTATGGTCCGACCGAAGCGACGATCACTTCCACCCTCCATGACGCCGACGATCCGCCGTTCCAGGGGGGCGATGTTCCGGTCGGCCGGCCGACAGGGCATGCGCGTGCCTATCTGATGTCTCCCGATGAAAGTCTTGCCCCCGAGGGGGTCGGGGCGGAATTGTGGCTGGGTGGCCCCGCGGTCGCCTCGGGTTATGTGGGCGAGCCCGCGCTGACTGAATCCGCGTTTCCGCCGGACCCATTCCAGCCGGAAGCGCCGGACGGAGGGCCGATTCAGGCCTATCGAACTGGCGACAAGGTGTCGTGGTTGCCGGAGGGAGTTCTGGCGTATCACGGCCGCATCGACCGGCAGATCAAGCTTCGCGGTTATCGGATCGAACTGGCGGCGATCGAGAACGCGCTTGAAGCCGATCCGGCGATTGCGACAGCCGTCTCCACGCTGGACGCTGCGGGCGGCGAGGATGCCAGGCTTCTGGCCTGGGTCAAGTTGCACGAGCATGCCCAGGACTTGAGCGAGGCCGCCGTGACCGAGGCGCTGCGCGAAAACCTGCCCGCGTTCATGGTGCCGCAAATTGCCATCGTCGAAGATTTTCCGCAGACCCCTGGGGGCAAGATCGACGTCGATCGGTTGCCCCGCCCGGCGAGGAACGACGACGACGACGGAGAGGACGCAGCGCCGGTCGACGAGACCACGGCACGGGTCCAGCAGATCTTCGGCGCGCTGCTGGGACGCCGTCATGTCGATCCGGAGCGATCCTTCTTCGATCTCGGCGGGAACTCGTTGCTGTCGGTCCGGCTCATGGGCATGCTTGAACGTCAATTTGGTCAGCGCCTGTCACTGGCGACGCTTTACGAGGCCCCGTGCGCGCGGCAGATCGCGGAGCGGCTTCGGCGATTGGACGATGAGGATATCGTAAACTGTCTTGTGCCTTTTCAGCCGCATGGCAGCATGCCACCTCTGTTTGCGGTTCATATTCTGGGAGAGCGAGGCGTCTATTTCCGACCGATGGCAGCTCTGCTGGGGCAGAACCAGCCCCTTATCGGCCTGACGCTGGATCTGCTGGACCCCTCGACCCCCACCAGCTTGCCGAAGATCGCCGCAATCTATCGTGCCAACATAGAACGCTATTATCCTACGGGACCCGTGCAGTTGATAGCAGTATCTCAGGGCAGCTATATCGCCTTTGAGCTGGCGCAGCAGCTGCTGGCCGCCGGACGCGATGTCGCCGCGCTGTATCTTCTGGACGCCGAAGGACCGGGTGGAAGGCTTCAACGCAAGACGCGTACCGGGCTGCGCGCCTCCCTCGGCAAACTGCGACGCAATTTCCGGGGTATTGTGATCGGAAAGCTGCAGAAACTGCGTGGCGAGATGAGTTTTCGTTTTGATCGATTGCGACTAAGCCTGTCGCGCAATCGCTGGACGGGGCGGCTGATCAGCCAGCCACAAACCGTCAGCGCGCATCAGGCCGCCATTGATCTCGCGATTGCAGAATATCAACCAACGCCCTATCCGCGCGAACTGACGCTGTTTGTCGGTCGCGATAATCCATTGGACACACCCGAAGGGATCGCCAGCGGGCTAGGCTGGCGAGATGTTGCGCCCGCAGGGATCAGGATTATCGAAACTGCCGGAATTCACTTGTCGATGGTCTATGAGCCGCATCTGCATGAACTGATAGATCATCTTGCGGTGCGGCTTCAGCAGATCTCTGCCATTGAGCCGTAGTTTGTGCGCACTGATTGGCGCCGCTGTCCAGCTTTCCTGGATACCGCCATTCAAGGTTCCTGAAGCAGACTGCCCGGTCACGTTGAGCAGTGTCGACGAATCGGCAAGTTGCACTATGCGAGCGCAAGCTTCATTTGTTTCGTGTGGTTCCTGCAAGTCGTGCCTTGAGCTTTGTCACCCGACGGCTTGACCACGGAAGAAAGATATAGCTGATCGGGGCGACATTGACCGAAAACAGCAGAACCGAGCGCCCCGTGCGATGGAAAATCTCAGGCAGAACAAGATCGGCAAGGTGGCCCAAGAAAGCGCCTAAGACGACGATCCAGAAGATTAGGATTGCGACAATCTCGATCTTACTTATCGCCCATCGAGGGCACCGGCGAGACGCGGCTTGTGCTCGTGCTCGACCCGGTCGACGATCCCGCGGAAGAAGTCTGATGCGCGGCAATCGCGGGAACACTGCCGGCTGCCGGCCGAACTAAGGTCTTGGCTCGCCACGGCGGTGCTACCCTAGCGGCCGCGCTCGGTGCGGCGCGCGTTCGACAAGGCGCTGGCCGAGACAGGTGATCGTGGCTTTTCGCTGTCACGACTGACCGCGCTGCAAGGCCGCCCCGTGCACGGGATGCGGCGGCGGTCTGGGGGCCGGACCATCCCGCGGTGAGAGGCGAGCAGATATCGAAATAGATGCCCTTTTCTTTCACTCTGGGCGAAATGACACAATTGCTCGACGAAACGATCACGGATAAACCTTCTCCCATGGGAAGGTTGCAAGTCATGATCTGGAATCGGGCCGTGTCGGTGCTTTGCGCACTGGCGCTGGTGCTCGTGGCCTTCGGGCATCGCCCCGTCGAGACCGACCCGCGCCTGTCCGACCCGCAAATCGCCGCCTATCTCGCCCTCGGCGGGTCGCTCGCCGACCTCTGCCTCTCCGGCGACGACGGTCAGGATCACGCGGCCCATGCAGACTGCCCGGCCTGCACCATCGCAAAGAGCATGGCGCTTGTCCTGGCATGTTTTGCCCCTTCTGACCTTGTGGTCTGGTCCGGCCACCATGCGGCCTGGCCCGAAACTCTCGTCCTGACCGGTCATGGCCCGCGCGCGCCACCGGCCCGTGGTCCGCCGTCCATCCAGTTGATCTGACGTCACTCCGGCTCCGCACCGTGCGGGCCAAACCGTCCGCCTGTGCGCGGACATCTGATCAATCTGGATGACCCTCACATGAAACGCTTCCTTCTTGCGGCCACGGCCGCGCTCGTCGCCAGCCCGGCGCTTGCCGACATGAATGTCGAAATCCCCTTTGCCGCCGAGATCGCGGGCGCGCCCTTTGCCTGCACCGACAGCTACACAGGCCTCGGCAGCGCCGAGACCGAGGTGCAGTTCCTCGATTTCCGCCTGTTCGTCTCCTCGGCCAACCTGATCGCCGCTGACGGCACTCGCGTGCCGGTCGAGCTCGACCAAGATGGCGCGTGGCAGATCGAGAACATCGCCCTTCTGGACTTCGAGGACAGCACCGGGTCTTGCGCCAACGGCACGCCGCAGGTGAACACCACGCTGCGCGGCACCGTGCCGGAGGGGGATTATCGCGGCCTCGAGTTCGAGGTCGGCGTCCCCTTCGACTGGAACCATGGCGATCCCACCACCGCGCCCGCGCCGCTGAACCTGACGGCGATGTTCTGGAACTGGCGCGGCGGCTACAAGTTCGTGAAGATCGAGTTTTCGCCGACCACGCCGTCAGGTCTGTCGATGGCTGCCGAGGGCCACAGCGAGGATGCGACCCACGGGCAAGGGCCGCGCGGCTGGATGCTTCATCTCGGATCGACGCAATGCGCCGCGCCCGAGGCGACGACGCCGCCGGCCGAGGCCTGCGCCAACCCCAACCGTGTCGCCGTTGCGCTGCCTGATTTCGTGCCGGGTGAGAGCACCGTGGTGATCGACCCCGCCGTCGTCGTGGGGGGCGCGGACCTGACGCAGAACACGGCTGAGACCAGCCCCGGCTGCATGAGCGGAGGAAGGAGGATCCGATGACACCACCCCGATCCGAGGGCTTCGTGCACATGCCCGACGCCGAGTTCGAGGCGATCCTGACGCGGGCGGCCGAGGAAGGCGCGAAGCGCGCACTGGCCGATGTCGGCCTCGACGGCGACGAGGCCGCGCTCGACATCCGCGACCTGCGTTCGCTCGTCGACTGCATCCGGCTGGTACGCCGCACCGCGATGCAGACCGCCGTCCGCACGATCACGACCGGCGTCATGCTGGCGCTGCTCGCAGGCATCGCCATCAAGCTCAGGATCTTCGGCGGCAGCCCGTAGCCGCACCCCGTCCCCATTTATCAGCCCGCAATGACCCGCCCTCGAGGCGGGTTTTTTTCGTTTCGGAGGATCACCATGAACACGACCTTCCACCGCCATTGGCGCGACGTGCCGGAGAGCGCCTAGCGCTGGCCGAACTTCAGCCCGGCCGAGATCGCCTGCCGGGGCACCGGCAAGCTGCTCGTCAACGATCCCGCGCTCGACAAGCTGCAGGCGCTGCGCGACCGGCTGGGCAAGCCGCTGATCGTCCGTTCGGCCTATCGCAGCCCCGAGCACAACCGCGCCGTCGGCGGTGCCACGGGCTCGAAGCACCTCGACGGCGCCGCCTTCGACATCGCCATGGCGAATCACGACCCGGTGGCGTTCGAGGCCGCGGCACGCGAGGTCGGGTTCCTCGGCTTCGGTTTCTACCCGCGTTCGGGTTTCATGCATATCGATCTCGGGCCCGCGCGGCAGTGGGGCGAGCGGTTCCCGGTCCGGGCGACGGCATTCGCAGCGGAGACGCCGCCCGCGCGCGAGGTCCTGGCGCAGAGCCGCACCCTGAAAGGCGGCGGTGCTGCGGGCGTCGCAACGCTCGGAGCGGCCGGTGTCGAGGTGGCGCAGAGCGTCCTGGCGGAGACCCAGTCCGCGATCCTGCCGCTCGTGCCGTATCTCGACACCCTGCGCTGGGTGTTCATCGCCGTGGCGCTCGGCGGGATCGCGATCAGCATCTTTGCCCGAATGGACGATTGGAAACGGGGGCGGCGGTGATCGCCACCCCTGCTCGGCGCGATCGTCGCGACCCCTTGGATGCGGGCGGCGCTGCGCTACGGCGCAATTACGTCCTGGCAGTGGATTTGCAATCAACGACCAAGAATACCAAGCTTCGGCCATCCTCAGAGTAAGACCTTGCTAATGAGCTTCGCTCCGAATGCCAAGCGCAGCAATCGACGCGTCGATCACCCGTCAACTGCGATACGTCGAAGTGATTCTCAATTGCTGTCCCGGCGGTGTGGATATCGATTGAAAGTAGGTCAGGGTCAGCTAAATTGCTGAAGCCATGGTCATATAGTATACGAATCGGCTATGTGTACTTTTTATTGAGTTGAATTAGTAGATCATCAAACTTACGAGCTGAAGCGGTTAATGCGCTCTCTACTTTTTCGCGCTCCGTATCAGACCAACCCCAATGTTTATTACTCATCAATCGAAAGGCTATAGCTTTAAAACTGCTTTCAGTAATGAAGCGTGTCATCTTCAATGTAGTCTCACTCTCTGAAACCTCTTCAATGGTAAAGTCTCTGAAATGATCAAAAAATGGAGGATCCCGAATATATACTAGAAGGTGGCTTTTTTGTGTGACATGCATCATTGTCATACACCCTTGCGAAAATCCTTCTCCAATCACTTCGGGAAGCTCTCCTATATGTGGAATATTCACCCATTTCTGCCAGTGTTCGGTCATTAGCAGACACGCCCAAACATAATCCTTATTGAATTTCAAATTGATTCTTGTGCTCGCTTGATCTCTCCTCCCGTGCAAGAGCTTCTTTTCTAATTTAAGGTATTTCCGAGCGCTTTCGGAGCCAGCCTGCAAGGCATAGGATGTCTTGTAATTGGCTCGAATAAAAGCCGAGTGGGATGTCGGGCTTGGGTCCATTTCGTAAGGCGACGTCCCGTCATCTAGCCTTTGGCCACTGGAAGGCTTCCGGCCGGGATGAATGTCGGCCCTTGGATGATACTGGACATCCTCCCCGAACGTCCTCTGGAGCGGCTCCTCTTCTTCCTGCGGCTGCTTTGCGCATTTCGGGCAGCCCTTGCCGTAGTCGATGCCTTGGCAGGTTGGGCATCGGCGCATAGGGAAGTCGGCGG
>NZ_JANAVZ010000044.1 GCF_025195095.1 Paracoccus maritimus | reverse complement strand
GTTAGCATCCGGCGTAGGCCGCGGTCATACGACTTGGCGGTGCTCCGCAGCTTTCCAGTTCCATGGCAGTAGAGCGTGCACCTGGGAAGCGGTCGTTTCAGGTAGTCGTGCGAGGACGTCCGCCAGCCACGCCTGGGGATCGATGTCATTCATCTTCGCGGTGACGATCAGGGAATACATGAAGGCGGCGCGGTCACCGCCGCGCTCGGAGCCGGCGAAGAGCCAGGACTTCCGGCCGAGAGCCACGCCGCGCAGCGCCCGCTCGGCCGCATTGTTCGTGAGGCAGATCCGGCCATCGTCGAGAAAGCAGGTGAAGGCTTCCCACCGATCCTTCTTGAACATGTAGGTGATCGCCTTGGCCACTGGATTGTGCTTCGACATCGTGTCGCGCTCGCTCCGCATCCATTCGTGCAGGCCTTCGACCAGCGGGCGTGACCGGCGTTGTCGGACTTCGAGCCGCGATCCGGCATCCAGGCCATTGATCTCGCGTTCGATGTCGAAGATGGCATCGATCCGCTTGACCGCTTCCAGCGCGACGGGCGAGATGTCGTGGTCCGGCTTCCTCTTGCGGGCCTTCTCCTTGATATCGGCGAGTTCGAAGAACTTCCGGCGGGCGTGGCTCCAGCACAGCGCGCTGTTCACCGTGCCGGGGTCACGGTCGCCGCGATAGAGGTCGTTGTATCCGCCATAGGCATCTGCTTGCAGGATACCCTGCCATCCCGCGAGATGCCGGTTCGGGTGGGTCATCTCCCTGTCCCTGGAAAAGTAGAATAGCGCCGCAGGCGGCGCACCGCCCGCGAACGGACGGTCATCGCGGACATAGGTCCAGAGCCGTGCTGTGCGCGTCCCGCCCTTCGCCAGAAGCGGCACCGTCGTGTCATCGCCGTGCAACCGCTCGGCTTGCAGGACATGGTCGCGGATCAGCATGTGGAGCGGCTCGAGCGCGGCGGCACAGGCGCCGACCTGGTCGGCCAGGGTCGACAGGCTGAGATCAACACCTTCCCGGGCA
>NZ_JANAVZ010000043.1 GCF_025195095.1 Paracoccus maritimus | reverse complement strand
GGTTGTGTAGCGATACGGTAGCGCTTCCCCTGCAGGACAACGATAGATATCCGCATCGGCCTCATAGGCGAAGTCGGCCTTCTCATACATGCCTTTGAGGCGGTTGCCCGACGTCTCGGGGCGCGGGATTGTCGTAGTGATACCAGCCTCATGGCAGGCCAGGATCTGCCGCCCGCTGAAGTAGCCCTTGTCGGCCAGCACATGCATCTCGTCGCGACGGAGCGCATTCTTGGCCGCTTTTGCCATCGGCACCAGAAGATCACGGTCATGACCCTGGTTGGTGACTTCATGCGCGACGATCAAATGGGTCTCGGTATCGACGGCGGCCTGAACATTGTAGCCGACCGTTCCGCTGTTCCGGGCGCTGGTCGCCATGGCGCGGGCATCGGGGTCCGTCAGCGATATCTGCCCATCCGGCGCATCAGCCAAGGCCCGACCCATGGCTTGCAGGTGTTGGATATGCTGCCGGACACGCCCGTAACGCTTGGCAAGATGCGCGACCTTCTCGGCCCGAACCTCGCCCTTCTCATGTCGATCGACCCGCACCATCTCCGCGATGTAGCGCTCGACGTCCGCCTCCAAATGGGCGATACGGCTGGCGATCTTGCCCTGGGTAAAGTTGCGATCCCGGCTGTTGACGGCCCGGAACTTGCTCCCGTCGATGGCAACGCAGGAGCCCTTCAGCACGCCGATCCGGCGGCACAGCTCCACGAACTGGGCGCAGCTGCGGCGGATACCGGGGCCGTTGTCGCGTCGGAAGTCGGCGATGGTCTTGTGATCCGGGACAAGACGGCCGGTCAGCCACATCACCTCGACGTTCCGTCCGGCTTCGCGCTCCAGTCTGCGGCTGGAGGGGATCCGGTTCAGATAGCCGTAGATGAACAGCTTCAGCAGAACAGAGGGATGATATCCGGGTCGTCCAGTCCGCGCCGGCGCCGATCGCGCAAATCCGAGCGCAGCCAGATCAAGTTCATTGACGAACAGATCAACCACACGAACCAGGTGATCCTCGCCAATCCAGTCCTCAAGGCGATCTGGAAAAAGAGCCGTCTGTTCCCGCACAGTGCCTTCGATGAAACCCGACATGCCGATCTCCCACCA
>NZ_JANAVZ010000042.1 GCF_025195095.1 Paracoccus maritimus | reverse complement strand
ATCACTCGATGATTTTGGAGACGACGCCTGCGCCGACGGTGCGGCCGCCTTCGCGGATGGCGAAGCGGAGGCCGTCTTCCATGGCGATCGGGGCGATCAGTTCGACGGTGAACTTCAGGTTGTCGCCCGGCATCACCATCTCGGTGCCCTCGGGCAGTTCGACCGTGCCGGTCACGTCCGTCGTCCGGAAGTAGAACTGCGGACGATAGTTCGCGAAGAACGGCGTGTGCCGGCCACCCTCTTCCTTGGTCAGGATATAGGCTTCGGCCTCGAACTTGGTGTGCGGCTTCACCGAACCCGGCTTGCACAGCACCTGGCCGCGCTCGACCCCGTCACGCTCGATGCCACGCAGCAGCGCGCCGATGTTGTCGCCGGCTTCCCCGCGATCCAGCAGCTTGCGGAACATCTCGACGCCCGTGCAGGTCGTCTTCTTGGTCGGACGGATGCCGACGATTTCCAGTTCGTCGCCCACGTTCACCGCGCCACGCTCGACCCGGCCGGTCACGACCGTGCCCCGGCCCGAGATCGAGAACACGTCCTCGATCGGCATCAGGAACGGCTTGTCCACCGCGCGCTCGGGCGTCGGGATGTACTCGTCCACCGCCTTCAGCAGCTCGCGGATCGAGTTCTCGCCGATCGCCTCGTCACGGCCTTCCAGCGCCGCCAGCGCCGAGCCCTTGATGATCGGAACGTCGTCGCCCGGGTATTCGTAGCTGGACAGAAGCTCGCGCACTTCCATCTCGACCAGCTCCAGCAGTTCCTCGTCGTCAACCTGGTCGACCTTGTTCAGGTACACCACGATGTAGGGAATGCCGACCTGGCGGCCCAGAAGAATGTGCTCGCGCGTCTGAGGCATCGGGCCGTCGGCCGCGTTCACCACCAGGATCGCGCCGTCCATCTGCGCCGCACCCGTGATCATGTTCTTCACATAGTCCGCGTGGCCCGGGCAGTCGACATGCGCATAGTGCCGCGCGTCCGTCTCGTATTCCACATGCGCCGTCGAGATCGTGATCCCGCGGGCCTTCTCTTCCGGCGCGCCGTCGATCTGGTCATAGGCACGGAAATCACCAAAATACTTCGTGATCGCCGCCGTCAGCGTCGTCTTGCCGTGGTCAACGTGACCGATCGTCCCGATATTGACGTGCGGTTTCGTCCGTTCAAACTTTGCCTTTGCCAT
>NZ_JANAVZ010000041.1 GCF_025195095.1 Paracoccus maritimus | reverse complement strand
ACGACAAGACGCTTTTGTGGGCCGGGTGGATCGGGCGCGCCGAGAGAGGGTGATTGAGTGACGTCGACGTTTGCGGGGAAGCATGTGACGTTGTCGTCGGCCGGGGGGGCGACCCGGTCGACCGTCGTGGGGCAGCCGATCGCAAAGGGCGGCGAGGGTGAGATCTTCGCGGATGCCAGCCGCCAGGACCATGTACTGAAGCTCTACTTCCAGCCCGGTCCGGCCCGGAGCCCGGCGAACGACGCGCAGCGCGCCGTGCTTGTCGACAAGCAGGCCAAGATCGCCGCGATGCTGGCGAACGCGCCGGAGGCCAGAGCTCAGGTTTCGAAGCCGCGGGGGGCGGAAGCGCCGATCGTGCAGATCGCCTGGCCGCAGGAGATGGTCCTCGCTCCCGACGGCTCCTTCCTCGGTTTCTCGATGCGGCGCGTCGACATCGCCGCGACCACGCCGCTCTTCAGCTGGCGCAGCGCCCTCTCGCGCAAGCAGGAGGGGCTGGACCCGCGCGACGACGTCCGGCTCTACCTGTTGCGCAACCTCGCCGCACTGGTGGCGTATGTGAACAAGGTTGGCCATGCGGTGGTCGACCTCAAGGACGTGAACGTGCTGGCCTACCGCAGCGGCGGGCATGTCGCGCTGATCGACTGCGACGGCTTCGCGATCCGGGACGGGGCGCGGATGATCCCGGCCACGGCGGCGACGCCGAACCTGACGGCGCCCGAGTTCCAGCCCGGCGGCGATCTGGTCGCCCATATGGACGAGGAGCAGGACCGCTTCGCGCTGGCGGTGATGATCTTCGAGATCCTCAGCGCCGGGCGCCACCCCGCGGGCGGCAAGGCGCGCCCGGGCCGCACGGTTCCGGATGGGACGGCGCAACGCATCCAGCAGCGGCTGTTCCACCTCGGGCCGGACGCGGCGCTGGACCCGCCGAACGGAACGCTGGCGCCGTATCTACCGGACGCGACGCTGGCCCTGTTTGAGCGCGCCTTCCTCGCCGCCCCCACGGACCGCCCGACCGCCGCCGCCTGGCGCGACCACCTCGACGCTCTGATCGCGGGCCTCAAGACGCCCACCGCCGACTTCCCTATGCGCCGATGCCCAACCTGCCAAGGCATCGACTACGGCAAGGGCTGCCCGAAATGCGCAAAGCAGCCGCAGGAAGAAGAGGAGCCGCTCCAGAGGACGTTCGGGGA
>NZ_JANAVZ010000040.1 GCF_025195095.1 Paracoccus maritimus | reverse complement strand
AACCGAGGCCTCTATCCTTGCGCGGCTTATCCAGGTGGTGGAGCGGGCATGATCGCCTTCCCGGCGGGGGTGCGCGTCTGGATCTCTGGCGGGGTCACCGACATGCGCCGCGGGATGAACACCCTGGCACTACAGGTTCAGGAGGGACTGGGGCGCGATCCCCACGCCGGCGAGATCTTCTGTTTCCGTGGACGCAAGGGCGACCTGGTCAAGCTGCTCTGGCACGATGGTGTGGGCATGTCGCTCTATACCAAGCGGTTGGAAGCGGGCAAATTCATCTGGCCCGTCAGCCGCAGCGGCGAAGCGGTGCAGGTCTCCGCGGCCCAGCTCGGCTATCTTCTGGAAGGGATCGATTGGCGCAACCCGCGCTGGACGCAACGCCCTGCAAAGGCCGGATAAATCAGCCTCACAGACCTTATTTTCATGGGCTTTCTGGGCGCTGCGTGGTAGGTTTCGGCCATGCCGGATGTCGCTTCCGAGATCGCCAGATTGCGTGCCGCGCTCGCGGTTTCGGAGGCCCGTGCGGAGGCCGCCGAGAGCGAGCTGGCGCAGGCCCGCGCGGTGGTCTCGACCTCCGAGGCGATGATCAAGCATCTCAGGCTCGAGATCGCCAAGCTGCGGCGGGAGCAATACGGCCATAGCTCGGAACGCCGGGCTCGCCTGATCGATCAGATGGAGTTGCAGCTCGAGGAACTCGAGGCGGCTGCCACCGAGGATGAACTCGCCGCGGAGACTGCGGCACAGTCCACGCCTGTTGCCGGCTTCCAGCGCCGCCGCCCGGCCCGCAAGCCCTTCCCGGAGCATCTGCCGCGGGAACGGGTGGTGATCGAGGCGCCATCGTCCTGCGCATGCTGCGGCTCCGAGCGCATCGTGAAGATGGGCGAGGATGTCACCGAGACGCTGGAAGTCATTCCGCGCCGCTGGAAGGTTATCCAGACTGTCCGCGAGAAGTTTACCTGCCGCCACTGCGAGACAATCAGCCAGCCCCCGGCGCCGTTCCACGCGACACCCCGCGGATGGGCCGGGCCGAACCTTCTGGCGACCATCCTGTTCGAGAAGTTCGGGCAGCATCAGCCATTGAACCGGCAGGCCGAGCGCTATGCCCGGGAAGGTGTTGATCTCAGCCTGTCGACCCTGGCCGACCAGGTCGGCGCCTGTGCCGCCGCGCTCGAGCCGCTCCACATGCTGATCCGCGACCATGTCCTGCAAGCCGAGCGGTTG
>NZ_JANAVZ010000003.1 GCF_025195095.1 Paracoccus maritimus | reverse complement strand
CGCCGCAGCTTTGGCGGCAAGCCCGGTGCAGACCGTCCGGCAAGCGGCGGCAAGCCGTGGGAGAAGTCTGATCGTGCTCGCGGTCCGCGCACCGATGGCGAACAATCGGACCGTCCACGCCGCAGCTTTGGTGGCAAGCCGGCAGGCGCGCAGGGCACGCGAGACGGAGGGCGGAAGCCGTTTGGGAAACCCGCTGGAAAGCCCGGTTTCAAGGGCGCGGATCGTGGCGGGTCCGGTTTTTCCTCGGGTAGGCCCGGCGGAAAGCCGGGCGGGCGCCCGGGTGGCAAGCCGTCTGGCCCGAAGCGGTAAATTCGAAAGGCGGCGCCGTGGGGCGCCGCTTTCTTATTTCGTCAGGATCAGCTTGCCCGCACGCGTGATTCGAAGCTGATAGATCTGATCATCAAGAACGATCAGCGCCTGGTTGCCGCCCCGCGTCAGCTGGGTCGCATCGTGCTGTGGAATGCGCGCCAGAACGCTGGTGGCGGCGGACGAGAAATCGGCAGGGCGGGCAGCGGTCATGGTCAGCCTCTTGCGGTATCAGTTGCGATGACTGAAAAGCTGACAAATTTAATCGGAAAAGTCAAAGTAAAAGAGTCGGAAATTAAGTGGGGCGGTCCACGGCATGTGTCCGCCCCGGCCTGTTACGGCGTTATTCCGTATTAATGCAGGTGCTTAGCGTATCAGTCATCTGCTGCAGGACATCGCGATACAGCGTCGGGCCGGGCGACAGCCCAGCTCCCGCGGGATCAAGTTCGTCACCCATGCCGACATCGGACCCCTCGATCACGGTATCGATCAGCTTGGGATCATGACCGTATTCGGGAAAAGCGCAGCTTGCGCCCGATTCCGCGATCTGTGACCGAACCTCTGAAAGACGCGCGGCAGAAGGTGCGGTCGCGTCCCCCAGCGACACAGCGATGGCTGGCCGCAGCCCGAAATGCTCGGTGAAATAGCCATAGGCGTCATGGAAGACGACAAAGCTCTGGTCCTTCAGCGGCGTCAGCTGCTGCGCCATCTTCTGATCCAGCGCAACATATTCATGTGTGGCGGCCTCGGCATTGGCGGCATAGGTTGCGGCGTTATCCGGGTCCAGCTCGGACAGTTCGTCCGCGATCGCCGACAGCCACGGCGCGGCATTCGCCGGGTTTAGCCACGCATGGGGATCTGTGCCGTCGTGGTGATGGTCGTCACCATGTTCATGTGCGTGGTCATGGTCTTCGTGATCGTGATCATGCCCTTCGTGGTCATGTTCCTCATGATCGTGACCTTCGCCATGTTCGTGATGGCCATCCTCGGCATAGCTGCGCAATGTCACGTCATCTGCGTCCAGAAGTTTCAGTTGTGGCGCATTCGTGCCGCTGCTGCCGGCCGCCCGATCCAGCCACGGGGTCAGTTCAGGACCGAACCAGACCAGAAGCCCTGCCGATTGCAGCGCCTGCGCATCGGACGGGCGCATCTGGTAATGGTGAACGCTGGCACCTGAAGGCAGCAGGATATGCGGTTCCCCAAGATCGCCAAGAACCTGCGCAACCAGCGCGCCGGTAATTGCCGTGTCGGTGACGATCCGAGGGGGTGCGGCATAAGCAGGTGCCGCCAGTGCGGCGAGGATTGCAGACGAGAGAAGCAAGCGCATGAGAACCTCGGGGTTTGTTGCGGGGGCAAACATGTCTATGTAATATGGTAACAAGTCAACCGAATTGTTATAAAGTTACATGAATTGACACAAGAACACCCCTCGGATGCCGGCGCGCCCTTTGCGCCCCATGATCACGCATCGTGCCAGTCCCACGCACTGACCGCCGCCGAAACGCGCGTGGCGGCTCAGGGCGCGAGGCTGACCCCGGTCAGGCGTCGAACGCTGGAAATCCTGCTTGAGGCGCATCGCGCCATGGGCGCCTATGAGGTGCTTGATCGGCTTGCGGAAGAAGGCTTCGGGCGACAACCCCCCGTTGCCTATCGCGCGCTGGATTTTCTGGTCGAACATGGACTTGCCCATCGGCTTCAGCGCTTGAATGCCTTTGCCGCATGCCTGCATCCAAGTCAGGATCACGCGCCGGCCTTCCTGATCTGTCGTGTCTGCGAAAAACTTGCCGAACTGCCCGCCGCCCCGGTACGCGATGCGCTGACGGATGTTGCGCGCAACAGCGGCTTCACGGTCGAACGTGCGACGATCGAAGCTGTCGGGCTGTGCCCCGCCTGCGCCGCCGGAGATGCCGCGTGACCGCGCTGATCGAAGCGCGCAACCTGACGATCCATCGTCCCGGCAGTGCCGAAACCGTGCTGCAATCCGTCGATTTCCGAATCGATCCGGGCGAGATCGTGACGGTCGTCGGGCCGAACGGTTCGGGGAAATCTTCGCTTGTACGCGCGCTTCTGGGGCACATGCCCCTTGCCGCCGGACAGGTTTCGCGGCGGCCGGAACTGCGAATCGGGTATGTCCCGCAGCGCGTTCAGCTGGACACTGCGATCCCGATGACCGTCAGGCGATTCCTGTCATTGCCGCGCCGCATCTCTGACCACGAGGCGGCGGCAGTCTTGCAGCGCACCGGCGTGCCGGGCCTGCAGCGGCGGCAGTTGACGCAGCTGTCGGGCGGCCAGTTCCAGCGTGTGCTGCTGGCACGCGCATTGCTTCATGTGCCGGACCTGCTAGTTCTGGACGAACCGACGCAGGGACTTGATCAGCCCGGCATCGTCGCCTTCTACAAGCTGATCGAGGATCTGCGCGGCCAGACAGGCGCGGCGGTGCTGATGGTCAGTCACGATCTTCTTGTGGTGATGGGGGCGTCCGATCGGGTTGTGTGTCTGAACGGACATGTCTGCTGCGAAGGCACGCCCGCGCATGTCAGCGTCGATCCCGCATACCGCGCCCTCTTCGGTGCCGGGGCCGAGGGGACCCTGGCGCTGTATCGTCATCACCACGACCACGACCATGATCACGCAACAGTCCCGGATCAGGGCTGCGATCATGACCACCATCATCACCACGGCTGACGTGGCGGGGCAGGGACAATGCTAGACGACTTCTTCATTCGCGCCCTGCTGGCAGGTCTGGGCCTTGCCGTGGTCACCGGGCCGCTTGGCAGCTTCGTGGTGTGGCGCCGCATGGCCTATTTCGGGGATTCGACGGCACATGCCGCGATTCTGGGCGTGGCGCTGAGCCTGGCATTCGGCATGTCGATCTATGTCGGAACCGTCGCTGTGGCGCTGGCCATGGCGCTGCTGGTCTCGTCGCTGTCTTCGCGCGGCCAGTCGATGGACACGATCCTGGGCGTGCTGGCCCATTCGGCCCTGGCCATCGGTCTTGTCGCGATCAGCTTCGTGCCGTCGGCGCGGGCTGATCTTTCCAGCTATCTGTTCGGTGACATCCTTGCTGTCGGCCGGGGCGATCTGGCCCTGATCTGGACCGGGGGCGCGCTTGTTCTGGGCACACTGATCTGGCGTTGGCAGAGGCTGGTGACATCGACCCTGAACGACGAACTTGCGATGGCCGCCGGAATTGATCCGCGCATCGAAAGGCTGGTGTTGTCGGTCGCGCTGGCCGTCGTTGTGGCGCTGGCGATTCGGGTGGTCGGATCGTTGCTGATCTCGGCTCTGCTGATCGTTCCCGCAGCGGCGGCGCGCGGATTGGCGCCGACACCCGAGCGGATGGCCGCCAGCGCGACGGCAATCGCTGCGGCATCTGTGGCGGGCGGGTTGTGGGCAAGCCTGCGCCTCGACACGCCGGCCGGACCTTCGATCGTTGCTGCGGCGGCGGTTTTCTTTGTCCTGGGGCAGGTTTTTCGTCGCTTTTAGGGCAATTTTGTTACAGCCTTGCTTGGGTAACCAGCAGATCGGAACCCTGCACCGCGCGATGTGTTGGCCAATATGCAACAGTGCACATGGACCCGCGGGGGATTTGATTTAATGCTGCTTTTCAACCGTTCGGGATTGTGTAACTGTCGCATCGATGTTGCCGGAGACGGCAGCTTTCAACGAAACGGAGCATGATCATGACCAAATTCGCTACTTTCGCTGCCGCTCTCGGCCTGACCGCTACTTCCGCCCTGGCCGGTGGCTATGTTGCACCCGTCGTCGACGTTGAGCCCGTCGTCGTCGAAGAAGAGCCCGCAAGCTCGAACGCCGGCCTGGTTGTTCCCGCCCTGCTGCTGCTGGGTGTGATCGCCGCCGTCGCTTCGGACGACGACGACAGCTGATTTCGGAACGGATCGGTTTATCCGGTTCGTTTTGAAGGGGGCTGGCCTTCGGGTCAGCCCCCTTTTCGTTGTTGCGAGCCTGACTCGAGTGCCGATGCGTCCTTGCATCGCGTCGGTATCTCCAGCCGCACACACGAAAAAAACCGGCCCCTAGGGGCCGGTTCGATCAAACGCCGAATTCGCGTCCTGCGTGTCAGGGACGAAGCGTCTGGATGGTCACGTAGCCAAGCGTCGGGCCGATCCATTGCCGGGACACCGCGATCTGGCCGCCTTGTCCCATATAGCTGTTCTGGAAGCTGAGGCCGTGGCCCGTGCAGTCTTCCACCATGACACCGGGATTCGGCCCCGCGCCGACGCTGCAATCGAACTGCAGGGGCCGTTCCAGACCGTCGCCGCTGAAATACCGCATGACGCGCTTACCATTGCCGGATCGACCCGACCGGATCAGCGTTTCGGTCTGCGGTTCGGCCACCGAAAGATCGTGACCCAGACCGCGCGTGCCGATCAGCATGCCGTTGCGCAGGATCAGGGCTTCTTCGGCCGGTGTCATATAGGTGCGCATCGCCCCGTTCTGGCCGGTCATCGCCATGACTTGCGTGCGGCCCAGGGATTCGAAGCCCGCCTGGATCAGCGGCGCGGGATTGACCCGCAGCGCCTCGACGGCGGCCTCGGCAGGGGATTTCGGCGGAGCGGCGGGTGTTTCGTCACCGCGGCTTCCTCGCGATGCGACGACATCGCCGGCGACCGAGGCAAGGGCACCAAGCGGGCCCAGATCGCCTTCGTCGGCAGTACCGTTGCTGCAGGCGCCAAGGGTGGCAAGCGCTGCGACGAGCAGCGCGATCTTGCGTGCAGGTTTCATCGCCAGAACCTCCCCCAGCCTTGATACAGTTTGACCGACTGGCTGTCGCGGACGCGGTCGTAAAGACGGCCATTGACGTTCAACTGCGCGCCACCATCGCGCGACAGGGACCGCAGCGTGGTCTGTACGCGTTCGCGGGAAGGCTGGCCGGTGGCCCAGGCCAGCGGGATCGACAGGCTGATGCCCTTGTCAAAGCTGCCTTCGCCGAATTCCTCATCCGACAGATCGGTCTTGGTGGCATAGGCCCCGATCTGCCAGCCATTCGCGAATTCGCGGGTCAGACTGACGGTCGCGCCCTTGTCGCCGGCAAGATACTTGCCGACATCGACCTGGGCGGTGAAGCCCTGCGCGAACTCGTAATAGGCCGAAACGTGGCCCATCGTGACCTCGTAATCGCGGAAGCTGAACAGCTGATCAAAATCGCGTTTCCGCACGCGGTTGATTTCGGCACCGAATCCGAAGGGCGAGGCAGCGGGCTTCCACAGAACCTCGGCCGACACGCCGCCATAGGCGCGTTCCAGCAGACCGGCGGTAACGCGGGTATAGACGTTTTCGGTGGGCTTCGTGTACCAGGCCAGCGTCAGTTCCGGGATCACCGGATCATGGTTGCCGGTGTACATCCGCGTGTCCGACCGCACCCGTGGCACCCCTTCGGGCGTCGTTTCCAGGCTGGGATCGGCCAGGTATTCTTCGGGGGTATAATATTCGCGGTTCTGTCCCGGGATACCCGGTCCACGCTGGAAGACGTCGCCGAACACCCGCTGGCGCAGCGCGCCGGTCAACTCCAGCCCCGGCGAGATTTCGTAGGTTGCGCGTGCTTCGGCGCCGACTTCGTGGGTCAGCCCGTCCGCAGCGCTGAACACGCCCAGATCCAGATATGGCTTAATGGCCCAACGAAAGCGCGGATAGATGTCCTCGCTGCGCACCAGCCCGACAGGGCGCAATTCCGGATCGCTGATCGTCGAGGCGGCGGCGATCCGTCCGGCCTCGGTATTTTCCAGTCGCTCGACATCGGAACGCGACAGCGTGACCGACGAAGTCGGGATGCCATCGGCGGTCGAGGTGATCACAAACGTTTCGACCGAAGGCGGCAGCGCGCGGGTCATCAGGCGCGCGGTCCGTCCGATCGCCTCGGATTGATTGACATATCGCTGGTTGCGGATGCGGACCTCGGCCCGGCGCGACGACAGGGCCATCGATTCCAGGATCTGACCCTCATCGGCAAGCGCGTCGCCCAGGGCTTTCTGGATGGCGGGCTGGGCGGTCGGATCCTGTGACCAGCTGCCAGACCAGCCTTCGGGATCGGCGGCCGGGGATGGGCGCGGACGCACCGGTGCCGGCGCCTTTTCAAGTCCCGAAGGATAGGGTGCCTCGCGCGGGTTCAGCGCGACCGAGAACTGGGCGCCGAAGGTTTCGCCGCCGATCGTATAGACCCCGACCTCGTAGGCGCGGCCCAGGCGGTAATACGCGGCAAGGTTGATGTTGCTGTCAGGCTCGGTATCGCCCTGCCGATAGGTGCGCCCGTCGCTGTAGCTGGCCAGATAGTTGTCGTTCGAATATTCGGCGACAAGGCTCAGCTTGTCGTTGACCTGCCAGCTGATCGAGCCGAAGGGCTTCGCGCCGCCGGAAAACCAGTCGTCGACATTCGGTTTGCCGCCGGTGTCCTGCGTGTCGATGACGCGGTTCTTGCCGGCCAGTGTCCCCCAGCCAAGACCGGCCGAGGCGCGGATCGTCGGCGTGATGTTCTTGGTCGCGACGATGTACTCGCCCGAATAGACCCCGGTGCCCAGGAAATCGCGCAGACCGACCGCGACGGCCGGACGCCAGCCCTGTTCGTCGACGATCTGGTATTGCAGGTCGAAGGATCGGTCCGAGATATAGTCGTCGTCGCCGTCGGGGATACCCTCGATGCGCGAGTAACGCAGCACGGTGGTCAGGCCGGGCATTGCCTGGAAGGTCACGTTGGCCCGGCGTGCGAAATCGGAATAGGACAGCGTGCCACCCAGCGTGCCGTCGGGCAGGGTCTCGGCGGTGGGGGTGTCGATGCCGCCGGGCATCCCGAAGCTGGACATGTTGCGTGCCAGCATCGGGTCGGCGACCGCGGTCGATGTGGCCGACCCGACGACCAGGGCGGCCGGCAGGGTGGTGGCCAGAAGGCGTCTGATAAGCTGGGATCGGCGCATCATTGGTCCTCGTTCGGCAATTGCCGCGATCATAGCCGCGACGGCGGGACTTTGCAGCCCGCCGTCGCGATTTGGCCATCGGGGTGCGACATCTGCGCCGCAGGCACCGGCGCGATCACTCGTCGCCGGTTTCGGTGGGGCTGTCCTCGGTCGCGCCGGTTCCCGTGTCCGCAGCGTCCTGCGTCACGGTCGGTGGGGTCTGGGGCAGACGCATCGGCAGGTCTGGCACCGGGTTGGCATCCGGTGCCGCATCACTGCTTGTTCCGGTCGCGGGTGTCGCCGGTTCCGGCTGCGCCGACGTGTCATTTGCTGGCGGTGTCACACTGCCGGGCCCATCCGAGGCGGGTTCCGTCGAAGCGGGTTCCGGATCGGTTGGCTGCGAGGTGGCAGGCGCCGGGGTCGCGGGCGTCGAAGCGGCCGGACGTGTCGCCGGGGCCGGTTCGGCGGCGGTCGGTTTCGGTGCTGCGACGCGCTTGGGCTTGGGCTGGGCCGGTGCCGGTGCCTTGACCGCCGCGACGGCGGCGGCCAGTTCGGCCGATGCGGGTGCTGCGCAGCCGCGATTGGTCCGTCCCGAAACCTTCAGTTCCGCCGACATCGGGAATTTCTCGCCCGACATGCTGTCCTGACACTCGCGACCGCGCACCGTCAGCACGAAGGGCCGACCGTTCAGAACGCCGATATATTCGACGCCCTCGGCGAAGTTCAGGCGGCTGACGCGGACTGCGCGACCCTTCTGATTGTCGGGCGTCTTGTAGATCGCGGTGCCGCCCGCCGCATCGACGGCCCAGAAGGGCTCGTTGCCGCGCGCGCTGAACGCCGTGGTGTTGTAGGTCTTCGCTTCGGCCGTCGAGACGGCGCGCGCCCCGGCGCCGGTTTCGATCGGGGCTTCCAGCGGCGAGACGCCGGGTGGGCCCTTGTGGCCTTCGACCTGAGGTTGTTCGTCGGTGCCAAGCCCTGGCAAGCCCGTGCCTTCACAGGCGGCAAGCGACAAGGTCAGCATGGCGATGAGTGCGAGACGCGAGGACATCGGCGGCCTTTTGTATTTGGATCACTGTCGCACAAGCGTTAGCAATCGCGGCCTTCGGGGGCAAGCGTCGCGCAGTCCGGCTGGCGACAGGCCGCCTGATTGCCGATCAACAGTTCGGCACGTTCACGGCCAGACCGCCCAACGATGTTTCCTTGTATTTCTCGGACATGTCCCTGCCGGTCTGGCGCATCGTCTCGATCGCGGCATCCAGCGGCACGAAATGGGTGCCGTCACCACGCAGGGCGAGGCTGGCCGCGCTGACGGCCTTGATCGCGCCAAGTCCGTTTCTTTCGATGCAGGGCACCTGCACCAAGCCCTTCACCGGATCGCAGGTCATTCCCAGGTGATGCTCCAGCGCGATTTCGGCCGCGTTCTCGACCTGTCGGGGCGTCCCGCCCAGCACGGCGGCAAGCCCGGCGGCGGCCATCGCGGATGCGCTGCCCACCTCGGCCTGGCATCCGCATTCGGCCCCCGAGATCGAGGCGTTGTGCTTGATCAGACCGCCGACCGCCGCGGCCGTCAGCAGGAAATCCGGCAGATCGCGTTCGGTCGCGCCCGGTACATGGTCCAGCCAGTACCGGATCACCGCCGGCACGGTGCCCGCCGCGCCGTTGGTGGGCGCGGTCACGACCTGCCCCCCGGCGGCGTTCTCTTCGTTCACGGCCATCGCATAGGTGGACATCCAGTCGTTGATGACGTGGGGCGCGGTCAGGTTCATGCCGCGCTCGGCCATCAGTTTTTCGTGGATGGCACGCGCACGGCGGCGGACATTCAGGCCGCCCGGCAGGGTGCCCGACGCCTCCAGCCCGCGGTCCATGCAGTCGCGCATCACTTGCCAGATTCGCTGCAGGCCGTCTCGGACCTCGGAATCGCTGCGGAAGACCAGCTCGTTCGCGCGTTTCATCTGGGCAATGGATTTGCCCGATTTTTCGGCCATCGCCAGCATCTCTTCGGCGCTGGCGAAGGGATAGGGAACCTTCGGGGTTGCGTCGCTGCGATCCTCGTCGCCCTTGCGCGCCAGTTCATCCTCGGTCAGCACGAAGCCGCCGCCGACAGAATAATAGACCTGATGGAAGATCACGTCGCCCTGTGCGTCCGTCGCCGAAAGCGTCATGCCGTTGGCGTGGCCGGGAAGGGCGTGATCATAGTCAAAGCGCAGATCGGCGTCCGGATCGAAGTGCAGCTGGCCCAGCCCGTCGGGCGTCAGGACGCAGCTTTCGCGGTTTGCGGCAAGCGCGGCCTCGGCCTTATCGGCGTCCATCGTGGCCGGCACGAACCCCGCCAGTCCAAGGATGGTGGCGCGGTCGGTCGCATGCCCCTTGCCGGTAAAGGCAAGGCTGCCATGCAGGCTGGCCTTCAGCCCGTGGGCGCGGAACGGTTGCTGGCGCAGCGCATCCAGAAACCGCGCCCCGGCGACCATCGGCCCCATGGTATGGGACGACGACGGACCGACACCCACCTTGAACAGATCGAAGACCGACAGGAACATGATACACCCTTGCAAGTTTACCGGTATCTAATCAGGTGGCGGCCTTGGACGCCATGACGGATGCGACGCCTGCACGGGATGGTTGCGACATTCGCCACGCCGGGCGCTGCCTGAAAAAATTGCAATATGCCTTATTATTGTGCATCTGCATTGGGGCGGCGCAGGCGAGTTCGCGACGCCGCGGCACGGTCCTTGCGGTGACAGCCCGGCAAGGTGAAGGAACAGGATATGAGATTGCCCGAACCGATCATGATAGGCGACACGAAGCTGGGGCCGCCGGTTTTCCTTGCGCCGATGGCCGGGATCACCGACCTGCCGTTTCGGCGCGCAGTGGCCCGGCACGGCGCCGGTCTGATGGTCAGCGAAATGGTCGCCTCTAGCGAAATGGTGACGCCACGGCCGTCGGGGCGCGCATCGGCGCGTGTTCGGGCACTGACGGAAGGCGGCCTGCCGGTCAGCGTGCAGATCGCTGGCCGAGAAGCCGCAGCGATGGCCGAAACCGCCCGGATTGTCGAGGCGATGGGTGCCTGCATTATCGACATCAACATGGGCTGCCCCGCCAAGAAGGTGACCGGGGGTCTGTCGGGGGCGGCGCTGATGCGGGATCTGGATCACGCGCTGGGGTTGATCGATGCGGTGGTGGCGGCGGTCAGCGTTCCGGTGACGCTGAAGATGCGGTTGGGATGGGACGACACCTGCCTGAATGCCACGGATCTGTCGCGGCGCGCGCGCGATTCCGGGGTCAGGATGCTGACCGTGCATGGACGCACGCGCGCGCAGTTCTACAAGGGGCGGGCCGATTGGGACCGGATCGCGGATGTGGCCAACATACCCGATCGCCCGCCGCTGGTTGCGAATGGTGATGTGGTTGATGCGGCGTCTGCGCGATCGGCCCTGGCACGGTCCGGCGCCGATGCCGTCATGGTCGGGCGCGGGGCACAGGGCGCGCCCTGGCAACTGGCGCGGATCGCGCATGATCTGTGGGGAACGCCGGCGCCGGTCGTCCCGCAGGGCGATGCGTTGGCCGATGCCGTGGAAGAACATTATCAGGACATGCTGGATTTCTATGGACCTGAACTGGGGCTGCGCGTCGCGCGGAAGCATCTTGGCTGGTATGCCGAAGCCAGCGCGGCCCCCTTGCGGGCCGAGATGTTGCGGGCCGACAGCCCCGCGGCGACGGTCGCGTTGATCCGCCGTGCATTTGCGGATGCCAGGGGTATCGCCGCATGACCTGTGCCCGTCCGGCAGATTTTCGCGAGGCTTGCCCTGGGCCGGGTTGGGATTGCCTGCCGCTTCCTGCGCTGGTTCTTGACGACAAGGGGCGGGTGGCGGCGATGAATGACGCCGCGGAGATCTGGCTGAACATCTCGCGCAATTCGACCATCGGCAAAACCCTTGAGGGCGAAGCGATGACCAAGCGGTTGCGCGTCCGTCCCTCGTTGCGTCCGCTGATCGGCCGGGTGACGCGGTCGGACGAGGCGCTGTATCAGGCGGATGTTCTTTTCGAGATCGGCGACCGCGCCGGCGGTCATCAGGCCCGAAGGGCGGCGGTCCATGCGGGACCATCCGGGGGAGGCGGAGGCGCCGTTTCGATCCTGCTGGTGCCGCTTGACGATGCCGGGCTGCAATATCAAAGCCGGGCGGTTCGAACCGCTGCGCGCAGCGCCATCGGCATGGCCGAAATGCTGGCCCACGAGATCAAGAACCCGCTGGCCGGGATTCGCGGCGCCGCCCAGATCATGGGCATGAACGCGTCGGCCGAGGATCGCGAGATGGCCGAGATGATCGTCAGCGAAACCCGGCGCATCGTGACCTTGCTGGAACAGGTCGAACGGTTCGGCGATACATCCTCGCCCAAGCTGTCGCCGGTGAACATCCATGACGTGCTGGAAAAGGTCCGTAGGTCCGCCACGGTCGGCTTCGCGCAGGGAATTTCGATGACTGCGGACTATGATCCCTCGATGCCGCCGGCGCTGGCGGATGCGGATCAGCTGACCCAGGTGTGCCTGAACCTGGTCAAGAACGCCGCCGAGGCGCTGACCGATTCGGCAGATCCGTCGATCCGGCTTCACAGCTACTATGACCACACGTTGCGCCTGCCGCCTGACGAGGATGATCCGACCGGACGCCCGCTGCCGCTGCAGATCGTGATCGAAGACAACGGCCCGGGCCTGCCCGCCGCCATCGCCGACCAGATCTTCGAACCTTTCGTGTCGGGCCGTGAGAATGGCACCGGGCTTGGTCTGGCGCTGGTCAGCAAGATCATCACCGATCACGGCGCCTTGATCCGGGTCGATTCTCGGCCCGGCCGAACCCGATTTCGCATTTCGCTGCCAAAGGCATAAGGATCCTCGCCATGGACGGAACCGTTCTGATCGCCGACGACGACCGCACCATCCGCACGGTCCTGACGCAGGCGCTGACCCGCGCGGGCTGTCGGGTCCATGCAACGGGTAGCCTCGCGCAACTGGCAAAATGGGTCGAGGAAGGGCGCGGTGATCTGGTCATCACCGACGTGATGATGCCTGACGGGAACGGTATCGACCGGATCCCGGCCATTCACGAGGCGCGTCCCGACCTGCCGGTGATCGTGATATCGGCCCAGAACACCATCGTCACCGCGATCCGCGCGACCGAGGCCGATGCCTTCGAATACCTGCCCAAGCCCTTCGATCTGCCGGATCTGATGTCCAAGGCCGGGCAAGCCTTGTCACGACGACCGCGCAGGTCCGACACGTCGCCGGAAATGACCGCCTCGGCGCCGCGCGAAAGCGCCGACCCCGCCATGCCCCTGATCGGTCACGCGCCCGCGATGCAGGCCCTGTTTCGCATGGTCGCGCGGGTCTTGAACGCGGATCTTCCGGTCCTGATCGCAGGCGAGGCGGGCGTCGGAAAGACGATCATCGCCCGATCCTTCCATGATTTGTCAGATCGGCGCGACCGCGGAATCGCGGTGCTGACCTCGGCCGACGTGGGAGAGGGGTCGATCGGTCGCGCGGCGGAAAAGGCCCGCGGCGGAACGATCGTGATCGAGAACCCGGCGGGCTTCGATCAGGCCGCGCAGGCGCGGCTGATCGGTTTGATCGAGGCGCTGGAATCCGGACCCGAACGGGCCGCCGCGCCGCGCATCGTCGCAACAACCGGACCTGATCCACAGGCCGATGTGGCCGCCGGTCGTCTGCGTTCGGATCTGTATTACCGGCTGGCGGGGGTGACCATCACGGTGCCGCCCTTGCGGGCCCGCGTCGATGACATCCTGCCGCTGGCCGATCATCTTCTGGCGCGCGCGGCAGCGCAGGGCCTGCCCGAACGCAGCCTGTCCGATGATGCCGCGGCGATGCTGCGATCGCATGCGTTTCCGGGTAACGTACGAGAGCTTGAAAACATGATGCGACGGCTGGCCCTGACCGCAAGCGGTCCTGCGGTGTCGGCGACCGAGATGTCAGAGGCGCTGAGCCAGCAGACCTCGCCGCGGATGCCCATGATGACGGGTGATTCAGGGCCGGTCGAACAGCCATCTGCGATGTCAGCCGCAACGCCGATGCCTGGTGGCAATTCCAGGTTGTCGGATTCGGTCGAGGCGCATCTGCAGCGATATTTCGACCTGCATGGCGATGCCTTGCCGCCGCCAGGCCTGTATGACCGTATCCTGCGCGAGGTCGAGAGGCCGTTGCTGCAGGTGGCGCTGGATGCGACCGGCGGAAATCAGCTTCGTTGCGCCGATCTGCTGGGAATAAACCGCAATACGCTGCGAAAGAAGCTGACCGAGCTGAATATCGAGGTGACACGGCGCCGCAAACTGATGTAAAACCGCCACAGGTGCAGTCGCCGGGCAACGGTGCTGTAACAGTGAAAGCCGCGACAGACGGCGAGTGGGGGTTATGGCAGAGTCCGGATCAGGGCTGAGCTGGGACAGGCTGGCAAGGATCAAATTGCCGCGCCGATGGCGTGGCATCCTGGCGTGGGGCGCTTTGCTGATCGGAGCGGCATTGGCTGCGGTCACGGTGACCGTGCTTGGGCCGTTCAGCCATGGCGTTGCAAGCCGTGTGCTGCGCCTGATCTTGCTTCTGGACCTTCTGTATCTGATCTGCCTGATCGGGTTGGTGGTCGCGCGGATGGCGCGTCTGATCGCGGCGCGACGTGTCTCGGCAGCAGGATCGCGATTGCATTCAAGGCTGGTCGCCGTGTTCGTCGGCCTTGCCTTGGTGCCGACGGTTCTGGTGGCGCTGTTCGCCGGACTTCTGGTCAATATCGGCCTTGAAGGCTGGTTCTCGGGTCGTGTGCAGCAGGTTGTGACCACATCACAGGCCGCAGCCGAGGCGTATCAGGACGAGCATCGCCAGGATCTGACCGAGGATGCGCGGGCATTGGCCGGGGTGCTGATCCAGGCGGGGCGCGCCAACCCGATGATCGACGATGGCGAAATGCGGCAGTTGCTGGCGCAGGGACAGTCGCTGATCCAGCGCGGCCTGCGCGAAGCCTATATCATCAACGGCTCTGGAGAGATCCGGGCGCGTGGCGAACGCAGCTATCTGTTCTGGTACGAGGCGCCGACCAGCGAACAGCTGGACACGGCACAAGCCGACGGTCTGGCCTTGGTCGAGGACTGGCAGAACAATGAATTCCGCGCGCTGGTCGCGCTGCCGCCACTGGCCGACCGATATTTGTACGTCACCAGAGATGTTGACGGTAACCTTTTGGGATTGCTCGATGATACCCGCGCGACCGTGGGCGATTACAGGCAACTGGAAGAGACGCGCGGACAGGTTCTGTTCGAATTCTCGTTGGTCTATTTGGGCTTCGCATTGCTGTTGGTGGCGGCGGCGGTCTGGCTGGGGCTGTGGTTTGCAAGCCGCCTGTCGCGACCGATCGGGGCGCTGGCCCTGGCCAGCGAACAGGTCGGCCGCGGCGATCTGGATGTGCAGGTGCCCGAACCCGATACCGGCGACGAGATCCAGACGCTTGGCGAAAGCTTCAACCGCATGACCCGCCAACTCAAGGCGCAGCGCGAGGAACTGATCGAAAGCTATCGCGCCAGCGACGAACAGCGCCGACTGTTCGACAACGTGCTGACGTCGGTCACATCTGGCGTGATCGGTCTGGATGCGGCGGGCGAGATCGATTTCGTCAACCGCTCGGCGACCCGTCTGCTGGGGCTGGACCCGCAGCGCGATATCGATGCGCTGTTGTCCGAAGCGGTTCCCGAATTCGCGCCGTTGTTCGGGAAACTGTCTGCCTCGGTCGTCGAGGCGATTCAGGACGAGGTTCGCCTGGCTCGAGAGGGGCGTGTCGAAAGCCTGCTTGTCAGGATGGCCGTGCGGCGCGGCACGGATGGCGGGCTTGAGGGGTATGTGGTGGCGTTCGACGATGTCACCGAACTGGTCAGCGCACAGCGCATGGCCGCGTGGGGCGACGTCGCCCGGCGCGTCGCCCACGAGATCAAGAACCCGCTGACCCCGATCCAGCTTTCGGCGGAACGGCTACGGCGCAAGTTTGGTCCACTGGCCAGCGCGGACGAGAAGGCGTCGCTGGATCAGTATGTCGATGTCATCATCCGTCAGACCGGCGATCTGCGACGAATCGTGGACGAATTCAGCCGGTTCGCGCGGATGCCCGAACCCGACCGGGCGGAAACCGATCTGGCCGCGCTGCTGCGCGAGACGGTATTGCTGCAACAGGATGCTCTTGGTGGCGCGCTGCACACGGAAATTCCCGATCAGCCCGTGGTCGTTGATTGCGACGCCGGCATGTTGCGCCAGGCCTTCACCAATCTTCTGAAGAACGCGGGCGAGGCAATCGAGGAACGTGCCGCCGCCGGCGCGTCCGATGGCTGGGTCCCGCGCATCGATGTGACGATGCAGACCGAACATGACGCCGTGGCCATCCGCATCGTCGATAACGGCCCCGGACTGCCTGCAGATCGTTCGCGGCTGTTCGAACCTTATGTGACACTGAAATCGCAGGGCACCGGCCTTGGCCTGCCGATCGTGAAGAAGATCGTCGAAGAGCATGGCGGCAGCCTTGCCCTGACGGACGCGCCCGGACGGGATGGCGCGATGGCCGAAATACGTCTGCCGCGGGAACGGCATCCCGTGCGCGGGGCGCAACGCAAGCCGAGGCAAGAAAAAGACGAGGCGGGACTGATATGAGTGACATTCTGATCGTCGACGACGAACGGGATATCCGCGAACTGATCGCCGATATTCTGAAGGACGAGGGTTTCGAGACGCGACTGGCCGCGAATTCGGACGAGGCGGTCGACGCGCTGAACAGCGCCGAACCGGCGCTGATGGTGCTGGACATCTGGCTGAAGGACAGCCGGATGGATGGGATCGACATCCTCAAGCAAGTCAAGCGAAACAATCCCGACGTGCCGGTCATCATCATCTCGGGACACGGAAACATCGAGATCGCGGTCGCTGCGATCAAGCAGGGCGCGTACGACTTTATCGAGAAGCCGTTCAATATCGACCAGCTGATGGTCGTGGTGAACCGGGCGATGGAAACCAGCCGCCTGCGTCGCGAGAACAGCACCCTGCGCCGCGGCGGCGAACGCCTGGCCGAGATGCTGGGACAGTCTGCTGCCTTCAAGCGGCTGCGCGACAATCTGGACAAGGTCGCCAAGTCGAACGGACGGGTTATGCTGACCGGCGAACCCGGCGCCGGCAAGGAACTGGCCGCGCGCTATGTCCATGCTCACAGCCCGCGGGCCAACGCTGCCTTTGTCACCGTGCCCTGCGCCAGCATCGAGCCCGAGCGAATGGAAGAGGTGCTGTTCGGCCGCGAGACGCCAGAGCGTGGCATCGAGCCCGGACTGCTGGAACAGGCGCATGGCGGCGTCATCTATTTCGACGAGGTCGGCGACATGCCGCTTGGCACCCAGCCGAAGATCCTTCGCGTCCTGACGGAACAGCAGTTCTCACGGGCGGGCGGTTCGGACAAGGTGCGCGTGGATCTTCGGGTGATTTCTTCGACCAATCGCGACCTGATGGCTGAAATCGCAGCCGGACGCTTTCGGCAGGAACTGTACGACCGGCTGAACGTGGTGCCCGTCGCCGTGCCGTCGCTGGCCGACCGGCGCGACGACATCGCGCTGCTGGCGCGGCATTTCATCGAACATTTCAACAGGATGCAGGGTCTTCCGGCGCGCGACTTGCCCGAGGATACGGTCGCGGCGCTGCAATCGATGCGCTGGCCGGGCAATATCCGGCAGTTGCGCAACGTGATCGAACGCGTGCTGATCCTGGCCGAGGAAAGCGGGCCGATCCAGCCGGCCGAGCTTGAACCGCAGGGTGCAACGCCCGACAACAGCGACGCACTGAGCCTTGGACCCCAGATCACCGCGATGGCGCTACGCGAGGCGCGCGAGATGTTCGAGCGTGAATACCTGCTGGCTCAGATCAATCGCTTCGGCGGCAATATCAGCCGAACCGCCCAGTTCGTCGGAATGGAACGCAGCGCACTGCACCGCAAGCTGAAATCGCTTGGAGTCGTGGGCGGGATGCGCGGCGAAGAGGAACTGATTGCCGGAAAGTGACATGCGGCGACGTCGCGCAGCCATCGGATGCCAACTAGACAACGAAAAGGTGGTCGGCGATGCACTGCCAATCAGCATCGCCGACCACGACCAGGTCAGGGTGACTGGCGACGGCGTTCGGGGGAACAAACTTCATGCTGCAAATGTCACGCCGCGCGAGCAGACGAAACCGCGGGCGGACGGTGCACGCATTCTCCATCTCCGTTCTTGTCATCTGGCCTGGTTGCTGTGACGGCGACTTCCGCATCGCCTGAGCGATACATGGCCAGGGCATTTGCGCAGCCGCGCCGCCGAACGAAGGGGCAGGAAATCAGCATTCCGCAAACCGCCTCACTGATTGCCGCCTTGGTAAGGTTTACCTTACGTTAATTATTAATGCGTCGGCCTCCATGTTGCAAGCATCAGCGTAAGACGTTGCAGTTTCGTGGCGCCTGGGTTGGGCGTCTCGCACTTCAGGAACGGGCGAAGGTGTTGCGCGTTCTGGGCAAGCGTCATAGGCAAAGCACAGGGCGGTGCGCCGCGTCGGGACGAGGACTGGGATGAAGATCATCATCTGCGGAGCAGGGCAGGTCGGCTGGCAGATCGCGCGGCATCTGTCGGGCGAACGCAACGACGTCACCGTGATCGACAACAACAGCGAACTGATCCGACGGGCCACCGACGCGCTGGACGTGCAGGGAGTCACCGGGTTCGCAAGTCATCCCGACATTCTGGATCAGGCGGGCGCGCGCGATGCCGACCTGATCATCGCCGCCACCCATTCGGACGAGGTGAACATGGTCACCTGCCAGGTGGCGCATTCGGTGTTCCAGGTGCCGCGAAAGATCGCCCGGCTGCGCAGCAGTGCCTATCTGGATGCGATCTATTCTGATCTTTACCGCACCGACCACTTGCCCATCGACGTGGTGATCAGCCCCGAGCGCGAGGTCGCCAAGGCCGCGTTGCAGCGCCTGTCCGCGCCCTCGACCTTTGACGTCGAGACGTTTCTTGGCGGCAAGATCCAGCTGCTGGGGATCGTGCTTGAACCGGATTGCCCGGCCCTGAACACCCCGTTGCGGCAGTTGAACGAGATATTTTCAAGCCTGCGCGCTATCGTCGCCGGTGTTCGCCGCGACCGGCGGCTGTTCGCGCCCGAGGCGGGCGACCAGCTGTTCGCGGGCGATCAGGTCTATATCTTCACCCATATCGAGGACGTGAACCGGACGCTGGAAATCTTTGGCAAGCCGCCGCAAAAGCAGGAACGGGTCGTCATCATCGGGGCCGGGAATGTCGGGCTTGCCGTTGCCCGCGCGCTTGAGGCGCGTCCCGACCGGATCCGCGCGAAACTGATCGAACATGGCCGCGCCCGTGCGGAATATGCAGCCGACCGGCTGGAACGAACCATCGTGCTGAACGGGGACGGGCTGTCGGCCGAACTGCTGGAAGAGGCAGCGGTGCCGACGGCCGATGCCGTGCTGGCTGTCACCGATGACGACAAGACCAATATTCTTGCCGCCGTGCGCGCCAAGCAGGCCGGGGCAAGGATGGTCATTTCGTTGATCAACGATCCGACGCTGGTTCCCCTGATGGGGGCGCTGGACATCGACGCCTATATCAACCCCCGTGCCACGACGGTATCGACCATTCTGCGCCATATCCGTCACGGCCGCGTGCGCGACATCTATTCCATCGGCGATGCCGAGGCCGAGGTCATGGAGGCGCAGGTTCTGTCGACATCACCGATGTCGGGACGCGCCATCCGCGACATCGAATTTCCCGAAGGCGTGCTGATCGGTGCGGTGCAGAAGGGCGACCGGATCGTGAAGCCGTCATCGGACACACGTATCGAAGAGGGCGACATCGTTCTGATCTTTGCGCTGACCGCAGACGTGCCGGAGGTCGAGCGCCTTCTGCAGGTCTCGATCGATTTTTTCTGAGCCGGGCCGGTGTCGCCGCTGCTGCGCCAACCGCTGCTGATCCAGCTGACCGTCGTTTCGGCCATGGCGATGCTTGTGCCGGCCGCCTATGCGTCGGTTGTGAACGAGGACGCGATCGCGCGGAATTTCTTCTACTCGGCGCTTCTGGCTTTGATCCTGTCGGGGCTGATCGGGCTTGCGACCATCGCCAATCCGCAGCCCGCGCGCGCCCGCAACACGCTGCTCAGCATGCTGGCGTCGATGGTGGTGCTGCCCCTGATCCTCGCAGTTCCCTTCGCCGAGAGCCTTCCCGACACAGGTTTCTTCAATGCGTGGTGGGAGATGGTGTCGTCGCTGACGACGACTGGCGCGTCGCTGTATTCGGCCGATCTGCTGCCGTTGCCGCTGCATCTGTGGCGGGCGATGGTAGGCTGGATGGGCGGATTCTTCATGCTGGTCGCGGCTGTCGCCGTCCTTGCGCCGTTGCGCGTCGGGGGCTTCGAGATCATGTCCTCGCCCTACGGTCGCAGCGAACATTTTGAAAGCCTGCCGGAATCCGCGGATCCGCGCGATACGCAGTCGCATCTGTCGTCGCCCGAGTTTCGCACCGCTTTGAATGATCCGGCCTATCGCCTGTGGCGCAGCGCGCAGACCGTGCTTCCTGTCTATGGCGGTCTGACCCTGCTGATGTGGCTGCTGCTGCTTTTGTTGGGGGATGGCTCCCTTGTGGCGCTGTGTCGGGCGATGGGCACGTTGGCGACCAGCGGTATCTCGCCCGTCATCGGTCCTGCGGGTGAAAGCTCGGGTATCGCCGGGGAGGTCGTCGTTTTCATCTTCCTGATCCCCGCGCTGTCGCGTCGTTTCTGGCCTGGCGGCAGCGAGTTGCGCGCGACCAGACGGCTGGCGGATGATCCCGAACTGAAAATGGCGGCCGGGCTGGTCGCTTTGGTGACACTGCTCCTGTTTCTGCGGCATTTTCTGGGCGCGATCGACACCGGCAATGCCGCGATTTCCGCGCCGCTGATGCCCGCTGACCTGCGCAACGCGCTTTCCGCCTTCTGGGGCGGGTTATTCAACGCGCTAAGCTATCTGACCACGACGGGCTGGAATTCGGTTGACTGGCAGGGCGCGCGGGCATGGTCGGGGCTGACATCGCCGGGTCTGATCCTTGCCGGGCTGGCCATGATGGGGGGCGGTGTGGCGACGACGGCGGGTGGCGTCAAGTTGCTGCGGGTCTATGCGCTGGCCCGTCATGGCGAGCGCGAGATGGAGCGGATCATCCATCCCAGCTCGGTCGCCGGCGGCGGACGGGTGGCTCGGCGGTTGCGACGCGAGGGCGCCTATCTGGCGTTCATCTTCTTCATGCTGTTCGCCAGTTCCATCGCCGTCACGGTCGCGCTGGTATCCATCCAGCAGATCGAGTTCGAAACCGCGACGATTCTTTCCATCGCTGCGCTGACCAATACCGGCCCGTTGGCCGGCGCGATTCCGTTGACCCCGGCCTTTGACGGATCAGCCGGTATTGCGTCGGCACCTTGGGAAGGCTGGTCGGGTCTGCCGTCCCTGACGAAGATCATTCTGGCCGGCGCGATGGTCGTCGGCCGACTAGAGACGTTGGCGATCCTGGCCCTGTTTTCGCCAGAGTTCTGGCGCCGCTGACCGGTCGGCGTGGCGGACCGCCCGAACCGGATCGTGCAGATTGACTTTTGCTAGTGTTCGCATCGTCTTGCATGACCCCGATGTGTCGCATAGATGTCTGAAAGATCAGGCCGCACAAAAACGGGAATATACAAATGGCTGGTGACAAGCAGAACCTGCAGGACGCGTTCCTGAACCATGTCCGCAAGGCCAAGGTTCCGGTGACGATCTTTCTGATAAATGGCGTCAAGTTGCAGGGTGTCATCACCTGGTTCGACAATTTCTGCGTGCTGTTGCGCCGCGACGGCCAATCGCAGCTGGTCTACAAGCACGCGATCAGCACGATTATGCCCGGCCAGCCCATTTCGCTTTACGAAGGCGAGGACTGATTGGCCGAACCCACCTCGACCGAGGCAAGGCCGACCCGCGCCTATGTGATCCATCCCGATCTTGGGCACGCGCGCACCCAGCGACGCGATCCCGAACACGCGCTTGCCGAAGCCGTGGCGCTGGCCCATGCGCTGCCGGGTATCGAGATCGTGGGCGAAGAAGTCGCAAGGCTGCGCGAACCCAATCCCGGTACTCTGTTCGGCAAGGGCAAGCTTGCCGAAATCAGTGACAGGCTGGCATCGGTCGAGGCCGAACTTGTGCTGGTCGACGGACCCGTGACGCCCGTTCAGCAGCGCAATCTGGAAAAGGACTGGGACGTCAAGCTGCTGGACCGGACCGGATTGATCCTCGAGATCTTCGCCGACCGTGCGCGAACGCGTGAAGGCGTGCTGCAGGTCGAAATGGCGGCGCTGTCCTATCAGCGCACGCGTCTTGTGCGCGCCTGGACCCACCTTGAACGGCAGCGCGGCGGACTGGGGTTTGTCGGCGGTCCGGGCGAGACGCAGATCGAGGCCGACCGCCGCGCGATCGACGAACAAATGACGCGCCTGCGCCGTCAACTGGAGCGCGTAGTCAAGACCCGCACGCTGCATCGCGCCGCGCGGGCCAAGGTGCCCTATCCGATCGTCGCTTTGGTCGGTTATACGAACGCCGGGAAATCGACGCTGTTCAACCGCATGACCGGGGCCGAGGTGATGGCCAAGGACATGCTGTTTGCGACGCTTGATCCGACGATGCGGGCGATTCGTCTGCCGGATGCCGGTGGCGGTGCGTCAGGGCGCAAGATCATCCTGTCCGATACCGTCGGCTTTATCAGCGATCTGCCGCCCGAACTGGTCGCGGCGTTTCGTGCCACGCTGGAAGAGGTTCTGGAAGCCGATCTGATCCTGCATGTGCGCGACATCAGCCACCCAGAGACCGAGGAGCAGGCCGAAGATGTGGCCGAAATTCTGGAAAGCCTTGGGGTTGATGAGGATGTCGAACTGATCGAGGTGTGGAACAAGATCGACGCGCTGTCAGACGACACGCGCGCCGCGCTGCGCCGCACCGATTCGCGGACCGAAGGTGTGCAATCGGTCAGCGCATTGACCGGCGAAGGGCTGGACGATCTGATCGTTGCGATCGACACGCATCTGTCTCGCGCGTTGGACGAGCCGCGCACCGAAGCGACGGTGCGGCTTGCCTTCAGCGACGGTCGCAGGCGCGCATGGCTGCACGAGGCTGGCGTGGTTGAACGCGAAGAAGCCGTCGAGGATGGGCTGGTTCTGCATTTGCGCTGGACCGCGCGCCAGCGGGCCGGCTTCGAGGCGCTGGACAGCCCCGAGGAATAGCTGCCAGTCTGTGACGGGCCGGTTGCGGGTCCTCGCAAAAACGGAAAACCAGGACAGGTGGATGTGCAATGGACTGGAATGCGCGGTTCGAAGGCAAGGCATTTCACTATGGGCGATCCCCGGCCGCGTTCGTCCGTGATCACATGGTCGGATTGGGGCAGGGGGCGTGCGTCCTGACCATCGCCGAGGGCGAGGGTCGCAACGCGGTTTGGCTGGCCCGGCAGGGATATCATGTCACCGCCATCGAGCCGACCGAGTCCGGGCGTGCAAAGGCCCTGGATCTGGCTGCCCGCCACGACGTCAAGCTGGACTGGCGGTCCGAATCGCTGGATGGGTTTGATTGGCCCGACGGCAGCTTCGACGCTGCGCTTGGCTGTTTCTTCCAATTCGCTGCACCGGGCTTCAGGTCCCGGATTCTGGCCGGGTTGGGCAGATCGGTTCGATCCGGCGGACAGGTGTTCCTGCACGGCTTCAGTATTCGGCAGATGGCAAATTCATCGGGCGGGCCGAAGATCGAGGAGCAGCTATGGACAGTTCCCCTGATCCTTGCCGCCTATCCAGGCTGGCAGGTGATCCGCGCGCAGGAGTATGACGCGGTCCTGGACGAAGGGCCGGGACATTCCGGCCCCGCCGCGCTGGTCGATGTGATTGTCAGAAAGCCGGATTAGACCGGCATTTCATGCGCCCATGGCGGGTTTGCACCCGGCCGCGATACGGTGACCGCGGCGGCTTGCGCGCCAAGCGTCAGGGCGGTGCGGATCTGGTCGGCCGTGATGGCGGCCAATCCGGCCTTCGACAACGTGCCCTGACGGCGCAGACTGGCAAGAACCCCGGCATTGAACGTGTCGCCCGCACCGATCGTGTCGGCGACCGTGGTGCGGATCGCCGGCGCGACGACGGTTTCGCCTGCCCAATGTGCGCGCGCACCCGCGGCACCGCCTGTTTGCAGCACCATACTTGGCCCCAGATCCAGAACCTTGCGGGCCGCATCCTCATGGGCAAGATCGGGATACAGCCATTCCAGATCGTCCGCGGACAGTTTGACGATGTCGGTCAGCGGCAAAAGCCGATCCAGCCGGGCCCGAAAACCGTCCGCGTCGGTAATGAAGAACGGCCGGATATTGGGGTCGATCATCACCGGCAGGTTTTCGTGGTGCCGCGCTGCAAGCGCCTCAATCGCGGCGCCGCAAGGGTCGGGAACAAGGCTGATCCCGCCGATGAATAGCGCCTCGATATCGGCGGGCAGCTGGGGCAGGTCTTCGGGCGACAGCATCCGACCGGCCGAACCTTCGTCATAAAACGAATAGCGCGCGTCACCATTGCTGAGTGTGACCACAGCCAAGGTCGTCAACCGGTTGGACCGGGGACACAGCGTCGTATCCACGCCGGCCTCGGTCAGCGGATCCAGCAGCATGTCACCGAACGCGTCACGACTGATGGGCCAAAGATAAGCGGTGGGTTCGCCAAGGCGCCCCAGCGCAACGGTGGTATTATAGACCGCGCCGCCTGCCAGCGGCCGGAAAGTGCCGTTCTCGGGCACCATGTCGATCAGCGATTCGCCCGCGCACAGGATCATCTTTCCCCCTCCGAAGCCCATTAGCTGTGGATCACATAGTCCCCTGACGGCGTGCCGACGTCCAGTGGCAGACCCGACCCAAGCTGGATGTAACCCCCTGCCTCGGCGAGATACAGGAAAACCGCTAGCGCTACCAGCGCCGCGATCATGGCGGCTGCGATTTTCCAGACCGACCATGGCCGTTCACCCTGTACCCGGCCCGATTGTCCGTTGACGAGGAAGCGAAAGCTTTTGCCGTTATAGCGATAGGCGGCGGTCCAGACCGGCAGCAACACATGCTTGAATGTCTCGTCGCCATATTCGGTGCGGATCTGTTCGACGCGCTGTTCGTCGCCGCCGATGTCGCGACGTGCGTCATTCCGGATCACGCCCGCCATTTCCTGCCGCGCCGTCGCATGTCCGTCGCTTAGCGGGATGGTGTATCCCTCGGCCTCGAACCCCGCCAGATAATCGGGGCGATAGGGCCGCAGATGCGACAGATCCCAGGGCGTCAGCCCATCCGTGAAGCGTCTTGGCAGTGACGCCGAGGCAAGGACCAGAACATCGTTGAAATCGCGTGCGACCCTGCCGCTGGCCCGGCGCCACCGAATGCGGCGGACCTGCTGCGCGACGCGCTGACTGCGACCGTTGATCTCGCGCGTGACATAGACGGTTTGATAATAGGCGTCGCCGCGCTGGCCCGAATATTCGGATCGGGTCCGCGCATCGAAGGTCCAGTAGGGTGAATAGATCCCACGCATCTTCCGCCCGCGCCGCGCATAGGAAGTCAGGCCGGATGGCGCAAACCACAGGCTGCCAAGCCAGTCTTCCATGGCGGAACGGGCCTGTTCCTCGGTCAGCAGGAAGGGCAAAACACCCTGCGGCTTGATCTGCCGCGTTATCCCGGTGTCGGTGACCACGGGCGTAGCGCAGAAAGGACAGGCGGTGGCATGGCTGTCGCCCGCGATCTCGATCCGTGCGCCGCAATTCGGACAGGACAGCGTCCGGATATCCTCGGTGATCTCTGATCCGGCATCCAGACGCAGCCCCCTGTCCAGCGGGATCTCGATCAGATCGGGCGACTTGTGTCCGGCATCCCATTGCAGCGCCCGCCCGGTTGACGGATCCCTTAGGATCGCGGCCTCACCGTCGGCCCCGCCCTGCGCCTGCCGGGCCGGGGCGCGTGCGGCCCCGTCGCCAATGCGCTGCTGATGACCGCAGTACTCGCAGACCAGCATCTGCTGGCCCGGTTTGAAACGCAGGCTGGCACCGCAATTCTCGCAAGGATAGCGGTATTCGGTCGGCGGGGTGGGCATTCCGGCGTCAGCCCGGCAGAGGCGGCGGCATCGTGGTGAACAGTTGCGCCAGTTCCGGCACCTCATCCGCCGGCAGCCAGCCATTCTGGCCGGGCGTCCAGACCAATGTCTCGCGCGTGAAGCGGTTTTCCTGGATCAGCCGTCCCAGATGCCCGCGCCCATAGGGTCCTTGCGCCTCGCCTTCCAGTGCGACGTGCCACACGGTCTCGACCTGCTTGCCGGGCAGGGGCGGCGGCGCAACCTGCGCGGTGGATTGCGGCTGCGGCCCCCACGGACCGGGACGCGCCATGCCCATGCCCATCGCGGCGCCCATGGCCGCACCCATGCCTGCGCCCGCGCCGCCGGCATTCTGACTGGCGTTCAGCATCGCCTCGCTGGCAGCATACTGGCCGAAGCGGTCCAGATCGCCGATGATGCCCATTGAGGTGCGCTTGTCCAACATCGCCTCGACCGCTTCGGGCAGGCTGATATTCTCGATATAGAATTCGGGAATGGTCAGGCCGTATGCGGCGATCACCGGTTCGATCGCCTTGGCGACCATCTTGCCCAACTGGTCGGTGTTGGCCGCCATGTCCAGGACAGGAATCCCCGAACCCGCGATCATGCGCGAGAATTCCTGTACGATCACGTTGCGGATCTGGAAGCTGATCTCGTCGCGGGTGAATTCGCCATCGGTGCCGACAATCTCGGACATGAACTTCGCCGGGTCGGTCACGCGCATCGAATATGTGCCGAAGGAACGCAGGCGTACGGGGCCGAATTCCGGATCGCGCGCGATCACGGGATTCTTGGTGCCCCATTTCAGATCGGTGAAGCGCGTCGTGTTGACGTAGTAGATTTCCGACTTGAAAGGGCTGCGAAAGCCGTGGTCCCAGTGCTGCAAACGGGTCAGGATCGGCAGGTTGTTGGTTTCCAGCAGATACAGGCCGGGCCCGAACACGTCGGCCAGTTGGCCCTCATGCACGAAGACCGCTGCCTGACCTTCGCGGACGGTCAGCTTGGCGCCATACTTGATCGCCTTGCCGACGGTCGGAAAGCGATAGACCATCGTGTCGCGACTGTCGTCGGTCCATTCGATGATCTCGATGAATTCGCCACCGAGGATGTCGAAGATACTCATGCGCCGCGCCTTTCCTGCAGATGCCGGTTGGCGGCATTCAGGGGCGCGACGGCCGGTTTGTCAATTGCGCAGGATTACGCGGCCCGGACCAGCAGTGCCAGCCAGCGGTTCAGTGCCGCGAGGCTTTCGGCCTCATCCAGCCATGGCACATGCGCGCGATCGGGCACCTCGGCGAAGATCATGTCCGGTCGAAGGCGCTGCATCCTGTCCGCAACTTCGGCTGACAGAAGGTCCGAGTTCGAGCCGCGGATCAGCGCCACCGGCAACCCGGCAGTCGCCTGCCACAGCGGCCAAAGGTCGGGCTGTTCGCCCTTGAAGGCATCAAGGAACGCGTCGCGCAGGGTCGGGTCGTATCTGATCTTCAAGCCGTCAGATGTTTCGTCATAATGCCTGCGGGCGTCCGACAGCCAGCGGCCCTCGGGGACATTGGCAAAGCCGGGCATAGCCGCCGGCAGCTTGTCGGCAAGTTCCTGATGGGTATGCGCGCGCGGATTTCGGCCGACATAGTCGAAGATCCGGTCCAGCCCCGCCTTTTCGATTTCAGGGCCAACATCGTTCAGGCACAGCCCCAGCAGCCTGTCGTGCGCCGCCGCCGCCAGCAGCAGGCCGATCAGTCCGCCACGCGATGTGCCCAGCACGGCGGCCTTGTCGATGCCCAGATGGTTCAGCAGCGCCAGCGCGTCCTTGCCCTCTTGCGGCACGGTGTAGGTGTTTGCCCCAGTGTAATCTGAACGCCCGCGCCCGCGATAGTCCATCCGGATCAGCCGCACCCCCGGCAGATGGGGCGCGACATAGTCGAAATCCGCCATGTTGCGCGTCAGTCCGGCCAGACACAGCACCGGAAGACCTAGGCCTTCGTCGCTGTATGCCAGCTTCGCGCCGTCTTCGGCGGTAAAAAACTGCGTCATGAAAGTCCTTTCAGGTCGGTCAGGATGCGGTCGGGTTTACAGGGCAGGCGATCGACCGGCAGGCCCGCGCGGTTGACCCAGACGGTTCGGAATCCGAACCGCGCAGCCCCATAGATATCCCATCCGTTCGACGACACGAAGGTGATCGCGCCGGGGTCGCAGGCAAAATGACGTGTCACGATACCGTAGGCAACGGCGGCGGGTTTGAACCGTTCCACCGTTTCGACTGACAGAAGCGCGTCCAGACGGCCGTATAGCCCGGCCGAGTGCACCGCGTCCGACAGCATCTGCGGCGAACCGTTTGAAAAGATCGCGGTGCCCGCGCCCGCGCCGCGCAGGCGGTCCAGAACCTCGGAAACTTCGGGATAGGCTGGCAGGGTGCGATACAGATCGAGAAGCTTGGCCGCCTGAGCGGTGGACGCGCCGTGGCGTTCGGCGGCCCAATCCAGCGCGTCCGAGGTGACCTGCCAGAAATCCACGTGATCGCCGGTGATTGCACGCAGCCACGAATATTCCAGCTGCTTGCGCCGCCAGTCCGCAGACAGCGCCACCCAGATGTCCTTCAGTGCGGGATCGCCTTGCGCCGCCTGTCGTGCAGCGCCGTCCACGTCGAACAGCGTGCCATAGGCGTCGAAGACATGGATCACAGATTGTCCGATTGCGGCATGCCCAGCACGTGATAGCCGCCATCGACGGTGACGATCTCGCCCGTGGTGCACGCGCCCCAATCCGACAGCAGCCAGCAGGCCGTGCCGCCGATCGCCTCCAGCGTGGCATTGGCACGCAGCGGTGCGTTGGCTTCGGTGTGACGGAAGGTCTTACGCGCCCCACCGATCGCGGCACCGGCCAGGGTCTTCATCGGACCGGGGCTGATCGCATTCACCCGAATGCCGTCGGGACCAAGATCGTTGGCCAGATAGCGCACCGAGGATTCCAATGCCGCCTTGGCCACACCCATGACGTTGTAGAATGGCGTGACCCTGTTCGATCCCCCATAGGTCAGCGTGATCAGCGACCCGCCATCCGACATCAGCGGGTGGGCGCGGCGGGCAACCTCGATCAGCGAATAGCACGAAATTTCAAGGCTGTGCTTGAAGTTCGCGCGGCTGGTATTCATGAACCGACCGGTCAGTTCGTTCTTGTTGGAAAATGCGATGGCATGGATCAGGAAATCCAGCTTTCCCCAGCGTTCGTTGATAGCCGCGAACGCCGCGTCCAGAGACGCGTCGTCGGCCACATCCACATCGACCAGAAAATCCGACCCGACCGATGCGGCCAGGGGCTGCACGCGTTTGCCGAAAGCCTCGCCCTGATAGCTGAAGGCAAGTTCCGCACCCTCGGCCGCGACCGCCCGTGCAATGCCCCAAGCGATGGAATGGTCGTTGGCGACCCCCATCACAAGCCCGCGCTTGCCTTTAAGAAGATCGCCCATATTCTGACCTCTGCGTCGTTTCTTGTTTTATTCCAAATATTTAGACATCAGCAGCGTGGCATTGGTACCACCGAAGCCGAAGCTGTTGGACAGGACTGAATCCAGTCCGGCGTCGTCAACCCGGGTTGTGGCAACTTCGCCCGGTTGGATCTCGGGGTCCAGTGTATCGACATTTGCAGATGCTGCAATGAAGTCATTTTGCAACATCAGAAGGGAATAGATCGCCTCGTGCACGCCGGTCGCGCCAAGGCTGTGACCGGTCAAGGACTTGGTAGAGCTGACCGGCGGGGTTGCGCCTTCGCCGAAGATGCGCCTGATCGCACGGATCTCGCCGATATCGCCGACCGGGGTCGAGGTGCCATGTGCATTGATATAGCTGACCTCCCGGCCCTCGGGCAGGGTGTCGATGGCCAGCCTCATCGAACGTTCGCCGCCTTCGCCTGAAGGGGCGACCATGTCATAGCCGTCGCTGGTCGCGCCGTAACCGGTGACCTCGGCATAGATCTTGGCGCCGCGCGCCTTGGCATGTTCCAGTTCCTCCAGCACGACGACGCCACCGCCGCCGGCGATCACGAAACCATCGCGCGTCGCGTCATACGGGCGCGAGGCGGTTTCAGGCGTGTCGTTATATTTCGACGACATCGCGCCCATCGCGTCGAAGAGGCACGACAGGGTCCAGTCCAGTTCCTCGCCGCCACCAGCGAAGACGATGTCCTGCTTGCCCATCTGGATCTGTTCGACGCCATTGCCGATGCAATGCGCGCTGGTCGAACAGGCCGAGGTGATGGAATAGTTCACGCCTTTGATCTTGAACGGCGTGGCCAGGCAGGCCGAGTTCGTGGAGGACATGCAGCGCGTGACCATGAAAGGTCCCATCCGCTTGGGTGCGCCCTTTTCGATGACGATCTGATGCGCTTCGAAGAAATTCGATGTCGACGGCCCGCCGGATCCCATGATCAGCCCGCTGCGCGGGTTCGACACGTCACTCTCCTCAAGCCCGCTATCGGCAATGGCCTGTTGCATGGCGATGAAGTTGTAGGCCGCGCCCGGACCCATGAAGCGCAGGTTACGCTTGTCTATATGGTCTTCCAGCACGATCTGGGGCATGCCGTGGATCTGGCTGCGGAAGCCGTGTTCGGCATATTCGGGTGCAAAGACAATGCCCGAACGGCCGGCGCGCAGGCTTTCGGTCACCTCGGCGGCGTTGTTGCCAATGGGTGATACGATGCCAAGGCCAGTGATGACGACGCGTCGCATTGGGGGCCTCCTCAAGATAAAAAATCAGCTTTCCGACAGCGCGACCTTCATGTCCTTGACCTGATAGATCACTTCGCCATCGGCCTCGACGCGGCCATCGGCCACGCCCATCGTCAGCCGGCGGGTCTGAACCGCCTTGGTAAAATCGACGAAATAACGCAGCATCTTGCGGTCGGGGCGGACCATGCCGGTCAACTTGACCTCGCCCACGCCCAGGGCATATCCGCGCCCCTTCCAGCCGCGCCAGCCCAGATTGAAGCCGGTCAGTTGCCAAAGCCCATCAAGCCCCAGGCAGCCGGGCATGATCGGGTTTCCGGGGAAATGGCAGTCGAAGAACCACAGATCGGGTTTGATGTCGAATTCGGCGACCACATGTCCCTTGCCATGCGGCCCGCCATCGCCCGAGATATCGGTGATCCGGTCCATCATCAGCATCGGCGGTTCAGGCAGTTGTGCGTTGCCTTCGCCAAACAGTTCGCCGCGCGCGCAGGCAAGCAACTCGTCACGGTCAAAGCTTGTTTGGGTCATCGCCATGCAATCCTGCCTTCCATCTGGGCGTGAACTCCGCCCGAGTTAAGATTGACGCATGGTCTATCATTCACGACAAAGCGCGTGCAAGTGCAAGCGGTTCTGGCTGCGGCATCGGCATCAGGGGCGTGATGGCGGGCCTGACCGTCAGAACCATTGGCCCGGTTCCATCAGTCCCAGATCCATCAGTTGTTGGGCATTCCATTCGAATTTGTGCGAATTTCGCCAGGTGAACCCGCTGATCGCGTCGCGTGAATCAGGGTTGCGCAGCAAGGCCTTCGCGACACGGAACGATACGATCGCCGCGGTCAGGTTGTGGTGCCATGGGCAGGCATAGGTGTTGTATTCGTTGTCGTTGAACCTGTGATCGTCGCCGATCTTCAGCCCCTCGCTGGCGCGAAACAGCGAAATACGGTCGATCCTGCGCCGATCCGCGGGCAGATATTCCTCGAATCTCCAACGAAGGCCGCCGTGAAATGCAAGTTGGCGTTCAAGGTGAACGCCATCCGGTCCGGCCACCCCCAGCGCGTAATAGCCGGTCCGGTCGAACATCGCCTGGTCAAGATCCACACCAGACGGGCACTGGCTCAGATCGGGGCCATAGAGGTCAATCACATAGCTCAGCATGGCGCTGCGGCGTTCTTCGGCATGAAAGGACAGCATTTCGCCGACATACCGATGTTCGCTGAACGGAAAGAACAGAAACTCTGCGTTGAAGCAGTAATACAGCCATGTGCCGTCAGGGACCGCCGGGATCAGGGCGTTCACAGCCTCTACATGGGCAGCGGGGCGACGCGTATCCCAGATCAGATTGGTCACGCGGGCGGCCATGTCGTCGGGCAGGGTGATCGGCTCGGGCGACAGCGCAAGCACGTGGCGGAAACCGACCCGCAGATGATGGGCGATGGTTTCGGTGACGGCGGCGTCATCCTCGATCAGGATCATGGCAAGGGGGCCACGCTGGATCTGCCGGGCTCCGCGCTTCAGAAAGTCCAGCAATCCAGTCTCGGCGCTCATGGCATGACGGCCTTTACCTGATCCAGCGCCGCCCGCAGCAGATCGGGGTTGGTTGCCGCGCTTTCCACAAGCCGCATCAGCGTGGCCTTCTGCGTCTGCGAGATCTGCGCGCTTTCGATGATTTCCGTCACGCGGCCCGCGTCGAATCCTTCGGGGGTCAGCAGCGTCTCGATCTCGGCGGCCGTCGCGGCCGCGTCGGCCGCCCTTGCGGTGGCGCTGGCCGCGTCCTCTGCCGCCTCTGCGGCGGTCTCGGTCGCGTCCTGATCCGCGCTTGTGTCCGTCGCCGATGTGGCGGCGGCGTCGGCGGCGCGGTCGGCAGCGGCAATCGCGTCCTCGGCCGCGGCCTCCGCCTCGGTTGCGGCCTCGTTGGCCGGGGCGATGCCGGCTTCCTGCGACGCCTCGACGGCTTCGGCAGCGGCATCTGCGGCGATCGCTGCGGCATCGGCTGCCGCGTCTGCGGCATCCGCCGCTTCGCTGGCTGGAACGGGCTGATCGCCGGGCGTTTCCGCGACCGTTTCGGACACTTCCTCGGCTGTGGCCTCGGTCTGCTTCGCGGTGGTATCGGCGATCTCGGCCGCTTCGCCAGCCTGCGTGTCAGGTGCGTCCAAAGGTGTCTCTTCCGCGGCAAGACTTGAGGGTGCTTTGGGCGCAGCGGTGTTCTGCCACCACCACCAGCCGCCAAGCGCCAGCACGAGAATCACGATCAGTGGCAACAGCTTCTGCATGGGGGTGTCTTCCTTCTTGCGTCCTGCCCGACAGGGCCGATTGGGGTTATCGCACAGGGTCGCAACGCCGAAAAGCCACCAGCGATCCGCAAAACCGCCCGGAATTCCGCCATTAGCGGCCCGGTTGCGTTCAAATCCGGTTGAAAGAGGGCGACGCGCGCCTTATTTTCGGTCCATTCCCGCCATGGCCATAAAAGGAGTAACGCCATAGCTCGTCGCCCGCATAACGCACCGCCCACCCGTGACACCGGACCCCGCGTGAATGAACGCATTCGCGTCGCCGAGATTCGCCTGATCGGCCCTGAAGGAGAGAATGTCGGTGTCGTGCCGCCCTCGGTCGGGCTGGAGATGGCAAGGGACAGCGGACTGGATCTGGTCGAGATTTCGCCCAACGCGACCCCGCCCGTCTGCAAGGTCATGGACCTTGGCAAGTTCAAGTACGAACAGCAGAAGCGAGAGGCCGAGGCGCGCAAGAAGCAGAAGGTCATCGACATCAAGGAGGTCAAGTTCCGTCCGGGAACCGACACCCACGACTATGATGTGAAGATGCGCAACGTGATGAAGTTTCTTGAAGGCGGCGACAAGGTGAAGGTCACCCTGCGCTTCCGCGGTCGCGAGATGGCCCATCAGGATCTGGGTGTCGATCTGCTGAACCGCGTCCGTGACGATGTCGGCGAGGCGGGCAAGGTCGAATCCATGCCAAAGCTGGAAGGCCGCCAGATGGTGATGATGATCGCGCCGCGCTGAACAGTCGCGCTGATCTGACCGACGCCGCAGAAATCGGGCCGCGCAGGCATTGCCGCGCGGCCTTTGTCTTGGATACGAGGGTGAGATGACGCAACCGACGCAGATCAGGATCAAGCGCAGCGAAGGATCCGACCATTCGATCCCTCTTCCGTCATATGCGACGCCAGGCGCGGCCGGGGCGGATCTGCGCGCGAATTTCACCGCCGAGCTGCGTCAGGGCATCGATCTGCAGCCCGGCGCGCGTGCATTGATCCCGACCGGGCTGATCCTAGAGATCCCGGCAGGTTGGGAAGTGCAGGTCCGGCCACGTTCGGGGTTGGCGCTGAAGCACGGAATCGGGCTGGTGAATGCACCTGGTACGATCGACAGCGATTATCGCGGCATGCTGGGGGTGATCCTGATCAATCTCGGGGACCAGACATTTCACGTGGCGCACGGCGACCGGATCGCCCAGATGGTCGCGGCACCCGCGCCACAGGTCACTTTTCTCGAGGTCGGACAGGTCGATGCGACGCCACGTGGCGCCGGTGGCTTCGGCTCGACCGGGGCCGGTTGATGCTGGGTGTGTGGCTGCTGGCCGGTCTGGCGGTGCTGGCGCTTTTCTTGCGTCTTCCGGGGCGGATCGTGCTGGCAATGCTGGGCTGCCTGTGGCTGGGGCTGGTGCTGTTGCTGGCATTGTTGCCCGGCAGCGCTGCGGCGCGGGCGACGGGCGGGACGGCACCACAATGGCTGGTCGCCGGTGCTGTGGTCGCGCTGATCCTGCTGTATCGTGCCGCATTGTCGCGGCTGCGCGCGAAAGCGCCCGAAACGCCGTCCCTGACGAAGCCGGTCGAAGACGGACCGATGTCGGACGAGGAACTGGATCGCTATGCCCGGCATCTGGTCCTGCGCGAGATCGGCGGCGCGGGCCAGATGCGGCTGCGGGACGCGCGCGTGCTGATCGTCGGTGCGGGCGGGCTGGGTGCGCCGGTCTGCCTGTATCTGGCGGCTGCGGGCGTCGGGCGGATCACCCTGGCAGACGACGACACAGTCAGCCTGTCCAACCTGCAACGGCAGGTGATCTTCCGCAGCGATCAGCGCGGTCAGCCAAAGGCGCGCGCCGCTGCACAGGCGATGTCCGCGTTGAACCGGCATGTCTCGGTCTCGCCGCTGCTGCGCCGCGTCACGGCCGAGGATGTGGATCTGGTCAGCCAGCACGATCTGATCATCGACGGCACCGACAGCTTTGCCGCGCGGCAGGCGATCAACCGGGCCTGCGTAGGCGCGGGCGTCCCACTGATCGCCGGCGCGATCGCCCAGTGGGAGGGGCAGGTGACGCTGTATGACCCTGCGCGCGGGGGCCCGTGCCTTGGTTGCCTGTTTCCGGTGGCACCAGCGCCGGGTCTGGCCCCTGCCTGCGCCGAGGCGGGCGTCGTGGGCGCGCTGCCCGGCGTCATCGGCAGCCTGATGGCGCTTGAGGCGATCAAGCATCTGACCGGCGCGGGCGAGGGCCTACGGGGCAGAATGCTGATCTTTGACGGGCTTTACGGCGAAACCCGGATGGTCCGCACCCAGGCTCGCGCCGATTGTGACGTCTGCGGGTCCAAGATTAGCCACTGATCGCGACCGGTCGCCGATGCCCGTTCGTCTTCGTTCATCCTGCCGCAGCAGTCCTTCAGCATGATCAAGACCGCAGCAGATGGTTTCGATCACGCGCAATCCTGATTAGGGTCACTGCAAAGACAGGAGCCACGCCCATGAATTCCGAACTGACCCGTTGGACCGGCCCCGAAGGCCTGCCGCGATTCGACCTGATCGGGGATGCCGATTTCGCGCCCGCCTTTGATCGCGAACTGGCCGCCGCCGAAGCCGCCATGGAGGCGATTGCCGCCAATCCCGAACCTGCCAGCTTTCAGAATACCGTCGCGGCGATGGAGACCGCGGATGAGGGCCTGAACCGGGTCTTGTCGGTGTTCTACACGTTGGCTTCCGTCGATTCGACCGCGGCGCGGCAGGCCCTTCAACGGGATTTCGCGCCACGGCTTGCCGAATATGGCAGCAAGATCAGCATGGATCCAAGGCTGTTCGCCCGGGTCCGTCTTGTCGCGGATCAGGCCGAGGCATTGCCTGCCGAGGATCGGCGCATTGTCGAATTGGCGTTGCGCGATCTGACGCGTGCAGGTGCTGGGCTGAGTGGTGCGGCACGCGACCGGATGGCCGAAATCCGCAGCCGCATGGCGGTCTTGACGACACAGTTCGCGCAGAATGTGCTGGCTGATGAACGCGATTACGTCCTGCCAGTCCCGCAAGACCGACTGGCTGGTCTGCCCGATTGGCTGGTCCGCGCAATGCGCGCCGCCGCGCGCGAGCGCGGTCTTGACGGTCAGGTGGTGACCCTGAATCGGTCGCTGATCGTGCCGTTTCTGGAACATGCAGAGGACCGGGCCTTGCGAGAAGTTGCGTTCCGTGCGTGGACAGCGCGGGGATCGGGTCAGGGGGCGGGCGGCGAGGCAACCAGCAATCTGCCACTGATCGCGGAAATCCTGTCGCTGCGCCACGAGCGGGCGCAGATTCTGGGCTACCCGGATTTCGCGACCTACAAGCTGGAACCGGAAATGGCGGGAACGCCGGCGCGGGTCCGGGATCTGCTGGACCGGGTCTGGAAACCGGCGACGCGACGCGCCGCCGAAGATCAGGCGAAGCTGGTCGCGCTGGCGCGCGAGGATGGTGTCAACGGCCCGTTCGAGGCATGGGACTGGCGTTTCTATTCCCAGCGGTTGCTGCGGCGCGAACATGATGTCGATCCCGACGAGGTAAAGCCCTATCTGACGCTGGATGCGATGCTGGGCGCGGTCTTCGACGTGGCGGGCCGGCTGTTCGGGCTGAAGTTTCATCCGATCGACGCGCCACTGTGGTCCAACGATGTCCGGGCATGGCGTGTCACGCGCGACGGGCGGCTGATGGCGGTGTTCGTGGGCGACTATTTCGCCCGGCCCGGCAAACGGTCCGGCGCGTGGTGTTCGTCGCTGCAATCCCAGCACCGGATCGGCGCGGGGCAGCGGGCGATCGTCGTCAATGTCTGCAACTTCACTCCGCCCGAGGAACCGGGTCGGCCCGCGTTCCTGTCCTGGGACGACGCCCATACGCTGTTCCACGAATTCGGGCATGCCACGCATCACATCCTGTCCGATGTTGCCTGGCCGTCGATTTCCGGCACATCCGTGGCCCAGGATTTCGTCGAACTGCCCAGCCAGCTATACGAACACTGGCTGGAACAGCCTCAGGTGCTGGACGCGCATGCGCGCCACAATGTGACCGGCGCGCCGATCCCGGCAGATCTGCGGGACCGGGTGATCGCGGCGGGCAAGGCCGATGCCGGCTTCTCGACCACGGAGTATCTGGAAAGCGCGCTGGTCGATCTGGCCTTGCATCGTGGCGATCCGCCGGCCGATCCGATGGCCCGCCAGGCCGAGTTCCTGGCGGAACTCGGCGCACCCGATGCAATCCCGATGCGTCACGCCTCGCCGCATTTTGCGCATGTCTTTGCGGGCGACAGCTATGCCAGCGGCTATTACAGCTATCTGTGGTCCGAGGTCATGGACGCGGATGCATTCGCCGCATTCGAGGAGACAGGGGACATCTTTGATGCCGAAACCGCCCGGCGACTGGAGGATACGATCCTGTCGCGCGGCGGTTCGGCCCCGGCAGACCAGCTCTGGATCGCGTTCCGGCAACGCATGCCGGGCATCGACCCGCTGCTGAAGGGGCGGGGGCTGGCCTGATCTGCCCGGCGAACGTGCCGAGGTGGAGTGACCAAAGGAAGGGGGCGTGCCGACATCGCGGTCGGCGTCCTGCCGGACGGGCGTTGGCGCGCCGCGGTCGCGGCGCGCGGCCGCGCGCAGATTGCGGCCTTGGCCGACCCTGTCAGTCGCGGATTTCCTGGGGATCGACACCCCAGATCGCCTGTTTGGGAACCCATCCCCGCTGACCGCCGCCCGAAATGCGGCACCAGCCGGGATTGCATTCGCCCAGTCTGACGATCGCGCCGGTTTCCGCCTTTGCGACGACATCCGCATCAGGATCGGGGCGGTTTCGCAACTGCACCATGTCCTGGGTCACAAGGGCGGTCCGGACCCCCGATAGCAGCGCGTAATGCACCCATCCACCGGCGCCGTCCTTGTCCTCGACCCTGCGCCAGTGGCCGAACTCGGCGACCACCCGCAAAGGCATCCCGGCATGGCGGAAGACCCAATCGATTCGATGGGACAGGCTGGGGCCGCGTCTTGCATTGCCCTCGTTGCCCTTCAGGCTGACATAGCGTGGCAGCGGCAGATTCGTGACCGGGCCTCGCATGCCCGGTTCGGCCTGGCTCTGGACGCGGATCACGCGCGCATTGGCTGACCGGGATCGAAGCTGAAGCTGCGCCTGATACCAGGACGCATCCTGCATCGCGGTGGGTCCATCCTGAGGCGCGGCCACGATCTGGCCTGCAAGGGCGGGTAACGCGACGATGCCTGTCGTTACCACCATCACCACAGCCGCCGCCATTGCCGCAAGGTGCCGTCCACACGCCCGTCTGTTCATCTGTCTTCCGTTCCTGTCGATCGGGATCCCGATCGGCCCCAAAATTTCCGCCCCATCACGGTCGGCGCCACCGCGCTGTGCACCGGCCCGGTGCTCGTTAGCGGCAAGCGTCGCGCTGGGGTCTTGTGCCTGCGTCGCAACGCGGGCAGTTTGCCAAAAGCCGCCCGGCATTGGAAGTGTGCCGCCCACACGACTTCGAGAAAGTGAGGTTCACATGCACAGCCCCCAGCCATTGCGCCAGAAGCTGCGCGTCGCCGTCACCCGTCGCCTGCCCGAAGCGGTCGAGACCCGCATGAAAGAGCTTTTCGACGTGGTGCTGCGCGATGACGACCGAAAGCTGAGCCGCGAGGAGCTGGCCTCGGCGATGCAGAACGCGGACGTAATTGTGCCGACGGTGACCGACCAGATCGATGCCAACCTGCTGGCCCAGGCCGGCGAGCGGTTGAAGCTGATCGCCAATTACGGTGCCGGGGTCGATCACATTGATGTCCAGACGGCACGACAGCGCGGCGTTCTGGTCAGCAACACGCCTGGGGTGGTCACCGAAGACACCGCCGACATGACGCTGGCGCTGATCCTTGCCGTGACCCGCAAGATCCCGGAAGGCCTGGCGGAAATGCAGGCCGGCCGCTGGAAGGGCTGGGCACCTACGGCGCATCTGGGCGGGCGTGTCGGGGGGCGGCGCCTTGGCATCCTGGGCATGGGCCGGATCGGTCAGGCCGTGGCACGTCGCGCGAACGCCTTCGGGATGCAGGTTCACTATCACAACCGCAAACGGTTGCGTGCCGAGATCGAAGAGGAATTGCAGGCGACCTATTGGGAAAGTCTGGACCAGATGCTGGCCCGGATGGATGTGATCAGCGTCAATGCTCCGCACACACCATCGACCTTCCATCTGCTGAATGCGCGGCGGCTGAAACTGCTGAAGCCGTCGGCGGTGATCGTCAACACATCGCGCGGCGAGGTCATCGACGAGAATGCGCTGACACGGATGCTGCGCGCGGGCGAGATCGCGGGCGCCGGTCTGGATGTGTTCGAACATGGCCACGAGATCAATCCGCGACTGCGCGAACTGCCGAACGTCGTGCTGTTGCCCCACATGGGCAGCGCCACCGCCGAGGGACGCGCAGAAATGGGCGAGAAGGTGATCATCAACATCAAGACCTTCGCCGACGGGCATCGCCCGCCCGATCTGGTCGTGCCCAGCATGTTGTGACGCGCGACACGCGCCGGAATGCGGACGCTGCGGCGTCCCGAGTATGGACGGTAACTGATTGAATTGGGGGCGCGCATGGTAATGTCCGCGAGGGCGGCCGTGTCGGGATTGTTCTTTCTCAACGGTTTGATGGTCGGAAGCTGGGCTCCGAAATTGCCTGTACTGATGCAGCGGCTGGATATATCCGAGGCTGTCGCTGGCGGGATCGTGCTGGTTCTGGGGTTGGGTTCGATCACCATCATGCCGGTCTTCGGCGCCCTGACGGCACGCCGTGGATCGGCCCGTGCGGTGCGTCTGGCGGCGCTGCTTGCGGTCCCGACATTGCTGCTGATTTCAGTCTCGCCGAACCTGATCGCCACGATGGCAACGGTCTTCCTGTTCGGTGGGATGATCGGGGCGATGGACGTCGCGATGAATGCCAATGCGGTCGCGGTCGAACGGGGCCGCAGACGGGCGATCATGTCGTCGTGCCACGGATTCTGGAGCCTTGGCGGCGTTGTCGGCGCGGGCTTTGGCGGCATGGCGATCACCCTGCTGGGTGAGGTCTGGCACGCGGTGGCCGTGACCTTGCTGCTGGCTGCCGGGCTTGCCGTCATCCTGCCGCGCGTGCTGCAAGACGCGCCCGTAGCGGGGGGCGCGGCCGCGGCGCCGCTGCGGTTGCCGCGCCAGCCCTTGCCCTATGTGATCGGCTTCATGGCGCTGTGCTGCATGGTGCCGGAAGGTGCGATCCTTGACTGGGCCGCGGTCTATCTGCAGCGCGAGATGGGCGCGTCCCTGTCGCTGGCGGGCTGGGGTTTCGCGGGATGCGCGGCGACGATGGCGGTGATGCGCTTTCTGGGCGATGCGCTGCGTCACCGCCTTGGCGCGGTCAGCATGTTGCGGCTGAGCGCGCTTGTCGCGATCGCCGGAATGGGAATCGCCGGGATGGCGGGCACACCGGCGCTGGCGATCACGGGGTTCGCGCTGGCGGGGATCGGCATCGCCAATCTGGTGCCGATCGCGTTTTCCGCGGCGGGCAACCTGCCGGGTCTGGCCAACGGGATCGGGCTTTCGGTGGTCACGACCATGGGCTATTCCGGTATCTTGCTGGCGCCCGGCACGATCGGCTGGCTGGCCGAACGGATGAGCTTTTCGTCGATCTATCTTGGGCTGGCGGCGTTGCTGATGGTGCCGCTGCTGCTGTCGCCGCTGGCACGGACGGCGGATTTCGCGGCCGCAGAGGAGGACGAACCTGCCGAACGTGCCGCCTGAGCCAGGCCGCGCAACACGGGCGCGCGTTGCATGGGCTGTGCGCGCAACGGATCTTCCGGCGTATCGCCCGACCCCCCAGCAAATGCAGGGATTTTCGCTGCACCAACCGTGCACAGCGCGTGCACCGGGCGTGCACAGCGCGTACACAGCTTGCGCGCGTTGCGCAGGCCCGACGCGGATTCCCGGACGCGTTCGCGGCGCTAGCACCGCAGGCTGACCCCGACAAGCGGGCCAGCCATGGTCATGTCGATCCGGGTGCCGCCCAGACATAGGGGGTGATCTGCCCTTGCCGGTCGCGATCCTGCGCATCCGCCGTCGCGGGCAGGGACAGCAGCGCGGCGGCCGAAAGCGTCAGTGCGGTGTTCCAGGGCATGCCGTAATCCCTCAGATGCTGTCCTTGTGGACGCGACCGTTCTTGACCATCAGCCGCAGGTTGTCGGTATCTTCAAGCCAGTCCAGATCGGCAGAGGGATCGCCGTCGATCACCAGCAGATCCGCAAGGGCGCCGGGTTCGATCACGCCGAGGCGCCCGTCATAGGGCGCGCGCGGTCCCGACAGCGCCAGCAATTGCCCGGCCGCGTCCGTGGGCCGGTGCAGCGCCTGGAGCGGGGACAAAGCGGAAAGGCGAAGCATGGCTGCCGAAGCAGGGTTCTCCGTGCCCGTCAGCGATAGGTCTGATCGGGGCCCGGAAAACTGCGATCGCGGACGGCGCGGGCATAATCGGCGATGGCCTGTTCCGCGCGCGGTCCGAGATCGCCGAATTTCTGCACGAAGCGGGGCACGCGGCCCGACAGGCCCAGCATGTCGTCAAGGACCAGGATCTGGCCGTCGCAGCGTGCCGAAGCGCCGATGCCGATGGTCGGGATCGCTATGGCCTGGGTGATCTGATCGGCCAGCGGTTCCATCACGCCCTCGACCACAAGCGAGAATGCCCCGGCCTGTTCGACCGCCTGCGCATCGGCGACATGGGCGGGCCATGTCGCCTGATCCCGGCCCTGCGTCCGGAATCCGCCCATCGTCAGGGTGGATTGCGGGGTCAGGCCGACATGGCCCATCACCGGGATGCCACGGCTGGTCAGGAACGCGATCGTGTCGGCCATTCTTGCCCCGCCCTCCAGCTTGACCGCGCCGGCGCCGGTTTCCGACATGATCCGGGACGCGTTGCGGAACGCCTGCTGCGGGCTTTCTTCATAGCTGCCGAAGGGCATGTCGATCACCACCATCGCGCGCGCGCTGCCGCGCATCACCGCCTGTCCGTGCAGGATCATCATGTCCAGCGTGACGCCGATGGTGGAGGGAAGGCCGTGGATCACCATGCCAAGGCTGTCGCCGACAAGGATCACCTCGGCATGGGCATCGACCATCGCGGCCATGGGCGCGGTATAGGCGGTCAGCGCGACGATCGGGGTGTCGCCCTTGCGGGCGGCGATTTGCGGAACGGTGATGCGTTTGACCGGGGCCTGAGCAGACATGGGCGATCCTTTACGGGGTGGCGGTGCGTTGATCGATCAGCAGCACCTCGCCGAAGCGGACGGCCAGCAGCATGACCACCGGACGGTCGATGCGGCTGACGCGCGACAGATCGGCGGCGTCGCGCAGATCGACGGATCGGACCTGCGCACGCGGTTCGCTGCGCAGGATGGCGCGGACCGCGCGGCGGATGGCGGCCGGGCTGGCGCCGTGTTCGACCATCTGCTGGCCGCGATCCAGCGCGCGGTTGAGGACGGTCGCGGCGGCGCGATCCTGGGGCGTCAGGCGGCGGTTGCGCGACGACATCGCCAGACCGTCGGGCTCGCGCACGGTGGGCACCGGGATGATCTCGACCGGCATGTCCAGATCGGCGACCATCTGCCGCACGATGGTCAGTTGCTGGTAATCCTTTTCCCCAAAGGTCGATGCGTCGGGACCGATGATGTTGAACAGCTTGGTCACGATCGTCGTCATGCCGCGGAAATGGCCGGGGCGGACGCGACCCATCAGCATCCGCGACAGGCCCGCAACCTCGACCACGGTCTGCGCGCCGGGGCGATAGATATCCTCGACCGAGGGCAGGAACACCGCGTCGCAGCCATGCTGACGCAGCATCGCCAGGTCGGTTTCCTCGTCGCGGGGGTATTTTTCCAGATCGGCCTGCTGGTCGAACTGCGTCGGATTGACGAAGATCGAGGCGACGATGCGACCGCCGCCCCGTGCGTCCAGCCAGTCGCGTGCCTTCGCGACAAGCTGCATATGCCCGTCATGCAGCGCGCCCATGGTGGCGACCAGAACGACCTTCTCGCCAGCCGCGCGCCATCCCGCGACACAGTCCCTGACCGACTGCCTGCTGCGGCAAATCTGCATGATTTCGTCCCCCCGTCGCCCGGTCTTGCCCCCCGACATGCCGGGCAACCTACCGTCCGAAGGCGGATTCGCACAAGTGCTGCGTTGCAGCATGTCGTTTTTGGCCGTCAATGGTCGGGCCGAGGGGACCGGTGTGCCATGGCTCTGGCAGATACGGGACAGGAACAGGCCAGAGGAGTCGCCCGGAAATGAAAACGCATGTGAAGGTTCTTGTCGTCGGGGGCGGCGCGGTCGGGTGCGGCATCGCCTATCATCTGGCGAAGGCCGGGTGGGAGCCGCTGCTGGTCGAGCGGGACGAGCTGACCGCCGGATCGACCTGGCACGCCGCCGGTCTGCTGCCGCTGTTCAACATGGGCTACGCGACCAGCCATATCCACGATTATTCGGTCAAACTGTATGCAGGGCTTGAGGCCGAGACCGGGCTGAATGCCGGTTTCACGCGCTGCGGCAACCTGCGGATGGCGCAGACAGATGCGCGGATGGATGAATACATGCTGTATTCCTCGACCGCCGAGACCATCGGCATCGAGCATCAGTTCCTGACCCCGCAGCAGATCAAGGATCGCTGGCCGCTGGTCAATACCGACGGGCTGAAGGGCGCGCTGTTCCATCCCACCGACGGTTACATCAATCCCGCCGACGTGACCCAGGCGATGGCCAAGGGCGCACGCATGGCCGGCGCCACGATCGAGCGCAAGCTGCAGGTCAACGGCTACGCCTGGACCGGTTCGGAGTGGATCGTCACCTGCGAGAAGATGATCGAGAAGGGCGGCAACCTGGTCCCCTCGGGCGAGACGTTCGAGATCCGGGCCGAACATGTCGTCACCGCCACCGGCAACCATGCGCAGCGCACAGCGCGGCTTCTGGGCATCCGCATTCCGGCGATTCCTGTCGAACACCAGTTCATCGTCACCGAGCCCGACCCCGCGCTGCTGAAATGGCGCGCCGACGGCAACCCGGAACACCCGGTCCTGCGCGACGCCGATGCGAAATGGTATGTCCGCGAGGAACGCGGCGGCTGGATCCTTGGCCCCTACGAGGAAGGCGCACCGGCGCGCTTCCCCTACGAGGTGCCCGACAGCTTCCGGGCCGATCTGTTCCCGCTGGATCTGGAACGGATCGAAGAGGAATACATGTCGATGATCCATCGGCTGCCATCGTCGGAAGAGGTCGGGCTGAAGGATGATTTCAACGGCCCGATCTGCTATACGCCCGACGGCAACCCGCTGGTCGGACCGGCGCCCGGACTGCGCAACATGTGGCTGGCCGAGGGATTCAGCTTCGGCATCACGGCGGCGGGCGGCGTTGGCCATTACCTGACCCAGATGATGACCCAGGGCGAGGCCGAGATCGACATGGCGTCGCTGGACCCGCGCCGCTTCGGGTCGTGGATGACCACCGAATATGCGGTGAAGAAGAACGAGGAAAGCTATTCCCACGTCTTCATCCTGCATCATCCCGACGAGGAACGCGACGCGGCGCGGCCGCTGCGCACCTCGCCGGCCTATGACCGCCAGAAGGCGCGCGGCGCGCAGTTCGGGCAGGTGAACGGATGGGAACGGCCGAACTATTACGGGCCGGTCGATGCCCCCGCCGATTTCGATCACAATGCCCGCAACTTCCGGCGCGGCGGCTGGTGGCAATACGCGAAGGCCGAAGCCGAGGCGGTCCGAGAAGCCGCCGGCCTGATCGACGCCACCGCCTTCGCCAAGCACATGGTCACCGGACCGGGCGCGACGGCGTTCCTGGACTGGCTGACCACGAACAAGCTGCCCAAGGTGGGCCGCATCAACCTGACCTATGCGCTGACCCAGACCGGCACGACCCGCACGGAATACACCATCGTGCGGCTGGACGAGGATCGGTACTACCTTGTCTCGGCGGGTGCGTGGGAAGATTACGACGGCGACAACCTGATGAAGTCGGCCGAGGATTTCATGGCTGCGGGTGGTGCCTTCGTGGCGATCCAGAACGTGACCACGCAATGGGGCGTCTTCGCCATCGCGGGTCCGAAATCGCGTGAGATCCTGTCGAAGCTGATCCGCGATCCGCAGCCCGAGACCGCCCTGTCGAACAAGCGGTTCCCATGGCTGTCGGCCCGCAGGATCGAGCTGGGGATGGTGCCTGTGAACGCGATTCGCGTCGCCTATACGGGTGAACTGGGCTGGGAGCTGCACCACCCGATCGAGATGCAGAACCACCTGTTCGACAACCTGATGCGGGAAGGCGAGCCGCTGGGACTGAAGCTGGTCGGCGCGCGGGCGCAGAACTGGCTGCGGCAGGAAAAATCCTATCGCGCCTTCGGCACCGAACTGGGCCGCGACGCGACCCCGCTGGAGGCCGGGCTGGATCGGTTCGTCGATCTGTCCAAGGACTTCAAGGGCAAGGCGGCAATGCAGGAGGTCGGTATCCGCAGCAAATGCGTAACCCTGCTGATCGACGGGCCTTCGGACGCCGATCCCTGGGGCCGCGAGGCGTTGTTCCTGGATGGTGAGAAGATCGGGCGACTGACCTCGGGCGGCTATTCCGCCGCCTTCGGCAAGCAGATCGGCATGGGCTATGTCCGCCCCGATCTGGCCGAGCCGGGCACCAAGCTGAAGGTGCGGATGTTCCGCGACCTGTATGACGCCGAGGTGACCGAGGACAGCCCTTACGATCCCACCAACGCCAAGATCCGCGTCGACGGCTGACCCTGCGCTCGGGCAACGCGCCCTGTGTTCGATTTGCCCGCCCGCCGAAATCCGGCGGGCGGGCATCTGCATTCGGCGTCAGCGAACCAGGAACACCGAGATCTTCGCGTAGCGTGCCACATGACCGCCATGCGACGCAAAGACATGGTCCATCAATCCGGGAATATGTGTCGCCATCACGATCAGGTCGGTGCCGCTTTCGTCTGCCGCGTGCAGCAGCTGCTGCGACATTTCCGATGTCGGATCGCTGCATATGATGGCCTGACTTTCGACCGCAAGACCACTGCGCGACGCCAGTTCCTTGGCTGCGGCGGACAGTTTCTGGCGAAATTCCTGCGGGTTGTGGGCGATGCTGCTGGGATGGTCGCTTTCGACGCTGACCAGGAGAATGTCGGCGTCATGGCTGCGGGCAAGTTCCATCGCAATTTCGATCGGGCGCGCCATCTTGTCCCAATGTGACAGGTCGACGGGAATCATGATCTTGGAAAACATCGGATCTGCCTTTCGGTTGCCTTCGCACCGGTGGCATCGATCGGGAACAACGTCGCGGTAACCGAATGGCCGACCGGCGCGATGACCTTATCCTGCAGGACGCCCGCAAGGTGGTCAAGCGTTGCCCGGACAGGGGCTTTCCCTGCGAATGCAAAAGGCCGGACCCGAAGGTCCGGCCTTTTTGAATTGGAGCGGGCGATGAGATTCGAACTCACGACCCTAACCTTGGCAAGGTTATGCTCTACCCCTGAGCTACGCCCGCATCCTGTCCGAAGCTGTCTTCGCCTTCGGTGAGCGGTGATTTATGGGACCGCGCCGGGGCGTGCAAGGGGAAATTTCCGGATCGACGCGGTTTTTTTCGCCGCATTGACAGATCATCCGCCCACAGCGCATTTTCGGCCATCAGGACAGGGGTGACCGCGTGAACACAACCGAGCAGCTGCGCGAGTTCGTGCGCCAATCGCTTGAGGACGGTCACGACCGGGCTGCGATCGCCGCTGCGATGGCTGATGCCGGATGGTCCGAGGTCGAGGTTCGGACCGCGCTGGCGGCGTGGGCAAAGCCGCAGGGGATGCCCCCGGTGCCGCTGCCGCAGCACCATGTGTCGGCCCGCGAGGCGGTGTTCCACGCGCTGATGTTCGCGGCGCTTGCAATGGTGACGTGGCATCTGCTGCAGCTGGGATTCGCGGTGATCGATGCGCTGATTCCCGATCTGACCGACCTGTCCGTCGGGCGCGGAACGATGCGCTGGTCGATTGCGGCGCTGTTGGGTTTCCTGCCGTTGTTTCTGTATCTGGACCGCCGCGCGGTCCGCGCGGTGCCGCGCGGCGAGGGGGGGCGCGGGTCTTCGCTGCGGCGGCTGTTCGCCTCGGTCACGCTGCTGATCGCACTGCTGACTCTGATGGGCGATCTGGTCGCTGCGATCTATGCACTGCTGTCCGGCGGGCTGACGCTGCGGTTCATCGCCAAGGCCGTGCTTGTCGCGGTGATCGCGGGGCTGGTGCTAGTCTATTACCGGAGCGATTTGGATGACTGACCGGCGGCAGGGCTGGGCGGTCTGGACGATCACGGCCGTCGCGGTCGCGCTGATCGGCACGGGTCTGGTGTTCAGCGGCGGGCCGATGCAGGGCAGGGCCGAGCGGCGCGATGCGGTGCGAATGCACGACCTGAACGCGGCGCAGACCCAGGCCATCTGCCGGGCGTTCGAGGCGGGCGCGGCGACGGCGGACCTGGCCCCCACCGCCGCCTGTCCTGAAACGCTGCGCCTGACCGATCCCTTTACCGACCGGCCCTATCGCATCGAGATGGTGGATGCCGACAATCTGCGGTTCTGCGCGGTCTTCGAACGTCCCGATCACGCGACCGCCTACCCGAACCTGACGGACGGGGCAGAGCCGGGGGAATCCTGCCTGATCCACCGCCTGCCGCAGGATCTGGATCGCGGCACGCGCGGCTGAAGGTTCAGTCGCGGCCGATACGGCCCAGATGCGTGTCCCGAAAGCCTGCGGCCGTCTTCAGCCCGTATCCCAATGCCCGGTCGATGCCGACATGCGCCATCCAGATGCCGCCCGCCGCGATCAGGTCGGGTGCCCCGATCATCAGACCCAGCAGCGCCAGGATCAGCCCGTTGGCGTAAAGATGCGCGGCGTTATAGACCGCCGCGCCGATCCGGGGGCCGGCCAGATAGCCCAGCATCGAGACGTCGGGCGCCAACAGCGCCAGGGGCCAGACCCACAGCGGCCAGCCGGACTGGGTGAACCCGGCCAGCGCAATGGACGCGGTGAAGATCCCCGCGCCCTCGACCCTCTGCCAGACGACCGGGGTCATTCCGCTGCGCGTATTCGGACGGGTTTCAGCATCTGCGCAAGATAGCGTCCGGTGTGGCTGGCCTCGACCCCGGCCACCTGCTCGGGCGTGCCGGTGGCAACGATCTCGCCACCGCCATCGCCGCCTTCGGGGCCGATGTCGATGATCCAGTCGGCGGTCTTGATGACGTCCAGATTATGTTCGATCACGATGACGGTGTTGCCCTCGTCCACCAGATGATGCAGCACCTCCAGCAGCTTGCGGACATCCTCGAAATGCAGGCCGGTGGTGGGTTCATCGAGGATATACAGCGTCCGGCCGGTGGACCGACGGCTGAGTTCCTTGGACAGCTTCACCCGCTGCGCCTCGCCGCCCGACAGGGTCGTTGCCTGCTGGCCGACCTTGATATAGCCAAGGCCCACCTGCATCAGCGCGTCCATCTTTTCACGGATCGACGGGACGGCGGCAAAGAAGGTCTGCGCATCCTCGACCGTCATATCAAGAACGTCGGCTATGCTTTTGCCCTTGAAGCGGATTTCCAGCGTCTCGCGGTTGTAGCGCTTGCCCTTGCAGGTCTCGCATTCGACATAGACGTCGGGCAGGAAATGCATCTCGATCTTGATGACGCCGTCGCCCTGACACGCCTCACAGCGACCGCCCTTGACGTTGAAGCTGAAGCGGCCGGGCTTGTAGCCGCGCGCCTTCGATTCGGGCAGGTTTGCGAACCAGTCGCGGATCGGGGTGAAGGCGCCGGTATAGGTGGCGGGGTTCGACCGGGGCGTGCGGCCGATGGGGCGCTGGTCGATGTCGATGACCTTGTCCAGATGTTCCAGCCCCTTGATCGTCTCGCAGGGCGCGGGCGTCTGGCGCGCGCCGTTCAGGCGCAGCGAGGCAGTCTTGAACAGAGTCTCGATGGTCAGAGTGGACTTGCCGCCGCCCGAAACCCCGGTGACGCATAGGAATTTCCCCAACGGGAAATCGGCGGTGACGTTCTTCAGGTTGTTGCCGGTCGCCTTGACGACGCTGACCTTCTTGCCATTGCCGTTGCGGCGGTCCGAGGGCACCGCGATTTCCCGCTGGCCCGACAGATACTGGCCGGTCAGGCTGGCCGGGTCGGCGGCGATCTGGTCCGGCGTGCCGTGACTGACCACCGTGCCGCCATGGACACCTGCGCCGGGGCCCATGTCGAAGACATAGTCTGCGTGGCGGATCGCGTCCTCGTCATGTTCCACGACCAGCACCGAATTGCCCTGATCGCGCAGGTTCATCAGCGTTCGCAGCAGCCGGTCATTGTCGCGCTGGTGCAGCCCGATCGACGGTTCGTCCAGCACATATAGCACGCCGGTCAGTCCGCTGCCGATCTGGCTGGCCAGCCTGATCCGCTGACTTTCGCCGCCCGACAGTGTGCCGGCGGCGCGCGACACGGTCAGGTAGTTCAGCCCGACATTGACCAGGAAGCCCAGACGTTCGCGAATTTCCTTGAGGATCGCGGCGGCGATCTCGTTTTTCTGTTTCGACAGATGTGCGGGCGCGTTCTCGACCCAATCCAGCGCATCCTGGATGGAAAGTTCGACGACCTGGCCGATATGGTTGCCCGCGATCTTCACGGCCAGCGCCTCGGGTTTCAGGCGATAGCCGGCGCAGGCGCCGCAGGGGCGGTTGTTCTGATACCGCTCGAATTCCTCGCGCACCCACTGGCTGTCCGATTCGCGCAGCCGGCGTTCCATGTTGGGGATCACGCCCTCGAAGACGCGGCTGATTTCATAGACGCGGCCCGCATCGTCGAAGCGGAACTTGATCTCGTCCTTGCCGGACCCGCGCAGGAACATCTGCTGCACCTTGTCGGGCAGATCCTTCCAGGGCGTCTTCTTTTCGAAACCGTAATGCTTGGCCAGCGCATTGATGGTCTGGGTCAGATAGGCGGATTTGGACTTGGCCCAAGGCAGGATCGCGCCCTTGTCCACCGACAGGCCTGCGTCCGGGACGACCAGGCGTTCGTCGAAGAACAGTTCGACCCCCAGCCCGTCGCAGACCGGGCAGGCCCCGAAGGGGGCGTTGAAGGAAAACAGGCGCGGTTCGATTTCGGGGATGGTGAAACCGCTGACCGGGCAGGCGAAATTTTCGGAAAACGTGATGCGCTCGGGCTGGGCATCGTCGCCGGTCGGCGCCGTTTCCAGCACCGCGATGCCGTCGGCCAGATCCAGTGCGGTGCGCAGACTGTCCGCCAGACGGGTTTCCAGACCCTCGCGCACGACGATCCGGTCCACGACCACGTCGATATTCTGGCGGAACTTCTTGTCCAGCGTCGGCGGTTCGTCCAGGTCGTAAAATTCGCCGTTCACCTTGACGCGCTGGAAGCCCTGCTTCCTGAGTTTAAGAAATTCCTTGCGATATTCGCCCTTTCGGTCGCGCACGATGGGCGCCAGAAGATAGGCGCGGGTGCCGTCTTCCATCGACATGATGCGGTCCACCATGTCCTGAACCTGCTGCGCCTCGATCGGCAGGCCCGTGGCGGGCGAAAAGGGGGTGCCGGCGCGGGCGAACAGCAGCCGCAGATAATCGTAGATTTCCGTGACGGTGCCCACGGTTGAGCGTGGGTTCTTCGAGGTCGTCTTCTGTTCGATGCTGATCGCCGGGGACAGACCGCTGATATGGTCCATGTCCGGCTTGCCCATCATGTCCAGGAACTGCCTTGCATAGGCCGACAGGCTTTCGACATAGCGGCGCTGGCCCTCGGCGTAGATCGTGTCGAAGGCAAGGCTGGATTTTCCGCTGCCCGACAGGCCGGTGATGACGACCAGCTTGTCGCGCGGAATGTCCATGTCCACGCTTTTCAGATTGTGCTCGCGCGCGCCGCGAACCTCGATGAACTTCTGTTCCATGAGCGAGCCTTTGACCGACCAAGCGCATCACATAATCAGACGCGGTGAAAAAGCAACCGATTGCTGTGAACATAAAGTGAACTTCCGGGGCACCGCAACCTTGTTTGTCCCGTCGCGGCGTCGCGGCAGGAGGGATCGCAAGGCTGCGTGTCAGCCTTTTGCCGGACTCGTCTTGCCGGGCATTTGCTGTATCTCTGCGCGCCGAACGCGATGGCTGCGTGCTAGCGCTTGCGCTGCGATGCAGCATGGTTAGGATACCGCAAGCGGAAAAAGGGGGATCAGCATGTTTCAGAAAATCCTTGTGGCGAACCGTGGCGAGATTGCCATTCGGGTCATGCGGGCGGCGAACGAACTGGGCAAACGCACGGTCGCGGTCTTTGCCGAGGAGGACAAGCTGGGCCTGCACCGGTTCAAGGCCGACGAAGCCTACCGGATCGGCGAAGGGCTGGGGCCGGTCGCGGCCTATCTGTCGATCCCCGAGATCATCCGCGTCGCCAAGGAATGCGGCGCCGACGCGATCCATCCGGGTTACGGTCTGCTGTCCGAAAACCCCGATTTCGTCGATGCCTGCACCGAGGCCGGGATCACATTCATCGGCCCCAAGGCGCAAACGATGCGGGCGCTTGGCGACAAGGCCAGCGCGCGGCGCGTGGCCATCAAGGCGGGCGTGCCGGTCATTCCCGCGACCGAAGTCCTGGGCGAGGATTTCGACGCCATCAAGAAGGAAGCGGCCCAGATCGGTTACCCCCTGATGCTGAAGGCCAGCTGGGGCGGCGGCGGTCGCGGCATGCGCCCGATCAACAACGAAGCCGAGCTGGTCGAGAAGGTCCGCGAAGGGCGGCGCGAGGCCGAGGCGGCATTCGGCAATGGCGAGGGCTATCTGGAAAAGATGATCCTGCGCGCGCGCCACGTCGAGGTGCAGTTGCTGGGCGACACGCATGGCGGCCTTTACCACCTTTATGAACGCGATTGCACGGTGCAGCGCCGCAACCAGAAAGTCGTCGAGCGCGCGCCCGCGCCCTATCTGACCGACGAGCAGCGCGAGGAAGTCTGCGCGCTGGCGCTGAAGATCGGCCAGGCGGTCGGCTATGAATGCGCGGGCACGGTCGAATTCCTGATGGATATGGACAGCCAGCAGTTCTACTTCATCGAGGTGAACCCGCGCGTGCAGGTCGAACATACCGTGACCGAGGAAGTCACCGGAATCGACATCGTCCAGGCCCAGATCAAGATCATGGAAGGCGCCACCCTGGCAGACGCGACGGGGGCGGCGTCGCAGGATGACATCACCCTGTCGGGCCATGCGCTGCAATGCCGGGTGACGACCGAGGATCCGCAGAACAACTTCATCCCCGATTACGGCCGCATCACCGCCTACCGGTCCGCGACCGGCATGGGCATCCGTCTGGATGGCGGCACCGCCTATGCGGGCGGCGTCATCACGCGCTATTACGATTCGCTGCTGGTCAAGGTCACGGCATGGGCGCAGACGCCGGATCAGGCGATCAAGCGGATGGACCGGGCGCTGCGCGAGTTTCGCGTGCGCGGGGTCTCGACGAACATCGATTTCGTCATCAACCTGCTGAAGCACCCCACCTTTCTGGATGACACCTACACGACCAAGTTCATCGACACGACCGATGATCTGTTCACCTTCAAGAAGCGCCGCGATCGGGCCACGAAGATCCTGACCTATCTGGCCGATATCAGCGTGAACGGGCATCCCGAAACCGCTGGCCGGGCGCTGCCTCCGGCGCAGGCTCGTCCGCCGCTGCCACCCGTGGCCAGGGCCGAGCCTGCCGCGGGCACCCGCCAGATGCTGGAGGAAAAGGGCGCCCAGGCGGTCGCCGACTGGATGGCCGCGCAAAAGCAGTTGCTGATCACCGACACGACGATGCGCGACGGGCACCAGTCGCTGTTGGCCACGCGGATGCGGTCGATCGACATGATCCGCGTCGCGCCCAGCTATGCCGCCAATCTGCCGCAGCTGTTCAGCGTCGAATGCTGGGGTGGCGCGACGTTCGACGTGGCCTACCGGTTCCTGCAGGAATGCCCCTGGCAGCGGTTGCGCGACATCCGCGCCAAGATGCCGAACCTGATGACGCAGATGCTGCTGCGCGCGTCGAACGGGGTCGGCTACACGAACTATCCCGACAATGTGGTGCAGTTCTTCGTGGGGCAGGCGGCCAGATCCGGCGTTGACGTGTTCCGCGTCTTCGACAGCCTTAACTGGGTCGAGAACATGCGCGTCGCGATGGATGCGGTGATCGAATCCGGCAAGATCTGCGAGGGCACAGTCTGCTATACCGGCAACATGCTGGATCCCGACCGGTCCAAATACGACCTGAAATACTATGTCGGGATGGCGCAGGACCTGAAGGAAGCCGGCGCGCATGTGCTGGGCCTGAAGGACATGGCGGGGCTGCTGAAACCTGCCGCGGCGACAATACTGATCAAGGCGCTGAAGGAAGAGGTCGGCCTGCCGGTTCATTTCCACACCCACGACACCAGCGGCATGGGCGGCGCGACGATCCTTGCCGCGGCTGCGGCGGGCGTTGATGCGGTCGATTGCGCGATGGATGCGCTGTCGGGCAATACCAGCCAGCCGACCATGGGATCGGTCGTCGAGGCGCTTGCCCAGACCGACCGCGACACCGGGTTGGACATCGGGGCGATCCGCGCGATCAGCAATTACTGGGAACGCGTGCGCGAGAACTATGCAGCCTTCGAATCGGGCCTGCAGTCGCCTGCATCCGAAGTCTATCTGCACGAGATGCCGGGCGGGCAGTTCACCAACCTGAAATCGCAGGCGCGGTCGATGGGCCTCGAGGATCGCTGGCACGAGGTGGCGCAGGCCTATGCCGATGTGAACCGGATGTTCGGCGACATCGTCAAGGTCACGCCGTCCTCGAAGGTGGTGGGCGACATGGCGTTGATGATGGTGTCCCAGAACCTGACGCCCGAGGACGTGATGAACCCGGACAAGGACATGTCCTTCCCGGATTCGGTCGTGGACATGATGCACGGCAATCTGGGGCAGCCGCCGGGCGGCTGGCCCGAGGCGATCCAGAAAAAGGTGCTGAAGGGCGAGGCCCCGATCACCGACCGGCCCGGCGCGCATCTGGCGCCGGTCGATATCGAGGAGACCCGTGCCGAACTGCGCAAGCAGCTGGAGGGCAAGGCGGTCGATGATGAGGATCTGAACGGCTATCTGATGTATCCCAAGGTGTTCCTGGATTACATGGGCCGGCACCGGACCTATGGCCCGGTCCGCACCCTGCCGACCCGGAATTTCTTTTACGGGATGGAGCCGGGGCAGGAGATCACCGCCGAGATCGACCCCGGCAAGATTCTGGAAATCCGCCTGCAGGCGATCGGCGAGACCGACGAGAAGGGCGAGGTGAAGGTCTTCTTCGAACTGAACGGCCAGCCGCGTTCGATCCGGGTGCCGAACCGCAAGGTGGCGGGCAGTGCAGCGGCGCGGCCCAAGGCCGATCCGGCGAACGAAAGCCATGTTGGTGCGCCGATGCCGGGCGTCGTGGCCTCGGTCGCGGTCAGCGCGGGGCAGGCGGTCAAGCAGGGCGACATGCTGCTGACCATCGAGGCGATGAAGATGGAAACCGGCATCCACGCCGACCGCGACGGCACCATCAAGGCCCTGCATGTCGCCGCGGGCCAGCAGATCGACGCAAAGGATCTGATGGTCGAGTTCGAATAGAATCGCGCCCTTGTGGGGCTGAACCATCGGCGCATCCCCAGGGCATGTGAATGGACCGCGCATCTGATCTTTTGACAGATGCGCGGTCCTTGTCTGTTCATCGCTGCGCGGCAGTCCGTCCGCTGTCAGGCCAAGCAGTCCCGGTGCGGCGTGAAGGGGCCACCCGATCTTGCGAAAATCAGGCAATCGCGCGCTGCGAAATCGCTTGTGCAACCCGCAAATCCCGGCTTTTCGCGGTCCTGCGTCGGGCCGCCGCCCGTTGACCCCGGTGGCCGTCAGGTCTAAACCGACCCTAGCCAACCCGTCGCGGGGCAGCCACTGATCCCCGCGACCGACAAGGGGATCTTGCCCGTGGAATCTATGCTGCAGGAATATCTGCCCATCCTCGTCTTCGCGGCAATGGCCGGTGCGCTGGCCCTGGTGCTGATGCTGGCCGCCGTGGTCGTCGCGATCCGCAATCCCGATCCTGAAAAGGTCAGCGCCTATGAATGCGGGTTCAACGCATTCGATGACGCCCGGATGAAGTTCGATGTGCGGTTCTACCTTGTGTCCATCCTGTTCATCATCTTCGATCTGGAAGTGGCCTTCCTATTCCCATGGGCGACCAGCTTCGCCTCGTTGTCGGATGCGGCCTTCTGGTCGATGATGGTCTTCCTGGGTGTGCTGACGGTGGGCTTTGCCTATGAATGGAAGAAGGGGGCGCTGGAATGGGCGTGATGACCGGGGCCAATACCGCCGGGGCGGACCGCGAATTCGCGACCAAGTCCCTGAACGCGGAACTGCAGGACAAGGGCTTTCTGCTGACCACGACCGAGGACATCATCAACTGGGCGCGCAACGGATCGCTGCACTGGATGACCTTCGGTCTGGCCTGCTGCGCGGTCGAGATGATGCAGACATCCATGCCGCGCTATGACGTCGAGCGTTTCGGCACCGCGCCGCGCGCCTCTCCGCGCCAGTCGGACCTGATGATCGTGGCGGGCACGCTGACCAACAAGATGGCGCCCGCGCTGCGCAAGGTCTATGACCAGATGCCCGAGCCGCGCTATGTGATCAGCATGGGCAGCTGCGCCAATGGCGGCGGGTATTACCACTACAGCTATTCGGTCGTGCGCGGCTGCGACCGGATCGTTCCGGTCGATATCTATGTGCCGGGCTGCCCCCCCACCGCCGAGGCGTTGCTGTACGGCATCCTGCAACTTCAGCGCCGCATCCGGCGCACCGGCACGCTGGTGAGGTGATCCATGGCCATCTATCCCGATCTCGATGCGCTGGAACAGCTGGCCGAACATGTAAAGATGCGGCGCGCGGACGCGGTGCTGGATGCCAGGGTCGAACTGGACGAACTGACCGTGACCTCGACGGTCAGCGGTCTGCTGGACCTGGTCGAATTCCTGCGCACTGACAGTTCCTGCCGCTTCTCGACGCTGGTCGATATCACCGCCATCGATTATCCGGCGCGGTCGCAGCGCTTCGAGGTGGTCTGGCATTTCCTGTCGATGTATCAGAATCACCGCATCCGCGTGAAGGTCAGCGTCCGCGAGGACGAGATCGTGCCCTCGCTGATCAAGATCCATCCGGCCGCCAACTGGTTCGAGCGCGAGATCTTCGACATGTTCGGGATCCTGTTCTCGGGCCACCCGGACCTGCGCCGCCTGCTGACCGATTACGGGTTCCGCGGCCACCCGCTGCGCAAGGATTTTCCGACCACCGGCTATGTCGAGGTGCGGTATGACGAATCCGAGAAACGCGTGGTGTACGAGCCGGTGAACCTGACCCAGGAATACCGCCAGTTCGATTTCCTCTCGCCATGGGAGGGCGCGAAATACGTGCTGCCGGGCGACGAGAAGCAGGGGGCGAAGTGATGGACGGCGATATCCGCAACAATGTCTATGACGATGGCAGCGCCGATCAGTTGACCGGCGAACAGCGAATCCGCAACTTCAACATCAACTTCGGCCCGCAACACCCCGCAGCGCACGGTGTTTTGCGGATGGTGCTGGAGCTTGACGGCGAGATCGTGGAACGCTGCGATCCGCATATCGGCCTGCTGCATCGCGGCACCGAAAAGCTGATGGAAAGCCGCACCTATCTGCAGAACCTGCCCTATTTCGACCGTCTCGATTATGTGGCGCCGATGAACCAGGAACATGCCTGGTGCCTGGCGATCGAGAAGCTGACGGGCACGCTGGTGCCGCGTCGCGCCAGCCTGATCCGGGTTCTGTATTCGGAAATCGGCCGCATCCTGAACCACCTGCTGAACGTCACCACACAGGCCATGGACGTGGGCGCGCTGACGCCGCCGCTGTGGGGGTTCGAGGAACGCGAAAAGCTGATGGTGTTCTATGAACGTGCCTGCGGGGCGCGACTGCACAGCGCCTATTTCCGGCCCGGCGGCGTGCATCAGGACCTGCCGCCCGAACTGATCGACGATATCGAGGCGTGGTGCGATCCGTTCCTGAAGGTGATGGACGATCTTGACGGCCTGCTGACCGAGAACCGGATCTTCAAGCAGCGCAACGTCGATATCGGCATCGTCAACCAGCAGGATGCGCTGGACTGGGGCTATTCGGGCGTGATGGTGCGCGGGTCGGGCATGGCGTGGGATTTGCGGCGCTCGCAGCCCTATGAATGCTATGACGAATTCGACTTTCAGGTGCCGGTCGGCAAGAACGGCGACTGCTATGATCGCTATCTGTGCCGAATGGAGGAAATGCGGCAGTCGGTGCGCATCATCCGTCAGGCGATCGACAAGCTGCGCGCCCCAGACGGGCAGGGCGACATCCTGTCGCGCGGCAAGGTGACGCCGCCAAAGCGTGCCGAGATGAAGCGCGACATGGAAAGCCTGATCCACCACTTCAAGCTGTACACCGAGGGCTTCCGCGTTCCGGCCGGCGAGGTTTATGCCGCCGTCGAGGCGCCGAAGGGCGAGTTCGGCGTCTATCTGGTCAGCGATGGCAGCAACAAGCCATACCGGGCCAAGCTGCGCGCGCCCGGTTTCCTGCATCTGCAATCCATCGACTGGATGGCCAAGGGTCACATGCTGGCAGATGTTTCCGCAATTATCGGCACGATGGATATCGTGTTCGGAGAGGTTGACCGCTGATGCTGCGCCGTCTTTCCCCCGTCCAGCCGGACAGTTTCGAATTCACCGCCGCGAACCTGGAATGGGCGCGGGCGCAGATGACCAAATACCCGGAAGGCCGCCAGCAATCGGCGATCATTCCGGTGCTGTGGCGGGCGCAGGAACAGGAAGGATGGCTGTCGCGTCCGGCCATCGAATACTGCGCCGAACTGCTGGGTATGCCCTATATCCGGGCGCTTGAAGTCGCCACATTTTACTTCATGTTTCAGCTTCAGCCCGTTGGTTCTGTTGCAAATATCCAGATTTGTGGCACCACCAGCTGCATGATCTGCGGGGCCGAGGATCTGATTGCCGTCTGCAAGCGCAAGATTGCGCCGACCCCGCACACGGTTTCGGCGGACGGCAAGTTCAGCTGGGAAGAGGTTGAATGCCTGGGCGCCTGCGCGAATGCGCCGATGGCCCAGATCGGCAAGGATTACTACGAGGATCTGACGCCCGAGAAACTGGAGGAGCTGATTGACGCGTTTTCGGACGGGCAGGTCCCGGTGCCGGGGTCGCAGACGGGGCGTTTTGCTTCCGAGCCCGCGTCGGGTCTGACCAGCCTGACCGACCGCGACGGCAGCTCTGCCAATGCCAGCGTGACGCTGGCCACCGAACTGGGCGAGACGATCAAGCGGATCGACGGGTCCGAGGTGCCGATCCTGACCAAATGGCTGCGCCGAGAGCGTCCGGCCGCCGCCCCTGATGACCAAAGCGGCGTCGATACCGCGCCCGAGATCGAACCACGCCCGTCCGACAACGAACCCGCCGACAAGACCGGCGTGACCGAACAAGAGGCGCAGGCTGCATCGCCCGCCCGCCCGCGTTCGGATATCGAACCCGAAGGCGTGCGGGCCCAAGAGAAGGATGCCCCCGCCGAGGCCCGCGGGGAAACGGCCTCAACGGGTTCGGCGGAAGAAGCGGGCCGCCGGCCCGAGGGGCTCGATGCCCCGAGGGACGGCACCCCTGATGATCTGAAGCGGATCAAGGGGATCGGGCCGAAGCTGGAAGAAGTGCTGAACGGCATGGGGTTCCACCATTACGATCAGATCGCCGCATGGGGTCCGGCCGAGCTTGCCTGGGTCGACGACAATCTTGAGGGCTTCAAGGGGCGGGCCAGCCGCGACGAATGGGTCGCGCAGGCCAGGACGCTTGCCGATGGCGGCGAGACCGATTTCTCGGCCCGCTCGGATCGGGGTGACGACGACAAGGAGTAATGGACGGAAACGCCCGACCGGGCGCCATACGGGAGATAGCCATCGATGCCGAACGCGACCTGCACCAGAAACTGTTGGATCACCGCCGCCGGGCTGGGCCTGCTGGTCTGGATCTTCACGGCGGGCTTCGGGCCGCTGCGCTGGTTCGAGGGGCTGTTTCTGGGCATCGTCGCCCTTGCCGTCTTCGGGGTTTTCCTTGTCTGGCTGCTGTGCCGCGGCGTTCCCGCCATGGACAGTGCCGATTGGCACCCCGAGACGCACAGCACCACCCCCGAGCAGGATCAGGAACTGCGCCCGCGCGGCGTCGCGTCGCTGGCGACCGAAGGTTTTCTTGGCTCGGCACAGGGCGATCAGGCCCATCCGGTCGCGCCTTCGGGTGATGCGCAGCCATCCTCGGAACCCGGTGAGCGCAATGGCGTCGAACGCAACGATATCTATGGTGCCGCGAGCCCGAAGGTTGCGAGGAATGATGGCGGCGACGAAACACCCGACGACCTGAAGGAGATCAAGGGGGTCGGTCCGAAGCTGGAAGAGACGTTGCACGAACACGGCGTGACCCGTTTCGACCAGATCGCCGCATGGGACGATGGCGACATCGACCATTACGCCGAACTGATCGGTAGGATGGGCGGACGCATTCGCAGCGATGACTGGGTCGGGCAGGCCAGGACGCTTGCCGATGGCGGCGAGACCGAGTTTTCGAAGCGTGTCGAAGAAGGTGGCGTCTATTGATGGCGGAATCGCGGGATCAGGATGCGGGGCAGATGCGGCTGGCGGCCGTGGTCATCGCCGTCGCGATGGTCGCGTGGATCGCGGTGCAGTGGCTTGGCGGCCACTATGGCTGGGCGGCGAAATGGGCCTTCCTGGCCGATCTGGCCGCCATTGGCGCTTTTGTCTGGTCGCTGATCGTGACCTGGCGTATCTGGCGGCGCAGAAACGATGCGTGACGCCCGGATGAAAAGGATCGGAAGTTAGATGCTGAAAGACCAGGATCGCATTTTCACCAACCTCTACGGCATGGGTGATCGCAGCCTGAACGGCGCCAAGTCGCGCGGCCATTGGGACGGCACCGCCGACATCATCGCGCGCGGTCGCGACAAGATCATCGAGCAGGTCAAGGCCTCGGGGCTGCGCGGTCGCGGCGGGGCGGGTTTCCCGACCGGTCTGAAGTGGTCGTTCATGCCCAAGGAATCGGACGGCAGGCCCGCCTATCTGGTCATCAATGCCGACGAATCTGAACCCGCGACCTGCAAGGACCGCGAGATCATGCGCCACGATCCGCATACGCTGATCGAGGGGGCACTGATCGCCAGCTTCGCAATGAACGCCCATGCCTGCTATATCTATATCCGCGGCGAATATATCCGCGAGAAAGAGGCGCTGCAGGCTGCCATCGACGAATGCTATGATGCGGGGCTGCTGGGTGGCAACGCTGCCGGGTCGGGTTGGGATTTCGACCTCTATCTGCATCACGGCGCCGGCGCCTATATCTGCGGCGAGGAAACCGCACTGCTGGAAAGCCTGGAGGGCAAGAAGGGCATGCCCCGCATGAAGCCGCCGTTTCCGGCCGGCGCGGGGCTGTATGGCTGCCCGACGACGGTGAACAACGTCGAATCCATCGCCGTCGTGCCGACCATCCTGCGCCGCGGGGCAGAGTGGTTCGCGGGGTTCGGGCGTCCGAACAACGCGGGCGTCAAGCTGTTCGGCCTGACCGGTCATCTGAACAATCCCTGCGTGGTCGAAGAGGCCATGTCGATCAGCATGAAGGAGCTGATCGAGAAACATGGCGGCGGCGTTCGCGGCGGCTGGAAGAACCTGAAGGCGGTGATCCCGGGCGGTGCGTCCTGTCCTGTCATCACCGCCGAGCAATGCGAAAACGCCATCATGGATTACGACGGCATGCGAGAGCTGAAATCCAGCTTCGGCACCGCCTGCATGATCGTGATGGATCAGCAGACCGACGTCATCAAGGCGGTCTGGCGGCTTGCCAAGTTCTTCAAGCATGAAAGCTGCGGACAGTGCACGCCCTGCCGCGAAGGCACCGGCTGGATGATGCGGGTGATGGAGCGTCTGGTCAGCGGACAGGCCGAGGTCGAGGAAATCGACATGCTGCTGGATGTCACCAAGCAGGTCGAGGGTCATACGATCTGCGCCCTTGGCGACGCGGCCGCATGGCCGATCCAGGGCCTGATCCGCAATTTCCGCGAAGAGATCGAGGATCGCATCAAGGCGAAACGCACCGGGCGCATGGGGGCGATGGCGGCGGAATGATCGAAGGCATGCATCTTGCCCAGTTGAATGTCGGGCGCCTTCTGGCGCCGACCGACGATCCGCGCGTGTCCGAGTTCATGGGCGCGCTGGATCGGGTCAATGGCATGGGCAAGCGGATGCCGGGTTTCGTTTGGATGATGGAAGGGTCCGGCGAGCCGGGGACCGGCAATACCCAGAACAGCATTGGGGACGATCCACAATTCGTGGCCAACCTGACCCTCTGGGAAGATGTCGAAAGCCTGGAACAATTTGTCTGGCAGACCGTCCACCGGCAGTTCTACGAACGCCGTGCCGAGTGGTTCGAACTGATGGGACAGACGCATTTCGTGATGTGGTGGGTGCCTGTTGGCCATCGACCGACACTTGACGAGGCGTTGTCGCGACTGGACCATCTGCGCAGCAATGGCGACAGCGATCATGCGTTCGGCTGGTCCTGGCTGGAACAGGCGCGGCTGTGGCGGACGCGCGGTTGCGACAGGGTGGCGGGTTGATGGCAGAACGTGCGGCATATGTTCACGTCCGGCGCACGGGGTCGTGTGGGGCAGGCCGGTCTTTCGGCTGCTATGGCAGGGGTCATCAAAGAGGAAAGGTGACAGCCATGAGCAAACCGAACCGCAACCGCATGGCGGCCGCGATGGTCGCGACCCTGGCACTGACCGGAACGCAGGCCGTCGCGCTGGAACCGTTGGCGCAGGAAAAATACATCAACGACCGCCTGATCGCGGCGCGCATCGCGGACCGGATCCGGCGCGAATGCCCGTCGATCGATGCGCGCATGATCTATGCTTTCATGCAGGCGCGTGAACTGAAAAAATACGCCCGCGGCAAGGGTTATTCCGAGGCGCAGATCGACGCGTTTCTGGACAGCCGCGCGGACAAGGACCGCATCTACGCCGTGGCCGAGGATTATATGGCCAGGAACGGCGTGACAGCGGGCGACGCGGAAAGTTTTTGCCGCCTCGGGCGGGAAGAAATCGCACGCGGAACGGTCACCGGATCGCTTCTGAGTGCCAAGTAAGGATAGCAATGATGGCCGAATTGCGGACAATCAAGATCGACGGCAATGAGATCGAGGTCGATCCCAATCTGACGCTGATCCAGGCCTGCGAGCAGGCCGGGGTCGAAATTCCGCGTTTCTGTTATCACGAACGGCTGTCGATCGCCGGCAACTGCCGGATGTGCCTGGTCGAGGTGGTGGGCGGCCCGCCCAAGCCAGCCGCCAGTTGCGCGATGCAGGTCAAGGATCTGCGGCCCGGCCCCGAGGGCGCCCCGCCCGAGGTCCGGACCAACAGCCCGATGGTCAAGAAGGCCCGCGAGGGCGTGATGGAATTCCTGCTGATCAACCATCCGCTGGACTGCCCGATCTGCGACCAGGGCGGCGAATGCGACCTGCAGGACCAGGCAATGGCTTACGGCGTCGATTTCAGCCGCTATCGCGAGCCCAAGCGCGCCTCTGAGGAGTTGAACCTCGGCCCGCTGGTGGAAACCCACATGACGCGCTGCATCAGTTGCACCCGCTGTGTGCGGTTCACGACCGAGGTCGCGGGCATCACCCAGATGGGTCAGACCGGCCGTGGCGAGGACAGCGAGATCACCAGCTACCTGAACGAAACGCTGGCCTCGAATCTGCAGGGAAACATCATCGACCTGTGCCCCGTCGGTGCGCTGGTCAGCAAACCCTATTCCTTCACCGCCCGGCCTTGGGAATTGACCAAGACCGAGACCATCGACGTGATGGACGCGCTGTGCAGCACTATCCGCGTGGACACCAAGGGCCGCGAGGTCATGCGCATCCTGCCGCGCAACCATGACGGCGTGAACGAGGAATGGATCAGCGACAAGACCCGGTTTGTCTGGGACGGGCTGCGCCGCCAGCGGCTGGACAAACCCTATATCCGCGAGAACGGAAAGCTGCGCCCGGCAACATGGCCCGAGGCGCTGACCGCCGCGGCCCGCGCCATGCACGGCAAGAAGATCGCAGGGCTGGTCGGTGATCTGGCCCCGGTCGAGGCCGCGTTCAGCCTGAAGAAGCTGATCGAGGGCATGGATGGTCATGTCGAATGCCGCACCGATGGTGCACGCCTGCCGGCGGGCAACCGCAGCGCCTATGTCGGCACGGCGCGGATCGAGGACATCGATACCGCCGCGATGATCCAGCTGATCGGGACTAACCCGCGCGAGGAAGCGCCGGTGCTGAATGCCCGGATCCGCAAGGCCTGGGCGCATGGCGCACAGATCGGGCTGGTCGGCGAGGCGGTCGATCTGACCTATGACTATTCCCATGTCGGCAATGATCGTGCGGCGTTGGAAAGCCTGTCGTCGCGCGAGATCAGCGACGAGACGCGCGAGAAATCCAGCATCGTGATCGTCGGACAGGGCGCCATACGCGAGGCCGACGGCGAGGCGGTCCTGGCCCACGCGATGAAGCTGGCCCAGAATTCCAACTCGAAACTGCTGATCCTGCATTCCGCCGCAAGCCGCGTCGGCGCGATGGATGTGGGCGCGGTGACCGAGGGCGGGCTGCCCGCCGCGATCGACGGCGCCGAAGTGATCTACAATCTTGGCGCGGATGAGGTCGAAATCGCCGACGGCGCCTTCGTCATCTATCAGGGCAGCCACGGCGATCGCGGCGCGCACCGAGCCGACATCATCCTGCCCGCGGCCTGCTATACCGAAGAAAACGGCCTGTTCGTGAACACCGAAGGCCGTCCGCAGCTTGCCATGCGCGCGAATTTCGCGCCCGGCGAGGCCAAGGAAAACTGGGCCATCCTGCGGGCGTTGTCGGCGGAACTGGGTCAGCAGCTGCCCTGGGACAGCCTGGCGCAGCTGCGCCGCGCCCTGATCGAGGCGGTGCCCCATCTGGCCCGGATCGACGTGGTGCCCGAGAACGAATGGCAGGCGCTGCAGATCGCGGATCTGGGCAAGGCCAGCTTTGCCTACCCGGTCAAGGATTTCTACCTGACCAACCCGATCGCGCGCAGTTCGCCCCTGATGGCGGAATTGTCGCGCATGGCAGCGGCGCGCCACGCGCCCGCGATTGCGGCGGAGTAACGGCATGCGGCCGGTCCTTCGCAAATATCTGGTCCTAGCCGGCGCCGCCCTTGCGGTGACCGGGCTGTCGGGATGTTTCAGCGGAACCAAAGATGACGGTCGGCCCAAGCCGAAGCCCGCACAGGTCACGGCCAACCTGTCCACGCCCAATCGCGGCAAGGGCGAAGCGCCGCTGACGCTGGCGCGGATCTCGACCAAGTCGGGCGAGATCCTGATCCTTGAACCCGATGGCAGCGTCACCACGATGGAACTGGACAGTGCCGAAGGCCGCGATGCCTTTGCCGTCACCGAGGCCGACCTTGCGGCGCTGAACGCGAATCTGGATCTTAATCTGGGCGGGCTGGTGGCCAGCAACCTGCCGCGCGAGAAAACCGCGCAGGAAAAGGCCATCGAGGAGTTCGCCAAGCGGACCCAGCCCGCGTTGCCCGAATGGAAGCAGGGCACCGTGATCGCGCCCGAGGATTTCATCGGCACGCGGGTGGTCGCACTTGGCGAAGGCAAGCAGTCTGATCTGGTCGAAGTGACGGCAAATCTGCGCGAAGGGGTGGACGCCGATATTGCCTTTTCGTATGCCACCTGCGCGTTGGCAGGCTGGGCCAGGGCCGAGGGCGCGAATTATGGGCGTCATATCCGGACCTTGCAGCAGACGCGGAACGGCAAGCTGCTGGTCGGAGCCGCCTTCACGATCTCGGACGACAAGCCGCTGGGTCTGCGGGTGATGGAAACGAATGAGACCTTGCGCGAATGCAAGGCACGCGGCATTCCCGCGGCGTAAGCGAAAAGGGGCAGGCGACATGTCTGAATTCTGGGGATCCACACTGGGCATCGCGATCATCCTGCTGGCGCAGGGTCTGGCGCTGATCGCCTTCGTGATGCTGTCGCTGGTCTACATGGTCTATGGCGACCGCAAGATCTGGGCGGCTGTCCAGATGCGCCGTGGCCCGAACGTCGTCGGGCCGTGGGGCCTGCTGCAGACCTTCGCCGACGCGTTGAAATACATCGTCAAGGAGATCGTCGTGCCGGCGGGCGCGGACAAGTTCGTGTTCTTCCTGGCGCCGTTCCTGTCGATGACGCTGGCATTGACCGCGTTCGTGGCGATTCCCTTTGCGCCCGGCTGGGTGATGGCCAACATCAATGTGGGGATCCTGTTCATCTTCGCGGTCTCTTCGCTGGAAGTGTATGGCGTGATCATGGGGGGCTGGGCGTCGAACTCGAAATACCCGTTCCTCGGTTCGCTGCGGTCCGCCGCGCAGATGATTTCCTACGAGGTCAGCCTGGGCCTCATTATCATCGGGGTGATCATCTCGGCCGGGTCGATGAACCTGACCGCCATCGTCGAGGCACAGCGCGGCGCCGGCCTGCTGTCGTGGTTCTGGTTGCCGCATCTGCCGATGGTCGTGCTGTTCTTCGTCAGCTGTCTGGCCGAAACGAACCGTCCCCCCTTCGACCTGCCCGAAGCCGAATCCGAACTGGTCGCGGGCTTCATGGTCGAATATTCCTCGACGCCCTACCTGCTGTTCATGGCGGGCGAATACATCGCCATGTGGCTGATGTGCGCGCTGATCTCGCTGCTGTTCTTCGGCGGCTGGCTGTCGCCCATCCCCGGCATCCCCGACGGGGCGCTGTGGATGTTCCTGAAAATGGTCTTCTGGTTCTTCATGTTCGCCATGGTGAAGGCCATCGTGCCGCGCTATCGCTATGACCAGCTGATGCGCATTGGCTGGAAAGTGTTCTTGCCGCTGTCGCTTGGCTGGGTGGTGATCGTGGCGTTCCTTGCAAAATTCGAAGTCTTCGGGACCTTCTGGGCCCGTTGGGCAGGAGTGTGAGACAATGGCTTTCGACATCGCCCGCGCCACCAAATATTTCCTGATGATGGATTTCATCAAGGGCTTCGGACTGGGCATGAAATACTTCTTCGCGCCCAAGGCGACGCTGAACTATCCCCACGAAAAAGGGCCGTTGTCGCCGCGCTTCCGGGGCGAACATGCGCTGCGCCGCTATCCGAATGGCGAGGAACGCTGCATCGCCTGCAAGCTTTGCGAGGCGATCTGCCCCGCGCAGGCCATCACCATTGATGCCGAACCGCGCGAGGACGGCTCGCGCCGCACGACGCGCTATGACATCGATATGACCAAGTGCATCTATTGCGGCTTCTGTCAGGAAGCCTGCCCGGTCGATGCCATCGTCGAGGGACCGAATTTCGAATTCGCCACCGAAACCCGCGAGGAACTGTTCTACGATAAGCAGAAGCTGCTGGACAACGGCGCCCGCTGGGAATCCGAGATCGCCCGCAACCTTGCAATCGACGCGCCCTACAGATGACCGATACCTTCCAGAAGATGTTCCAGCAGATGCTGCAATCCGGGCAGGAGATGGCGCGTGTCTTCAACCCCGCGCTTGAGCAGGTGGACAGCAAGGCGTTCGAGAAGCTGATCCCGACAATGCCGTCTGACATGCTGGAGATGTGGTTCGGCAAGACCTTCAACCGCGACGGTCTGGACGCACGGACGCGGCTTCTGGTGACCATCGCGGCGATGACCGTGCAGGGCGCCCATGCCGAACCGCAGCTGCGCCTGACCATTCGCCATGCCATCGCGGCCGGCGCGACGCCGCGCGAGATCGCCGAGGTGATTTATCAGATGGGAATGTTCGGCGGCATTCCCGCGATGCAGAAGGCGCTCGAGATCGCTCAGGGCGTCTTCACCGAATCCGAAGGGAACGAAACCGAATGATCACCATTGCATTCTATTTGTTCGCGATTTCTGTCTGCACCGCCGGCTTCATGGTCGTTCTGGCACGCAACCCGGTGCATTCGGTCCTGTGGCTGATCCTGGCCTTCCTGTCGGCGGCCGGCCTTTTCGTGCTGCAGGGGGCTGAATTCGTGGCGATGCTGCTGGTTATCGTCTATGTCGGCGCCGTCGCGGTGTTGTTCCTGTTCGTGGTGATGATGCTGGACGTGGATTTCGCCGAACTGAAGGGCGAATTCGCGCGATACCTGCCGCTTGGCGGTCTGATCGCGCTGGTTCTGCTGGCACAGCTGGCGATCGGGTTCGGCGCCTGGCAAAGCTCGGATCAGGCCGTGGCGTTGCGCGCCGCACCGATCACCGCCGAGGCGATGAACACCAACCTGATCGGCACCGTGCTTTACGACCGCTACATCCTGCCGTTCCAGTTGGCCGGGCTGATCCTGCTGGTCGCGATGATCGGGGCGATCACCCTGACCATGCGGCACCGCAAGAACGTCAAACGTCAGGATGTACTGGCACAGATGTATCGCGATCCTGCCAAGGCGATGGAGTTGCGGGACGTGAAGCCCGGGCAGGGCTTGTGACCACCGGAGGGTGGATCGCGGTGGCTGTCGGGATTGCAACGGCGGTTCTGGTGGCGAACGGATATTTCAACGGGTGAACGACCCGGAGGGACAGATACGATGATCGGATTGACACATTACCTTGTCGTGGGGGCGATATTGTTCGTCGCCGGCGTGTTCGGGATCTTCGTGAACAGAAAGAACGTCATCGTCATCCTGATGTCGATCGAACTGATGCTGCTGGCGGTGAACATCAATTTCGTCGCCTTCTCGGCCCATCTGGGCGATCTGGTGGGGCAGGTGTTCACCATGTTCATCCTGACCGTCGCCGCCGCCGAGGCCGCGATCGGTCTGGCGATCCTGGTGGTGTTCTTCCGTAACCGCGGCACCATCGCGGTCGAAGACGTCAACGTGATGAAGGGGTAAGGGATCATGGCGCAATTCATCCTGTTTGCCCCGCTTCTGGGCGCGATCATCGCCGGTTTCGGATGGCGCATGATCGGCGAGAAGGGCGCGCAGTATCTGACCACGGGCATCCTGTTCGCGGCCTGCTTCTTTTCCTGGATCATCTTCCTGGGTTTCGACGGCGAGACCCGGCACATCCCGGTGATGGACTGGATCGTCTCGGGCGATTTCGCATCCGAATGGGCGATCCGCGTGGACCGGCTGACCGCGATCATGCTGATCGTCGTGACCACCGTCTCGGCGCTGGTTCACCTGTATTCGATGGGCTACATGGCCCATGACGAGAACTTCACCCACGACGAGCATTACAAGGCACGGTTCTTCGCCTACCTGTCATTCTTCACCTTCGCGATGCTGATGCTGGTTACGGCCGACAACCTTCTGCAGATGTTCTTCGGCTGGGAGGGCGTCGGCGTTGCGTCGTATCTGCTGATCGGCTTCTACTACAAGAAACCGTCGGCCGGGGCCGCCGCGATGAAGGCGTTCATCGTCAACCGGGTCGGCGATTTCGGGTTCCTGCTGGGGATCTTCGGTCTGTTCTGGATGACCGGCTCGATCCAGTTCGATGCGATCTTCGGGCAGATCCCCGAACTGGCGCAGACCCAAATGCATTTCCTGTGGCGCGACTGGACCGCGACCGAGGTTCTGGCAGTGCTGCTGTTCATCGGCGCAATGGGCAAATCGGCGCAGCTGTTCCTGCACACCTGGCTTCCCGACGCGATGGAGGGTCCGACGCCGGTTTCGGCGCTGATCCACGCCGCGACCATGGTGACCGCGGGTGTGTTCCTGGTCTGCCGGATGTCGCCGCTGTTCGAATTCGCGCCTGATGCGAAGACCTTCGTGACGGTGATCGGTGCGACGACCGCGTTCTTTGCGGCGACCGTCGGCCTGGTGCAGAACGACATCAAGCGGGTGATCGCCTATTCGACCTGTTCGCAGCTTGGCTACATGTTCGTGGCGGCGGGCGTCGGCGTCTATTCGGTCGCCATGTTCCACCTGCTGACCCATGCCTTCTTCAAGGCAATGCTGTTCCTTGGCGCGGGTTCGGTCATCCACGCGATGCACCATGAACAGGACATGAGGAACTATGGCGGGTTGCGCAAGAAGATCCCGCTGACCTTCTGGGCGATGATGATCGGCACCTTGGCGATCACCGGCGTCGGCATCCCGCTGACCCATATCGGCTTCGCGGGCTTCCTGTCCAAGGATGCGGCCATCGAAAGCGCTTGGGCCGGCAACACCTATGCCTTCTGGATGCTGGTCATCGCCGCGGCCTTCACCAGCTTCTATTCCTGGCGGCTGATGTTCATGACCTTCTTCGGCAAGCCGCGCGGCGATCAGCATACGCACGACCATGCCCATGAAAGCCCGCGCGTCATGACCGTGCCGCTGGGGGTTCTGGCCATTGGTGCGATCTTTGCCGGGATGGTCTGGTACGGTCCGTTCTTCGGCAGCCACGAAAAGGTCGCGCAGTTCTTCCACATGGGCCATGGCGAGGTTCACGCCAGCACCGAGGCGGGGCACGGGGACGAGGCCGAGCCTGAGAACGGCTCCGCCGCCGCAGAGACCGAAGGTTCTGCCGAAGGCGAGGACGGACATGCGGTTGCCGCGGATGTCGCTGCGCCGGTCGGCGGTGCCATCTACATGCATCCCGACAATCATGTCCTGGACGAGGCACACCATTCCCCGGCCTGGGTCAAGGTTTCGCCTTTCATCGCGATGCTGGCGGGGCTGCTGCTTGCCTGGGTCTTTTACATCCGCAGCCCGGATGCGCCGCGCAAGCTGGCCGAACAGCAACCGGTGCTGTATCGCTTCCTGCTTAACAAGTGGTATTTCGACGAGATCTACGACTTCATTTTCGTTCGTCCGACGAGGTGGCTGGGCCGCAAGCTGTGGACGGGCGGCGACGGAGCGATTATCGACGGCGCCATCAACGGGGTCGCCATGGGAATCATCCCGCGGCTGACCCGGTTCGCCGGACGTGTTCAGTCCGGATATCTGTTCCATTATGCCTTCGCGATGGTTCTGGGCATCGTGGGCTTGCTGATCTGGGTGATGATGCGGGGCGCGCACTGACATGACGAACCTTCTTTCGATCATCACCTTTCTGCCGATTGTCGCGGCGGCAATCCTGGCGCTGTTCCTGCGCGGCGACGACGCAGCCTCGCAGAAGAACGCGAAATGGCTGGCGCTGATCGCGACATCCGCGACCTTTCTGATCTCGCTGTTCCTTCTGGCGGGCTTCGACCCCGCCGACACGAGCTTCCAGTTCGTCGAGGATCACCCCTGGATCATGGGCCTGCGCTACAAGATGGGCGTCGATGGCATCTCGATCCTGTTCGTTCTGCTGACCACGTTCCTGATGCCTCTGACGATCCTGTCCACCTGGGACGTCAAGATCCGGGTCAAGGAATACATGATCGCCTTTCTGGTGCTGGAAGGGCTGATGATCGGCGTCTTCACCGCGCTGGACCTGATCCTGTTCTACCTGTTCTTCGAGGCCGGGCTGATCCCGATGTTCCTGATCATCGGGATCTGGGGCGGCAAGAACCGCATCTATGCGGCGTTCAAGTTCTTCCTCTATACCTTCCTCGGTTCGGTCCTGATGCTGGTCGCGATGATCGCCATGGTCCGCACCGCCGGAACCACCGACATCGCGCAGCTGCTGCAGTTCGACTTTCCGTCCGAAACGATGCGGGTGCTTGGCTTGACCGTCGTGGGCGGCATGCAGACGCTGCTGTTCGTCGCATTCTTCGCCAGTTTCGCGGTGAAGATGCCGATGTGGCCGGTCCACACCTGGCTTCCAGACGCGCATGTTCAGGCGCCCACGGCAGGTTCGGTCGTGCTGGCCGCCGTCCTTCTGAAGATGGGCGGCTATGGGTTCCTGCGCTTTTCGCTGCCGATGTTCCCGGTCGCGTCTGATCTGTTGCAGCCGCTGGTCTTCTGGATGTCGGCCATCGCCATCGTCTATACCTCGCTGGTTGCGCTGGCGCAGTCCGACATGAAAAAGCTGATCGCCTATTCGTCGGTCGCCCATATGGGCTATGTGACGATGGGAACCTTTGCCGCCAATCAGCAGGGACTGGACGGCGCGATCTTCCAGATGCTGTCGCACGGCTTCATCTCGGGCGCGCTGTTCCTGTGCGTCGGCGTCATCTATGACCGCATGCACACGCGCGAGATCGACGCCTATGGCGGTCTGGTGAACCGGATGCCGGTCTATGCGCTGGTCTTCATGTTCTTCACGATGGCCAATGTCGGCCTGCCGGGCACCTCTGGCTTCGTCGGCGAATTTCTGACGCTGATGGGCACCTTCAAGGCCAATACATGGGTCGCCTTCGTGGCCGCCTCGGGTGTGATCCTGTCGGCTGCCTATGCGCTGTGGCTGTATCGCCGGGTCACCTTCGGCGCGCTGATCAAGGAAAGCCTGAAGACCATCACCGACATGACCCCGCGCGAACGCTGGATCTTCGCGCCGCTGATCGCGATGACGCTGCTGCTTGGCGTCTATCCGCGACTGGTCACCGACATCACCGGCCCCGCCGTCGAGGCGCTGCTGGTCAGCTATCACGACGCGCTGCCGCACGAGGCGACGGACGGTCTTGCCGTCACCGCCGACGCGACGCAGCCCGAAGCCAGCCATTGAGGAACGCAGAATGACCGCGATCGATTTTTCGACCATTTTGCCCGAGATGCTGCTGGCGATCTACGCCATGGCGGCGCTGCTGGCCGGGGCCTATCTGGGCAAGGACGCCATCGCCCGCCCGATCCTTTGGACGACGGTGGGTGTACTGCTGATCGTGGGGTTGTATGTCGGTTTTGCCGACCGGCCCGACGCAACGGCGTTCTTCGGCATGTTCCATGACGATTCCTTCGCGCGCTTCGCCAAGGTGACGATCCTGATTTCCGCAGCTGCGGTCCTTGCGATGAGCGCCGATTACATGGAGCGGCGTGGCCTTTTGCGGTTCGAATTCCCGATCCTGATCACGCTGGCCGCGGTCGGCATGATGATGATGGTTTCGGCCGGTGACCTTCTGACCCTGTATATGGGTTTGGAGCTGCAGTCGCTGTCGCTCTACGTCGTGGCCGCGATGCGCCGCGAAAGCGCCAAGTCGTCCGAGGCCGGGCTGAAATATTTCGTCCTTGGTGCGCTCAGCTCTGGGATGCTGCTCTATGGTGCGTCGTTGGTTTACGGCTTTGCCGGCACCACCAGCTTCGACGGCATCTTCTCGACCGTGACCGCGGGCCAGATGTCGCTGGGGCTGCTGTTCGGACTGGTGTTCCTGCTGGTCGGGCTTGCCTTCAAGGTGTCGGCGGTGCCGTTCCACATGTGGACACCCGATGTCTATGAAGGGGCGCCGACACCGGTCACGGCGTTCTTCGCCACCGCCCCCAAGGTGGCGGCGATGGCGCTGATCGCCCGCCTGATGTTCGAGGCGTTCGGCAACGTGCCCGGCGACTGGGGTCAGATCATCGCGGCGCTGGCCGTGCTGTCGATGTTTCTGGGGTCGATCGCGGGGATCGGTCAGACCAACATCAAGCGTCTGATGGCCTATTCGTCGATCGCGCATATGGGCTTTGCCCTTGTCGGGCTTGCGGCTGGCACAGCCTATGGCGTGCAGGCGATGCTGATGTACATGGCGATCTATGCGGTGATGAATGTCGGCAGCTTTGCCTTCATCCTGTCGCTGGAGCGCGATGGCCGGCCGGTGACCGACCTGGCCAGCCTGAACCGCTTTGCCTCGGCCGAACCGCTCAAGGCATTCGCCGTCCTGTTCCTGATGTTCAGCCTGGCCGGCGTGCCGCCCTTCCTTGGCTTCTTTGCCAAGTTCGGCGTGCTGTCCGCCGCCGTGCAGGCCGGGATGAGCTGGCTTGCGGTGCTGGGCGTGATCGCCTCGGTCATCGGTGCGTTCTATTATCTGCGCATCGTCTACTACATGTTCTTCGGGGCCGAGAACGAAGGCGTCGAAAGTCGCATGGGGCTGGTCCAGTATCTGGCGCTGGTCGTTCCCGCCGCCATGCTGCTGCTGGGGGCGATCACCATGCTGGGCGTCGATGACGCCGCCGCCACCGCCGCGCAATCGCTGGTCGGACCTGAGGCGACGGCCGCCGAGGCGGGAATGGACGGCGCTGGTCCCGATGTCTCTGGTGAGGCGCCGGCCGAGACCGCCGTTGACTGAACCGCACGTCGCGCCATGGCCGGATGGGGTCGCGCGCCACGTTCTTGATCGTGTCGACAGCACCAATGCCGAGGCGTTCCGTCTGGCACCATCCCTGGCCGGTCCGGCCTGGATCATGGCGCGTCGGCAGGAAGCCGGTCGGGGCCGCCGCGGTCGCGCATGGACCGATCCGCCCGGAAACTTCGCCGCGACGTTCCTGCTGCGCCCCGACGGCGGGCCTGCAGATGCGGCCCGGCTGTCCTTCGTTGCGGCGCTGGCGGTCCATGAGGCGCTGACGGCACTTTGCGGTCCTCAGCTGAACCTGTCGCTGAAATGGCCCAATGACGTGCTTCTGAACGGCGGCAAACTGTCCGGCATCCTGCTGGAAAGCTCTGGTTCGGGGTCGATGCTGACATGGCTGGCAATCGGCATCGGCATCAATCTTGAGACAGCGCCCGACCCCGGATCGGTCGAGCAGGGCGCGCTGCGACCCGTCAGCCTGAAGGGCGAGACGGGACTGTCGGTCACGCCGGACGAGGTTCTGGATGCACTGGCTCCGGCCTTTGAGCACTGGTGGTGGCAAATGCGCACCTATGGCTTCGCGCCGATCCGGACCGCGTGGCTGGCCCGGGCCGCAAGGCTGGGCCAGACGATCATCGCGCGGACCGGCCGGACCGAGATGACCGGACGCTTTGACGGCATCGACGAAACCGGCGCGCTGATCCTGACGACATCACGCGGCAGGCAGGCGATTCCCGCCGCCGAAATTCATTTCAGCGGAGCCTGATTCCATGCTGCTGTGCATCGATACCGGCAACACCAACACCGTGTTCTCGATCTGGGACGGCAGCAAGTTCCTGTCGCATTGGCGCATCTCGACCGATCACCGCAGGACGGCGGACGAATACTATGTCTGGCTGTCCACGCTGATCGCGGTGCGCAAGTTCGAACTTCAGATCGACGGCTGTATCATCAGCGCCACCGCGCCGCGCGTCGTCTTCAACCTGCGGGTGCTTTGCAACCGCTATTTCGACCTGCGTCCGCTGGTGGTGGGCAAGCCTGAATGCCTGATGCCGGTGGCGCCCCGCGTCGATCCGGGCACCAAGGTCGGTCCGGACCGGCTGGCCAACGCGGTCGCCGCCTTTGACCGGCACGGCGGCAATACCGTGGTGGTCGATTTCGGCACTGCGACGAATTTCGACGTGGTAGATGTCGACGGCGCCTATGTCGGCGGCGTTATCGCGCCCGGCGTCAACCTGTCGCTCGAGGCGCTGCACATGGCCGCCGCCGCCCTGCCGCATGTCGATGTCACGATGCCGGAACGGGTCATCGGCACCAATACGGTTGCCTGTATCCAGTCGGGCATCTACTGGGGGTATATCGGCCTGATTGAAGGCATTACACGGCGGATCCGGCAGGAACGCGATCACGGCATCAAGGTGATCGCAACCGGCGGGTTGGCACCACTATTCGATCAAGGGTTTGACCTGTTCGACGCGATAGAAGACGATCTGACAGTTCACGGATTAAGATTGATTCACGATTACAACAAGGAGATGGGCAATGGCTGACCGCCTGATCTATCTGCCGCTTGGCGGCGCGGGCGAAATCGGCATGAACGCCTATGTCTATGGATATGGCGCGCCGGGCAAGGAAAGGCTGATCCTGGTCGATCTGGGGGTGACCTTCGGCGACATGGACAGTGCGCCGGGCATCGACCTGATCATGCCCGACATCACCTGGCTGCAGGAGAACCGCGACCGGCTGGAGGCGATCTTCATCACCCACGGCCACGAGGATCACCTTGGCGCGGTGGGGCATCTGTATTCCAGGCTGGGTGTGCCGGTCTATGCGCGCCAGTTCACCGGCGCACTGTGCCGTCTGAAGCTGGAAGAGCAGGGACATCCCGCCGACGTGGTGCGGATCACCGGGCCGCGCCCCGAAGTGACGCAGCTTGGTCCCTTCAATGTCCAGTTCGTGCCGGTCAGCCACTCGATCCCGGAAAGCGCCGCGCTGATCATCGACACGCCGGCGGGCCGGATCGTGCATACCGGCGATTTCAAGCTGGACGGCACGCCTGTGGTGGGCGACGCCTTCGATCCCATCGTGTGGCACGACATCGCCGCCCAGGGGCGCGGCATCAAGGTGCTGACCTGCGATTCGACCAATGTCTTCTCGACCCATCCCGGCCGGTCCGAGGCGCTGTTGGCCAACCCGATCCTTGAATGGGTGATGGCCCAGAAGAACATGGTGGTCGCCACCACCTTCGCCAGCAACATCGCAAGGCTGAAGACCCTTGCCGACGCGGCCATCGCGTCAGGCCGCAAGGTCTGCCTGTTGGGGCGGGCGATGCGCCGGATGGTGTCGGTCGGGCTGGAAACCGGCATTCTGACGGATTTCCCCGATACGATCGGTCCCGACGAGGCGTCCAACATGCCGCGCGGCAAGGTCATGCTGATTGTCACCGGATCCCAGGGCGAACGCCGCGCGGCCAGCGCGCAGTTGTCGCGGGGACGTTATCTGGGGCTGTCGCTGAAGGAAGGCGACAGTTTCCTGTTCAGCTCGAAGACCATTCCGGGTAACGAACGCAGCGTCGGCCGGATCATGAACGCGCTCAGCGAAATGGGCGTCGACGTCTTCGATGCGGATGACGGTCTGTTCCATGTGTCGGGGCACGCGAACCGCCCGGACATCGAGGCGCTGCACGATCTGCTGAAGCCCGAGATCGTGATCCCGATGCATGGCGAGCATCTGCATCTGCGCGAACACATGATGCTGGCCCGCGACAAGGGTCTGACGTCCGAGATCGTGGTCAACGGCATGATGATGGATTTGACCGGCGACACGCTGAAGGTGGTCGATCAGGTCGAGACGGGCCGGTTGTATCTGGACGGCACCGTGCTGATCGGCGCGATGGATGGTGTCGTGCGTGATCGCATCCGGATGGCGTTGAACGGGCACGCGCTGGTCAGCGTGATCGTTGACGAGGACGATAACGTCCTGCCCGACGCCTGGGTGGAACTGATGGGGCTGCCCGGTCGGACGCGCGGCGGCGACGACCTGGCCCGACATATCGAGGGCGAGTTGGCCGAGTTCCTGGAATCTGCCGATAATCGCACCGTCTCCGACGATCGGAAGATGGAAGAGGCGGTGCGCAAGATCACCCGTCAGGTGGCCATGGAAGAGATCGGCAAGAAGCCCGAGGTGACCGTGATCATCAGCCGGCTGATGGCCGACTGATCCAAGCGGTCGGCGGCGCGCGATCCGCGTGCCGCCGAATGCTGCGGGCCTGCATCCGGCGGACGTGTCCGGGTCGTGGCAAGGCTTGACCGCGTGGCTTGGTTGCGGCAATGCCCGGGCCATGAACGAGACACCGAAATCCGAGTTTGATCCGAATCCGCCGCGCCGCAATTTCTATGGCAGGCGTCACGGCAAGACGCTGCGGCACAGCCAGAAGGGTTATCTGGCCGAGGATCTGGGGGAACTGCGTCCCCGCGGCATCACCGCGCAGGAAAACCCCGAACGCGAGACCATCTATCCGGCAAGGATCTTCGGGGACGACAGGGCCGTCTGGTTGGAAGTGGGCTTTGGCGGCGGCGAACATATGGTCCACATGGCCGCCACCTATCCTGACATCGGCATCATCGGATGCGAGCCGTTCATCAACGGCGTCGCCATGCTTCTGGGCAAGATCCGGGCCGCCGGGGTCCAGAATGTCAGCGTTCATCCCGGCGATGCCCGCGACCTGATGGATGTGCTGCCCGATGCCAGCCTTGACCGAGCCTTCCTGATGTATCCCGACCCGTGGCCAAAGGCGCGGCACCACCGGCGCCGCTTCGTCACGCCCGAACATCTGCTGCCTCTGGCCCGCATCATGCGTCCGGGCGCCGAATTCCGTGTCGCCACCGACATTCCCGACTATGTGCGCCAGACGCTGGAGCAGGTGCCGCTGGCGGGGTTCGATCTGGTTTCCGAAACGCCGCAGCCTTGGGCGGACTGGATCAGCACCCGCTATGAACAAAAGGCCCTGCGCGAAGGGCGCAGCCCGCATTATGTGACCTTTCGCCGGCAGGGTTGACTTGCGCTGCTAATGCTGGTCAGCCGGGCAAGGCAATGGCGCGGCAACAGCGCCGGAGGAAACCACGATGACCGCACCTGACTGGATCGCCGTCGATTGGGGCACCAGCAATCTGCGTCTCTGGGCCATGCAGGGCGCCGGGATCGTCGAACGCCGCGAAGCCGCCAAGGGCATGGGCGTCCTGACCTCAGGCGAATTTGCAGGCGTTCTGGAACAGGCCACGGAAGGCTGGCCAGACAGTCTGCCGGTTGTGGCCTGCGGCATGGTCGGCGCACGGCAAGGTTGGATCGAGGCACCCTATCAATCCGTTCCCGTGGCAGCCGCGCCGCATCTGGTCCAGGTGCCGGGGCGACGGGTCTGGATCGTCTGCGGTGTCAGTCAGAACGATCCGCCTGACGTGATGCGCGGCGAGGAAACCCAGATTGCCGGAATGCTGGCTGCTCGGCCTGACTTTGACGGTGTGGTCTGCCTGCCCGGCACACACACGAAATGGGCGCGTATCTCGGCCGGCGAGATCTGCCATTTCCAAAGCTTCATGACCGGCGAACTGTTCGGGCTGCTGGCCGGTCAGTCGGTGCTGCGTCACAGCCTGGGCGAACCGGGTGACGATGCGGCCTTCGATGCGGGGCTGGCCGAAGCCCTGGCGCAGCCGCACCGGGCCTATGGACGGCTGTTCCAGCTGCGCGCCGCCGGGTTGATCGGCACGCAGGATCCGTCAAGCGCGGCGTCAAGGCTTTCGGGACTGCTGATCGGTTGGGAACTGGCCGGGGCAAAGCCCTATTGGCTGGGCCAGGAGGTTGCATTGCTTGGCGCACCGCGCGTTGCCGCGCTGTATGCCCGTGCACTTGCCGCGCAGGGCGTCGCCACGACGCTTGCCGATACCGAGGCCGCGACGATTGCCGGGTTGTTCCGGGCGCGCCAGCTGATCGGAGACCAAAAATGACACGCAAGCTGATTGCCATTCTTCGCGGCCTGACACCGGCGGACGCCCAGGGCGTCGGGCAGGCACTGGTCGATGCCGGAATCACGATGATCGAGGTGCCCTTGAATTCGCCGCAGCCGCTGGCCAGCATCGCCACGCTGCAGGCGCGCTTCGGCAGGCTTGCGCGGATCGGCGCGGGCACGGTTCTGGATGTCGCGCAGGTGCACGAGGTCGCCGCGACGGGGGCCACTCTGATCGTGTCGCCGAACTGCGATCCTGCGGTGATCCGCGCCAGCAAGACCGCCGGGTTGACCAGCTATCCCGGTGTGATGACGCCGACCGAAGCCTTTGCGGCAGTCGCTGCCGGGGCGGATGCGCTGAAGCTGTTTCCCGGTGAATTGATCGGGCCCGTCGGGCTGCGAGCGATGCGGGCCGTTCTGCCGCCTGACCTGCCGCTTTACGCGGTGGGCGGCGTGACGGCCCAGAACATGGCCGAATGGAGACGCGCGGGTGCAGCCGGGTTCGGAATCGGCTCGGCGCTGTATCGGCCGGGCGACAGCGCTGCGACGGTGGCGGAAAAGGCCCGCCAGATCGTTGCCGCCTGGGAGGCATCGGCCTGAGGGCATATCGTCAGGGCAGGATCGCCAGCCAGACCCAGATGCTGATGACCGAAACGGCGGTGCCGATCAGCACCGTCGAGGCCGCGACGCGGCGCGCAGATCCGTAGATATTGGCGAAAAGATAGGCGTTGATCCCCGGCGGCATTGCCGCAGTGACGACCGCCGAACGCATGCCCGCGACATCCAGCCCCAGAACCGACCCAAGGCCGAACGTGACCAGCGGGTGCAAAAGCAATGCGCAGCCGCAGCACATCGCGATGGTCGCCATGTCGCCTTCGGGGCGATAGCGGTACAGGATGCCGCCAAGTCCGAACAACGCCGCCGGCAGCGCGGCGCGGGCCAGCATGTCAACGGCGGCCCAGAACCCCTCGGGCATGACCAGACCTGCCTGCATCAGAAGGTTCATCGCCAGACCGCACAAAATACCGATCACAAGCGGCGTCCTGATGACGCCCGACAGGGCACGCAGCGCGACACCCCCAACCGACAGGCCGGTGCCGCGCGCGCGGGTGAACTCCATCGCGGTGATGCCGAAAGTGTAAAGCGCGGGCGAATGCAGGGCGATGATCGCCCAGTTGCCGTCCAGGGCCTGCGCGCCGAAGGCACGTTCCGTGATCGGGATGCCCAGAAGCAGGGTGTTGGAGAACAGGCAGACGAACCCGATCGCCACGCAGTCCGGGGCAGGGCGGTTGAATAGGAATCGCGCCCCCGCCCAACCGGCGGCATAGCTGCAGAACGCCCCGGTATAGAAGGCGATCAGCAATGCGGGGCGAAACTCGGTGCCCAGATCCAGCCGCGCCATCGAGGCGAACAGCAGGGCCGGCACGGCGAAGTTCTGGGCAAAGCGCATCAGCCCGTCCACCGCCGATTCCGAGAACAGGCCCCGCCAGCTGACCAGATAGCCGAAGCCGATCACCAGAAAGACCGGCAGGATGGTGGTGAAAAGCGCGCTCACGTCGCGGTCGGGCCGGCCAAGGCCGGCGTGACGTTTCCGACCCTCAGCACCATCATGTCATGGGCGGGGATGATGTGATCGGGCGTCATCGTCATGACCTGATCGTAGTCCATGTCGATATGCATGTTGGTCAGCACGCCACGCGGGGTTCCGGCCCGCGCAAGCCATTCCAGCGCCTGCGCCAAATTTGCGTGGCTGGGATGCGGGCTGTGGCGCAGCGCATCGCACACGAAGATCTCGGCATTCTGGATCAGCGGCCATGCCTCGTCGGGAATCTCCGACACGTCGGGCAGATAGACCAGGCCGCCGATGCGGAACCCCAGCGCGGTGATCTCTCCGTGCTGGACGCGGAACGGCTGGAAGGTGATCGGCCCGCCCGGTCCCTCGATGGTCACCGGACCGTCAATCAGGTTCAGATCAGCGATGGGCGGGTAAAGGCTGCCAGCCGGCGTGTCAAAGATATAGGCAAAACGGTCCCGCAGCGCCTGTGTCGTGGGCGTATCGGCCCAGATCTGCACCTTGCGGCGCGCGTTGTGAACCAGTTGCCGGATATCGTCGATGCCGTGGATGTGGTCCGCGTGCGCGTGGGTGTAGAGAACAGCGTCCAGCGTGGCGATCCGTGCGTCCAGCAGCTGCGGCACCATGTCGGGGCCGGTGTCGATCAGAACCTGGGTCGTGCCCCCCGGTCCCTCGCGTTCGACCAGCAGCGAACAGCGGCGGCGGCGGTTCCGGGGATTACCGGGATCACATGCGCCCCACAGATTGCCAAGCCGGGGCACGCCGCCCGAAGATCCGCAGCCAAGGATCGTGGCCTTGATCACGCCGCGCCTCCGGCCGCCTTCCAGAACAGCCGGTCGAAATTGGCCGAGGTCCGGTGGGCGAACTCGGCGTAGTCAACGCCGAACAGATCGGCGCCCACGGCGGCGGTCCGTGTGACATAGCCAGGTTCGTTGCGCTTGCCCCGATGCGGCGGCGGGGCCAGGTAGGGGCTGTCGGTCTCGACAAGGATCCGGTCCAGCGGCGCTGCGGCGAAGATCGTGCGCAGATCGCCCGACCGCGGAAACGCGGCGATGCCGGACATCGACAGGTAAAAGCCCAGATCCAGCGCAGCGCGGGCAAGTTCCGCCCCGGAGCTGAAGCAATGCATCACGCAATCATAGGCGCCGGCGCGATATTCCTCGGTCAGGATCCTGGCCATATCGGCGTCGGCGTCGCGGGCGTGGATGATCAGCGGCAGGCGGGTCCGCCGGGCGGCCTCGATATGGATGCGAAGGCTTTCCTGCTGCCGTCCCGCGCTTTCGGCGGTATAGTGATAGTCCAGCCCGGTTTCGCCGATGCCCACGAATTTCGGATGCTCGGCCAGCCGGGTCAGATCATCGACGCTGGCCATCGGTTCGTCCGCGACGCTCATCGGATGGGTGCCGGCGGCGTAGAACACGCCGTCATGTGCTTCGGCCAGGGCGCGGACCTGTGGTTCAAGCCGCAGCCTCGTGCAGATCGTGACCATGCGCGTCACGCCTGCCTGGCGCGCGCGGGCGATCAGCGCGTCGTGTTCACCGTCGAAATCGGGGAAGTCCAGATGGCAATGGCTGTCAACAATCGGCGTGGGGGCCGCTTGGGTCATGGGTCAACCTTTGGCTGGCAGGGCGGATTGTGCCGGCGGCAGATGCGCCAGTTCCGTCAGCATATCCATCACCAGCGCGGCAGGGTCAAGGTTGACCGCCCGACCGCTGCGTGCTCGCGCCGACAGACGGGCCTGCGCCCCGGCCCAGTCGCGGGCGGCCTGGTCGTTGGGCGAGATGCGGGCCATCAATGCGCCTTCGTGCCGCGCGGCCTGTGGCAAAGGCGCGCCCATCAGACCGGCCCGTGCGGTCCGCGTCAGGAATCGGTCCAGCAGCGTCACCATCAGGTCGAACGGGTCGCCATCGGCATTGGCGCGCCCGGCGGCGGCATCGGCCAGTCTGGCGGCCGCCAATCGGTCCATGCGCGGCAGGGTGCCGAACAGATCCACGATCTGCTGATACCGCGTCAGCCCGTCCTGTCCCGACAGCCTCAACGCTTCGCCGACCGAGCCGCCGGACAACGCGGCCAGGGCCTCGGCATCTTCAGAGACACCCAGCCCTGACAGCGCCTCGGTCATCTGGTCCGGGGTCAGAGGGTTCAGGCGCAACGTCCTGCAACGCGACCGGATCGTTGGCAGCAGCCTGGCGGGCTGATGTGCGATCATCAGGATCAGCCCGTCTCTGGGCGGTTCTTCAAGCACCTTCAGCAATGCGTTCGCGGCGGCGGTGTTCATCTCGTCGGCGGCATCGACGATCGCGATGCGGCGGCCGCCATCGGTGGCCGACATGTGAAAGAACGACAGCAGTCGCCGGATCTCGTCCACGGTGATCTCGGCGCGCAGGCGACTGGCCTTGTCGTCCCATGGCCGCCGGATCAGTTGCAGAGCCGGTTCGGACAGCGCCGCAAGGCGCCGCGCCGCCGGATCCCCATCGGGGACGGACAGATCGTCGCTGGCCGCTCCCGACAGCAGCCAGCGGGCAATGGCCCAGGCCAGTGTCGCCTTGCCGACGCCGCGCGGACCGGTCAGCAGCCAGGCGTGATGAAAGCGCCCGCTGCGCTCGGCCTCGACGAACTCGGCGATGGCGTGGTCCTGGCCGATGATCCGGCCCGTCATGCGCGGATGCGGCGCCCCCGGCACGCGGTCGGGTTCGGGGATGTCCTCGGGGTCCGTCTTCACAGCGCGGCCCTGACACGGGCGGCGACGTCCTCGACGCTTCCGCTGCCGTCGATCACGCGGACCCGGTCGGGGTATTCTTGCGCCAACGCCCTGAAACCCGCCGCAAGCCGCAGCTGAAAGTCCAGGCCAAAGCTTTCAAACCGATCCTCGTTTCCGCCGCGCGCCTTGCCGCGCGCAAGGGCGATGGCGGGATCCACGTCGATGACGAATGTCCGGTCGGGTTCGACGCCGATCATCAGCGCATGCAGGCGATCGACGATCTGGCGCAGATCGCCGCGGGTCGTGCCCTGGTACACGCGGGTGGAATCCGCGAACCGATCGGTGATGACGGTCTGCCCTGCGTCAAGGGCGGGGCGGATGGTGCGTTCAAGATGATCGCGGCGGGCGGCCGTGAACAGAAGACATTCGGTTTCCACCGACCAGCGTTCGCCGGCCCCTTCGACCAGCAAGCGCCGGATTTCCTCGGCGCCGGGGCTGCCGCCCGGCTCGCGCGTGTGCAAGACCCGACGGCCTTCCGTCCTCAGCGCTTTGGCAAGCCACGCAGACTGCATGGACTTGCCGCAGCCGTCGATCCCTTCGAAGCTGATGAACATCAAAGCCCCGTGGCTTCGAGCGCCTTGTTTCCAAGCCGCATCGCGGCGCCCTTCAGACGGCCTGCGAAACCCGCCTCGGGAATGTCCTGTGCGGCGATAAGCGGGGTGACGGCGTCTTTCGCACCCGGCACGGTGACCACAAGGCGACCCAGCTGGTCGCCCTTGGCGATCGGCGCGGGCAGGGGCGAGTCGTAGACGGCCTCGACCTTGACCTGATCCCTGGCGCCGGCGGGGATCAGCACCCGCGCGCCCTCGGACGTGGTCAGACCGACGCGCGCCTGCGTGCCCAGCCAGACCGGCACCTCGACAACCGTCTCGCCCGCGGGGACAAGCGTTTCCATGGTGAACTGCCGAAACGCCCAGTTCACGATCCGCTCGGCTTCCTCGGCACGTGCGGTTTCGGTGGGCAGGCCGGTGATCACGAAGACGATGCGCCGCCCGTCCTGAACGGCCGATCCGACAAGACCATAACCCGCCTCCTGGGTGTGGCCGGTCTTCAGGCCGTCGGCGCCGATGCCAAGACCCAGCAACGGATTGCGGTTGAAGCGATTGGCGGGCGCGCGGTTGTCATAGGGAAACTCGGTCAGGGCGAAATTCTTGTACAGTTCCGGGAAGTCGCGGACCAGGTGCACGGCAACCAGCCCCAGATCATGCGCCGTCATCCGGTGGCGCGGGTCGGGCCAGCCCGAGGCATTCGCGAAGGTCGAGTTGGTCAGGCCAAGCTCTTTGCCCTTCTCGGTCATCTGGCGGGCAAAGGCGGCCTCGGTTCCCGACAGTCCCTCTGCCACGACCACGCAGGCATCGTTGCCGGACAGCACGATGATGCCCTTGATCAGTTCCTCGACCGTGGGACGATCCTGTTCGTTCAGGAACATGGTCGAACCCTTCATCTGCCGCGCCTTGGTCGAGACGGGCAAGCGCGTGTCCATCTGCACGCGGCCTTCGTGCAGCGCCTCGAACAGCATGTAGGTTGTCATCAGCTTCGACATCGAGGCAGGCGGGATCGACTGATCGGCGTTTTTTTCCATCAGCACGGTGCCGGTCGCCACATCATAGACCCACGCCGTGCCGGCATTGGTGTCGAAGGCGTTCGCGGGTGCGGTCAGACACAGCAGGGCGGCCAGCCTCAGCAGAAATGCGCGCATGGGAGATCCTTTGCCTGTTTGGGCAGGATGGTTACATGATGGTCTTGCGCCCCGCAACGCGCCTGCTTGGGAAGCCATGCGAAAGTGATCGGATTGCGCGATTTGTCGATGCTTGACGCCGGACTGCGCGCGGCCTAGCCATCGGGCTGGGCGTGCGTTCGCGCGCCGTTCCCCGCAGACCGGCAGATCGCAAATGTCCCTGACCTCTGAACGCCCGCTTCTGGGCATCGCGCTGAAATGCAGCAGTGTCGCGGTGTTCACGCTGATGGCGGCGCTGGTCAAGGCCACGTCGCAGGACGGGCTGGGGGTGCCGCCGGGACAGCAGGTATTCTTTCGGTCGTTCTTCGCGATCCCGGTGATTCTGGTCTGGTTGTGGTGGCGCGGAGAGCTTGCGACGGGGCTGACGACATTTCGTCCGATGGGGCATTTCTATCGCGGCATCATAGGCACGGCGGCAATGGGGCTGGGATTCTGGGCGCTCTCGCTGCTGTCGTTTCCCGAAGTCACCGCGATCGGTTATGCCGCGCCCTTGCTAGTGGTGGTCTTCGCGGCGATGTTTCTGGGCGAGGATGTGCGGCTGTTCCGGCTGGGGATGGTCGGACTGGGGCTGATCGGCGTGCTGATCGTCCTGTCGCCACAACTGCGGCTTGAGGCCGGGGCGCAGGATTATCGTCGCCAGCTTGGTGCCGTTGTCGCGCTTGGTGGTGCGACCTGCGCGGCTTTGGCGCAGATTTTCGTGCGCAGGCTGGTTCAGGACGAGCGCACATCGGCAATCGTCTTCTGGTTCTCGGTCACATCCGCAGTGCTCAGCCTTGCGACCATTCCGTTCGGCTGGGTGCTTCCCGATCCGACCACATTCGGCTTGCTGGTGCTGACCGGGCTTCTTGGCGGGCTTGGGCAGATCCTGCTGACATCGTCCTATCGTTTTGCGGACGCTTCGCTGATCGCGCCGTTCGAATATGCCTCGATGATCCTGGCACTGGCGATCGGGTTCTTCGTGTTTCACGAGGTGCCGACACTGACCGTGGTGATCGGCGCCGCCGTCGTGATCCTAGCGGGCATCCTGATCATCTGGCGCGAGCGGCGGCTGGGGCTGGAACGCAACCGGCAGCGCAAGGCGATGACGCCACAGGGGTGAAACCTGCCCGACAGGCGTGGTAGAAACGCGGGCGATGATTGTCGTTCGCGATCAACCCATTCCCAACGGATCCTGCCGCATCTTCGCGCGCTGCGCATCGGCGCGACCGCTGATCAGCGCGATGGCCCCCAGCGCCGCGCAATAGAGCGCGCCGACGCCCAGAACCATCCATCCCGGAAGCGGGCCGATCGACGCGCGTTCCAGAAACTGCCCGACACTTTCCAGCGGCACGGGATGCACCATCAGTTTGCCCAGATAGGCGATTGTCTGAATCAGCAGGATCCAGAAATAGTTTCGCCTGATCCGGCGCCCGACAGCGGTCCAGAAGCTGACATGATAGGTTGGATGGCGGTAATCCTCGGCCAGTCGGTTCTGCCAGCCTTCCTCCAGATGCAGATCGCCCTCGGTCAGCATCGGCGCCAGGAAATGCAGCTCCATCCAGCGGCAACGCGCCCGCCAGACGTTGAAATAGCGATAGCGCCGCGCCTCGAGCATCAGGAAAAAGAAGATCAGGATGCCGACAAGCACCAGTGGCAGGGGCGATGCCTGAGGAGAGGAATATGCGATGGACAGGGCGACCCCCAGCGTGACCACCGACCAGTTCGTGGTGGTGTCGAGGCGGGTGCGCCACAATGTCGAACGATAGATCTCCCCGCGATAAAGGTGCGCGATCACTCCCATTTCGGCCGAATCAAGCCGCGTGCGTGCCGTCGGATCGATGTCCATGTGCCCCTCTCCCTTCGTCTCAGATTGGCAGGGGGGATGAATTTCGGCAAGGGCCGCGCGCGCTTCAGCCGCCGGTGGCCTCGCGCCAGTGGCGGCGGCACAACGAGACATAGACTTCGTTGCCGCCGACCTGGACCTGGGCGCCCTCGGTGATCGGGTGGCCGGATTCGTCGCGGCGAATGACCATGGTAGCCTTTCTGCCGCAATGACAGATCGTGCGAACCTCGCGCAGGTCGTCGGCAAGCGCCAGCAGCGCGGCCGAGCCGGGAAACAGCTCGCCCCGGAAATCGACCCGCAGCCCATAGCACATGACGGGAATGTTCAGGTCGTCGGCGATCCGGGCCAGCTGCCAGACCTGGTCCCTGGACAGGAATTGCGCCTCGTCGATGAAGACGCAGTCGCAACCCGCGCGGTGCTGGCTGACCAGGGCGAACATGTCGCTTTCGGCGCTGAATGTCAGTGCCTCGTCCGCGATGCCGATGCGGCTGGCGATCCTGCCCTGGCCCGCGCGGCTGTCCAGCGCCGCGGTCAGCAGCAGCGTGCCCATGCCGCGTTCGCGATAGTTATAGGACGCTTGAAGAAGCAGGGTGCTTTTGCCTGCATTCATCGTCGAATAGTGGAAATACAGCTTCGCCATGGCGGCAGCAGATAGCCGCGCGCTCCTTCGGCGGCAAGATGCTGCCAGTTCGGTTTGCGGCCGCTGGCCGTTTCTGGCATATTCTTCGGCACGGCGGCGGCGATATTCCCCTTGGCGCGATTCTGCGCCGCCTTTTCCATGACTTCAAAACAGGTTTTTTACGATGCGTGACCCGTTGTTTCGCATGGCCCTGATCCTGGGGCTTCTTGCCGCCGTCGGTCCGTTCGCGGTCGACATGTATTTGCCCGCTTTGCCTCAGGTCGCGCGCGATCTGGATACGACCGAAACTGGCGCCGCGCTGACCCTGACAGCCTACTTCGTGACCTTCGGGATCGCCCAGATGATCTATGGCCCGATGGCCGATGCGGTCGGGCGCAAGCGGCCGCTGGTAATCGGTGTGGTTATCTTTCTGGTGGCGACGATCGCCGCAGCACTGGCGCCGTCGATCGGCTGGCTGATCGCCGCGCGTGCGGTGCAGGGGCTGGGCTCGGCGACGCTGATGGTGGTGCCGCGGGCGGTGATCCGCGATCTGGCGACTGGACCGGCGGCCGCGAAGATGATGGCGGCGATCATGATCGTCATCTCGATTTCACCGATGCTGGCCCCGCTGACCGGATCGCTGGTCATGGCATGGGGCGGCTGGCGCGAGATTTTCGGCGTTCTGGCCGCCGCCGCACTGCTGAGCCTGTGCCTGATCCTGTTCGTCCTGCCGGAAACCCTGCCCACCGAAAACCGTCGCCCGGTCCGTCTTGCGCCGATGCTGTCGGGGGCGAAAAGGCTTCTGGGCGACCGCCGCTTCATGGGTCTGACCATGATCGGCGGCTTTGGCATGGCCAGTTTCTTCGTGTTCCTGTCCACGGCCAGCTTCGTCTATACGCGTCAATACGGGCTAAGCCCGACCGGCTTCTCGATCGCGTTCGCGATCAACGCGATCGGCTTCTTCACCGCCTCGCAGTTCGCAGGGCCGATGGCCGCGCGCTTCGGGATGGAGCGGGTTATCGCCTTGGCGATCACCGGCTTTGCGGCGCTGACCCTGCTGCTGACCGGGTTGGTCTGGTCCGGCGCCGATGCGTTGCCGGTGGTGGTAGCGGGGCTGTTTGTCGCCAACGCCTGTCTGGGACTGGTGATACCGACCGCGATGGTCATGTCGCTGGATCCACATCCCGACATCGCAGGCATGGCGTCATCGCTTGGAGGCACGATCCAGATGCTGACCGGCGGCGCGATGATCGTCGTGACAGGGCCGTTCATGGACAATTCGGCCGCCACCATGGTCCCGGCGATCGCGCTGTGCGCGGGGCTTGCCTGGGTGTCGGCGGCCCTGTCGCTGCCGCGGCTGCGTCTTCGGGCGGCATAAAAAAGGGCCGCAGGATCAATATCCTACGGCCCTTTCCTTTGATAGAATCAGGCCTTGGCCTGACGGCTGCGCGGCTGGCGCGAGGTGCGGCGCGCTGGCCGTTTGTTGCCCCCGCCGTCTATCGGCTTGCCGCGACCGCGCGGTGCACCGCCGCGACCCGCAGGTGCCGTTGCGGCCGGAACTTCGCCGCCGATGACCGTGATCGACGATTTCATCGCCCTCTCGATGGCGCGCAGTTCGCCAAGTTCGGCCGGGGCGCAGAACGCGACCGCGCGTCCATCGCGTCCGGCACGTGCAGTGCGGCCGATACGGTGGACATAGTTTTCCGCGACATTCGGCAGGTCGTAGTTATAGACATGCGCGACCTCGGGAATATCCAGCCCGCGCGCCGCGACATCGGTTGCCACCAGCACCTGCGTGTCGCCCTTGCGGAAGGCCTGCAGCGCCCGTTCGCGCTGACCCTGGCTTTTGTTGCCGTGGATCGCGGCGACCGAAAAGCCCCATTTGTCCAGCAGTTTGGACAGTTTCTCGCAGCCATGCTTGGTGCGGCCGAAGACCATCGACAATTCGCCGGGATGCTTGGCTAGATATTCGGCCAGCAGCGTCGCCTTGTCGCCCTGCGACACGAAATGCACGCCCTGGTCGATCTTGTCGGCGGCCTTGCCCGGCGGGTTGACAGCAACCTTGACCGGATCGGTCAGATAGGTGTCCGACAATTCCGACATCAGCTTCGGCATGGTGGCCGAGAACATCAGCGTCTGACGTTCCTTGGGCAGCATCCGCGCGATCTTGCGCAGCGTGTGGATGAAGCCGATGTCCAGCATCTGGTCGGCCTCGTCCAGCACCAGATAGGTGGTGGCCGACAGGTCGATCGCGCGGCGTTCGATCAGGTCCATCAGTCGGCCCGGCGTCGCGATCAGCACGTCCACGCCGCGCGACATCCGCTCGGTCTGGACGTTGATCGAGGCGCCGCCGACGACGCGGAAGGACCGGATCGGCGTGCCTTCGGCATAGGCGTCGATATTGGTGGCGATCTGGGTCGCCAACTCGCGCGTGGGGGCCAGGATCAGCGCCCGGCATGTCTTCGGGTCGGGCTTCTTGCCGAACTTGATCAGCCGGGTCAGCATCGGCAGGCCGAACGCGGCGGTCTTGCCGGTGCCGGTCTGTGCAAGGCCCAGCACATCGCGTCCGCCGACCACGGCCGGAATCGCCTGATCCTGGATCGGCGTGGGCTTGTTCAGCCCCATCGCGGCGATATTGGCATTGATCCGCGGGTCGATGCCCATGTCGGCGAAGGGGCCGGTGGGAAGCGGGTCGCGGGCGGGGGCGCGGCGCCCCTCGTTCGGGGCGGCGTAGGCATGACCGGGGCGGGATTTGCCGCCACGCGAGGGGCGGCGACGATTATTCTGGTTTTCCATAAAGGACTTTCATCCCCGACACCCCTCGTATCGGGCGCAAGGGCAGGGGCCGCGCATCATCGCGCGGCGATCAGCAGGGGTGCAGGCGAAATACGAGAGTGCCTGCAAGCCTCCCCGCGTGAGTGGGAAACTGGATGATGTGCCGCGGCCCTGGCGATTCCTCGCGGCTGCTCACGCGGCAGCGGGTTGCGACGTGGGACAGATGGAGGTTCGGGCCGGACAAGTCAAGCGCGGTCTGCGCTGTCCAGCCAGATCGTGACCGGGCCGTCGTTCAGAAGCCGCACCTTCATGTCGGCACCGAAGATGCCGGTTTCGACCGGGATGCCCTGGCCACGCAGGCTGATGGTGAAATATTCATACAGCCGCCGCCCGTCCTCGGGCGCGGCGGCGGCGGAAAATCCGGGACGGTTGCCGGTACGCGTATCCGCCGCCAGGGTGAACTGGCTGACCACCAGCGCGCCGCCGCCGATATCCAGGACCGAACGGTTCATCTTTCCCGCCTCGTCCTGAAAGATCCTCAGCTTCGCGATCCGCGCGGCCAGCTTGTCGGCAGTTTCTTCCTGATCGCCCCGCATCGCGCAGACCAGCACCAGAAGCCCCGGTCCCGTCTGACCTACGATCCGCCCCTCGACCTCGACCGAAGCGTCAGTCACACGCTGGATCAGCGCCCTCATGCGCGGCGGTTCCAGACCGAGAACAGCAGCATTCCCGCCACCATCGCGGCGAAGAAGATCAGGAACGGCACGCCGCCGAAGCCAAGCGAGGCCATTGCGGGTCCGGGGCACAGGCCAGAAAGGCCCCAACCAAGGCCGAACAGCGCAGCCCCGGCGATCAGCCGCCCGTCGATCTTCTGCGGTGGGGGCGGCGGCAATTCCGTACCCGTCAGGGCGGTGCGGCGCCGGGCGGCAACACGCCAGGCGACCAGCATCGGCAGGATCGCACCGGTCAGCACGAATCCAAGCGTCGGATCCCAGTTTCCAAACACATCAAGCCAGCCTTGCACCTTTGCCGGGTCGGTCATGCCCGAGATCAGCAGGCCCGTCCCGAACAGCGCGCCCGCAAGCGCCGCGATGACAAGCCGCATCATGCCGTCCATCCCAGCGCCCGCGCGACGATCACGGCAATGCCGCCGGTGAACAGATAGACCAGTGTGGCCACGATGCCCCGGCGCGAAAATCGCGAAATGCCGCAGACGCCATGCCCCGACGTGCACCCGTTCCCAAGCCGCGTCCCGAAGCCAACCAGAAGTCCGGCAAGCACCAGGATGCCGCTGCCAGCGATGGGCGCCGAACGCTCGGCCGCGCCGATCAGCACCAGCAGCGCGGGGGCCACGATCAGCGCGGCGATGAAGACCGCGCGTTCAACCATGTTGCTGCGCCCCGTGCCGTCCACCAGTCCGCCCAGAAGCCCGCTGGCCCCCATGATCCGGCCGTTTCCCAGCAGATACACGGCAGCAGCGCAGCCGATCATCAATCCGCCGATCAGTCCGGCGATCCAGTCAGGGTTCATCGAAGGCTCCATCTGTTCCGGGGAAAGATATATTCCTGAAAGGGAATGCGTCAAGAACGGGTCGACGTTTCACTTCCCCAGAAAGATACCGACGACGACCAGCATCAGGCCGATTGTCGATGCCGCAAGGGCGCCCATGTTGACGGCGATGACGCCGCGCATCTTGATCCTCAGGGCCTGGTCGTCCAGCCCGGCGCGGCGTGCGCGCGCCACCGTCAGGATGCACCAGATCAGTGCCGCAAGCCCGGCCAGGGTCAGCGCCGCACCGGCCCAGATGACGATCTCGAATACATTCATCGCGCGCTCCTGTCTGCTGCGATCCGTGGATCCCGCGCCCGATGGCCTAGCGGCGATTGCGCCCCGGAACAAGAGCGCCTAACAGTCTTGCGCGATGGCCGGACCAACCGAGGCAGGGTCCGGCAAGGACAGGAAGGAAGAAAAGACCGATGCAGGACGATCAAGCCTATGGCGTCGCCGCCGACGAATTGCGCCAGTTCATCGAACAGTTCGAACAGCTGGAAGCCGAAAAGAAGGATATCGCCGAGCGCCAGAAGGAAATCATGGCCGAGGCGAAGGCGCGCGGCTATGACACCAAGGTGATGAAGAAGATTGTGGCCCTGCGCAAGCGCGACCGCGACGACGTGGCCGAGGAAGAGGCCATTCTGGAGATGTACAAGACCGCGCTGGGAATGGGATGATCCGATGCCGCCGGTCCCCGTACCGGCGGCGGGACCGCCGGGGCAGGGGCCTATGGCAGCACGAATTCGACGCCCGGCAAGACTGCGATCTCTGCGACATCGGCATGATAGTCGCGGGTGATCTGGTCCACCAGGTCCTGGGTCCAGCCGGGCAGGTTGATTTCTTCGTCCGCCGCGTCGGGCGGCAACTGGTCCTGCAGGATGGCGGTCTGGATCTCGCGGCGCTGCGCGATCGACAGTTGGTCCCGGCCGCCAAGTTCGGCGTTCAGCCGCGCCATCCCTGCCTCGCCAAGCAGTTCCTGCATGTACAGAAGCGCGCCCGATAGCGGCGCTTCGGGTGGGATGTCGCCGATCAGGCGCACAAGCTCGGGCCAGATCAGCGGCACGTCCTCGTGACACCAGATGACCACCCGTCGTCCCTGCGCGGATCTGACCAGCCGCTGGATCGTGTCGCGCCAGCGCAGGTTGCGCGGGTCGGCACCCTGCATCATGGCCGCGTAACCGCCGTTGTTCAGATGCGTCAGTTTCGACAGCAGAACGGCCGGGTTGCGGATCGCGACAAAGAACTCCGCATGCGCATCCGCGAACAGCCCGGCCAGTGCCGCTGAGCGGGATCCGATCTGCGGATACAGCCCTTCACGCGAAACGGCGCGGGCGGGCGTCCCCAGCAATGTCGGCGATGACATCACGACCCGCTGCGGTGCCTCGGTCTCCAGCATCGCATCCAGCATGATCTGCTGCATCTCGGGCGTGGCCGCAGCGCCGTTCAAGGCCATCATCGCCTCTTCCAGCAGGCCGCGGTGGCGGGCGGGCGACACGATCTCGGTCTCGTTCCGCAGCAGCCAGTCGCGATTGTTCAGCAGCGTCTTCAGCAGCCGGTCTCCGTCCGTGCCGTGCACGCCAAGGTGGAATACCATCTGCATGCGCGCCGTTCCGTCATTCGTCATGTTCTGTCCCGTTGCTGTCGCGCGCGCAGACTAGCCAGCATTCGTGGACAGTCAAACCGCTTTGCAGTATCGCCGAAGTTATGAGCGACCCTGCCCCTGCACCCGAGCGCCCAGACCGGCGACGCAACCACGATCATGCGCTTCGGCCGGGCGGCGGGCGCGGCTGGTCGATCGCCGCCGTCGTGATCGCGGCGCTGGTGCTGATGCCGGTCGCGGCGGTGGCGTGGATGGCGCTGGCCCCGGCCGACAACATCTGGCCGCATCTGCTGGCGACGGTGATGCCGCGCTACATGCTGAACACGGTGATCCTGACGGCGGGAACCGGCGCGCTCGCGGCGGCGATGGGGGCCGGATCGGCATGGCTGGTCGGCATGTATGAATTTCGGGGACGCCGCGCACTGGAATGGCTTTTGCTGCTGCCATTGGCGGTTCCAGCCTATATCGGTGCCTATGCGCTGGCCGATTTCCTGGACTACAGCGGACCGGTGCAGACCGCGCTGCGCGGCTGGTTCGGTTGGACCAGCGCACGCGATTACTGGTTTCCGCATATCCGATCGATCGAGGCGGCGATCCTGGTCCTTGCTGCCGCGCTGTATCCTTATGTCTATCTGCTGACACGGGCCGCGCTGCAGGAACAATCAGGCAGCGCCTACGAGGTCGCACGGGCGCTGGGAACCGGGCCGTGGGGGCTGTTCCGGCGAGTCGGTTTGCCGCTGGCACGCCCTGCCATCGTCGCCGGATCGGCCATCGCAATGATGGAGGCCGTCGCGGATTACGGGGTGGTCAGCTATTTCGGCGTGCAGACCCTGAACACCGGGATCTTCACAACCTGGCTCGAGCGGCGCAATGCGGGCGGTGCGGCCCAGATCGCCTGCGTCATCCTGATCGTTGTCATCGTGCTTGCATTGTGGGAACGGTTCGGGCGCAGAAACGCGCGCTATCATCAAAGCGCCCGCCAGCCCAGGCCGATCATCCGGCAGCGTCTGACGGGCTTCGCCGCAGTCGCCGCGGGGCTGGCCTGCGCATTCCCGTTCGCGCTGGGTTTCGTTCTGCCGGTCGGCGTGATCCTCAGCTATGCGCTGGCCTATCCTCAGGGGTGGGTGACGCCGGGCCTGGGGCTGGCGGCCTGGCACACGATCAGCCTTGGCGGAACGGCGTCGATCCTGACGGTGTTCCTGGCCTTGGTCATGGTTTATGGCGTGAGGTTGTCGGGCCGTGCCTTGCCGCGGCTGCTGCTGCCCGTCACGACGGTGGGATATGCTGCACCTGGCGCCGTGCTGGCGGTCGGCATCCTGATCCCGCTGGCGGCGCTGGATCATCGCGTCGCCGATGGCTGGCTGGCGCTGACCGGAACCGATCCCGGCCTGATCCTGACCGGCAGCGGCACCGCAATCGTCTTTGCCTATCTGGTGCGCTTCTTCGCGATCGCGCAGGGCGCGGTGGACGGTGCCTTTACCCGCGTGCCGCCGTCGCTGCCGATGGCCGCACGGTCGCTGGGGCGCGACAATGCCGCGGTGCTGCGCGACGTGTTCCTGCCGTTGATGAAGGGATCGGTCGGGTCGGCCTTGCTGCTGGTCTTTGTCGATTGCTGCAAGGAACTGCCCGCGACGCTGCTCTTGCGGCCATTCAATTACGAAACCCTGGCAACCCGCGTCCATGAAAAGGCCAGCCTTGAAGATCTTGGCAATGCGGCACCGGCCGGGCTGCTGGTGATGGGGGTCGGAATTCTTGCGGTCGTTCTGCTGGCTCGCGCCAAGCTTGGGTTGCGTAAGCCCGCACGTCGCGGTATCGCAATCGGGCAGGCGGTCTAGCCCTGTCATTGCCGGTTTAGCTCAGCAGGTAGAGCAGCTGATTTGTAATCAGAAGGTCGCGGGTTCGATTCCTGCAACCGGCACCAAATGCCCTTGGTAGAGTTAGGAAAAACGGAAATCCGTTATCCCAGCCCCCCAGCCAGCCCCCCCAAGCATTTAGCGGTGCTTTCGTCGGCTCTGATCACTTGGCTTGGTTGATTCGCAAGACTGACTGACCATGCCGACCCTTCCGCGTGTATTGCAGCTGTGGTCAGGATGGGATTGTGGCTCTCTCGGCGTGGGCGCCGCGGGATCGGATCCTGTCTCGATCGCGGTGCACGGTCTTGCGGAGCCTGAATCATGCCAATCGCCTGAAATCAATGGGTCTGGAGCCTAGCAGGTCAGGCCGGGCATAGCTGCGCTCGACCTTTTTCCCGGCTGTGTGGCCTAAGACAGTCTCTGAAACTTCCCGGCTGCAGGCGTCGGTGTCTTGGTGAGGCATTGGCCCTACGCGTGGGTGCCCGTGCTAGACTAGCGCCTTATTGTTTCGCGCATGCCGACTAGCCAGACCTCTCGCCTCCCGTCCTTTTGGAACCGGTCTCGCGAATGCAGCTAGCGCCAGACCATTCTCATCCTTGAGTTCAGGGAAAATCTGCATGATCTCTTCGACAGCCGCCTCCCCGACGGATTTCTTAGCTTCGGCGCCAAGGTACATGCTTTCCGTTTCCGCTGCGTTCGAAAAAATCACCTGGTGGCTATCCAGCAGCAGGTGGAAGTAGTCGACTTCGCGGATGTCATGAGCCCAATCGATGCCTTCGACAGCAATCAATTGCTTTGCAGCAACAAGTACTTCGTCGGTTGAAAACATGCGACGGGCGATGACCGAGCGCACGAGGACACGGTGCTGCGGGCTCAGCAGAAGATCTTGTGAGGGACTGTTTGCTCCAAGTGCTCCCGCGACGATCCGAATCGGACGCAGATTTGGCTTCCGTGCGAGCGATTGAGGCAGAATTTTGCTGCTTCCGATCCAACGAATTGGCATCAGTCCGTTGTCCTTGGTTTGAACCAAGTCGCCCACCTGAAGACATTCGATAGGACGGGCGCCTTTGTCGGTTTCAATCAGGACGCCCCGAGTGAAGCAGGCAATGCTCTCGAGCTCGTGATAGGTTTGCGCCATGTTATAGCCAGTGAACGCGGGGCCTGATCCTAAGCTATCCGTTCGAACTGCTAGCGTGGCCGATTCAACAGCTTTCGTCGCAAAGTCGGGATCGTTCCCATTCGCCAGCAAGAAGGTATGTCCGTCAGGGGTCTGAACCACCCAGAGTGCTTTTTCAGCTGTCGTGCCGTCATTCCATTCGATGCTGACGTCATACCGCGCCATGAAATCCAGCGGATAACTCTGCTCGCCACCGCCCAAATCAAAACGCAGACCGTCGCCTGAGCTGCCCGCGTTATGATCGGCGTTGGTAACTGTGTCAGCTTCGTCGTTGAAAGACGTGAGAGCGGTTACGTCTTGAAAAAGCGGGCTCGAACTGTCGCCATATGTGCCTGCGATCACCGATGCGTCCCTTGCTCCGGGTGTCTCGGTGCCGGGCGTTCCGGGGTCAATAAGATCCAGCTGTCCGAGATACCATGCGAATGTGTCGACGTCTGCCATTGGTAGCCTACCCCTCTAGACCAGCGTTTTGTTGATGATCTTAACGTATTTCTAAATTTGCATAGACTGTAAAAGACACAACTGGCGGCGCGCAACCCGTTAGTGTGCACACCCGCTGGGTTGTGTGCGCGATTTGCAGTCGAGGATCAGAGCCGATCGAAGCCCAAAAGATTCAATGGCTAGCAGCCATTGCGCCAAGTGCGAATTGAGTGGTTCATTTTGAGGCTTCTCGCCGCACTAATCGCCTCGCAAGTTCACCACGGTCGCAGAGTGCCGACCGGTGACGTGACGAGCCCACGCTTCCATGACTGTGCGCCGGCGCTCGAGTAGGTCCGACCGGGCATAGCTGCGCTCGACCTTGTTCCCGACCGTGTGGCCGAGGACCGTTTCTGAAACCTCCCAGCTGCAGGCGTCGGTGTCCTGGACCCATGTCCTGAAGCTGGTGCGGAAACCATGCGGCCGGCCGGGCTCCTTCATGTGGTCAAGACGGTAGGCGAGGGCGTTGCTGCTGATCGCCTTTCCGCTTGGTGCGAAGATCAGATCTTCGGTAAATGGCTTCAGTCGATCGACAACAGCTTGCGCCTCGGCTGAAAGGGGAACGCGGAAATCTCGGACCGTGCCTTCGGTTCCTTTGATCCTTTCGGCGGGCACCGTCCAGATGCCGTCGCTGATCTCGGAATGCCTCGCGCCGACACATCCGTCGAGGCGCACGAGGGTGAGCAACATGAACCGCAGGCATTCGTCGCTGAATGCGTCTCCGAACCGGGCATAAAACGCGGGCACTTCCTGGCACGGCGTTGCCCTGATCGGCGTCGAGACGTGGTGCGCCTCGCCGAGAATCCGGGTGGCGGCTTCAAGCTCGAAGGGGGCACAGTCGCATCCCATGAACCTGCCTTCGGTGAAAATCTGGCGCATGCGGTTGTAGGCTTTGATGGCGGTCGGATGTTTCTTCCGCCAGATCGGTCGGAGGGCTTCGGCGACAGGCGCGGTCAGGTTCTGTGGAATCATGTGTGAGCCGCGCTTCGGCAGCCCGCTCGGGTAGCGGGTTAAAGGAGCCAGGCAAGACACCTGATACTCTGTCATCACCCTTTTCATGCGAGAACCGCCTGATCTTCGTTGCCTGACGCCGGTCGGCCCACGCTGCCGGGCAGGGGCCGGCGTGAATTCGGGTCAAGAATCAAGAGTTTCACATTGCGTCCCTCGGCATCGCCGGCACCCGTCCCGATCGTGCTTGAGCGTCTGGCGGCTTTGCCATACTCAGGCGGCATGCGTATTCTGTTTCTTGGCGATGTCATGGGGCGGGCCGGCCGCCGAGCGATCAGCGAGGGTCTTGCCGTGCTGCGAAAGCAGCTCAGGGCGGATTTCGTCATCGTGAATGCCGAGAACGCCAGTGGCGGACGCGGCGTGACTGCGGGCCACGCGCAGCTACTTCTTGAAGCCGGGGCGGACTGCCTGACGCTGGGGGATCACGCCTTCGACCAAAAGGACATGCTGACCCATGTCGAGAAGGATCCCCGGATCCTTCGGCCGCTGAACTACGCGAAAGAGGCGCCCGGGCGCGGAGCGGGGGTATTCAGCGACGCGCGGGGGCGCAAGATCCTGGTTGCGCAGGCGTTGGGCCAGGTATTCATGTCGCGACCCTATGACGATCCGTTCTCGGCGCTGGATAGTGTCTTGCGGGCACACCCGCCGGGCGGCATGGTTCAGGCTGCCGTGGTCGATATCCATGCCGAGGCCACAAGCGAGAAGATGGCCATCGGCCATTTCTGCGACGGGCGCGCCAGCCTGGTCGTTGGCACGCATACCCATGTTCCGACAGCGGATGCGCAGGTTCTGCCGCGGGGCACGGGCTATCTGACCGATGCCGGGATGTGCGGCGACTATGACAGCGTCATCGGGATGGAAAAGACAGAACCCATGCGCCGCTTTGTCACCGGCATGGTTCGCGACCGTTTCAGCCCCGCCGAGGGCGAGGCGACGCTGTGCGGCGTGCTGGTCGAGACCGACGACCGGACAGGCTTGTCGCGGCGGATCGAGCCCGTGCGCGTGGGCGGTCGCCTGGCGCCCAGCCATTCGGTGAACCAGCCTGCCGAAGGCTGAGATGAATTGCGTTCTTGCCTGCTTGCAGCGTCCCTTAGAATCGGCGCAAGATGCTTTCGGCGGGTCAGGTTCTGACCGGAAATGCGAGATGTGAATGTTCGGAATTGAACTGACCGGAACCCTTTCTGCGGTCACCACGATCTTCATCATCGCCGGTATGTTGACCCTCTTCATCCGCGAGACCTATCCGCCCGAGGTGACGGCGATCCTTGGTGCGGTGGTGTTGCTTGCGTTCGGCATCCTTGATGTCGAACATGTTGCGGGGGTGCTGTCGAACCCGGCCCCATGGACCATTGCGTTCATGTTCATCATCGTCGGCGGACTGGTGCGGACCGGGGCGCTGGACTGGATCGGGCAGAACGCCGCGCGGCATGCGGGCACCCGGCCGTTGTTGACGCTGGGGCTGGTGTCCTGCGTGGTCTGTACGATGTCGGCCTTCGTCAACAACACTCCGCTGGTCGTGGTGATGATGCCGATCTTCATGCAGCTTGCCAAGGAAATGGGAAGTTCTCCGTCCAAACTGCTGATCCCATTGTCATATCTGTCAATTCTGGGCGGCACGATGACGATGATCGGCACCTCGACGAACCTGCTGGTGGACGGTGTCGCGCGCAGTTCCGGACTGGAGCCGTTCTCGATCTTCGAGATCACGCCGGTTGGCCTGCCCATGGCGATCGTGGGCGTCATCTATCTGCTGATCTTCGCCCCGCGTCTTCTGCCCGAGCGGGATTCGATGTCGCAGCTGATGTCTGGCCGTTCGAAGATGAAGTTCTTCACCGAAGTCGCGATTCCCGAGGATTCGGCGCTGATCGGCAAGGCCCTGGACGAGGTGGACATCTTTACCCGTGACACGGCGCGGGTGATCGACGTGTTGCGCGGTGACGCATCGCTGCGTCGCGATCTTGCGGCCGTGCAGCTGGAACCGGGCGACCGCGTGGTGCTGCGAACCCCCATGTCCGAGGTGCTGGGGCTGCAAAGCCACAAGGACCTGCGGATGGTGGACAAGCTGAGTTCGGTCCAGACCTCGACCGTCGAGGTGCTGATCACACCCGGTTGTCACATGATCGGACGCAGCCTTGGATCGATGCGTCTGCGCCGCCGCTATGGTGTCTATGTGCTGGCGGCGCACCGCAAGAACCAGAATATCGGCCGACAGCTGGACGATCTGGTGGTCAGGGTGGGTGATACGCTGCTGCTTGAAGGCGCGCCGGCCGATATCCAGCGTCTGGCCAGCGACATGGAGATGGTCGAGGTTACCGCGCCGTCCGACCGCGCCTTCAGGCGCAAGCACGCACCGATCGTGGTGGCGACGCTGGCAGGTGTGGTCATCCTGTCTGCCTTCAATGTGGCGCCGATCCTGCTGCTGGCCTTTATCGGCGTGGCCGTGGTGCTGGGCACCCGCTGCATCGACGCGGACGAGGCGCTGGGGTTTGTCGATGGCAGGCTGATGGCGCTGATTTTCGCGATGCTGGCGGTTGGGGCAGGGCTGGAGAATTCGGGCGCAGTGGAACTGGTCGTGACGAGGGTCGCGCCGTGGCTGGCCGAGGTTCCGCATTGGGGTCTGATCCTTGCTGTCTATCTTCTGGCGACGGCCCTGACCGAGACGGTGACGAACAACGCCGTGGCGGTGATCGTGACCCCGGTCGCGATTTCGCTGGCCGGTCAGCTGGGGGTCGATCCGCGCCCGCTGGTGATTGCGGTGATGATGGGGGCGTCCGCCAGTTTCGCAACTCCGATCGGGTATCAGACCAACACGTTGGTCTATGGTCCCGGTGGCTATCGTTTCGCCGATTTCATCAAGGTCGGCTTGCCGCTGAACCTGCTGATGGCGATCACGGCATCCATCGTCATTCCGATCGTCTGGCCACTTTAACGCCTTGATATTCAAGAATTGATGTGTCTGCATTGCTGCCATGCAGCATTGCTGCTTGCGCGTATGCTGCGACTGCACAATATTCAGGGGCAGGGAGGAAACGGCTTTGTACGATACAAGGAGTTTCCAAATGGCCAACACCGCAACCATCGAACGCAGGCCACTTGCCGGAATCGGCGGCGCATTGGCGGCACCCTTCGTCGCGACCGGGCGCTTTCTCGTGCAGCTGGCCGAGTCAGGTCCGCGCATGCGCGCCCTCGAACGTCTGCACCGCACCAGCGATGAGGATCTGAAGGCACACGGGCTGACCCGCGAAGGCGAGATCCGCCGTATTCTGGGGATCAGCGCGGCAATCTGACCGACGGGTTCGCCAAGGACAACGCTTCACCTGACAGCGTCGGCAACAATGCCGGCGCTTTTCAATCAGGGGCGGATCGTCGGTCGCTAGAGAGGCCAGACAATCAGCAGGATCGGGATCGAGACGGCCAGAACGATCACCTCCAGCGGCAGGCCCATCCGCCAGTAATCGCCGAAGCGATAATCCCCGGGTCCAAGGATAAGCGTGTTGTTCTGGTGCCCGATCGGGGTCAGGAACGCGCATGCGGCCGAGACCGCGACCCCCATCAGGAAGGCGTCGGGCTGCACCTCCAGTTGCTGCGCCAAGCGGATGCCGACGGGGGCTGCGATGATTGTCGTGGCGTTGTTGTTCAGCACGTCCGACAGGAACATCGTCGCCATCATCAAAAGCAGCAGCGCGATCCAGGCCGGATAGCCGTCGGTTGCCCGCGCCAGCAGCCCCGCGATCAAGGCCGTGCCGCCTGTTTGGTCCAGCGCCAGGCCCAACGGGATCATCGACCCCAGCAGAACCACCACCGGCCAATCGACATGATCGTAAAGCTCGTTGATCGACAGGACGCCGGTCAGCACATAGGCGATCACGACGCAGCCAAGCGCAATGGGCATGCTGACCCAGCCAAGGCTGGTGGCCAGAACCGCCAGCGCGAACAGCAGGATCGCGCTAAGCATGTGGCCTTCGCGTTGCACCGGCAGGCTGCCACCATCAAGCCGAAGGACGCCGGACGCGCGCAGCACATCCTCGGCCCGGCTTTCGGGGACCAGCAACAGCAACAGGTCGCCAGCTGCGATCTGCTGACGCGACAGCGCGTCGCGCAGCGCCACGCCGCGCCGTCGCATGCCGATCAGCACACTGTCATAGCGATTGACCAGGCCAAATGACTGGGCGTTGCGGCCGATTATCTCTGACCCGACCGGGACCAGGCATTCGATCAGACTTTGGCCTTCGGAATCCTTTCGCGCCCGCGGCTCCAGCCGCCCGTCGGGAAAGGCCAGTTTCTCGGCGGATCGGTATTCGTCCAGCGCGGCAGGGCCGGCGCGCACCAGCAGCACGTCGCCTTGCGCGAGCGTCAGTTCGTCAAGCTGGTCAACAACGGGATGGCCGTGACGCATGATCCCGACCAGTCTCACACCGGCTTTCTGCGCGATGTCGCGAAGATCGGGGATCCGTTGCCCCACGGCATTGCTAGACTCGATCACGACCAGACGCGCAAGATAGCGTCGCGGACGATCACCACCGCCGTCACCTTGGGGGCGACGGACCGGGATCAGCCGCCAGCCTATCAGGGCGATGAACGCGATGCCGGCGGTCGCGACAGCGGCACCGACAGGCAGGAAATCGAACATCCGGTAAGGCTCTCCCAGCACCTGATTGCGATAGCTGGACACGATCAGGTTCGGCGGCGTCCCGATCAGCGTCAGCATCCCGCCAAGGATGGTGGCGAAGGCAAGCGGCATCAGCGTAAGTCCGGCCGCGCGACCGGCCTTGCGTGCCGTCTGCAGATCGACGGGCATCAGCATGGCCAGCGCGGCGATATTGTTCATGAAACCCGAAAGCAGACCGCCGACACTGCCGAACAAAAGGATATGCCCGGTCGTCGAACGCCCGTCCCGCGCCAGCATCCGCGTCAGCCGCGAGACGGCACCGGATCTGGTCAGCCCCGCGGTCGCGATCAGCACCAGCGCGACGATCATGGTGGTCGGGTTGCCGAAGCCTGAAAACGCCTGTTCGGCGGGTACGACGCCGAACAGCACTGCCGCCATCAGGCCCGCGAATGCGACCAGGTCGTGTCGCCAGCGTCCCCAGAACATGATCGCGACCATCAGCGCGAAGATGGAGAAAAGCGTGATCTGAGAGGGTGTCATATGCATCTCTTGCTGATGTGCCGAAGGGCAACGCACGGCTTGCCCCTCGGGTTCGTCTTGCGATGGGGCCGGACACTGGACTAAAAGCGCCCGAATCCGGATTTCACAGTTATCGAGGGATCACGACCATGGCAGGTCATTCCAAATGGGCCAATATCCAGCATCGCAAGGGTCGTCAGGACGCCGCGCGGTCAAAGCTGTTTTCCAAGCTCTCGAAGGAAATCACCGTCGCCGCCAAGATGGGGGACCCCGATCCCGACAAGAATCCGCGTCTGCGTCTGGCGGTCAAAGAGGCCAAGTCGAATTCCGTCCCCAAGGACGTGATCGACCGCGCCATCAAGAAATCGCAGGGCGGTGATGCCGAGAACTATGAAGAGATCCGCTATGAGGGTTACGGCCCGAACGGGATCGCGCTGGTGGTCGAGGCCATGACCGACAACCGCAACCGCACCGCATCCAACGTGCGCAGCTATTTCACCAAGTCGGGCGGCGACCTGGGTCAGACGGGCTCGGTCAGCTTCATGTTCGACCGGGTCGGCGAGATCGTCTATCCCGCCTCGGCAGGCGACGCCGACACGGTGATGCTGGCCGCGATCGAGGCCGGGGCGACGGATGTCGAAAGCGATGAGGATGGTCACTGGATCTATTGCGCCGACACCGACCTGAACGATGTCGCGACCGCGCTGGAGGCCGCGCTTGGCGAATCAGAGACCACGAAGCTGATCTGGAAACCGCAGGCGCCGACGGAAATCTCTGACGTCGAGACGGCTCAGAAGCTGATGAAGCTGATTGACGCGCTGGAGGATGATGACGACGTGCAGAACGTCACCGGCAATTTCGATCTGTCTGAGACGGTGGCAGCACAGCTGTAAGCTGTGTGGTTAATTGCCTGGGGCGATGACCGGGGGCTCTGCCCCCGGCCATCGCGCCGCTTCTGCTTCAGGTCTTTTGCGTCGCTTCGCGCGGCGGGCTATCTGTAGCTGCCGTATGGTCCTGCGCCGGCAACAGGCTGACCCTGGCGGCGCGTCTGATCGCCGTGGTAAGCGGCGACAAGGCATCCGCGGCGATCCGGGCGACCTGCCAGACAAGACCGATGTCCAGCGGAAGATCCGGAGCAAGGTCGACAAGCCGCCCGCTGCCAAGATCGCCAGCGATCATCGCCTCGGGGTTCATCCCCCAACCGATCCCGAGGCGGGTGGCCTCGGCAAAGCCCTGCGACGACGGGATCCGGTGAAATGGCAGGGCAAGCTTGCGGCCAAGCCACGCTGCAACCCAGCGATCCTGCAGGCCGTCCTTTGAATTGAAGCGCAGCGCGGGTGCGCGCGACAGGGTGTCAGCATCGATGCCGCCGCGGAAATGGCGGGCGACGAAATCCGGACTGGCCGTCGCGCGATAGCGCATGCGTCCCAGCGGAAAAATGTCGCAACCGGCCACCGGCGTGGCCGCGGCCGTGATCGCGGCGGCGACGCGACCGCTGCGCAGCCAGTCCTGCGCGTGGTCCTGATCGTCGATGATCAGGTCGATCAGACCGGGCGCGGCGGCCAGCGGCACCATCGCCCAGCTTGCAAGGCTGTCCGCGTTGATGGCGATGTTCAGAACCGGCAATCCGGTGTCGCTGCCCCCCATCAGTGCCGATTCCATCAATCTGACCTGATCCAGATGCGACGCGAGCCGCAATCCCGCAGGCGTTCCGCGCAGCGGTGGTCCGCGATCGATCAGAACCGACCCGCAGCGTTCCTCCAGCAGGCGGATCCGCTGCGAGATCGCCGACGGAGTTACCGACAATGCATGGGCCGCCGCCTCGAAGGAACCGCGCCGCAAGATTTCGGCAAGGGCGTGCAGGGCGCGGTAATCCAGCATTAGCGATACTTCATCCGACTTAGGTCAATTCACTTCAATTAATTCGCAGGCCATGGCATCGGCAAGTCCGGAGGTGCTGATGTCGTCTTATCTTGCGGGTCTCGGGGCAGGTTTGTCACTGATCGTGGCGATCGGATCCCAGAATGCTTTCGTTCTCAGGCAGGGGCTACTTGGCCGCCATGTGCTTGCGGTCTGCCTGTTCTGTGCCGCCTCGGATGCGGCGCTGATCACGCTGGGTGTGACCGGCATGGCCCGGCTGGGGGGCTGGCTTCCCTGGCTAGTGCCTGCGATGCGCTGGGGCGGGGTGGTATTCCTGTTCTGCTACGGGTTGGTGTCGTTCCGTTCGGCGTGGCGCGGCGGCGCGGCGCTGCGGCCGCACGGGCAGGGCGCGGCGCTGTCGCCGACGCTGGCGACCGTCGCGGCGCTGACCTGGCTGAACCCGCATGTCTGGCTGGATACGGTGGTGCTTCTGGGGGCGATATCGGCGCAATGGCCGAATCGGGCGATGTTCGCCACCGGGGCGATCAGCGGATCGTTCCTGTTCTTCTTCGCGCTGGGATATGGTGCGCGGCTTTTGGCGCCGTTCTTCGCCCGGCCACGCGCGTGGCAGGTGCTTGATGTGATGGTCGGTGCGGTGATGTGGGTGATCGCCTGGCGTCTGGCGATGGGGTGACAGACTTGCGGCGGGCCGCGAAATCAGTCATTTGCAGATCATGCAAATCGATCCGGAAACCCGCCGCGATGTGATCGGCATAGGCTGGATGCTGCTGACGGGGCTGTGCTTCGTGGCGGTGAACGGTATCGTTCGTGGCCTTGATGGGGCGCTGCCGGCGCCTCAGGCAGCCTTTATCCGGTTCCTTTTCGGGCTGGCCTTCTTGACCCCAATCCTGCTGCCGGCGCTGCGGCGCGGCTTTTCCGGTCATGTCTGGGTCATGTTCGGGTTGCGCGGCGCGCTGCATGTCATCGCCGTCGTCGCGTGGTTCTATGCGATGTCGCGGATCACCGTGGCCGAGGTGACGGCGATCGGGTTTCTCAATCCGATCATGGTCACGGTGGGTGCGGCGCTGTTCCTGGGGGAAAAGCTGGCGGCGCGGCGCATCGCGGCAGTCTGCGTCGCACTGATCGGCGCGATGATCGTGCTGCGTCCGGGGATCCGGCCTCTGGACCCGGGCCATGTGTCCCAGGTTGCCGCGGCCATCGCTTTCGGTGCGTCCTATCTGGTGGCCAAGCGCCTTTCGGGCCGTGTGCCGGCCGCGGTCGTGGTCGCGATGATGTCGCTGACGGTATCCATCGGCCTGGCGCCTCTGGCATGGGCGGTTTGGGTGCCGCCCAGCCTGTCACAGGTCATCTGGCTGGCGTTTGTGGCCGTTTTTGCGACATTGGGTCACTATGCGATGACCCGCGCCTTTGCCGCCGCGCCCCTGACGGTGACCCAGCCGGTCACCTTCCTTCAGCTGATCTGGGCCAGCCTTCTTGGCGTGTTCGTGTTCCACGAACCGCTGGACATCTGGGTGATCGCGGGGGGCGGCCTGATGATCGGCGCGATCAGCTATATCACCTGGCGCGAGGCGCAGAAGCGCGTCACGACGATCACACCTCCTGTCAGCGCCACCAAGGCGTGACAGGGGGCGGGCTAGCTCATGGCGCGGGCTTCGCTGAAACGCCCACTGTCGCTGCCTAATTGGCTTCGTTGAATACCTGCCGGCGCGCCTCGGTCATCATCTCGGCCATCTTGGCGCGGATCGCGGCGGCGTCCACCTGACCTTCAAGATCGCCGGCAAGCTTGCGGAAGACGTCTTCGTCGCCGGCTTCCTCGAAGTCGGAGGTGACGACGGTCATGGCATAGCTGCGGGCCTCTTCGCCGGATTTGCCCAGTATTTCGGCAGCCCATTCGCCAAGAAGGCGGTTGCGCCGTGCCTCGGCCTTGAAGCGCAGGTCGGCGTCGTGGGCAAACTTGGCCTCGTAGGCGCGTTCGCGATCGTCGAAAAGGGACATGCATGGCCTCCTGTGTCGGTTGCGAATTGATATGCCCACTGAATGGCTTTGCCGCAACCCTGTATTGCCCATTGGTCCGGTTCTGCGCTAAGGCCCATGGCAGTCAGATGCGAAAGGATGGCCCGTCATGGCTCCGCGGCGCAAGAAAGTTTACGAAGGCAAGGCGAAGATCCTTTATGAAGGCACCGAGCCGGGCACGCTGGTGCAGTATTTCAAGGATGATGCCACCGCGTTCAATGCCCAGAAGAGGGCCACGATCGAAGGCAAGGGCGTCCTGAACAACCGCCTGTCCGAGTTTTTCATGAACGGGCTGACGAATATCGGCGTGCCCAACCACTTCATCCGCCGCATCAACATGCGCGAGCAGCTGATCCGTCAGGTCGAGATCATCCCGCTTGAAGTGATCGTGCGCAATTTCGCCGCCGGTTCCTTGTCCAAGCGGCTGGGGATCGAAGAAGGCACGATGCTGCCGCGCCCCATCGTCGAATACAGCTTCAAGAACGACGAGCTGGGCGACCCGATGGTGTCCGAGGAGTACATCGTCGCCTTCGGATGGGCGAGCCAGCAGGATCTGGACGATATGGTGTCGCTTGCGCTGCGCGTGAACGATTTCCTGTCGGGCGTCTTCTACGGTGTCGGCATCAAGCTGATCGACTTCAAGATCGAGATCGGCCGCGTCTGGGACAATGACTTCATGCGCTTGATCGTCGCCGATGAGATCAGCCCCGACAGCTGCCGACTGTGGGATGTCAAGACCGGCCAGAAACTGGACAAGGACGTGTTCCGCCGCGATCTGGGCAACCTGACCGATGCCTATACCGAGGTGGCACGACGTCTGGGCCTGATGCCCGCCAATACCACCAGTCTCAAGCCGACCGCGATCAACTGAAGGAAGCCCCGATGACAGCCCCTCTCAAGGCCCGTGTCACCATCATGCTGAAAGACGGCGTTCTGGACCCGCAGGGCGAGGCGATCCGCCACGCCTTGGGGGGGCTGGGTCATACGGGCGTATCCGGCGTGCGTCAGGGAAAGCTGATCGAGCTGGACCTCGAGGCCACCGACCCCGAGGCTGCACGGGCCGAAGTCGCGCGCATGTGCGAAGGGCTGCTGGCCAACACCGTGATTGAAAAATACTCGATCGAGATCGCCTGACGCAAGGTCAGCGCGGTTCGGCGGTGTGCAAGCTGCGCGGAACCCGTTGCAATCGTCACGCAATTGTCGCCCAATGCACGGATGCAAAGCCAGACGCAAACAGCCACTGACGAAACTGCCCCGGTCATCCAGATCACCGGCCTGCACAAGGCCTATGGCCAGCTAGAGGTTCTGAAGGGCGTGTCCCTGACCGCGCCGCGCGGCAACGTCATCAGCCTGATCGGGTCGTCCGGATCGGGCAAGTCCACCTTGTTACGCTGCTGCAACCTGCTGGAAAACAGCCAGCAGGGCCAGATCCTGTTCGATGGCGAGGCCGTGCGCTGGAAGGGTCAGGGGGCGAACCGGCATCCTGCTGACCGCGCACAGGTGACGCGGTTCCGCACGAACCTGTCGATGGTGTTCCAGCAGTTCAACCTGTGGTCCCACATGACGATCCTGCAAAACGTCATGGAGGCGCCGGTGACCGTGCTGGGCGAGGACCGGGCCGAGGTCGAACAGCGCGCCCGCGCGCTGCTGGCCAAGGTCGGTATCGGTGACAAATGCGAGGCGTGGCCCGCGCAGTTGTCGGGTGGGCAGCAGCAGCGCGCGGCGATCGCGCGCGCCCTGTGCATGCAGCCCCGCGCGCTGCTGTTCGATGAGCCGACCAGCGCCCTGGACCCCGAACTGCAGCAAGAGGTGGTCAAGGTCATCAAGGATCTGGCGGGCGAACACCGGACCATGCTGATCGTCACCCACGACATGCGGCTGGCCGCGGATGTCAGCGATCACGTCGTGTTTCTGCATCAGGGCGTAATCTGCGAGGAAGGTCCGCCAGACACCTTGTTCGGCAATCCCCAAAGCGAGCGGCTGCAACAGTTCCTCAGCGCCACGATGGCTGCCTGAGGATTCCGACATACGATCAAGACAAGCACCCCCAACAAAAAAAGACGACCAACAGGAGCATGAAAGATGAAAAGACTGATCCTTACCGCCGCCGTGCTGGGCCTGACCGCCGGAGCCGGCATTTCCCAGACCGTTCGCCTTGGGACCGAGGGCGCGTATCCTCCCTACAACTTCATCAACGATTCTGGTGAGGTGGACGGGTTCGAACGCGAGCTGGGCGATGAAATCTGTGCGCGCGCCGAACTGGATTGCACCTGGGTCACGAATGATTGGGATTCGATCATCCCGAACCTTGTGTCGGGCAACTACGACACAATCATGGCCGGGATGAGCATCACCCCCGAACGCGAAGAAGTGATCGCGTTCACCCAGAACTATATTCCGCCGGTCCCTTCGGCCTATGTCGGGCTGACGCCCGATGTGGACGTGGAAACTGGCGTCGTTGCGGCACAGACCGGGACGATCCAGGCGGGCCATGTGGCCGAAACCGGCGCGACCTTGCTGGAATACGCCACCCCTGACGAAACGCTGGCTGCGGTCCGCAATGGCGAGGCTGACGCGGTTCTGGCTGACAAGGACTTTCTTGCGCCCTTCGTCAATGAATCGGGCGGTGAACTGGTCTGGGTCGGCGAAGATGTCGTTCTGGGCAACGGGATCGGGGTCGGCCTGCGGCAGTCGGATGCCGAGCTTCGCGACAAGCTTGACGGCGTGATCTCCTCCATGAAGGAAGATGGCAGCCTGAACGACATGATCAAGAAGTGGTTCGGCGAAGACGCGCAGACCTACGAATGACAACCCGGCCGTCGCGCGCAGGTCGTCGCGCGACGGCCAAGGGTAGCCTGTGATGCTGTCGCAATGTTCTGATCCCGCCGCGCTGGAGGGCGTGCCCTGGCTGATGTGCTACCTGACATCGGGCAAGCACATGCTGTTCTACGCAAGTTTCGGCACCGTGCTGCTGCTGCTGGCGATCACGGCCCCCGTGGCGCTGCTGTTCGGCTTCGGCGGGGCGATGGCGTCGCGGTCCCGCATCTTGCCGCTGCGCTGGCTCGGGCGGCTGTACACCTCGATGGTGCGCGGGGTTCCGGACATCATCTTCTTCCTGTTCGTGCCCATCGCGCTGGATCAGGGGCTGGAATGGCTGCGCCACCAGTATCTGTGCGACGGTGATGCACCGGTCAGGCAGGGCAACGATTTCGTGGTCTGTGCCGCCGCCAAGCTGCCCCTGTCGACCAGCCCGCAATGGATCCACGAAGCCTATGGTTTCGCTCTTGCCGTGGTCGCCTTCGCCGTCGTCTTCGGTGCGTTCGCCGCGAATGTGCTGTACGGCGCGATGCAGGCCGTGCCGCGCGCCCAGCTTGAGACAGCAGAAGCCTATGGGATGAACGCGCGTCAGGTGTCTCGTCGGGTGCTGATTCCGCAGATGTGGACCTATGCGATCCCCGGCCTTTCCAATCTCTGGATGATCCTGATCAAGGCGACGCCGCTTCTGTTCCTGCTGGGGGTCGAGGACATCGTCTATTGGGCGCGGGAGCTGGGCGGCGCCAAGACCAGCGCCTTCACCTATCCGCATCCCGACTGGCGGATCTATTATTTTCTTGCGATTCTCGTCTTCTATCTGTTGATGACCTGGATCTCCGAGACGGTCATCGCGCGACTGACGCGGCGTCTTTCCGCGGGCCAAGCCACGATGGGTGGCGAGGCCATGCGCAAGGAGGCCGCATGACCTGCGCCGAGACAATCACCAACTATGCGCTGCGGTCGATCGGGATCGGCGAACGCCTGTTGCCGCGCACGGATTTCGACCTTTGCCAGCAGATCACGCTGATCGGGTCGGGGCTGATCTGGAACCTGTATTTCGCAAGCCTGGCGCTGTTCTTCGGCTTCTTCTTCGCGACCGGGATTGCGATGGCCAAGGCCAGCGGTAACGCTTTTCTGCGAAGGCCGGCCGACGCCTTCATCTTCCTGTTCCGCGGCAGCCCACTGTTCATCCAGTTCTTTCTGGCCTACGAGGCGCTGGTTCTGCTGCCTCGCGCGGGGATCGACGTGTTCGGGATGACCGTCGCGACAAGCTGGCTGACAAAGGCCTGGGCCGGGGCGTTGATCGTTCTGATCCTGAACACGACGGCATATTCCGCCCAGATCTTTCATGGCGCCTTGATGTCCGTGCCCAAGGGCGATCTCGAGGCTGCAGATGCTTATGGGCTGGCAGGCTGGACCAAGTTCCGCCGGGTAGTCTGGCCCACCATGCTGCGGCTTGCCTGGCCGTCCTATACCAACGAGGCGATCTTCCTGTTCCACGCCACGACGCTGGTGTTCTTTTCCGGTTTCCCGGCCTTCCAGCAGCGCGGCGACAGCCTGTATTACGCGACCTACTTTGCCGACAAGACCTTCAACCCGTTCGTGGCCTATCCGATCGTGGCAGGATATTTCGTCTTGTTCACATTGATCCTGATCGGGCTGTTCGGCATGGTGAACCGACGCTTGAACCAGCATCTTCCGGGCGCGGTCAAGCGGTTGAAATATCGCCCGCAACTGGTGAGATAAATGGACTGGCTGAGAGAGCATCCCGACGTCAAGACGATCCGCGTGGCCGCCGCCGACCTGAATGGGGTGGCCCGGGGCAAGCGGATGCCGGCGCGATTTGCGCAGAAGCTGTTCGAAGAGGGCACGAAATTTCCTTTCTCGGTGATGAATCTGGATATCTGGGGCGAAGATATCGAAGACAGCCCGCTGGTCTTCGAATCCGGCGATCCGGACGGCCTGCTGATGCCCACCGATCGCGGCTTCATGCCGATGCCCTGGCTGGAGGCACCGACCGGATTGCTGCCCTTGTGGATGTTCCATCCCGATGGACGCCCCTACGAGGGCGATCCACGCCAGGCTCTGGCCCGTGTCGTGGACCGCTATGACGCGGCCGGTCTGAAGGCCGTGGTCGCCACCGAGCTGGAATTTTTCCTTATCGACGATTCGGGGCGCACCTTGCGCGTTCCGCCCAGCCCACGTTCCGGCAAGCGTCGCACCGGGGGCGAGGTTCTGTCCCTGCGCGCCCTGGATGCGTTCGATCAGTTCTTCTCGACCCTCTATGAGGCGTGCGAAATGATGGACATTCCCGCCGACACCTCGATTTCCGAGGCCGGGCCGGGCCAGTTCGAGATCAACCTGATGCATCAGGCCGATCCGCTGAAGGCCGCCGACGACACCTGGCTGTTCAAGATGCTGGTGAAAGGCGTGGCGCGGTCCTACGGTTTCGCGGCCAGCTTCATGGCCAAGCCCTACGATGCGTGGCCGGGGAACGGGATGCACATGCATTTCTCGGTCCTGACCAAGAACGGCGAGAACATCTTCGACAATGGCGGTGAGGAAGGCACCGAGGCGCTGCGTCACGCCGTCGCCGGATGTCTGCGCGCGATGCCGGGATCGACGCTGCTGTTCGCTCCGCACGAAAATTCCTATGACAGGCTGGTGCCGAACGCCCACGCGCCGACCGGAATCGGGTGGGCCTATGAGAACCGTACCGCAGCGATCCGCATTCCTTCATCCGGTCCCAAGGCGCGGCGCATCGAACATCGGGTGGCTGGCGGAGACGTGAACCCGTACCTGACCGTCGCCGCGATCCTGGGGGCCGCGTTGGACGGGATCGAGGACAGGCTGGAAGCGCCGGCCCCGTTCAAGGGCAACGCCTATGACCAGCAACTGGCGCAGCTGCCCGGCGATTGGGGCGCGGCGATCGAGGCCTTCGACAAATGTCCCGAGATCCGGCGCATCTTTCCTGAACATCTGGTCGAAAACTATCTGATGACCAAACGGCAAGAGCTGCACTACATGGCCGAATTGTCGGATGAAGAAACGGTCGAACTGTATCTGGACACCGTCTAGCGCGGGTTCGGCGGTTTCCTGATCCACTGGCGCGACGACGCGCGCTGGACCCAACTTGTCCATATGATGGCGGGGTCGGCCAAGGATATGTCGCGGGCCGTGACATTGCCGGGCGGGGCGCACACGGCTTGGCTGCGCCCGGCTTCTCACAAGGGGGAAATGGTGGGTGATAACGGATTTGAACCGCTGAGTGTTCATTATAATTCAATGACTTACGAGGTGTTTTGTAACATTGGAGCAAGCCGAAAAATGACCGGGTGACGTTGCGTCAACGTCTGCCCGGCCGGGCAAGTCCAGACATGAAAAAGCCCCTCGGCGCGCTAAACACCGAAGGGCTTCTGTCAGATCGCGCTAGCCAGGATAAGCCAGCCATCCGTGACGGGGTTTTGTGCGATGTGAGAGCGGGGCACTTGCCGTCTGATCCCCAGCGCGTTGGCGGCTGTTGGTCCGCTCGGTGCGCCATCCCGATCTCGGTTAGGCCGCGTCGGCCTCGGGCAATTCATTCGCCTCGCGCCACAGGCCGATAAGATCCTCGAAGTTCTCGCGGACGAGCTTTTCGCGCTCGGCCATAGTCAGGTTCTCATTCGCGGACAGCAGGTCGAAGACTAGTCCCTCGGCGGTCTCGATTAGAATTTTGTCGGCCATGTCGTCTCTCAATTGGCGTTTCGATCACCAGAGATTCGCATGACCGCGAATCAGGCGCAAGCGCAAAAGTTATGCGAATTTCAGAAAGTCAATAGCTAAATGCCTAGCTAGGCATCCAGGCATTTGGAGGGCGCGGGCAAAGAGAAACCCCGGTCAGCGCAGGGCTGCCGGGGGTCTCGGTGCTGGTAATCAGCCAGCGGGGTCTTTCCCATAAACGAACGGATGACCGTAGGTCATGCGAACGTCCGATGGATACTTCATGCCGGATTCGCGCGCAATAGCGGTCTTATGAGAATGAATTCCAAATCGGATTGTCTTTGACCCCAAGTTGCACCTGCGCGTCCTCGACCTTGGGGTGCAGCGACACCACGTCGCCTTTCTTGCTGATCGCACCAGCGGCCCGCAGGCTGTTCACCGCGCGCCCGATCAGGTCGCGGGCACTGTGATCGTCGGGCTGGTCGCTACACCATTCCACCTTTGCGCAGAATGCGCGGACGCCCCGCACCAGATCGGCGTCGGCAATGTTGAATTCGCCATTAGCAATCAGTCGGTCGCAGAGATACTGCCGCGTGGCGGTGCCCATCATCTTTTCCCAACTGGACTTTTGCGCAGCGTGGAAATCTTCATAGGGCGCGATACTGAACGGGTTCCGACCGGACGCCAGATCGTCGCGAATGCCTGCGTTAACCTTGTCCGTGGCGCGCTTTCGCTCGGCCTTCCTCTCGGCTACGGTCAGCGTCCGACCATGAACATACGGGCGAACCTCGCGCCCCTCCTTAGCCTCGATCTCGGCGGCGTATGCCGCTTTCTTCGCGGCCAGGACTTGCTGGTATTCGGGCTGGTAGTTCGGATCGGCGGCGCGCTTGATCCTGTCGGCCTTTCGTTTGGCCTTGCGCTTGGCCTGAACTTTCGGGTCCGCTTCCTTCTGGCGGCTCGCGGTCTTAGCGATCTTCCTCTGGAACTCGGTTAGGCTACTCACCCATTCATGACCCTCGGGCGAATCTTCGTCGCGCGGCTTGGTATTCATGACCGCACCCCAGTAGATGCGCGCAGACATGGGTGTGATGCCGTCAGGAAATTTCCACTTCATCCACGCTGCAATTTCGGCGTCGGTCTGGCCGGAGCGCGGGGTCAGGTCGAAAGGCGGGGTTGCCCCTTGTGTGGGGCTGGCGTTCGTCGTCATGATTTTCCGTTCTCATTATGGGCGGCGCTGATTAGGCGCTTGTCGATGGTGATAGGCTGCCTCACCGACAAGAGCAAGAGAAATTGTTCTGACTTCGTGAGGGCGCCAATGAGCGGCCACTATGGCCTTTCGGATGCGCTGGTAGCCGGAATGTGGCTAGAGGACGTCAGTGGCGCTCTCAGTGGCTCTCAGGGCATACTGTGTCTTCCGGGTGACACTGTTGAGGCGGCACGGCAACGGAATGGCGGCGTCGGGGCTGGATATGGTCGCGGGGGCGCAGGAGCGGGCGCAGCCCGCGACCAGCCGGAGGCGATGCCGATCTATGTAGGCGCATGTGCACCGTGCGGTGCCGTCCGACCGGAGGCAGGTTCATGAACACTTCCCACGGACAGCCGGAGCGGCGCAGCCGCGACGGTTGGCCGGAGGCAGATGAAAGAAAAAGTCAGAACAATTTCTCTGTCTATGTAAGAGTCTTCTTCTATCTTCTTCTACATATACTGAGAAATTGTTCTGACTTTTCCGGCGCGACACCTCGAAAACATGCGTGAAGCAGCCTGATTGAATGCCGTTCCGGTCGGGCGCGCACCATCTAAGTATCTGATAAGGTTAGCAGAGAAATTGTTCTGACTAAAATCAGGCGTGTTTGGGATACCTGCGTTTCGAGCGAGCACAGCCATGGGTAGAATTTCGGCCAGAGAAATTGTTCTGACTTTCCGGCCAGACCGCTACGGCCAAAAAGACACGCTGTTTCTGGTTGATCTGTCCCGGTCTTTCGTGCCCGGCACGGCTCACCCGCCGGGGCTAAAATCTTCCTTGAACACGGCCCGGACCTGCGACGGGTGCCCGTCCGTGACCGACCATTCGGAGCAGGTCCAGCGCCTCGGCTCGGCCTCGCCGTTAAGCTGATAGCTGAACGCCTGATAGCCGCCGCGCGCGGTCAGGAACGTGTCGATGGCCTGCGCCTCGGTCAACGTCAGGTAGGACCATTCAAGGCGAACGATCCTGCGGACGTGGTTCAAGCCGCTAGGACTGGCCTGCGTGTAGCCATCGCCAAAACTGGCCCGGCGCAAGCTGACCTCGGGCGCGATGCCTGTTCCGGCGGATGGACGCATGGGCGGGTTGAAGGTCGGAAGCGGCATCTCTTACCTCTTTTGCAGCATGTTGCCGGTCCGGTGTTGCCGGACCAACTCGTCACGAACCAGCGCCCGCATGCTGCGCTCGGTCTCGGCGCTGATCTGGCGGGCAAGGTCAGCGTTCTGTTCGGGCGTTCCGCCGCCGTTCGTGTTCACCGTGATCTGCGGCGACAGGCTGATGTTCTGGACCGCCGTAGCGGCTCTGTGCGAGTCGCTGACAGCCGTTGCGGCCTTGCTGGTGGCACCGACTAGGCCGCCGCTGCTATAGCCGCGTAGCGCGCTCCTATGCAGCGCCTCAAGATTGTCCGCGCCGACACGCTTCACAACCTCTTGGGGCATGACATACTCGCCCGCATGGACGATCCCGGCAGGCTGGTATTTCGATCCCGGCCCGGTGAAACCGCCGTCGCTGAAACCCACGGCATTGCCAAGCCACGACAGGAACGTCCCGGCGGTGCCACCACCACCGGCCATGCCATTCAACGTGTTGCGCACCAGGTTATCAATGATCGACCGGCCAAGGTCCGCCAGTGCCCGCGACAGGCCGTCGCTGCCCTCGGTCGCGCTCATCAGCACATCGCCAAGGGCACCAGCGCCACGTTCGCCTGCCTCGGCGGCCTCGCGCATCTTTTCGGCTGCATCCTCGGCGGATCGACCGGCCATTGTGTAGGCGTCGGCCAGCCGGTCGATATCCGCCTCTAACCGTGGTGTGATCGTCTTGCCCGCTTTCTGGGCGGCGGTCAGCAGTTCGGCTTTTGCGCGTGCGAAGTCCATCGCGGTAGCAAGGTCGCGCTCGCCGGTCGCCGCCGCGATGATTTGGGCGGTCTCGATCTCCAAAGCCTGCGTCCGTTCGCGGATGCGTTCGACCTCGCGCTGATAATCGTCTGGCCGTGCCGATCGACCGCCGCCGCCACCTCCACCGCCGCGACGGCCAGTCCTGCCGCCGCCAGAACCACCGCCAGAACCTCCTGCCGGGAAATCCGCGATGCTGACCGGATCGGCGGGCCGGGGTGGGGCCTGATAGCCCGTGACGCCGATCCCGGTCTCGGTCATGTCATAGACCGGCGCCCCATCAGGACGCAGCCCGGCGACGTAGCGCGGAAGGCTCGCGGCCTCGGCCCTGACCGCTGCAAGTTCCGCCCGCACCTCGCGCAGCCGGGCGATGGCCTCGGAGTTGTCGAAGCCCAGTTCGGTGTTGTTCTCGATGGCGGCTTGAAGGGTGCCGACTTCCTTTTCCAGACCGGAAATCTTAGCCTCAGCCTCGCGCGCGTCCGGGTTCAACAGCTTGCCGTCCTCGGCGATACCAAGGGCTTCGTTCAGGTTCGCGAAGGTCTCTGCCTCGGCCATCCTGCGCAGCCAGGACGAAACTGCGTCCTCTGCGTCGCCGAAGGCGTCGGCGATGCGCTGCACCTCGGCGACAAGGCCGCTGGCGTCGAAGCTGTCCACCGCGTCGGCGACTTCACCTAGCATTCGGGCGAGGCTGGCCGATGCGCCGGACGCCTGATCAAAATCACCGGCGGCGGTGACAAGGCTGTTGCCGATCCGGGTCATGGCCTGCCCGACCGTGCTTTGTGAATTCGCGGCCTGTTCGCGAAGCTGGGCGCTGCCCGCCTCGAAGGCGCGGAAGAATGCCGTGCTGGAAACCTCGCCGCCGACCACCAGCTTGCGAAGTTCGGCCACGCTGCCGCCCGCCTCTTTCAGCCCCCGCGCCACGGCCTGGGCAATGGTCGGGGTGCCTTCCAGAATGCTGTTGAATTCCTCGGCCCTGACAACGCCGCCCCCAAGGGCTTGCGACAGTTGCAGCAGCGCCCCGCTGGCGGCTGTGGCGTCGGTCCCGGCCACCTTCAACGCGACCGCGATCCCGTCCGTGAACCGGATCAGATCGTCGCCGCTGACGCCCAGTTCGGCCTGGGTCAGCGCCAGCTTGGAATATAGATCGACCAATGAGGTAATGGGGGCCGCGTTGCGCTGCGCCGACTTGAAAAGCTGTTCATAGACGCGGGTCAGTTCCTCGCCTGCCAGCCCGGCGTTGGACAGCGCGTTGCGCATCGCCGTGGCCTCATCGGCCAACCGCGTATAGGCGCCGATCCCGCGCGACAGGGCGCTGCCCGCCAGCAGGCCGCCGCCGACGCGCAGCAGGCCGGGCATGGCACCGAGGGCGCGCTGCATCTTCGCGCCCACGCCGTCATAGGCCGCGCCGATCCGCCGGGCGTTGTCGCGGGCGGTGCGCTCCATTGTGGCAGCAGCTTTGCGCTGGGTCTGGTTCGCCCTGGCAAGCCCGCGTTCCAGCTTCGTGATGCGGGCTTCAACATCGACCACAAGCCCTTGAATTTCAGTCATAATATTCTCAATCGTTACAGGATCACAGGATTAGCAGGCCGCCGACGGACGGGTCGTCATAGCGGGATCGGTTGTCGTGGGCGGCAAGGGCGCGCGACACTGCCATACTGGCCGCGACGGCACCGTCGATATGGCCGCGCTTGGGGTCGGCCTTACTCATCCAGATCATGCCGGTATCGTTGACCTTGGCGGCGACACCAGCGAAGTGATTGCGCAGGACCGGGTTGCCATCGTGGCGGATCAATCGCCCGTTGACCGCGCGGATAAGCTCGCCGTTCGCCGGACCCATCGTGGCCGGACCCTGGCGCATTTCGATCATGGGCACGCCATCGGCCAGCAGTTCGGTTGCCATCCGCCGGAACTGCCACGGGTCATAAGCGGCTTCCTGCACCTGATGGCGGGCGCAGATTTCCCTGATCTGCTCGGCCACCGCCTCTTGCGTGACGACCGGCCCGTCGATCTCGGTCACAAGCCCGCGCTCGATCCATTCGCGATAGGGCAGGTCTTCCAGCCGGGCGCGTTCGTCCAGCCCCTCGGACGGCACGAAAAACCACGGCTTGATTGTGACCTGCCCGTCATCGTGCCGCCACGCCGCGACGATGGCGGCAAGGTCGCCGCTCTGGGCATAGTCGATCCCGAGATAGCAGGGCAGGTCTTCTAGGTCGGCTTCGTCATCCTCGAACACGCGGGTGTCGTAGCTGTCGAAATTGAACAGGGGCGCGGTCGAATTGCCCAACCACTTGCACAGGTGGAATTGCTGAAAATCATACATCGCCGACAGGTCATTCTCGGCCCGCTTGGCGTCGATCCGCAGCTTGCCAATATCCTGAAACCCGAGGGACAGGCCGGGGTTGCAGCGGTTCCATACGGCTTCGTCGGTCCAGTCCTCATCCTCGCCCATCTCGAACAGGATCGGCAGGAAAGACGGGTCCACGATCTCGCCCAACGCGACCTTGCGCGCATAGGCGTAGCGTTCCGCTGCCAACCCCTCGCGGCCCCGGCCTGCCGTGGTGGCTGTGACGGTCAGGCCGCCGGGACGCTTCGCCATGCCGGTTTGCAGCGCCTGCCACAGTTCGCGCCCGTTCGCGCGCCATGCGTGAATCTCATCGACCAGAACGAATGTCGGCGTCGTGCCGTGCTGGGCACGGCCATCGGACGCCACCGCTTTTAGTGTGCTGCCGTCCAGGTGTGACCGGATCATCTTGGCGGAATTGAAGGCGTCATAGACCCGCGTCGCGCGGGTCAGGCTCGGCCCGAGGCGCACAATATCCGCAGCCTCACGAAAGCCGATGCCGGCCTGTTCCCGGTCGGCGGCACCAAAGATGATCTGACCATTCGGGACGCGCTCGGGGCCAAGCAGGTGCAGCAACGCCATTGCCGCTGCCAGCGACGTTTTCCTGTTCCCGCGCCCGATCAGCAGGAACACGTCGCGCACGATCCGGTTGCCGTCCGCATCACGCGGCCCATAGATCGAGCGAATGATCCGCTCTTGCCACGGGTGAAGCTGAAACTTGCGGCCCGGTTCGGTGCTGGCCGGATGGCGCAGGGCGCGCAGGAAACGAACCGCACGATCCCCGTGCCCGAGAGGGTCAGGGATCGGGCTGCCGTCATAAATCCAGTCTGGAAAGGTGCTAGTCATCGGATCGCCAGCGGGTCGTCGTCGTCACTCTCGTCCGCGTCCGTATCCAGCAGCCGTGCCCGGCTGGATGGGTCCAGCCCCAGCGAGGCCGACAGGCGGGCGGCGGTCAGCATGGCGGCATTTTGGGTGCGCAGCCATTTCAGCATGTCCTCGCCTTGCTGCCTGCGCCGGAGCTCTGCCTCCACCACCAGCCCGCGGGCCGTGCAATAAGCCTCCACGAAACCCAGATCGGCCTGACAGATCAGACCGCGCTTGATCAGCATGGGCAACACGCGGTCCCATTCCTTTCTGGCGAAGGGCGTCAGGTGCGCCGGTGCGGGCGGTTTGCGCTTGATGGCGTCAGGGTCGCGGCCCGCTTGAGGCTTCACGCCGCGAAGATGGGTGGCAGACATTATCCGACCGCCTCGGCCCTGATCTCGAGCCCGCGCCTGCGCCCGATCTCGGACAGCCCGACGATGTTCCACGCCTTGCCCGCATAGGTGATCCGGTCGCTGGTCGTGATCGGCTGTGACGGCCAGCGGATCAGGAACGCGACGCGGTTCTTGTCGCCCGCGATCTGGTTCAACACGAATTCGTCGGCGCTTGCCTCTTTGACCTCGGCCCGCGTCATCAGCACCGGCAGCCAGACCGAACGCGACGTGCCGTTGTCCGCGACCGCCAATTGCAGCCGTTCGATCTGGATACGCGATTGCAGCTTACCCGCCCTCATTCGCGCCACCTGATCGTGGCCCGCAACGCGATTGCGCCGTGGCTGGCACCGCCCACGGACGCTGCCTGATCCACCCAGACAAGGCTCGGGCGTTCCCAGCGATCAATCTCGAAGCCCTCGGCCTCGGGCGCGTCCAGCAGGGCAGTGAAAGCGCTGGCCGCGATGTTCTCGCCGGTCTCGCTGCCGTCATTGATCACCCAGACATGCAGCATTGCCTGCACCTCGGCGACGATCTGACCAGCGGCGGCACGGCCCAGGATCTCGGTGCGGGTCGGACTCAAAACGATGGCCGGGAAATCTGTCGGGCGCATGTCACCGGCGCGGATGTTGCGCGGCGCTACCAGCAAGCTGATCACCGGATCGGACAAAAGGCGCTGGCGGACGGCACCCTGTAGGGCGAGGCTCGGGATCATTGGCTGGCCTCGCGGATGGCTTTGCGGATTGCCCGGTTGACCCGGCTTTCAACGCGCCGCTTGTTCAGCCGCCATGCGGGCAGCAGGAACGGCTGCGCCTCGGTGCCGGGGTGCTGGGTGCCTGCAAACTGCCCGCCGTTGACGTGCGGTCGTGTGCCAAGCTCGACCAGGTGGGCGTGACGCACATCTGGGGCGCCAGCCGTGACCGCACCTTGTAGGTCGTGCAGCTTGCGCTGGCCGTCGCTGCCATACGCGGGCGTCGTGCCGCCGGGCGCCGTGGCCTCGATAGACCCGATCAGGTCGCCATCGTCGCGGCTGGCCTCGGCGAGTGTGCGGGCGTCGGCTGCGACCTCATTCACACTCTTGGCGATGGCGGGCTTGATGCGTTCCGCGACCTCTGCCGGGATGGCAGCAAGGCGGCGGGCCAGCGCGTCGCTGGTCTGTTTCGTGATGCTCATGCCGCTGCCTCCGGCGCGTCATCCTCGGCAGGCTCCACGGCCGCGACATAGCCGGTCACGCGGTCCTTCAAGGGACTCAGCAGGTCATGGACGCCAAACGGCAACACATACTGATTACTGAATGTGATGGCCTCGCGGGCCTCATACTGGTGCGCCACCATCAGCAGCGCGGCCTGCACCATCAGCGCGTTGTCCGCGTCGAAGGGCTGGCCGGTATAGGCGGCGATCCACATCGCCGCGACGTTGCCGTAGTGGGTCAGCAACAGGTCGTCGTCGCTGTGGTCGATCACAAGATGCGCCCGGATCAAGGGCAGCGAAAGGGCAGGCATAACAGGTCACTCGCAACAGGGGTAAAACTAACTGTTGCAAAATTACCACACTACAGTGGAGGCCGCTAGGTGAAAAACTTATTTCGGTCCTGTCTTGCGCGCGCCTCACCCCGCCGGTCCTGTGAAATGGCGAAAAGTTGAGCGGCACCGGCCCCATGAATTACCTGCGTGCGTTTCGACTATGCTGTTACTTCAATTCGGAGGTTTCTTTTGACGGGGGGCTTGACGCCAGATTGCCGGTATCTCGATTTAAGTCGAGCAAGTGTTTTTTGATACTTCGTGCTCACTTTAGGTGATGATGCGCAAACAATATAGGAATGTATCTCCACTCCTAGTTCTGCAAGCTTCAATGCCTCAGCAGTCGAAACAATTTGTTCTGCGGCTGTGCAATGATCCGTTCCTTTCATTTCAACTAAAGCGATCTGTTTGGGGCTCTCCAAGTCAAGGATGAAAAGGTAGTCGCATTTCTTCTGTTCTGATCCAATCATGCAGCCATCGACTCTGCAAACCTGAATTTTTTTACTTTCCTTGTTTATAACGCAAAACTTTTTACCATTCTCTTGTCGCTGAACTATAGTATGCGCTTCTACCAAGCAGCACTTATCATCTTTCATCATGTGAAAATATCCATAAGCTCAGTAAACTCCGCTTCAATATTTTCAGAAACTTCATCGATATAATCTGCTGATACTAGGCCAGTTTCTTGATCAACAATACTCACAGTCTCGCCTAGGTTCAGAGAGTATGCATTGACCTTCTCTTGCTCGATGCCGCCACTTTTTCCAGCAAGATTTCTAAGTATGAAATTGTTCAGAGACGTCAGCATATATGGCGAGTGTGTGGTGAACAACATGTCGCATCGTTGCTCCAAAGTCTGGGAAACAATGAAGTCGAGAATGGTGGCCTGTGCGGTGGGGAATAGGTGGGCTTCGGGTTCTTCGATAATAAGTGTCCTATTTGGTTGAGGAAAATACGTTAGGGCAACTAAGAGTGGCAACGCTTCCTGTTGTCCTGAAGACGCCTTGCTTAGCTCAATCCTACCGCGTTCCATTTGTATGAAATCACGGTCATCGACCTTTGAGAATCGTCCTTTTATGATCGTGTCAAAGTATTTTCTAAAGACCTGCTCTCTACTGTCTATTGGTCTATTTCTATCCGCCTCAATCATCATGCGGTATTTCGCCGTCTCATAAAATTCGCCGAACTGCATGATTATCTGATCAATTTTTTCGTCAATCGAAAGAATTGAGAAAATCTCTTCCCTAATTGTCGAGTAAAATGAGCGCGACGCCGGCACAAATAGGGCGTGCTCGTGCCTTAGTTGAAACAATGTATCCGGTTGCTGTCTGCGAAACTCCCGAAGTATTCTGGATGGTGAGTGTATTGCGTTGTCTTCGAAGCTTTTAGAAAACTCCTGGAAAGACTTTTTTGCTGACCTGAACGCTTGTGCGACGCTGTCTGATGTCCTTATTTCAACTGTAGCACTCCCTTTCTTTGAAACAATCTCCAGAGAGTGCGACTCGTTTTCGTATAGTATTTCAAAGTGATCGGACGTCCATGAGTAGGGTGGGAAGATCTTATAAAAGTCTTCCTTCTTCCTTGAGTCGTATGTTTTTTTGTGCTCATTTTTCATTAGGGCGAGTTCGTCGAAATCTGCAAAATATTCATTGCAGAAATAAAACAAACGAGCGACAACACTTTTCCCTGATGCTTGCGGTCCGATCAACACAGTAAGACCGTCAAGTCTTACGTTCGCATGCTCTATGCCCAGAAAGTTCTTTAGTGTGAGATTCTGCATCGCTGACCAATTGCTTGATTGTGCGCGATGACGCTAACCTATTTGAAAGTGTGGCGCCAGCGCCCTCGCGACATAGGCGGCGTGCTGATCGCCTCGGCAAACGTCATCCCCTGCCGGGTGATCCTCGCATAGAGGGTCGTCTTGTTGATGCCTGTGCGATCTGCCCACTGGTCGAGGGTTAGGATCTCGCCGCCACATTCATAGAGCATAGGAGGGGTGCCCGGCTTGCGGTGCTTCTGCCGATCAGCCTGTTGCGGATTGGCGATGTTCGTCACGGCCTGATAGGCCGCCCGTGCTGCCTCGCTTCTTACTGCCCGCGCCTCTGCATCGGTCATTGTGAATGCGGGTTCCGCGCCCCAGCCTTTGCCGATCCGCCGACTTGCCGTGTTGATGGATATGCCCGTGCGTTCGCACCATTCGGTGGCGGTGCGGGTGGTGTCGCCGATGGTGAATTCCCGGTCGCGGAAAGGAACTTTCTTGGGCTTGGCCGGTGCTTTCGTGAAGCTCTGGCGGCTCACGTTGGGCTTGTCGGCCAGTTCTTCCGGGGTCGGGGCCTGGGCGATCTGCTTGCGCATCCGTTCCATGACGGCCTGCATGTCCATGCCAGCCAGCGCGCAGACCTCGGATAGGTCTTTGCTGGGTTTGGTCAGGTAGGCGCGGGCGTGCTTGCATTCGAGAATACGCCTGTCGCGGCTCGTTGCCTGCGCCACGCCGATTAGTGCATCCTCCACCGTGCGCAACAGGACCGATTGCCATAGCGCCCGGCTCATGCCTCGGCCCGTTCCTGCCGTTGCTTCACGCTGTTGTGGCAATGAGCGCAGAGGCTTTGCAGGTTCGACCATGACAGCCGTAGCGCCCTGTTCCCCTTGTGCGGAGTCTTGTGGTCAACCACCTCGGCAGGGACGCCACAGAACGCACAAAAGGGATGATGGCGCAGGAATTCGGCCCGCAGCTTGCGCCATTCGACGCCATAGCCGCGCTGTGATGCGGATGGCCTCTTGCGGTCGTGCTTGGCCTTGCGTGCCCTCTGGCGCCCTATCTGGCAGGCACAGAGGGTGTCAGCCGGGACAATGGCACCGCAGCCGCATAAACGTGGAGGCCGGGCCATCAGATCACCACAACAGGACGATCTGGTGAACGGTCGTGCCGGTGCGCAGGATACGGCGTGGACGGAATGGCAGGATCAGGAATTCGTTCCGGCGATCCGCTGCGGATGGCGCGTGGGCGGTGATGGCCTCGCCGTTCTGTAGGATCAAAGCGACCTCTGCCGGGCGCTGACCGCAGCCCCATGCCCATGGGAATTCGTTCACGAACATGGCCTGTTCACCCTCGGCGTCCTGGGTGATCTCACCCGCCTGATCCACGATCAGGTTGCCAGCGGTATAGGTCGGGCCGGTCAAGCTGGTGGACCAGCGGCCCGGAACAAAGGGCGGAATATAGAAGGCACTCGGGATCACCGGCAGGTCGGCGTCATCGTTCGGTGTGATGACCAGCGCATTGCGGTAGGGCGCGGCCTCGGCGGGGGCGTCGATGCGGCCCCCAAGCGGATCAATCGGCATTAGCTCATGGCTTTCAGCTTGCGCAGGCCGTGGCGGTCAAAGGCCGGGTCGAAGCCCTGTTCCTCGATCTCGCGCAGGCGTTTGGCGTTGTAGGAATTGGAGGCGCTTGCCTCGGGCGTGGCCTCGGTGCTGGACGCGCCGGGTGTCAACTTCACCAGCCGGTCGATATGGGCGGCGAAGGCGCTTTCGATCTCGATAGGTGACGCCGCCCAGGTATCGGCAGACGACCAGCCAAGCCAGCCGGTGCCGTAGCCGTAGAGGGTCTGGAAATACTTGCGCAGGGGCATTTCGCCCCCGCTCATCCCGTCGTTGCTGCCATGGCTAGATGCGTCGTTCGCATCATCGTCGCCAGTTGTGAGGGTGGCAGCCAGAACCGCCAAGCAAGCCGCCTGTGCGTCGGAGAGAAACGACGACAGGGGCTTGCTGGCGATGGCGGCGAGGACGGCTTGGCCGTCCCGCCGATCCGTTGCGGTGGCGAGGATCACCGCGCGGATTGTCGTGAAGGACTGCGACAGCAGCCCCTCATATGCCCCGGCGATCCCGCCGGGCATGTTCTCGATGGCCGTTGCAGCCCGCAAGTCGGCCCTGAGGGTGACGGTTCGTCCGTCATCGTCAAGGTCGATCTCTGGGGCGGGCTGCACCGACATCAGGTTAAGCGACCATTGCCAGCTTGCGGAACGCACCGGCGCGCACGACACCAGCGCCGACACGGCGGCGGGCATGGTAGCGCATCAGGCCGTTGATGCGGACGCTGTAGGGGTCCGCGAACACGTCCAGTGCCAGCCGGTCATAGATGCGGTAGCCGCGTTTGAAGTCACCGAAGATGATCGGTTCCGCGTCCGCTTCAATGTCCGGCATGTCCACGGCCTCGACCACCGGGCGGCCCAGAATGGTCTCGGGCTGGCCTGCCTGATAGCTAGGCTGCCACAGATAGTTGCCGTGGCCGTCTTTCAGCGTGCGGATGGTGGCGAGGGTCTGGCCGTTCATGACCCACGTCCCGGCGTTCCGGTAGGTGGCGGGCAAGGCATACATCAGCGCAATCAGCGCGTCCGGGTCCAGATCGGCGGCATGGCCGTTGCCATGGGCGGCAATATCGGCGTCCTGCATGAAGCCTGAGGGTTCCAGTGCAAGGCTGCCGTTCACGAACGCCAGCGCCTCTTTCTGGCCGAAGTCCTCGGCCAGCGCCAGATTGACCTCGGACAGCACGTTGGCCGAATCCTCGGCCAGTTGCAGCGACAGATCGACATAGGTCGCGATTTCCTTGGTCGCGATCTCTGCCTGATCGAAGGTCGGTTCGCTGGCCGTGCGTGCGCCGGTCTCGCCGACCCAAGCAGCGTTCGTGATGCCGGTGCGGTGGGGCAGGATGATGTTCGCCGTGGTCGTGCTGCGCACATCGGCAATGGCACGGACGGGCGAGAATTCCACCAGGTTGCGGATGAATTCGGCGCTGACCTCTTCGGGGGCCAGAACGTGGTTCGCGGTGTCGCTGGCCGTGGTCAGGGCCTTGGCCTCGGCGCTGCCGGTGCGCAGGTATTCCACGAAGTTCTTGCGCTCGGTCTCGCCCTGCACGATGGCGGGTGCGCCGGGCCGGTTGCTCTTGGCTTCCAGCTTGTCGAGGCGCGACAGAACCGCGTCCAGTTTCTTCTGATCGAAAACCGGCGCATCGTTGGCCGGGGTCTGGGCTTTGGTTTCCGTGGTGGCCGCTTGGGCCTGCTCGTCATGTTCCAAGGTAAACTCCTTACTCGATACGGGAACAGCAGATTTCAGGGTGCGGACAGTCGCGCCCGGATTACATGGCGTCTTGACGACGCTGATTTCGCGAAGCGACAGGGCCGTGATCTGACGACCTTTTGTGTGGCGTTGCGCGGTTTTCGTGATGAAGCCGATGGACAACCCGCCGATCTCGCCGGAGCGGATCAGGTCGGCGACCTCGCGGGCGCGGGGAACGTCATCCAGCAGCAAACGGCCTTTGACGCTCAGACCCTCGGCGGTTTCGGTGATCTCGGACCAAACGCCGATAGTGTGGCCGCTGTCATGTTCCGCCAGCATCGGCAGGGATGCGGGCCGGTCGAAAGCGCCGGGCGTGATGCTATCGCCGACCAGATCGACAGAACCGAACGGCCACGCGAGGCCGGAAATCTCGCCGGTTTCGGCGATCTGTAGGGCGGTCTTGACCTCGATGCGTTCCAGATCGTCAGTCATCTTTCTGCACCTCATCTGTGCCCATCCAGCGGGCCGTGATCACGTCCAGCGCCACCGGCAGCACCTCGGAAATGGGCCGGTTGCGGGCGTAGGTTTCGACCAGTCGGAAAGCCTCTTGCGGATCGGTGCCCGCGCCGATCAGGCCAAGCCGGATAATCTCGGTCAGATCGTTCAGCCGGAAATCCGAACGGGTGAGGCGGGCGAACAGCGTTCCGATCCCGGTGCCGATCTGGCGTTCCAGTTCGGCGATCATCGGATCGGACAGCAGAAACTCGCGCTCCCGATCCCCGAAGAAAGCGCGGTGCGTGATGGTCATTGCTCATTGTCCTGAGGCTTCGCCGGTGCCGTCGCGCCGGTGCTAATATAGGGGTTGTCGAGTTTGTCGCCCTCGGCCATTGGCGGCAGGTTCAGCCCGCCCCGGACCTCGTTCGCGGTCATCGCGCCCATGCTGCGATATTGGCCGTAGGCAGTCGCACGGCTGGCAAAGTCGGTAGTCAGCAGGTCGTCGGTGACGGCCTCGATATAGAACCGGGCGCGATCCTCGGGCGACAGCAGGCAGCGCGCATAGCCGGCCTGCCAGCGTTTCAGCCATGGCCGCAGGGTCATGGTCAGAAACTGCCGACCCATTTCCTCGGTATTGCTCCACGTCCCGCGCGACAATTCGAACAGCATCGTGGGCGGGATGCGGAAAGCGCGGGCGATCTCGCGCACCTGTTCCAGCCGGTTCTCCAGAAACTGCGCGTCGGTATGGGTGCCGCTGACTTGCTGGTAGTCCATGGCCTCGTCCAGAACGGCGGTGCCGCCGGCCTGCTTGCCGCCATGTGACGTGAACCAGCTTGCCGCGATCTTGGCGGCGGCGGCGGCGTCCAGCTTGGCCGGGTGCTTGATGATCCCCGAGGGACGCCCGCCATTGGAATAGAAGCCGGTAAGGTGCTGTTCGGCGGCGATGGCAAGGCCGATGGCCTCTTTCGCGAGGCTGATCGGGCTGACGCCGCCAAAGGCCGGGACATGCAGCATGTCGCTATAGGGCAGGATGGCCTCGCCGCCGCCTTGCAGCCGGACCTTGTAGCGCGGTTCGCCGCCATCCTCGGTGTCGAGGGTCACGGCGGCTGGCGCGATCCGGTGCAGCTCCATCGGCTTGCCTTCGCCATTGCGCACCACCTGGGCGAAGCCGTGGCCGTGCATCAGCGCGTCCAGCGTCAGCGCCTCGCGCAGTTCCTCGGCGCTGGTCCAATCGTTCGCGTCGTCATGGATCAGACCATAGGCCGGATGGTCCTTGGCGGTCTCGCGGCTGGCGCGGTCATAGAGCTTGACCGGCAGCGCCCCGCAGGTCTCGGAAATCAGCCCGACCGCACAGGCGACAGCAGGAACACGCATTGCCGTGCTGGCGCTGACGGTCACGCCGCTGGCGACAGGCTGAATATCGAAAATCCCCAGCAGCCGGTCATCGGGCTGGGCGAGGGATTTCTGTTCGACGGGTTCACCTTGGCCGAACGCTCGGCCAAGGCGTGACAGGATGGACAACGGAAGCACTCGCTACAAACTACGGTATCATATTACCGCAGTTTCTCGCATTGCGCAACCTGAATATGAAGGGCCGGTTAGGTCAGGTCATAGTCGGGCAGGGCGTCGATCACGCGGGCCTTTGCGATCAGGGTAACGTCGCCGTAGCCATCGGATGCGGTGCGCCCCGCATGGCCTTGAGTCGCATCCACGACCCGGATGTCTGCCCCCATGTCGCGCGCTTGAGTCTTGAAGCGATGCCGCCAAGCGTAGTTCGGCAAAACGCTAGGCGGAACTAGACCGGCGTCTTGCAGCCATGTCCCGACGGTGTTTGTCATGCGCACGGCCTTCGCCGAGAACTTTTCGGGATCTGTCCCCGTATGGAACAGCGGGCCGGGCTTCGCGGCTTTGACGAACTCAACAAAGCCTTCCGCGACAATCTGACGATGGACTGGAACGTCGCGATAGTCACCGACCTTTACGCTTCCGGCGTCAGGTGTGATACGGATCACCCACCGTTCACCCTCCTGGCGCACATCCTCTTTTCTTAGCTGGGTGATCTCCGACACGCGGGCACCTGAGAACGCGCAAATGATCGGAACCCATCGCTTTGCGGCAACAGTCTTCGCTGTCTCGCGGATGCGACCGAATTTGTCGGCCTTCGGCTTATATGACCGGGAGACCTTCAAGACCTCTACCGCCTCGGCATCAGTATAGCCCGACTCGCGCGCGCGCTGTTTCTTCGGCTTTGGCTGCTTCACCATAGAAGCCGGGTTTCCCGGTAGGCGATCATTCTCATACGCCCATTTGAACAGAGACCGGACGGCGGATAGATACATATCGCTGACGGTTTTTGCTGACAGGTTCACAAGCAGCAGGTCGCGCCATTCGAGAAGGTCTTTTTTCGTGACGCGGGCAGCGTCGTTGTGCCCGAGGTGCTTCCGCAGGCTCTCCTGAACCGGCTGCATCCTTTTGCCTCCATCACGCATGAACCCCGCCTGAACGCGGGCCTTGATGTAGTCATTCCATAGCTTGGACAGGCTGACCGGATCAGGCGCGGCCTCTGGCGGCTGTGCATTGGCAATCATGGGGTGGGCGGGCTGCCCGGTAAAGTCTCCTTCATCGCGTTCAGCGGCTCTAGTGAGTGCTTCAAGTTCACCGGCCGCAACGGCTCGGGCGATGGTGCGCCATTCGTCGCTGCCCGATTCTGCCGTGTGGTTTCCCACATACCTAAACCGTTCGACCTGATCGCCGACAAGGGCGGCGAGGCGCGCATCGTCCAGCGTTCCTGCAATGGCCGCGCGAAGGTCAGCAACGTGCTGATCGTCAATCACCATGCTCGGCCATCGTGGATCGTTCCGCAGGGTGTCGTCGAAGGCGAGACGCTGCGCGTAGTGCCGGGCCGCGATCTGCTCGGGTGCAAGTGGGTATCGGCCGGGCTGGATCGGTCGAGAACCTGAGGCGGCAAGTTGATGCTCCGCGCGGGCAAGCTGATCTTGCAGGACCGCTACCGCGCCGGGCAAGTTCTTCATTGCGGTGCGACGATCAGGCCCGAGTGGGCTGCGCAGTTCGGTCTTTCCGACGATTCGACGTAGGTCTTTGGGCACAACTAGGCGTGCGAAGAATCGTCCATTCCGATTGAGTAGGTGTCGGGTTGCGCCAGCCATGCCACAGGTCCGTTTTGTAACGAATTTTGTAACATCAGAACGAACCAAGCCTAGGAAAACAAGGCATTTCTAGTGTGTGTTGAGGGGGGAATGGTGGGTGATAACGGATTTGAACCGCTGACATCTTCGATGTGAACGAAGCGCTCTACCGCTGAGCTAATCACCCGGTGGACGGGCTTTTAGCGGCAGCATGACAGCGATGCAAGGGCCAATCCGTTATTTTGCTGTTGCCGGTCCGACGGCGCCGACAGGCGTCGCAATCGCGGATTTGCGTCGCAGGCGCAGGGTGATCACGTCGCCCCCCCGAAGGTCCTTTTCAAGATTGACGCGCGCCCGTCCCAACGGCGGCACCGCAAGGGTATGACCAGCCGAAAGCGCCTCGCCCAACTGTTCCAAGGTTGCTTCGATGATTGGTCTGGCTTCTGATTTCCGGACGCCGGTGGCTGCGACGACTCGGTCAACGAAATCCTTTTTCTGCACCACCATCGCGGGTTGCGGTTCGCTGCGATGATCGCCGGACCGCATCTTGCGGCGATCTTGCTCCGCAGGATTGTCTGCCATGATTTCTCCCCCCAAGGTCTGGTGCTCGAACCCTTCAAAACTGAGGCTCAATTGACGTTACGTCAACATCTAAAGCGGCGCAACCGGATGAAACAAAAGGCCGAACCGGAGGATTTCCGGTTCGGCCCTAAATGTCAGAAGGTCACGTGGTGCGACACTTGGGTCAGTGCGCGACGGTGCTGCCCGTCGCCCCGCCGCCGTCGCGGGCAGCGATCCGGGCGGCTTCGGCGGCCGCCTCTTCGGCCGCCTCATCCCATTCGACAGGTTCCGGCATGCGCACAAGCGCATGTTTCAGAACTTCGCGCACGTTGCCGACCGGAATGATCTTCAAACCCGTCTTCACGTTGTCCGGGATCTCGACAAGATCCTTTTCGTTGTCGGCGGGGATGAGAACCGTCTTGATGCCGCCGCGCAGGGCCGCCAGCAGTTTCTCCTTGAGGCCGCCGATGGCCAGGACATTGCCGCGCAGGGTCACTTCGCCGGTCATGGCGACATCCTTTCGGACCGGGATGCCGGTCATCACCGACACGACGCTGGTCACCATCGCGATACCTGCGGACGGGCCGTCCTTGGGGGTTGCCCCTTCGGGAACGTGCACATGGATGTCGCGCTTGTCGAACTCGGGCGGCTTCACACCGATTTCGGGGGAAACAGACCGCACGAAGCTGGATGCCGCGTCGATCGATTCCTTCATCACGTCGCCCAGCTTGCCGGTCGTCTTCATCCGGCCCTTGCCCGGCAGGCGCAGCGCCTCGATCTGCAACAGGTCGCCCCCGACCGAGGTCCAGGCCAGACCGGTTACGACGCCAACCTGATCATCCTTCTCGGCCAGACCGTAACGGTGCCGGCGAACGCCCAGATATTCCTCGGCCTTCTCTGGTGTCACCTCGACCGACTTGACCTTGCCCTTCAAGATCTCGGTCACGGCCTTCCGGGCCAGCTTGGCGATCTCGCGCTCCAGCGACCGCACGCCCGCCTCGCGGGTGTAGTAGCGGATCACATGGGTCAGCGCGTCGTCGCTGATGCTGAATTCACCCTTCCGCAGGCCGTTGGCCTTGATCTGTTTTTCGACCAGATGCTGCTTTGCGATCTCGCGCTTTTCGTCCTCGGTGTAGCCCGACAGCGGGATGATCTCCATCCGGTCCAGCAGCGGTCCGGGCATGTTGTAGCTGTTTGCCGTGGTCACGAACATCACGTTCGACAGGTCGTATTCCACTTCCAGATAGTGGTCCACGAAAGTCGAGTTCTGTTCGGGGTCCAGTACCTCCAGCATCGCGCTGGCCGGATCGCCGCGAAAGTCCTGACCCATCTTGTCGATCTCATCCAGCAGGATAAGCGGATTGGTGGTCTTGGCCTTCTTCAGCGCCTGGATGATCTTGCCCGGCATCGAGCCGATATAGGTGCGCCGATGTCCGCGGATCTCGGATTCGTCGCGCACGCCGCCCAGGCTGATGCGGATAAATTCCCGACCCGTGGCCTTCGCGACCGAACGCCCCAGCGAGGTCTTGCCCACGCCCGGAGGGCCGACAAGGCACAGGATCGGGCCCTTCAGCTTCTGGCTGCGCGACTGCACGGCCAGGTATTCCACGATGCGTTCCTTGACCTTCTCAAGGCCGTAGTGATCGGCGTCCAGCACCTGTTCAGCGCGGCCCAGATCCTTCTTGGTGCGCGACTTCACGCCCCATGGCAGCGCCAGAAGCCAGTCCAGATAGTTGCGGCTGACCGTCGCCTCGGCCGACATCGGCGACATCGACTTCAGCTTCTTCAACTCGGATTCGGCCTTTTCGCGGGCTTCCTTGCTGAACTTGGTCTGTTCGATCTTTTCTTCCAGTTCGGCGATCTCGTTCTGATCCTCGCCGTCACCCAGTTCCTTCTGAATGGCCTTCATCTGCTCATTCAGATAGTACTCGCGCTGGGTCTTCTCCATCTGCGTCTTGACGCGGGACTTGATCTTCTTCTCGACCTGCAGGACCGACATTTCGCCCTGCATGTGGGAATAGACCTTTTCCAGCCGTTCCGAGATGTCCAGCGTGTCCAGCAGATCCTGTTTGCGGTCCAGATCGATGCCCATGTGGCCCGCGACAAGATCTGCCAGCTTGCCGGGTTCCTTCGCCTCGGACACGGCGCTGACGACTTCCTCGGGGATGTTCTTGCGAACCTTCACATACCGCTCGAATTCCTCGGCGACGGTACGGACAAGGGCGGTCACGGTCGCCTCGTCTCCGGTGGTTTCGGGCAGCGCCACGGCGGCGGCCTCGAAATGTTCGTCGTTGTCCACGAACCCGGTGATCTCGACGCGCTCCTGACCTTCGACCAGGACCTTCACCGTGCCGTCCGGCAGCTTCAGCAGTTGCAGCACATTGGCAAGTACACCGGTGCGATAGATCCCGTCCTCGGTGGGTTCATCCACCGACGCATCCATCTGTGCAGCCAGCAGAATCGGGCTGTCCGATTCCATCACCGTTTCCAGCGCGCGAACCGATTTGTCGCGCCCCACGAACAGCGGCACGATCATGTGCGGAAAGACCACGATGTCGCGCAAAGGCAGCACCGGATAGGTCTGAGAAGCGAATTCGTTCATGCTTTGCATTCCTTTCCTGCCCGAAGCCGTGGCCCCGTCATGGCGACGCACGGCCCCTGCATCGCGTCAATCTAAGGGGCCGTGCGGCGGCATTCAATATGACCCCGAGAATACCATATATTTCGTTGCCGCGCGCCGGAAACACCAATTGCTGCGGCGGGGCGAGGTCGAAGGGCGCGCTACCTGGGGATCACGATCTCGGCACGCAACCCGCCAAGGCGCCCGCCGCGGCCAAGCCGCAACTGGCCTCCATGCGCGCGCGCGACGTCGGCGGCGATGGCAAGGCCCAGGCCCGCACCTTGACCCCTGTTACGGGTTCGTGCCGGGTCCAGGCGTGTGAAGGGTCGCATCGCGGCATCCAGGTTGTCATCGGGAATCCCGGGTCCGTCGTCCTCGACGCCGACGCGCAGGCTGCGCGGCCCAAGCGTGGCGTCCAACTCAGCGCGCGTGCCATAGCGCACCGCATTGCCGATCAGGTTCTCCAGCGCGCGGCGCAGCATGTCCGGCCGGAACGTGGCCTCGCCGGCATCATCGCCCTCAAGCGACAAGACGGATACGTTCTGGCCGGCCCGTTGTGCATCCGAGACGACGCCACGCAGAAAATCCAATGCCGCGACCGTCTCGGGCGGACTGTCCTGCGCCTCGTCGCGGGCATAGTCCAGAAATGCGTCCACCATGCGGTTCATTTCCGCGATATCAGCCTCCATCGCGGATATCTCTTCGGCGTCCGGCGGCATGTCGGACGACATCATCGAAAGTCCCAGCCGCAGGCGGGTCAACGGCGTGCGCAGGTCATGGCTGATGCCCGACATCATCATCTTGCGCTGTTCGTTCTGTCTTTCCAGACGGTTCCGCATGTCCAGAAACGCGGTTCCGGCGCTGCGCACCTCGACCGCACCGCCGGGACGATAGGGCAGGATTCGGCCTTTCCCATATTCCTCGGCTGCATGGGCCAGGCGACGGATCGGGCGCAGCTGGTTCCGCAGAAAGACCGTGGCGATGCCGCTCATCAGCAGCGAGGTGAAGACCATCAGGACCAGCAACTGATGCGGGTTCGAGGCGCTGACACGTTTCCGGTCAAACGCTACCGAATAGGGGCCGAAACGCCCTTCCATCACCACGTCCACCCGCTTGTCGTCGGTCGCCAGATCAATCGACATGATCTGGGGCAGGGTGGCACGCAGTTCCTCGATCACGACACGTCCCGAAAAATCATAGAACAGACGTTTGTCGTTTTGCCCGGGCTGCGCCGGCATCTGCAGCGACAACTCCAACGGGGTCGCGACCGAACGCCCCGCCAGCAGCGCCAGCGCGGCATTGTCGGATTGCGTCATGCGCTGCGCGACGAATCCCAGCTCTCGCGCCATGCTGGATGTCATCTGCCGCGTCACGCCCTCGAAGTGGCGTTGCAGGAACATGATGCTGACCACCAGCGTCACCACGACGACGGGAAGAAACAGGATCAGTGCCGCGCGGCCATACAGCCCGCGTGGCAACAGCCATCTTGGAATTTGCGCTTCGCCGTTATTGGACATGGAAACACCGCCTGACGCGGGCTAGGCTAGCCGCATGAGCCCCCGGACGAAAGAGCCCCGCCGAATTCTGGCCCCCAACCCGTCCGCCCTGACCGGGGCGGGGACCAACAGCTTCCTGATCGGTCGCGACGACGTCGCCGTGATCGATCCCGGCCCCGACGACGACGCCCATCTGGGCGCCATCGTCGCTGCGGCGAAGGAAGGCGGCGGGCGGATCACCCATATCCTGGTGACGCATGCCCATCGTGACCACAGCGCCGGTGCGGCCCGGTTGGCCGCCATGACCGGCGCCCCGGTCATGGCGTTCGGCGATGCGGTGTCCGGTCGCTCGGCCGTGATGGAGCGACTGGCCGCGACCGGGATGGTGGCTGGCGGGGAAGGTCTGGATCTGGGCTTCCGGCCGGACATCCTGCTGCGCGACGAGGAAACGGTCGAAACCGAGGAGTGGCAGATCCGGGCACTGCATCTGCCGGGTCATTGCGGTGGCCATCTGTGCTTTCTGCTAGATGACACACTGTTTTGCGGGGACATCGTCATGGCTTGGTCCAGCACGCTGATATCGCCCCCGGACGGTGATCTGATCGACTATTTCCGGTCGCTTGAACGGATATCGGCGCTTGCCCCGGCGCGGTTGCTGCCGGCGCATGGCGATCCTGTCACCGCGCCGATTGATCGGATCGCGGAACTTGTCGCGCATCGTCAGGCCCGGACCGCGCAGATCCTGGCGGCCCTGCGCGAGAGACCCGGCAACGCCCAGGCATTGGCGCGGCGGATCTATGACGTTTCGCCCGGCCTGCTTCCCGCCGCGACCCGCAATGTCTTGTCCCATCTGCTGGCCCTGACGACACTTGGCGCTGTGAAAACGCATGGGGAAATCGCCGCCGAGACGACTTTCGAAGCATTGTGAAAAAAACGTCGCAAAGCCTCTGGACGCCCCCCGAACGCATTGCTATATCGCCCCCGTGTTCCGGCGTAGCTCAGCGGTAGAGCAGTTGACTGTTAATCAATTGGTCGTAGGTTCGATCCCTACCGCCGGAGCCAAGAAAATCAGTCGCTCAAGATGATTGTGGTGCTGCCTTGGGGGGCGGGCGATTAACGCGTTTAGCGGTAAATCGAACTTCAGGCGTCGTCGAATTCGCCGGGACCGTATGTCATCGCATAGTTGATCGTATCCGCCTTTGCGGCTCTTCGCTTTGGTGGTGACTTGGTCGTTCGTCTGGGTCGGGCCGTTCGTGGATCTCATACGCACGCTCAGAAACTTGGTCAGTGTTCGCCGGCTCGCGACCTGGCCCGTCCGGTCCCACCGGCAGATCGTCTGCCGGGTGGCCGCCCGCCGCAGACCAGTCGCGGAGAAAACATGTTTGTTCCAGCTTTTCCAGCCGATCCCTGCCCAGTGCGCGAAAAGGTGGTTCCCGCGACGATCAGAGGGATTTCCCTGATCCGCCCGAATTCGTTCCTCTGACGCGTGCCATACAGCGAACCGATCAATTTCCATGCGTAGCGTGACACAGGGCAGGCATGATGGCGACCCCGCCAGGACTTGAACCCGGAACCTAGCGCTTAGAAGGCGCTTGCTCTATCCAGTTGAGCTACGGGGCCGGGCCGTGTGCTTCGTCGCGACATTTCCGACCAGCGCCCTGCGCAAAACGGCGATAGCCGGATCGTGATGCGGGGCACCGACTGTCTAGCGATTCCATAATGGCTGCGCAATCTCACATGACGCATGTCTCAGCGACAATATGGCGAATCCCGGTGATCCGGTGCGTTTGCGGACCATCTGTTGCTGCGTCACATGCTCGCAGTCCGGCGCCGGTCAGGAATGCATCTTTCGGGGACCGCTTGCACCCTAGATCGCGATGCGCAACTGTCCTGCCGCGAGGAGAGATGACATGAACCTTCAGTCCCAGAACCCAAGCCCGGCAGCCGTGTCTGACGGGGTCTTCATCGACAACGAATGGCGCGCGTCGGCCAGCGGCGCGACCCTGGATGTTGTCGCCCCCGCGACAGGCGAGGTGTTCACGCGCATCGCGGCCGGAAATGCCGATGATATCGCGGCGGCAGTCGCGGCCGCACGGCGTGCACGCGAAGCCGATTGGGGCCAGATGACCGCGACCCAGCGCGGCCGCATCCTGACGCGCGCCGCGGAGATTGTGAACCGGTGCCACGACCAGCTTGCCGCGCTGGAGGCCCGTGACACCGGCAAGCCGCTGTCCCAGGCACAGGCTGATATCGCGGCGACGGCGCGCTATCTGGAATTCTACGGAGGTGCCGCGGACAAGCTGCATGGCGACACCATTCCGTTTCTGCCGGGGCATTTCGTCACCACCGAATATGTGCCGTTCGGGGTCACCGGGCATATCATCCCTTGGAATTATCCCGCCCAGATGTTCGGCCGCACGATTGCCGCATCGCTGGCGATGGGCAATGCCTGCGTGCTGAAACCGGCCGAGGACGCCTGTCTGACACCGCTGCGGTTATGCGAGATCCTGCGCGAGGCGGGTCTGCCTGCCGGGGCGCTGAATTGCGTGCCGGGTCGGGGCGATCAGGCCGGCGCGGCGCTTGCGGCGCATCCCGGCGTCGATTTTCTCAGCTTCACGGGCAGTCCCGAAATCGGTGCCGCCGTCCAGGTCGCGGCCGCGCAGAACCATGTCGGCTGCACGCTGGAACTGGGCGGGAAATCCCCTCAGATCCTGTTCGAGGACGCCGATCTGGACCGCGCCTTGCCGGTGGTCATGAAGGCGATCACCCAGAATGCCGGGCAGACCTGTTCCGCTGGGGCGCGGCTGCTGGTGCAGGAAAGCCTGCTGGCGACCGTGACACAGCGGCTGCGCGCCGAATTTCCTGGGCTTACCGCGGCAGATCCCGAAAGCGACCGCGATCTTGGCCCGTTGATCAATCCACGGCAGCTGGACCGGGTGCGGCGGTTCTGTGCGCAGGCGGACGCCGATGGCATACCGCTGATCGCCGAGGGCCGCATCGATCCGGGCGTGGCCACGGGCGGCAACTGGATCGCGCCGCGTGCCTATGGTCCCGTGCCGCGCGACCATCCGCTGGCGCGACAAGAGGTGTTCGGCCCGGTGCTGTCGGTCATGAGCTTCGCGGACGAGGCCGACGCCATCGCCTTGGCCAACGACACCGAGTACGGTCTGGTGGCGGGGGTCTGGTCACGCGATGGGTCCCGCGCGATCCGAGTCGCGCGCCAGATCCTGGTCGGGCAGGTCTTCGTCAATGCTTATGGCGCGGGCGGCGGTATCGAGCTGCCCTTCGGCGGCATGAAGAAATCCGGCCATGGTCGCGAAAAGGGCTTCGACGCGCTGTATGAATTCGCGGCGACCCGCACCATGGTGATCCGACACGATTGACGCTTGTCACGCATCTTCTGTTTCCAAGTACCTTGGGTGTCCGGGGGGGCAGTGCCCCCGGCCATCGCCGCTTTTGGCGGCCAACATCCCCAATTGCCGCAGACCGGCACGCTAGCCGGCGATGATCTCGAACGCCTCGACATCCACCATGCCCCGGTCGGTGATCTTCAGTGCCGGGATCACCGGCAGCGCCAGGAATGCAAGCTGCAGGAAAGGCTCTTCCAACTCGACGCCCAGGGTCTTCGCGGCATCGCGCAATTGCGCGAGACTGTCGCGCACCGTCTCGAAGGGCTCAAGGCTCATCAGCCCTGCCACCGGCAGCGCCAGTTCGGCCAGGATCCGGCCGCCGTCGGTGACCACGAAGCCGCCCTCGATCTGGGACAGGCGGTTGGCCGCCAGCGCCATGTCGTCGTAATCTGCACCGACCACGGCGATATTGTGGTGGTCGTGACAGACCGTTCCGGCGATCGCGCCGCGTTTCATGCCAAAGCCGCGAACGAAGCCTGTAGCGATATTGCCGTTCCGCCCATGTCGTTCGATCACCGCGATGCGAAGCAGATCGCGGCCGGGGTCAGGGCGCTTGTCGCCATCCTGTGGCGCGATCTCCTCGTTCAGATGCTGCGTGATGATCTTGCCTTCCGTGATCCCGATGACCGGCGTTCGCGTGGTATTGCCGGTGTAGCGGAAATCGCCGGCCGCCACCCGCGGTGCCTTGACCGAGCCGCGCCCGACCGGAGAAATGGTTTCGCGTCCGGCGAAGGCGGTGTCATCGACCACGCGACCGCCGCACAAAACCAGCGAGGCATTGCAGGCTTCCAGACTGTCCAGCGCCACGATGTCGGCACGCATGCCCGGTGCGATCAGACCGCGATCCTTCAGTCCGAACGCTTCGGCCGCCGACAGCGAGGCCGCCCGATAAACGGCCAGCGGCGGCGTGCCCATCGCGATCAGCGTGCGGATCATGTAGTCCAGATGCCCGTGTTCGCCGATGTCCAACGGGTTCCGGTCATCCGTGCACAGGCACATATAGGGCGCGGTCCGTTCGGTCAGCACCGGCTGCAGTGCCTGCAGGTCCTTGCTGACCGACCCTTCGCGGATCAGGACCCGCATCCCCTTTCGCAGCTTTTCCAGCGCTTCTTCTGCGGTCGTCGCCTCGTGTTCGGTCCGGATGCCCGCAGCGACATAGGCGTTAAGATCGCGTCCGGACAATTGCGGGCAATGCCCGTCGATATGGCCACCGGCGAACAGCCGCAGCTTGGCCATCGCCGCAGGGTCGCGATGGATCACGCCGGGATAGTTCATGAACTCGGCCAGCCCGATTCCCGACGGATGGTTCATCATGGCCTGCAGGTCGTCCGCCTCGATGCGCGCGCCCGAAGTCTCCATTTCGGTCGATGGCACGCAGGATGACAGCTGCACGCGAAGATCCATCAGCAGATGTCGGGACGCGTCCTGAAAATAACGAATGCCGTCCAGACCGATCACATTCGCGATCTCGTGCGGATCGCAGATCGCCGTCGTGATCCCGCGCGGCGTCACGCATCGGTCGAATTCGAACGGGGTGACAAGGCTGCTTTCGACATGCAGATGCGTGTCGATGAAGCCGGGCACAAGCACCTGTCCGGTGACGTCGATCACGCTGTCACCGTCATAATCGCCGATGCCCGCGATCCGGTCGCCGCAGATCGCCACGTCGCCTTCCAGCATCTCGCCGGTGATCAGGTCGAAGACCCGGCCTCCGCGCAGGATCAGGTCGGCGGGTTCGTCGCCGCGTGCTTGCGCGATGCGTGTTTCCAGATCGTCCATCGTGGCCTCCGTCGTCGTGATGGCGACCACAGAACCCGATCGGGGCGGCGGCGTCCAGATGCGCCGCCGCTTGGATCAGTCGCGCAGGCCCGCGCCTTCGATCCTGGTGGCGTCAGTCATCTGCCCGCCCGTGACCAGCACTTCGCGAGGGGTCGGGTGGCTGATGAAGTTCACCGGGCTGGACGTCGGCCCATAGGCGCCGCTGGCATGGATCGCGATCAGGTCGCCTTCCTCGACGCGGGGCAGCACGACATTCGTGCCCAGTTTGTCGATCGAGGTGCAGAGCGGCCCGGAAATGTCGATCTTTTCCTCGCCCTCACCACCGCCGACGCGGTGGATCACATAATTGCGGCGCAGCACCATGCCGAAATGGCCCGAGGCTGCCAGATGGCCGTTCATGCCGCCGTCGCAGATGGCGATCCGCGCGCCGCGCGAATCCTTGGTCGAGGTGACGCGCGTGACGAAATACCCTGCCGGTCCGACCAGGTAGCGTCCCAGTTCCAGAACCAGTTCGGTGTCCGAAAAGCGTGGTTCCGCCTTCAGCGCATCCAGCTCCGGCGCGGCGGCGGCCGCGACTTCATCCAGGTTCAGCGCCTGATCGCCAGGGTGATAGGGGATGCCAAGGCCGGATCCGAATATCAGTCGGTCGGGCCGCAGATCATGCGCGGCGCACAGATCGCGGAAAATACCAATGAAGATGCCCCAATTTTCGACGATGGCTGCTGGTTTCAGGCATTGCGTGCCCGAGTAGATATGCAGTCCCGCGACGCGCAGGTTGGGCAGCGCGATGATCTCGGCCAGTGCCGCCTCGGCCTCCTCGATGTCGATGCCGAAGGGGCTGGGCCGGCCCGCCATCTGGTCACCGAAACCCTTCGGCACGCGGTCGGGCGCGATGCGGATTACGACATCCTGCCGGCGGCCCGCCTCGGCCGCGATGCGGTCGGCCAGACGCGCCTCGCGCAGCGATTCGACAACCAGTTCGCCCAGTCCGGCCTGGATCACCGTTCGCAGTTCGATCTCGCGCTTGGCGGGGCCGGTAAAGCTGGCGCGTTCCGCCTCCCAGCCGGCCGATTGCGCCAGCAGGAATTCCCCGCCCGATGACACGTCGATGAACGGCACGCGACTGCGCAGCCACGACAGCAGCGCCGGGTTCGGGTTGCATTTCATCGCGTAGGACAGCCGGAACCAGCGTCCGAACGCGGATTCCAGCGCGGAGATGCGGTCCTCGACAAGATCCGTCAGATAGACATAGGACGGCGTGCCGAAACGGTCGGCAGCGTCTGTCAGGATGCGGTCGATGTCGGGTTCAGGCCTGGTCACGCGCGTAGTCCACGATCCGTTTGCAGGTATCGAAATTCTCCAGCGTCACGTCGGCGGGCCGCACCTCGATTTCGGCCTTTTCCTCGACGAAGCCGATGATGTTCATCATAGCGACGGAATCGAGCACCCCGGTCGAGAACAGTTCCGTTTCGGCATCGATGTCGTCCTCGACATTCAGCTCATCGCGGATGAAGCGGATCAGGTCTTCGGCGGTCATGCTCATGTGGCGTCCTTCTTGTGGGCCGCTTTCGTCGCGGCAATGATATTGGGGCGGTCCAGCTTGCCGCTGGCGGTTCGCGGCATTGCACCCTGCCATGCGTGAATATGGCGCGGAACCATGTAATGCGCCATGGCCCGGCGGCAGTGCGTCAGCAACGCGGGCGTATCGGCATCGCCGATCAGGCAGGCGGCGACATGCACGACCTGTCCGGCATCATCATCGTCCACACCGAACGCCACGACATCGGTGACGATGCCGGATTGAGACAGGATATCCTCGACCTCGGTCGGCGACAGGCGAAAGCCCTGGGTCTTGATCATGTCGTCCATGCGGCTGACGAACCACAGATCGCCGTCATCGTCCACGCGCACCAGATCGCCTGAACAGACGACCGGCGCGTCGCCCAGGTGATCGCGCAGTTCAGGCAGCACGCGGATCTTTTCGGCGGTCAGTTCCGGGCGTTCCCAATAGCCAAGGCTGACCAGCGGGCCGCCATGGACCAGTTCGCCCTGTTCGCCGGGTCCGGCGATGCCTTCACCGTGCTTGACGACAAAGATCTGCGCATTGGGGATGCCTCGCCCGATCGAGCCCATCTTGGCCGCGAATTTCGCGGGGGGCAGGAAGGTGGACCGGAATGCCTCGGTCAGACCATACATCAGGTAGATGTCTACGCCGGGAAAGACCTGCGGCATCATCTGCAGGATGTTCGGGGGGATCTTGCCGCCGGTATTCGTGACGCGCCGCAGGTCGGGCAAGGCCGTGCCGCTGTCTGCCAGATAACGCACCACCTGATTCCACAAAGGCGGCACACCGGCGATGGTCGTCGCCTGGTGATCGGCCGCCATGCGCACCACCTCGGACGGCATCGAGACGGGCTGGTGGATGACCGTCGCGCCCATCAGGAACGCATCGGTCAGCTGGTTCAGCCCGGCATCGAAGCTGTAGGGCAGGACCGACAGCAACCGGTCGTCCTGCGCCAGTTCCAGATATTCGCTGACCGAGATGGCGCCCATTCGGATGTTGCGATGGCTCAGCATCACGCCCTTGGGTTTGCCGGTCGATCCAGAAGTATAAATGATCGCGGCAAGATCGCCGGCGTCGGGCACATGTTCGATGGCGGCACTGGGCGAGACGGCCTCCCACAGGGTCGCACTGTCGGGCAGGGCGGCCACGCGGCCCTGGACCAGAAGATGCTCCAGCGACAGGGGCAGCGGATCGGAGGCCAGGCCCTTCAGCACATTGGCGCCCAGAATCGCGGCACGCGCCCGGCAGTCATGGGCGACATAGGAAAGCTGCGCAGGCGTCCACTGATGATTGACGTTGACCACGACGGCGCCGATCTTCCACGCGCCGAACATCGCGGTCACCTCGTCGATGCCCTTGCGCAGATGGACGATCACCCGGTCGCCCGGCTGAATGCCCTTGGCCGCCAGCCAGCCCGCGACCAGATCGGCCTCGTCCATCACCTGCGCATAGGTCGCCTGCCGCTTGGCGTCGATCAGCGCCACCTTGTCCGCGTGCTGCGGCAGGTTGTCGGCCAGAAGCCGCCACATCGATGCATCGCCTGTCGCGTTCACGCCCCGCCTTCCTTTTTCTTGGCCGCGAAGATCGGCAGCTTCGGAAAGATGCGGGCGGGCGATCCGATCACGATGCTGTCGTCGGGGACATTGGTGCTGACCGCGGTGTTCGCGCCGATATTCACGCGGTTTCCGATCTTGATGCGTCCCAGAACTGTCGAATTGACGCCGATGAACACATCATCCCCGATCACCGGCGCGCCGCCGCGCATGTTGGTGCCTATGGTGACGTTGTGCATGACACCGAAGCGATCGCCGATGACGACGTCGGGATGGATGGACAGCGAGCCTTCGGCGTGGATGATATGAAATTCGTCACCGATCCTGACGGTGGGGGGAATCCAGACCTTGGTGATGTTCAGGATCAGGATGCACAGCAGACCGTACAGCTTGTTCGCGAACCATCGCCCGACGCGGGTTTCACGCTGCAATGCCCATCGGCCATAGCGATAGATTGCCAGCGACACGAAGGCAGGATCACTGATCCTGCGGCCATGTCTTTCATAATCCTTGCGAATTTCGCCCCACACTGATCGAACACTCCGAACCGAGAAAACAAGTGGAGGGTGAACATCCTCCTGACCGCACTGCCCCCGCGGGCGCCGCAAAAATGAACGGCAAGCCGTGTCATTTCAAGCGCATATTGGATCGATTGCAGCCAAATTGTCCAAAACTACAGGATGAGGTCCAGCGTCCGGCGCAGATCGTCCCATGCGATGTGGAATGAACCCGCGTGTCCGGCGCCCACGATCATCGCGAAACGCTGCTGCCAGCGGTCGCTCAGAAGCTTCATCGCGGTGGTCGCGCGGTCGGCGGGCTGCAGCGTCAGCAACGTGCCGCCCGGCGGCATGACCGCCATGCCGTGATTCAACTGGCTTCCCTCGACCCCGGCGACGATCCGGGTCGCGCCACAGGCGTCCAGCAGTTCGTCCACCGTGTGATCTTCGGGAAACATGATCCGGAAACCGTACTGCGCCTGAAGTTTCTCGGCCAGTTCATCCTCGTTTTCCAGCACCCGCGCATCTCCGCTGCGCCCGCGATACAGGAACACGCCCGGGTTCGGCGCAGGATCGCGCCCGGCCAGCAGCCTGTCGCGCATGTCCTGCGCCCGCGCAAGGCGGCCCGAGTTGTTGTGGTGGTCGTCGAACAGGATCAGTTCGTCGAAGTGAACGTCCTCGACCCGCGCTGGCGACATCGACAGCAATTCCTCGTAGCGTGGAACGTGACCGCCGCGCGGCGATGTCGAGGTGACGGGATCACCGGCGGTCTCGGCCAGCCTGTAGGACAAACAGTCATCCAGCAGCCAGTTGCCGAACCAGCGATTGCCCACCCACGTCTCGTAGATCGCGCCCGAGATGCTGTGGCGCGGCCTGCGATGCGCCAGCGGCGACCGACGGCGCCGGCGCAGATGCAGTTCCGCTTTGCCAGCGTAAAGCACGCCATCCACGAAATCCACGTCGCGCAGACGATAGGCCATCGTCGCGGGGACGTGTTCGCAAGGATCGCCATGCAGCGACATCAGGACGTCGCGCAGCGGGGCGAATTCCGTGCGGGTGATGCGTTCGGCCTGACCCGGCAGGCAGATCGCGGGCGGCACCTCGCGGATCTCGGCAGGGCTGATTTCCCAGCGCTCGATGGCAAGATCGGTCAGGTCGGCTGGACCAAATCCTGCGATCCGGCGCAGCTTGTTGGTCAGCGGGCGCAGGTCCTGAAGATGCATGGGGTGATCGCTCCGTCTGAAGGTTCATGAAGCGCGCCGACATTATAGGCGAAAATCGTCTTCCTGAAAACCCGGCGATCAGCGGCGCGCGGCGGCTGGCGAGGACCTTCAGCGACTTTCGTCGATCATGGAGCGTGCGGCATCGCCTTCAGCAGACGGATCAATTTCGACGCGATGACCTGATGATCGTTCAGCGACGGATGCCAGTGACAGGCGGTCCGTGCCAGTTCGGGAAGAACCAGCAGGTCGGCAGCATCGCCATCGGCGACGAATTCGTCGAGAGCCTGTCTGTGTGCGGCGATCAGATCGTCGCCGTATTCGCCGAATGCCAACAGCACGATGCGCGCCGAGGGTGAATCGGCGCGCCGGTCGCGCATGAATTGCAGCAGCGCGTCGGCAAATCGGTCGCGCTGTTGCTGCAGTTCCCTGCGGCTCTGATCCGGTTCCGGTCGTTCGGCGAAGTCGTTCGATCCCAGCCCGATCACCACGACATCGGCCGCGCGTTCCGGCGCGGATGGTGCGTCGGGCTGCGATGGCAGGGCGCGGTCGTACAACTGCGCCATCGCCGGATCGGAACCGCCGCCCAGATTGCGCACCAGCCCGATCCCCGACGCGGCGATGACGCGATAATCCGCACCCAGCGCCCGTGCCGTCATCGGCCCGTAGGCCTGCGAGGTATCGGTTGCCAGATATTGCTGTTCCGACGTGCAGTCGCGTCCCGGCGCCGTGTTGCCGTAGCCGACGGTGTCGGAATCGCCCACGAACTCGATCAGCGGAATGGCTGCCGGCGGGGGCAGGGCGGTACCTGCAGCGGGCAGGAAGAAGCCCTCGAAGCGGCCGATCTCGGACCGCTCGCTCAGTTTTTCGATGCGGATCTGGTGCGGGCCGTCGGAAAGCCCTTCGATCCGCAGCATTCCGGCACCCGGCCTGGTCAGCACGATCGGGGCGTCGTCCAGCGTGACGCGATACCTGTTGGCGGCATCGTCAAGCGCAACCGCGACGCTGTGGCCCGAAAACCGGGCAGAGGCGTGAAACGCCGGCCACTGGTGTTCATATCCACGCGCCTCGCCGCTGGCGCGGCCGGTGATGCGTGCATCCAGATATGTCATGTCGGGTGTCGGCTGCGCGTCGGGGATGAACTGCGCGGAGATGCCGGCCGGCGCGGCGACCACGGGAACCGGGCCGTCCGCCGGACGCGGCGGTTGCGCGGCCAACAGCCCAAAGGCCAGAAGACCGGCCGAGGCCAGCGCGGGCAGCATCGCCCAGACAGTTTTGACGGACATCCGTCCCCCGCGATTCCAGCCTGATTCGCCGCGATCATATCGCTGGAATGGCGCGGGGCAACGACCATCGCTGTGCCTTGCACAAATCGACAGGTCGTGATTGCTTTCGGCCAAGCAGGAACGCCGAGCCGCAGCAGGATGATGGCCGTTGGCGCGGCGATATCGGCGCAGTGCCGCAGGAGACATCAGATCATGACCGACGCCAGCCGCGACAGCGCACAAGCCTATGCCCCAGATCCCCGCAACGCCGAGGTGCAGGTCTATGTGAACGGCGCCTTCGTGCCGCGCGATCAGGCGGTCGTGTCGATCTTCGATGCGGGCTTCGGCCTGGGCGACGGCGTCTGGGAAGGGCTGCGCCTGGTGCGTGGGCGGATCCTGTCGCTGGAGGCGCATCTGGACCGGTTATACGAGGGCGCGAACGCGATCCGGCTGCAGATCGGCATGGATCGCCAGGCGCTTGCGGGCGAAATCCATCGGACGCTGTCGGTCAATGGGATGCAGGACGGTGCCCATCTGCGGCTGATGGTGACGCGCGGCATCAAGTCCACGATCAATCAGGATCCGCGCTTTGTCCAGGGCGGGCCGACCATCGTCATCCTTGCCGAATACAAGCGTCCCGACCCGGCGCGGAAGGCGCGCGGTCTGCGGCTGATGACATCGGCCATTCGCTGTTCGACCCCTGATGTATTCGATCTGCGGCTGAATTCGCATAGTCGGCTGAACTTCATCCAGGCGCTGAACCAGGCCATCGACATGGGCGCGGACGAGGCGCTGATGCTGGATGATCGTGGCTTCGTGGCAAGCTGCAATTCCACCAATTTCTTCATCGTGCGCGGCGACGATCTGTGGACCTCGGACGGGGGGTGCTGCTTCAACGGGATCACGCGGGCGACCGTCATCCGGCTGTGGCGCGAGGCGGGCGGCACGGTGCGCGAGGGGGATTTCACGCTGGCCCAGACCTATGGCGCGGACGAGGCGTTCGTGACCGGCACGCTGGGCGGCATCACGCCGGTGGCCAGCATCGATGGCAGGCCCCTGCGGGCCGGGCTGCCGGGGCGGGTGACGGGCCGTGTGGATCAGCTTTACACCGCCTATGCCGAAGGCTGATCGGTGTTGCGCAACGCAGCGTGCGTTGCGCGATGACAGCCGGGCGACGGAGATTGCGCTGCGGCCAGCAAATGCTGGGAAATCGGCGGCACAACCCGTACGCCGGGGCGACACAGATCGTGCACAGGCTGTACACAGCTAGCGCGCGCAGCTGTTGCGCGGTGCGGTGTCCGTCTGCACCGATCCGTCTTTACCCAAGCGCGGCCCGGACATAGCATCATGCATGTCCACAAGGTCGGGACGCGAGTCGCGGCCGAGATCCGGGGATCTGCGCCATGCGGCTGCCTCCGATTGCCGTTCTTGTCCTTTCGCTGACGGTCTGCGGATCGTCTGCCTTCGCCGAAGATCCCGGCACCCTGACATGGGCGGCCTGTCCGCCTGCCGAACAGGGGGCCGCCGGCACCGAAGGTCTGGTCTGCACGATGGTCTCTGTGCCGATGGATCATCGCGATCCCGGCGGTCCGGGGTTCGATCTGGCGGTCACCAAGTCCCCGGCGCGCCGCGCGGGCGACCGGATCGGCACGCTGTTCTGGAACCCCGGCGGCCCCAGCGATTCGGGCACCGCCTATCTGCCTGCCGCGATCGGCGGTTTCCCGGACGAGGTGCGCGACCGGTTCGACATCGTCAGCTGGGATCCGCGCGGGATGGGCGGGCGCTCGACACCGGTGGTGCAGTGCTTTGCCAGCGCCGAGGAAGAGGCCGAATTCCTGCAGGGCAACCTGCCCGACGGCTTGCCGCTGACCCCGTCCGAGATGGCGCGAAACCATGCGGGTCGCACCGCCTTCAGCAAGGCATGCGCGGCACGGGCGGGCGATCTGCTGGCCCATGTCTCGACCGCCGACAACGCCCGCGACCTGGACCTGCTGCGGCAGGCTGTGGGCGAGGAAACGATCAGCTATTACGGCACGTCCTATGGAACATTCCTGGGCGCGACCTATCTGAACATGTTTCCGGACCGTGTCAGGGCGGCGGTGCTGGACGGTGCCATCTCGCCCTCGGCCTGGGTGGCGGGGCCCGGTGAGGACAGCGGGCTAAGCACCTTTGTGCGCGTCGGGTCGGATTTTGCCGGGCAGTCCAGCATTGGCGCGTTCATGGATGCGTGCGGTGCGGTGCCCGCCTCGGCCTGTGCCTTCTCGGCGGGATCGCCAGAAGCCACGCGGGCCAAGTGGGATAGGCTGCTGACCCGCGCGGCGGCGGGGTTGTCGCTGGATGGCGACAGGATCGATGACCGCGATCTGATGACCTATCTGGGAAGCTCGATCTACACGGTCGAACCGTTGCCCGGCTTCGGCCGTTTTCCGGGATTCGTGGCCGTCGCGCTGTTTCTGGAACGGCTTTGGCAGGCCGATGCCGCGCCGGACGTGGCGACGGTCGCGCCCGATCCGGACGATGCCGCCAACGCGACACCCGCAGCGGCAGGGGCTGCGGGCGCCACGACCGTGGACCAGACCTATGTGACCAGCGCCGGGCGGCAGCTTTCGGTGATCTGCGGGGAAAGCCCCAACCCGGTGGACGCCGAAGCGATCGCGGCACAGATCAGGGCCAGCTATGCCCGCGCGGGATATTCCGGCTGGCCGCTGGCCGCATCGTGCGAGGGTTGGACCGCGCGCGCCGCCGATCCCTATCCGGGGCCGTGGGACAGGCCGACCGGCGCGCCGGTTCTGGTCATCGGCAACAGCTTCGACCCGGCCACGCCCCTTGCCGGATCGGTGCGCATGGCGCAGGAACTGGCCGATGCGCGGCTGCTGGTGGTGCATGGTTTCGGCCATACCGTGCTGATCAATCCCAGCCGCTGTGCGCAGGATTACATCGCGGCCTATCTGGTCGACCGGGTTCTGCCGCCCACCGGCGCGACCTGCCGACAGGACCGGGCGCCGTTTCCCGGCGGCTAGCAGGGCATTGCATCTTGGCGCGCGCGGCGCGCGGGAGGACCGGAAGCCGTCTAAAATGCGGCGTTGACGCGCGCCCCGGCCTCAGGGTGTCCAGTGAAGGAAATTGGCGATCAGGCGCAGGCCGATGGCCTGCGATTTCTCGGGGTGGAACTGAGTGCCGACGATATTGTCGCGGCCCACGACCGCCGTCACGGCGCCGCCGTAATCGACATGCGCAAGGCGATGCGCGGGGTCGGCCACGCGGAACTGCCAGCCATGGACGAAATAGGCGTGATCGCCGGTCGCGATTCCGTCCAGAACCGGGTGCGGGTGGTCGATCACCAGATCGTTCCAGCCCATATGCGGGACCTTCAATCCGGGTGCGTCGATCTGCACGACCGCGCCGCCGATCCAGTCCAGACCGGCGGTTTCGCGATACTCATGGCCGGTCGTCGCCAGCATCTGCATGCCGACGCAGATGCCAAGGAACGGCACGCCGCGCGTCAGAACCGCCTCGCGCAGGGCCTCGGCCATGCCGTCCACCTCGCCCAGGGCGGTGCGGCAGGCGGGGAAGGCGCCGTCGCCGGGCAACACGATGCGGTCGGCGCGGGCGGCCACGTCGGGGTCCGAGGTCACCACCACGTCGGCGCCCACCTCGCGGCCCATCAGCTGGAACGCCTTTTCCGCCGAATGCAGGTTGCCGCTGTCATAGTCGATCAGCGCAACCTTCATAGCGCGCCCTTGGTCGAGGGCAGGGCGCCCGACATGCGCGGATCGGGCTCGACCGCCTCGCGCAGGGCGCGGGCGACGGCCTTGAAGGCGGCCTCGGCGATATGGTGCGAATTGATCCCGTCCAGACGCGCGACATTCAGGCTGATCCCGCCATGGGTGGACAGCGCCTGGAAGAATTCGCGCACAAGCTGGGTGTCGAAGCTGCCGATCTGCGGGGTCGGGAAGTCGACGTTCCAGACCAGATAGGGCCGTCCCGACAGGTCCAGCGCCGCGCGTACCAGCGAATCGTCCATCGCCAGCAGAAAGCTGCCGTAGCGGCGGATGCCGGTCTTGTCGCCCAGGGCCTGCGTCAGGGCCTGACCGATGGCGATGCCGGTATCCTCGACCGTGTGGTGGTCATCGACATGCAGATCGCCCGTCGCGCGGATGGTCATGTCGATCAGCGAATGCCGGGACAGCTGGTCCAGCATGTGATCGAAGAACCCGACGCCGGTCCGGTTGTCATAGGTTCCGGTGCCGTCGAGGTCGATCGTCACCTCGATCTGCGTCTCGGCGGTGTTGCGGGTGATGGTGGCCTTGCGCATTCGGTATCCTTTCACGACGCGGGCCTTATAGGCCGGGCCGGGCGATCAGCCAAGATGCACCTGACCCTCGGGGTAGCGCACGCGCGGGGTGATCCGCGTGGCCAGGAAGAATCCCAGCGTCAGCGGTCCGACCCGGCCCAGGAACATCACCACCATGATGACGAAGCGCCCGAAATCGGAAAGCTCGGCCGTGTAGCCGCGCGACAGGCCGGTGGTGCCGAAGGCCGAGGCGACCTCGAAGCTGATGTCCAGAAAGTGCCCCTCGTGGCTGGCGATCAGGACGAAGGTCGCCGAGAAGATCAGCACCGAGGCGATGGCGATCAGCGCCATGACCTTCAGAACCTCGTCCAGCCCGATGGATCTTCCGAAGGCCCAGATTTCGGTCCGGCGGCGAAAGAACGCCAGCGTGGCCAGCAGCATCACCACGACGGTCGTCACCTTCAGCCCGCCGCCGGTTGAGGTCGGTCCCGCGCCGATCACCATCAGCGCCATGTAAAGCAGCGAGGTCGAATCGTGCAGTCCGCCGATATCGGTGGTGTTGAACCCCGCCGTGCGGGTGGTCACGCCCTGGAACCAGGCCACCGTCAGCCTTGCGCCGGCGCTGTCGAACTGCGCCAGCGTGCGCGGGTTGTTCCATTCGAGGATCGCCGTCAGCCCGACGCCGATCACGATCAGCGCCGCCGTGCCGACCAGCATCAGCCGGGTGTGCAGCGTCCAGCCGTGCCAGAAGCGCCGGTTGTGGATGTCGGCGACCACGACATAGCCGATGCCGCCAAGAATGAAGAGGGCGGGAATGACGAGGTTCACCACCGGATCGGTGGCATAGCCGGTCAGCCCAGCTGAAAAGGTCGAAAAACCCGCATTGTTGAAGGCCGACACGGAATGGAAGATCGCGTGCCAAAGCCCCGGCCCCAGCCCGGTCGCCGGCATGAAGCTGAGACACAGCAGCATCGCCCCGGCGATCTCGGCCATCAGCACGACGCGGAAGATCGTCCAGACCAGCCGGGTTAGCCGGCTGTAGGATGTCTGGTTCAGATCCTCGCGCAGATAGGTGTGGTGGGTGATGCCCATCTGCAGCCCCAGCGCCGACCAGACAAGGACCGCGAAGGTCATCAGCCCCAACCCGCCAAGCTGGATCAGGGTCGCCAGCACCAGTTGGCCCCAGAAGGTCAGCGCATATTGGGTGTCGATGACCGCAAGACCCGTCACCGTCACCGCCGAGGTCGAGGTGAACAGCGCGTCCGACAGGCTGATCGTCTGCCGCGTCATGAAGGGCAGTTTCAGCGCCAGCCCGCCCAGAATGATCAGCGCCAGATACAGGACCGCCAGCACCGCCGGGGGCGGAGTGCGCCCCAGCCAGCGGCGCAGGGCGACGATCGGCTGCGGACGGCGTCTCACAACTGGTCGCCGAACCGTGTCAGATCGACCCGCTTGCCCAGAAGCAGCAACCGGTCGTTGGTCTGCATCGCCGGATCATTGTCGCGCAGTTCGATATATTCGGTGCCGCGCATCAGTCCCAAGGGCGTGATCCCCGGTCCGGTGTTCAGATCCGACAGTTTCCTGCCCTTCAGCCTTTCGGGGATCAGCAGGTTGACGACCGAGAAGCCGTTGCCCAGGGCGACATAGTCCTGAACCGCCGGGTTGTTCAGCATCTGCGCAGCATGTCGCCCCATTTCCAGACCCGGCAGGATCACCCGGTCCGCGCCGATCTTCGACAGGATGCGGTGATGGGTGCGGCTTTCCGCTTTCGCCCAGATCGTCTCGACCCCGATCAGGCGCATGTTCATCGCGGCGATGACATTGCTTTCCAGGTCGTTGCCGATCGACACCAGTCCCACGTCATAGCGGTCAACGCCCGCCTCGCGCAGCGCGCCCTCGTCCGTGGCATCCAGGATGACGACGTTCGACAGCTGTTCGGCCAGCGCGGCGACGCGCCTGTGATCCTTGTCGATGCCCAGCACCCGGTTGCCGAAGCGCGCAAGTTCGGTCGCCACGACGCTGCCGAACGCGCCAAGTCCGATCACCACGAAGCTGCGGTTCTGTTTGCCCATGACACCCCGGCAAGTTAGCGGTCCAAGAGCCCGCGATACTGCACGGGCCAAAGAAGGCGTCAAGATGACGCAGTCGGCGCGCCGGTATGTCGTTTCCCGTCACGAACCCGTCGCTTGCGTGCGCAAATTTCCGCGCCGGTAGCCATTCTGAGCGAATTGTGAGAGGTATGTGACCGAACCGGCAGCTTCTTGCCGGTGCCCGTGCACGAACGACCCGATCCAATAGGGAAAGAGAAAGGGACGCATGTCAAACCAGAAAACACCAGAGGGCGGTCGCAAAAACCTCAAGGGCCGACCCGGCGACGAACGCCGCGAACAAGAGGCGCTGAAGGGACGATACGAGCCCGAACCCGAACCCGAAGTAGAAGCCATTCCCCAGCCCGAGGGCGTCACCGAAATCATCGAGACCGACTACGAGATCGGCCAGAACAATATCGAGGGCGTGAAGCCGTTCCCATTCGATATCCACAACCCGGTCTTCGCGATTTCGGCCATCTCGGTCGTGCTGTTCACGGTCGTGACGATGCTGTTCCCGACCCAGCTTGAACCGCTGTTCGTGCATATGCGCGATGGTGTGACCGGCAATCTGGACTGGTTCTTCCTGCTTGCAGGCAACGTCTTCGTGCTGCTGTGCCTGTATCTGATCGTCACGCCGCTGGGGTCCGTGCGACTTGGCGGGCCGGATGCGACACCTGATTTCAGCCTGACGGGCTGGTTTGCGATGCTGTTCGCGGCCGGCATGGGAATCGGGCTGATGTTCTATGGCGTCAGCGAACCGATCAGCCATTACCAGACCGCGTTCGGCGGCGTTACGCTGGAAGATGGCGTGCGCACCGACTGGGCGCCGCTGGGCGGTGCCGAGGGCAACGAGTTGGAGGCCCGCCGTCTGGGCATGGCGGCGACGATCTTCCACTGGGGTCTGCACCCCTGGGGCATCTATGCGGTGGTTGCGCTGGCGCTGGCGCTGTTTGCCTATAACAAGGGTCTGCCGCTGACCATGCGCTCGATCTTCTATCCGCTGCTGGGCGAGCGTGTGTGGGGCTGGCCGGGCCATATCATCGACATCCTGTCGGTGTTCGCGACGATCTTCGGTCTGGCCACGTCTTTGGGCTTTGGTGCCGAACAGGCGACCGCCGGTCTGAACTACCTGTTCGGGATCCCGAACTCGAACATGACCAAGGTCATCCTGATTCTGGCAATCAGCGGCGTTGCGACGCTGTCTGTGGTGCTGGGCGTCGAGAAAGGCGTCAAGCGCCTGTCCGAGATCAACATGGTGCTGGCCTTCCTGCTGCTGCTGTTCGTGATCCTGGTGGGTCCGACGGCGGAGATCTTCCGCGGATTCTTCGGCAATCTTGGAACCTACGCCAAGGAATTGCTGCCGCTGTCGAACCCGTTCGGGCGCGATGACGACAACTTCCGCCAGGGCTGGACCGCGTTCTACTGGGCGTGGTGGATCAGCTGGTCACCGTTCGTCGGCATGTTCATCGCCCGCGTCAGCCGCGGCCGCACCGTGCGGCAGTTCCTGATCGCGGTTCTGATCGTGCCGTCGTTGATCTCGGTCCTGTGGATGACCGCGCTGGGGGGCACCGCGATCAGCATGACCATCGGCGGCTTCTCGGGCATCACCGACGCCGCGCTGGAACTGAAGCTGTTCCAGATGCTGGGCCAGCTGCCGCTGACCGCCATCACCAGCTTCATCGGGATCGTCCTGGTGATCGTGTTCTTCGTCACCTCGTCGGATTCCGGCAGCCTGGTGATCGACACGATCGCGGCGGGCGGCAAGGTCAACGCACCGGTTCCCCAGCGCATCTTCTGGTGCAGCTTCGAGGGGCTGGTGGCGATCGCGCTGTTGCTGGGAGGCGGTCTGACCGCGCTGCAGGCGATGGCGGTTTCGACCGGGTTGCCGTTCACCATCGTCCTTCTGGGGGCGTGCTGGGCGATCGTGAAAGGTCTGCAGGGTGAACGGCGAGAACTTGCCTGAAGCCTGACCGGCAGAGATATGAACGGGCGGGGTTTTCCCGCCCGTTCTTGTTTTATGACGCGGGCGGTGTCAAAACCGTGACTGAGCCAACAAAGGACCGACGCGATGAGCGATATTTCCGTCAGCGAACGCCGCCTCAGCGCCGCGCTGGACCGCATCGACCAGTTGCTGGAGGCCGGGACCGGGCATCGCCGGGATGCACAGCCGTCTGCGGACACGCCCGATCGGGCCGCGTTCGAGACCCGGATCGAGGACCTGCAGTCCGAGAATGCGCGTCTGGCGGGCGAATTGGCGGCGCTGCGCGCGGATCGGGGCGGCCCGCTGGAGGCCGCGCTGGCCGAGGCGCGGACCCGGCTGACCGGGGCCAGCGAACAGGCCGCGCGACTTTCAGCCGCGAACGAGGAACTGGCCGAGGCGAATCGTGTCCTGATCGAGGCGGCCTCGTCCGAAAGCGGTTCGGAGGATGCCTCGATCGCCGCGCTGGAGGCCGAGATCGAGGCGCTGCGCGCCGCCCGCGCCGCCGAAATTGCGCAGATGGGCGATATCATGCAGGAACTTGAACGGCTGCTGTCCGAGGACGATCAGCGGCACGCGACCTCGGCTTCGCGCGCCGGGGATGACGCGGTGCTGCCCGAGGTCACCGGCGACAGTGCCGGCGTGCCCGAGGGTGAGACGGCGAAACAGGCCGATGACACGCGGGGCATGTCCGGCGGCGAACATGACGACGCATCCAGAGGTGGGGACAGGTAAATGGCCGAAGTCGATTTCACCATCGGGCACAAGGAATATCGTCTTGGCGCACAGGATGGCGAGGAAAAGCTGCTGAAACGCGCCGCCGCGCTTCTGGACGGCGAGGCGCAGCAGATCCTGGAACAGGCCGGACGGATGCCGGAGCCACGCCTGCTGCTGCTGGCCGGGCTGATGCTGGCGGACCGCTATGCGACCATGGAAGACCGTGCCGAGAAGGCCGAGCGGCATCTGAACCGCCTGCAGTCGAACCCCGCGCGGGTCGAGGTGCCGGTGATTCCCGCCGACCTCAAGGAGGCGATGGCCGAACTTGCCGCGCGGGCCGAGGCACTGGCCGAGCGGCTGGAGGATCAGCAGGCCGACTGATGCCGGGCCATCGTCCGCGAAAGCCGGGACCGCGTTAACCCGGCGTTAACGGTTGACGTGTCATGAACGTCGCATGCGCCATTATCTGTCTGCCCTTGTCCTGCTGATCTCTGCCTGCGCCAGCGGTTCACCCGACATGCTGGGCGCGCGCCGCCACGAACTGCGCCAGGACGGCATCGATTTCGTGATCCTTCAGAAGGACGCCGAGGCTGAGATCATCCGGATGGGTTATCTTGGCCGGGCACAGCGCGCCGCCGTTCCCGTGGCGATGGCGCGCGCGGTGGCCACGGCCACCGGCTGTGCGGTCATTCCGGGCAGCATGACGACGCGCATTCCCGGCGATACCGGCGTCGCGCGGTTCGATCTGGATTGCCGCGCCAGTCGCGGCTAGCCGTCGCCCAGAAATGCGGCCAGCGTGTCGGCCACCGCCTCGGGCGCATCCGCATGCATCCAGTGACCGGCGTTCTTCAGGGTCACCAGCCGCGCCTGCGGGAAATAGCCGCGCATCGCGTCCTCGCCCTGCGCATCGATATAGTCCGAACGTTCCCCGGCCATGAACAGGCACGGCCCGTCGAAGGTGGCGCGCGGCAGGTCATCGGGCCATCCCGTCACCTCGTCCATCGACGCGCGCAGCACCGGCAGGTTCAGCCGCCAGCGCGCCGGCTGCGCCTTCAGGTCAAGCTGTTGCAGCAGAAATGCGCGCAGCCCGTCCGAATCGATCCCCGCCGCAAGCCGGCTGTCTGCATCGCTGCGGCGATCGAGATCGTTCAGATCCATCGCCTGCATCGCGTCGATCAGATCGTTCTGGCTGTGCCCATAGGCCAGCGGCGCGATGTCCATCACCACCAGTTTGCGCAGCAGGTCCGGCTGCGTCAGGGCCAGCGCCATGGCCGCCTTGCCGCCCATCGAATGCCCGACCAGATCGGCGCGACCGCCGAATTCTGCGATCGTTTCGGCCAGATCCCCGGCCATCGCCAGATAGCTGTGATCGGCATCATGCGGGCTGTCGCCGTGATTGCGCAGATCGACGGTGACGACCTGCCGCCCATCGGCCAGCCGGCGTGCGATTGCGCCAAGATTTCGGCCCTGACCGAACAGGCCGTGAACCAGGATGACGGGCAGGCCGGATTGCGGCCCCATGACGGTGCGATTCAGTTTCATGCCGCCGATCCTAGGGCGTCTGGCGCCCGCCCGCCATCCCGTCTATTCTGCGCGCCATGAGCCGCGACGTGCAGAGTTTCGAGGATATCCAGGTGATGGCCGACGAGGTGTCGCGGCTGATGGTCGCGCGTTTCGGCGGTGCCCGTCGCGGAGAGCGCCCGTCCCTGCAGGTGATGCTGCGGCGTCGCGGCGGCGCGTTGCCGGCCAAGCTGCGCAAGCCCGCGCGCAGGCTGGCCGAGGCCGATCGGATCAGTGCCCAGCCCAAGGTCGCCCGCCAGCTTGACCTTGCCGCGCTAGGCCGGGCCCACGCGACGCTGACCGAATATCTGCGCCCGCTTGGCGAATTTAGCCGGTGGCGCGGCAGGGCGATCAGCTTTGCCGCATCGGTGACATTCGGGCTGCTGATCCTGGCCGCCGCGGTCATCTGGATCATGGTCCGGCGCGGCCATCTGTAAGGGCTGGCTTGCACGACACGCAAACCGGCATCCTGCCCGGCGCCCCTTGTCAAGGCAGCGTTCGGGCGCGATGTTGGGGCTAACATCCTAACAGGACCGCGCCATGACCCAATCACGTGATCTTCGTCACGCTATCCTTGCGCTTGCGCTGGGGGCGTTCGCCATCGGCACATCCGAATTCGCGGCAATGGGGCTGCTGCCCTATTTCGCCGCCGATCTTGGCATCACCGAACCGCAGGCAGGTCATGTCATCAGTGCCTATGCGCTGGGGGTTGTGGTGGGCGCGCCCGTGACCTCGATCCTGGGCGCGCGGCTGCCCCGTCGACGTTACCTTGCCGCGCTGATCGCGTTCTATGGCGTGATCAACCTGCTGGCGGCCGCGCTGCCGGGATATGCCACGCTGACCGGGATGCGGTTCCTGGCCGGTCTGCCGCATGGCGGCTTTCTTGGCGTGGCGATGCTGTATGCCGCCGACGCGCTGCCGCGCGAACATCGGGCACGGGGCGCGGCGCAGATCGTGATGGGGCTGACGGTGGCCAATATCGCGGGTGTGCCGCTGGCGGGCGCGCTGGGACAGGGCATCGGCTGGCGCTGGGGATTTGCGCTGCCGGGCGTGCTGGCGCTGGTTTCGGCCTGGCTGATCCTGAAGGTCGCGCCGCGTGTCGGAGGCGACCCCGACGCGCGCCCCTGGGACGAGGTGCAGGCGCTGCGCAACCCCCGCGTTCTGTGGATCCTTGCGGTGGGCGCGATCGGTTTTGGCGGGTTGTTCGCGGTCTATGCCTTCCTGACGGCCGCGATGCTGGCAACGACCAGTGCGCCAGGCTGGGCGATTCCGCTGGCGCTGGCGCTGTTCGGCGTCGGTGGCACGCTGGGAATCTGGGCCGCCGGCCGCCTGACCGAACGTCTGGGCCAGATCCGTGCCGCCTTTCTGCTGCTGGGAACAATGGCCGCCACGCAGGGCTTTGCCGCGCTGGTGGTGGGCGACTGGACGCTGATGGTGCTGTCGTCCTTCCTTTTGGGGGCCGGGTCCGGGCTGGTCATTCCTTTGCAGACCCGGCTGATGGATGTCGCGGGCCGGGCGCAGAACATGGCCGCCGCGATGAACCACGCCGCCTTCAACGCGGCCAACGCGCTGGGGCCGTTCCTGGCGGGTCTGGCGCTGGCCGCCGGTTGGGGATGGGCGGCGCCGGGGCTGGTGGGCATCGTCCTTACTGCGGCGGGTGCGGTGGTTCTGACGCTGGCGGTGTGGCAGGATCGTGCCGCCGCGGCGGCGGCAGGCAGCGCATGATCGCCCGCCGCGAGGCCGAGGCGAACTCGCGCCGCCAGGTGACGAACAGCACCACCGTGACCCCTGCGATCAGCGCCCAGGGCCCCGCCAGCCAGCCAAGCGATCCCATCGCGAAATAGACGCTGCGCAGGCCCGAATTGAAGCTGCGCGCGGCGGTGATGTTCAGGTCGGCGGCCTGCTGCGCGCGCTGCGGCGCGACCGGGTCGTTCGGATCGTTCGGCACCGCCGCCATCATGATCGCGCAATAGCCGAACAAGCGGTGCGACCAGACGAATTTCAGGAAGGCGTTGACCACGAAGAACATCGTGACAAGCAGCTTCGCCTCCCACAGCACGGCGGCGCCGCGCGAGAAGTCGAATTCCTGCGCCAGTCCCTGCAATTGTTCGGCATTGCCGATCAGCGCAAGAATGCCGCCCGTCGCGATCATGCAGGCCGAGGCGAAGAAGGCCGTGCCCTCGCGCAGGCTGGCCAGGATGTTGCTGTCGAAGATGCGCGGATCGCGGGTGATGAACTGCAGCATCCATTCGCGGCGAAACCGCATCATCAGGATCGACACCGACGGCCTGCCTGCGGGCGGATGTTCGGTGACCCAGCCGATGGTGAACCAGCTGACGAACAGCAGCACGAGCGCGGCCAGATCGGCTGTCTGAAACATCGTCGGCAGGCTGAGATCGATCCGCATGACCTAAGTTCTACGCCGCGCCGCGCCGCCTTGAAAGCCCCGGACGCGCGCTCTATCGTCGATCATGGGACACGCGCCCGATCCGGAGGATTTTCGGGAGATCCCGCGTGCCGTTGGCGAAGAATTCGCGGCGGCGGGGTCTGTTGCGCGGCATGACGTCGCGCAGATCCCGCGCGCCAGCCGGACATCGAGGCCAGGGGAGGGGCCACCGCGATGATGCAGATGCCTGAACCCGATGCGTCGGTTCTGTCGCGCCGCGAGGCGATCGTCGCGGCGCTGCGGGATGCCGTGCCCAGCGCGGTGATCGACGACCCCGCCGAGACGCGGGTCTATGAATGCGACGCGCTGTCGGCCTATCGATGCGCGCCGCTGGCGGTCGTGCTGCCGCGCACCACCGACGAAGTGTCGCGGCTGATGTCCCTGTGTCACCAGCATGGCGTGCCGGTGGTGCCGCGCGGCGCCGGAACCAGCCTTGCGGGCGGGTCGATGCCCACGGCGGACGCGGTGGTGATCGGGCTGGCCCGGATGACCGAGGTGCTGGAGATCGCGCCGGGCGATCGGCTGATCCGCGTGCAGGCGGGGCGCACCAACCTGTCGGTCTCGGGCGCAGTGGACGGGCAGGGCTTCTTCTACGCACCCGATCCCTCAAGTCAGCTGGCCTGCGCGATCGGCGGCAATATCGGCATGAATTCTGGCGGCGCGCATTGCCTGAAATACGGGGTCACGACCAACAACCTTCTGGCGGTCACCATGGTGCTGATGGACGGCACGGTGGTCGAACTGGGCGGCCCGATGGGCGAGGCAGGCGGGCTGGACCTTCTGGGCGTGGTTTGCGGGTCCGAGGGTCAGCTTGGCATCGTGACCGAGGCGACGCTGCGGATCCTGCCCAAGCCACCCGGCGCGCGGCCGGTGCTGGTCGCCTTCGACAGCAGCGAAACGGCGGGCGCCTGTGTCGCCGCGATCATCCGCGCCGGTGTGCTGCCGGTGGCCATCGAATTCATGGACCGGCCCTGCATCCGCGCGACCGAAGCCCATGCCCATGCCGGCTATCCCGATTGCGCCGCCCTGCTGATCGTCGAGGTCGAGGGAACCGCGCCCGAGATCGACGAACAGCTGGCCCTGATCCGCGATATCGCGCAGGGCTTCGATCCGGTCGAGTTCCGCGAAAGCCGGTCCGAGGACGAATCCCGCCGCATCTGGCTGGGCCGCAAATCGGCCTTCGGCGCGATGGGCCAACTGGGAGACTATATCTGCCTGGACGGCACGATCCCGGTCTCGGCCCTGCCACGGGTGCTGGCCCGGATCGAGGAGCTGTCCCAGGATTACGGCCTGCCCGTCGCCAATGTGTTCCACGCCGGCGACGGCAACATGCACCCGCTGATCATCCATGACGCGAATACCCCCGGCGACCTGGACCGGGCCGAAGCGCTGGGGGCCGATATCCTGCGCCTTTGCGTCGAGGTGGGCGGGTGCCTGACCGGCGAACACGGCGTGGGCATCGAAAAGCGCGACCTGATGACCGCACAATACACGCCCGCCGATCTTGAGGCGCAGATGCGGGTCAAGGACGTCTTCGATCCCCGCTGGCTTCTGAACGCCGCCAAGGTGTTTCCGCTGGACGCGTCTGCCAGCCGCCGCAACGCGCGACCGAACCGGGGCCGGGATGCGGCCTGACAGCGAAGCGGCGCTGGCCGCCTGCATCCGCGACACGCGAGAGCCGCTGTCGATCACCGGCGGGGCCACGCGGCTTTGTCCGGGCGAGGGGCTTGGGATGCGGCTGGACGTGTCGGGCCTGTCGGGCATCATCCGTTACGAACCAGAGGCGCTGACCCTGGTGGTGCGCGCCGGCACGCCGCTGGAAACCGTGCGGCAGACGCTTGCCGCCGAAGGCCAGATGCTGGGATTCGAGCCCTCGGGATTGCCGGGATCGACGATCGGCGGAGTGATCGCCGCGAACGCATCGGGGCCGCGCCGCGTCCAGGCGGGGGCTGCGCGCGACGCGCTGATCGGGGTTCGCTTCCTCGACGGCAACGGCGATGCGGTCAGCAATGGCGGGCGGGTGATGAAGAACGTCACCGGCTATGATCTGGTCAAGCTGATGGCCGGCAGCCGGGGCCGTCTGGGCGTGCTGACCGAACTCAGCCTGAAGACCGCGCCGGCCCCGCCGCTGCGCCGCACGTTGTGCCTGCCGGGTCTGGATGCCACTGCGGCGATCCCGGCCCTGACCGACGCGCTGTCCGGCCCGTTCGAGGTCAGCGGCGCCGCATGGTTGCCCGGTCGCGGTGCGCTAATCCGGCTTGAGGGGCTGGACGGCTCGGTCGCGATCCGCATCGCGGCCCTGCGGGACCGGCTTGCCGTGCATGGCGATGTCACCGAGACGGGCGATGACGCCTGGCATCTTCTTTGCCCAAATACTGATGAAACCGACGGCGATCTGTGGCGCATCGTCTGCCGACCGTCCGAGGCGCCCGCGATCATCGCCGCGCTTCCCGCGCCGCTGTCGGTGGATTGGGGCGGCGCACTGATCCATGTGCAGCTGGAACGCGACCAGATTCCGCGATTGCCACGCTTTTGGGGTCATGCGCGGCGGATTGGTGGCAGTGCGGCGATGATCCTGCCCGCCCTTGATCCGGTGACGCACCGGCTGCAGACGGGGCTGCGGCAGAAATTCGATCCGCGCGGGATCTTTTCGGGGGGCGACTGATGCAGACCAATTTCACACCCGAACAGCTGAAAGACCCGGCCACCGCCAGATCGAACCAGATCCTGCGAACCTGCGTCCATTGCGGGTTCTGCACCGCGACCTGCCCGACCTATCAGGTTCTGGGCGATGAGCTGGACAGCCCGCGCGGCCGGATCTACCTGATCAAGGACATGCTCGAGGCGGGACGGCCCGCCGACGAAAAGACCGTGAAACATATCGACCGCTGCCTGTCCTGCCTGGCCTGCATGACGACATGCCCGTCGGGTGTTCATTACATGCATCTGGTCGATCACGCGCGCGCGCATATCGAGGCGACCTATCGCCGCCCGTGGCGCGACCGGGCGCTGCGCTGGGTGTTGAAGCAGGTGATTCCGCATCCGGGGCGGTTCCGGCTGGCGCTGGCGGGGGCGAAACTGGCCAGGCCCTTTGCGCGACTGATGCCCGATGCGCGGTTGCGGGCGATGCTGGCAATGGCGCCGAAATCCATTCCCCCGGTCAGCCGCAACGATGACGGCCAGACCTTTCCGGCGATCGGCGAACGCCGCGCGCGGGTCGCGCTGATGATCGGCTGCGCGCAGCGTGCGCTGAACACCGAGATCAACGACGCCACGATCCGCCTGCTGCGCCGCGCGGGTTGCGAAGTCGTGATTCCCGAAAAATTCGGCTGCTGCGGTGCGCTGACCCTGCATATGGGCCAGCAGGACGATGCCAAGACCCGTGCCCGCGACAGCATCGCCCGGCTGTTGGCGGCAGAACGTGACGGCGCGCTGGATGCGATCATCATCAACACCTCGGGCTGTGGCACGACCGTCAAGGATTACGGCCATCTGTTCGAAAACGATGACATCGCGGCCGAGGCCGCGCGGGTGTCGGCGTTGACCCGCGACGTGACCGAGTTCCTTGAGGGGCTGGGCCTGCCCGACCGCGCCCGCACCGAAGGGCAGGGCGCGCGTGTCGCCTATCACTCGGCCTGCTCGCTGCAGCACGGCCAGCAGATCAAGTCCGCGCCAGGGACCTTGTTGACCCGGGCCGGTTTCCGGATCGTGGAGCCTGCGGACCCGCATCTGTGCTGCGGCTCGGCCGGGACATATAACCTGTTGCAGCCGGAACTGTCGTCCGAGCTGAAGCGCCGCAAGGTGGCCACGCTGGAGGCGACCTCGCCGCAGATCATCGCGGCGGGCAATATCGGTTGCATGATGCAGATCGGCGGCGCGACCGATGTGCCGGTGGTCCATACGGTGCAATTGCTGGACTGGGCGACCGGCGGACCGCGGCCCGACGGGCTGGGCGCGATTGCCTGAGATTTGCGCGTCGCGCGGGTCTTGAACCGCGATACGCGCTGCCTACATTTTTCCTGCCGGCGGCCATAAAGGCGTCGGAATGCGCCCGCCCGATGACCGGGGGGCATGACATATGCATCGCTTATGAGAGGATGTGACACATGCGTAACTTTGACCTGACCCCGCTTTATCGTGCCTCGGTCGGCTTTGACCGTCTGGCGGATGTCGTGGACCGCGCCATGGCGGCCGACGTGTCGGTGCCGACCTATCCCCCCTACAATATCGAGAAGACCGGCGAGGATGCCTATCGCATCTCGATCGCGGTGGCCGGATTTGCCGCCGATGATCTGAGCGTCGAGGTGCGCGACGGTGCCGTGATCGTCGCTGCCCGCAAGGCGGACGAAGACGACAGCCGCAGCTATCTGCATCGCGGCATTGCCACCCGCGCCTTCGAACGCAAGTTCACCTTGGCCGATCACGTCCGCGTGGACGGCGCCAGCCATGTCGATGGCATGCTGCATATCGACCTGGTCCGCGAGATCCCCGAGGCGCTTAAACCGCGCCGGATCGAGATCGCCAAGGCCTCGCCCAAGGTGGAAAAGCTGGACGCCTGAGAATTGCGTCCCGCGACGGCCGGGGGGCCAGCCCCCCGGACCCCCCGGGCATATTTCGACAAGGAAGAAAGGGCTGCACCGCGCAGCCCTTTTTCACAGCTTGCGGCGTGCGCGCAGCGCGGCGCTGATCGTGCCGTCGTCGAGATAGTCGAGTTCGCCGCCGATCGGCACGCCCTGGGCCAGGCCGGTGACGGCGACGCCGCTGCCCTCAAGCGCCTCGGCGATGTAATGGGCGGTGGTCTGGCCATCGACGGTGGCGTTCAGGGCCAGGATCACCTCGGTGATGCGTTGATCCCGGATCCGGTCGATCAGCGCGGGGATGCCCAGATCGTCGGGGCCGATTTCGTCCAGTGCCGACAAGGTGCCGCCCAGCACGTGATAGCGGCCGCGAAACGCACGGCCACGTTCCAGCGCCCACAGATCGGCCACGTCCTCGACCACACAGATCTCGCCATTGGCGCGGGCGGGATCGATGCAGATCGCGCATTCGTCGCGGTCGGTGATGTTGCCGCAGATCAGGCATTCGCGGGAACTGGTCGCGACACTGCCCAGAAGCTGGGCAAGCTGTGTCATCTGCCCGCCGCGTTTCCGGATCAGGGCCAGCACGATGCGGCGGGCCGAGCGCGGGCCCAGGCCGGGCAGGCGGGCCATCAGGGCGATCAGGGCCTGAATATCGTCGCTGCCTTCGGCCATGCGTGGCGGTCGTCAGAACGGGAATTTCATGTCGGCGGGCAGGCCCAGATCCTGGGTGATCCGGCCCATTTCCGACTGCATCTTGTCCTGCGCGCGGCGCTGCGCGTCCTTGATCGCGGCAAGGATCAGGTCTTCGACCACCTCTTTTTCCGAGGGCTGGAAGATCGAGGGATCGATGTCCAGCGCGGTCAGTTCGCCCTTGGCGGTGCAGGTCGCCTTGACCAGCCCCGCGCCGGATTCGCCGGTCACGGTCAGTTTTTCCAGATCGGCCTGCATCTGGCCCATCTTGTCCTGCATTTCCTTGGCGGCCTTCATCATCTTGGCCATGTCGCCAAAGCCGCCCAGACCTTTCATCATCGTCTCAATCCTCATCCTCGAACGGATCCCATTCCTCGACTTCGGCAACGGGACCCTGGGTGTCATGGGGGTTCGCGGCACCATCGGCCGCGATGTCTTGCGCAATCTCGGGATCCGGAGCTATCCGGGTCACGCCCTTCAGCCTTGCCTGCGGAAACGTGGCCATCACCTGCTGCACGATGGGCAGGTCCAGAGCGCGCCGATGAGCCTCGGCCAGTTCGGCCTCGCGCCGTTCTGCGACGGTCGGGGCGCCGCCCGAACTGGTGACGCTGACCGCCCAACGCTGGCCCCCGCACCAGCCGCGCAACCGTTCGCCCAGCTTCTGCGCCAGATCGGCCGGGGCGTTGCCGCGCGGTTCGAATTCGATCCGGCCGGGGCTGTAGCGGACCAGCGCCACGTGGTTTTCGACCTGCACCAGCAGCAGCATGTCACCCATCCTGCGGATCAGTTCCAGCACGGATGCGAAATCGGGAAACGCCGCGAAGGCATCGGGCGAGACGGCCAGCGCGGCCGCGCTGCCGTTATGCCGGACGCTGACCGTGGGGGCGCTGCGGGCGGCGCGCGGGGCCGGTTGCTGGTCGTTCGATGCCGCCGGCGTGGCGGCGCGGGTAAAGTCACCTGCGGCCTGCGCCTGCTGGACCTTTCGGATCAGCGCCTCGGGATCGGGCAGGTCGGCCACATGGGTCAGCCGGATGATCGCCATTTCCGCCGCCATCATGGCGTTGGGTGCGGCCGAAACTTCGTCCAGCGCCTTCAGCAGCATCTGCCACAGTCGGGTCAGGACGCGCATCGGCAGGCGGTCGGCCAGATCCTGCCCGCGGGTTCGTTCATCCGGGGAAATCGTAGGGTCTTCAATGGCTTCCGGCGTGATCTTTACTACCGAAACCCAGTGCGTGATCTCGGCCAGGTCGCGCAGCACGGCGACAGGATCGGCGCCGTCGGCATATTGCGATTGCAGTTCGGTCAGCGCCGCCGCCGCATCGCCGCGCAGGATCATCTCGAACAGATCTATGACCCGACCGCGATCCGCAAGGCCCAGCATCGCGCGCACCTGATCGGCGGTGGTCTGTCCCGCGCCATGGCTGATCGCCTGATCCAGAAGGCTGGTGGCATCGCGGGCAGATCCTTCGGCGGCCCGGGTGATCAGCGCCAGCGCATCCTCGGTGATCTGCGCGTTCTCCGAGCCGGCGATCCGGTTCAGAAGTCCGATCATCACCTCGGGCTCGATCCGCCGGAGGTCGAATCGCTGGCAGCGCGACAGGACGGTGACGGGCACCTTGCGGATCTCGGTGGTGGCGAAAATGAACTTCACATGCGGGGGCGGTTCCTCCAGCGTCTTGAGCAGCGCGTTGAACGCGCTGGTCGACAGCATGTGAACCTCGTCGATGATATAGATCTTGTAGCGCGCGGACGCTGCCCGGTAATGCACGCTTTCGATGATTTCACGGATGTCGCCGACGCCCGTGCGCGATGCAGCGTCCATTTCCAGCACGTCGACATGACGGCCCTCGCTGATTGCGACACAATGTTCGCAGGTTCCGCACGGTTCGGTCGTGGGCCCACCCTGTCCATCAGGGCCGATGCAGTTCATGCCCTTGGCGATGATTCGGGCTGTGGTCGTTTTTCCGGTTCCCCGGATCCCGGTCATGATGAAGGCTTGCGCGATCCGGTCGGCGGCGAAGGCGTTCTTCAGGGTGCGCACCATCGCGTCCTGACCGACAAGATCCGCGAAGGTTTCGGGCCGGTATTTACGGGCCAGAACCTGATATGTCTGCTGCTCGTCGCTCATGCGCCACCCGGGTCTTTGCGCGTCACTCTAGCCATGCTTGGCTGGGGCTACAACCGCATCAGGCGGGGCGTGGTCCCGCGCCGGCATGCATTGCGCGAAACTTCTCCCACGCCTCGTTCAGGCGGCGGGTGCGGGCTTCGGCAAGGCGCACGGCCTCGGGCGGCAGCCCTCGTGCGATGGCGCGGTCGGGATGTGCGTCACGGACAAGATTGCGCCAGCGTTTGCGGGCCTCGGGCAAAGGTGTGTCGATCGGGATGCCCAGCACCTCGCAGGGGGGGCAGCCTGCCTTGGGATCGTGGCTGGCGCGGATCGCGGCGATCCTGGCGGGGCTGAGCCCGAAGATGCGGCCGACCTCGTCCAGGAAGGCGATCTCAGACTGGTGCATGTCGCCGTCGGCCACCGCGATGATGCACAGCCCCTCTAGCACATCGGCCAGCACCGGGTCGCCGGCAGGAAACATCGCGGCAATGCGGCGTGCCCATGCGTCGAATCCCGCCACGTCCTGCCGGGCAAGGTCGAAGACGCGGGCCGCGTTTTTTTCCTCGGCGCGCGGGATGATGAAGACGCGGCGGAAGGCCGCGACCTCGGCCCGTGCCACGGTGCCGTCGGCCTTGGCCATCTTGGCCCCAAGCGCGATCACCGCAATGGTGAAGGCGACCGAGCGTTCGGGCGGCGTTGCCGTCCGCTGACGTCCCAGCATCGCGGCCATGCGATCGGCGATGCGCTGCCAGAAGCTGCGGGGCTTCGGCAGGTTCGGGCAGTCGTATTGTCGCGCGCTTGTGTCCATCGGGTCACGATCCTAACCGGCTTCGCGGCAGGACGATAGGGCGAACTGGCGCGTGGCCAACCCGATCATGTTCAGTTGAACAGCAAATACTGTACCTTTTCCCGCATCGCTGGTCTGACCTCATTTCAGGGCGCGTCGTGTTGGCGTCACGTCCCGCAAACCAAACTGGCCCGCAGCGTCTGCTGAAGGCCAGTTCGTCTGCCGGGTTACGGTTCCGCCAGGTCGGCGATGTGCCGTCCTGACGGTCGAATGCCTCTATTCCGCAGTCAGAAGTGGTGGCCTGGACTTGCCGATTCGCAAGGCGTCGGGGCCGGTGATGTCGAAGACCGGTTTGTCGTCCTCGATCTTCACGCGCACCACGCCGCCTTTTGTCAGCCGCCCGAACAACAACTCCTCGGCCAGAGGCTTCTTGATGTTCTCCTGGATCACGCGACCCAGCGGGCGGGCGCCCATCTTGTCGTCATAACCCTTTTCGGCCAGCCAGTCGGCGGCTTCGGGGGTCAGCTCGATATGCACGTTGCGATCCATCAGCTGAGCCTCCAGCTGCAGGACGAACTTTTCGACAACATGAACCACGACATCGCGGGACAATGGCGCGAAGCTGATGACCGCATCCAGCCGGTTGCGGAATTCGGGCGTAAAGGTCCGCTCGATCGCGGCGGTATCCTCGCCTTCGCGGCGCTCGCGGCCAAAGCCGATCGCGGCCTTCGCCTGATCGGCGGCGCCGGCATTCGACGTCATGATCAGGATCACGTTGCGGAAATCCACGGCCCGGCCATTATGGTCGGTCAGCTTGCCGTGGTCCATCACCTGCAAGAGGATGTTGAACACATCCGGATGCGCCTTCTCGATCTCGTCCAGCAACAGGACGCAGTGCGGGTGCTGGTCGACGCCGTCGGTCAGCAGTCCGCCCTGGTCGAACCCGACATAGCCCGGCGGGGCGCCGATCAGCCTGCTGACGGCATGTTTCTCCATGTATTCGGACATGTCGAAGCGTAGCAGTTCCACACCCAGCGTCGAGGCAAGCTGCTTGGCGACCTCGGTCTTGCCGACACCCGTCGGTCCCGCAAAGAGATAGTTCCCGATGGGCTTTTCGGGTTCGCGCAACCCTGCACGCGCCAGCTTGATCGCAGAAGACAGCGCCGCGATCGCCCCGTCCTGGCCAAAGACCACACGCTTCAGGCTGGTTTCCAGATCGCGCAAGACCTCGGCGTCGTCCTTGCTGACATTCTTCGGCGGAATGCGGGCAATCTTGGCGACAACGGCCTCGATCTCCTTGGGGCTGATGGTCTTGCGCCGCTTGCTTTCCGCCACCAGGTGCTGCGCCGCGCCGGCCTCGTCGATCACGTCGATCGCGCTGTCGGGCAGTTTTCGGTCGTTGATATAGCGGTTCGCCAGTTCGACCGCGGACTTGATCGCGTCATTGGTGTAGCGCAGCTCGTGGTGCTTTTCGAAATGCGGCTTAAGCCCCATCAGGATCTTCACCGCGTCCGGCACCGACGGTTCGTTCACGTCGATCTTCTGGAACCGGCGGCTGAGGGCGCGATCCTTCTCGAAATGCTGGCGATATTCCTTGTAGGTGGTCGAACCCATGCAGCGCAGCTTGCCGCCCGCCAATGCTGGTTTCAGCAGGTTGCTGGCATCCATGGCCCCGCCGGAGGTCGCGCCCGCGCCGATCACGGTGTGGATCTCGTCGATGAACAGGATCGCATCGTCGTGGTTTTCCAGCTCTTTCACGACGGCTTTCAGGCGTTCCTCGAAATCGCCGCGATAGCGCGTGCCGGCCAACAGCGCGCCCATGTCGAGTGAATAGATGGTCGCCCCGGACAGGACTTCCGGCGTCTGACCCTCGACGATCTTCTTGGCCAGCCCCTCGGCGATGGCGGTCTTGCCGACACCCGGATCCCCGACCAGCAGCGGGTTGTTCTTCCGCCGCCGGCACAGCACCTGAATGCAGCGTTCGACCTCGTTCTCGCGGCCGATCAGGGGATCGACATCGCCCTTTTTCGACTTGGCGTTCAGATCGACGCAGAATTTCGCAAGCGCGGTTTCATCCTTGGCCTCCTGGGCGGCCTCGGCCTGCTTGGCTTCGGCAGGCTCGTCCGAACCGACCACCTTGCGGCTTTCGCTGAAGGACGGATTCTTGGCCACGCCATGGGCGATGAAATTCACCGCATCATAGCGGGTCATGTCCATCTCCTGCAGGAAGAACGCGGCGTTCGATTCCCGTTCCGCGAAGATCGCGACCAAGACGTTGGCGCCGGTGACCTCTTGCCGGCCCGAACTTTGCACGTGAATTGCCGCGCGTTGGATGACGCGCTGGAATGCCGCGGTCGGCACCGCCTCGGAGCCTTCCACGTCGGTGATCAGGGTGGAAAGGTCATCCTCGATGAAATCGACCAGCAGCTTGCGCAGTTCGTCCAGATCAACATTGCAGGCGCGCATGACCTTGACCGCATCCGGTTCCTCGGTCAGCGCCAGCAACAGATGTTCCAGGGTCGCCAGCTCGTGTCGATGTTCGTTCGCCAGTGCAAGCGCCTGGTGAATGGCCTGTTCCAGAGAGGTCGAGAAACTTGGCACGGTCGTCTCCTGTCAGTCGGCTGGCGGTATGGGCACATCTAGCGGCCCACCTGCCCAGACTGTCACGATACAGTTAAGATTTGGTGGATTGCGCCCGGCATCAAGTGCTTTTTCGCCAAACCGGCACGTTTTTCCCATGATTGAGGCAGATGTGATCGCGCGGAAGGCGGATTTCAAGCGCCGACATGAAAACTCGGAAAAACGCTTGCCGGTTCGCGCGACCATCTCAGAACTCGTCCTTCAGCTTGCGCAGCCGTGCGAACACCTCGGCGTCGGTGGCGCCCTGCATGCCCAGAGGATCGCGCAATTCGTTGACGCGAAGGAAGGGATTGGTGGCGCGTTCCTCGGCCAATGTTGCGGGCGAACAGGGTTGTTGCGACTGGGCGACGGCGTCCAGACGTTCCTGCAGCGCCGTGTTGCCGGCGTCGACGGACAAGGCGAAGGCGCCGTTTGCCGCACAATAATCGTGACCCGAGCAGATCAGCGTCTCGGCGGGCAGGGCGTTCAGGCGTGACAGACTTTCCCACATCATCGCGGCATCGCCCTCGAACAGGCGGCCGCATCCCATCGCCATCAGGCTGTCGGCGGTGAACGCCATGCCGGACTGCGGAAAGTGGAACGCGACATGGCCGATCGTGTGGCCCGAAACATCCAGCACGGTGACGGATTCGCCCAGCACTTCCAGCGGCTCACCCGGCATCGCCGCGATATCCAGGGGTGGCAGGCGGCGCGCGTCGCCGGCATTGCCGATGACGCGAGCGCCGGTTGCCGCGACGATCTCTGCGACGGCGCCGATGTGGTCATCGTGGTGATGGGTCAGCAGGATCGCATCCAGCCCCCAGCCCTGCGCCTCGATCTCGGTCAGGATCGGCATGGCTTCGGGCGCGTCGATCAGAACGGTGCCTGCCGGTCCGTGCAGCAGATAGGCATAGTTGTCGCGCAGGCATCGCAACGTGACCAGTTCCAGCGGCATTGGCAAATCCTTCCCTCTGTGCTGTGGTCAAGGGTGACAAAAGCGCGGCTTGGGTGCAATGCATCACGACATCGAGGAACTTCGGCGGTTCTATTACCAGCGTTCCCTTGGGCGCGTTGTGCAGCGCATTCTGCGCGACCGGCTGACCCGTCGCTGGCCCGCCGAAGGAACGACGGGGATGACCGTTGCGGGCTTCGGTTTCGCGGCGCCGCTGTTGCGTCCGTATCTTGGTCCGGCGCGCCGGGTCACGGCCCTGATGCCCGGTCCGCAGGGCGTGATGGCTTGGCCGGCGGGTCTGCCCAATCACAGCGTCCTGTGCGACGAGACCGCGTGGCCGGTCGAGACAGGCAGCATCGACCGTCTGGTGCTGCTCCACGGGCTTGAGACTAGCGATCATCCGGGCGCGCTGCTGGCCGAGGCATGGCGCGTTCTGGGACCCGGCGGACGGCTGATCGCCATGGCTCCGAACCGGGCGGGATTGTGGGCGGCGTCGGACCGGACCCCGTTCGGGCTGGGGCGCAGCTACACGGCGGGTCAGTTGGAAGCACAGATGCGGAACGCGGGATTCGTGGCGGAATGGCATGGGTCCGCGGTCTATATTCCGCCCTCGGACCGGCGGTTCTGGCTGGGCAGCGCGCAGATGTGGGAACGGACCGGGGCGCGGATCAGCCGGGTGCTGATCGCCGGTGTCGTTCTGATCGAACTCAGCAAGCAGACCCGCGCGCCTGCCGGGCCCGGCGTCAAGGTGCATGTTCCCAGCCCGCTTGATATCCTGGACGGTGTCAGGCTGCCCCGACCCGGACGGGCGCCCAGTGCCCGGAATTTCTGACCGCCTGGTTCGAAACCTGTCCAAATGGTGAGGTGTCAAATAGGCGAAAAATCGCCTATGCTGACCAAGTAGTAAGTTTTTAGGCGGTATGGTGTCATGTGTGCTGTTTGCGTTTCGCCGGCATTGGAAGGCTGGCCGATCTTCATTCTATGTGGTGCGGGTGTGCAGCGTCGCGAGGGTCAGTTGACCGAGACGCTTCGTTCCTGCCGGGTGCCGTTTCAGGTTGTGGAAACGGTGCGCGGCGGTTCTTTGGTCGGATGGAGATCCGGGCTTCACCGGCGCGCCTGGCGCCAGATCCTTGATCAGGATTTGCCGGGTGCCATCATCATCGAGGACGGGGCGCGGCTGAAGCCGGGCTTCGTCGAATTCCTGGCCTCTGGCGGGTATCTGCACGCCGATCTGACGCAGTTCTGCTATGGCCGCGCGCGTGTCTGGCGCTGGGGCGGCGCCGAGGCCGCGCCGGGGGTCAAGCTTCAGCCATTGGCAGCAAGCAGCGGTCTGGCGGCGGGGTATTCACTGTCGCGTCGCGGTGCGGGCTATCTTCTTGAGGCGCCCGTTGCGACCCGCTCGAATTCACCGTCCTCGCAGGCCGACTGGCCCCGCGACGTGGCGCGGCTGGACGCGCTTGTGACGCGGCCGGGGCTGGTCGATCCACCGGACTGGTTGCTCGATTCTGCACCGGCACCCTTGCCGACCCCACAGGACGAACGCGCCGCCTGGCTGGATTTACCGGCAGCGACATTGCCCCAAAGCACGACCGACCGGCTTCGCGATTTCGCGCGCAACAGCTTCAGCCGAGAATTGTCCCACGGGTTCTGAGGTTTCTGCAGGGCTGCATCGTTTGACGGGCCGTCGCCGCATTTGCCGGTGGCGGCCCCGATTTATGCGGGAATGCGACATGCTGCCGCACCCCCTGCGCGGCGCGGACGATCTGCGGACCGGACAAGGCGGATCCGTGCATCCCTGATGCTCTCCTTTCCGTGTGCTTGCCTGTTGCCGCCCGCGAAATCACCTGCTAGAGACGCCGCAGATTTCCGCACGACCCTCCAACAGCCGTGCGACCGCGACCCGCACCCCGCGACAGACCGGACGGACGTCCGGCCCGCCAGCGGGGTTTGCGCAAACCGTAAAGGATGACCGTGGCCAACTCTGTCTCCATGTCCCAGAGCATCGCCGGGCGCTATGCGCAGGCTGTCTTCGACATCGTGAAAGAAGAAGGAGGGCTGGACGATCTGGCCCGCCAGACGCAAGATCTGGGCGCTGCGCTGGCCGAAAGCCGCGAATTGCGCGACATGATCTCGTCACCGATCTACACACGGGACCAGCAGTCCCGTGCCATTTCAGCGCTGGCCGAGAAGATGCAGCTGTCCACGACGCTGTCGAACACGGTCCGGCTGATGGCGCAGAATCGCCGTCTGTTCGTGCTGCCGCAACTGGTCGACAAGCTGCAGGCCCTGATCGCCGAGGCCCGCGGCGAGATTACCGCCGATGTCACCAGCGCGATTGCGCTGTCGGACGAGCAGCAGCAGCGTTTGACCCAAGCGTTGACCGAGAAATCGGGCAAGACGGTCAAACTGAATACCCGTGTCGATGAAGGTCTCATCGGCGGAATGATTGTCAAGCTGGGCTCGCAGATGATCGACTCGTCGGTCCGCTCGAAGCTCGCCTCCCTCCAGAACGTTATGAAAGAGGTCGGATAATGGGAATCCAGGCAGCCGAGATTTCGGCGATCCTCAAGGATCAGATCAAGAATTTCGGTCAGGAGGCCGAGGTGGCCGAGGTTGGCCAGGTGCTGTCCGTCGGTGACGGGATTGCGCGCATCTACGGTCTCGACAAGGTGCAGGCCGGCGAGATGGTGGAATTCCCGGGCGGCGTCCGGGGCATGGTGCTGAACCTTGAAACCGACAACGTCGGCGTCGTGATCTTCGGTGACGACCGTGACATCAAGGAAGGCGATACCGTCAAGCGCACCCGTTCCATCGTGGACGTTCCGGTGGGCAAGGCGCTTCTGGGTCGCGTCGTGGACGGTCTGGGCAACCCGATCGACGGCAAGGGCCCGATCGAGTCGACCGAGCGTCGCGTTGCCGACGTGAAGGCACCGGGCATCATGCCGCGCAAATCGGTTCACGAGCCGATGGCGACCGGGCTGAAGGCCATTGACGCAATGATTCCCGTCGGCCGCGGCCAGCGCGAACTGATCATCGGTGACCGTCAGACCGGCAAGACCGCCATCGCACTGGACACGATCCTGAACCAGCTGAACTACAATGGTCGCGAAGACGACGGCATGAAGACGCTGCACTGCGTCTATGTGGCTGTCGGGCAAAAGCGTTCGACCGTCGCGCAGCTGGTGAAGAAGCTGGAAGAAACCGGCGCCATGGCCTACACGACCGTCGTCGCCGCGACCGCTTCGGACCCCGCGCCGATGCAGTTCCTGGCGCCCTATTCGGCGACCGCCATCGGGGAATATTTCCGCGACAACGGCATGGACGCGCTGATCATCTATGACGACCTTTCCAAGCAGGCCGTGGCCTATCGCCAGATGTCGCTGCTGCTTCGCCGTCCGCCCGGTCGCGAAGCCTATCCGGGCGACGTCTTCTACCTGCACTCGCGCCTGCTGGAGCGTTCGGCAAAGCTGAACGAGGCCAACGGTTCGGGCTCGCTGACCGCGCTGCCGATCATTGAAACTCAGGCGGGCGACGTGTCGGCCTATATCCCGACCAACGTGATCTCGATCACCGACGGCCAGATCTTCCTGGAAACCGACCTGTTCTTCCAGGGTGTCCGTCCCGCCGTGAACACAGGTCTGTCGGTCAGCCGCGTCGGCTCGTCGGCGCAGACCAAGGCGATGAAATCGGTCGCCGGTCCGGTCAAGCTGGAACTGGCGCAGTATCGCGAGATGGCTGCCTTCGCCCAGTTCGGTTCCGATCTGGACGCCGCGACCCAGCGCCTGCTGAACCGCGGTGCGCGCCTGACCGAACTGATGAAGCAGCCGCAGTATTCGCCGCTGACCAACGCCGAAATCGTGATCGTCATCTATGCAGGCACCAAGGGCTATATCGACAACGTGCCGGTGCGCGAGGTCGTGTCCTGGGAACAGGGTCTGCTGCAGTTCCTGCGCAACCAGAAATCGGATCTCTTGGACGACATGACCAAGAACGACCGCAAGGTTGCGGGCGAACTGGAAGAGGCGATCAAGGCTGCGCTGGACGAATACAACAAGACCCGCGCCTGAGGGGGAATAGATGCCCAGTCTCAAGGATCTCAAGAACCGGATCGGAAGCGTCAAGAACACGCGGAAGATCACCAAGGCGATGCAGATGGTCGCCGCCGCGAAACTGCGCCGTGCGCAGGACGCGGCGGAGGCTGCACGTCCCTATGCGGACCGGATGGCCGCCGTGATGGCCGGGCTGACGGCGAATTCTGCGGGGTCTGACACGGCACCGCGGCTGCTGGCCGGAACCGGCTCGGATCAGAAGCATCTTCTGGTGGTGCTGACCTCTGAACGCGGCCTTGCCGGTGGTTTCAACAGCGCGATCGTCAAGCTGGCCCGCCAGCATGCCGAGGATCTGCGTGGTCACGGCAAGGATGTCACCATCCTGACCGTCGGCAAGAAGGGACGCGAACAGCTGAAGCGCGACTATGGCCAGTTGTTCGTGAACCATGTCGATCTGTCCGAGGTGAAGCGCGTAGGCTATGAAAACGCCCGCAGCATCGCCGACGACGTGCTGGACCGTTTCGAAGCCGGCGATTTCGACGTCGCGACGCTGTTCTACAACCGCTTCGAATCCGTCATCAGCCAGGTTCCGACCGCGCGTCAGATCATCCCGGCCGAAGTTCCCGAAGGCGAGGATGCAGCCGCGGCATCGTCCTCGTATGACTACGAACCGGGCGAAGAGGCGATTCTGACCGAATTGCTGCCCCGCTCGGTCGCGACGCAGATCTTCGCGGCGCTTCTGGAAAATGCGGCCTCCGAACAAGGGGCGCGGATGACAGCCATGGACAACGCCACGCGCAACGCCGGCGACATGATCGACAAGCTGACGACCGAGTATAACCGTTCTCGTCAGGCGGCGATCACCAAGGAACTCATCGAAATCATCTCGGGCGCCGAAGCGCTCTGACCGTAACGCAGAGGTAACATCATGGCAGAGGCCACTGGCAAAATTACCCAGGTGATCGGCGCCGTCGTTGACGTGCAGTTCGAAGACCACCTGCCGGCGATTCTGAACGCGCTGGAAACCGAAAACAACGGCAAGAAGCTGGTGCTGGAAGTGGCGCAGCATCTGGGCGAGAACACCGTCCGCACGATCGCCATGGATTCGTCCGAAGGCCTGGTGCGCGGCGAACCCGTACGCGACACCGGCGGCCCGATCACCGTTCCGGTCGGCGACGCGACCCTGGGCCGGATCATCAACGTCGTGGGCGAGCCCGTCGACGAGGGCGCCGAGATCACGTCGTCGGAAAGCCGTTCGATCCATCAGCCCGCCCCCGACTTCGCGGCGCAGGCGACCAGTTCGGAAATCCTGGTCACCGGCATCAAGGTCATCGACCTGCTGGCACCCTATTCCAAAGGCGGCAAGATCGGCCTGTTCGGCGGCGCCGGCGTGGGCAAGACGGTTCTGATCATGGAACTGATCAACAACATCGCCAAGGTGCATTCGGGCTATTCCGTGTTCGCGGGCGTTGGTGAACGCACCCGCGAAGGCAACGACCTGTATCACGAGATGGTGGAATCGGGCGTCATCGTTCCCGACAACCTGTCGGAATCGAAAGTTGCGCTGGTCTATGGCCAGATGAACGAGCCGCCGGGAGCGCGCATGCGCGTCGCGCTGACCGGTCTGACGCTGGCCGAACAGTTCCGCGACGCTTCGGGCACCGACGTTCTGTTCTTCGTGGACAACATCTTCCGCTTTACCCAGGCAGGTTCCGAGGTGTCGGCGCTTCTGGGCCGCATCCCATCCGCCGTGGGCTATCAGCCGACGCTGGCGACCGACATGGGCGCGATGCAGGAACGCATCACCTCGACCAAGAACGGCTCGATCACCTCGATCCAGGCCGTTTACGTTCCGGCCGACGACCTGACCGACCCGGCGCCCGCCACGACCTTCGCCCACCTCGACGCCACGACCGTTCTGTCGCGCGCGATCTCGGAACTGGGCATCTACCCGGCCGTGGACCCGCTTGACTCGAACTCGCGCATCCTGGACCCCGCCGTTGTCGGCGAGGAGCACTATCAGGTTGCCCGCGACGTTCAGGGCATTCTGCAGAAATACAAGTCGCTGCAGGACATCATCGCCATTCTCGGGATGGACGAACTGAGCGAAGAGGACAAGCTGACCGTTGCGCGGGCGCGCAAGATCCAGCGTTTCCTGTCGCAGCCCTTCGACGTCGCCAAGGTGTTCACCGGTTCGGACGGCGTTCAGGTGGCGCTGGAAAAGACCATTGCCTCGTTCAAGGCCGTGGTTGCGGGCGAATACGATCACCTGCCCGAAGCCGCGTTCTACATGGTCGGCGACATCGACGAAGTGAAGGCGAAAGCCGAACGTCTCGCGGCCGAAGCCGCGTAAAGGGGGCAAGATGGCCGATACCATGCAGTTTGACCTCGTGTCGCCGGAACGGAGGCTTGTCTCTGTCCCGGTGCGCGAGGTGCGCCTGCCGGGCACGGATGGCGACCTGACCGCCATGCCCGGCCATGTGCCGACGATCGTCACGCTTCGGCCCGGCATCGTTTCGGTCTTGGCCGAAGGTGGCGCGCAAAGCGATTTCGCCGTCACCGGAGGCTTTGCCGAGATCAATGCAGACTCGGTGAGCCTGCTGGCCGAGCGCGGTCATCCGCGTGAGGACATCACGCAGGAGATCTTCAACGAGATGATGCAGGATGCGCATCGCAAGAAGAAGGCTGCCCAAGACAAGGCCGAGCAGCATTCCGCGGGCGAGGACATCGTGACCGGCGCGGTCAAGCTGCTTGCCGACATGGAGGCCCTGGGAACCCATATCGGTCTGGACCCGAGACAGGCGACGATCCCGGACTGAGTTCGTATCGTTAACCACGGCAGCAAATAGCGGGCCCCGGCAGCGTTGCCGGGGCTTTTCTTTGTTCGCTGGCAAACGGTATTCTTCGATGAACGGGAGGGCTTGATGCAGCGTATCAGTAACGGTGCCGTCGGCGTCGCGCGCGGCGCGGCGATGTTGTTTTCGGCGTTCGAGGATAATGGTCCGATGTGGACACAAGAGGGGCCACGGGTGGAACGGAAACAGGTGCGTTTTTCCGCGCCCTTCCTTGCGCCGCCGGTGGTGCATGTATCGATCTCGATGTGGGATATCGACGGCGCCTCGAACCAGCGTGCCGATATTTCATCCGACAAGGTCTCCGAAGTCGGGTTCGAGATCGTTTTCCGGACATGGGGCGACACGCGAGTCGCGCGTATCCGTGCCGAATGGCTTGCCATAGGTCCCTTGCGCCACGAGGACGATTTCGATCTTTAGGTTTTGCGGCCGCTGTCCGTGGCGTCCTCAGGCGCGGGAAAGGTTTACCCCGATCAGTCCGGCGACCTGGTCGGGATGGGTGATGGGCAGCATATGTCCCGCCTCGGGAACGTTGGCGCGTCCGACATCAGGCAGCCTTGCGGCCAGCGCATCCGCGATGTGATGGATCACGGCGGGCGAGCGTTCACCCGAGATCAGCAGAACCGGCGCCGCGATGGATTCGAGGCCACCGGGACGCAGAATCCGCGCGCGGTCTTCGGTCAGGGTCGGTCCGGTCGCCTGAACCAGATCGATCCGGTCAAGCATCTGTTCCTGAAGCTCGGGCGTCAGATCATCATAGGGCTGCGCACCCCAGGCATCAACAAAGCGACGCGTGGCGTCTGCGCGATGCCCCAGCGCCATCAGTTCCGACATTTCCTGGTCGCGTGCCTGCTGCGCGGCCTCCGGCGCGGCGGCGAAAAGCACCGGTTCGATCAGCGTTAGACTGCGGACCGCGTCGGGCGCGGCCACCGCAAGTCTCAATGCGACGGTTGCGCCGAGGCTGTGGCCGATCAGGTCCAGAGGACGGGTGATGAAGCTGGCGGCGATCCGGGTCACCGCGGTGTGGAAGTCGGGATCATCGGCACCCGGTTGCCACTCGCCGCTGCGGCCATGTCCCGGCATGTCGAACCCTTTCAGGTCGATCTGCCCCCCAAGGCGTTTCGCGATCGGCCCCCAATAGCTTGCGCTGGCCAGCATGCAATGCAGCGCAAGGGCAGGGCGGTCTTCGTCGCCCGGCCAGTGCCGCTTGTAGATGCCGCTCATGCGGATGCCAGATGCCGGTCCAGAAAGTCCAGCCGGTCCTGGCCCCAGAAGCGCTGGCCGGTCTCGCGGACGACATAGAAGGGTGCGCCGAAGGCGCCTGCCTCGACCGCCTGTTCCAGATTTCGGCCATAGGTTTCCGCGCCGATGAACAGCCCCTTGTCGGCCAGCGCGGGATCGAAGCCGTGGGCTGCCAGAATCTCGCGGATCACAGAATCGTCGCTGATGTCGCGGTCCTCGGCCCAGACGGCGCGGGTGAAGCCATGGACCAGCCCGCCCAGATCGCCGCCGCCCGCGTCCTGCGCGGCGATCAGCGCATAGGATGACGGCGCCATGTTCACGGGCCAATGCGCCGGTTTCAGGTTGAAGGGCATATCCAGATGCGCGGCCCAACGCGGCAGTTCCTGCGCGCGATATTCCATCCGGCTGGGATGGCGGTCGGCGGGGCGAATTCCACCAGTCCTGTCGAAAAGCTGCAACAGGTCAAGCGGCTTGTAGGTGATGCTCGCACCATGCCGTTCGGCGATGTCTTCGAGCCGCGTCCCGGCAAGATAGCAATAGGGGCTGATCGTTCCGAGATAATAGTCGATATTGGCCATAAAGAGAGGTCCTTCTAGGTTTGCCCGCAGGCTAGCGCGGTGCTAAGGCGTCTGCAATCTGACGCAACCGCCAAAGGCCCCCGAACCCATGCCCGTCATGACCGAACCCAAGCTGATCGCAGGCAACGCCAACCAGCCGCTTGCCGCCTCTATCGCCCGCAGGATGTCGATGCATCGCGGCATGAATGTCGGTCTTTGCGACGCAAGGGTTGAACGCTTCAACGATCAGGAGATCTTCGTCGAGGTGTTCGAGAATGTCCGCGGCGAGGACATGTATATCATCCAGCCGACCTCGAACCCGGCCAACGACAACCTGATGGAACTGCTGATCATGGTCGATGCGCTGAAACGCTCATCGGCCGCGCGCATCACCGCGGTGATCCCGTATTTCGGATATGCGCGTCAGGATCGCCGCGCGAAGGCGCGCACCCCGATCAGCGCCAAGCTGGTGGCGAATCTACTTACCGAGGCCGGGGTGGATCGGGTCCTGACGATGGATCTGCATGCCGCACAGATCCAGGGCTTTTTCGATATTCCGGTTGATAACCTATATGCGGCACCGGTCTTCGCGCTGGATGTGCAGCATCATTTCCGTGGCCGCATGGACGATCTGATGGTCGTCTCGCCCGATGTCGGGGGCGTGGCGCGGGCGCGCGAACTGGCGGCCCGGATAGGTGCGCCCCTGTCCATCGTCGACAAGCGCCGCGAAAAGGCCGGCGAGATCGCCGAGATGAAGGTGATCGGTGATGTCGCGGGCAAGGCCTGCATCATCGTCGATGACATCTGCGACACCGCTGGAACGCTGGTCAAGGCGGCGCAGGTGCTGACGGATCAGGGCGCGACCGAGGTGCATGCCTATATCACCCACGGCGTGCTGTCCGGTCCGGCGGTCGAACGGATCAGCACATCGGTCATGAAATCACTGGTCATCACCGATTCCATTCAGCCGACCGGGGCGGTGAAGGCCGCGCCGAATATCCGCATCGTGCCGACCGCGCCGATGTTCACGCAGGCGATCCTGAACATCTGGAATGGCACATCGGTGTCCAGCCTGTTCGAGACGGACACCCTGCTGCCGATCTACGAAGGTCTCTATTCGACCTGATACGCGCGCGCCTGTGCGGCGCGCAAAGATCGGTTGGCGCGCCTTACAGCGCGCGCCAGCCGATGTCACGGCGGCAGAAGCCTTCGGGCCAATCGATGGAATCGACCAGCGCGTAGGCCCGGCGATGTGCCTCGGCCAATGACTCTCCGCGGCCGGTGCAGCCAAGGACGCGGCCGCCGCTGGCCGTAACCACCCCGTCACGATCGGCCGTGCCGGCATGAAAGACCATCTCGAAACTGCTTTCACTTATGGTATTCAGGCCATTGATAACAGTGCCTTTCTGGTATGATCCCGGATAGCCTTCAGCTGCCATGACCACGGTCAGCGCGTGATCATCGGCCCAAGTGACAACGGCATCCGAAAGGCGACCTTCGGCGCAGGCCAGAAGCAGGTCCAGCACCTGCGCGCCAAGCCGCATCATCAGCGCCTGACATTCGGGGTCGCCGAAGCGCACGTTGTATTCGACCAGCCGTGCCTGTCCCTCATGGATCATCAGGCCTGCATACAGGACGCCCTGAAAGGGCGTGCCGCGCCGTGCCATCTCGGCCACGGTGGGGCGGATGATCCGGGCCATCACCTGTTCCTGCAACTGCGGTGTAAGGATCGGCGCGGGGCTGTAGGCGCCCATGCCGCCGGTATTCGGGCCCGTGTCGCCCGCACCAACGCGCTTGTGATCCTGCGCGGTGCCCACGGACAGGCAATCACTGCCGTCACACAAGACGAAGAAGCTGGCCTCTTCGCCCGCCATGAATTCCTCGATGACGACCGACATTTCGCCGAATTCGCCGTCGAAGATCGCATCGATGGCGGCGTTGGCCTGCTCGACCGTCTCGGCGACCGTCACGCCCTTCCCGGCCGCCAGCCCGTCGGCCTTCACGACGATCGGCGCGCCCTGTTCGCGGATATGGGCGCGGGCAGACGCGGCATCGCTGAAACGCGCCCATCCTGCGGTCGGTGCGCCGCAGGCATCGCAGATTTCCTTGGTGAAGGTCTTCGATGCCTCCAGCTGTGCGGCCTGCTGTGACGGGCCGAAGACCAGAAAGCCGGCAGCGCGCAATGCGTCCGAGACGCCGGCGGCCAGTGGCGCCTCGGGTCCGATCACGACGAAATCGATCGCATTTTCCTCTGCGAACAGAAGCACTTCGCTACGAGAATTTATGTCAAGACTTGCACAGCGCGCGATCTCGGCGATGCCGGCATTTCCGGGCGCGACGATCAGCCGGTCGCATTTCGGGTTCTGCCGGATCGCCCATGCCAACGCATGTTCGCGACCGCCGCCGCCCAGGATCAGGATGTTCATCTGCCGCCCTTTCGCTTGACTTCCGCGCGTTCTAGTCTGGCCGGCGAAGGGGAACAAGACGCATGGATCTGCTGGAAGACGCGCCGGGCAGCAATGCCCATGAATTCACTGTCTCGGAACTGTCTGGGGCGGTGAAACGCAGCATTGAGGACGGCTTCGGGCGTGTCCGGGTGCGCGGAGAGATCGGGCGCGTGTCGCGGCCCGGCTCGGGGCATCTGTATTTCGATCTCAAGGATGATCGCGCCGTGCTGGCGGCGGTGACTTGGAAAGGTCAGGCGGCGCGTCTGACCCAGCGACCCGAGGAAGGGATGGAGGTCATCGCGACCGGGCGCATGACGACATTTCCCGGCCAGTCCAAGTATCAGCTGATCGTCGACCAGATCGAACCCGCCGGTGTGGGCGCGCTGATGGCCATGCTGGAAAAACGCCGCAAGGCGCTGGCCGCCGAAGGTCTGTTCGACCAGGATCGCAAACGCGTCTTGCCATACCTGCCGAAGGTGATCGGGGTGGTGACCTCGCCATCGGGGGCGGTGATCCGCGACATCCTGCATCGGCTGCGCGACCGGTTTCCGACCCGCGTGCTGATCTGGCCCGTCGCGGTTCAGGGCGAGGCATGCGCGGGCCAAGTTGCGGCGGCGATCCGGGGCTTCAACGACCTGCCGGAATCTGGCCCGCTGCCGCGCCCGGACCTGCTGATCGTGGCGCGTGGCGGCGGTAGCCTAGAGGATCTGTGGGGTTTCAACGAGGAGATCGTCGTTCGCGCCGCCGCCGACAGCCGCATTCCGCTGATCTCGGCGGTCGGTCACGAAACCGACACGACGCTGATCGATTTCGCCTCGGATCGCCGCGCGCCCACGCCCACCGCCGCAGCCGAGATCGCCGTGCCGGTGCGGTCCGATCTGGCCGCACGACTGGTCGAGGCAGGTGCCCGAATGACACGTGCCAGCGCCGCGCGGATCGACCGGCCGCGTCAGCGGATCCGGGATCTGGCCCGCGCGATGGGGCGCCCTACGGCGTTGACCGAGGGCGCACGGCAACGGCTGGACCTGTGGGGCACAAGGTTGGAACCGGCGTTGCGCGGTTTGGTCCGGGCGCGGCGGCAACATCTTCTGTCCCGGCCCATGCCCGCCGCGACGCTGCGCCAGTTCACCGCGGCGCGCCGCCACGACCTGGATCGCGCTGCCATGCGGCTGGACGTGGTGGGCGCGCGCCGACTGGACCGCGGCCGCGATCGGCTTTTGGGGCTGACCGAACGGCTTGAGGCGTCCTTGGCGCGTGCTGCCGGGACCTCGCGCAGGGCGTTGACCCAGCAGACGGAACAGCTGGATCTGATCCTTCGCCGTTTGGACTATGCTGGAACGCGGATGGTTGCCGTCCGCCGCGATGCGTTGCACAGGCTGGATCGGACCCGCCAGACCCTTGGCTATCACGAGACGCTGAAACGCGGCTTTGCCGTCGTTCACGGTGCCGATGGGTTGCTGACCGAGGCCGAGCAGGCGCGGGCCGCCGCCCGCTTCGAGATCGAATTTGCCGATGGCCGTGTCGCGGCGATTCCCGAAACCGCCCCGCCAAAGCCCGCGCGCAAGCGTAAGCCGCCCGAGCAGAAAACGCTGTTCTAGGCGCGCATCAGGCCTGTTTCGGGCGCATGGTCAGCCAGATCAGCGCCGCCCCGGCCAGGACCAGGAAGGGCAGCATCGCCAGGTTGACCGCGCTCCACCCGGCCTGGGCCGAACCGCCAAGGCAATTCATCAGCCCGCCCGACGACAGCGACGCCAGGAACACGCCGCCGAACACGAACAGGTCGTTGACACCCTGCACGCGGCCGCGCTCCTCGGGGCGATGGGCGCGGGTCAGCATGGCCGTTGCGCCGATATAACCGAAATTCCAGCCGATCCCCAGCAGCACCAGCGCCCCGAAGAAATGGCCAAGCTGGACCCCGGACAGTGCCACGGCACCGGCGCAGGCCAGAATGACAAGGCCCAGCCCGACGATCCGTTCGGCCCCGAACCGCGCGATCAGCGCGCCGGTGAAAAAGCTGGGCGCGAACATCGCCAGGACATGCGCGCTGACGATATCGGCGGCATTGTCGGGGGCGAAACCGCAACCGACCACCGCCAGCGGGGTCGAGGTCATCACCAGGTTCATCAGCGCGTAAGACACCATCCCGCAGATCATCGCGACGCCGATCTGGGGCGTGCGCAACAGTTCCAGCATCGGACGCCCCGGCGATTGGCCCGGTTCCGGCGCTGGCGGCTTCGGGATGTCGAGGAACGCGAACAGGAATGGTCCCAGAAGGTTCAGGCCAATGATCGCCAGATAGCTGGCCATGAAGGGAACCGCGGTCAGGTCGTCGGTGGTGCGCACGATCATCGGCCCGATGATCGCAGAGGCAAGTCCGCCCGCCATCACCCACGATATGGCGCGGGGGGCAAAGTCCTGGTCCGCCGTGTCGGTCGCGGCAAAGCGAAAGAACCCCTGCGCGGACATGTAGATTCCGCTTAGTAGTGATCCCAGCAGGAACAGGGCAAAGGAACCGTGCCACAGCCCGGCGGCCGCGATGGCGGCGCCAAGTCCGCTGGCTGTCACGGCCAGCAGAAACCCCGCGCGGCGTCCATGATGCTGCATGAACCGCGCCAGCGGTCGGGCGGCGACCGCCGAACCCAGCACAATCATCGAAATCGGCAGCGTGGCCAGGCACGCGTTCGGTGCCAGGATCTGCCCGGCAAGGCCACCGATGATGAAATTGACGGGCATCTGCGCGCCCAGAATGGCTTGCGCCGCGACCAGAACCGCGACGTTGCGATGTGCCCTGTCCATGATTCTGCGCCCGTTCAGTCCCTGCGCAGCGCCGCCGCGGTGCGGGCCCGGCCTTCGATCGCGGACCAGTTGCCATCGGCCACGTCCTGATCGGTCACGATCCAGCTGCCACCGACGCAGACCACGTTGGGCAGCGAAAGATAGCTGTGGGCATTGTCGGGCGATACACCGCCGGTCGGGCAAAAGCTGATCTTCGGCAGCGGACCTGCAAGGGATTTCAGTGCAGGCGCGCCGCCGACGGCCTCGGCGGGAAAGAATTTCAGCATGTCGAACCCGGCATCTGCCGCCCGCATCACCTCGGACGCGGTGACGGCGCCGGGCAGAAGCGGCAGTTCCAGATCGGCGCAGGCATCGATCAGCCGGTCGGTCAGCCCGGGCGAAACCGCGAACTTGGCGCCAGCGTCCTTGGCGCGCTTGGCGTCGTCGGGGGTCAGCACGGTGCCGGCCCCGACCTGACCACCCTCGACCCCTGCCATCTGGCGGATCGCATCCAGCGCGGCATCGGATCGCAGCGTCACCTCGAGAACCGGCAAGCCGCCCGAGACCAGCGCGCGGGCAAGATCCGCGGCTTTCGTGGCATCCTTGATCACGATGACCGGAATCACCGGGGCCATCTGGCACAAGGCGCGGGATTTCTGCGATTGCTGCTGCGGGGTCATGGCGGTGCCTCTGTCTTGCGTGTCAGCCGCAACCTGACCCCAGTCGACCTTGGATGCAAGAAGATTGCCAGTCTACCGCTGCCCTGAGGCGAAATTATGTTAACGCTATCGGCGTTGCGTCCGCTGGTTTTGTCAGAGCGGCATCTGGCGAAACACGGTCAGGACCGCACCGTAATGCGCGGCCGCCGCGGCAACCACGAAGCCGTGCCAGATCGCGTTCTGAAATCGCAGCCGTTCCCAGACATGAAAGATCACCCCGGCGGAATAGATGACGCCGCCGACAACGATCAGAATCACGGACAGCGGCGGCAGATGCGCCGCGATCGGGCCGATGGCGATCAGCCCGCTCCAGCCCATGAGCAGATACAGAATGACCGCCAGCCGGTCATAGCGGCCGGGCAGGGCGCATTTCAGCGTGACGCCCAGCCCCGCCATGGTCCAGATCGCCACCAGCATCGCAAAGACCACCGGATCGCCGAATCCGGGTTGCAGGAACGGGGTGTAGGTCGCGGCAATCAGGATGAAGATCGCCGAATGATCCAGCCGACGCATGATCCATTTGGCGCGTGAGGGCGGCAGCATGTTATAGATGAATGATACCGCCAGCGCGCCCACCAGCCCCAGCCCATAGACCCAGGCGGCAAGCTGTGCGCCGGTGCTGCCCCATGCGCTGGCCTGAAAGATCAGGACCGCTGTGCCGACCAGCGCCAGCAGGACGCCGATCGCATGAACGATGCCGTCGGCCAGAAGCTCTTGAAAGTCGTAATGCCTGCCGAACTTGAACTGGCTGCTCATATGGGTCTGGGCCTGCAAGGCTGGAACTGTGTCATGAGGTGATGATGAAGGTGAGGTTGCCGGGGTTCAATTGGTTCTTTTGGTCAAGGCGCGTGCGGGCGCGCAAACGCCGCTTATCGCGCGCCCTGCACCAGAATTCGCGGCGTTGCCCCTTGCATTGCGCGGCCGCAGGGTCTATCTGCGCGCTCACTTCACAGGCAGGGGAGGGCTTTGCGGACAGACATCCCGCAAGGTCCACCGGTTGAGGCATATGCCTTCAGAACCCCTGCCAAGGCGCAAACCGGAAAGGACATGGATATGGCGCTTCCCGAATTTTCCCTGCGTCAGCTTTTGGAAGCTGGCGTTCACTATGGTCACCAGACGCAACGCTGGAATCCGCGCATGGCGGAGTTCATCTATGGCGACCGCAACGGCATCCACATCGTCGATCTGACGCAGACCGTCCAGATGCTGGACGCGGCGCTGCAGGTCGTGCGCGACACCGTCGCCAAGGGTGGCCGCGTGCTGTTCGTCGGCACGAAGCGTCAGGCCCAGAAGCCGATCGCGGACGCAGCCGAGCGTTCGGCCCAGTTCTACATGAACCACCGCTGGCTGGGTGGCACGCTGACAAACTGGAAAACCGTGAGCCAGTCGATCAATCGCCTGAAGGCGATCGACGAGACGATGGCCGCCGGTGCCGAAGGCATGACCAAGAAAGAGCGCCTGGGTCTGGAACGCGAGCAGGCCAAGCTGCAGGCCTCGCTGGGTGGTATCCGCGACATGGGTGGCCTGCCGGACCTGCTGTTCGTGATCGACGTGAACAAGGAAGATCTGGCGATCCTGGAAGCCAAGAAACTGGGTATTCCGGTCGTCGCCGTCGTCGACACCAACTGCTCGCCCGATGGCGTTGACTACATCATCCCGGGCAACGATGACGCCGCTCGTGCCATCTCGCTGTATTGCGATCTGGCCAGCCGCGCCGCCCTGGACGGCATGACCGCGCAGATGGGCGCGGCAGGCGTTGATGTCGGTGCTCTGGCGGAGACGACCGAAGAAACGCTGGACGACGGCGAGGCCGAGGCGAAAGCCGACGAACAGGCCACCGCCGACGCCTGATCCGGTTCACGGATCGAATTTTACCGTATGTTTACGGAATTGTCGTCAGGCGGGGATATTCCCCCGCCTGACGTGTCGAACAAAGGAGACGGATCATGGCTATCACCGCCGCGATGGTGAAAGAGCTGCGCGAAAGCACCGGCGCAGGGATGATGGATGCCAAGAAGGCGCTGACCGAAACGGACGGCGACATGCAGGCCGCGCAGGACTGGCTGCGCACCAAGGGTCTGGCGAAAGCCGCCAAGAAATCCGGACGCGTCGCCGCCGAGGGGCTGGTCGCCGTCGCCGTGCGTGATGGCAAGGGTGTCGCGGTCGAAGTGAACTCGGAAACCGACTTCGTTGCCAAGAACGAAGAATTCCAGAACATGGTCCGCAAGATTGCCGGAGCCGCGCTGGACGCCGGTGACGTCGATGCGCTGAAGGCCGCACCGCTCGACGGAAAGACCGTCGCCGATGTCGTGACCGACGCCATCGCGAAGATCGGCGAGAACATGACCCTGCGCCGGATGTCCACGGTCGAGGCTCCGCTGGTGGTGTCCTATGTCCACAACTCCGCTGCGGATGGCATGGGCAAGATCGGCGTGCTGGTTGGCCTGGAAGGCGGGAACGAGGATATCGGTCGCCAGATCGCGATGCATGTCGCCGCGACCGCCCCCGCCTCGCTTGGTCAGGACGACCTCGACCCGGCATTGGTCGAGCGTGAGAAGCAGGTTCTGACCGAACAGGCCCGCGAGTCCGGCAAGCCCGAGGCCGTGATCGAGAAAATGATCGAAGGCCGGATGAAGAAATTCTTCGAAGAGGTCACGCTGACCGGACAGAAATTCGTCATCAATCCCGATATCACCGTCGAGGAGGCCGCGAAGGAAGCCGGCGCCAAGATCGTGGGCTTCGCTCGTGTCGAAGTCGGCGAAGGCATCGAGAAGCGCGAAGAAGATTTCGCGGCAGAGGTCGCCAAGACGCTTGGCGGTTCCTGATCCCGACAAGCTTTCGGGAACATCGTGAAACGAACAGGACGCCGGCCGACAAGGCCGGCGTCTTTTCGTTTCAGGCGACCATGCGTTTAGCTGATGCCGGATCACACCCATCGATGACTCCGCTCCGCCGCGCGGCGCGAAACCTGCGGGGGAGCGGCCGGGACAAGCCCATCGTGCCGATCCGCGCAACAATCGGATCCTGCGGCACCGCGTTTCTGGCGCCCGAAAGCACCATCACTCATGGAACGGCACAGGTTAACGCCTTTCGCGCGGACGAATGAAAGCCGGGAGATCCATAAGTGTGCTGGGGTTTCGGCCTTCCTTATGCGAAAAGCTGTTGCGTCAGATGCGCCGTCAGAATGGCTTGTCCGGTGGTTCTTGCGCCAAGCGCGTCGCGGGCGAGGCGAAGATGCTTCTCGACCGTCGCGGCCGAGATACCCAGGATGATTGCGGTCTCGGCCACGGTCTTGCCGGCAGAGCTCCATTCCAGAACCTGGATCTGACGCTCGGTCAGACGTGGTAAAAAAGTCGGGCGCCGGATCGAAGCCATCCGCATGTGCATCACGCTGCTCAGCACCATGGCTTCGCGTTGATGCCGGGTCCAGACGCGGTCTTCATCGTCGTGACTTGCACCAGCATGCGGGTTCAGCACGACAGCGCCATGGCTGCGCAACACGCAATCCTTCAGGCTGACCAGCCGTGCGGCCAGAAGTCCGTAGTCGCGCGCCAGCGAAACGGACTGGGCGGCGGTGTCTTTGCCTGCCCGGTCTGACCGGCATGCAAGCAATTCGCGGGTCGATATGCTGCCGGTATTTTTCCGCGACCAGCTGGCCCAGGGAGACGGGATGATCAGGTCCCGCCCCGTCAGCGTCTTGACGAAATCCGGCGGCATGGTGCTGAAAATCTCGACCTTTTCCTGAAGCACGGTTGGCGGCACTACCATCATGAAGCGTGCCGCGTAGAAGATGTTCCGGAACCCGAGCCGCGCCATCGCGCGGCGATAGGATGCCTGAATCTCGGCGGTGGTAGTGGCGTTAACGACGGCTTCAAAACTGGATATCGGCATGGAAATGAACGGAAGTTTCTGAAATACCTGCAGATAAAACGGCACTTTGGCTGGTTTTCCAAGGGCAGAATTCCGGGGCGGGCGGTGATGCGACTGGCCCATCTGCGCTGGACCTTTCCCCGCCCGACATGCGATGAGGGTCGCACATCGCATCAGACAGCCCTTGACGACAGACATGCCTTTCATCATCGCCATCGACGGCCCGGCGGCATCGGGCAAGGGCACGATCGCCCGCGCGCTCGCATCGCATTTCGGGTTCCATCATCTGGATACAGGTCTGCTGTATCGCGCGACCGGCGCGAAAGGCGGAGATCCGATCGTCTCGGCACGAGACCTGACGCCCGATGATCTTCAGCGCCCCGATCTGCGCAGCGCGGCGGCCGGTCAGGCGGCCAGCCGGGTCGCGGCGATCCCCGAGGTTCGTGAAGCCCTGCGTGAGTTCCAGCTACGTTTTGCAAGTCAGGAACCCGGCGCGGTCCTGGATGGACGCGACATCGGCACGGTCATCTGCCCCGATGCGCAGGTCAAACTATATGTCATCGCCTCGGACGAGGTGCGCGCCGCCCGCCGCGCCGCCGAACTGGGGTCGGATGTCGCGGACATGCTGAACGAACTGCAGCAACGCGACCGTCGCGACAGCCAACGTGCCGCGGCACCACTGCGTCCGGCGACGGATGCCATCGTCATCGACACCACCGATCTTGCAATCGAACAGGCCATCGCGACGGCGATCGCCGCCGTGCAAAGCGCCCGCGAACTGCGACCTCGCTGACGCCTCGGCGCACGATCCTGTGCAAGCGCCCTTGATCGCGCCGGTGCGGGACGTTACCTTTTGTTCAACTTGTCATCGGAGGGCGTGTGTCATGGCGCCCAAGCGTCCAGCGGGTGCGGACGCGTTCCCGAAACTACCGGTCGAGCCGTCGGACACCCGCCAATCCGAGGAGGGGGCGCTGTATGCTGCCCTCGATCTCGGCACGAATTCTTGCCGGATGCTGATTGCCCGTCCGCGCGGCAATCAGTTTCAGGTCATCGACAGCTTCTCCAAGCCCGTGCAGCTTGGACTGGGGCTGGAGGCTTCGGGGCGACTGTCCCGCAGTTCGATGGCGCGTACCGTTCATGCATTGCAGGTCTGCCGGCGCAAGCTGGAACAGCACCGCGTGCGGAACATGCGCCTGGTGGCGACCGAGGCCTGCCGCCGCGCGCGCAACAGCCGTGATTTCCTGCGCACGATTCGCCGCGAGACCGGCCTGCCGGTCGAGATCATCGATGCCGAGGAGGAAGCGCGGCTTGCCGTGATCTCGTGCGCGCCGCTGGTCAGCCAGATGACCGAGACCCTGATGGTCGTCGATATCGGCGGAGGGTCGACCGAGCTGGTCTGGATCGACCTCGAGGATGTCGCGCCCAAGGAACGGCCGCGCGCGATCATGCGCCTGTCGGACGGGTTCGCCAATCCGCTTCCGGGTGGTGCGCGGGTGGTCGACTGGATCAGTGTTCCCTTGGGGGTCGCCACGCTGCGGGATCAGTTCGCCGATGTCGAGGACGATCAGGGGCGCTTTGCGCTGATGAGTTGGTATTTCGAGGAAATGCTGGCCGATTTCGCACCCTATGCCGACGGTTCGCCCGATGAGGGATTCCAGATCATCGGCACTTCGGGAACCGTCACCACGGTCGCGGCAAGCCATCTGGGGCTGCGGCGCTATGATCGGACCAAGGTGGACGGGCTGGAGATGACCACCGAACAGATCGATCGGGTGATCCATTCCTATCTTGCGCTTGGTCCCGACGGGCGTCGCAGCGATCCCCGGATCGGGCGCGAACGCCATGCCCTGATCATGTCGGGCGCCGCGATCCTGCAGACGCTGATGCGGGTCTGGCCCACCAGTCGCCTCTCGGTCGCTGATCGTGGCCTGCGCGAGGGGTTGCTTTATGCCCAGATGGTGCGCGATGGGGTGCTGACACCCGATGGTGTGAACGGAGTGGCATGAGATGACGAAGAAACCGGCCAGCCGGGCGGGCAAGACCAGTGGACGCGGGCAGCGCGACCTGAAGGTGCGGGTCAAAACCGCCAAGGGGCGCAAGCTGTCCAGCAAGTTGTGGCTGGAACGGCAACTGAACGACCCCTACGTGGCGCGCGCGCGTCGCGAGGGCTATCGCGGCCGTGCGGCGTTCAAGATCCTTGAACTGGACGACAAATACGGCTTTCTGGTCCCCGGTGCGCGTGTCGTCGATCTAGGATGCGCGCCGGGGGGGTGGTGCCAGGTGGCCGTTTCGCGCGTGAACGCACTGGGGGAAAAATCGGGAAAGCCGGTCGGTCGCGTGGTGGGCGTGGATCTGCAAGTCGTCGATCCGATCCCGGGCGCCGAGATTCATCAGCTTGATTTCCTTGACGATGGTGCCGACGACAAGGTCAAGGCATGGCTTGGCGGGCCGGCGGATGTGGTGATGTCGGACATGGCGGCCTCGTCATCGGGGCACAAGGGGACCGACCATCTGCGGATCGTGGCGCTGGTCGAGGCGGCGGCGCAACTGGCCTTCGACGTCCTCGAACCCGGCGGAACCTTTGTCGCCAAGGTGCTGGCCGGTGGGGCCGAGGCCGAGATGCAGGCGATGCTGAAGCGGAATTTCGACAAGGTTGCGAATGTGAAGCCGCCGGCAAGTCGCAGCGATTCATCCGAGAAATTCGTGGTCGCAACCGGGTTTCGCGGACGCGGCCCCGAAACAGGTCAGGATCAGCAGGGCTGAGCGCGGAACATTTCCGGTGTGCGGCCCGTGGCGGCCACGAAGGCGCGGGTGAAGTGGGCGTGGCTGGAATAGCCCAGGTCCGACGCGATGCGCGACGGGCTGCGCTGGCTGTGCCGCAACAGATCGACGGCCCGTTCCAGTCGCAATTCGTGCAGCACCTCGATCGCGCGCCGTCCGCGCGCCGCAAGACATGCGCGATCCAGCGCGGCGACGGTGGTGCCCAACTCGTCCGCAAGATCGGCCAGTGAACCGTTCTGCCCCAGCCGCCTTCCAGCCAGGTCCAGGAAACCGTCCAGCAGCACATGGCCGGTCTGCGACTGCGGATCGCCCGCCTCGACCGGCCGCAGGCGGTCAAGCTGACGCAGGCGCAGTGACAGCAGGTTCAGCAGGCAGCCGGTCGTCGCGCTGTTTGGATCTGCCGATTCTGCAGCCAGATCCGACAGCACGGCAAGGATCTGGGGGCCGTGTTCCCCGACGCTGGCCGTCAGACCGGGATCGGGCAGGCGAGGAATGGCAGCGGCAGCCATCTGCGGCGCGATCAGCGCGACATGCCCTGCGGCATCCGGCATCGGCAGGATCGAGAAGGCGGTGCCAGCGACGATCAGGCGCAATTCGCCCGCCCTCAGATCATGGTGCTGGCGCGGGAAGGACAGTCGAACGCCGCCCGCGGTCACCCAGATCAGCATATGATCAGTGCGGGTCCGAGGTGAGGCGGAACGTCCATTGCCACCCTGAAGCACATCTCGCAACTGAAACAGGCGCAGGCCGGCTGGCTGTGACGTTGCCTGGCGAAGGCGTGCCGGGCTGCGAAACGGCGCGGTGACCTTGGGTTCGGCGCTGCTATCTTGCGCACGATATCCCGCGCCTGACAGCGCGGGACCAGCGGATTGCCGCGCATGCCCCTGCGGAATGGCGGCGCTTGTGACATTCGCGTGTCGCAGCCGGGCATCCTGTGCAGGCGTTGCGCCCGGCAGGGTGACGTGTTGCAACAGGCTGGTTCCGAATGGAAAGCCGTTGCCGCTTTGGCCCTGCTGATACGCCGACATGATCCGTCACCTGCCCGCAGAAGGAATAAGCGAATTATCGCCTATCTCAGTGGGGGACTCAACTGAGATAACGTCCATTTGTGCAGGGCAATCTTAAAATGGCGTTAATCCGGCCCGACCCGCCATGTCTGCCAATCGCGCATCCTGCCACGAAACCAGATGCGTTGCGCCTTTGCATATTGGCGCGTCGCCACGACGCCGCGCTGTGTCGCGGTCGGCAGGTCGGTCTGTCTCTGCAGATAGGCGGCCAGGTCAGGGGCGCCGATGGCGCGGGCCCATTGGCGGGCGGGATCCCATTGCGGCAGCATCGCCCGCACCTCTTGGATAGCGCCGTCCTCAAGCATCTGATGAAACCGGTGCGCGATACGGTCGGCCAGCCAGTCGCGATCAGCCTGGATCAGCAGCCGCTGGCCTTCATCCGGCCCGATCAGCGGTGGCGGCGTGTCGGCCTGCCAGTCGCGCAACCCGCGCCCGGTGGCGCGCAGCACCTCCCACGCGCGCTGGACGCGGGCCGGGTTGCGCGTGTCGATATTGTCGCGGGTGGCTTCGTCCAGTTCGGCAGTCATCCGTGCCAGGCCGTCCGGCTCGGCGATCCTCAGATCGGCCTCGGCCCGGATCTGCGTCGGGGTCGGTGGCACATAGGCCAGTCCCTGGGTCACTGCGGTCAGATAAAGCCCCGTCCCCCCGACGATGATCAGGCGCCGGTCCATCAATTCACGCACCTCGCGCAGCCAGTCGCCGACCGAATAGCTGCGATCCGGTCCGACATGGCCATACAGCGCATGTGGCGCCGCCGCTTCGTCCGCAGCCGAGGGACGGGCGGTCAACACTTGCCAGCAAGACCAGATCTGCAGCGCATCGGCGTTCACGATCAGCCCGCCCTGCGCCTGCGCGACGGCAAGCGCCAGCGCCGATTTGCCGCTGGCGGTCGGGCCTGCGATCAGCAGGTGGCGCGAGGCGTCGATCCGTGTCAGATCGGGGGTATGCATGGGCAGTTCCGGCAGGTTGAATCTGACCGCCTTTTGCGACATTTTGCGCCGCGATGAAAGCTGCGGGCCGCCCGCCCAGGAAAGGACAGGACATGACCGATCAGAAGGGCGTCACGCCCGCGCAGTACAGCCGCGTGATGCTGAAGATCTCGGGCGAGGCGCTGATGGGGGATCAGGGTTACGGCCTGCATCCACCGACCGTCGGTCGGATCGCCAACGAGGTCGAATCGGTCGCCACGATGGGCGTCGAGGTCTGCATGGTGATCGGCGGCGGGAACATCTTCCGTGGTCTGCAAGGCAGCGCCCAGGGGATGGAGCGGACAACCGCCGACTATATGGGTATGCTGGCCACGGTGATGAACGCGCTTGCGATGCAATCCGCGCTGGAGGCCAAGGGCCTGCATTGCCGCGTGATCAGCGCCATCCGCATGGACGAGGTCTGCGAACCCTATATCCGCCGCCGCGCCATTCGCCATCTGGAAAAGAAGCGGATCGTGATCTTCGCGGCCGGCACCGGCAACCCGTATTTCACCACCGACACCGCCGCCACCCTGCGCGCCAACGAGATGAACTGCGAGGCGATCTTCAAGGGCACCAAGGTCGATGGTGTCTATGACAAGGATCCCAAGAAACACGATGATGCCAAGCGCTATGGCAATGTCAGCTATGACGAGGTGCTGCAGAAACATCTTGGGGTGATGGACGCGTCGGCCATCGCACTTGCGCGCGACAACCGCCTGCCGATCATCGTCTTCTCGCTGGATGAGCCGGGCGGCTTCCGCACGATCCTGGAAGGCAACGGCACCTACACCCGCGTTCACGACTGAGGCGGCAGGCACATGAACGGTCTGCGCGAACGCATCGACCGGCTGGTTCACGGCCGTATCATGCAGGGGCTGATCACCGCGGTGATCCTGTTCAACGCGCTCATCCTTGGGCTTGAGACATCGACTTCGGTGATGGCGCGGCTGGGGCCGCTAATCCTGTTTCTGGATGCCCTGTGCCTTGCGGTCTTCGTGATCGAGATCGCGGCCAAGCTTTTCGCACGCGGATGGCGTTTCTTTCGCGACGGCTGGAACATCTTCGACTTCGTGGTGGTCGGGATCGCGCTTGTGCCTGCGGCGCAGGGGCTGTCCGTGCTGCGCGCGCTGCGAATCCTACGGCTGCTGCGAATCGTCTCGGTCACGCCGCGCCTGCGCCGCGTGGTCGAGGGGTTTCTGTCGGCACTGCCGGGCATGGCCAGCGTATTCCTGCTGATGGGCATCATCTTCTACATCGCTGCGGTCATCGCCACCAAGCTGTTCGGGCAGGCATTCCCGCAATGGTTCGGCACGCTGGGGGATTCGGCCTATTCGCTGTTTCAGATCATGACACTGGAAAGCTGGTCCATGGGGATCGTCCGGCCGGTGATGGAGGTCTATCCCAACGCCTGGGCTTTCTTTGTGCCGTTCATCCTGGTGACGACCTTCGCGGTGATGAACCTTGTGGTCGGTCTGATCGTGAATTCGATGCAGGATGCGCATCAGTCCGAGGAAAACGAGATCACCGGCGCCTATCGCGATCAGGTTCTGGCGCGGCTGGAAGCGATCGAACGTCGTCTGTCCGAAAGGGCGGAGGGCCGCTCTGACTGATCCTTGCGGGCTGGCGATGCCGTTCGCTTGCGGCATGAAGATGCTTGTCGCCACGCGGTGTCCGGGCGTTGCGTGCCTTTGCAGACCGGGCACAAGGTGGGCGGCGCAACCTCGCCCATTTTAGGGGCAAAGGCTTTGCCAAGCCTCGCCATTGCGGTTACAAGCGGTGAAAATTCAATTCAGAGGCAGTCCGACATGGCAGAGGACATCGAAATAGACATCGACGATCTTGAGCGCCGCATGAAAGGCGCGATGGAAAGCCTGCGCCACGAATTCGCTTCGCTGCGCACGGGCCGCGCCTCGGCCTCGATGGTCGAGCCGGTTCAGGTCGAAGCCTATGGCCAGATGACCCCGATCAACCAGCTTGGCACCGTCAACGTGCCCGAGCCGCGGATGGTGACCGTCAACATCTGGGACAAGTCGATGGTCGGCAAGGTAGAGAAGGCGATCCGGGAAAGCGGTCTGGGCATCAACCCGCAGACCAATGGCACCATCATCATGCTGCCGATCCCGGAACTGAACGAGGAACGGCGCCGGGAACTGACCAAGGTCGCGGCTCAATATGCCGAAAGCGCGCGGGTCGCGATCCGCAACGTCCGCCGCGACGGCATGGACCAGGTCAAGAAGGGCAAGACCAACGGCATGCCTGAGGATGACCAGAAATTCTGGGAGACCGCCGTTCAGGAACTGACCGACAAGATGATCGGCAATGTCGATGAGGCGCTAGAGGCCAAGCAGGCCGAAATCATGCAGGTCTGAGAGGGATCATGCCCGCCGATACCGCACAGGCCCTGACGACGGGCGGCGCCGATGGTCGGCCGCGCCACGTCGCGATCATCATGGACGGCAATGGCCGGTGGGCGACCGAGCGTGGCTGGCCGCGTCTGGTCGGTCATCGGCGCGGCGCCGAACGCGTCAAGCAGATCGTCCGCGCTTGCCCCGATCTTGGCGTCAACTGGCTGACCGTCTATGCCTTCTCGACCGAGAACTGGAAGCGTTCGACCGAGGAAGTCCTGGGTCTGATGAAGATCTTCCGCCGCTATATCGAACGCGAGGCCGAAGAATTGTCGGCCGAGGGGGTGCGGCTGCGTTTCATCGGCGGACGCCACCGGCTTGATCCCAAGCTGCAGGCGCTGATGGCCGCGATCGAGGCCCGCACGGCGGGCAATACCCGGCTGAACCTGACTGTCGCGATCAATTACGGCGGGCGCGACGAACTGGCGCGTGCCGCCGCGCGGCTGGCGGAAAAGGTCGCCCGTGGCGAGGTCAGCGATCCTGGCGAGCAGGATCTGGAGCGCTGTCTGGATACCGCCGGTCATCCTGACCCCGATCTGGTGATCCGCACATCGGGCGAGACGCGGACATCGAACTTCCTGCCGTGGCAGGCCGCCTATGCGGAATACGAATTCACACCGACGCTGTGGCCGGACTTTACCCCCGATCACATGGCCTCGATTCTTGACCGCTTCGGCCTGCGCGAGCGTCGCTACGGGGGCGTATGAGGGCCAGCCCGCCCATAAGCCCAAGACCGCCCGCACCGTCCGGCAAATGGGCCGATCTGTCGCGTCGGCTTGCATCGACCGCCGTGCTTCTTGGCATCGGCGTACTGCTGGCTTTCGCCTCGGGCGTATGGCTGCGGCTGGGAATGTCGCTGATCGCCGCGATCACGTTCTGGGAACTGGCTGCAATGACCGGCTGGCGGCACCCCGAGATGCACCTGACCCCGTTTGGACGCTGGCGGCCGATTGCTTTGGCGGCTGTGGCGGCGCTGGGTCAGTTCGCGGCCTTGGTCAGTTTTGGCCAATGGGGCTTCCTGTTCCTGCTGCTGCCGATCATGGTCGGCCTGCCCGGCGCCGCGTCGCGGGATCGGGTTTCATATACGGTCTTCGGGCTTGCGATCCAGCTTGCCGTTTTCGGGCTGGTCGGCTTTCGCGAGGAACTTGGGCTGGCCTTCGTGCTGTGGCTGATGGGGATCGTGATCGTCTCGGATACGGCGGGCTATTTCTTTGGCCGAATTCTGGGCGGTCCGAAATTCTGGCCCGCGCTGAGCCCAAAGAAGACCTGGTCGGGCACAGTCGCGGGGTGGGTCGGTGCGGCGATACTGGGCGCGCTTCTGTGGCTGTCCGGGCATGGCGACGCGACCTTGATCTGGGTGTCGCCGCTTGTCTGCCTGGCGGGGCAGTTGGGCGACATTGCCGAAAGCTGGTTGAAGCGTCGGGCCGGGGTCAAGGACAGCTCGAACCTCATCCCCGGTCATGGCGGATTCATGGACCGGTTTGACGCGGTTACGGGCGCCGTGCTGGCAACATTGCTGATCGGCCTGCTGACCAGCCTTCCGGTGGTGAGCTGAGCCATGCGGCGCATATCGATCTTCGGCGCGACCGGCTCGGTCGGCGCGAATGGCGTTGACCTGATCCGCCGTGCGGGCGGGGCCGATGCTTATGATGTCGTCGCGCTGACAGGCGGGCGCAATATTGCCCGGCTGGCGACGATGGCGCGGGAATTGCGGGCGGATATTGCCGTGACCGCACATGACGATCTGCTGGACGATCTGCGCGACGCGCTGTCCGGCAGCGGGGTCGAGGCCGCGTCGGGCGCCGTTGCGCTGCGGGACGCGGCGGCGCGGCCGGCAGACTGGATCCTGTCCGCCATCGTCGGTGCTGCGGGGTTGGTGCCGGGCCTGACAGCGCTGGCGCAAGGCGGCGTCCTGGCCTTGGCGAACAAGGAATCGCTTGTCTGCGCCGGCCCCCTGATCCATGCGGCCGCCGCCAGGGGCGGTGCGACGGTCCTGCCGGTCGATTCCGAGCATTCCGCGATTTTTCAGGCTCTTGGCGGTGATAACCTGGCCAGTGTGCGCGACGTGACGATCACCGCCTCGGGCGGTGCGTTCCGCGACTGGCCGCTGGAACGTCTGGCGGCGGCGACCGTCGCCGAGGCCTCGACCCATCCGAACTGGGCGATGGGGCAGCGGATCACGATCGACAGCGCCTCGATGTTCAACAAGGCGATGGAAGTCATCGAGGCGAAAGAGTTCTTTGGTCTTCGTCCCGACCAGATCAAAGTGCTGGTCCACCCGGAATCGATCATCCATGCGATGGTCGGCCATCTGGATGGCGGCACGATCGCGCATCTTGGCGCACCCGATATGCGCCATGCCATCGGATACGCGCTGAACTGGCCTGACCGCGCCCCGCTGCCGGTCGCGCCACTGGATCTGGCGCGGATCGGCAGCCTGACCTTTCGCGAACCCGATGAAGCGCGCTGGCCCGCCTTGCGACTGGCCCGCGAGGTGATGGCGGCGGGCGGCATGGCCGGTGCCGTCTTCAACGCCGCCAAGGAACAGGCATTGGATGATTTCATCGCAGGCCGCATCCGCTTCACGCAGATGGCCCCGCAGGTCGAAACCACACTGACTCGGCTGTCCGGCCAGCCAGGCTTTGCCAACGAACCCGCCGATCTCGAGACCGTCCTTGCATGGGACGCAGCAGCACGACAGGAGACTGCCGCATGAGCGAACTGATCCCGCAATTCGGCGGTACGCTGTGGACACTGGCCGCATTCGTCGTCGCACTGGCGGTGATCGTGACTGTGCACGAATACGGGCATTACATCGTCGGGCGATGGTCGGGGATCCGGGCCGAGGTCTTCTCGGTCGGGTTCGGCCCGCGTCTGGCCTCGCGACGTGACCGGCGTGGCACGCTGTGGCAGGTCGCGGCGATCCCGTTGGGCGGCTATGTCCGCTTCATGGGTGACGCGAACGCGGCCAGCGCCGGTGTCGGCCGTCCGGTGGACCCGGCCCTGCGGCGCCAGACGCTGACCGGCGCACCGCTATGGGCGCGGTTCGCCACATTGCTGGCCGGTCCGGTCTTCAACTTCGTGCTGTCGATCCTGATCTTTGGTGGCTTTGCGGTTGTGCAGGGCTTGCCCACGCAGGATGTCCGGATCGGGGCGATCGCACCCAGCCCGCCGGGCGTTGTGAACCAGTTGCAGCCCGGCGACAGGATTCTTGCGATCGGCGATCAGCCGGTCGAGACATGGGCCGATATCGGTCAGGCGGCGCAGACCCTGCCGGTTGCGCCACAGCAGGACTGGCGGGTTCTGCGCGACGGGGCCGAGACCACGGTTCAGGGCCCCGACCCGATGCCTGCGCGGATCACCGGCGTTGCGCCGCGCAGCGCTGCGGCCGAGGCCGGGTTGATGGCGGATGACGTGGTCACGGCGATCGACGATCAGCCCGTCACGCGCTTTACCCAGATGCGCGATCATGTCGAGGCCGCGCAGGGTCAGCCGCTGCTGCTGCAGGTCTGGCGGCCGGGGCTGGGTGTGGCAAGCTATACTTTGGTCCCCAAAGAGCAGGATCTGCCGGTCGCCGGCGGCGGTTTCGAGAAACGCTGGCTGATTGGCGTAACGGGCGGCGAAAGCTTCTTCTCGCCGGAAACGCGCCGGGCCGGGCCGATCGAAGCGTTGTGGCTGGGTGTCGGTCAGACCTGGGGCATCATCGTGTCGTCGTTGACGGGCATGTGGGCGATGATCACGGGGCAGATCGGCAGTTGCAACCTGGGCGGCGCGATCAGCATCGCCGAAAGCACCGGGCAGGCGGCCAGCGCGGGCGGCGCAAGCTTCCTGTGGTGGATCGCCGTGTTGTCCGCGGCCATCGGTTTCCTGAACCTATTGCCGATCCCGGTTCTGGATGGCGGGCACCTGATGTTCTATGCGTGGGAGGCGGTGACCGGGCGTCCGCCTTCGGACCGGGCGCTGAACCTGTTGACCGCGATCGGCATGGCCGCCGTGCTGACGCTGATGATTTTCGGACTCACCAACGATCTTTTCTGCCCCTGATGCGCGATGCGCTTTTGACAGGGAAGGACGTTTGAGGCACAAGCTTAACGCAAAAGAAAGCGCCCCAAGGGCGCCGCAGGCTGGAACATGAAGGGGCGGCAATGACACGGAAACTGGGCAAGGGCGCGGTCGCTTTGATGGCGGCGCTGACGATTTCGGTGCCGGCGGGTCTGCTGACGGGGCAACCCGCGGCGGCCTATGTGTTCAACGATGTACGGATCCAGGGGGCGCAGCGGATCGAACCCGCCACGATCCTGTCCTACGCCAATATCGCGCGCGGCCAGAATGTTTCGGCGGGCGAACTGAACGACGCCTTGCAGCGGCTGCAGGGGTCGGGCCTGTTCGAGACGGTCGAAATCACGCCTCAGGGCGGGGTGCTGGTGATCAATGTCACAGAGTACCCGACGATCAACCAGATCAGCTTCGAGGGTAATCGCCGGATCAAGGACGAGGAACTGGCCCAGATCGCGCAAAGCCAGCCGCGCCGGGTCTATCAGCCGAGCCGGGCAATTTCCGACGCACGCAACATCGCCGAGGCCTATGCCACGCAGGGCCGTCTGGCCGCGCGCGTCGATCCCAAGATCATCCGGCGCAGCGACAATCGCGTCGATCTGGTCTTCGAGATCCGCGAAGGCGACGTGACCGAGATCGAGCGCATCAGCTTTACCGGCAACCGCGCGTTTTCCGACCGCCGTCTGCGGCAGGTGCTGGAAACGAAACAGGCGGGTATCCTGCGGACCTTCATCCGGGCCGACACCTTCGCCCCCGAACGGATCCCGCTGGACGAACAGCTGCTGACCGATTTCTATCGTTCCCGCGGCTATGCGGATTTCAGGGTGCAGGCCGTCGCCCCCGAGATCGCGCGCGAACGCGACGCGTTCTATATCACCTTCAATATCCAGGAAGGTCCGCGCTATCGTTTTGGCAGCGTCAACACCGTGTCCGAGATCGCAAGCGTCGATGCCGGGCCGTTTGCGGCGCAGAACCGTGTCGATCGCGGCGATATCTACAATCCGGCTGCAATCGACAACACCATCCGGCGGATGGAGACGGTGGCGATCCAGCAGGGGCTGGACTTTGTCAGCATCGAGCCGCGCGTCACCCGCAACCCGTCGAACCAGACGCTGGACCTGACCTTCGCCCTGACCCGCGGACCGCGGATATTTGTCGAACGCATTGACATCGAGGGCAATACCACCACACTTGACCAGGTGATCCGCCGTCAGTTCAACACGGTCGAGGGCGACCCGTTCAACCCCCGAGAGATCCGCAACGCGGCAGAACGCATCCGCGCGCTGGGATATTTCGCTGATGCCCAGGTCGAAAGCCGTCAGGGCAGCAATCAGGAACAGGTTATCGTCGATGTGAACGTCGAAGAACAGCCGACCGGGTCGCTGTCCTTCGGTGCGTCCTATGGTGTGAATGCCGGTGTCGGTCTGAATGCCTCGCTGAACGAAAGCAACTTCCTTGGGCGCGGGCAGACGCTTGGACTGACCATTTCGACCGCCGACGGTGATCGCGCCGGCGTGGTGAATTTCGTCGAGCCCTACTTCCTGGGCCGCGATCTGAAATTCGGGTTCAGCGCGCGGTACAACGAAACCGAGAACCTGAACTCGGACTATGATACCCGCACGATCAGCATCCGCCCGTCGATCGAGTTTCCGATTTCGGCCAATGGCCGTCTGGAGTTGCGCTACAACATTTCCAAGGACAGGCTGTCGAATGTCGAGGATGACAGCTCGATCATTCTTCAGGACGAGGAAGGCGAACGGACGACCTCGGCCTTGGGGTACAGCTATAACTGGGATACCCGCCTGACGGGGCTGGACCCGCTGACCAGCTACAAGCTGCGCTTTTCGCAAGACTTCGCCGGGCTTGGCGGAGATGTGAAGACCGTAACCACCACCGCGCTTGCCGGTATCGAAAGCAATGCCTGGCGCGAGGAAGTGACGCTGCGGGCCGAGGTCGAGGCCGGGGCGCTGCATGCCTATGGCGACTATTCGACCTGGATCCTCGACCGTTTCCGGGGCGGCAACAGGATACGCGGTTTCGAACCCAACGGCATCGGGCCGCGCGACCTGTCTGCCCCCAACCAGGACGGGCTGGGCGGCAACTATTTCTGGGCCGCTCGCGCCGAGGCGCAGTTCCCGGTCGGTCTGCCCGAGGAATACGGGATCACCGGCGGCCTGTTCGCCGATGTCGGGTCGGTCTGGGGGCTGGACAACACCGTGGGCAGCGACGGCACAGAAGTCGATGACGACATGTATGTGCGTGCGGCAGTCGGCGCGTCGATCTTCTGGACCACACCGATCGGTCCCTTGCGCTTCAATTTTTCCAAAGCGATCCGCAAGGAAGACTATGACGAGGATCAGAACTTCGACCTGACGATCTCGACCCGGTTCTGATGACGGATGCGACGGCCCGCATTGCGTCGCTTGGCCTGCTGCTGTTTCTGGCGGCGGTCTCGGGTGCGTCGGGTCAGCAATCTGACCCGGGCACCGCGGCGCCGGGCCTGACGCAACCGGCATTGCCGGATCGGCCAGACGCGGCGCCTCCGTTTCGTGACGGGACGGCAGGCACCGACGCGATGCCCAATCGGACCATCACCTCGTCCGAGGACACGCCTCGCTATGTGATCGCGCCGGTCCTGACGGTCGATCAGGACAGGTTGTTCACGGATTCCGCCTGGGGGCAGCGCACCCAGACGCAACTGGAAGACGCCGGGCAGCGTATCGCCGAGGAAAACGAGCGTCTTGCAGATCAGCTTGCCGATGAAGAGGCCGACCTGACGCGCCGTCGCGCGACCCTTGACCCGACCGAGTTCCGGCGTCTGGCCGAGGCTTTCGATGCCCGCGCGACACGCGTGCGAAAGGAACGCGCGCAGGCGGTACAGGATCTAAACGCCCGCGCCGAAGCGGACAGGACCGCGTTCTACAGGGCCGCCCTGCCGATCATGGGCGAGATGATGCAACAGCGTGGCGCCGTGGCCGTTCTGGATCGCCGCACAGTCTTCGTCTCGCTGGATTCCATCGACATCACCGGGGATCTGATCGCCCGGCTTGATGAGACGCTTGGCGATGGCGCCGATACGGAAGATGCGCTTGTGGCGCCGTCCGACGACGCCCCGGAGGCGGCGCCCGATACCGACGGCGACGACAACTAGGGCAGGCGCGCCAGCCGCGTGGTCAGCAGATCGAACAGCGCGTCGCGGTTGACATGGCGCAGGAACAGCGCGTTTGCGGGCCTGCCACTGACGCGCCACCAGTCGGCAACCGTCATGCCGGTGGTAAAGCGTCCTTCGGTTTCGATTTCCACGTTGATGTCACGGCCCTCGAAAAGATCGGGCTGCAACAGCCACGCGATCGTGCAGGGATCGTGCAGCGGGGCACCCTGATTTCCGTATTTTTCCTTGTCGAACCGTTCGAAGAAATCGGTCCAGCTGGCGATGGCCGGGCCACAGCCTCCGGGCAGGGCGCGCATGGTCTGGACCCAGTCCCGGCTGGTCAGCGCCTCGTGGGTCGCGTCCAGTGGCAGGACCACCAGTGGCGCCCCCGACGCAAAGACCTCGGCCGCCGCTTCTGGATCGACGTAGATGTTGAATTCGGCGGCTGGGGTGATGTTGCCGACCTCGAAATAGGCGCCGCCCATCAGCACGATCCTGGCGACGCGGCCGATGATGTCGGGCGCGCGGCGAAACGCGGTGGCGATATTCGTCAGCGGCCCGATGGGCACCAGTGTGACGCTGCCGGAGGGCTGTTCGCGCAGCGTGTCGATGATGAAATCGACCGCATGGATCGGCTGCAATGGCACCGATGGCTGTGGCAGTTCGACACCGTCCAGGCCGGTCTTGCCGTGAACATGTTCGGCCGTCACCAGTTTGCGTGCCAAGGGCGCGTCGCAGCCGGCGAAGACCGGAACATCCGTCCGTCCCGCCAGTTCGACGATCTTGCGCGCATTCAGTTCGGTCAGCGACAAGGGCACGTTTCCGGCCACCGCCGTGATCCCCATCACCTCGAATTCGGGACTGGCCAGGGCCAAGAGGATCGCTACGGCGTCGTCCTGTCCGGGATCTGTGTCGATGATGATCTTCTGGGTCACGCTGTTCTCCTGAAATCCGGAGGTCAGTTCTGAAACCTGTCGCGGAAACACGCAACCCAGTAGTTGTGCCCGGTGGCGAAGCCGCTGGCTTGGTGGATTCCCGATCAGGCGCTGACCGAGGCCTCGCGCAGCATGTTGTGGACCATCTCGTCTGCGACGTCGGTGGTGCTGCGGTCCTCGGTGTCGGCACGGTTCAGCATCTCGGCCACACGACCGGCGATTCCGTCCAGACGTGCGCGCCGCCATGCATCGTCCCTGCCGTGGATCTCGCTGGCGACGCTGATGATGCCGCCGGCATTGACCACATAATCGGGCAGATAGGTGATGTTGCGCGCACGCAACCTGTCCGCGATGTTATCGCTGGCCAGCTGGTTGTTGGCCGCCCCGCAGACCAGCCGTGCCGACAGCCTGGCGACGCTGGCGCTGTTCAGGACGCCGCCAAGCGCACAGGGGGCGAAGATGTCGAACTGCTGATCGAAGATCTCGTCGGGCTGGCAGATCCGTGCGTCCAGTTCCCGGCTTGCCGCGTCAAGCGCAGCCTCGTGAATGTCGGTCACGATCAGATCGGCGCCTGCCTCGTGCAGCTTTTCGGCCAAAGACATTCCGACATGCCCAAGCCCCTGAATCAGCACGCGACGGCCGATCAGCACGTCATCGCCAAAGACATGGGCCGCGCCGACACGCAGACAGCGGAACACGCCTTCCGCGGTCCAGGGCGACGGGTCGCCCGACGCGCCGGACAGTCCGACGGCATAGGCCGTGTGTTCGGCCGCGTAGGCCATGTCCTGCGGCGAGATGCCGACATCCTCGGCGGTGTAGTAGCTGCCCTTCAATGTATCGACCGCCTCACCGAAGGCGCGCATCAGCGCAGGTGTCTTGTCCGTCCGGGCGTTGCCGATAATGACCGACTTGCCGCCGCCCAGGCCAAGGCCCGCCATCGCGTTCTTGAAGGTCATGCCGCGGGCAAGGCGGGTGACATCGGCGATCGCCTCGGCGTCCGAGCCGTAATCCCACATTCGACAGCCGCCCGCCGCGGGCCCCAGCACGGTCGAGTGCACGCAGATCAGTGCGTCCAGCCCCGCTGCCGTGTCACGCGCGCGCACTAGGCGTTCGAACCCGTCGGGCGCGTCAAGATCCGTCAGTTCCAGTCCCATCTCGTGCTTCCTCCCTGCAGGACGGTCTGCCCATGTCGCCATGAAGCACGGTCAGAAAGCCGGTCGCCGCAGGGTTTGCAAGCACAGGATCATTTGCGAAATCATCCGGGCCGGCGCGCAATTTGCGAAATCCTCAGGTCCATAGCCGCGCAATTAATCGTCGCGCACAAGACTGGACCTACGCCACATTCCCCCGTTGATTCGATTCGCGGCGCTTGTGCGGCGAAGCATAGGCAATCTTGCCCCGGTGACGCGGCAGGCACGCCGCGATAGGGATGCGTCATTCGTTTTCGAGTGTTTCTCTCTGACGAAAACGGTCCCTGCCTTCTCCCCAGTTCTAAGGGCAGGGACCTATCCTATTTCATCAGTTTCGGCCCGCCGTTCAGGCGGGCTTTTTTCTTGCCTACGACGACTGACGCATAGGCAATGATGCGGATGGCGCCGGGACCGGGCGCGTGGCAAAACCTTGCCCAAGGCAGTGTTCCCGCTGCCGATAATCAGACTTGAACTGACCTCGCAAGGCATTGTCTTGCGAGGTTCTTTTGTCTGTGTTGGGGACTGGCACGCGGCTTGACCCGGGACCCGGATCGGGGTTTACAGATCGCCTGCCGGGGGAAGAAGATGATCCAACAGACAGGTGACATCCGCATCGCGACCGAAAGCCCGCTCGGCACCGATCTGGCGCTGCTGTTTCAGCGACATGTCGAAGCGATGCACGCCGACACGCCGCCGGAATCGATCCACATGATGCCGCGCGAGGCATTGTTGTCGCCTGCGATCGACTTCTTCGTGCTGCGCCGCGCGGGTGGTCCGATCGCCATGGGGGCATTGAAGCGTTTCGGCGACGCGGACGGCGAACTGAAGTCCATGCATGTCCTTGCGGAACATCGCGGCCAAGGTCTGTCGCGGCGCATGCTGGACCATATGATCGAACATGCGCTTGCCGCAGGGCTGCGGCGTCTGTTCCTCGAGACCGGAGCTCAGCCAAGCTTTCGCGCGGCACGCGGGTTGTATGAACGGGCCGGGTTCACCGACTGCCCGCCCTTCGGTTCCTATCGCCCCGATCCGAACAGCATCTTCATGCGACTGGATCTGATCGCGTAACCAAGCGGTGCCTGACCGCCGGGAAATCCCCGGCGGTCAGGCGCTCTGTTCAGGTCATCGCGGCTTTCAGCGCCTCGGCCTTGTCGGTCTTTTCCCAACTGAAGGCGGTTGCGCCAGCCAGCGCATAAGGCTCGCGACCGAAATGGCCATAGCTGGCAGTCGGGCGATAGATCGGGTGCAGCAGGTCCAGATCGCGGATGATCGCAAAGGGGCGCAGGTCGAACACCTCGCGCACCGCCGCGACGATCTTCTCGTGCGGGACGGTTTCGGTCCCGAAGGTGTTGAGGCTGATCGAGGTGGGTTGCGCCTCGCCGATGGCATAGCTGACCTGAATCTCGCACCGGCTTGCCAGACCTGCCGCCACGATGTTCTTGGCGACCCACCGCCCGGCATAGGCGGCCGAGCGATCCACCTTGCTGGGATCCTTGCCCGAAAACGCACCGCCGCCATGACGGGCCATGCCGCCATAGCTGTCCACGATGATCTTGCGCCCGGTCAGACCGCAATCGCCAACCGGCCCGCCGATCACGAACTTGCCGGTCGGATTGATGAAATACTTGGTCTCGGCCGACAGCCATTCGGCAGGCAGGACAGGCTTGATGATTTCCTCGATCACGGCTTCGCGCAGATCGGCCAGCGAAATTTCGGGGTTGTGCTGCGTGGACAGAACCACCGCGTCGATCGCCTCGGGGCGACCATCGGCGCCGTAGCGCAGGGTGACCTGCGACTTGGCGTCGGGACGCAGCCAATCCAGCGTGCCATCACGGCGGACTTTCGATTGCCGTTCCACAAGCCGGTGCGCGTAGGTGATGGGCGCAGGCATCAGCACGTCGGTCTCGTCACTGGCATAGCCGAACATCAGGCCCTGATCGCCCGCGCCCTGTTCCTCCAGGTTCTCGCGGTCGACGCCCTGATTGATCTCTGGCGACTGCTTGCCGATGATGTTGATGACCGAACAGGTCGCGCCGTCGAATCCGACATCGGACGAGGTGTATCCGATGTCGTTGATGACGCCGCGCACGATCGATTCCAGATCAACCCAGGCATTGGTCGAGATCTCGCCCGAGATGATCGCGACACCGGTCTTGACCATGGTTTCGCAGGCAACGCGGGCGCGCGGATCCTCGGCAAGGATCGAATCCAGAATCGCATCGCTGATCTGGTCAGCGATCTTGTCGGGATGGCCCTCGGACACGGATTCCGAGGTGAACAGTGAATATTCGGTCATGGATCAGTACCGGTAATGGTCGGACTTGAAGGGGCCTTCGGGCGTCACGCCGATATAGTCGGCCTGTTCGCGCGACAGTTGTGTCAGCCTGACCCCGATCTTGTCCAGATGCAGGCGAGCGACCTTTTCATCCAGCGCCTTCGGCAGAATATAGACGCCTGGCTGATATTCATCGCCTTTGGTCCACAATTCGATCTGGGCCAGGACCTGATTGGTGAAGCTGGCCGACATCACGAAGGACGGGTGACCCGTCGCATTCCCCAGGTTCAGCAGGCGACCCTGCGACAGCAGGATGATCCGATTGCCCGAGGGCATCTGGATCATGTCCACCTGATCCTTGACGTTGGTCCATTTGTGGTTCTTCAGCGCGGCGACCTGAATTTCATTGTCGAAATGGCCGATATTGCCGACGATCGCCATATCCTTCATGGCGCGCATGTGTTCCAGTCGGATCACGTCCTTGTTGCCGGTGGTGGTGATGAAGATATCTGCGCTGTCTGCCACGTCTTCCAGCGTCACCACCTCGAAGCCGTCCATCGCGGCCTGCAGGGCGCAGATCGGATCGACCTCGGTGACCTTGACGCGGGCACCGGCGCCGCGCAGCGACGCAGCGCTGCCCTTGCCGACGTCGCCATAACCGCAGACAACCGCCACCTTGCCGGCCATCATCACATCGGTGGCGCGGCGGATGCCATCGACCAGCGATTCCTTGCAGCCATACTTGTTGTCGAATTTCGACTTGGTGACGCTGTCGTTCACGTTGATCGCGGGGAAGGGCAGCAGCCCCTTGCGGTGCAGATCATAAAGACGGTGGACGCCGGTGGTGGTTTCCTCGCTGACGCCCTTGATCGCGTCGCGCTGCGCGGTGAACCAGCCGGGGCTTGCGGCAAGCCGCTTGCGGATCTGTGCAAACAGCGCCTCTTCCTCTTCGCTGATGGGGGTCGCGATCAGGTCGGTTTCACCCGCCTCGACCCGCGCACCCAGCAGGATATACAGCGTCGCGTCGCCGCCATCGTCGAGGATCATGTTCGCGTCGCCATCCGCAAACTGGAAGATCTGGTCGGTATAGGACCAGTATTCCTCAAGCGTTTCGCCCTTGATGGCGAAGACGGGCACCCCGCTTGCCGCGATTGCGGCGGCGGCATGATCCTGGGTCGAATAGATATTGCACGATGCCCAACGCACCTCGGCACCCAGCGCGGTCAACGTCTCGATCAGCACGGCGGTCTGCACGGTCATGTGCAGGCTGCCCGCGATACGCGCCCCGGCAAGGGGTTTCGCCGCGCCGTATTCGGCGCGCAACGCCATCAGGCCGGGCATCTCGGTTTCTGCGATGTCCAGTTCCTTGCGTCCATACTGGGCAAGTTCGATGTCTCGGATGATGTAGTCGGTCACGGGATTCCGGCCTTTCGTCGGTCTGCGGTCAGGCCCGGTCATAGCGGAAGGCGCTGCTGACGAAAAGTCGGATCAGGCGGACGGCCGGGGTTCAAGGAACGTTAAGGCTGCGGCAGAACCCCAGATCTGCCGCAGCCCGGAAAGAGGCAATGCGCTGCCCCTTTCCAACCAGATCGGTCTTCACGGTCGCGTGTCGGCCCAGACAAAAGCCGGCAAGCGGCGGCAAATGGCTGGTCTTGTCGCGAACAGATCAGGGCGCCGTGCTGCGGCGCAGAGAGCCGCGGGCGAATCTGCGTACAAAATCCCGCATGGCAAGCTTTGCGGATTCAAGCGGCGGCATGTCCACATACCATTCGCCCATCCGCTGATCGACCACCATCCGGGCCAGACCATAGGCAAAGCTGCGCGACGACAGCACCATCAGCGCAATATTCTCGTCCTGAGGCAGGTTTCCGGCTTCCTGCGCGCGTTCCAGCATCCGCGTCATCAATTCGGAAAGTGAGTTCAGGTAGCGGCGCAGTTGCGGCGTGCCCAGAGTGTCAAGAAGCTGCTGATCAGACATCAGCCGGAAATGGACCGGATAGGTCTGGGCCCATTCCAGATACGCCTCGCCAAGCGCACAAAATTGCGCGACGGCATCGTCAGGATCGACACGAACGACGGCCTTGGTGCAACTGTCCATCAGCCGGACAAGCGCCTGTTCGGCGGCGGCGATCAGCACGGCCTGCGGGTCGGGAAATATCTCGCTGATTTCAGATACCGGCCTGCCCAGCTCGGCTGCGATCTCATCCAGTTGCGGCCGCACCGACTGATATTCCTGCAGCAGGTCCAGCGCCACCGCAATGGATCGACCGTGCAGGCCGCCGGTTTCTGTCGCGGGGCGTCGCCTTACCATCGCCGCAACCGGTTCTGCGATGTGGTGAATGTCGGACTTGGATGGAATGCCCATAGACATGAGATGTCCTTTCCTGCTGGTCCGGGGTGCCACGGCACGGATCTGGCGATTGCCGGACCTGACGTGCGCACCAGCGGTCGGACGAAGTTTGGTTCGGAGAAATGTCTGGCGCCAATACGCTGGAAAAATACCGCCATGTCCGCGACGACATTGGCAAATGTCGTTGCAGGCAAACCGTGGCGGGATCTGCCAGTCTGTCGGGCCATTGCGATGCGTCTCCGACCTCTAAGACGATCAGTCTAGCACAACATTGTGAAGAAGCGAACCAAGACAAATCGTCAGGTTCGCCTCCAGCTCAGCTGAGTTGCATCGAATTGTCTTTGTCTCTCGCAGGCGATTCGGCTTGGCCGATCGTCAGGCTTCTGCGCGCGACTGCCGTTTGCGTTCATGCGGATCCAGATACCGCTTGCGCAGCCGGATGTTCTTCGGCGTGACCTCGACCAACTCATCGTCGTTGATGTAGGCGATCGCCTCTTCCAGCGACAGCCGGACCGGCGGCGTCAGGCGGACGGCCTCGTCCGTGCCCGAGGCGCGGACGTTGGTCAGCTGCTTGCCTTTCAATGGGTTCACTTCCAGGTCGTTGTCGCGGCTGTGTTCACCGATGATCATGCCCTGGTACAGTTCCTCCTGCGCGCCGATGAAGAACTTGCCGCGATCTTCCAGCTTCCACAGCGCATAAGACACCGAAACGCCGTTTTCCATGCTGATCAGCACGCCCTGACGGCGTCCCTGGATCGAGCCCTTGTGCGGGGCCCAGCTGTGGAAGATGCGGTTCAGCACGCCATTGCCGCGCGTGTCGGTCATGAATTCGCCCTGATAGCCGATCAGCCCACGCGAGGGCACGTGGGCCACGATTCGGGTCTTGCCGACACCTGCTGGACGCATTTCGACCAGGTCGCCGCGGCGTTCGCCGGTCAGCTTTTCGATGACGACGCCGGTATATTCGTCATCGACATCGATGATGGCTTCCTCGATCGGCTCCAGCCGGACGCCGTCCTCTTCGCGGAAGATGACGCGCGGGCGGCTGATCGACAGCTCGAACCCTTCGCGGCGCATGTTCTCGATCAGGACACCCATCTGCAGTTCGCCGCGACCCGAAACGACGAAGGCATCGCCACCGGGCGTGTCTTCGACCTTGATCGCGACATTGACCTCGGCTTCCTTCATCAGCCGTTCACGAATGACGCGCGACTGGACCTTTTTGCCTTCCCTGCCGGCAAGGGGGCTGTCGTTGATGCCGAACGTGACGCTGATGGTCGGGGGATCGATGGGCTGCGAGGGCAGGGCGGTTTCCACCTCGGGGGCGCACAGAGTGTCGGCGACGGTGGCCTTGGCCATGCCCGCGATGGTCACGATGTCGCCGGCCTCGGCCAGGTCGATGGGGGTTTGTGTCAGGCCGCGGAAAGCCAGGATCTTGTTGATGCGGAACTGCTCGATTCGCTCGCCGTCGCGCGACAGCGCCTTCAGCGTGTCACCGGCGCGGGCAGTGCCGGCCTCGACGCGGCCGGTCAGCAGGCGGCCCAGGAAGTTGTCGGCGCCAAGCGTGGTCGCCAGCATCTGGAAGGGCTCGTCGGCGCGGCTGATCTGCTTGGGGGGATCGACATGCTTCAGGATCAGGTCGAACAGCGCCGACATGTCCTTGCGCTCGCCGTCCAGGGACTCGTCGGCCCAGCCACCGATGCCCGAGGCATAGACATGCGGAAAATCCAGCTGATCGTCAGTCGCACCAAGATTGGCGAACAGGTCGAAAACGTCGTTCAGCGCGTGGTCTGGTTCGGCGGCGGGCTTGTCCACCTTGTTCAGCACAACGATGGGACGCAGCCCCAGCGCCAGCGCCTTCGAGGTCACGAACTTGGTCTGCGGCATCGGACCTTCGGCGGCATCAACCAGCAGGCAGACGCCATCGACCATCGAAAGAATGCGTTCGACCTCGCCGCCGAAATCGGCGTGGCCGGGCGTGTCGACGATATTGATGCGCGTGCCCTTCCATTCGACCGAGGTCGCCTTGGCAAGAATGGTGATGCCGCGTTCCCGTTCGATGTCGTTGCTGTCCATCGCACGTTCGGCCACGGCCTGGTTTTCGCGGAAGGAACCGGACTGCTTCAGCAGCTGGTCCACAAGCGTCGTCTTGCCGTGGTCGACATGGGCGATGATGGCGATGTTGCGGATATCCATGGAAGCCTTCCGTTCAAGTCGCGGCTGCCCTAGCGAAACGCGGGCCAAAAGGCCAGACGCAATCGCGTAGGTCACTGCGTCATCGCGTGATGCCGGCGCGCGATCCGGGGCTCAGCGTCCGCCGAAAACCGACCAGCCCATATGTTGGGCAAGCTTTTCCGCCGCCAGGGTCGCCATCTTCGAGTTGCCATAGGCATTCAGGCCAGGCGACCAGATCGCGACCGAGGCCCGGCCTGGCGCGATCAGCAGGATGCCCCCGCCAACGCCCGACTTGCCAGGCAGGCCGACGCGGAACGCGAAATCGCCGGAGCCGTCGTAATGGCCGCACAGCATCATCAGCGCGTTCAACCGTCGCGCCTTCGCGGGCGAGATGATTGACGTTGCGCCGGGCAGTCCGGCGATGGCGCGTCCTGCGCGGGCCAGTTGCACACAGGTCATCTCGATGGCGCATTGGTGGATATAGGTCCCAAGCGCCAATTCGGGCGGATTCTTGAGATTGCCGAACGACTTGAGGTAGTTGGCCAAGGCTGCGTTGCGCCATCCGGTTTCCGTCTCGGATCGCGCTACTGTCTTGTCGATATGGATGTCGTCGTCGTCGGCTGCGGCGCGAACGAAGTTCACGATCTCGGACAAGGTTTCCTTGGGGCTGCGCCCGGTCAGAAGCTCGTCGGTGGTGACGATCGCGCCCGCATTGATGAAGGGATTGCGGGGACGGCCCTGTTCACGTTCCAGCAGCAGAATGGAATCGAATCGCGCGCCGGACGATTCTCGTCCGACGCGCGTCCAGATCTGTTCGCCGATGCGTCCCAGAACGCAGGCCAGCGAAAATACCTTTGAAATCGACTGGATCGAGAAGCGCCGTTCCGCGTCGCCCGCGGTGACGATCGTGCCGTCCGCAAGTGCCACGGCGATGCCGAATTGCGCCGGATCGATTCGGGCAAGTTCGGGAATATAGTCCGCGGGCTTGCCCCAATCGCCCTCTGCACGGATCTCGCCATCGAGGCGTGTCAGAAATTCTTCAAGGTCTGTGTTCATCCGCCCGAGCCCGCCACCGTTTCGCGGGCATCTGGCTAGACTGATTTCATCGTCAAGTCACGCGGCAACGCACGGCCGACACAATCGGTCAGCGCAGTCCGAGGAACGAAAGGATGAACAGCACGATGACGATCAGGCCGACGATATAGATTATGGAATTCATGTGGTATTCTCCTTGTTGGTAACATCCGGCCGCAAGGACCAAATCTGCTGACTTCCTAACGATTGGCCCCGCCTTGGGTTCCCGCTGTATGCCAAGGTCGGGGCTTCAATCCCGCGGCAGCCATGCCAGACCGTGTTCGGTATGGCGGGATGGTTCGTATTCCGCGCTGACCCAGCCGCGATAGCCCGACTGGTCCAGCGCCGCGAAGAACGCCGGATAGTCGATCTGTCCATCCTGCGGCTCGTGCCGGCCAGGATAGCCTGCAATCTGCACATGCCGGACATGTGAAGCGACCCGTTGCCAGGTGCCGATCACGTCGCCGGTGATGATGTGCGCATGATAGGCATCGAACTGCAGGCCCAGATTGGCGGCACCGACCTCGGTGATGATCCGGGCGGCCAGGTCAAAATCCGACAGGTAATAGCCGGGCATGTCGGTTCTGTTGATCGGTTCGATTGTCAGGCTGGCATGGGGCGCGCGCTTGGTGGCCCAACGCAGGTTCCCAAGGAATGTCTCATGTGCCTTCTGCCCCTCGGCGACGCCCGCCATGACATGGATGTGCCGCGCCCTGAGAGCCTGGGCAAAGCGCAGCGCCCGGTCGAAATCGTGACGGAACCGGTCCTCGCGTCCGGGTTCGGCGGCAAATCCGCGCGGGCCGCCCGCCCAGTTCGGTGGCGGCGTGTTGATCAGCACGATCTCAAGCCCGGCCGAAATCGCGGCGCGGGACAACTCGCGGGCCGGGATATCATATGGAAACAGAATCTCGACGCCCTGGAACCCGGCATCGGCGGCCGCCGCAAAGCGATCCTGCATCGGCAGTTCCGTGAACAGCATCGTCAGGTTGGCGGCAAAGCGCGGCATCGTGGCTGTCAGACCTCCAGCGGAAAGAACTGGCCTTCGGACCGCACGCCCGCGCGTCCCCCGGCGTCGTCCTCGGCGGCCGCGGCCAGCCGATAGAAAGTCTTGCGGTCGATCAGCGCCTCGAGGCCCGCGCGCACATGCACATAGGGGCGCGGCTCTGCGCTGTCGCCGCGAATGATGATCGGATGTTCCGCGTCGGCCAGAACCTCATCGCCGACATTGGTCGTGAAGGTGATCCGGTCTGGACCGATCTCGGCGTCGACGGCGACAAAGGGCGCGTCCTCGACCTGAATACCCACCTTCTCGACCGGGGTGACAAGGAAATATTTCCCGTCCTCGCGCTTGAGGATGGTCGAGAACAGCCGAACCATTGCCGGCCGTCCGATCGGCGTGCCCTGATAGAACCATGTCCCGTCGGCACGGATCTGCATGTCCAGATCGCCGCAGAAGGGCGGGTTCCACAGATGCACCGGCGGAAGCCCGCCATCCTTCGCAGCCTTGCTGGCGGCTTCGGCGATACCTTCGGCACTCACGCTATTGTCACTGTGATCGGCCATTCGATATGGTCGCTCCGTCCTGACTTCCCTATGCTCGGGTCTAAAGCAGCGGAAGGGCATTGTCATGGCTTCGGATGAAATTCTGGTGCAGCAGGTCGAGGCGCTGGCCGAACGGCTGACCGACGCACGCGTCAGCGTCGAGAGGCGCTTTGTCGGGCAGCATGCGGTCGTCGAACAGGTGCTGGCGTCGATCCTGTCCGGGGGGCACGCATTGCTGGTCGGCCAGCCCGGTCTTGGCAAGACGCTGCTGGTCGATGTGCTGGCCACCGTGATGGGGCTTCACAGCCAGCGCATCCAGTTCACGCCTGACCTGATGCCCGCCGATATCCTTGGCTCGGAGGTGCTGGACGTGATGCCTGACGGCAGTCGCGCCTTTCGCTTCATCGAGGGGCCGGTCTTCACCCAGCTTCTGATGGCGGACGAGATCAACCGCGCCTCGCCCCGAACCCAGTCCGCGCTGCTGCAGGCGATGCAGGAACGCGAGGTCACGGTCAGCGGTCAGCATCGCCCCCTGGGACGCCCGTTCCATGTTCTGGCAACGCAGAACCCGATCGAGCAGGAAGGCACCTATCCGCTGCCCGAAGCGCAGCTGGACCGGTTCCTGCTGCAGATCGACGTGGACTATCCCGACCGGGATACCGAACGCGACATCCTGCTGGCCACGACCGGGATCGAGGAAGGCGCCGCCCACGCGGCCTTCGACCCCGAGGGCCTGATCGCGGCGCAACGCCTGATCCGGCAGATGCCGGTCGGGGATGCGGTGGTTGAATCCATTCTTGATCTGGTGCGCGCCTTCCGGCCCGGCGCCGATGAGGCAGCGTCCTTCGTTGCCGATACGCTGGTCTGGGGGCCGGGCCCGCGCGCGGCGCAGGCGCTGATGCTGGTCACCCGTGCGCGTGCGGTGCTGAACGGCCGCTTTGCGCCGACCCTTGAGGATGTCGAGGCGATGGCCGCGCCGGTGCTGCGGCATCGCATGGCCTTGTCCTTTGCCGCCCGGGCGCGGGGCGAGACGGTCGATGACGTGATCGGCCGGGTCGCGGCCGACCGCTTTGGCAGCCAGCAGGCGGCATGAGGCGATCTTGACGCCCAATCCCGCCGCACTCAGTCCCGCCGAACTTCGCGCCCGCGCGGACGCGGCCAGCGCCCATCTGCCCGGTCTGATCCTGTCGGCCGAACGGCTGGCCGCGATGGTCGCACCCGGCGCGCACGGGCTGCGCCGGGCCGGACCGGGCGAGGATTTCTGGCAATATCGTCCCGCGCATCCAGGCGATACCGCGCGCAGCATTGACTGGCGCCGCTCGGCCCGGTCCGACGCGCAGTACGTGCGCGACCGCGAGGCACAGACCGCGCAATCGATCGGACTGTGGGTCTCGGCCGGGCAGGGCATGGGATATGGCGGCGGCGCGGACAGGCCGACCAAGGGGCACCGGGCGCAGGTGCTGGCGCTGGCGCTGGCGATGGTCTTGCTGCGGGGCGGTGAAAAGGTCGGCTTGCTGGGTCAGCCGGCACGGGCGGGCCGCGTGCAGGCCGATCGCATCGCCGAGGCCTTCGCGATGGCGGCCACGGCGGCCGATGACAGCGATGCGCCCACCCCCGATCTGCTGCGCCCGAACCGGCGGCTGGTGATCCTGTCGGATTTCCTGACCGATCCCGCATGGGTTCAGGCGCTGCTGGCGCGGGCGGGGGCGTTGGGTGTGCGCGGCGTCCTGATGCAGGTGCTGGACCCGGACGAAGAGAATTTTCCCTATTCCGGCGCGGTCGTGTTTCGGTCGCTGTCGGGCCGGGTGCGGCATGACAGCCGCGATGCCGCCGGGCTGCGTCAGGCCTATCTGACGCGGCTTGCCGAACGCCGCGACTGGCTGCGTGCACAGGCCGACGGCGCGGGCTGGCATTTCGGCCATCACAGCACCGATCACGCCCCGGCGGTCGCGCTTGGCTGGCTGTACCGGGTTCTGGGGGGCTGATGCTGGTTCTGGGTCCCCTTGGTTTCGCGGCCCCCTGGGTGCTGACCGCTTTGATCGCCCTGCCGATCCTGTGGCTGATCCTGCGGGCGATGCCGCCGTCGCCGCGTCGTGTGGCGTTTCCCGGGGTCGCCCTGTTGCTGGGTCTGACCGACAAGCGACCCGAGGCGCGGCGCACGCCTTGGTGGTTGCTGCTGCTGCGTCTGTTGGCAATCGCGGCGCTGATCCTGGCCTTCGCGGGGCCGGTCTGGAAGCCGGTCGTGCAGGGGCCGGCCAGCGGCCCGCTGTTGGTCGTCATGGATGCGGGCTGGTCGGCCGCGCCCGACTGGGCCGCCCGTCAGACCCGCGCGGAACGCGCCCTGACCGAGGCTGCGGCGCAGGGTCGTCCAGCCGCGCTGCTGCTGGCCGACGGTCAGGCCGATCCCGGCCCGCTGCGCTTTGCCCCGGCAGATACGCTGCTGGCCGGGCTTCGTGCCGCGCAGCCGGTGTCGTGGCCTACCACGTTGCCCGAAGACCCGCAGGCCGCGCTGGCCGAGATCCCCGAAGGCCGCCTGTCGGCCCTTTGGCTGGCGGACGGGCTGGATCATCCGAACCGCACGGGCTGGCTGTCGGCGTTGTCCGCACGCGGACCGGTCACGGTCGTGCCACCGCAGCGTGCGCTTCGGGTGCTGAGCCTGCATGACGGTGACACGCCGTCATTGACGCTGACGGCGACCGACGATGGGGCGCCGGGCATTCTGGCCATCGGACCCGATCCGCAGGGGATCGAACGCGAACTGGCGCGGCTGGTGCCCGGCGAGGGCGTTTCCGACAGCGGCATCCTGACCCGTCCGGTCGCCATCGACCTGCCGCCCGAACTGCGCAACCGCGTCACCCGCTTCCAGATCGAGGGCGAAACCCATGCGGGCGCGGTCGTGCTGGCCGATGATCGGGTCAAGCGTCGCAAGGTCGGGCTGGTCGGCGACGCCGACCGGCAGGCCGAAGGGCAACAGCTTCTGTCGCAGCTGTATTATCTGCGCCGGGCGCTGGCACCGACGACCGACCTGGTCGAAGGGGGCTTGGGCGATGTCCTGAGCACCGCCCCCGATGTCATCATCGTCGCCGATCAGGTCGAGATGGCCGAGGTCGGCGAGTTGGCCGAATGGGTGAATGAGGGCGGTCTGCTGATCCGCTTCGCGGGGCCGCGCATGGCCGCGTTCGACCGGCTGATCGACGAGCCGCTGCTGCCGGTGATGCTGCGCCAGGGCGGGCGCGACATCGGCGGCGCGCTGAGTTGGGGCGATCCGCGCGGGCTGGCGCCCTTTGCCGGCGATGGCGTCTTCGCGGGGCTGCGCGCGCCCGACGATGTCGCGGTCCGCGCGCAATTGATGGCACAACCCGCGCCCGACCTGACCGACAGGACGATCGCCGCCTTGTCCGACAATACGCCTCTGGTCACGCGCGACCGGCTGGGGCAGGGGCAGGTGGTGCTGTTCCACGTCACCGCCAATGCCGAATGGTCCAGCCTGCCGCTGTCCGGCCTGTTCGTCGAGATGCTGGACAGGCTGATCGCGACGGCGCGCGTCTCGCCCGCCGACGAAGCTGCCGACGACCGCGACCAACCCTTCTGGACGCCTGAAATGGTGCTGGACGGTTTTGGGCGCGCGGCGCCCGCGGAAGGGTTGGCCCCGGTTCCGGCGACCGACCTTGCGCAGGGGCCGGGCGTCGGTCGGCCTGCTGGCATCTATGCCGCCGGCGACCGGCGCGTCGCGTTGAACGCGGCCGGACCGCTTGCCTTGGCCACATGGCCCGGCGCCACCGTGGAAAGCGCGGCGCAGACGGCGGGCCGCGATCTGAAGGGTCTGCTGATCGCCGCCGCCGCGCTGATCCTTGCGCTGGATGCGCTGGGATCGGCGGCCCTGGCGCGGGGCGGGCGCGTCGCCGCGATGTTGCTGGTGGCGACCTTCGGCATGACCGGCACGCGGGCGGATGCCCAGGATCTGAAACCCGAACTGATGCGCGCCGCCGACGAGGTCGCGCTGGCCTATGTCGAGACGGGCGACGACGAGGTGGACCAGACCTCTTACGAGGGGTTGCGCGGCCTGTCCCTGTCGCTGCGCCAGCGCACATCGGTCGAACCCGGCGAACCGGTGGCGATCGATCTGGACCGCGACGAACTGTCTGTGCTGACCTTTCTCTACTGGCCGGTTACTGCCGACCAGTCGCCGCCTTCGCCCCAGGCCTATCTGCGTCTGAACCATTTCCTGCGTTCCGGCGGCATGATCCTGTTCGACACGCGCGACGGCGATGTGGCGGGCGTCGGCGGACCCGACATGTCCGAGGCGCTGCGCAGCCTTGCCGCGCCGCTGGAGATCCCGCCCCTGGCGCCGGTGCCTGAAGATCACGTCCTGACACGCAGCTTCTATCTGCTGGGGGATTTCCCCGGCCGCTGGAAGGGCAACCCTGTCTGGGTCGAGGCCCCGCCCGCCGGTGCCGAGGCCGCCGAGGGTGTGCCGTTCCGGCAGCTGAACGATGGGGTCAGCCCGGTCGTGATCGGCGCGAACAGTTGGGCCGAGGCCTGGGCCGTCGATGACAACGGTTTTCCGACATTTCCGATCGGCCGGGGATGGGAGGGCGAACAGCAGCGCGAGATGGCCTATCGCTTTGGCATCAACCTGATGATGTATGTGCTGACGGGCAACTACAAATCCGATCAGGTCCATGTGCCGGCATTGCTGGATCGCCTGCGCGTGGAAGAGGAGCTTGGCCCATGATCGGCGATGCGACCGCGCTGCGTTTCGATCCGATCCTGCCATGGTGGGTGGTCGCCGTCCTGGCCGGCCTAGCGCTGCTGGTCGCGGGGTTCGCGTTGTGGCGCGGCTTGCGGGGATGGGCGTGGCGCGGGTTGGCGGGGCTGGCCGCGGGGCTGGCGCTGGCCGGACCCGCGCTGGAAATCGGCAGCCGTACGGGCCTGAGCGACATCGTGATCCTTGTGGACGACCGCTCGGCCAGCCAGGATCTGCCGGAACGCGGCGATCAGACGGATGCCGCCATCGACGGGCTGTCCCGCCAAATCGCCGCGCTGCCCGATACGGAATTGCGGCGCGTGACCGTCGGCGACGATCCCGACGGCACGCTGCTGGGGACCGCCATCACCCGCGCCGTCGCGGCGGAACCCGACGCGCGGCTGGCCGGAGTGATCGCTGTCACCGACGGCCAGATCCATGATCCGGCCATTCTGCCCCAGGACATGCCCGCGCCGTTCCATGTCCTGCTGACCGGACGCGAACAGGACTGGGATCGCCGTCTGGTGATCGAGGAAGCCCCGGCCTTCGGTCTGATCGATCAGGAAGTGTCCGTCCGCCTGCGGATCGAGGATCAGGGCGATGTCCCGGCAGGCTTGCAAGGCCGTTCGGCCAATCTTCGCGTCAGCGTCGATGGCGAGGAGGAACTGTCTTTCGCAGTGCCCGTCGGCCAGTCCCTGACCCTGCCGCTGACGCTGACCCATGCCGGGCAGAATGTCGTGCAGATCGGCTTCGAGGCGCCCGACCCGGCGCAAGGCGATGCCGAGTTGACCGACCGCAACAACAGCGCCGCCATCAGCATCAACGGTGTGCGCGACCGGCTGCGCGTGCTGCTGGTGTCCGGAGAACCGCATGCCGGCGAGCGCACTTGGCGCAACCTGCTGAAATCCGATGCGGCGGTCGATCTGATCCACTTCACCATCCTGCGCCCGCCCGACAAGTCCGACGGCGTGCCGGTGAACGAATTGTCGTTGATCGCCTTTCCGACGCGAGAGTTGTTCCTGCAGCGGATCGATGATTTCGATCTGATCATCTTCGACCGTTACCGCGTCCGCGGCATCCTGCCGCCGGATTATTTCCAGAACATCACCCGCTATGTTCGCGACGGCGGCGCGATCCTGGTCGCCGCCGGTCCCGAAATGGCCAGCGTCGAAAGCCTGAACCTGTCGCCGCTGGGTTCGGTCCTGCCGGCGCGTCCCACGGGACGGATCATCGACCAGCCCTTCACGCCAGAGCTGACCGAGGACGGTCGCCGTCATCCCGTCACCGCCGGTCTGCCGGGGGCGCCCGATGGCGATGACGGCAGCGCGAGCGACGGGGGCGATGGGTGGGGACGCTGGCTGCGCATGGCCGAGGTCGAACCTGACCCGCAGGCACAGGTCGCCATGACAGGGGCCGAGGACAAGCCGCTTCTGATCCTCAGGCGCGAGGGCGAAGGGCGCGTGGCGATGCTGACCTCGGATCAGGTCTGGCTGTGGGGCCGGGGCTTCGAGGGCGGCGGGCCGCAACTGGAGATGCTGCGCCGCATCGCGCACTGGTCGATGAAGGAACCCGAGCTTGAGGAAGAGGCCCTGCTGGCCGATGTCTCGGGCGGGATGGATGTCCGCTTTACCCGGCGCACCATGCAGGACAGCGCCGGGCCGCTGACCATCACCCGCCCCGACGGAGAGACCGAGGAACTGCCTCTGACCGAAGCCGGTCCCGGCCGTTTTGTCGCCGATTGGACCGCGCCCCAGCCGGGGCTGTATCACCTGCAGGACGGCGATTTGCGCCGGGTGCTTGCCTTGGGTCCGGCGGCGCCGCGCGAATTCGAACAGACGGTCGCCAGCGCCGATACGCTGTCGCCGCTGGTCCAGAAGACCGATGGCGGCGTGGTTCGTTTGTCCGACGGCGTCCCAGACCTGCGCACCGTCGCGCCTGGCCGCAGCGCGCATGGCCGTGGCGTGGCGCGCGACTGGATCGCGATCACCCCGCGCGAGGCGGCGACGGTCACCGGGCTGCAACGGCGGCCCATCCTGCCGGGCTGGGCCTGGCTGCTGTTGATCGCGGGGCTGATCGTTGCGGGATGGCTGTCCGAGGGGCGCGCGGGGCGCGGCAGCCCGGGCGGCGGCGGCCTGCCGAACGATGCCGCGGGCGCGGGCGGGCGCGGCTGAGAAGCTTGCCAAGCCGTGGCCGCGTTGCTAACCCGACAGAAATCGCCGAAGGATCGCAAATGGCTGACGCACCGCGCACCCCCGCCCCCCATACCGAGGCCGATCTGTCGCTGATCAAGCGGATCATTCCTCATCGCTATCCGTTCCTGTTCATCGACAGGGTCCGCGACATCGTCCCGCATGAAGGCGGCGTCGGCATCAAGAACGTTACCTGCAACGAGCCGCATTTCCAGGGTCATTTCCCGGACGAGCCGGTGATGCCCGGAGTCACCATCATCGAAGCCATGGCGCAGACGTCCGCGGTGGTGGTGGGCATCAGCATGAACATCATCGACCAGCCGCTTGCGACCTATTTCATGGGCATCGACAAGTGCAAGTTCCGCCGCATGGTGGTGCCCGGCGATGTCCTGGAACTGCACTGCAAGGCGCTGCGCGGCGGCGGCAGGATCTGGAAATTCGAGGGGCGTGCGCTGGTTGACGGCCAGCTTTGCGCGTCGGCCGAATTCACCGCGATGATGGCCCTGAAGGCCGATGGCTGATGGCTGAGACCCATATTCATCCGACTGCCGTGATCGAGGACGGGGCGCAACTGGGCGCCGGGGTCCGGATCGGACCGTTCTGCGTGGTCGGCCCGCAGGTGCGGCTGGATGACGGGGTAGAGCTGAAATCGCATGTCGTCGTCACCGGCGACACCTCGATCGGTGGCGAAACGACGATCTTCCCATTTGCCTCGATCGGCGAGGTTCCCCAGGATCTGAAGTTTCGCGGCGAACATGTGCGGCTGCAGATCGGCGCGCGCAACCGGATCCGCGAATACGTCACCATCAATCCTGGCACCGAGGGCGGCGGCGGAGTGACCGTGATCGGCGATGACGGTCTGTTCATGGCGGGCAGCCATGTCGCGCATGACTGCCGGATCGGCAACGGCGTGATCCTGGTCAACAATGCCTCGGTCGCAGGACACTGCCATCTTGAAGATGACGTGATCATCGGCGGGCTCTCGGGTGTTCACCAGTGGGTCCGCATCGGGCGCGGCGCGATGATCGGCGCGGTGACGATGGTGACGGCAGATGTAATCCCTTACGGGCTTGTGCAGGGACCGCGCGGTCATCTGGACGGGCTGAATCTGGTCGGACTGAAACGCAGGGGTGCCAGCCGTGCCGAGATCATTGCGCTGCGCGATCTGCTTGCCGCGCTTGGGCAGGGATCGTTCCGTGACACCGCGCGCGCACGCTCAGGGACCGAGGTGACCGGGATGGAGCGCGATGTGCTGGATTTCATCCTTGGACCCTCGGACAGATCCTTCCTTGCCCCGAGGCCCGCATGAGCCGCGTCGCCGTCATCGCCGGTCAAGGCCGGCTGGCCCCGGCCGTGATCGCGGCGCTGGATGATCCGCTGGTCTATGCGCTGGACGGTTTCGCCCCGGATGTCGCGGCGACACCATTCCGACTGGAACGGCTGGTCCCGTTTCTGGACAGCCTGATCGAGGCCGGTGTCGAACGGGTGGTCTTTGCGGGCGCGATCCGCCGCCCCCGGCTGGACCCCGAGGCATTCGATCCGCGCACCGCGCAGCTTGTCCCGCGCATCCTCGGCGCGATGCAGTCGGGCGATGATGCCGCGCTGCGCGAAGTCCTGAAGGTCTTCGAGGAAAACGACCTGACGATTTGCGGCGTCGACGAGGTGATCCCCGACCTGATCCCATCCGAAGGCGTGCTGGCGGGAACTGTGTCCGATGCCGACCGGCGCGACGCCGACCGCGCCGCCGCGATCCTGACGGGCCTTGGCCCGTTCGATATCGGGCAGGGCGCGGTGGTGGCACAAGGCCTGTGCCTTGCCATCGAGACGCTTCCGGGCACTGCCGCGATGCTGGAATTCGCCGCTGCCCATGCCGGGCTGCGTCCCAATCCGAACGGCGCAAGAGGGGTCTTCTACAAGGCGCCCAAGCCCGAGCAGGATCGCCGGGTCGATCTGCCCACGATCGGGCCGGACACGGTCACCCAGGCGGCCGCGGCCGGCCTTGCGGGCATCGTCTGGCAGGCCGGCGGCGTCATCCTTCTGGATCGCGACGAGGCCCTGCGACGCGCCGATGCGGCCGGGCTGTTTCTTTGGGCACGCGCCTGAGCGGATATCCTTGCAGCGAAGAAAAGCTGGCGTCTTCTTCTTTGCTCAAATACCCAGAACGCAACGCAGCAACCGGAAAGCACGCATGAAGTTCTTCCTGATCGCGGGCGAGGTTTCGGGCGACCAACTGGGCGCGGCCCTGATGGCCGGGCTGAAGATCTTGCTGCCCGAGGCACGGTTCTGTGGCGTCGGCGGACCGTTGATGCAGGCTCAGGGCATGGAAAGCCTGTTCCCGATGGACGAGCTGAGCCTGATGGGGATCTGGGAGGTTCTGCCGAAATACCGGCATCTGAAACGTCGCATCGCCCAGACCGCGCAGGCTGTCACTGACGCGGCGCCGGACGCGCTGATCACCATCGACAGCCCGGATTTCTGTCTGCGGGTGGCCCGCGCCGCGCGCGCAATAAATCCCGATCTTTGCACCATCCACTATGTCGCGCCGTCGGTCTGGGCGTGGCGGCCGGGCCGCGCGCTGAAGATGGCGCAGGTGATCGACCATGTGCTGGCGATCCTGCCGTTCGAGCCACCCTACATGCAGGCAGCGGGAATGAGCTGCGATTTCGTCGGCCACCCGGTCGCCACGGCCGAGATCGGCGGCCCGGATCAAGCGGGGCTTTTCCGCGCCGCGCATGGCATCGCGCCCGATGCACCGGTGGTTCTGTGCCTGCCCGGATCGCGCAATTCCGAGGTCCAGCGGCTGGCCGGGCGGTTCGACGAGGCGCTGATGCGCCTACGCGACCGCGTGCCCGAGATCCGGGTCGTGCTGCCGACCGTGCCGGGCGTCGCCGCGATGGTGCGCGACATGGCCCGCCGCTGGCCGACATCGCCCATCGTGGTCGAAGAACCCGACGAAAAGATCGCGGCCTTCGCGGCGGCCGACCTGGCGCTTGCCGCGTCGGGCACGGTCAGTCTTGAACTGGCGGCGAACCGGATTCCGATGGTGATCGGCTATGACATGGCACCGCTGAGCCGCCTGGTCCTGAAAATGCTGCTGCGAACCGACACGGTCACGCTGGTCAATCTGGTCAGCGACACACGGGCTGTGCCTGAATTCCTGGGCAGCGCCTGCCAGCCCGGCCCGCTTTCGCACGCACTTCAGGATGTGCTGGAGGACATGGCGACGCGCAAGGCGCAGCTGGACGCGATGGATCTGACGATGGACCGCCTTGGCAAGGGAGGTGAGGCGCCGGGTCTGCGCGCGGCGCGCTCGGTCCTGGGGGCGGTTACAGCACCGCGGTCACGATGATCTCGACCTTGTAATCGGGCGTCGCCAGCTTTGCCTCGCCGGTGGCGCGGGCGGGCGCGTGACCCGGCGCGACCCAGGCGTCCCAGACCTTGTTCATCGCTGCGAAATCGGCGGCCATGTCGGCCACCCAGATCTGCGCCGAGACGATCCTGGTCTTGTCGGTCCCGGCTTTCTTCAGCAGCGTGTCGATCTGCGACAGGATCGCGCGGGTCTGGTCCTCGGCCGATTTGCCGGGTTCGCCCACCTGGCCTGCCAGCCAGACCATGCCACCCGCGATAACCGCCTGGCTCATGCGCTGGCCACTTTCGATGCGTTTGATGTCGGTCATGTCGTCATACTCCTTTGAAAAGACGCCAGAAGAAAATCGCAGTCATGCCGAAACCGACCGCTGCGATCAACAATCTCAGGGCAGGTCGCGGGATGCGCCGTGCCACCGGTGCGCCGGCATATCCGCCGATGATCGTGCCCGCCGACATGATGGCCGCGGGGCCCCAGGCGATCTTGCCACCGATCGCGAAGACCACAAATGCAATGACGGACAGCGCAAAGGACAGCCAACTTTTCAGCCCGTTCATCTGATGCAGGTCGGTCATGCCCCACATCGCGAACACCGCCAGCATGACGATCCCCAGCCCGCCGTTGAAATAGCCGCCATAGATCGACATCGGCAGCAGGACGCCCAGCCCGAACGGCGTGACCACCGATCGCCAGCGTGCGGCAATGCGGCGCACGGTATCGGCCCAGTAGAAGACGATCGTGGCCAGCAGCAGCAGGAACGGCACCAGCGCCGAGAATGCCTCATTGGAACTGATCAGCAGCAAGCCGCAGCCAGCGGCGCCCCCGATCATCGTCCACGCCGTCAGCTTCAGCATCGGCGCGCCGGACATCCGGGCGATGTCGCGGCGAAACCCGACCGTCGCCGCCAGATATCCCGGCAATGCCGCGACCGTCGCCGTTGCGTTCGCGGCGACCGGCGGAATTCCGGTGAAGACCAGCGCCGGAAACGTGATGAACGTCCCGCCGCCCGCGACGGCGTTCAGCACGCCCCCTATGATACCGGCCAGAAACAGCAAGGCCAACTCAGCCATCTTGGCCTCTCGGAACAGCGGGGGTCGGATGCCCGTGTCGTATCGTCATTCCGCAACGGGTCTGGAATGGCCCTGGCCGCGATTCGGTGAAGTTCATGTCGATACGGGTCCGCGCCAGAAAGGTCTGTGGCGCTGATCGCCAATTCACGATCATCTAGCGCAATTCGACCGGCGACGTCCAGAACGCGCCGCGCCTGTCTGGTCAACCTTCTGAGGGAAAATGGTGCGGGTGGAGGGACTTGAACCCCCACGCCTTGCGGCGCCAGAACCTAAATCTGGTGCGTCTGCCAATTTCGCCACACCCGCATATGTCGTCAACTGCCTGAAGGCGATTGAACTACGGCGCAATACCAGAACTGAAATCGGCACGCGAGGGGAAAAATTCACAATCAAACGCGCCCAAAAGAGGGATGATCGGACCAGACCGGACATCAATGAGGGCGCAGAAATCAAACAACCGGGCGGCAATACTCGTAAAACGCAACACACGCCGCCCGGTCGTTAGGTGCGTTATGTCTTAGTCCGGCGCGGCTGTCAGCCTGTACATTTAGACAAAGATTCGGCCGCTTCTTGCCGGGCGTCTCACTGAAAGATGGCAACGGTACGATCTCGCTACACCCAGTCGCTTGAAACCGAGCGCATTTCTAAACCTGAAGGCGAAGTGCCCGCGAGCTTGCTTCTGCAGTTTTGGGTGTCGCAACGGCCTCGTCGGCGCGCCACGCTGCAAAATCGGTCACCAGAATTCCCTTCAGCCGCTTGCGGCAAGGATCTGTCCGCGGTCCTTTGCAAATTTCGCACTCAATTACCGCGCGATATCCCGAGATTGATGGGGTGTGGCACGGGGCGCGATCGGGGTTGGCATGGACCTGGTTGCTGAACGATCGCCGCCCGAATTAACGCATTTCGCCGCTGGCAAAGGATGCAGACTTGCACAAACTGCATCCTGCTGGTTAGATTATGTATGCGCAATTGCGCCAAGCTGGTGCACTGCCAAGCAGCAGCATGGGAACCCGGGCGTGCCTACAAGCAGACGACGCCCGGGTTCTGCTCAGCGCATGGGTACCCGCGCAAAAAATGTGAAACGCTTCTGCCGATGGAGGTTCCCCAGGATGTCTCACCGGGCAGGTCGGCTTCTGTCACCTGAACTGGGCGGCATGTGAATTGCGCGGCCCGCTGTCGGCAGGATCGCGATCCGGTGCCAGGGGGTTGCTAAGGCACCAGATCCAGAAACGCGCCCGGTATCCGGTCAGGCAGATCGTCCGCGATCAGGCCGGGCCCGATACCACGCGCCGTTGCACCGTGCAGAAAAGAACCAAGGCTGGCCGCCGTTAGCGGCGTCAGGCCGCGTGCCAGCAGCCCGGCAATGATCCCTGCCAGAACGTCACCTGCCCCCGCTGTTGCAAGCCAGGGAATGTCGAAGGCCGAATGGATGACGGCATGGCCAGTTGCGTTCGGTTTGTCGCGGCGCGGTGGTGCGGCGATCACCGTATCCGGTCCTTTCAGCAGAACGACAGCGCCGCTGCGCCTGGCCGCTTCGCGGGTCGCGTCCAGTTTTGACAAGGCCGGGCCGTGGTCCGGGCGCGCTGCAAGTCGTTCGGCAAGATCCGGGAACAGGCGCGAGAACTCGCCCCCATGGGGCGTCAGCACGCAGCGATCATGCAGCCCGTTCCAACCCATCGCGGCGAGGGCGGTCAGGGCGTCGGCGTCCAGCACGCAGGCCCGGCCCGAATCCAGCAGCGGTGGCAGCAGTTCCCTGGCACGTTCGACGCCGCATCCCGGACCAATGCACAGCGCGCCGATCCGCTGATCCTGCAACAGGTCACTCAGCGCCGTGGCGTCGTCCACGGCGCGCCGCATCAGCGCATCGGGCGGACCGGCATGTTCGATCATCGCTGCACCGGGCGGGCAGATCGTCACCAGACCTGCACCCACCCGCAGAGCCGCCCGAGCCGCCAACCGGGCCGCGCCGCCATGTCCGGGCGGACCTGCAAGGACCATCGCGTGGCCATGGCTGAACTTGTGCCCGCCGCTGCCTTCGCGCTTCTCCAACCACTCGGCCCATATGCCCTGCGCCGCTGCAGGGCGCCGGGCATCCGGAACGCGGAACCTGGGCCAGATCGCCGTCAGATGTGCTGTCCGATGATCCTGTTCTGGCCCGGACGCCCGGACGCGCCAGTCATGCAGGCCGATATCGGCCACGACCAGTTCGCCGCAGCAGGCCGGGCCGCGTTCCAGAAGGTGGCCCGGTTTGGGGCTGTCGAAGGTGATCGTCAGTCTTGCGTGAAGATCGTCTGCGCTTGGCTGCCGCGGCTTGCCAAGGAAAGCGCCGCTGTCCATGCATAGCCCGCTTGGACAGTCCACGGTCACCAGGCGTTGACGGACATGGCCGTCGTCCCCGTCCGATCCGCCCAGGTAGTCCAGAACTTCCGCGATCTCGCCTACGGGCGGCCGGGTCAGCCCGGTGCCGAAGATCGCATCGACATAGATGTCGGCTTCGTTGCGCCGCAGTTCGGCGCGGGTCAGCGGCAGGATCGGACCCGCCTTTTGCCAGCACCGCTTCATCTCCGCCGCATCGGGGCCGGGTTCATTGTCCATCCCCAGCACGCGGACCTGCCAGTCCGTGCGTGCCAGCAGCCGTGCGATCACATAGCCGTCGCCACCGTTGTTGCCCGGTCCGCACAGCACGGTGACGCGTCCGGGTTTGGGCCAGCGCAGCCGAATCTGGCCCGCCACGGCAGCGCCGGCGCGCTGCATCAACTGAACGCCGCTGACCCCACCGCTGGCCATGGCGTCGGATTCGATGGCGCGCATTTGGGCGGTCGTCAGAATTTCCGTGCCGAACAGCATGACAAATGCCTATTAATTGGGCGACAAGCGCAAAATTTGTGCATAACCTTCCGGCAGAACGGCTTGGCTGCACGAACCTCGCCGTGCTTCATTTACCCCGCCCATGAAACCCGCCAATCAGTCTTCAGGCAAGCCGCGAGGAAGGATCAATTGCGATGAAAAAGATCGAGGCGATCATCAAGCCGTTCAAGCTGGACGATGTGAAGGAAGCACTGCAGGAAGTGGGCGTGCAGGGGTTGTCCGTCACCGAGGTCAAGGGTTTCGGTCGTCAGAAGGGACATACAGAACTGTATCGCGGCGCCGAATATGTCGTCGATTTCCTGCCCAAGGTGAAGATCGAGATGGTTCTGCCAGATGATCAGGTCGAGGCGGCCATTGACGCGATCGTGGGCGCCGCCCGAACCGAGAAGATCGGCGACGGCAAGATCTTCGTGTCGCCCGTCGAGCAGTCGATCCGCATTCGCACCGGCGAAACCGGCGACGACGCGCTGTAACGGGCGCTTGCCCGGAAATTACGAACTTCCGCGCCCGGCAGCCATGGCAGCCGGGCAGCATTTACGGAGAAAGGGAAGAGATGGAAATCAAGGACGTCTTGAAGCTGATGCAGGAAGAGGAGGTCGCCTATGTCGATGTCCGCTTCACCGATCCCAAGGGCAAGCTTCAGCATGTGACACTGGACGTGGATCTGGTCGACGAGGACTTCTTCGAGGAAGGGTTCATGTTCGACGGCAGCTCGATCGCGGGCTGGAAGTCGATCGATCAGTCCGACATGAAGCTGATCCCCGACCCGTCGTCGGCCTATATTGATCCGTTCTACGCCGAGAAGACGATCTGCGTGCATTGCAACGTGGTCGAACCTGACACCGGAGAAGCCTATAGCCGCGATCCTCGTGGCACCGCCGTCAAGGCCGAGGCTTATCTGAAATCCTCGGGTGTCGGCGACGCGGCCTATTTCGGTCCCGAAGCCGAGTTCTTCATTTTCGACGACGTGCGCTATTCGGTCACGCCGCAGAAGGTCGCCTTCCAGATCGACGCGGTCGATGCCGCCTGGAACACCGACACCGAATACGAGATGGGCAACCAGGCCCACCGCGCCGGTCACAAGGGCGGGTATTTCCCGGTCAACCCGATCGACGCCGGTCAGGACATCCGTGGCGAAATGCTGTCCACGATGAAGCGGATGGGCATGAAGGTCGACAAGCACCACCACGAGGTTGCCAGCGCGCAGCACGAGCTGGGGCTGATCTTCGGGTCGCTGACCGAACAGGCCGACAACCTGCAGAAATACAAATACGTCATCCACAACGTTGCCGCTGCCTATGGCAAGTCGGTCACGTTCATGCCCAAGCCCATGAAGGGCGACAACGGGTCGGGGATGCACGTCAACATGTCGATCTGGAAGGACGGCAAGCCGCTGTTCGCAGGCGACAAATATGCCGACCTGTCGCAGGAGGCGCTGTACTTCATCGGCGGCATCCTCAAGCATGCCAAGGCGCTGAACGCCCTGACGAACCCCTCGACCAACAGCTACAAGCGGCTGATCCCGGGCTTCGAGGCGCCGGTGCTGCGTGCCTATTCGGCCCGCAACCGGTCGGGCTGCGTCCGCATTCCGTGGACCGAAAGCCCCAAGGCCAAGCGTGTGGAAGCCCGCTTCCCCGATCCCTCGGCGAACCCCTATCTGTGCTTTGCCGCCCTGCTGATGGCCGGCCTTGATGGCATCAAGAACAAGATCGATCCGGGTTCGGCTTCGGACAAGGATCTTTACGATCTGCCGCCCGAGGAACTGGCCGAGATCCCGACCGTCTGCGGCAGCCTGCGCGAAGCGCTGGAAGAGCTGGAAAAGGACATGGACTTCCTGCTGGCCGGTGACGTGTTCACCCGCGACCAGCTGGAAGGATACATGGCTCTGAAATGGGAAGAAGTGTACGCGTACGAACACACCCCCCATCCGGTCGAATACCAGATGTATTACAGCTGCTGATCCTTCTAGGGACAGGATCCACAAAGTGGAAAGGGCGCCGCGAGGCGCCCTTTTCACGTCGATGCGACTGCTGACACGAAAACCTCGCAGCTTATCACGACGCCGCGATTTCTGTAACGAACGCTGTGTCCGATCCGTATCCGCAATCAGGACCGCTTGAAGGTCTGATTATGAAACAAGAGGATACGACCATGATCTCGAAGTTTTCGACACTGACCGCGCTTGCGCTGACGCTGGCCGCCGCCTTGCCCGCCGCCGCCTATGCCCCACAGAACGAGCGTCCCGATACCTATAAATCCGTGATGCATGACAACGAGAAGAAATCCGTGACTGCGGGCACTATCCACACCCGCGCGGAACTTGCGCGGCTGGGACTGAAGGCCGATGACGTGATCTCGATCACCGTCTTCCCCTCCAGCGACCGGATCGACCCGCCGAGCCGTGGTGATCGGTAGGATCCGGCCAATGCATGTTCCCGGAGGCGCGCGCAGCACTGCCTGCGCGCGCCCAATTATCTGAAACCGGGCTGCACTATTCGGCGGCGACAGCGTCGGCCGTCGGATAATCGACATAGCCCTCGGGCCCGCCGGCATAGAAACTCGAAGGGTCCTGCTCGTTCAACGCCAGTCCCTTGCGGAATCTCGAGGGAAGGTCTGGGGTGGCGATGAAATCCTTGCCGAAGCCCGCGGCATCGGCGCGTCCCTGTTCGATCAGCTTCTGGGCGCTGTCGCGGGTCAATCCCTCGTTGGCGATCACCACACCACCGAACGCGGTCTTGATGTCGTCCAGCAGGCTGTCTTCGGCCAGGTGTTCGCGCAGCATCAGAAAGGCCACGCCGCGTTGCTTCATCTGGTCCGCCACGCGGGTGAACAGCATCTTTGGATCGCTGTCGCCCATGTCGTGGCCGTCCATGCGCGGGGCCAAGTGAACGCCGACGCGATCCGCGCCCCAGACGCCGATCACCGCATCCGCGATCTCTTCAAGAAGGCGCGTCCGGTTTTCCAGCGAACCGCCATAGCGGTCGGTGCGCAGATTGGTGCTGTCCTGCAGGAACTGGTCGATAAGATAGCCGTTTGCCGCATGAATCTCGACGCCGTCAAAGCCCGCGCGAAGGGCGTTTTCGGCGCCCTTGCGGAACGCGTCGATCACACCCGGGATCTCGTCGCTGTCCAGCGCGCGGGGGGTGACATATTCCTGCTTGGGGCGCACAAGGCTGACATGGCCTTTCGGCTTGATCGCGCTGGGGGCGACCGGCAGTTCGCCGTTCAGGAACAGGGGCGCCGAGATCCGCCCGACATGCCACAATTGCAGGAAGATCAGACCGCCCCGTTCGTGCACGGCGCTGGTGATCCGTTGCCAGCCTTCGACCTGCGCATTGTTCCAGATCCCCGGCGTATCGGCGTAGCCGACGCCCATCGGCGTGACACTGGTCGCCTCGGTCAGGATAAGCCCGGCCTCGGCGCGTTGGCTGTAATAGGTTTCCATCAACTGGTTCGGGACACGGTCGGCGGTGGCACGACTGCGGGTCAGCGGCGCCATGACGATGCGATTTTTCAGGGTATGCGGTCCCAGCGGAAGCGGGTCGAACAATGAGGGCATGAAGATTCCTTTCGCCTTCGATGCAGTGTGGTGATCGAATTGTAACTTCGTGCGCCGTCTTTCAATGCCGCGCGCCGCAATCCGGCGTTCCGCGCGGCGCAAGCCTGCCCGACACGCGGCTTGACAAGCCCCGCCGCCTCTGTGAGCCTTTGCGGCGTCAGGGGAGTCCCGCCCGAGGGACTGAGAGGCCGATTGGTGGGGCAACCCACGGTGCGGCGACCCTTTGAACCTGACCCAGTTGATACTGGCGTAGGAAGACCGAAGGGCGCAGCGTCGTTCTTTGGGCCGTCGCGGCCTTTTTCGGGTCGCAAGGCCCGCTTTCTGCCTCAATCATCATCCGGGTCTTTTTGAGTCGTGCTTGAGGAGACGCGCATGAAAGACCAAACGACCCCCCGGATCACAACCGGCCCGCTGCCCGCATCCCGCAAGATCTGGCATCAGGGCGACATCCACCCCGGCATTCGCGTGCCGATGCGCGAGATTGCGTTGCACCCCTCGGCGATGGAGCCGCCGTTGACCGTCTATGATCCGTCGGGCGCCTATACGGACCCGGAGGCAACGATCGACATCTCCGCTGGCCTGCCGCGGTTGCGCGAAGGCTGGATCGACGGTCGCGGCGATGTGGAACGCCATGATGGACGTGTGGTCAGGCCCGAGGACAACGGATTTGTCACCGGAGACCGGCTTACACCGGAATTTCCGATCCGGCACAGACCTTTGCGGGCCAAGCCCGGCAACGTCGTCACGCAGATGGCCTATGCCCGCGCAGGCATCATCACGCCGGAAATGGAGTTCGTGGCCATCCGCGAGAATCTTGGTCGCCGTGCCGCGAAGGAAAGACTGGCCCGCGACGGTCAGGACTGGGGCGCGGCGATCCCCGATCACGTCACTGCGGACTTCGTCCGGCAGGAGGTCGCCAGCGGTCGCGCCATCATTCCGGCCAATATCAATCACCCCGAGATCGAGCCGATGGCGATCGGCCGCAACTTTCTGGTCAAGATCAACGCCAATATCGGAAATTCGGCCGTCACATCCTCGATGGAAGAAGAGGTCGAGAAGATGGTCTGGGCGACTCGTTGGGGCGCGGACACCGTGATGGACCTGTCGACCGGGCGCAACATCCACAACATCCGCGAATGGATCATCCGCAACAGCCCGGTGCCGATCGGGACCGTGCCGCTGTATCAGGCGCTGGAAAAGGTGAACGGGGTCGCCGAAGACCTGTCATGGGAGGTCTATCGCGACACGTTGATCGAACAGGCCGAACAGGGCGTCGACTACTTTACCATCCATGCCGGGGTGCGCCTGCCGTTCATCCATCTGACGGCCGAGCGGGTGACCGGGATCGTCAGCCGAGGAGGCTCGATCATGGCAAAATGGTGCCTGCATCATCACCGTGAAAGCTTCCTGTATGAGCATTTCGAGGAGATCTGCGACATCATGGCGGCTTACGATGTCAGCTTCTCACTTGGCGATGGGCTGCGTCCTGGGGCGATCGCAGATGCCAACGACGCGGCGCAGTTCGCCGAGTTGGAGACACTGGGCGAATTGACCCAGATCGCCTGGGAGAAGGGCTGCCAGGTCATGATCGAGGGGCCCGGCCATGTGCCGATGCACAAGATCAAGGAAAACATGGACAAGCAGCTTGCCCATTGCGGCGAGGCGCCGTTCTACACGTTGGGGCCGCTGACGACGGATATCGCGCCGGGTTACGATCATATCACCAGCGCCATCGGCGCGGCGATGATCGGTTGGTTCGGCACGGCGATGCTGTGCTATGTCACGCCAAAGGAACATCTGGGCCTGCCCGACCGCGATGATGTGAAGACCGGCGTCATCACCTACAAGATCGCGGCCCACGCTGCCGATCTGGCCAAGGGGCATCCGGCGGCGCGGCTGCGCGACGACGCCTTGTCGCGGGCGCGGTTCGAGTTCAGGTGGGAAGACCAGTTCAACCTGTCCCTAGATCCCGAGACGGCCCGCGATTTCCACGATCAGACCCTGCCCAAGGACGCTCACAAGGTGGCGCATTTCTGTTCCATGTGCGGGCCGAAATTCTGTTCGATGAAGATCAGCCACGACATCCGCGCGGAATCCCGTGCGCGCGGCATGGAGGAGATGGCGGCCAGGTATCGTGCGGGCGGCGATCTGTACATGCCGGTCGAGGACTGATCCCACCCTCGAGGGCAGGCGCCGCGGGAAACCCGCGCCGCCATTGCGTCCCGCGATGGCCGGGGGAGTTCGCTCCCCCCGGTCCCCCTGCGCCGGGGCCGGACTGCGGGCGCGGGCCGCATCGCATATGGATCGCACCGGCCGCGACCTTCACGAAAATGCGTCGGGATCTGCCATGGACGATATTCCCTGAGGCGCTTTTTCCAGCTATCCCAAGGTCATGGACATCGTTCTTCTGACCACCATCGTTGCCTGTCTGTTCGTGGTAATCGGCATGGCCGAGCCGTTGGCGGCACGGTTGTCGCTGCCCTACAGCGTAATCCTTGCCGTGCTGGGCATGATGATCGGGGCCGGGGCGATCTTCTTTCTGCGCACCGATCTGACCGATGCGCTGAATCCGGTAGCCGAGTCGATTCTTGCCCTGCCGATCCGGTCGAACGTCTTCCTGTATGTCTTCCTGCCGACGCTGATCTTTCAGGCCACGCTGGGGATGAATGTCCGCCGGATGGTCGATGACTGGGTGCCGATCCTGGTTCTGGCGGTGGTGGCCGTTTTCGTCGCGACGCTGACCATCGGCTATGCGCTTTCTTGGGTCAGCGGGCTGCCGCTTGTCGTGTGCCTGCTGATCGGGGCCATCGTATCGACGACCGATCCCTCGGCCGTGGTCGGCATTTTCCGGTCTCTGTCAGCGCCGCGTCGGCTGGCCCGGATCATCGAGGGCGAAAGCCTGCTGAACGACGCCGCGGCGATCGCCCTGTTCGGGCTGTTCATGGGCTTCGTGATGCTGGGCGTGCCCGATCCCAGCTATGGCGAGGCGATCGGGCAGTTCCCATGGCTGCTGGCCGGGGGCGCGTTGGGCGGCTGGCTGACGGCGCGGGCGGCGCTGATGCTGATGCACTGGTTCGCACGATATGAGCTGGCCCAGATCTCGGTCTCGGTCGCGGTGCCGTATCTGGCCTATGTCGGCGCGGAACATGCAATGGGCGCGTCGGGGGTGATCGGGGTGGTCGCGGCGGGGCTGACGCTGAACCTGATCGGCCCGTCGCGCCTGTCGCCGGCCTTCTGGACCAATCTGCGCGAGGTCTGGGATCTGCTGGCCCACTGGGCGGGGGCGCTGATCTTTATTCTTGCGGCATTGCTGATCCCGCGGCTGATGGACGACATGCGGCCCGGCGACTATGCGCTGATCCTGGTGGTGATTCTGGCGGCCATCGTCGCCCGCGCCATCATCCTGTTCGGGCTGATGCCGCTGTTGTCGCTGCTGAAGCTGTCGCCTGTGGTCGAGCGTCCGTATCGCGTCGCCATCCTGTGGGGCGGATTGCGCGGGGCGGTCACGCTGGCGCTGGCGCTGGCGGTGACCGAGAACCTGAACGTGCCGGTCGAGACGAAGCGGCTGGTCGGTATCCTGGCGACCGGATTTACGCTGTTCACGCTGATGGTGCAGGGGACGACGCTGCGCTGGGTGATCGGACGACTTGGATTGGATCGGCTGTCACCGCTGGACGAGGCGCTGTCCAACCAGGTGATCGCCGTGGCGTTGCAGACCGTCCGCGAGGAAGTGGCCAGCACCACCGAAAGCTATGAGCTGACCCGCGAAACCGTAAGGTCCGAGGCCAAGCGGTTCGCCGAACGTCTGGACGGTGCGGTCGAACGCGCCGAGGCCGAAGACAACACGCAGATCCTGGACCGCGACCGGATCACGCTGGGACTGATCGCGCTGGCCGCGCATGAGCGGGAAACCATCCTCGAAAGGTTCCGCGAGCGGGTCATCAGCGCGCGGCTGTCGGAAACCATGCTGACCGACGCCGACCGTCTGATCGAGGCCGCCCGCAGCGGCGGGCGCACCGGATATCAGCGCGCAGCGCGGCGTGGGCTGCGCTATGGCACGCCGTTCCGCGTCGCGTCTTTCCTGCGCAACCGGCTGTGGATCGCGGGCCCGCTGGCACGCCTGACCGCGGATCGGTTCGAGGCGCTGCTTGCGCGGCGGCTGATCCTGCGCGATCTTCACGGATTTCTGGACACGCGCATCCGCCGCATCCACGGACGGCGCGTCGCCGAACTGCTGCACGAATTGCTGACCCGCCGGCAGGAAGCCGTCGAAACCGCGCTTGAGGGCTTGCGTCTTCAATATCCCGGCTATGCCGAGGAACTTGAACGTCGTTTCATCCGCCGGACGGCCCTGCGGCTTGAGGAACGCGAATACAGTGCCATGCGCGAGGACGGGCTGGTTGGGGCAGAACTGCACACCGCGCTGATGGCCGACATCACGCGACGGCGTCAGCAGGCCGAGGGGCGGCCGCATCTGGATCTGGCCCTGCGCAAATACGAACTGGTCCGCCAGTTCCCGCTGTTCGCGGATCTCGAAGAGCCCGAACTGCGCCGCCTGTCACGGGCGCTGCGCACGCGTTATGTCAATGCCGGCAAGGTTATCGCCCGCAAGGATTCCCCTTCGCGCAGCGTGTTCTTTGTGTCGTCCGGCGCGGTCGAGCAGGAAATTGCCGGTCAGACGACGCGGCTGGGACGGGGCGACATGTTCGGGCAGATGGGCGTCCTGATGAACAAGCCGCGTCGTGCCGAGGTGACGGCGATCACGCCCACCAGCCTGCTGGTGCTGGACGAGACCGGCTTTCGCCGGGTGCTGAAACGATCCAGGGCGCTGCGGCGGGCGGTGCGCGACAGCGTGTCGGCCAAGGCCATGCGCGAAGAGGCCGCGCGTTTGCCCGAACTTGCGCTGGACTGACCGCTTGGCGCAGGCCGCGGTGACGGCTAAGACAGCGGTTCCGAAGTGAGAGAGGACAGCATGGACGCCGCCCAACGCATCGCCCGCATCATCGCGACCGAGATCAATGCAAGTGCCGCACAGGTCGTGGCCGCGACGCAGTTGCTGGACGGTGGCGCGACCGTGCCTTTCGTCGCGCGATACCGAAAGGAAGTGACGGGCGGGCTGGACGACACCCAGCTGCGCATGTTGTCCGACAGGCTGTCCTATCTGCGCGAGATGGAGACGCGGCGCGAGTCGATCCTTGGCTCGATTCGCGAGCAGGGCAAGCTGACCGACGATCTGGCCCGTGCCATCGCCGGGGCCGACACCAAGGCCGCGCTGGAAGATATCTATCTGCCCTTCAAGCCCAAGCGCCGAACCAAGGCGATGATCGCGCGCGAGAATGGACTGGAGCCTTTGCTGCGGGCCATTCAGCACGATCGTGCGGCCGATCCCAAGGCACTGGCGTCAAGCTATGTGACCGAGGCCGTTCCCGATCAGAAGGCTGCCCTGGACGGGGCGCGCGACATCCTTGTGGAAGAGCTGTCGGAAAACGCGACGCTGCTGGGTCGGCTGCGCGATTTCATGCGGGCCGAGGCGTTTATTGCGGCCAAGCTGGTCGCCGGCAAGGAAGATACGGGCGCCAAGTTCAGCGATTATTTCGATCACCGCGAGGCGTGGGCCGGCATTCCCGCCCATCGCGCGCTGGCGATCCTGCGCGCGGCCAAGGAAGAGGTGGTGACCATCGACATCTCGCCCGATCCCGAAACCGGGGCCGCGCGGGCCGAGGGGATGGTCGCGCAGGCCATCGGGCCTCTGGGCGATCTTCCCGGCGATCAGTGGCTGCGGCAGGTCGCGGGATGGACATGGCGGGTGCGGCTGTCCAACACCATGTATATCGACTTGCTGACCGAATTGCGCAAACGCGCCCATGACGAGGCGATCCGGGTTTTCGGACGCAATCTCAAGGATCTGCTGCTGGCGGCGCCGGCCGGGGCGAAGGCGACGATCGGTCTGGACCCCGGCATCCGAACCGGCGTCAAGGTTGCTGTCATCGATGCGACCGGCAAGCTGGTCGATACCGCGACGATCTATCCGTTCCAGCCCAGGAACGATCTGCGCGGGGCCGAGGCGACCTTGCTGGCGCTGATCGCAAAACACGATGCGGAACTGATCGCCATCGGAAACGGCACCGCCAGCCGGGAAACCGAACGACTGGTCGGCGACGTGCTGAAGCACCTGCCAAAGGGTGTGAAGACCCCGACCAGGGTGGTCGTCTCGGAAGCGGGGGCGTCAGTCTATTCCGCGTCCGAACAGGCGGCGAAGGAATTTCCCGATCTGGACGTGTCGCTGCGCGGGGCCGTGTCCATCGCCCGCCGGTTGCAGGACCCCTTGGCCGAGTTGGTGAAGGTGCCACCCGAATCCATTGGCGTCGGCCAGTATCAGCATGACGTGGACCAGCGGCAACTGACCAAGGCGCTGGAGGTCGTGGTCGAGGATGCGGTCAACGCGGTCGGCGTCGATCTGAATACCGCCTCGGCGCCGCTTCTGGCGCATGTGGCTGGGCTTGGCCCCTCGCTTGCCAGCGCGATCGTGGCCCATCGCGACGCGCAGGGCGCCTTTGCCTCGCGCGCGGCGCTGAAGAAGGTCAGCGGGCTGGGACCGCGCGCATTCGAACAATGCGCGGGATTTCTGCGGATCCGCGACGGGTCCGAGCCGCTGGACGCATCCTCGGTCCACCCCGAGGCCTACGGCGTCGCGCGCAAGATCGTCGCGGCTTGCGGACGCGATATACGCAGCATCATGGGCGACGGCTCGGCGCTGAAGTCGGTACGGGCCGAACAGTTCGTCGATGAGCATTTTGGCTTGCCGACCGTGCGCGACATCCTGTCCGAACTGGAAAAACCCGGCCGCGATCCGCGCCCCGATTTCGTCACCGCCAGCTTCACCGACGGGGTCGAGGACATCAAGGATCTGAAACCCGGCATGTCGCTGGAAGGGACCGTCACGAATGTCGCGGCATTCGGGGCCTTTGTCGATATCGGCGTGCATCAGGACGGGCTGGTCCATATTAGCCAGCTTGCCGACCGCTTCGTGAAGGACCCCAACGAGGTCGTGAAGGTCGGCGATGTGGTCCGGGTTCGCGTGACCGAAGTCGATATCCCGCGCAAGCGGATCGGGCTGACGATGCGCAAGGATGGCGGTACACAACCGGACCGTTCGCCGCGTGCGGGGACCGCGTCGGGCAGACCGCCTGTCGGTCAGGTGTCGCGTGGCCCGAAGGGCGGCAAGCCCGCGCCGCGTGGAAACGACGGCGGACAGGGCGCGCTTGGCGCGGCCCTGATGGATGCGATGCGCAAACGCTGAGAGGGGTCGGAATGACTGACACAGCCGAAAACATGGACGCTGCGGGACATTGGCTGGACGACCCCGCCCATCGCGGCTTTCTGATCCGCGACGCCCATCGCGCGCTGGATTTCTTTGATGCCAGCCCGCGCGCAGCGGGCGGTTTTCACACGCTGGACTATGCCGGCGCGCCGCTGCAATCGACGGTGCAGGAGCTGCACACGACGACGCGGCTGGTGCATTCCTACGCGCTGGCGCGGTTGGCCGGGCGTCAGGACCGGGCCGGCATCATCGACCGGGGCATGGATTATCTGTGGCGACGGCATCGCGACCCGCGCCACGGCGGCTTCGTCTGGTCGCTTGACGGTGACGCGGTCGCGGACGGAACCAAGCTGGCCTATGGGCATGTCTTCGTTCTTCTGGCGGCGTCCAGCGCGAAACTGGCGGGGCATCCCGATGCCGATCGGCTGCTGGCTGATATCTCCGAAATTTTGGACCGGCATTTCTGGGACGAGACCGCCGGTCTGCTCCGCGACGAATTCACCCGCGACTGGCAGCCCTTTTCGACCTATCGCGGCATGAACGCCAACATGCACGGGGTCGAGGCGCTTCTGGCCGCGCACGAGGCCACGGATCAGGCGGAATACCTGTCCCGCGCCCGGCGCATCCTGGATTTCTTCATTGCTGGTCGGGCTGCGGCGCATGGCTGGCGGATTCCTGAACATTACGACGCGGACTGGCACCCCGACCACGATTACGCCGGAAATCCCATGTTCCGTCCCGCGGGCACCACGCCCGGCCATTCCTTCGAGATGGCGCGGCTGCATCTGCAATGCTGGGACCAGTCTGGCCGGCCGGCGACGGATGCCCCGGCGCAGGCGCGTCTGCTGGTCGCCACGGCGCTGGCGGACGCCTGGGACAGCCGGCGCGGCGGGCTGGCATATACGCTGCGCTTCGATGGATCGGTGGACAATCCTGCGCGATACTGGTGGCCTGTGACCGAGGCCATCGGCGCGCTGGCCGCGCTGATCAAGCTGGACGGGCGCCCCGAGGACGAGGCGTGGTATCGCAGGCTGTGGACATTTGCCGACCGGCACCTGATCGACCATGCGTCGGGCGGCTGGTTCCCGGAAATCGGCCCCGACGACCAACCCGCCATGACGCAGTTTGCGGGCAAGCCCGACATCTATCACGCACTGCAGGCCGATCTGCTGCCGCTGGCATCCGGCCTTTCGCAGGCGGGTCGGGCATTGGCGGGGCAGGCGCCTTTGGGTGCGGCCGTATAGGCAGTCTCAGCAGCCTGCGCGACTGCACGCAATCCCACGTCACGGGTTGTGTCTGCGGCCATCCTCTGCGATCAGGCATGGGTTCCCTTACCCATGGAGGCCAGCGATGCGCATGAGCGTTGATGTCGAACTTGACTACGCGCTGTCCGAAGAGGGGCCGGTGCTGCTGATGCTGGAAGCGGCAGGGGCCGACGGCCAGGATCTGCAGCGCGTCTCCATCGATTTCGGCATGGTTGAACGCATCGCCCGCGTGCCGGGCGAAGAGGGGATCGGCGAACGGATCATCCTGCGCGCCAAGGACCGGGTTCAATGCCGTTACTCTGCCGAAATTCAGGTGACGCGGAGTTGTCCCGATCTGAATGCGCTTGCCGGATGCGAGGTGGACCAGATGCCCGGCGACGCGCTGCGCTATCTGCTGCCGTCGCGCTATTGCCAGGCTGAACGCTTTGCCGCTTTCGCAAGCCGGCGTTTCGGCGATCTGACAGGCGGCCTGAAGGTCGCGGCGATCCGCGACTGGGTCGAGGATCGGCTGGACTATGTCGCGGGCGCCAGCAATGCCGATACCACCGCCGCGGATACGTTCCTGCAACGTCAGGGCGTGTGCCGCGATTACGCGCATCTGATGATCGCGCTGTGCCGGGCCGCGCAAATCCCCGCGCGGATCGCCAGCGCCTATGCGCCGTCTGTTCAGCCCCCCGACTTTCATGCCGTGGTCGAGGTATTCCTGGAAGGGGGCTGGCATCTGGTCGATCCGACCGGGATGGCACGCGCCGACGAGATGGCCCTGATCGCGGTTGGCCGCGATGCGACCGATGTCGCGTTCATGACCACCATGAGCTTTGCGGACATGCGCCGTCAGGTGGTGCGCGTGACGCGCGTGGATCAGGTCTGAAATTGCGTCTTTACAATATCTTACGCTCGGATTGTCGAAATGATCCGCTGCTTGCTTGACCTTGCCCGGTTGCGGGTCAAGACTGCCGCCCGAACAGCATGATGGAGGATAACATGGCCGCAATCGACCGCCGCAACCTGCTGGTTGCATCGGCGCTGGCAGGGGTCGGCGCGCTACTTCCGGCCTTGGCTGTCGCGCAGCAGGCTGAATGGCCCACGCAGCCGGTGCACGTCTATGTCGGTTTTCCCGCAGGATCGTCGCCCGACGTTTTGGCGCGGCTGGTCACCGAGCCGCTGGCCGAAAGGCTGGGCCAGCCGGTGGTGGTCGAGAACAAGCCCGGCGCGGGCGGGGTGATCGGAGTCCAGCAGATGCTTGCGGGCGAACCCGGCTATTCCTTCGGCACGACGATCAACGGGCCGTTGACCACCTCGCCGCGACTGGTGCCCGATATCTCTTACGATGTTCAGAACGACATCGCGCCGGTCGCGCTGATGGCGACGGCGCCGCTGGTTCTGGCGATGGCCGCTGACGCCGGACCCGCCGATCTGGCCGGGTTCATCGAGGCGGCGAAGGCCGATCCGGGCGGCATTGCCTATGGTTCGGTCGGGCAGGGATCGGGCGCGCATCTGACGGCGGAACTGTTCGCGGATGCTGCCGGAATAGAGATGCTGCATATCCCCTTCACCAGCTATGCCGAGGTCACGACCTCGATCATCGGAGGAGAGATCGACGCGGGCTTCATGGCGCCGTCTGCCGCGCTGCCGCAGGTCGAGGCGGACAAGATGAAGATGCTGGGCGTCACATCGCAGCAGCCCTTCGCGCAGGTCCCCGATGTGCCGGTCATCGCGGGTAACGCCGGAATGCCCGAGGATTTCCGGGCAGAGCTGTGGAACGCCTTCATCGCGCCCGCGGGAACCGATCCCGCGATCATCGACCGGCTGAACACCGCCATCAACGAGATCCTGCAAGATCCGGACGTGCAGGAAAAGATGCTGGCGATGGGCTGGAAGGCCGAGGGGGGCGCGCCCGCGGATCTGGCGCAGCGGATCACCGACGATACCCAGGTCTGGGGCGCGGTCATCGACCGGATCGAGGCGGCGCAGTAATCGGCGATGCGGCGCGACTGGCATGACATCTGGGGCGGTGCCGCAATGGCCGCGATCGGTGCGGCGGTCGCGTTCTACGCGATGGGTCAGTATGAATTCGGGACGCTGCGCCGGATGGGACCGGGCTTCTTCCCGACCGTTCTTGGGGCGTTGCTGGCCGGGCTTGGGCTGATGATTGCGCTGCCCGCGTGGCGCCGGTCCGGCGAGGCGCGCCCCTTTGCCGCGCATGAGGCGCTGGCCGTTCTGGCAGCCATCGCCCTGTTCGGTCTGGGCTTGCAGCGTCTCGGGCTGATGCCGACAACCGCCGTCGCCGTTCTGGTCGCCAGCCTGCCGGCACCGCGTCGCGGTTGGCGGTGGCGGGTGATGCTGGCCGTGGCGATCGCCGCGCTGACATGGCTTGTGTTCAAAGAGGGCCTGCAGATGACCATGCCGGTTTGGCCGCGTCTTGGCACATGACGACGCTTGAAGGACTTCTGTACGGGCTGACGGTTGCATTGCAGCCGGACATCCTGATCTATTGCGTGCTTGGCGTCGTGATGGGCACCTTTATCGGCGTGCTGCCGGGGATCGGCGCGATGGCCGCGATTTCGCTGTTGTTGCCGATCACATACTACATCACCCCGGAAGCCGCGCTGATCATGCTGGGCGGGGTCTATTACGGGGCGCAGTATGGCGGGGCCGTCGCCTCGATCCTCTTGCGTCTGCCGGGCACCCCGCAATCGGCGGTCACCTCGCTGGACGGATATCCGATGGCCCGTCAGGGACGCGCGGGCGTCGCGCTGTTCGCGTCGATGGTGGCGTCCTTCTGCGGTTCGATCATCGGGATCGTGGTCCTGGTTCTGCTGGCCGGGTTCCTGTCGCGCGCGGCGACCAGCTTTGGCGCGGCCGATTACGCGGCGATGATGGTGCTGGGGCTTGTCGCGGCTTCGACCATCGGCGCCAAGCGACCATCCAAGGCCTTCGCGATGGTGGTGCTGGGCCTGATCCTTGGCTGCGTTGGAACCGACGTGAACAGCGGTGTCGCGCGCCTGACCTTCGGCCGGACCGAGCTTTTGGATGGCATCAACCTTGTCGCGCTGGCCATGGGCCTGTTCGGCGTGGCCGAGCTCATCGGCAATATCACCAGCGCCGAACGCAAGGGCAGCCCGCCCCATGTCAGCCTGCGCCAGTTGCTGCCGACGCGCGACGATCTGCGGCGGATGCCCGGACCCATCGCCCGCGGCGGTGCGCTTGGCAGTTTCTTCGGTGCGCTGCCCGGCACAGGTTCGACGATCTCGTCATTCCTGTCCTACGCGATGGAGCGACGCATCTCGCGCCGTCCCGAAAGGTTCGGCGAGGGCGCCGTCGAAGGTGTCGCAGGTCCGGAGGCCGCAAATAATTCCGCTGCCATCTCGGCCTTCGTGCCGACGCTGACTCTGGGGATTCCGGGCGATCCGATCATGGCGCTGATGCTGGGCGCGCTGGTGATCCACGGTGTCCAGCCCGGCCCGCTGATGCTGGAGGCGCGGCCCGAGATGTTCTGGGGCCTGGTCGTCAGTTTCGGGATCGGCAACCTGTTGCTGCTGATCCTGAACCTGCCGCTGATCGGCATCTGGGTGTCGATGCTGCGCATTCCCTTTCGCTGGCTGTACCCGGCGATCATCGTGTTCGTCTGCCTTGGCGTCTATTCGGTGCGCGGATCAGGCTTCGACATCGCCGCCGTCGCGGTGATCGGGGCCTTGGGCTATCTGTTGGCGCTGGCGCAGTTCAACCCGGCGCTGCTGCTGCTGGGTTTCGTGCTGGGTCCGCTGATCGAGACCAATCTGCGCCGCGCCATGCTGATCTCTCGTGGCGATCCGGTGGTGTTTCTGGAACGGCCGATCTCGGCGGTGTTCGTGGTCGCGACGCTGGCGCTGATCGGGTCGTCGCTGTGGGGTGCGTGGCGGCGGTTCAGATCAGGACCAGCAGCGTAAGCCCCCCCGCCAGCAGCCATATGGTGCGGCGATAGATCGCCAGAGCCCGGTCGATATCGGCGGCGACGGGATCCGGCGCGCCGCCGTTCAGCCAAGGCTCGTCCGCGATCCGGTCGCCATAGATGCGCGGGCCAGACAGGCGCACGCCCAAGGCACCGGCCATCGCGCCCTCGGGCCAGCCGGCATTCGGCGACCGGTGCGCGCCTGCGTCACGCCGCGCGACCGCCCATGCCGCGCCGCCGCAGCACAGCGCGATCAGCACCGCCGTCAGCCGCGCCGGCAGCCAGTTTGCGACATCGTCCAGCCGCGCGGCAAAGCGGCCGAATTCGGCATGGCGTGGGGTCAGGTGACCGATCATCGAATCCAGCGTGTTGATCGCCTTGTAGGCAGCGATCCCCGGCAGACCCGCGATTGCCGCCCATAACAGTGGTGCCACCACTCCGTCCGAGGCGTTTTCGGCCAGGCTTTCGATGCTGGCGCGGGCCAGCGCGGCCTGATCGGTCTTGCTCACGTCACGACCGACGATCATCGCGGTAGCCTGCCGGGCCGCGGCAAGATCACCCTTCAGCAATGGTCGCGCCACGGCACGGAGATGATCGTGCAGTGACCGCGCGGCGACCAGCGGCCAGGCAAGAATGCCCGGCAGCCACGCCCCCAGCATATCCTGCAGAATGATCGCCGGAAAGGTCGCGGCGGCGATCACCAGCAGGCTTGCAGCCATCCCGCGCCAGAACCGTGCCTTACCGTGGTTCATCCGCTGATCCAGCGCCGCGATCAATCGTCCCAGCCACGTCACGGGATGCCCGATCCGGCGATAGATCCTGTCCGGCCAGCCGATGGCCGCATCCAGCGCCAGCGCGATCAGGGCGACAAGCGGCATCATGGCGCGGTGACGTTAACGAATTCGACCGCCCAGTCGTCGCCGGCGCGGCGCAGCACCGTCAGCGACAACGGTGCTACGGCAAATGACAGCGCCGCCGGTCCGACGACCATCGACAGGGCCGCACGGACCGTGCCCGCGTGCCCGACGATCAGCGTATCGCGGTCGATCCCGCGCAACTCGGTCAGTACCCGCGCGGCCATGTCGTCAAAGCTTTCGCCGCCTTCGGGACGGTGCCGCGCCAGCCGGGCCGGGGGCAGGGGGCCCAGATCGGGCAGATCGCCATAGGCCAGTCCCTCCCATGCGCCGTAGTCCTGTTCCCACAGCGCCTGGCTTGTGGCGTGGGGCGGCATCGACAACGCCTCGGCGGTCTGGAGGCAGCGCCGCGCCGGGCTGCTGAGAACACGCCCGATCTGCCCGATCCGGGCGCGGATCCAGTCGAAGGCAGCCGCGTCGCTGCAATCTGCATCGACATCCGTCCGTCCGGCCAGGCGTCCGCCCGTCAGTGGCGCGGCATGCCGCAGGATCAGCAATCGGGTCATGATACGGCTTTTCCGTGCATCGTTCCGGCCGCGCGACCATGTCGCGCCATGAGGGCGGGGGCAAGCCGTCCCTTGTTGACGCATCCGCCGTTCCGGCGCAGGCTTTGCTTGACGGGCGTGATGCGGATGCCGTAAATAGGCATTAAATGAACGTTCGTTCAATAAACCGGGAGGAGGCTTCTCGATGTTCACGCAGGGTATGGAGTTCGATCTGGGCGAAGACGTGAATGCGCTTCGCGAGATGGTGCATCGGTGGGCGCAAGAGCGGGTCAAGCCGCTGGCGGCCGAGGTGGACCGCCGGAACGAGTTTCCGAACGAATTGTGGACCGAGATGGGCGAACTTGGCCTTCTGGGGATCACCGTGCCCGAAGCCTGGGGCGGCAGTGGCATGGGCTATCTGGCGCATGTCATCGCGACCGAGGAAATCGCGCGGGCCAGCGCCAGCGTCAGCCTGTCCTACGGTGCACATTCCAACCTGTGCGTGAACCAGATCAAGCTGAACGGAACGGATGAGCAGCGGGCGAAGTACCTGCCCGACCTGTGCAGCGGCAGGGCCGTCGGTGCGCTGGCCATGTCCGAGGAAGGGGCAGGCAGCGACGTCGTCGGCATGAAGCTGCGGGCCGACAAGAAGAATGACCGCTATGTGCTGAACGGCAACAAGTACTGGATCACCAACGCCCCCGACGCGCAGACGCTGATCGTCTATGCCAAGACCGACCCGGATGCGGGCAGCAAGGGCATCACCGCCTTCATCGTGGAACGCGGCATGAAGGGTTTTTCGACCAGTCCGCATTTCGACAAGCTGGGGATGCGCGGGTCCAACACGGGCGAGCTGATCTTCGAGGATTGCGAGATCCCGTTCGAGAACGTGTTGGGCGATGAAGGCCGCGGCGTGCGCGTGCTGATGTCGGGGTTGGACTACGAACGTGTCGTCCTGTCCGGGATCGGCACCGGCATCATGGCCGCCTGTCTGGATGAGGTCATGCCCTATATGCGCGACCGCAAGCAGTTCGGACAGCCGATCGGATCGTTCCAGCTGATGCAGGCCAAGATCGCCGATATGTATGTCGCGCTGAACACCTCGCGGGCCTATCTCTATGACGTGGCGCGGGCCTGCGATGCGGGCAAGGTCACGCGGCAGGATGCGGCAGGCGCGGTGCTGTACTGCAGCGAACAGGCGATGGTGCAGTCGCATCAGGCGGTTCAGGCGCTTGGCGGGGCCGGTTTCCTGAACGATAGCGTGGTCAGCCGGTTGTTCCGCGATGCCAAGCTGATGGAGATCGGCGCAGGCACCAGCGAGATCCGCCGCATGCTGATCGGCCGGGAACTGATGAACCTGATCTGAGGCCGGAAGGTCGCGCCGCGGGGCGTGGCCATGGGGGGAAGCGATGAGGATGCCGGACGGTCCCGACTATCAGGCGATGCGCGACGGGTTCCGCTGGAACCTGCCGCCTCGGCTGAACATGGCCGATCAATGCCTGTCGCATCCCGAAGGGCAGGTGGCGCTGATCGAATATGACGGGGCGCCGCGCCCGTTCAGGTTCGGTGAACTGGCCACGATGACCGCGCGCCTCGCCGTCGCGCTGGATGCCGAACGGGGCGAGCGCGTGGCGGTGCTGCGCACCCAATCGGCATGGACCGCGGCCGCGCATCTGGCAATCTGGAAATCGGCGGCGATTTCGGTCCCGCTGTTCAAGCTGTTCGGGCCGGATGCGCTGGAACTGCGGTTGCGCGATGCAGATGTCAGGACGGTCATCGCCGATGCCGAAGGCCGCGACATGCTGCGCGATTTTCCCGATCTGCGGGTAATCGTGCCCGAGGACGGTCTGACCGAGGCCCCGGGTTTCGCGACCCGCGACACCGGCCCCGATGATCCTGCTGTCATCATCTATACGTCTGGCACCACCGGTGCGCCGAAGGGGGCGTTGCATGGACATCGCGTCCTGACCGGCCATCTGCCCGGGGTGGGGATGAGTCATGACCTTCTGGGCCAGCCGGGCGATTGCCTGTGGACCCCGGCGGACTGGGCCTGGATCGGCGGCCTGTTCGATGTGCTGATGCCGGGGCTGGCGCTTGGCGTTCCGGTTGTCGCCGCGCGCATGCCCAAATTCGACGCCGATACGGCGCGCCGCCTGATCGCTGATTGCGGGGTACGAAACGTGTTCTTCCCGCCCACTGCGCTGAAGATGCTGAAGGCGGGCGGGGTGACAATTTCCGGCCTTCGCAGCGTCGCCAGCGGTGGAGAGACCCTTGGCGCCGAAATGCTGGACTGGGGCCGGCATGCATTCGGCCTGACGATCAACGAATTCTACGGCCAGACCGAATGCAACATGGTCGCCAGTTCGGCCGGTTCGCTGTTCCCGCCGCGCCCCGGCGCCATCGGCAAGGCCGTGCCGGGCTTCGACGTTCAGGTTATCGACGCCGACGGGGTGCCCGGCGACGCCGAAGGGGACATCGCGATCCGCAAGGGTGCGGCAAGCATGATGCTGGGATACTGGAACCGCCCCGACGCCACCGCCGAGAAGTTTCGCGGCGACTGGCTGGTGACCGGAGATCGGGGCGTGATCGAGGACGGCTACATTCGTTTCGTCGGACGCGACGACGATGTGATCACCTCATCGGGGTATCGCATCGGCCCGTCGGAGATCGAGGACTGTCTGCTGAAACATCCCGCCGTCGCGCAGGCCGGTGTGATCGGCAAGCCGGATCCGCTGCGCACCGAGATCGTCAAGGCCTATGTTGTCCTGCGCGATGGCTATGCGCCGTCCGAAGATCTTGCCGCCCGCCTGCGGGATCATGCAAAGCGCCTGTCGGCGGCGCATTCCTATCCACGAGAGATCGGCTTTCTGGACAGCCTGCCGCTGACGGTGACGGGCAAGGTGATGCGGCGCGAACTGCGCCGGTTGGCGGAGGATGAGAAATGATGCGGGCTTTTCTGATGGCCGTGATGATGTTGTTGCCGTCCGGTGCAATGGCGCAGGACGACATGATCGACGCATCGGCAGTCGAGGCGTGCTTTGCGCAATCCGACCCGTCCTCTGCCGCCTGCATCGGCGATGCCGCAGACACCTGTCAGACCACGCAGCCCCAAGGCCAGACGACGGTCGGCATCAGCGAATGCGCGATGGCCGAACACGCGGTGTGGGACGATATCCTGAACCGCGAATACGGAAACCTGCGGGACGCATTTTCCGACCGTCCGGCGCTGGCCAAACAGTTGCTGTCCGCGCAGCGTGCCTGGATCTTGTTTCGCGACGCCGATTGCGGTCTGGCCTATGATCGCTACGACGGTGGATCGATGCGCGTCATCGCCGCGGCCTATTGCAAGTTGCAGCATACCGCGCGGCGGGCGCTGGACCTGCGCGACATGCAGGGAGGGTGATGATGCTGGGGCAGCCGAAACCGCCTTGTGTGACACGGCGCACCCCTTGCGGAATGCGCCGTCAACATTCCCCCGAATGCCGTCTTTCGCTAGAATTTCATGACATAGGCCGCCCCGATCACGACCGGGTCGATCCGGACCTGACCGATCCGCGCGCCGTTCAGTTCGACATCGGGGTTAATGTCGATCCAACGCGCGTCCAGTCGCAGGGCCGAACGGTCGGTCAGCCAGTAATCGGCGCCCAGATGCGCGGCAAGGCCCCAGCTGTTCTTGACGCGCAGATCGCTGCCTGCCAGCGGCCCCTTTGCCTCGGCGTCCCAGAAGCCGGTGAAATTGACGCCGACGCCGACGAACGGCTTCAGCTGCGGCGTGGCGTCGAAGTGATACTGCAGCGAGATCACCGGCGGCAGATGCTTGACGGTGCCGATTTCCACGCCGCCCGAGCGGATCGAATGCTTGAAGGGCAGCGCCCCAAGAAGCTCGACCCCCAGATTGTCGCGCAGGAAATATTCGATCGTGACCGTTGGCCGGGTATTGTCGCCGATGCTGGTCGGGACGGTCCCGCCCGCCAGGGTTCCGGTGTCGGATCGCGGATCGACATTGTGGATTCCCAGACCGATCGTCCAGTCGCCGGCCTGTTGCGCGGCAACCGGCGCGGCGGCAGCCAGACAAAGCGCGGCTGCGGCTGCGATGCAAGACATGCTCATCGCTTGGCTCCTTTGATGTTCACGCATGACGCTGTGACCCGCCGGGCCTGCGGGGGACATGATCCAGATCAACCGACCGCCCCTGAAGACCGGGCTGCGACAACCTGCCACGCAGCCGGAATGCGAAAGAGCCGCCAATGAAGCTGACCAGTAATGCCCTGACGAATTCCGACACCTTCCGCGCCAATCGCAAGGCGCATCTGGATCTGCTGCAGATCGCGCAAGAGGCGGCGCTGGCTGCCGCGTCCGGTGGCGGGGCCAAGGCGATGGAACGCCATGTCGGTCGTGGCAAGATGCCGCCGCGCGAACGGGTCGCCAATCTGCTGGACCCCGGCTCGCCGTTTCTGGAAATCGGCGCGACGGCGGCGCATGGCCTCTACGATGATGCGGCGCCCGGCGCAGGCGTGATCGCCGGGGTCGGGCGCGTTCATGGTCAGGATGTGATGGTTGTGGCAAACGATGCCACGGTCAAGGGCGGCACCTATTACCCGATGACCGTCAAGAAGCATCTGCGCGCACAGGAAATCGCCGAACAGTGCAATCTGCCTTGCGTATATCTGGTGGACAGCGGCGGGGCCAACCTGCCCAATCAGGACGAGGTGTTCCCCGACCGCGACCATTTCGGGCGTATCTTCTACAATCAGGCGCAGATGTCGGCAAAGGGCATCCCGCAGATCGCGGTCGTCATGGGATCCTGCACGGCGGGTGGTGCCTATGTGCCCGCGATGTCCGATGTGACGATCATCGTGCGCAATCAGGGCACGATCTTTCTGGCCGGACCGCCGCTGGTCAAGGCCGCCACGGGCGAGGTCGTGACCGCCGAGGATCTGGGCGGCGGCGATGTCCACACACGCCTGTCGGGCGTCGCGGATTACCTGGCCGAGGATGACGCGCATGCGCTGGCCCAGGCGCGCCGCGCCATCGGCAACCTGAACCGCCGCTTGCCCGACAGCGTGGTCTGGCAGTCGCCCGAACTTCCGGCCTATGATCCCGACGAGATACTGGGCGTCGTGCCCGCCGATCTGCGCACACCCTACGATATCCGCGAGGTGATCGCCCGCACCGTGGACGGCAGCCGCTTCGACGAATTCAAGGCGCGTTTCGGCGAGACGCTGGTCACAGGCTTCGCCCATGTCGAGGGCTGCCCGGTCGGAATCGTCGCCAATAACGGCGTTCTGTTCTCTGAAGCGGCCCAGAAAGGCGCCCATTTCATCGAACTGTGCAGCCAGCGCAGCATTCCGCTGGTGTTCCTGCAGAACATCACCGGTTTCATGGTCGGCCGCAAATACGAGAACGAGGGCATCGCGCGCAACGGCGCGAAGATGGTCACGGCGGTCGCCACGACCAGCGTGCCCAAGATCACCATGCTGGTCGGCGGCAGCTTCGGCGCGGGCAATTACGGCATGGCCGGTCGCGCCTATTCGCCGCGGTTCCTGTGGACCTGGCCCAACAGCCGGATCAGCGTGATGGGCGGCGAACAGGCTGCGGGCGTGCTGGCGACGGTCAAGCGCGACGGGATCGAACGCACGGGCGGAAGCTGGTCGGCCGAGGACGAGGCCGAGTTCAAGCGCCCGACGATCGAGATGTTCGACCGCCAGTCGCACCCGCTTTATGCCTCGGCACGGCTGTGGGACGACGGCATCATCGACCCGCGCAAGACCCGCGATGTGCTGGCGCTGTCGTTGCGCGCATCGTTGAACGCGCCCATCGAACCGACGCGCTTCGGCGTGTTCCGGATGTGATGGCCGCCATGTGCCGATCCGGGCCCGACCGTAATATGACGATCCGCATGCGCGACGCGCATCGTGAGGGCGACCGGTTCCGCCGCGTCTGCGCTTGGTCGCAACAAGGCGCTGCCTTGACATCTTCTTTGCACAAATACCCCTCGGCGGTCCGGGGATGTGAAACCCCGACCTTCGTCCTTCCCAGCAGGAGCTGACATGTTCCAGAAGATCCTGATCGCCAATCGCGGCGAAATCGCCTGCCGCGTCATCGACACCTGCCGGCGAATGGGCGTCGCGACGGTCGCCGTATTTTCGGATGCCGACCGCGCCGCACGCCATGTCGCGATGGCCGACGAGGCTGTGCATCTGGGGGGACCTGCGCCCTCGGACAGCTATCTCAGGGGCGACGCGATCATCGAGGCAGCCCGGACAACCGGTGCACAGGCGATCCATCCCGGCTATGGCTTCCTGTCCGAAAATCCCGATTTCGTGCAGGCGGTCGAAGCCGCGGGGCTGGTTTTCATCGGGCCGTCGACGCGAGCGATCCGTGCGATGGGCCTGAAGGACGCCGCCAAGGCATTGATGGAAAAGGCCGGCGTGCCAGTCGTGCCGGGCTATCACGGCGAAAACCAGGATCCCGCGGACCTTGAGGCCGAAGCCGGTCGGATCGGCTATCCCGTGCTGATCAAGGCCGTCGCGGGCGGCGGTGGCAAGGGCATGCGACGGGTCGACGATGCTCGGGATTTTGCCGATGCGCTGGCGTCGGCACAGTCCGAAGCCCGCAACGCCTTTGGCAACCCCTCGGTTCTTATCGAGAAATACATCCTGCAACCCCGCCATATCGAGGTTCAGGTCTTCGGCGACGGACACCGCGCCGTGCATCTGTTCGAACGCGATTGCTCGTTGCAGCGCCGCCACCAGAAGGTCATCGAGGAAGCGCCGGCCCCCGGCATGCCCCCCGAAATCCGCAAGGTCATGGGCGCTGCGGCCGTCCGTGCCGCCGAGGCCATCGGCTACAAGGGGGCGGGCACCATCGAGTTCATCGTCGATGGCAGCGATGGGCTGCGCGAAGACGGTTTCTGGTTCATGGAGATGAACACCCGCCTTCAGGTGGAACATCCTGTGACCGAGGCGATCACCGGCATCGACCTTGTCGAATGGCAGTTGCGCGTCGCCTCGGGCGAGCCGCTGCCTGCCAGGCAGGAGGATCTGCAGATAACCGGCCATGCCTTCGAGGCGCGGCTGTATGCCGAGGACGTGCCTGCCGGGTTCCTGCCCGCGACCGGACGGCTGGCGCATCTGGCGTTTCCCGACTGGGCCCGAATCGAAACCGGGGTCCGTCAGGACGATACGATCAGCCCGTGGTACGATCCGATGATCGCCAAGATCGTGACCCACGGTCCGACCCGCGCCGTGGCACTGCGGGCGTTGGAAACCGCGCTGGTCGATACCGAAGTGGCAGGGGCCGTCACCAATCTGGATTTCCTGATCGCGCTGACCCGGCACGACGGGTTCCGCAACGGCCAGGTGGATACGGGCCTGATCGCACGCGATCTGGATGATCTGATCGCCGCCGCCGAGCCGGACCCCCGGGCGCGGGCGCTGGCGGTGATCGGGCTGGCCGGGCTGGCCGATCCGGCGGTCAAGGGCGGCGCGACGCTGTGGCAGCCGCTGCGCCGCACGATTTCCTGGGATGGCGGTGACGCGCTGATTGAGGTGCTGGGACCGGGGGCGGCGCGTGTGACGCTGGACGGGACGCCGCATGAGGTGCGTTGGCAGGGCGAACGCTGGTGGGTGGACGACACGCTGCGCCGCAACCGCATCGTTCGCCACAGTGCCGGTGTCAGCGTGTTCGGCGGCCGGACGGTAACTCTGGTGCCGCTGGACCCGCTGGCGCGTGATGCCGTCGCGGGCGGCGAGGCGCTGACGCTGTCGCCGATGCCGGGCCTTGTGAAATCGGTCCATGTCGAGGCAGGCCAGCAGGTCAAGGCCGGCGACCGTCTGGCGATGCTGGAGGCGATGAAGATGGAACACAGCCTGACCGCCGCGCGCGACGGCGTTGTGGCCGAAGTGCTGGCGGCGGCAGGCGATCAGGTCGAAGCCGGTGCGCCGCTGATCCGGCTGGAGGAAGAGGAAACGGCATGATCCGGCTGCATCATGTGCCCGGCTCTCGGTCCATGCGGGTGCTTTGGCTGCTGGAAGAGCTTGGTCTGCCCTGCGAATTGCAGGTCTGGTCGCTGACCGATGGCGGACTTCGCAGCCCGGAATTTCAGGCCATGTCGCCGGCGGGCCGGGTTCCCGCGCTGCAGATCGACGGTCGCGCGATTTTCGAATCTGGCGCGATCGTCCAATACCTGACCGAACGCGAAGATCGGCTGGCCCCGGCACCCGGCACGACCGAGCGCGCCGCGTTTCTTGAATGGGTCGGTTTCGCCGAGACTCAGGCGAACATCCTTCAGGCGCTGAACATCCAACATATTTTCCTGCGTCCAGCAGCCGCACGGTCGATCCCGTTGATGAAGCTGGATACCAAAAGGCTGGCGGTGACCGCGCGCGCCCTGGAACGGCATCTGACCGATCAGGACAGGTTGCTGCCGTCCGGATTTTCCGCCGCCGACTGCATGATGGGTTTCAATATCGACGCGGTCTTCCGCTTCCTGCCCGCAACCGAATTTCCTGCGCTGGCCGCCTATCGCGACCACATGACTGCCAGGCCCGCATATCAGCGGGCCAAGGCGCGGGCTGGCGGCGACAGCATTTACGAACGCGACTTTTACGAGGTGCCCGATGTCTGAGACCGTCGAGATCTTCGAGATGGGGCCGCGCGACGGGCTGCAGAACGAAAAGCGGCTGATCCCGGCGTCGGACAAGATCGCGCTGGTTGACCTGCTGTCTCAGGCAGGTTTCCGGCGGATCGAGGTGACCAGCTTCGTGTCGCCCAGATGGGTGCCGCAGATGGCCGACGCGGCGCAGGTGATGGCGGGCATCGCCCGTGTGCCCGGTGTCAGCTATGCCGTGCTGACGCCGAATATGAAGGGATATCAGGGCGCAAAGGCGGCGCGGGCCAGCGAGATCGCGATCTTTGCCAGTGCGTCCGAAGGTTTCAGCAAGGCCAATCTGAACGCGACCATCGCCGAAAGCCTGGAACGGTTTGTTCCCGTCGCGCAGGCCGCACGCGACGATGGGATGCCTGTGCGAGGTTATGTCAGTGTCGTGACCGATTGTCCCTTCGATGGGCCGACCCCGCCCGCGAATGTCGCCCGCGTGGCCGCGGCGCTGCGCGACATGGGATGTTATGAGATCAGCCTTGGCGACACGATCGGGCAGGGACGCCCCGAAACCATCGACGCCATGCTGTCGGCGGTACTGGACGAAATACCCGCGACCCGGCTTGCCGGTCACTATCATGACACCTCAGGGCGTGCGCTGCAGAACATCGACGCCAGCCTGGCGCGCGGCGTGAGGGTCTTCGACGCGGCGGTAGGCGGGCTGGGCGGATGCCCCTATGCCCCCGGTGCGAAAGGCAATGTGGCAACGGAAAAGGTCGCCGGACATCTTGCCGCACGCGGTTTTGCGCACGGGCTGGACATGCAGGTGATCGACAAGGCGGCAGCGATGGCGCGCGCCATGCGGGAGGGTGAAGATGACTGAGACGATACGGATCGAGACCGATGCGAGGGGCGTGGCCACGCTGAGCCTGGCGCGACCCGACAAGCACAACGCCCTGTCGCAGACCATGATGGAAGAACTGACCGAGGCTGCAGGCCGGCTTGGCGCCGACCCGGCGGTGCGGGTCGTGGTTCTGGCGGCCGACGGGGCAAGCTTCTGCGCCGGCGGGGATCTGGGCTGGATGAAGGCTCAGATGGGCGCTGACGCCGAGACCCGTCGGAACGGCGCGCGCTTGCTGGCCGGGATGCTGTCGGCACTGAACACCCTGCCCAAGCCATTGATCGGCCGGGTGCATGGCAATGCCTTCGGCGGCGGCGTTGGGATGATGTCGGTCTGCGACATCGCCATCGCGGCCACCGACGCCAAGTTCGGTCTGACCGAGGTTCGGCTGGGTTTGATCCCGGCGACGATCGGACCCTATGTCGTCGCGCGGATGGGCGAGGACAAGGCCCGGCGGGTCTTCTTTTCCGCCCGAATATTCGGTGCCGACGAGGCGGTGACGCTGAACCTGGCGGCCCGCGCTGTATCGCCGGGCGATCTTGACGCCGCGATCGAGGCTGAGGTCGCGCCGTTCCTGCAAGCCGCACCCGGCGCTGTCGCCGCCGCCAAGGCCCAGTGCCGCGCGCTTGGGCCGCGCATCGACATGGCCGCCATCGAGGACAGTATCGAACGTCTGGTCGCGGTCTGGGAAGGAGACGAGGCGCCCGAGGGGATCGCCGCGTTCTTCGACAAGCGCAAGCCGAACTGGCAAGGCTGAGCGGTCAGGACTTCTTCGCCTCGGACCTGATGTTCAGCCAGTTGCCGCCCAGGATCAGGGCGGCGCCCGCGATCACGGCGATGCCGACGGGTTCTCCATAGAACAGCAGCCCGATCAGCGCAGCCACCGGCAGGCGCAGAAAGTCGAACGGCATCACCACCGTCGCGGGGGCAACCCGAAGCGCGTTGGCGATGCAGAAATGCGCGCACAGCCCGGCGGCGCCGATCAGCGCCACCCAAGGCAGTGCGGCAGCGGACGGAACGGCGATACTGCCGTCGATCCCGGCGCAGACAAAGCCGAAGACGGTCTGCATCACGGTCATCCAGAACAGGATGCACAGGATATGGGTCAGCCCGGTCAGGCGCTTGGTGAAGATATAGGTGGCGGCGAACCCGACCGCCGCCGCCGCTGCCGCGATCAATCCCGGCGTGATCGGCGCGGCGCCGGGCTGTGCAACCAACAGGATGCCCGTAAAGCCAAGGCAGGCCGACAGGATGCGCGCGCGCGTCAGCCTTTCGCCCAGAAACAGGGGCGACAGCAGCAACGCCCAAAGTGGCGAACTGAACTCCAGCGCAAAGACCTGGGCCAGCGGAATCGTCGCGATGGCGAAGAACCACAGGTTCTGCGCGGTGAAATGGGCGATGTTGCGGCCCAGATGCATCATCGGATGGCGCAGCTCGATGACATTCCAGCGGCCACGCAGCGTGATCGCGATCGTCACGATCAACACGCCCACGACCGATCGATAGGCCATGATCTCGAACGTATCCAGTTCCAGCGACACGGCACGCCCCGCGACCGCCATCGAGGTGAACGAGGCGACCGCCCCCAGCATCCAGATCGCCGCAACCAGCGGCTTGCTGTCGGGCCGGGTGATGTCGGGGGCAGAGGTCATGGGCAGGCTCGGAGATCGGATGCGTTCCTGTCGCATCTACAGACTGCACGGATTGCACTCAATGCAGATTTGAGCGGCTGCCGCGTTCACCGGACCGCACCGGGATAGCAGGTCGCTTTTCTGTGCGACCGTTCATTCAGAAGAAAGCCCGCCGCGTTGCTGCGCGGCGGGCCGGAACGATGGGTCTGGTCCGAAAGGGACCGGCGATCACATCCCCGCGTAAAGCGGGAAGCGGGCGCACAGTTCGGCGACTTCGGCGCGGACCTTGTCCTCGACCGCGGAATTGCCGTCCTCGCCATTCCCGGCAAGGCCGTCCACGACCTCGACGATCCAGCGGGCGACCTGACGGAATTCGTCTTCCTTGAAGCCGCGCGTCGTGCCAGCAGGCGCACCAAGGCGGATGCCCGAGGTCACGAAGGGCTTTTCCGGATCGAACGGCACGCCGTTCTTGTTGCAGGTGATATGCGCCCGCCCCAGCGCGGCCTCGGTCGCCTTGCCGGTGACGCCCTTGGGACGCAGGTCGGCCAGGCACAGATGGTTGTCGGTGCCGCCCGACACGATGTCGATGCCGCCCTTCATCAGTTCATCCGCCATGGCCTGCGCATTCTTGACCACCTGTGCGGCATAGTCCTTGAACGACGGCTCCAGCGCCTCGGCGAAGGCGACGGCCTTGGCGGCGATCACATGCATCAAGGGGCCGCCCTGAAGGCCGGGGAACACAGCCGAGTTGATCTTCTTCGCGATGTCGGCGTCGTTCGTCAGGACCATCCCGCCGCGCGGACCGCGCAGCGACTTGTGGGTGGTGGTGGTCACGACATGCGCATGCGGCAGCGGCGAGGGATGCTGACCGCCCGCGACCAGCCCTGCGATATGGGCCATATCGACCATCAGATAGGCGCCGACCTCGTCCGCGATCTTGCGGAACGCGGCCCAGTCCCAGACCCGGCTGTAGGCGGTGCCGCCGGCGACGATCAGCTTTGGCTTGTGCTGGCGCGCGCTTTCGGCGATCGCGTCCATGTCCAGCAACTGGTCCTGCTGACGCACGCCATAGCTGATGACATTGAACCATTTGCCCGACATGTTCACCGGGCTGCCATGGGTCAGGTGGCCACCCGAATTCAGGTCCAGACCCATGAATGTGTCACCCGGCTGCAGCAGCGCCAGGAACACGGCCTGGTTCATCTGGCTGCCGCTGTTGGGCTGGACATTGGCGAACTCGCAGTCGAACAACTGCTTGGCACGCTCGATCGCCAGGTTCTCGACGATATCGACATACTGGCAGCCACCGTAATAGCGCTTGCCCGGATACCCTTCGGCATATTTGTTGGTCAGAACCGAACCCTGCGCTTCCAGCACCGCCCGGCTGACGATGTTTTCGGATGCGATCAGTTCGATCTCGTCGCGTTGCCGGCCCAGCTCTTTCTGGATGGCGTCGGCGATGTCGGGGTCGCGGCTGGCCAGCGTTTCGGTGAAGAATCCGGTCTCGCGGGTGGGAGCGTTCATGTCCTTCGCATCCTCTCAGGCTGTGGTCGGCTGAAACTGCGTTCTCATACCGCAACGCCGGTCTGGCGAAAAGCGGCAAAAAGGCTGATCCCGTGCCGGGTCCCTTGCGTGGGCGGGCTTGTCATCGGCGCGGGGGCGTCCGATGCTGCGCCCGGACAAACGAAGGGGCGCGCGCCGCGATGACGCCAGAAGTGCATTTCACCGCCAGCCATGCCGAACCCGCGCAAGAGGCGCTGACGCGGCTGATCGCGCGCTATGGCGACACTCCGCTGGATCGTGCGCAGATGGTCGTTGCGCTGGGCGGCGACGGCTTCATGCTGCAGACGCTGCACGCGATGCAGGGGCGCGATCTGCCGGTCTATGGCATGAACCGCGGAACCGTCGGCTTCCTGATGAACCGCTATTCGGAAGATGATCTGCCGCGTCGCCTGCTGGCCGCAGAAGAGGCCGTCATCAACCCGCTGCGGATGCATGCGCTATGTGCCGACGGCACCACCCATGACGCGCTGGCCATCAACGAGGTCAGCCTGCTGCGCGAGGGGCCGCAGGCGGCCAAGCTGCGCATTCATGTCGACGGCAAGATGCGGATGGCGGAACTGGTCTGCGACGGCGCGCTGGTGTCCACGCCGGCGGGATCGACGGCCTACAACTATTCCGCACATGGCCCGATCCTGCCGATCGGGTCCGAGGTGCTGGCGCTGACGGCCATCGCGCCGTTCCGTCCGCGCAGATGGCGCGGTGCCCTGCTGCCGAAATCCGCGCATGTCGATATCGAGGTGCTGACGCCCGACCGTCGTCCGGTGATGGCGGACGCGGATTCGCGGTCGGTCCGCCATGTCACGCGGGTCTCGATCCGCAGTGCCGCGGATATCCGGCATCGGCTGTTGTTCGACCGCGGTCACGGGCTGGAGGAACGGCTGCTGCGCGAACAATTCGTCTGACGGCGCCTGACCCCTTGACCGCCCTACCGCCAGGCGTAAATGGCGCTGGTGGGCGAACCGTCCCATGCTTTCCCCGAGTTGTCATGATTCCCATTTCCCTGTCGTCCGGCGATCTGCTTGCCGATCGTCGCGCCGAGTATGCCGAGGCGCTGCTGCCCGGCGATCCCGCCGCCGCCGCCGACCTGTATCTTCAGGCGCTGGACCTTGTGCCCGGATGGGCCGCCGGGTGGTTCCGCCTGGGTGAGATCCGTGCCGATGCCGCGCTGCCTGGTGCCGAAACCGCCTTCGAGGCGGCGATTGCCGCCGATCCCGCCGATCGGCTGGGGGCGGGGTTGCGGCGCGACCTGCTGCGCGACCGGTCGCTGGCGGATGCGATGCCGTCGGCCTTTGTCGAAACACTGTTCGATCAATATGCGCCGGGATTCGATGCCGCATTGCTGGATCGGTTGGACTATCGGGCACCGCACCTGATGGCACAGATGCTGAGTTCGCCCTTCGGGCGCGTTCTCGATCTGGGATGCGGCACGGGCTTGATGGGTGCGGAATTGCGCGCGGGGTCCGAATGGCTGGAGGGCTGGGACATTTCGACGGAAATGCTTCGGGCGGCGCGGCAGAAGGGCATCTATGACCGGCTGGAAAAGCACGACCTGTCCCGGCTGGCGCCGCCGCAGGCGGTCTGGGACGTGATCACGGCCGCCGATGTCTTTGCCTATCTCGGCGCGCTTGAACGGATCGTCGGATGGGTGTCCCAGGCACTGCGCCCGGGTGGACGGTTCGCCTTCACGGTCGAGACGCATACCGGGCCCGAAGCCTACGTCCTGCGCCCGACGCGCCGTTATGCCCACGCACAGGCACATCTTGCCGAGCTGCTGGATCAGGCGGGATTCGAGGTCCGTTTCATGCCGGGCGTGCTGCGGCAGGATGGTGGGGCGCCGATCCACGGGCATGTGGTTCACGCGGTCAAACGGCCTTTGGCCCTGCAAGACCCGCACGGGGCGGGCGGGTCTGCGCAGCATCTGCCAGTCTGAACCCTGCGTTTCAGGCCGCCGGCCGCAGGTATCAGCCGGCGCAGATCTGCTGCAGTGCCAGCCATTGTTCGTCGGTCAGCAGCGGCCGTTCCGGCAACTGGTCACGAAACGCATCGCCCTCGATCAGCGGCAGCACGGATGCACCGGTCGGATCGATACTGTTCGCATAGGGTTCAGCCGGAACACCGGCCGATTCCAGCGCTGCCAGCAGGTCGGGTGTGTCCGGGCGCGGCACAGCACGCGACAACAGCTGTTCACCATAGCCGGTCATCGCGCGCTGCGGCAGATCGCCAAGCGTCATCAGTTGCAACGCGGCGCGCAGGCCCGCATGGTCCAGCGCCTCGTGAGTGATCTCGTCGGGATCGGCGGCAAGGCTTGCCGCGACCAGATGTCCGGCCGCGGCTTCGGGACCGGCGGCGCCGTCCAGAAGGTCGTCGCCCAGCACATAGACATCGCCGGGCAGACGCAGCGCGCCGTTCAGCGGTCCGGGCACCACGCGCAGCAGCGCGTCGTCTTCGACAAGTTGGGGCGCCAGCCAGTCCAGAACCGCCTGGCCCGATTTGCGTGCGCAGACGGCGCCGGTGCTGCGTTCCAGATCGGCCAATGTCGCCAGACCGATCTGTCGTGCCTGCGCGGGCGGGGCGATTCGGGAGGCATGGCCGATGATCGCGCCGGGAAGCCACATCACTGCGGCGCCCAGCATCGTCATCGCGGCGACGATGGTCAGACCGCCGCGCAGCCGACCCGGATGCGCGCGGTGCGACGCGATGGCGCGGTGCACGCGTTCGATCGCCTCGATCATCAGCCGGTCGTCGATTTCGACCGTCTCGCCCTCGCCTTCGGGATCTGGCGAATAGATCGCCGGGATCTGGCCGGGGTTCAGGCGGGCAATGGCGGGCAGCGACCAGTGCGACAACGGTGCATCGGATTTAGGATCGGTCAGGATCAGCGTGGCGTCCCCAACCGACACGACCACCTCGCGCAGCCTGGCACGGGGCGTCTCGCGCCACGAGCCCTGAGCCTCGAGCCGTTGAAATTCGCTCAGCGCGGTCATGTCTATCCGGTCTGCCTGTCGTTCAGGCGACCATAGCGCAGGCGCGCATCAGGTCAATCTGATCGCCGGAAGACCGGTCGCGGTCGCGGGTCGCCGTCACTCGGTCGTTCCGGGCACCCGCATGCCTTTTTCACGGGCCAGGACGCGCATCCGGTCCTGCAACTTCTCGAAGGCGCGCACTTCGATCTGGCGAATCCGCTCGCGGCTGACATCATAGCGGCTGGACAGATCCTCAAGCGTCATCGGATCATCGCGCAGCCGCCGTTCCATCAGGATGTCCTTCTCGCGATCGTTCAGAACGTCCATCGCGGCCATCAGCATCTGGCGCCTGGTGTCCAGTTCCTCGGTTTCGGCATAGCTGTCGGCCTGATTGGCGTCTTCGTCTTCCAGCCAGTCCTGCCATTGTGCGGTCGAATCCCCGTCCGCCGAGCCGACCGTGGCGTTCAACGACGCATCGCCGCCCGACATCCGGCGGTTCATGTCGATGACTTCCTGTTCGGTCACGTTCAGGTCGGTGGCGATCTGGGCGACGTTCTCGGGCCGCAGATCGCCATCCTCCAGCGCACCGATCTTGGACTTGGCCTTGCGCAGATTGAAGAACAGCTTCTTCTGCGCGCTGGTGGTGCCCATCTTCACCAAGGACCACGACCGCAGGATGTATTCCTGGATCGAGGCGCGGATCCACCACATCGCATAGGTCGCCAGACGGAAGCCGCGTTCGGGATCGAAACGCTTGACGGCCTGCATCAGGCCGACATTCGCCTCGCTGATAACCTCGGCCTGGGGAAGACCGTAACCGCGATAACCCATCGCAATCTTGGCAGCCAGCCGCAGATGGCTGGTCACCAGGCGGTGGGCTGCCTCGCTGTCCTCATGGTCGGCCCATGCCTTGGCAAGCATGTATTCTTCTTCCGGTTCCAGCAGGGGGAACTTGCGGATCTCCTGAAGATAGCGGTTAAGACCCTGTTCGGGACTGGGGGCCGGAAGATTTCCATAATTTGCCATGACGCGGGGCCTTGTTCAGTGTGAGGGGAAACGCGCGCAGCGCAGACGGGGTTCCGCCGATGCGGCCTTCGCGGTCGCCCGACAAGTGGGACGGCTTGAACCATATTCTGGCGGGATATCGGGATCAGACAATCTGGGAACGCATCACGATCCTGTCAAGGCATCGCGCCCCCGCAGGCCGTCCAGAAGCGCGGCCATGTCCGCCGGCAGCGCGCTGTCGAAGGTCAGGTCTGCGCCGGTGACAGGGTGGCGAAAACCCAGATGGGCCGCATGCAGCGCCTGGCGTGGAAAGGCTGCGACCTCCGCTGCCGCCGTCCCCAGCGCCCGTGCCGAGGCGCGGCGCGCACCGCCATAGACGGGATCACCGATCAGGCCCAGCCCGGCATGGGCCATGTGAACACGGATCTGGTGGGTCCGTCCCGTTTCCAGCCTGCATTCGACCAGCATCGCGCAAGGCGGATGGCCAAACCGTTCCAGCATGCGCGCACGGGTCACGGCGTGGCGCCCCTTGTCGAAATAGACGGCCTGTTTCTGACGGTCGGTGCCGTGGCGCGCCAGCCGAGAGGTGATCTTCAGCACGCCGCCGTCCTCGAAACTGATACCGGGCGTTCCGCGAAGACGTGCATCCGCACCGTCGATCACGCCATGCGCCAGCGCCAGATAGCGCCGCTGAGCGCTGTGTGCCTCGAACTGGGCGGCCAGACCGTGATGGGCGCGATCGGATTTCGCGGCCACCAGCAACCCCGACGTGTCCTTGTCGATCCGGTGCACGATACCGGGCCGCTTTTCGCCGCCGATCCCCGACAGGCTGTCGCCGCAATGGGCCAGAAGGGCGTTGACCAGCGTGCCCGACGGACTGCCGGGCGCAGGATGAACGACCATGCCCGCCACTTTGTCGATGACGATAAGATCGTCATCCTCGTAGGCGATGTTCAGAGGGATCGGTTCGGGCAGGGTGGCGACGGGCTCGGGGTCTGGCAGGGCGATCCGGTATTCCTGCCCCGGCATGACGCGCGCCTTGCCGTCGCGGGCGATGCCGTCCGGCCCGCTGACCGCGCCATCCGCGATCAGTCGCGACAGGCGCGACCGCGACAGCGCCGCTTCCTCTGGCACCGCCAGCGCAAGCGCCTTATCAAGCCGGTCAGGCGGATCGGCCGGGATGGTGACGACAAGGTTCGACATGGATGATGATGATAACGACTGGAACAAGGCTGCGAAAGCGGTTCCCGAACTGCGCTTCTTGAAGTCGCTGGTCACCGGGCTGGCGCTGGTCATGGGGTTGGGGATGATCGCGCTGGTGGCGCTGCTGTGGTTTCGGTTGCAGGATGCGCCACTGCCCGACCTGCCGCCCGAAATTGCCCTTCCGGATGGCGCGCAGGCCGAGGCGGTCACCTTCGCGCGCAACTATATCGTCGTCGTCACGGGGTCGGGCGACGTGCTGATCTATGATCGCGCCGGCGCGCTGCGCGACCGGATCGTACTGCCGCCGGCAGGGGCCGCGTCGCCCTGAACCGGACGCCGACGATCATTCCTGCCGCTGTGCGGCTTCCAGCGCATCCAGCCGTGCCTTCAGGTCGGCATTCTCGGTCCGGGCCTTGATGGCCATGTCGCGAACCGCTTCGAATTCCTCGCGGGTCACGAAGTCCCGGTCCGCCAGAAAGCGGTCGACCCAGCCCTTCATCGCGGTCTCGGCCTCGGATCTGGCGCCTTGGGCGACACCCATGGCGTTGGTCATCAATTGCGAAATATCGTCGAAAAACTTGTTCTGGGTGGTCATCTTGCGGGCCCTTCATCTGGTTCTTGCCCCTTATATGGGCCGCGACCGGATCGGGTTCAATCATCTGCGTTGTGACATCGGGATACGGGCGCCGACGGCGGTTGCGACTTCCCAGAGATCACGCTAGCGTCAGCGCGGCGTGACGCGGAATTCTGCCGTGTGCCGCCTTGCGCGAACCAGATCCATTTCCACGAAGCGGAACCGACAGCATGAACACGCTGACCCGAACCCTTGTGATTGCCGCATTGCTGTCGGCCCGGATGGCTGGCGGTCCGGCCCAGGCGCAACAGCAGGGGGGCGAGGCGCCGCCGCCCGCGGTGACCGTCGTCACGTTGAAAAGTGCCGATGTGACGCTGACCTCCAGCCTGCCTGGACGTGTCGCAGCCTCGGCCGAGGCAGAACTGCGACCCCAGGTCAGCGGGCTGATCACCGAACGGCTGTTCAACGAAGGCAGTGTCGTGGCCGAGGGGGATCCGCTGTATCGCATTGATCCGCGCAGCTACGAGGCGGGCGTTGCGCAGGCCGACGCGGCGTTGGCGCAGGCACAGGCGCAGGCCGAATCCGCGCGGCGCGAAGCCGACCGTGTGGCGGCGTTGCGCGACCGGCGCGTGGCCAGCGAACAGACCCAAGACAGTGCCATCGCCGCGCGCGATGCGGCCGAAGCGGCGGTGAAGGCAGCCGAGGCACAGCTTCAGTCAGCGCGCATCGATCTGGACCGCACCACGATCACCTCGCCCATCGATGGGGTGATCGGGCTTGCACAGGCCAGCCAGGGTGCCTTGGTGACGGCCAGTCAGGCCGCGCCGCTGGTCGTGATCCGACGCATCGATCCGGTGCATGTCGATGTCACCCAGTCTGCCGCCGATATCGTGCGCTGGCAGCGTCAGGGCGCGGCGGCGGCGCTGCCGGAAGGCACCGACCGCACCGTCACGCTGAGGCTGGCCGATGGATCGACCTACGAACATACCGGCTCTCTGACCGCGGCCGAACCGCATGTCGATGAAACCACCGGAGTCATCACGCTGCGGATGGAAGTGCCAAATCCCGACGGTTTCCTGTTGCCTGGCATGTATGTCCTGGCCGACCTGCCGCAGGCGCAACTGAAGGATGTGGTGCTGGCGCCGCAAGAGGGGGTTACGCGCGATCGTCGCGGCCGCCCGGTGGCGATGGTGGTGAACGATCAGAACGTCGTCGAGGAACGCCTGCTCGACATCGTGCAGGATCGCGGCACCGACTGGGTGGTGCGCGAGGGACTTGCGGCGGGGGACCGGATCGTGGTCGCCGGGCTGCAGAAGATCGGCGCGGGCATGACCGTGACCCCCGAGGAATGGACCGAGACAGAGGCCGACGCAGCCACCGCTGCAGACGGGTCCGCACCGGCAGATGCTGGCGCAGACGCGGGCTCGGCCGAACCCGCGACGCCTGATGGGGATGGCGCGGATCCGGCCGCCGCCGGCGCCGAAGACCCCGCAGGCGGCGGCAACGCCGAAGCCGCCGGCAACTGAGACAACACCGACCGTCGCGACGCAGACCAGCGAAAGATCAGCAGCCATGGCCCGTTTCTTCATCGACCGTCCGGTATTCGCGTGGGTGATCTCGATCATCATCATGGGGATCGGCGTCCTGTCGATCCTGTCGCTGCCGGTGGCCCAGTATCCGCAGATCGCGCCACCCTCGGTGACGGTCCGTGCGAACTATCCCGGCGCCTCGGCCGAGACCGTCGCGAACACGGTCACGCAGGTGATCGAACAGCAGATGACCGGACTGGACGGGTTGCGCTACATATCGTCGTCCTCAAGCTCGGCGGGTTCGTCCAGCACGACCCTGACCTTCGAGACCGGCACCGATGTCGATATCGCGCAGGTTCAGGTGCAGAACAAGCTGTCACAGGCCACGCCGCTGCTGCCCGAGCCGGTGCAGCGTCAGGGCCTGGAGGTCGAGAAATCCGCGGCAGGCTTCCTGATGGTCATCGGCCTGATCGGAGACGAAAATTACGATCAGACCGACCTTTCCGACTATCTGGTCACCAATCTTGTCGATGATCTCAGCCGGATCGAGGGCGTCGGCGGCGTTCAGGTCTTCGGCGCGAAATACGCGATGCGGATCTGGCTGGACCCGTCCAAGCTGGCCGCCTATGAGATCGCGCCGTCTGACGTCGTGCAGGCGGTGTCCGCGCAGAACACGCAGATCTCGGCCGGCTCGTTCGGCGCCCAGCCCGCGCCCGAGGGTCAGCAGCTGAACGCGACCGTGACTGCCCAGTCGCTACTGTCCACGCCCGAGGATTTCCGCCAGATCGTGCTGCGGGCCGAGGAAAACGGCGGGCTGGTCCTGCTGCAGGATGTGGCACGTGTCGAGGTCGGGGCCGAAAGCTATACGACCGAGGCGACCTATAACGGCCGACCATCCTCGGGGATGGCGATCAACCTTGCACCGGGGGCGAACGCGCTGGACACGGCCGACCGCGTCAAGGAACGGATGGCAGAATTCGCCGAATTCTTCCCCGAGGGCGTCGATTACGTCATTCCGTTCGACACCTCGCCGTTTGTCGAGATTTCAATCGAAGAGGTTGTGAAGACACTGGTCGAGGCGGTCATCCTGGTGACCGTCGTGATGTACGTGTTCCTGCAAAGCTGGCGGGCGACGCTGATCCCGACGCTGGCAGTGCCGATCGTCCTGCTCGGGACATTCGGCATCATGGCCGCGTTCGGATTCACGATCAACACGCTGACCATGCTGGCCATGGTGCTGGCCATCGGCCTGCTGGTCGATGACGCGATCGTGGTGGTCGAGAACGTCGAAAGGATCATGGAGGAAGAGGGGCTGTCCCCGCGCGAGGCAACGCGAAAATCCATGGGACAGATCACCGGCGCGCTGATCGGCATCGCGCTGGTCCTGTCGGCGGTCTTCGTGCCGATGGCCTTCTTCGGCGGCTCGACCGGGGTGATCTACCAGCAGTTCGCGATCACCATCGTATCGGCGATGGGCCTTTCGGTCGTGGTCGCGCTGACCCTGACGCCCGCGCTGTGTGCATCACTGCTTAAACCGACACATGCCAAGCGCGGCGGGCTGTTCGGCCTGTTCAACCGCGGATTCGACGGTACGACGCGCGGCTATACCGGTGCAGTTGGCTGGCTGGTGCGGCGACCGCTGCGGATGCTGCTGGTTTATGCCGGTCTGGGCGCCGTAATGGTGATGCTGTTCCTGCGCACGCCCGAAGGTTTCCTGCCTGACGAGGATCAGGGCATCATGTTCGTGCTGGTCAACGCCCCGACAGGTGCCACGACGGAACGCACCGTCGCGGTGCTGGATCAGGTCGAGAACTATTTCCTGACGGAGGAGTCCGAGTCCGTCGAATCGATGTTCGCCGTTGCCGGGTTCAGCTTCGCGGGTCAGGGTCAGAACGTCGGCATCGCCTTCGTAAGGCTGAAGGACTGGAAGGAACGTCCCAGCCCGGCACAATCGGTGCAGGCGGTCGCGGGCAGGGCCTTCGGCGCGCTGAGCCAGATCCGCGACGCCATGGTCTTCCCGATCGTTCCGCCGTCGGTGATCGAACTGGGCAACGTGTCGGGGTTCGATTTCTATCTTCAGGCGCGCGGTGGGCAGTCGCATGAACAACTGCTGGAAGCCCGCAACCAGTTGCTGGGCATGGCCGCGCAAAGCCCGTTGATCGCGCAGGCCCGCCCATCGGGTCTGGAGGACGCGGCGCAGTTCAGGCTGAATGTCGATTGGCGCAAGGCTGGCGCGATGGGCGTGACCGCGACCGACGTCGCGAACCTGCTGCAGGTTGCCTGGACGGGAACCTATGTGAACGATTTCGTCGATCGCGGCCGGATCAAGCGCGTCTATGTTCAGGGCGAGCCTGACTCGCGTGCCGGCCCGTCCGATTTCGAGAAATGGCGGGTGCGCAATGTCTCGGGCGGGTTGGTCCCGTTCTCGAATTTCGCGCAGGGCGAGTGGACCTTCGGGGCGCAGGGGCTGAACCGCTATAACGGGATTCCGTCGATGCAGATTCAGGGCAGCCCGGCGCCGGGCGTCAGTTCGGGCGAGGCGATGGCCGAGATCGAACGACTGGTTGCGCAAATGCCGGGCGGGTTCGACGTCGCGTGGACCGGTCTGTCACTGGAAGAACAGGAATCGGGGGATCAGACGACGTTGCTTTACGCCCTGTCGCTGGCGGCAGTGTTCCTGTGCCTTGCGGCGCTGTACGAAAGCTGGTCGATTCCGCTGGCGGTGATCCTTGTCATGCCGATCGGTATTCTGGGCGCGCTGCTTGGCGCGTTCCTTGGCGGGTTCGACAATGGCGTGTTCTTCCAGGTCGGGCTGCTGACGGTCATCGGTCTGACCGGCAAGAACGCCATCCTGATCGTCGAATTCGCACGCGAGCAATCGGAATCCGGCGTGCCGCTGTATCGCGCGGTGGTCGAGGCCGCGCGTCAGCGTTTCCGCCCGATCATCATGACGTCGATCGCGTTCTCGCTGGGGGTGTTGCCGCTGGTGCTGTCCAGCGGTGCGGGGGCAAACGGTCGCAACGCCATCGGTTCCACCGTGCTGGGCGGAACGCTGGCCGCAACCGCGTTCGGCATCCTGTTCGCGCCGTTGTTCTATGTGCTGATGCGCAGGCTTCTGGGGCGCAAGGACAAGTATGAGGACGAACCGGCACAGCAATCCGCGCCGACCTGACGGAAAGGCCGGAGCCAATGGGCGCCGGCCTTCGATCTACATGATCGTCACGGACAGGGTGTAGCTGGTCGTCGCGCCCGCATCCTCGTCATTGCCCATGTGATAGACGCGGATCGTATAGTCGCCGATATCCGGCAGCGTCACCTCGCCGTAATTGTTGTCGCTGGTCGAGCTGTTGAAGATGGCCACGCCGTCGCTGCCGGGTGGCAGGATGTTGAAATAGACCGTGCCGTTGCCCGTGCTGCTGTCGGCGGTCAGTGCGACGGCCATGCTTTGTCCCTGCCGCGCGCCCACAATGTGGTCATGATAGCCTTGGCCGGTGATCGACCCGGAGGCCGCGCCGTTGTCGTTTCCGGCCGCGAACCGGATTTCCGATCGTTCCTGTGCCATCACGGCAGGTGCGAAGGGCAACGGCGTCACCGCCAGAAATGCCGCGATCGCGAAGGTCTTGGTGATGCTGCTGACAATGCTCGTCTTCATGTTGCAGATTCCCGATATGATCTGGACCCGGGCTTCACCGCGCTACGGCAATCATCTCCGGAAGCGTTGCCCGAAATGAACGTTCCCGTTTATCTCTGCCCGCGCAACTGTCTTCTGGTTGACCTGTACCGCCCGACGCGGCTTGATGCCGGTGCAGGCGCGGAGGATTGCGGTGATCGACAAGCTCGAGATGTTTCTGGCGGTGGCCAAGGAAGGGCATTTCGGCCGAGCCGCGCAGACGCTTGGGGTGACGCAACCGACCCTGTCGGCAGGCATCAAGCAGCTTGAGGAACAGCTTGGCGTACTGCTGATCTTTCGCGGGTCGCGCTTTGGCGGGCTGACACCCGAAGGTCAGGCGGCGCTGATCTGGGCGCGCAAGATCGTCGGCGACACGCGGCAGCTGCGCGAGGAGATGCGCGCGACGCGGCACGGCCTGTCGGGACGTCTGCGCATCGCGGTCATTCCCACCGCGCTGACCTGGGTGGCCAAGATCAGCGCGCGCTTCGGGGCCGCGCACCCCAATGTCGGTTTTACGATCCTGTCGCGGACCTCGTCCGAGATCCTGCAGATGATCGACGATCTCGAGATCGACGCGGGCATATCCTATCTGGACAACGAACCCTTGGGAAAGGTCAGCACCGTTCCGCTTTACGACGAACGCTACATGCTGGTCTGCGAGGCGGGGTCGCCGCTGGCTGCCCGGTCGCGGGTCGCCTGGGCGGATCTGGACGGGGAACGCCTGTGTCTTCTGACTTCGGACATGCAGAACCGGCGGATCATCAACCGCAACCTTGCCGCGGCGGGTGTCACCCCGCAGGCTACGGTCGAGTCCAGTTCCACCGTGGTGCTGGTTTCGCATGTGATGGAGGGCGGCTGGGTCACCGTCCTGCCCGAGGATATCGCGACGTTCCTCAGCATGGGAAAGCCACTGCGCCTGGTGCCGCTGGAACGACCCGAGACCATCCACGCCGTCGGTCTGGTCGCGCCCTGGCGCGAGCCGCATACCCCTGTCCTCGAGGCGCTGCTGGCCGAGGCGCGGCGGATGGTGTATGATAGATGAATTCTATCGACTGACGGAACTGCATTATTGATTTCCGATCATCGACCCTGTTTGCTTGGGGTCCGAATTTGTCGAAAGGCCAGCCATGACGTTTTCATCGCCAGCCCCGACCGACGAGGATATTCGGGCGATCGTCGCGCCGATGACCTCACTGGAAGGGCCGCTTCTGCCAATGCTGCACGCGTTGCAGGATGAGTATGGGGTCATCCCCGACATCGCGGTGCCGGTTCTGGCGGATGTCTTGAACCTCAGCCGCGCCGAGGTGCATGGCGTCATCAGCTTCTATCACGATTTCCGCAAGTCGCCGGCTGGAAAGCATATTCTGAAGATCTGCCGGGCCGAGGCATGTCAGTCGATGGGTGGCGAGGCGTTGGCGGAATCGACGCTTGCCCGGCTGGGAATCGACTGGCACGACACCACCCAGAACGGCGCCGTCACGGTCGAGCCGGTCTATTGTCTGGGCATGTGTGCCTGTGCGCCCGCCGCGATGCTGGATGATCGCGTGATCGCCCGGCTGGACCGGGCGCGGATGGACAAGCTGCTGGACGAGGCCGGGGCATGAAGATCTGGGTTCCCATGGACAGCGCCGCCAAGGCCCTTGGTGCGGACGAAGTCGCCGAGGCCATCACCCGCGAGGCCGCATCACGCGGAATTGACGCGCAGATCATTCGCAACGGCACGCGCGGGATGATCTGGCTGGAGCCGCTGGTCGAGATTGACCGCGGCGACGGACGGCTGGCCTATGGCCCGGTTGGCGTCGATGATGTTCCCGCGCTGCTGGACGGGGCCATGGACAGTCTTGGCCCGGTCGAGAACATCCCGTTCTTTGCCCGTCAGACCAGGCTGACCTTTGCACGCTGCGGCATCATCGATCCGCTGGATCTGGACGATTATCAGGCCCATGGCGGTCTGGCCGGGCTGCGCCGCGCCATCGCCATGACCCGCGAGGATATCGTGCAGCAGGTCACCGACAGCGGTCTGCGCGGTCGCGGTGGCGCAGGCTTTCCGACCGGGATCAAGTGGAAGACGGTGATGCAGGCCGAGGCCGCACAGAAATACATCGTCTGCAACGCCGATGAGGGCGACAGCGGCACATTCGCCGACCGCATGATCATGGAAGGCGATCCCTTTACCCTGATCGAGGGCATGGCGATCGCCGGGATCGGCGTCGGCGCGACGCGCGGCTATGTCTATCTGCGCAGCGAATACCCGGACGCGATCAAGGTGATGAACGCGGCGGTCAGGATCGCGCGGGATCGCGGGATGCTGGGGCAATCGGTCCTTGGCTCGGATCATGAATTCGACATGCAGATCCGCGTCGGGGCAGGCGCTTATGTCTGCGGCGAGGAAACCAGCCTGCTGAACAGCCTGGAAGGCAAGCGCGGCGTCGTGCGCGCCAAGCCACCGCTGCCGGCGCTGGAAGGGTTTCTGGGCAAGCCGACTGTGGTGAACAACGTCATCAGCCTGGCCACCGTGCCGGTCATCTTCGAACGCGGCGCGGAACATTATGCCGGGCTTGGCCATAACAAGTCGCGCGGCACGGCGACCCTGCAGATCGCCGGGAATGTCAGGCATGGCGGGCTGTTCGAGGCGGGCTTCGGCATCACGCTTGGCGAGGTCGTGAACGATATCGCCGGCGGCACCGCCAGCGGCCGGCCCGTCAAGGCGGTGCAGGTCGGCGGTCCGCTTGGCGCCTACATGCCGGTCGAGAAGTTCGACACGAAGATGGGATACGAGGAATTCGACGCCGAAGGCGGGCTGATCGGCCATGCCGGGCTGGTCGTCTTTGACGACAGTGCCGACATGCTGCGGATGGCACGGTTCGCGATGGAATTCTGCGCTGTCGAAAGCTGCGGCAAATGCACGCCCTGCCGGATCGGCGCCGTGCGCGGTGTCGAGACCATCGACCGCATCGCGGCGGGCGATGCTGCCGCCGCCGACCTGCTGACCGATCTGTGCGAGACGATGAAGGATGGATCGCTGTGCGCGCTTGGCGGCTTCACGCCCTATCCGGTCATGTCCGCACTGCGGAACTTTCCAGACGATTTCGCGACCCAGAAGGAGGCCGCAGAATGAAAGACTTCATCATTCCGCAATTTCCGCCCGGTGACGACCGCGACCTGGGGACCCCGGCGCGGTCCGGCGCCCCCGTTTCGCTGCGCGTGGACGGGTTTGATGTGACGGTTCCCGAGGGAACGTCGGTGATGCGCGCGGCCGCACTGGCCGGGATCATGGTCCCCAAGCTGTGCGCCAGCGACAATCTGGAGGCGTTCGGGTCCTGCCGTCTTTGCGTGGTCGAGATCGAGGGGCGGCGCGGCACGCCCGCAAGCTGCACCACCCCGGTCGCCGAGGGCATGATCGTCCATACCCAGTCCAGCAAGGTCAAGCGGATCCGCAGGGGCGTGATGGAGCTGTATATCAGCGATCACCCGCTGGACTGCCTGACCTGCGCGGCCAATGGCGACTGCGAATTGCAGGACGCGGCGGGGCAGGTGGGACTGCGGGATGTGCGCTATACGCCCGGAGACAACCATTTCGACCCGTCGGGCACCGGCGCGCGCAGCCAGTCCGAGGCGCGGCTGCGGATGCCCGTCGATCAGGCCAATCCGCGCTATACGCCCAAGGACGAAAGCAATCCGTATTTCACCTTCGATCCGTCGAAATGCATCGTCTGTTCGCGCTGCGTGCGCGCCTGCGAGGAAGTGCAGGGCACATTCGCGCTGACGATCGAGGGGCGCGGCTTTGACAGCAAGGTCAGCGCCGGCACGCCGCTGGACGATTTCCTCAGCTCGGAATGCGTCAGCTGCGGGGCCTGCGTGCAGGCCTGTCCGACCGCGACCCTGCAGGAAAAATCCGTGATCGAGATGGGCACGCCCGAACGGTCGGTCATCACCACCTGCGCCTATTGCGGCGTCGGCTGTTCCTTCAAGGCGGAACTGAACGGCGATCAACTGGTCCGCATGGTCCCCTACAAGCACGGCAAGGCCAATCGCGGGCACAGCTGCGTCAAGGGCCGTTTCGCCTATGGCTATGCCCAGCACAAGGACCGGATCCTGAAGCCGATGATCCGCGACACGATCGAGGAACCCTGGCGCGAGGTCGAATGGGACGAGGCGCTGGCCTTTGCCGCCGGCCGCATGAAAGGCCTGCAGCAGAAATACGGCCGCCGGTCCACTGGGGTCATCACCTCAAGCCGCTGCACCAACGAGGAAACCTATCTGGTCCAGAAACTGGCCCGGGCGGTGTTCGGCAACAACAACACCGACACCTGCGCGCGGGTCTGCCATTCGCCGACCGGCTACGGGTTGGGCAAGACCTTCGGCACATCGGCCGGAACGCAGGATTTCGACAGTGTCGAGAAATCCGACGTGGTCGTGATTATCGGGGCCAACCCCACCGACGGCCACCCGGTCTTTGCCAGCCGGCTGAAGAAACGCCTGCGTCAGGGCGCCAAACTGATCGTCCTCGATCCGCGCCGCACCGACATCGTGCGCAGCGCCCATGTCGAGGCGGCCTACCACCTGCCGCTGCGTCCGGGCACCAATGTCGCGGTCGTGACTGCGATGGCGCATGTGATCGTGACCGAGGGTCTGGTGAACGAAGCCTTCATCCGCGAACGCTGCGACTGGGACGAATTTCAGTATTATGTCGATTTCGTCAGACAGGACCGCCACAGCCCCGAAAACATGCAGGCTCTGACCGGTGTGCCGGCCGAGGATCTGCGCGGGGCGGCGCGGCTGTATGCGACCGGCGGCAACGGCGCGATCTATTACGGGCTGGGTGTGACCGAACACAGCCAGGGATCGACCACCGTCATGGGCATCGCCAATCTTGCCATGCTGACCGGCAATGTCGGTCGTGAGGGCGTGGGCGTGAACCCGCTGCGGGGCCAGAACAACGTGCAGGGCAGTTGCGACATGGGATCGTTCCCGCACGAACTGCCGGGCTATCGCCACGTGAAACTGCCCGATGTGCGCGAGATCTTCGAAAAGGCCTGGGGCGTGGAGATTGATCCCGAGCCCGGCCTGCGCATTCCCAACATGCTGGATGCCGCCGTCGAGGGGACGTTCAAGGGACTTTACTGCCAGGGCGAGGACATCCTGCAATCCGACCCCGACACCCATCACGTCGCTGCCGGGCTGAAGGCGATGGAATGCGTGATCGTGCACGACCTGTTCCTGAACGAAACCGCGAACTATGCCCATGTCTTCCTGCCGGGCAGCAGTTTCCTGGAAAAGGAGGGCACCTTCACCAATGCCGAACGCCGCATCAACCGCGTTCGCAAGGTCATGGCGCCGCTGAACGGGTATGAGGACTGGGAGGTGACACAGCTTCTGGCCAATGCGATGGGCGCGAACTGGCACTATACCCATGCCAGCCAGATCATGGACGAAATCGCGGCGACAACCCCCAGCTTTGCCAATGTCAGCTTTGATCTTCTGGACGAGAAGGGCAGCGTGCAGTGGCCCTGCAACGAGGATGCGCCCGAAGGCACGCCGACCATGCATGTCGATCATTTCGTGTCGGGCAAAGGCCATTTTATCGTCACCGAATATCTGGCGACCGATGAAAAGTCGGGACCGCGCTTCCCGCTGCTGCTGACCACGGGGAGGATCCTGTCGCATTACAACGTCGGCGCGCAGACCCGCCGCACCGCGAATGTCGTCTGGCATCCCGAGGATGTGCTGGAAATCCACCCGCATGATGCCGAGGTGCGTGGCGTCAACGAAGGCGACTGGGTGCGGCTTGCCTCGCGTTCGGGCGAGACGACGTTGAAGGCGACGTTGACCGACCGGGTCGCGCCGGGCGTGGTCTATACGACCTTCCACCACCCGGCGACGCAGGCCAACGTGGTCACCACCGACTTTTCGGACTGGGCGACGAACTGTCCGGAATACAAGGTGACCGCCGTGCAGGTCAGCCCGTCGAATGGACCGTCAGACTGGCAGGAAAGTTATAACGAGCAGGCCGAAAGGTCGCGGCGCATCCTGCCTGCGGCGGAATAGCATGACAATGCCGGATCCTCTGGCGGCGGCCAAGGCCACCCATGTTCGTCCGGGCAGCACGCAGGCTGTCCGCCGGACCCTGCCCGAGGAAACGCCGGTGGCGATGGTCTATGACGGAACGACGCTGGCGGTGATGATGGCAACGCCCGCCCATATCGACGATTTCGCCGTGGGGTTTTCGCTGACCGAGGGTGTCGTGACGGATCAGGGCCAGATTGCCTCCTGTGACATCGTCAGCCACGATCAGGGCATCGAGGCGCGAATGTGGCTGACCGAGGATCGCGCCGAGGCGCTTTCGGCCCGACGGCGTACGCTGGCAGGGCCGGTCGGGTGCGGGCTGTGCGGCATCGACAGCTTGGCCGAGGCCGCGCGCAGCCTGCCGGATTTGCACGGTCGAGGCCCGGTCCTTGGCGTCGACGAAATTACCGGCGCGACGGAAAGCCTGCGCGACTGGCAGCCGTTGCACGACCAAAGCCACGCGGTCCATGCCGCCGGTTTCCTGCTGCCGGGCCACGGTGTCGTTCTGGCGCGCGAGGATGTCGGCCGTCACAACGCGCTGGACAAGCTGATCGGCGCGATGGCGCGGCAGGGGTTGGATGCGGGACAGGGGGCGTTCGTCCTGACCAGCCGAGTCTCTGTCGAGATGGTGCAGAAATGCGCCATGGCCGGTGGCGCGATCCTGATCGCCGTATCGGCGCCGACCGCCCATGCGCTGCGTCTGGCCCAAGGCGCGGGCATCACCGTTGCCGCCTTCGCGCGCGGCGAGGGTTTCGATCTTTTCTGTCATCCCGAAAGGCTGAAGGCCGAGGTTTCCGATGTCGCCTGAAAAAATGGTCATGATGGCCAACCAGATCGCCAGTTTCTTCGACAGCCAGCCCGGCGACGCGGCCGACAAGGTCGCTGACCACCTGCGCGACTTCTGGGAACCGCGCATGCGGACGCAGTTGCTTCAGTATATCGAGGCGGGCGGCGGCGGTCTGAAACCCTCGGTCGAAGAAGCTGCGCGACGTCTGTGAAACCAGTTGGGCTCGGCGGGTGTTGAGTGGTCGAACCTAACCCCACGGGAACCCCATGCCGGACAGTGATCCAGCGCCGTCGCAAGGCAGACTTTGCGTCATCATGAATCTCGGCTCGGGCCACAGGGACCGGGCACATATCGAAGCTGAAATCGTGGCCAGGCTGAAGCCGCGGTTTGCGGCATTCGAGATCCGAAAGACCGCGCGCGGCGGTGATCTGATCCAGATGGCCCGCAAGGCGGCCGAGGACGGTTTCGACATCGTCGTGGCGGCCGGGGGCGACGGCACCCAGTCGGCCGTTGCCGGGGCGCTTGCCGGGACCGATGTCACGATGGGCGTCTTGCCGGGTGGCACCTTCAATTATTTCGCCCGCGATCTTGGGGTCGGCGAAGAAATTGACGACGCGCTGGACACGATTTTGGACGCCCGGATCGCAACGATAGATGTGGGCCGGGTCGAGAATTTGGTATTTCTGAACAATGTCAGCCTTGGGGCCTATCCTCACATCCTGAAGACCCGCGAGACCATTTACCGCCGCTGGGGCCGATCCCGGATCGCGGCCTACTGGTCGGTGCTGGTGGCGCTGCGCCGGCTGCGTCGGCCGATGAAGCTGACCGCGCGCGTGAACGGCGGATCGCGGCAGTTCACCACCGCGCTGGTGTTCGTGGCGCGCAGCGCCTATCAGCTTGACGCTTTCGGGCTTGAGGGTGCGGAGGCGATCCGCGCGGGCAAGTTCGCGGTGCTGGTGGCGCGGGCCAGGCAGCCTGTGCCGCTGATGCGGTCGGCCTTGCGGCTGGCTTTTGGCATGTCCGCGAAGAACAGCGATTTCGACCTTCTCATCACCGATGAACTGACCATCGAAACACCGAAGCAGCGGCAGCTGATTGCCCATGACGGCGAAAAGACGGTGATGGCGGCGCCGCTGAACCTGAAGGTCTGGCACGATGCGCTGCGGGTCTTGTTGCCTGCGGACGGACGAAACAAGACGAAAGACGGCCGGACGTGACCAGAATCGTCCATCTTTCGGATCTGCATTTCGGCTTTCACCGCGACGAGCTGGTCGCGCCGCTGCTTGACCGCGTCAATCGCGCCGATGCGGGTCTGGTGGTGGTGACCGGCGATCTGACGCATCGCGGGCGGCCCGGCCAGTTCCAGCAGGCGGCCGAATTTCTGGACCGTATCCGACCGCCCGTGCTGGCAGTGCCGGGAAACCACGACGTGCCATTGTACAATATGCCGATCCGCTTCCTGTTGCCGTGGGGCGGATACCGGCAGGCCATCGGCCCCGAACTGGCGCCGGTCGCGGCCACAGGTTCGGCGCGCGTTCTGGGACTGAACAGCGTCGATCAGTTTTCGTGGCAGCGCGGCGTGGTGCGGCCCGACCAGTTGGCGCGCCTGCTTGGCGGACTTGATCCGCTGGCCACGAACATCGTCGCGCTGCACCATCCGCTTCAACAACTGCCCGGCGTGGACAAGCAGCTTGCGCGTCGCGCGCCCGAAACCTTGCAGTGCCTGGAGCAGCGCGGCGTCAGCATCGTTCTCAGCGGTCATCTGCATGTCTGGGCCGCCGCCGCGCTTTTGAACCGGGGTCATCCGCATCTGCTGCAGATCCAGGCCGGCACCTCATTGTGCGCCCGGCTTGGCGATCTGCAGAATGAGTTCGCCGTTCTGGACATCGACGGTGAAAACCTGACCATCGAACGTCACATCGCCCCCATGGACACGCAGGATTTCCGGCCACCGGCGCGATCACGCCTTCGGCTTTGCGCGGATGGGTGGAGGCCCGCCGATCCGGACGACTTGGTGGCATTTTAGCCGTATTGGCATGGTCGGGCACACGGATGGCGGGTAATCTGGGATGGTCGCCGCAACCGAAAGTCGTCCGCAAATGTCCTTTGCAACCCCTGATGAGCTTTACTTCGCGCGTCTGGTGAACCGCACCCGCGCCGATCTTGGCCTTGTCCCGTTGCAGGTCGAACTTTCGCTGAACGGCGCGGCTGACGGTCACAGCCAGTGGATGCTTGCAACCGACAGGTTCGGACATGACGGGCGGGGCGGTTCATCGCCTACCGATCGCATGCGCGATGCGGGTTTCGATCTGTCGGGCGGCTGGATGACCGCCGAGAACGTGGCCTATGTCAGCCTGGACAACCGGGCGGGCCTTGGTGACGAGATCCGGCAACTACATGACATGTTGCTGAACAGCCCCGGTCACTACGCCAATATCGTCAATTCCGACGCGACGATGATCGGGATCGGCCTGCAGGTCGGCACCTTCACCTCGGGCGGGCGAGATTATCGCGTGCTGATGGCGACACAGAATTTCGCGGACACGGGCGGCGAGACACGGTTGCAAAGCGATGGGTTCGACGCTGCCAGCCGCCCCCAGTTCGATGCCGACTGGACAAGTCTTGGTTCATGGCGCGCGAATTTCGACGGGCGCAGTCTGAATGGCGGGGGCGGCGCGGACCGGCTGACGGGAACCGGGGCAAACGACCAGATCAGGGCGGGTGGCGGCCCGGACCGGATTGCGGGCGGTGGCGGTGACGACTGGCTGGTGGGCGGTAATGGCGGCGACCGGGTCGAGGGCGGCTGGGGCAGCGACCGGATCTTCGGGCAGGGCGGGCATGACACGATCTACGGCGGCGGGGGCCATGACAGCATCAGCGGCGAATTCGGCCACGACCGGGTCGATGCGGGGTCCGGCAACGATCTGGTCTCGGGACAGGCGGGCAATGACCGGATCTCGGGCGGGACCGGCCATGACAGCCTCGCCGGCGGGATCGGCAGCGACCGACTGGCCGGCAACGACGGCAACGATTATCTGCTGGGTGGTGCGAATGACGACACGCTGATCGGTGCAAACGGTGCCGACACGCTGGAAGGCGGCAACGGCCGGGACGTGCTGTTGGGCGGTGCGGGCGCGGATCATTTCGTCTTCGCGCGAGGGTTCGGGCGGGACGTGATCCGAGACTATCAGCCGGGCGTGGATCAGGTCTGTTTCGACGATCTGCTGCCAAACGGCGATGTGGCGTCTTTCCTGACGGACCATTCAAACCAGACCGCCGAGGGCGTGCTGCTGGATCTGGGGCAGGGCGACAGCATCCTGTTCGCCGGTCGCGGTTTGGACATCTTCGAGATCGCCGAGGATTTCGTGCAGGTCTGATCCGGCGTCGATGCGCCGCTGACCCGGTTCGATACCTGATGCCGCGGGCGCAGGTTTTTGTTGAACATGGCGTCTGACGCGCTTATATCGCCACGAAGTCAATCGGGCGACATGGTCATAACAGGCCACAGGAACATGGGTCGGGCGCTGCGCCGCGACCCTTTGTCGTTGCCGCGAGGGGCATCATACAGACCGGCGGAGCCAACCGTCAGGCCAGTCAAACAGACGTAAAGGAAACTGGATTTATATGTGCGCTAAAGCGACCATGGAGGAATTCGAGGCCCTCCTGAATGAAAGCCTCGACATCGACACGCCCAACGAGGGCAGCGTCGTCAAGGGCCGCGTCATCGCCATCGAGGCGGGTCAGGCCATCATCGATGTCGGCTACAAGATGGAAGGCCGCGTCGATCTGAAGGAATTCGCGAATCCCGGCGAAGACTCCAAGCTGGCCGTCGGCGACGAGGTCGAGGTTTATCTGGACCGCGTCGAGAATGCCCGTGGCGAAGCATCGATCAGCCGCGAAAAGGCCCGCCGCGAGGAAGCCTGGGATCGTCTTGAAAAAGCATATGCCGATGAAGAGCGCGTCGAAGGCGCCATCTTCGGTCGCGTCAAGGGCGGCTTCACCGTCGATCTGGGCGGTGCCGTGGCCTTCCTGCCCGGTTCGCAGGTCGATGTGCGCCCCGTGCGCGACGCCGGCCCGCTGATGGGTCTGAAGCAGCCGTTCCAGATCCTGAAAATGGATCGTCGCCGTGGCAATATCGTCGTGTCGCGCCGCGCGATTCTGGAAGAGAGCCGCGCCGAACAGCGCGCCGAGGTCATCGCCAACCTGACCGAAGGCCAGACCGTCGATGGTGTCGTCAAGAACATCACCGAATACGGTGCCTTCGTGGATCTGGGCGGTGTTGACGGCCTGCTTCACGTCACCGACATGGCGTGGCGCCGCGTGAACCACCCGTCCGAGATCCTGTCGATCGGCGAGACCGTCAAGGTCCAGGTCATCAAGATCAACAAGGACAGTCACCGCATCAGCCTTGGCATGAAACAGCTGCAGGACGATCCGTGGGATACCGTCACGCAGAAATTCCCGCTTGGCAGCGTCCATAACGGCCGCGTGACCAACATCACCGATTACGGCGCGTTCGTCGAACTGGAAGCCGGTGTCGAGGGTCTGGTCCACGTCTCGGAAATGAGCTGGACCAAGAAGAACGTCCATCCTGGCAAGATCGTGTCGACCTCGCAGGAAGTCGATGTGATGGTTCTGGAAATCGACGAAGCCAAGCGCCGCGTGTCGCTGGGTCTGAAACAGACCATGCGCAACCCGTGGGAGGTCTTTGCCGAAACCCACCCGTCGGGCACCGTCATCGAGGGCGAAGTCAAGAACATCACCGAATTCGGTCTGTTCGTCGGCCTGGAAGGCGATATCGACGGCATGGTTCACCTGTCCGACATTTCGTGGGACACGCGCGGCGAGGATGCGATCCAGGATTTCCGCAAGGGCGACATGGTCAAGGCCGTCGTTCAGGACGTGGATGTCGAGAAAGAGCGTATCTCGCTGTCGATCAAGGCGCTGGAAAACGAGCACATGGCCGAAGCCGTTGACGGCGTGAAGCGTGGCTCGATCGTGACCGTCGAGGTTTCGGCGATCGAGGATGGCGGGATCGAGGTGGAATACAACGGCGTCAAGTCGTTCATCCGTCGTTCGGACCTTGCCCGCGACCGTCAGGATCAGCGCCCCGAGCGTTTCCAGGTCGGTGACAAGGTCGATGCGCGCGTGACCAATATCGACACCAAGACCCGCCGTCTGGGCCTGTCGATCAAGGCGCGCGAGATCGCAGAAGAGAAAGAGGCGATCGACCAGTATGGCAGCTCGGATTCGGGTGCGTCGCTGGGTGATATCCTTGGTGCGGCGCTGAACCGCAACAACTGATCGCGACCCCGTCGCAGCGATTCGGCCCGCCCCCACAGCATCGGGGGCGGGCCTTTTTTCGTGTGAAAGGCGAGGGATGCGCCCTGCAAGTGTCTTGCGCGATCCGCATAAAGCTGGCATCGCTATGAAACTGAAGAATTGTTTGATGCGTTGCTGGTTCAGAGGCCCGCAACCTCAGTCGGGCTCGGGCGTCACGAATCCAATCGCCGTGTCCAGGGGAGGACCAGAATGATCCGTTCCGAACTGATCCAGAAAATCGCCGACGACAATCCGCATCTGTTCCGACGCGACGTCGAACGCATCGTGAACACCGTATTCGACGAGATTATCGATGCGATGGCCCGCGGCAACCGGGTCGAGTTGCGGGGTTTTGGGGCGTTTTCGGTCAAGCGCCGCGATGCCCGCACCGGGCGCAACCCGCGCACCGGCGACGCTGTCGATGTCGAGGAAAAGCACGTTCCCTTCTTCAAGACCGGCAAATTGCTGCGTGATCGGTTGAACGGCGACGCCTGACCGGCGTAGAAGGAAGCAGTCGCCCTAAGGTTTCGGCCGGAGTGGGCCCGCCAGTTCAAGGAATTCCGATGCGCTTCATCCGTCTTCTGTTTCTCGCCCTTCTGGCTGTCGTGCTTGTCGCGGTGGCATTGGCTAATCGCGACATCGTGACGCTTTCTGCCTTTCCGGCCAATTTCGGGCAGTATCTGGGCGGGCGCTGGTCCGTCGACATGCCGCTGTTCATGGTGATCTTCCTGGCCTTTGCGGTCGGCATGCTGGCCGGTCTGGTCTGGGAGTATCTGCGCGAGGCGCATATCCGGCGCCAGGCCCGCCAGCGCAGCGCCGAGATCGCGCGACTCGAATCCGAGGTTGGTCACCTGCGCCGCAATCATGCCGCGCCGCGCGACGAGATCCTGGCGATCGTCGACAGACCCAAATCCGCGCCCGCTGCGCGTCCGGTCGCCTCGGCCGAACCCGCACCCGGCACGACCCTGCCCAGCCCGCGCTGAGGGCGGGGATGGCGCAGGTCAAGATCTGCGGACTTCGCGACCCCGCGCATGTGGCGACGGCGGTGAAGGGCGGTGCGCGCTATATCGGCTTCGTGTTCTTCCCCCGCTCGCCCCGCGCCGTGACGCCCGATACGGCAAGGACACTTGGCGCGGATCTGCCGCCCGGGGTCGCCAGGGTGGGACTGTTCGTGAACCCTGATGACGCGCTCTTGGACACCACGCTGGCTCGTGTGCCGCTGGACCTGATCCAGCTGCACGGACAAGAGACACCCGATCGCGTCGACGCGGTGAAGCGTCTGACCGGCCTGCCGGTGATGAAGGCGGTGGGCGTTTCCGGACCTGACGACCTTCCTGCGCTGACCGAATACGGTCTTGCGGCGGACATGCTGCTGGTCGATGCCAAACCGCCCGCCGATGCGGTGCTGCCGGGGGGCAACGGGCTTTCCTTCGACTGGCGGCTTCTTGTCGGTCGCCGCTGGCTGAGGCCATGGATGCTGGCCGGCGGACTGACCCCCGACAATGTCGCCGAGGCGATCCGGCTGACCGGGGCGCCGGTCGTCGATGTCAGTTCCGGTGTCGAGACGGCGCCCGGCATCAAGGATGACGGGCTGATCCGCGACTTCATCGCCGCCGCATCTGCGCCCCCTTCCGACCAATGACGGCAGAATTGCCTGTTTTCCGGGGCGCGACGCGCGCCGACGTGCCAGCGGTCTGCGACCTGCTGGCGGATGATGTGCTGGGCCGCACCCGCGAAGGTGCGGTGTCCGCGCATTATCTTTCTGCGTTCGATGCCATGCAGGCCGAAGGGCAGAACCATCTGATCGTCGCAGAGGCGCAGGGCCGGATCGTCGCCTGCTACCAGATCACCTTCATCTCGGGATTGTCGCTGTCGGCCGCGCGCCGCGCCCAGATCGAAGGCGTCCGCGTCGCATCGGACCAACGTGGACATGGCCTGGGCGAGGCGCTGATCCGCGACGCCGAAGCCCGCGCCCGCGCGGCGGGTTGCGGCCTGATCCAATTCACCACCAACCGATCGCGGGAAGACGCGCATCGCTTCTATGACCGCATGGGCTTCACCCCAAGCCATATCGGCTATAAGAAACCTCTCTAGGCTTCTTCTTTGCCTGAAATACCCATTCCAACCGCGAAGGCAGACCCATGGCCGATGATCTGGTGAACAGCTTCAAGCATGGCCCCGACGAACAGGGCCGTTTCGGCATCTATGGCGGCCGCTTTGTGAGCGAAACGCTGATGCCGCTGATCCTGGAACTTGAAGCCGAATACGAACGCGCCAAGACCGATGCGGATTTCTGGGCCGAGATGGACGATCTGTGGACCCATTATGTCGGTCGTCCCAGCCCGCTCTATCACGCCGAGCGCCTGTCCGAACGTCTGGGTGGCGCCAGGATCTACATGAAGCGGGACGAGCTGAACCATACCGGCGCCCACAAGATCAACAACGTCTTGGGCCAGATCCTGCTGGCCCGCCGCATGGGCAAGACGCGGATCATCGCGGAAACCGGCGCGGGGCAGCATGGCGTCGCGACGGCCACGGTCTGTGCGCGCTTCGGGCTGAAATGCGTCGTCTATATGGGCGCGCATGACGTTGAACGTCAGGCACCGAACGTGTTCCGCATGCGCCTGCTGGGGGCCGATGTGGTGCCCGTGACCAGCGGTCGCGGTACGCTGAAGGATGCGATGAACGATGCGCTGCGCGACTGGGTCACCAATGTGCGCGACACGTTCTACTGCATCGGCACGGTCGCGGGGCCGCATCCCTATCCGGCGATGGTCCGCGATTTCCAGTCGATCATCGGCAAGGAGGTCAAGGAACAGATCATGCCGCGCGAGGGCCGGCTGCCCGATACGATCGTCGCGGCGATTGGTGGCGGATCGAACGCGATGGGACTGTTCTACCCGTTCCTTGACGACAAGGAGGTGCGCATCATCGGTGTCGAGGCCGGTGGCAAGGGCGTCGATGACCGTATGGAACACTGCGCCAGCCTGTCGGGTGGACGCGCCGGGGTCCTGCACGGCAACCGGACCTATCTGCTGCAGGACAAGGACGGCCAGATCCTGGAAGGGCATTCGATCAGCGCCGGTCTGGACTATCCGGGCATCGGACCCGAGCATGCATGGCTGAAGGATATGGGCCGGGCGGAATATGTCAGCATCACCGATGACGAGGCGCTGAAGGCGTTCCAGCTGTGCTGCGAGACCGAAGGCATCATTCCGGCGCTAGAGCCCAGCCACGCGCTGGCCCATGTGATGAAGATCGCGCCCGACCTGCCTGCCGACCACATCATCGTGATGAATATGTGCGGTCGTGGCGACAAGGATATCTTCACCGTCGCCAAGCATCTGGGCGTCGATATCCAGACCTGAGATGCGCCTCTGGTGGCCTGCGGATCGCGGGCCGCCTTGTTACCCCTGCGGGTCGGCCACCGCGTGGGCGCGCAGCAGTTCAAGCGGCAGGATGTCAAGCGCCGCCGCATGGGTCGCCTCTAGCACGACTTTCGGTGCCGCCAGTTCCTGCGCGGCCTGCATGAAGCGCGCGGCGCACAGGCACCAGCGGTCTCCGGGTTTCAGGCCGGGAAAGCGGAATTCCGGCCGCGGCGTGCTGAGGTCGTTGCCCAGATACGCAGACATCGCCAGAAACTCTGCGGTGACAATGACGCAGACCGTGTGGCTTCCGGCGTCTTCGGGACCGGTATCGCAGCAACCGTTGCGATAGAACCCTGTCACAGGGTCCTTCGAACAGGGTTGCAGCACCCCGCCCATGACGTTCAGCGATGGCTCCATCGGTGCCTCCTCGTGTTGATCACAAGGCTAGCGGTCCGCGCGCCCCTCGCCAAGCCCCTGGGTCGCAATGGGGTTCCAGCGGACCCATCTTCCATGGAAATCGGCGCGGCCCAGATGCCAGCCGCGCGCGTGCCCATCCCAAAGCCGCAGCGTCAAAGCCGCGCCCTCGCCGCCATCGGCCTCCATAGCGAAATGCGCGACGGGCGCGGTGGCATCGGCCGCGGCTGCGGCCGCTTGCAGCGCGGCTTCGCAGGCGACCTGCGTCGATTGCGGGAAATACTGTGCGGCGACCGTATGATAGACCAGCGTCAGCCGTCCCGGCGCGGGGCGGGACAGACGATCCTGCAACCAGCCTGCCGCGTCGCCTGCCGCGACACGCGGAGGGTGGGTGCGCGCAAGCGCCAATGCCGCCCGCAGCCGTGCCAGGCGCACATCCTGATCGGCCCAGCAATAGGCCATCAGCCGCAGCCCGTCGGTGATCGGGTCGATCGGCCGAAGATCGACGCCCTCGGCATCGATCACGGCGACATCGCCGGTTGGCGCGTCGCCGTGCCAGTCAGGGCGCAGGTACACCTCATCGGGGGGATCTTCGTGTCCGGATACGGCGACCGGGTCGCCGTCAGGTAATGCCGGCACCCCTGAGGACAGGTCGGCGGGAACCGGTGACAGATGATAACGCCCGAAATTGAGGTTCAACCCGGCCGAGGCCCCCAATTCCAGCGCCCGGATCGGCAATTTGCAACAGGTGCCCAGAAACCGCGCGGCCGTGATGATCGCTGCCGACCGCGCGACCTCATTCGTCTGTGGTGGGCTGTCCAGCAAATCCAGAACCGTGTCTTCATGCGTCAGCAGCGCGGCAAGAATTGCAGTCTCATCAACGACGCGCGCGCGATATGTCGCGGCCAGCGCCGGGTCTGCACCAGTCAGAACCAGCGCATGCAGCGCACCGCACAGCCGCAGTGGCACCGAATCCGCCCGGCTTGTCGGGTCGCCGGGCCAGCCCAGCACGCGGGCCGCGACCCGGCCGTGATCGGCATCCAGGATCCGTGCCAGCGACGCACACAGCGCGGCGGTGAACGGGGATCCAAGCGCGGCGCAGGATCGCGCCTGATCGCGAAACGCGTCGCGAACCGGCTGATCACTCACTTGAATCGCTCGGTCAGGGCGCGCAGCCGGTCGGCGAAGCTGGCTGGCGGCTCGGCGGCAGGTGCGGCGGCAGGTGCGGCGGCGGGCTTGGGGGGCGGAGCCTTGCGTGGCGCGTCCGGGCCGCTGCCAGTTCTGTCGCCGTTGCCGGCGGCGTCTCCGGTGCCGCTGCGGGGCCGCGCGGTGCGTTGGGCGACCGCGTTCTGAAAGCGGCCGGCATCGCCTGCCGCCAATGCGGCCGCGCCGTCGGAGATACCGCGCAGCAGATTGTCCAGCCAGTCCTGATCGGCCTTGGCAAAATCCGACAGCACATAGCCCGCGACCCGGTCCTTGTGTCCGGGATGCCCGATCCCCAGTCGAACCCGCATGTAATCGGCGCCGAGATGCTGATGGATCGACCGCAGCCCATTATGCCCGGCATGTCCGCCGCCTTGCTTCACGCGGCACTTGCCGGGCATCAGGTCCAGTTCGTCATGCAGAACGATCACGTCGCCGGGCGTCAGCTTCAGATAGCGCATCGCCTCGCCCACAGCTTGTCCGGACAGGTTCATGAACGTCTGCGGCTTCAGCAAGGTGACGCGCGTCTCGCCCAGACGACCCTCGGCGGCAAGCCCCTGGAAGCGGGACTTCCATGGTCCCAGCCCGTGGTCCTCGGCCACGCGATCCAGCGCCATGAAGCCGATATTGTGCCGGTTCGCGGCGTATTTCGCGCCCGGATTGCCCAGGCCCACGATCAGTTTCATGCCCGTCTCCTGCCGTCATGCCAGATATATGGCTTTCGTCGAATTTCGTTCCATCCCTTGCGGCGGACCTTGCCGGTTACTAAGACTCTGTCAACCTTTCGCGGCTAAGAGATGGGATCAAGCCCGGTCGAATCGCGGCACCAAGGGACAACAGGCAAGGACAGAACATGAGCGATCCGGCAGAATTCTACATGAACACCCTCGTGCCCATGGTGGTGGAACAGACCTCGCGGGGCGAGCGTGCCTATGACATCTTCTCGCGACTGCTGAAGGAACGGATCATCTTCGTTTCGGGGCCGGTCCATGACGGCATGTCCACGCTGATCTGTGCTCAGCTTCTTTTCCTCGAGGCGGAAAACCCCTCGAAGGACATCAGCATGTACATCAACAGCCCCGGCGGTGTGGTGACCTCGGGCCTGTCGATCTATGACACGATGCAGTATATCCGTCCGCGCGTCTCGACGCTGGTGGTCGGGCAGGCGGCCTCGATGGGATCGCTGCTGCTGGCCGCGGGGGAACCGGGTCTGCGCCATTCGCTGCCCAACAGCCGTGTCATGGTCCATCAGCCCTCGGGGGGGTATCAGGGCCAAGCGACCGATATTCTGATCCACGCCCGCGAGACCGAGAAGCTGAAGCGCCGCCTGAACGAAATCTATGTGAAACATACCGGCAAATCGCTGGAAGAGGTCGAAGAGGCGTTGGAGCGGGATCGTTTCATGTCGCCCGACGAGGCGAAGGAATGGGGTCTGATCGACGAGGTTCTGGAGCCGCGCGGCAAGGCCGAACCCGAGAAGAAATAGCCTTTATGGGGATTGTGACGCGGCGACGTCACCCCTAACATGGCGCGAATTCACCGTGGCGGTCCTGATGGACGCCCGGAAGATCACCGAAGCGATGCGCGGAAGGGAAACCGGCATCGCCCGCGGGTCGGCAGACCGGCGGCAATCAAGGAAGTGGACGATGGCGAACCAGTCCGGCGGCGACAGCAAGAACACGCTTTACTGCAGTTTCTGCGGCAAGAGCCAGCACGAGGTACGCAAGCTGATTGCGGGCCCGACCGTGTTCATCTGCGATGAATGCGTCGAGCTGTGCATGGACATCATCCGCGAGGAAACCAAGTCCACCGGTCTGAAATCCGGTGAAGGCGTGCCGACACCGCGCGAGATCTGTCAGGTTCTTGACGACTATGTGATCGGGCAGGAACACGCCAAGCGCGTTCTGTCGGTCGCCGTGCATAACCACTACAAGCGTCTGAACCACGCATCGAAGGCCGATATCGAGCTGGCCAAGTCGAACATCCTGCTGATCGGCCCGACCGGCTGCGGCAAGACGCTGCTGGCACAGACCCTGGCGCGCATCCTGGATGTGCCCTTCACGATGGCCGACGCCACGACGCTGACCGAGGCCGGGTATGTCGGCGAGGATGTCGAGAACATCATCCTGAAGCTGTTGCAGGCCAGCGAATACAACGTCGAACGCGCGCAGCGCGGCATCGTGTATATCGACGAGGTCGACAAGATCACCCGCAAGTCCGACAACCCGTCGATCACCCGCGACGTGTCGGGCGAGGGGGTGCAGCAGGCCCTGCTGAAGATCATGGAAGGAACCGTCGCCAGCGTTCCGCCGCAGGGCGGCCGCAAGCACCCGCAGCAGGAATTTCTGCAGGTGGACACGACCAACATCCTGTTCATCTGTGGCGGTGCCTTCGCGGGGCTGGACCGGATCATCTCGCAACGCAACAAGGGCACGGCGATCGGCTTTGGTGCGACCGTCAAGGACAATGACGAACGCGGCGTCGGCGAGGTATTCAAGGAGCTGGAGCCCGAGGATCTGCTGAAATTCGGCCTGATCCCGGAATTCGTGGGCCGTCTGCCGGTGATCGCGACGCTGACCGATCTGGACGAAGAAGCGCTGATCATCATCCTGACCAAGCCGAAGAACGCCCTGGTCAAGCAGTATCAGCGTCTGTTCGATCTGGAAGGCGTGCAGCTGACCTTCACCGACGACGCACTGAACGCGATTGCCAAGCGGGCCATCTCGCGCAAGACCGGTGCGCGCGGTCTGCGCTCGATCATGGAGGACATCCTTCTGGACACGATGTTCGATCTGCCGGGCATGGACAGCGTCGAGGAAGTCGTGGTGAACGAGGATGCTGTCGACAACGCCTCGGTCAAGCCGCTGCTGATTCACGCGGATCAGAAAAAGGAAAGCGCGTCAGCCGGATGACGGACCGGCCGCGCGGCGCATGTGGGCGACGCGCGATGCGTGACCTGAAACGGTTGTCGCATTCCCAAGGATGGTTGGTTTGCGATGCCGCCAAGGCTGGACCTTCCATGGAAGTTGCGCCATATCTCGGGCAGTGCTTGAAGGAAGAGGTTCACAGCCATGTCGTTTCTGCTTCGCGCCCTGACCTGGTGGAACAGCCAGACCATCAACACGCAGGTCTGGACCTGGCGGAACGGCACCAAGGTCGGCGAGGATGATCAGGGCAACATCTTCTACCAGAACAAGGACGGTTCGCGCCGCTGGGTGATCTTCAAGGGCGAATCCGAGGCAAGCCGGGTCAGCCCCGACTGGCACGGCTGGCTTCACCACACCTGGGATGAGCCGCCGACCAGCGCGCCTCTGGCCCGCAAGCCGTGGGAACAGCCGCATGTGCCGAACATGACCGGCACGCCCGCAGCCTATCATCCCGAAGGGTCGCTTTACCGTGCCGATCCGGTTGCGCGCAAAGACTATGATGCGTGGCAACCCGAATAGATGACGACTGCGGCCGAGCATCGCGCCGAACAGCGGGCAGAACTGCTTGCCGGGTTCGCCGTTCTTGTCGTTGCGGCAGGGTTCATCGCCTGGGCGCTTGGCGGCGATCTGTTGCCGGGAAAGGCCGGCTATGATGTGACCGCCTCGTTTCCCGATGTCGATGGCGTCGCGGCCGGAACCGAAGTGCGGCTGGCCGGGGTCAAGATCGGCCGCGTTGCGTCCGTGTCGCTGAATCCGCAGACTTACATGGCCGACGCCACGCTGCGTATCCCTAATGAGATCGTGCTGCCCGCCGACAGCGCCGCGATCATTCAGTCCGACGGGCTGCTTGGCGGTGCCTATATCCAGATCCAGCCGGGCGGCAGTCTGGACAATCTCGCACCCGGTGACGAGATCGAGGATGTGCAGGGGGCGGTCAGCCTGATCCAGTTGATGATGAAGTTCGTCGACAGCCAATCCCAGGACGAAGGGCCCGCGCCGTGATGATCCGGGCGCTGATGATCGCGTTGCTGATCGGGACACCCGCGGGCGCACAGGACGTGGCGCGCGCCGGCGGCGCATTGCTGCGCGTTCTGGACAAGGTTTCTGGCCGGACCGCCGATCTTGAACTGCAGGTCGGCGATGCGGTGCGTCACGGCCGGCTTGAGGTCAGGTTGGGCGAATGCCGCTATCCGGCAGGCGATCCAAGCTCGGACGCCTTTGCGCAGCTGACCATCGCCGACCTGTCCCAGAACGTGACCCTGTTCAGCGGCTGGATGATCGCCAGCTCGCCCGCGTTGTCCGCGCTGGACGATGCGCGCTATGACGTCTGGGTGATTTCCTGCAAAAGCTGACGGTCGCTCTGGATCGCTACGGCATTGAATTCCGCACGCTGTCTCAGCGCCTCTGACAGCCTTCGATGATAGACGGCGCGGGGTATTTCGATCCCGCCCATGCGTGCCAGATGCGGCGTCAGGAACTGGGTGTCGAACAGGCTGAAACCGCAACGCGACAGATGTGATGACATCCACAGCAGAGCCATCTTCGATCCGTTGGTCCGTGCCGAAACCATCGATTCCCCGAAAAACGCGCCGCCCAGTGTGATGCCGAAGATGCCGCCTGCGAATTGATCGTCATGGCGGATTTCAAGTGCATGGGCGTGGCCGCCCCGGTGTATGTCGCGATACAGCCGGACAAGCGGCGCATTGATCCAGGTCACGTCGCGTGCCGCGCAGGCGGCCACGATCGCGTCGAAATCGCCGTCCGGATGCGCGGACCAGCCACCGCGACGCAAGTCGCGTCGCAGCGATCGCGAAGCATGAACGCCGCCCACCGGCAACACGCCCCGCATCGGCGGATCGAACCAGTAGAGACGAGGATCATCCGCGCTTTCGGCCATCGGAAAGACCCCGCGCGCATAGCCCGACAGCAGTTGCGAGGCGGTCAGCATCCGGCCCGCGTCAGCCGAATTGCTTTTCCAGCCAGCGTTCAAGCCAGTGGATCGAATAGGCGCCGGACTGGATGTCGGGTTCCTGCAGCAGGGCGCGGAACAGCGGCATCGTCGTATCGACGCCGTCCACGATCATTTCGCCCAGGGCACGGTCAAGGCGGGCAAGAGCCTCGGTCCGGTCCCGGCCATGAACGATCAGCTTGCCGATCAGGCTGTCGTAATAGGGCGGGATGGAATAGCCCTGATAGAGGGCGGAATCCACGCGAACGCCCAGCCCGCCCGGTGCGTGATACTGCGTGATCTTGCCCGGACAGGGGCTGAAGGCGGGCAGTTTCTCGGCATTGATGCGGACTTCGATCGCGTGCCCGCGGATCGACAGGTTTTCCTGTTCGAACTCCATTTCCTCGCCCGCCGCGACACGGATCTGCTGGCGGACAAGATCGACACCGAAAATCGCCTCGGTGACGGGATGTTCGACCTGCAGGCGGGTGTTCATCTCGATGAAATAGAACTCGCCGTCCTCGAACAGGAATTCGATCGTGCCGGCGCCGGCATAGCCGATCTTGGCGACCGCGTCGGCGCAGACCTTGCCGATCCGGGCGCGTTGTTCGTCGGTGATCGCGGGGCCGGGGGCCTCTTCCAGAACCTTCTGGTGGCGGCGCTGCAGCGAACAGTCCCGTTCGCCCAGATGCACCGCGCGGCCCTTGCCGTCGCCGAACACCTGGATTTCGATATGGCGCGGCCTTTGAAGATATTTCTCGATATAGACATCGGGGTTGCCGAATGCGGCCTTGGCCTCGGCGCGCGCGGTGCGGAACGCGGACTCGAGGCCCTTTTCGTCCTGCGCGACCTTCATGCCACGCCCGCCGCCGCCGGCGGTGGCCTTGATGATCACCGGATAGCCGATCTGCGCCGCGACCGTCTTGGCGGTGTCCATGTCATCAACGCCGCCATCGCTGCCCGGAACGCAGGGCACGCCTAGCGCCTTCATGGTGTCCTTGGCGGTGATCTTGTCGCCCATGATGCGGATATGTTCGGCACGCGGACCGATGAAGGTCAGGTCATGATCCTCGACCATCTGCACAAAGGCGGCGTTCTCGGACAGGAAGCCATAGCCGGGATGGATGGCCTGCGCGCCGGTGATCTCGCAGGCCGAGATGATCGCGGGCATCGAAAGATAGCTGGCCGAAGATGGGGCGGGGCCGATGCACACGGATTCGTCGGCCATGCGCACATGCATCGCGTCAGCGTCTGCCGTGGAATGGACTGCGACCGAGGCGATGCCCATTTCGCGGCAGGCGCGGATCACGCGCAGGGCGATCTCGCCCCGGTTGGCGATCAGGATCTTGTCGAACATCAGGCCCTCACTCGACGACCATCAGGGGGGCACCGAACTCGACCGGGCTGCCGTCATCGACCAGAATCCGCTTGACGGTGCCCGCGCGCGGAGAGGGGATGTGGTTCATAGTCTTCATCGCCTCGACGATCATCAACGTCTCGCCCTCGGCCACGCTCTGACCGATCTGGACAAAGGCTGCCGCGCCGGGTTCGGGCGACAGATAGGCCGTGCCGACCATCGGTGATGTGACCGCGCCGGGCAGGCTGGCCGGATCTTCGCTGCCGCCGGCGGGTGCCGTGTTGGATAAGGCTGTGGAAGCGGGGTGCGGTGCTGCGGCGGGTGCGGGCGCCGCAGCGGGTGCGCTTGCATAGGTGACCTGCTTGCCGTGCTTCGACAGGCTGACGGTCAGCCGGTCGTGTTCGCCGTACTCGCGCTTGACCGAGATCTCGCTCAACTCGCTGGCGTTCAGCAATTCGGCCAGCGACTGGATGAAGGCCACGTCGCCTTCGTGATGCGTGCCGTTGTCGGAATCGTTGCTCATGCCGTCCTCTGCCGTGTTCTGGTGCCGCCATTTGTCGCATTCGCGGCGGTTCGGTCGCTTATAGCCCCGGAAAGTGGTCAAGGGGAAGGGATTCGCGTCAGAGAGGATTCGCCCCGGCTACTTTCTTGCAGCCTTCTCGGCGATCCCCGATACGCCTTCGCGCCGCAGCAGCTCTGCCTCGACATCCGCAAGCGTCAGGTCGCGGGCGGCCAGCATGACCAGCAGGTGATACAGCACGTCGGCGGCTTCCGAGGTCAGGCGCTGACGATCGCCCCTGACGGCTTCGATGATTGCCTCGATCGATTCCTCGCCGAATTTCTCGGCGCATTTTTCGGGGCCGGTTGCCAGCAGCTTCGCGGTCCAGCTGCTGTCCGGATCGGCGGTCCTGCGGGCCGCAATCGTGTCCGAGAGGCGTTGCAGGGCGGTCATGTCAGCCTCATCGGGATGCCGGCGGCGGCCATGTGGGCCTTGGCCTCGGCGATGGTGAAGGTGCCGAAATGGAAGATCGAGGCGGCTAGCACTGCGCTGGCATGGCCTTCGGACACGCCCTCGACTAGGTGATCCAGCGTGCCCACCCCACCCGATGCGATGACTGGCACGTTCACGGCATCCGCGATCGCGCGCGTCAGCGGCAGGTTGAACCCCGCGCGTGTGCCGTCGCGGTCCATGCTGGTCAGCAGGATTTCGCCCGCCCCCTTCGCCGCCACCGTTCGGGCGAATTCGACGGCGTCGATGCCGGTCGGCTTGCGACCGCCATGGGTGAAAATCTCCCACCGGCCGTCGGCGACGGTCTTGGCGTCGATCGCGCAGACGATGCACTGGCTGCCGAAGCGGTCGGCGGCGGCGGCCACGACATCCGGATCGGCGACGGCGGCCGAATTGAAGCTGACCTTGTCGGCGCCTGCCAGCAGCAGGGCGCGGACATCGTGGTGGGTGCGTACGCCGCCGCCGACCGTCAGCGGCACGAAACACTGTTCGGCGGTGCGGGTGACCAGATCGAACATCGTGCCACGGTTTTCATGGGTGGCGTGAATGTCGAGAAAGCAGATCTCGTCCGCGCCGGCGGCGTCATAGGCTCTGGCCGCCTCGACGGGGTCGCCGGCGTCGATCAGATCGACGAAATTCACGCCCTTCACGACGCGGCCGTCCGCCACGTCCAGGCACGGGATGATCCGGGTTTTCAGCATGCGTCTGGTTGCCCTTGCTGCGGTCGCGCCGGTTGTAGTTCGAAAATTCCCCGTCGACCAGAGCCGTGATGAGGCGCCGGGCGGCACAGCGATGCGTGCCGGGCATAGCGACCTTGCACGATCCGGGGCTGGTCCGCCCATCCAGCCCGGCCATATAGGGCACATAAGAGACAGACCAGCCGGGTCTTGATGTAAAGGATGATGAACATGCGCGACGCATCGACGAACGCCACCGCCGCGGGGATCGAATATCTTGCCGACGGTGTGGGGGCATTGACCTCAGCGCCTGCACGCGCGATCCGGGCTGATGCCATCAGCGCAGGCGCGGATGCGCTGGCCAGCGGCCTTGACAGCTTCGCCGCGATAAAGTCCGCTCCCAAGTCCGCGCCGCGTCGGTCGCGCGGGCCGAATGTCCGCGGCTGGCTGAACGCGCCGGTCGGGCTGGGTGTGCCGGGCTAGGCCGATCCGGCGCCGTCGTGTCGCAGCGCGGTCAGCGCCTGCGAAAGATCCAGCGCGCCATCATACAGTGCCCGGCCCGAAATCGCCCCCGCGATGACCCGGGTCCGCGCCAGCGCCCGAAGATCATCCATCGACGACACCCCGCCCGAGGCGATCACCGGAATGCTGACCGCGCGCGCCAGCGCCTCGGTCGCCGGGATGTTCGGCCCCTGCATGGCACCGTCACGGTCGATATCGGTGTAGATGATCGCGGCGACGCCCGCGTCCTCGAACCGGCGGGCCAGATCGGTTGCGGTGATCGTCGTCTCGGTCGCCCATCCACGCGTCGCCACCTTGCCGTTGCGGGCGTCGATCCCGACCGCGATCCGACCGGGAAACGCATCCGCCGCCTCGCGAACCAGATCGGGGTCTTCGACCGCCACGGTGCCCAGAATGACCCGGCGCAGTCCGCGCGACAGCCAGGCCTCGATGGTTGCGATGTCGCGGATCCCGCCGCCAAGCTGCGCGGGGATGTCGATGGCATCCAGAATCGCCTCGACCGCAGAGGCATTGACCGGCTTTCCCTCGAACGCGCCGTTCAGATCAACCAGATGCAGCCATTCCGCGCCTGCATCCTGGAACGCGCGGGCCTGGGCGGCCGGATCGCTGCCGAAGACGGTCGCCGCTTCCATGTCACCGCGAAGCAGGCGCACGCAGTTGCCGTCTTTCAGGTCGATGGCGGGATAGAGGATCATGTTTTTGCTTTCGGTCGTCTGAACGCGCCTTCTTTGGCATGTCCCACAGCCAAGGGGAAGGGCGCGACCTCACGTCAGGCTTGCCGGAACGCGGCGCTGCGGTCAGGATTCGGACGAGGTATCCCGAGGAGGACTGATATGAAGTTGCTTGCCGCCGCCACCGCCTTTCTGCTTGCCGCCACCGCTGCGGGCGCCGACCCTATCGAAGGCGTCTGGCAGACCCAGCCAGATGAGGGGGCGTTCGCCTATGTCACAATCGCGCCCTGCGGATCTGCGTTCTGCGGCACGATCAGCCGGACCTTCAAGGACAAGAGCGAATACAAATCCCCCAACATCGGCCGTCAGATCGTGATCGACATGGCCGCGCAGGGGGGCGGAAACTATGAAGGCAAGGTCTGGCGACCCGCCAACAACAAGGTCTATCAGGGCAAGGCCAGCGTCGCCGGCGACCGGATGAGCCTGTCGGGCTGCGTCGCGGGCGGGCTTCTGTGCAAGAGCCAGAACTGGGTTCGAATCCAGTAGATCGGCCGCCAAAATGCGTCGCGTGTGAAGGGCGCGTGACGGCATGGCTTGAACGTGGATCGGTCCGGGCTAAGCTGGTCTGATCCGCTGTTCCGAGGACACGATGCCGAAAAAGGTCGTTTCGCCCCGCGATGCCGCCGCCCTGATCCATTCGGGCGATACGGTGACGACGTCGGGCTTTGTCGGTGCCGGGGTGCCGGACGGGTTGCTGAAGGCGGTTGCCGATCGATTCGAGGCCACAGGCGAGCCGCGCGATCTGACGCTGATCTTCGCGGCGGGGCAGGGCGACGGCAAGGGGCGCGGGCTGGACCGTCTTTGCGCGCCTGGCCTGGTCGCCCGCGTCATCGGCGGTCACTGGGGGCTGATCCCCGCCCTTGGCGCGCGGGCGGTGAGGGGCGAGATCGCCGGCTGGAACTTTCCGCAAGGCGTCATCAGCCATCTGTATCGCGATATCGCCGCGGGAAAGCCGGGAACGCTGACCCATGTCGGGCTGGAGACGTTCGTGGACCCTCGGCTTGGCGGGGGCAGGATCAGCGACGCCGCGACCGATGAACTGGTCCAGTTGACGACGATCGACGGTACCGAGCGTCTGTTCTATCGCGCGATGCCGATTCACGTCGCGCTGCTGCGCGGCTCGACCGCGGATGAGCGCGGCAATGTCACGATGGAACGCGAGGCGCTGATTCTGGACAATCTGGCGCAGGCGATGGCGGCGCGGAATTCGGGCGGCGTGGTGATCGTTCAGGTTGACCAGATCGTTGCTGGTGGCAGTCTGTGCGCGCGCGATGTCGTCATTCCCGGCGCGCTGGTCGATGCCGTGGTCGTGGCGCCGCCCGAACTGCACCCGCAGACCTATGCCACGCAGTATAACCGTTACTTCACCGGCAGGTTTCGTGCGCCGCAGGACGGGACCACGCCCTTGCCGCTGGACATCCGCAAGGTGATCGCGCGGCGCTGTGCGTTCGAACTGCCCATTGGCGGTGTCGTCAACCTGGGCATCGGCATGCCCGAGGGCGTCGCCTCGATCGCGGCCGAGGAAGGCTTGCTGGACCACGTGACGCTGACCGCCGAACCCGGTGTGATCGGCGGCCAGCCCGCGTCGGGGCTGGACTTCGGCGCGGCGATCAACACCGAGGCGATCATCGCCCAGAACCAGCAATTCGACTTCTATGACGGCGGCGGGCTGGACATGGCCTGCCTGGGCATGGCCGAGGCCGACCGTCACGGCAACGTCAATGTCAGCCGGTTCGGAACGCGGCTGGCCGGGGCTGGCGGCTTCATCAATATCAGCCAGAACGCGCGACGGCTGGTCTTCGCGGGCACCTTTACCGCAGGCGGGCTGGATATCGCGATCGGTGACGGGCGCCTTAAGATCCGAACCGAGGGGCGGGCGCAGAAATTCATCCAGACGGTCCAGCAGATCACCTTTTCGGGCAGCCGGGCGCGCAAGTTGCAACGGCCGGTGATGTTCGTCACTGAACGCTGCGTGTTCGAATTGCATCACGACGGACTTCGCCTGACCGAGATCGCGCCCGGCATCGACCCTGATCGCGATGTGTTGCCGCTGATGGGTTTTGCACCGCTGATGGACCGGCCCGCCCGGATGGACCCGCGCATCTTCCGTGATCAGCCGATGGGGTTGCGCGATCAGATGCTGGATATCCCGCTTGGCCGGCGGGTCCATTTCGACGCCGGCCGGGACATGCTGTTCATCAACCTGTCGCGCATGACGATCAGGGACGCAGACGACGTGGCATCCGTGCGCCGCGCCGTCGAGGCCGAGATCGGCGGGCTGGGCCGCCGCGTCGATGTCGTCGTCAATTATGACCTGACCCGCATCGACGACCGCGTGTCCCATGACTGGTCCGAGATGGTCGGCGATCTGGAAACACGCCTGTATGGCCGGGTGACGCGCTATTCCTCAAGCGCGTTCCTGCGCCGTCGCCTGGGCGAAACGCTGCAGGCGTGCCGCCGCCCGACGATCTATGACAGCGAGGCGGCGGCACGCGCGGCACTGCGCGACAATTAGGCAGGCACCGTTCATGTCACGCGAAAGTGACGCGGCAGGCTTTGGGTGAAGGCTGCTGGCGAAGCTATGCTGTTCTTCATGGGCCAGCGTTTCGCGATGACATTCAGGACCGTTCTTTCCGCCGTCGTCCTGATGGGCCTGGCGCTGGTGGCCGCAGAACCCGCCGACGCGCAGCAGTCGCGCCGGTTCAGCCACTGCATCGCGATCGCCGATGCCGCGCCGGGGATCGAATATCTGCACCGGGCGGCATGGACAGATCCCGCGCCGGAAGGCGCCGTCCGCATCCATTATGTCGGGCATTCGATGTTCCTGATCCGCACCGAGGACGGAGTGTCGATTATCACCGACTATAACGGCAATCCGGGGCCGACCGGGTTCCGCCCGGACGTGGTGACGATGAACCGTGCGCATTCCTCGCACTGGACCGACCGCATCGAGGGAATCCCGCATGTGTTGCGCGGCTGGTCCGAGGACAGCTTCGGCGTTGCCGCCGATCATCACCTGGAACTGGGCGAGGTACTGATCCGCAACGTGACCTCTGATATCCGCAGCTGGGGCACTGTCGAGGAAGACGCGAACTCGATCTTCGTGTTCGAGACCGCAAATCTGTGCATCGCGCATCTGGGCCATCTGCATCAGGAACTCAGCGACGCGCAATATGCGGCGCTGGGGCGGGTCGATGTGCTGATGGTCCCGGTCGATGGCAGTTATACGATGGACTTGAACGCGATGATGCGCGTCGTCTCACGGCTGCGCAGTTCGGTCGTCATCCCGATGCACTGGTTCGGCCCCTCGCGGCTTGAAGCATTTCTGACCGGAATGTCGGATCAGTTCCTGATCCAGCGGGTGGGCGGCAGCGAATTGACGGTGTCGCTGTCCAGCCTGCCCCGACAACCCACGGTGATGGTGCTGGAGCCGCGGTCGCTGTCGCTGTCGGACTGAAGATCGCGCTCACGCGCGACGATCCGTGCCCCCGCCGGGGCTGTCCCGCCGTTCCCCTGCCTCAGACAACGGTTGTCCGGCTGCTGTCAGGCACCCATCGCCGGACAGCATTCCGAGTACTGAGCCTTTTCCATAGGATGGTCCGAATTCTGTCGTTTCCGGTTTGGAAAGCGCGTCAGCCGGTGCGCCATTGCGAAACGCAGGGGATCTTGTCGCGGTCGCAGCGGTCGGCGTATTTGCGCGCGATCTCCTGCACCTCGGCAAGCAGGCCGTCCTGCAGCTTGATGGGGTCAAGCCCCAGCCCTAGGAAGCGGTCGTTGGCGACGTGCAGATCGTTCTCGTCAGCCTCGTTGCGCGGGTTCTTCAGGAACGCGACCTCGACGCCGGTCTGGTCGGCGATCATCTTGGCAAGATCGCGGACCCGGTGTGTCTCGGTCATCTGGTTCAGGATATTCACCCGGTCGCCCCGCGCGGGCGGGTTGGTCAGCGCAAGTTCGATGCAGCGACAGGTGTCCTGGATGTGGATGAAGGCGCGGGTCTGTCCGCCGGTGCCGTGCACGGTCAGCGGATAGCCGATCGCCGCCTGCATCAGGAAACGGTTCAGGACCGTTCCGTAATCGCCGTCATAGTCGAAGCGGTTGATCAGCCGAGGGTCCATCCGGGTTTCCTCGGTCTGCGTGCCCCAGACGATGCCCTGATGAAGGTCGGTGATCCGCACCCCGTCATTCTTGTTGTAATAGAAGAAGAACAGCTGATCCTGGGTCTTGGTCATGTGGTAGATGCTGCCCGGATTGGCGGGATACAGGATCTCTTGCCGATGGGGGCCGTTCTCGGTCTCGACCAGGACATCCAGATAGCCTTCGGGGATCTTCATGCCCGCAGTGCCGTAGCCATAGACGCCCATCGTGCCCAGATGGACCAGGTGAATATCCTGGCCGCTTTCGACGATCGCCGCCAGCACGTCGTTGGTGGCGTTGAGGTTGTTGCTGACGGTATAGCGCTTGTGCCAGCTGGACTTCATCGAATAGGGCGCGGCGCGCTGTTCGGCGAAATGGATCACCGCATCGGGCTGTTCCTCGCGCAGCAGGGTCAGAAGCCGGTGATAGTGTTCACCAACGGTGAAATTCTCGACCCGGATCGCGTGGTTGGTCAGCTCGTTCCACGCGCGCACACGCTCGCCCAGGGGGCGGATCGGGGTCAGGCTGCTGACCTCCAGCTCGACGTCGATCTTGCGCCTTGAAAGATTGTCCACGACGATCACATCGTGGCCTCTGGCGGACAGATGCAGGGCGGTGGGCCAACCGCAGAAACCGTCTCCGCCCAGAACGATGATCTTCATGAGGATGCCTTCGTAGCCTGTCGTTTCGCCCGCTTCTTAGAACGCCCGCGTTTCGGACGCCAGCCGTGCAACATCACTGACACGAAGCTGTCGCAATCCTTGCCGATCAGCCGGCCGCCGCGCGTGCCATGTTCGCCAGATGCACCTCGATCGCATCCTCGATATCGTGGAAATAGCTAAGCTTTCCATTCTCCAGCACTGCGCCCGCATCGCAGGTCTGGCGCAGCATCCGCATCGAATGCGACACGACCAGAGCGCCGGCATTCGCCATGCGTGCGTTGAACAGGCGGTTCGACTTGGCCTTGAACGCCGCGTCCCCGACCGCCGAAACCTCGTCGACCAGATAGGTGTCGAACGGCACCGCCATCGACACGCCGAAGGCCAGCCTTGCGCGCATCCCCGACGAATAGGTCCGGAACGGCAGATAGAAATGATCGCCAAGTTCCGCGAAATCCTCGACGAAGTCGCGCATTTCCTCGGTGTCGACGCCATAGGCGCGGGCGACGAAACGGGTGTTCTGTTCGCCGGTCAACTCGCCATTGAACGACCCCGAGAAGCCGACCGGCCAGCTGATCGTGCCGGTGGACAGGATCCGTCCCGACGTTGGCAGCATCGACCCCGAGATCATCCTCAGCAGCGACGATTTTCCCGCCCCGTTACGACCCAGCAGGGCGACCGAAACGCCGGTGGGAAACGTCGCGGTGATATTGTTGGCCACCGGCTTCCGGCGGCCATTCAGCTTGTAGATCTTGGTCAGGTTTTCAAGATGGATCATCGCCGGTCGCGGAGGCTGTAGAAGATCAGCACGCCGATCACCCAGGTCACCATCAGGAAGCCACCGATGATCAGCATCAGCTTGGCGCGTTCGGGGTATTCAGCCTCTTGTGCGAGGGTCGGCTTGATATAGGCCGCCAGATAGCGCGACTGACGCGCGGCCTCGCCACGCGCCGTGTCATAGGCGGCCAGCGCAGCGGTATAGGTCCGTTCGGCGAATTCGCGATCGACCGACAGGGATTCGTAGCGGCCGACCACTTCGGACAGCACCTCGCCGGTTGCGGTCTCGGACCCGAATTTCTGGCGCTCGGCAAGGATCTGGTCGCGGATCACGTTGATGCGCAGCTGGGTCTGTTCGATGCGCGGGTCGTTTGGCTGGGCATTCGCCTGCAGCATCCCCAGCGAGACAAGCTGTTCGGCAAGCTGTTGTTGCAGCGAGGTGACGACGCCCACCTGACCCTGAACATCGGCGGTCGGATCGACAAGCTGGTGGCGGTTTCGGAACTCGGTTACGGCTTGCCGCGCGTCCTTCAGACGCTCCAGCGATTCAGCCAGTTCGGTGCGCGAATAGCGCAGCGCATCCTCGCGGGCGATGTCGTTCAGCTGGTTGATCAGCAAGGTGCTTTCGTCGAAGATCGCCTGCGCGATGTCCCGGGCGTCTTCGGGCGCGAATGCCTTGACCCGCAGATCGATCATGCCGTCATCGTAGTAGACGCTGACTTTCCGTTCCCATTCGCCAAGCAGTTCTTCCAGCGAGGAATTGCCCGAGAAGGAAAAGATCGGATCGTTCGGCGCCTTGGACCAGATCTCGGCCAGGTCCAGCCGCGCGTTCACCCGTTCGACCAGATCACGGCTTTGGATGAATTTGTACAGGATGTCGGTGTCGCTGCTGGAACTGCTGGTCATGCCGACCAGTGAGGTCAGCCCGCCAAGAAGATCGGACGAGGTCGGGCCGGATTCGCTGCGCACAGAAAAGCCCAGAAACGATGCGTATTGGTCGGCGGCGCGTGTGTACAGATACCAACCGCTGACCGCCACAGGCGCGATCACCATCAGCAGGAAGGTCAGCACGATGCCGATATGGCGACGCGCAAGGTGGGCCTTTCGGGCCGGAGGCCGCACCGGTTCCTCGCGCGCGGCCTTGCGCTTTGGCGGCTTTGACGCCGCAGCCGCCTTCCTCAGCTTGACCGGCGCGCGCGGCACAGCCGTTGCCGTGCTGTCATCAGGCGGAGGCGCCGCGTCCGAACCTCGTATGGCCGCCCGTTTGCCGCCGCGCATCTTGCGGGCCCTTGGATTGGCGGCAGGGGTTTTGCCGGTCGACTCTGACTTTTCCGGTTCGGGGGACTCTTTGCCTAGCGGGGAGACGATATTCTTACGGTCCAGAAAGCCGGGCCGCTGGTCGGCCTGGGGATCGGAGCGGTCCGCGTCGTTTTGGTCTTCGGGCTTGCGAGTAGGCGTCTGGGCGGACATGCGCGGATCTCCCGCCTGTGTGTTGATCTGTCGTGGCGTGTCATACATAAACGCCCGGCACAGTTCCAGCACCGATCCCTGACGGGTTCGTGACGGACAAGGGACCAGAAGCGGGCGCGAATGTCGCAGATATCCTTTCCAACCTCGACGCGGCGCAGGGACGATCGCCCCGACACCCCGCGCCTGCGCGAAATCCACAAGCAGCGCAGCTTTGCCAGTCTGCGTTCCATCGGCGCATTGATCCTGCGCGAGATGTCAACGACCTATGGCCGCTCGGCCGCCGGGTATTTCTGGGCCGTGGCCGAGCCGGTGGGCGGGATTATCCTGTTGACGGCCATCTTCTCGCTTGGCTTCCGGTCGCCCCCGATCGGAACGAACTTCGCGATCTTCTATGCCACCGGTGTTGTTCCGTTCCTGGCCTATAACTCCATCTCGAACAAACTCGCCGCTTCGATCCGTTATTCGAAACAGTTGCTGGCCTATCCGGCGGTGACCTTCGTCGATGCGCTTATCGGGCGGGTCGCCGTCAACGGTGTCACCCAGATCCTGGTGGCCTATCTGGTTTTCACGGGCATCGTGCTGACCCAGGAGACACGCACCGATCCGCAGATCCTGGGCATCGCGCTGAGCTTTGTCATGATGCTGGTCCTGGCGATCGGTGTGGGGACGATGAACTGTTTCCTGTTCACCGCCTTCCCAAGCTGGCAGGTGGTTTGGTCGATTATTTCACGTCCGCTGTTTCTTGCCTCGTGCATCTTCTTCGTGTTCGATGACGTGCCCGAACCTTATCGCAGCTATCTGTGGTTCAACCCGCTGATCCATATCATCGGACAGATGCGAAGGTCCTTCTTTCCATCATATGTCGGCGACTATGTGTCCGCGATCTATGTCTTCGCGGTGGGGTTGGGCCTGTTCGTCGTCGCGCTGGCGCTGCTGCAGCGCTATCACCGTGACCTGTTGAACAGCTGAGGCGCGATCGCCTCAGCCTGCCTCTTGTCCGCCCCGCGGATCAATCAGCCGTGCAAGGACCCCGTCGCGGGTGATCCGTCCGCCGCCTTCGACGGGAAGCGCTGCGGATTGCGCCAGAAGCCCCATCACATCGCGCACGGCCATGTCGCGTGGCACCGGAGCGCCTTCGGCGTCGCCGGGCTCGGCCACGTCTTCGGCGGTCAGCACCCCAAGCGGATTCATGTGGGCGACGAAATCGGCGACATAGTCGTTGACCGGGTTGGCGATGATTTCGCGCGCGGTGCCGATCTGCACGATCCGACCGCCCTCCATCAGCGCGATCCGATTGCCCAGCTTGAACGCCTCGTCCAGATCGTGGCTGACAAAGATGATCGTCCGCTGGGTCTTTTCCTGCAGTTCCAGCAACTCGTCCTGCAGCCGTGCCCGGATCAGCGGGTCCAACGCGCTGAAGGGTTCGTCCATCAGCAGGATCGGCGCCTCGGTCGCGAAGGCGCGGGCAAGCCCGACACGCTGCTGCATCCCCCCTGACAATTCGCCCACCTTCCGTTCGGCCCATTCCGAAAGGCCCACGGTCTCAAGCTGACGATCCACCTTGTCGCGCCGGTCCTTGACCGACATTCCAGCCAGTTCCAGCCCCAGCCCGACATTCTCGCGCACGGTCCGCCAAGGCAGTAGGCCGAACTGCTGGAACACCATCGCGACCTTGCTGAGCCGCAGATCGCGCAGCGCCTTGCGGCCCGCGCCGGTGACAGAGATCATCTTCTGGCCATCCCAGACGCGCACCTCGCCGCGACAGACGTCGTTCAGCGCGTTCACCGCCCGCAGAAGGGTGGACTTGCCCGAACCCGACAATCCCATCAGGACCAGGATCTCGCCCTGCCGGACATTCACGCTGCAATCGTGGACGCCCAGCACCTGGCCGGTTTCCTGCTTGATCGGTCCGCGTTCCAGCCCCTCGTCCATCAGGGGCAGCGCCTTGTCGGGCTCGTCGCCGAAGACGATGCAGACCTTGTCGAATTCCACGGCGTTGGGTGAGGTGTCGCTCATTTCCGGCCCTCCATGCGCAGCATCCTGTCCAGCATGATCGCGACGATGACGATCACGAAGCCCGATTCGAACCCCAGCGAGGTGTTGACGCTGTTCAGCGCGCGCACCACCGGCACGCCCAGACCCGATGCGCCGACCAGCGCGGCGATGACCACCATCGACAGCGACAGCATGATCGTCTGGTTCAGCCCGGCCATGATCTGGGGCAGGGCGCTTGGCAGTTCGACCTTCCACAGGAGCTGGCGATTGGTGGCGCCGAAGGCGCGTGCGGCCTCGACCAGCGAATCCGGGGTCGAGCTGATGCCAAGCTGGGTCAGCCGGATCGGCGCGGGCAGCACGAAGATCACCGTCGCCAGAAGTCCGGGCACCATACCGATGCCGAAGAAGACGATGGCCGGGATCAGATAGACGAAGGTCGGCAGGGTCTGCATCAGGTCCAGCACCGGCCGCATCCACGCGTAAAGCCGTGGCCGATGCGCCGCCGCGATCCCGATGGGAACGCCGATCGCCATGCAAACGATACAGGCGGCCAGTACCAGGGTCAGCGATTGCAAGGTTTCATCCCAGTAGCCCTGGTTGAGAATGAACAGCAAGCCCAGCGCCACCAGCAGACAGGGCCGCCAGTTGCGCTGCAAGGCCCATGTCAGGGCCACCGCGATTGCGATGAACAGGAAGGGGTGGGGAAATTCCAGCCCGGCCAGGATCCGGCCGATCAGCCAGTCCATCGCGGTCGAAATGGCGTTGAAAAGCCACGCGGCATTCGCGTTCAGCCAGTCGAAGATGGCCTTGGCGGTTCTGCCCACCGGGATCTTGTTGTCGGTTACCAGCGAAGTCAGCTGCTCCATGCGCATTCCCTTGTCGCGAAGTCGCGTCCGGTTCCGCTGCGCGGCGGCGCGACGTGGCAGTTGCGGAGAAAATCGCCCCGCCGGTACGGCGGGGCGCGAGGTCAGCCGTTCAGCGCCTCGGACAGAGCGGCCTGCGCGTCGTTGCCGTCGAAGGTCGTCACGCCGTCAAGCCAGCCGGTCGCGGCGTCGGGATTGGCGGCCAGCCATTCTTTCGCGGCGGCCATCGGATCCTGTCCGTCATTCAGGATCTTGCCCATCACCTCGTTTTCCATCGCCAGGGTGAATTCCAGATTCTGCAGGAACTTGCCCACGTTCGGGCATTCCCCGACATAGCCGGCGCGGGTGTTGGTGCGCACTTCGGCGCCGCCCAGATCCGGCCCGAAGATGTCATCGCCGCCGGTCAGATAGGTCATTTCGAACTGGGCGTTCATCGGGTGCGGCTCCCAGCCAAGGAAGACGATCGGGTTGTCAGAATTCGATGCGCGGCTGACCTGGGCCAGCATCCCCTGTTCGCTGGATTCGACGATCTCGAAGGTGCCCAGCCCGAACTTGTCCTCGGCCACCATTTCCAGCAGCAGGCGGTTGCCGTCATTGCCCGGCTCGATACCGTAGATCTGGCCGTCCAGCGCGTCCTTGTGCTCGGCGATCTTGCCGAAATCGTCGATGCCCAGATCGGCACCGGCCTTGTTGGTGGCCAAGGTGTATTTCGCCCCGGTCAGGTTGGTGCGAACCGTATCGACCGTGCCGGCCTCGCTATAGGGGGCGATGTCGGCCTGCATGGTCGGCATCCAGTTGCCAAGGAACACGTCCACATCATCGGTCGAAAGCGCGGTATAGGTGACCGGCACCGACAGGATCTTGGTCTCGGTCTCGTATCCCAGCGCCTGCAGAACGGTCGAGGCCAGCGCTGTGGTGGCCGTGATGTCGGACCAGCCGACATCCGAGAAGGTGACGTCCTGGCATTGCTCGGGTTCGGCGGCCAAGGCAGGGCCGGTCAGCGCGGTGCCCAAGACCAGCGCGGCGGCGATGCGGGGAAAGGTCATGATTGGCTCCCTATTGTTGATTGACCAGTCAATTAAAGATCGGTTACAGTCAAAAAGCAACCGAAAACTCCGACTGCAGGTGCATGATGCCGAAACTTGGGGCCGAGCCTATCCGAAAAGCCGCGCTGATCAACGCGGTCATCCACGAGGTGGGGCAGGCCGGATCGCTGGACGTGACGGTGGCACAGATCGCGCGTCGCGCCGGCATGTCGCCCGCTTTGGCGCATCACTATTTCGGATCCAAGGATCAGATGTTCCTTCAGGCGATGCGCTATATCCTGCGTGTCTATGGCACTTCGGTGCTGACGGCGCTGCAAAGCCGGGGCCGCAACCGGCGGCTCGAGGCGATTGTCGAAGCCAATTTTGCGCCGCAAAACTTTCGCCGTGAAACGATCAGCGCATGGTTGAATTTCTATGTGTTGGCGCTGACCGAACCCGAGGCGGCCCGGCTGCTGCGCGTCTATCATCGGCGCCTCGAATCGAATCTGATCGTGGCGCTGCGTCCGTTGACGGATCACCCCCGGCGCACCGCGCGCACGATTGGGGCGCTGATCGACGGCGTCTATCTGCGCGCCGTGCTGCGGCCCGGACCGACCGACGCCGAAGCGGCCATGAAAACCATGATGGATTATATCGAGGAGGCCCTAGCATGAGCCTGAACGCACAACCTGCCGCCAGCCTGTTCGTCGGCGGCCGCTTCGTCGAGGGTGAGGGGGCGGCGCTGCCGGTTCTGTACCCCTATTCGGGCGAGGAGATCGCGTCGCTGCGCGAGGCCAGCACCGATCAGGTGTCGGCCACCTGCCGGATCGCGGTCGAAGCGCAGCCGGCATGGGCCGCGCTGGCCCCGGTGGAACGCGGTCGCGTCTTGCTGCGCGCCGCTGCCATCATTCGCGAACGCAATGCGGAACTGTCGCGGCTAGAAACGCTGGATACCGGCAAGCCGATTCAGGAAACGCTGGTCGCCGACTGGGAATCGGGGGCGCAGGCGCTGGAATATTTCGGCGGGCTGGCCGCCACGCTGACGGGCCAGATGATCCCGCTGGGGCAGGACTGGGCCTATACACGGCGCGAGCCGCTGGGTGTTTGCGCGGGGATCGGGGCCTGGAACTATCCCAGCCAGATCGCCTGCTGGAAGGCGGCGCCCGCGCTGGTGATGGGCAATGCAATGGTCTTCAAGCCGTCCGAGGAAACCCCGCTTGGCGCGCTGAAGCTGGCCGAGATCCTGCTTGAGGCCGGTTTGCCCGCAGGCGTCTTCAACGTGGTCCAGGGCCGGGGTCAGGTCGGCGCCGCACTGACCACGGATCCCAACATCGCCAAGGTATCGCTGACCGGATCGGTGCCGACCGGCCGCCGTGTCTATGCCGCAGCCGCCGAAGGCATGCGGCATGTCACGATGGAACTGGGCGGCAAGTCGCCGCTGATCGTCTTTGACGACGCCAATCTGGAACATGCGGTCAGCGCGGCGGTTCTGGCGAATTTCTATTCCTCGGGGCAGATATGTTCCAATGGCACCCGTGTGTTCCTGCAGGAAGGTATCCGAGAGCCGTTCCTGGACCGGCTGGCCGAACGGTTGCGGCATGTGAAGATCGGCGACCCTCTGGACCCCGACACCCAGCACGGCCCGATCGTCAGTGCCGCGCAGGCCGGCAAGATCCGCGCGATGATCGCGGACGGTCAGGCGGCGGGGGCGCAGATCCTGTGCGGTGGGCCGGGCGAGGGCGCGTTCATCCCGCCCACCGTCTTCGTTGACGCAACCGACGACATGACCATCACCCGCGACGAAATATTCGGCCCGGTGATGACCACGCTGGCTTTTTATGACGAGGAAGAGGTGGTTCGCCGCGCCAATGCGACCGGCTTCGGTCTTGCAGCGGGTGTCTTCACACAGGATCTGACCCGCGCGCACCGCGTCGCCGCGGGGCTTGAGGCCGGTACCTGCTGGATCAATACCTATAACCTGACGCCGGTCGAGATGCCCTTTGGCGGCGTCAAGATGTCGGGGATCGGGCGCGAGAATTCGGCCGCCGCGATCGAACACTATTCGCAGGTGAAATCTGTCTATGTCGGCATGGGCGGCGTCGAGGCGCCCTACTGAGAAACCACTCAATACCGGAGATTGCGGCATCATGGCCCCATCGGATTACGTTATCGTCGGCGCAGGTTCCGCCGGCTGCGCGCTGGCCTATCGCCTGACCGAGGCGGGAAAGACCGTGACCCTGATCGAGTTTGGCGGCAGCGATATCGGCATCTTCATCCAGATGCCCGGCGCGCTGTCCTATCCGATGAACATGCCGCGCTATGACTGGGGGTTCTCGACCGTGCCGGAAGAACATCTGGGCGGCCGGAAACTGGCGACCCCGCGCGGCAAGGTGCTGGGCGGGTCGTCCTCGATCAACGGCATGGTCTTCGTGCGCGGCAACCGCAAGGACTTCGATTTCTGGGAAGAATCCGGTGCCATCGGCTGGGGCTATGCCGATGTGTTGCCCTATTTCAAGCGAATGGAAAGCTGGCATGGCGGGCGGTCGGCGTGGCGCGGCACCGACGGTCCGCTGCATATCACCCGCGGCAAGCGCAAGAACCCCCTGTTCAACGCTTTCATCGAGGCCGGTCATCAGGCGGGCTGGCCCAGAAACGACGACTATAACGGCCAGCATCAGGAAGGCTTCGGCCCGATGGAGGCGACGATCTGGAAGGGACGGCGCTGGTCTGCCGCCAACGCCTATCTGCGGCCCGCCAAGAAAACCGGCAAGCTGACCGTGATCCGCGCACTGGCCCGCCGCGTCCTGTTTCAGGACAACCGCGCGGTGGGCGTGGAAATCGACCGGAAGGGCCGGATCGAACAGGTCATGGCCGGGGAAGAGGTGATCCTGTCGGCCAGTTCGATCAACACACCGAAACTGCTGATGCTGTCCGGTATCGGCCCCGCCGACCATCTGCGCGAACACGGTATCCAGGTTCGCGCCGACCGTCCGGGCGTCGGCGCGAATCTTCAGGATCACCTGGAAATCTACATGCAGTACAAGTCGCTGAAGCCGGTCAGCCTGTACACCTATTACAATCTGCTGGGAAAAAGTCGGGTCGGTGTCGAGTGGATCCTGCAAAAGACCGGGCTGGGGGCGTCGAACCAGTTCGAAAGCTGCGGCTTCATCAGGTCGGGCGAGAACGTTGATTATCCCGACATCCAGTATCATTTCCTGCCGCTGGCCGTCCGCTATGATGGCAAGGCGGCGGCCAAGGGGCATGGGTTCCAGGCGCATGTGGGGCCGATGCGGTCAAAGTCGCGCGGCACGGTCAGGCTGGACAGCGCAGATCCTGCAGGCGCACCCAGAATTCACTTCAACTATATGTCGCATGCTGATGATTGGAAAGAATTTCGTGCCTGCGTCAGGATGACGCGACAGATCTTCGATCAGCCCGCTTTTGCCGAATATCGCGGCGAGGAAATTCAGCCCGGTGCGACGGTGCAAAGCGATGGCCAGATCGACGCTTTCATCCGCGAACATGCCGAATCCGCCTATCACCCCTGTGGCACCGCTCGTGTCGGTGCCGCAGAGGATGGCATGGCGGTGGTCGATCCGCAGTTGCGGGTGATCGGCGTGCAGGGTCTGCGCGTGGCAGACAGTTCGATCTTTCCGCGCATCACCAACGGCAACCTGAACGGCCCCTCGATCATGACCGGCGAAAAGGCTGCCGATCATATCCTGGGGCGTCAGATGATGCGGGCCGATCCGGACCTGACGGAAACTGCCAGCTAGGCCCGAACCAGGCGGCGGGGTCAGCCTTCGCTGGACCCGCCCGCGTTGCGAATCTGGGAAACGGTCTCGGTCAGCCCCGCGGCGGGCACGCCGCGCAGCAGTTCCGATCCGATGACGAAGGTCGGCGTGCCCTGGATTGCCATGCGCTCGGCCAGTTGATGGTTTTCGCGCAGGACGGCGGTGACCGGCTCGGTGTTCATCGTGTTGACGATCTCGTCGGGATCGACGCCGATATCCTCGGCGACCTTCTTCAGCGCCTCGATCGTGGCTGGGCTGCGCAGTTCGATGAGTGCGTCATGGGCCTTGCGGTAAGCCTCGTCCCCGGCGATCTGCTTGACCGCGACCGCAAAGCGGGACGACGCCTCGCTGTCCTGCCCAAGAATGGGAAATTCCTTCAGGACCAAGCGGATATTTCCATCATCCTCGACGATGTCGTGGACTTCTTGATTGAAGCGTCGGCAGACTCCGCAGCGATAATCGATGAACTCGACGATGGTCAGGTCGCCATCCGGATTACCACCGATCCAGCTGTGCCCATCCTCGAACAGGTCCTGCTGATTGGCAGCGACCAGTTCCTTGTCGTTTTCCGCGGCATCCGCCGCGCGCCTTGTTTCCAACTCGTTGATCGATTCGATCAGCACCTCGGGATTGGCCATCAGATATTCGCGCACCGCGTCCCCGAAGGCAGATTTTTCCTGATCCGACATGGCCGAAATGTCGAAGGCGAAGGTCGGCGTGGCGGTCAGAAGCAGCGCGGCGATCAGGCGTTTCATCAAAATCCTCTTGAACAGATTGCGCGCAGCTTGGCCCGCCGCCGCCCGCTTGGCAAGAAACCCGGCAACACGGCTGCGTGAAAGCCGCAAAAGGCTAGAGTCCGTGCCGCGTGCAGGATAAGACGGGGCAAAACAAGATCGGGGCAAGGGCAATGCGGGAATCCGTTCGCGGGCAGGTCGATCCGTTCATCGTCATGGATGTCATGGATGCGGCGGCGCGCGCCGAGGCCGAGGGGCGTCACATCATCCACATGGAGGTCGGCCAGCCGGGCACGCCCGCACCGCAGGGTGCGCGGGATGCGCTGGCCCGCGCGCTGACGCAGCCCTTGGGTTACACCGTCGCGCTGGGGCTGCCCAGGCTGCGGCAGGGCATCGCGGGGCTTTATCGTCACTGGTACGGGATCGATCTGGACCCTGCGCGGATCGTCGTGACGCCGGGCAGCAGCGGTGCATTTATCCTGGCGTTCTCGGCGCTGTTCGATGCCGGCGACCGCGTCGCGATGGGCTATCCGGGTTATCCCAGCTATCGCCAGATCCTGCGCGCCATGTCGTTGCAGCCGGTCGGCATCCCGACGCGGGCCGAGGATCGATACCAGCCGCGGCCCCGGGATCTGCCCGACGCGCAGGGGCTGATCCTCGCGTCGCCGGGAAATCCCTCGGGGACGCTGCTGCGCAAGCAGGAACTGGCCGCGCTGACGCGGGCGGCCGCGGACAAGGGCATGGCGGTGATCTCGGACGAGATCTATCACGGCCTGTCCTACGGTCAGCACTGCCATACCGCGCTTGAGGTGACGGATGAGGTTTTCGTCATAAACTCTTTCAGCAAATACTTTTCCATGACCGGGTGGCGCGTCGGCTGGATGGTTGTCCCCGAAACGCAGATCCGCACCGTCGAACGGTTGGCGCAGAACATGTTCATCTGCCCGCCCCATGCCAGCCAGGTCGCGGCGTTGGCCGCGCTGGAGTGCATCGACGAGGCCGAGGCCAATCTGTCCGTCTATGCCCGGAACCGCGAACTGATGCTGGAAGGGCTGCCAAAGGCCGGTTTCACCCGGATCGCACCGCCCGAAGGGGCCTTCTACATCTATGCCGATGTCTCTGATCTGACAGACAATTCTTTGGAATTCTGTGAGGAGATCCTTGCAAAGGCTGGCGTCGCGGTCACGCCGGGGCTGGATTTCGACCCTGATCGGGGTGCCCGAACCCTGCGCTTCAGCTATGCCCGCGCGACCGAGGACATCGTCGAGGGGCTGGCGCGCCTGCAGGAGTTCATGTCGCGAAGATGAGGGGGCTGGCGCTGATAATTGCATTGCTGACGCTGATGCTGTCGCCGCCGCCTGCCGTCGCGCAGGAAGCGGCGCGGCTGGTGCCGGGGGCGTCCGCGCTGACATCTTCGGGTGGCGGCTGGTTGCGCGGCCCGCCGGACATGCAGTTGCGCCTGACCCTGACTCGGGCCGTGCCCTATCGGGTCTTTCTGGTCGGCGATCCGATCCGGCTGATCGTCGATCTGAAGGACGTGGATTTCGCGAATGCCAAGGCCCAGGATCTGTTCGGGGCCGATCTGGTGCCGGCGATCCGTTGGGGACATTATCGGCGCGGCTGGTCGCGGATGGTGGTGGAACTGCCCGGCCCCTATCGCGTCGCCAGTGCCGGACTGCGCACCGGCGCCCCCCAGCCCCAGATCACCGTGGCGCTTGAACCGGTCAGCGAGGCCGAATTCGCACCGCGCCCCAGCGCCGCCACCGCGTTGCGGGACCTGCCCGCGCCTGCCGATCTGCCCGAGGCCCCGATCACCGAAGGGCTGGTCGTGGCGCTGGATCCGGGGCATGGCGGTTTCGATCCCGGCGCGCAGGCGGGTGGCGAGACCGAGGCGGATCTGGTGCTGGAATTCGCGCTTGATCTGCGCAAGGCGCTTGAAGCGCGCGGGGTGAACGTCGCGATGACGCGCGAAGATGACAGCTTCGTGGCGCTGGAGGACCGGATGACGCTGGCCCGAGAGGCGGGCGCCCGCCTGTTCCTGTCGCTGCATGCGGACGCGCTTCCAAAGGGGCAGGCGGCGGGTGCGACTGTCTATCTGTGGAATCCGGCCTCGGATAATCGCGCGGCACGGCAGCTTGCGATGCGGCATGGGCGCGACGATCTGCTGGCCGGGGTCGATCTGGCCGGGCAGGACGACGCGTTGGCCGGTGCGCTGATGGATTTCGCCCGTACCGACACGCAGCCGCGATCCGAGAATTTTGCCCGCTGGCTGACTTCGCGCATGGCGCTGATGGGGATCGGCATGCACGGCAGGCCGGTGCAGGGCGCGGCCTTCGCGGTGCTGAAATCGCCCGACATGCCCTCGGCGCTGCTGGAACTGGGGTTTATCTCGGACGATGCGGACCGGGCCAATCTGACCAATCCGCTTTGGCGGGCGCGTATGGTCGAGGTGGTCGCGGATGCGATCACGGGATGGGCGCGCGACGATGCGGCGCGCGCCTCGATGCTGAGGCATTGAAAGACGGGCGCACGGTCGCGTGATCGCCCAGTGTTGTTTTGACCCGTTCATGGCCCAAGGCTATAGACGGGAGAGTTGATCGAAAGGCGTTCTCACGTGCTGCGCGGCATCCTGTCATTCTTTGGTGCGATCTTTTCATGGGTGGTGACCGCCGCCTTCTTTGCTGCGCTGACCGTCGGCGGCATCTTCTGGGTTTATTCGCGCGACCTGCCCAGCCACGAGGCACTGGCGCAATACACGCCAAAGACGATCAGCCGGATCTATTCGGGCGAGGGCCGCCTGATCGACGAGTTCGCCGAGGAACGCCGGCTGTTCGTGCCGATCGAAGAGGTGCCCGATCTGGTCAAGCAGGCCTTCATCAGCGCCGAGGACAAGAATTTCTATATCCATCCCGGCTACGACCTGCGCGGTATCCTGGGCGCAGCCTACGAGGCGGCGGCCTCGGGCGGCAGCACGGTGCGCGGCGCCTCGACCATCACGCAGCAGGTGATGAAGAACTTTCTGCTGTCCTCGGACCGCAGTGTCGAGCGGAAGGTCAAGGAACTGATCCTGGCCTCTCGCCTGGAACGGTCGCTGACCAAGGACCAGATTCTGGAACTTTATCTGAACGAGATTTTCCTCGGTCAGAACAGCTTCGGCGTCGCTGCCGCGGCGCAGACCTATTTCAACAAGTCCCTGGCCGAGCTTGCCCCCCACGAGGCCGCGATGCTGGCCGCCATGCCGCAGGCGCCGGGGCGCTATCACCCGGTGCGGGCCAAGGATCGCGTGACCGAACGGCGCAACTATGTGCTGCGGGAAATGTGGCAGAACGGTTATATCGATCAGGCGACCTACGAATCCGAGGCGAAACTGCCGCTGAAATCGGTTCAGAACGGCGACTACCCGTCGCCGTCCAGCCAGATGCCGCCGCGTGACTATTTCACCGACGAGATCCGCCGCCAGCTGAGCCGAGAGTTCGGCCGCGACGAATTCTTCGGCGGCGGCCTGACGATCCGCGCCACCGTCGAGCCTGACTTGCAGGATGCTGCCGCCAATGCCCTGCGCGAGGCGTTGGAGAACTATGATCGCGGCACCGGTGTCTGGCGCGGAACCGGCGAGACGATCCCGGCCGAAAGCCTGGGCAGCGAGGCAGGCTGGCGTGGCGCATTGTATGAAACCCGCGTGCCGCGAGACATTCCGGGCTGGTATCCGGCGGTCGTGCTTGAGGTCGGCGATCAGGATGCGCGGATCGGCATTGAAGGCATCGAAGAGGACGGCGATGGCCACTGGATCCCGGCCAGCGACGTGCGGTGGGCGCGCAAGCTGGATCGCGAAACCGGTCGGCTGGCCGCGCGGGCGCGGGTCGCGGGCGATCTGGTATCGGTCGGTGATGTCGTACTGGTACGCGCCATGACCAGCGACGCGGATGGCAGTTTTATCCGCTGGACATTGCGGCAGGTTCCGCAGGTTCAGGGCGGTTTCATGGCGATGGACGTCAACACGGGCCGCGTGATGGCGATGCAGGGCGGGTTTTCCTATCAGTCCTCGGTCTTCAACAGGGCCACGCAGGCGCTGCGGCAACCCGGTTCCAGCTTCAAGCCATTTGTCTATGCCGCGGCGCTGGACAACAACTATACCCCCGCGACCATCGTCGTGGACGAACCGATCCGGCTGAATACGCCCTATGGATTGTGGGAACCCAAGAACGCCGGCGGGCGCCACTATGGCCCCACGCCGCTGCGCACCGGGATCGAGCAGTCCCGGAACCTGATGACGATCCGCATCGCGCAGGATATCGGCATGGAGACCGTCGCCCAGTATGCCGAGAAATTCGGCGCCTACGACGCGCTGAAGCCGTTTCTGGCCAACGCGCTGGGGGCGCAGGAGACGACCTTGTTCAAGATGGTCGCCGCTTACGCAATGTTCGCCAATGGTGGCGAGCGGGTCGAACCGACACTGGTCGACCGGGTGCAGGACCGGCGCGGGCGGACCATCTATCGCCACGACAAGCGGGTGTGCGAGACATGCGGCATGCAGGCATTGCCCGCCGGCCAGGGTCCGGTGATCGACAGCAACCGTGAACGCGTCATGGATGCGGTGACCGCCTATCAGCTGACCTCGATGATGGAGGGCGTGGTCAAGCGCGGTTCGGGCAAGGGGGTCAACCTGCCGGTGCCGATCGCAGGCAAGACCGGCACGACGAACGACGCCAAGGATGTCTGGTTCATCGGGTTTTCGTCGAACATCGTGGCCGGATGCTATCTGGGGTATGATCAGCCGCGCACGTTGGGATCGAATGCCTATGGCGGCACGCTGTGCGTGCCTGTCTTCAACGAATTCATGCGCAAGGCCGTGGCGGAATATGGCGGGACCGAATTCAAGGTTCCGCCCGGCGGGCACTGGGTCAAGATCGACCGGATCACTGGTCAGCGGCTTGACGACGACGCGACCGGTGCGAACGTGATCGCCGAATATTTCCGCGACGGCACCGACCCGGACTGGCTGTCGCCCTATGTCGTGTCGGGCTTCGGCGATGCCGAGGTCGTGCTGCCGTGGGAGGCGGGTGCGGCGTCTGGCGCGGCAACGTCGATCACCACATCGACCGGGCAGCGCAAGGTCATTCCGAAGCGGACGGATTTCGGCACGATGTCGTCGGGCGGGCTGTACTGACCGCGACCTGATCCGCGCGATCAGGTCGCTTGCGCGTCTTGCCTGCGGCGAACATGCCCGGGTGCGGGGCATGTCCCTGAGGTGATCGTGCCGGTCAGGGACAGGGCTGGTTGGTCCATGCCTCGGGGTCGGCGGCGCGATAGCACTGCTGGCGCGTGCCATAGCCCTCGGCCACGGCCAGCACCCGGCCCTCGACCTGTGGATCGGGCCGCAGCGTGAACTCGATCACATGCTGCTCCGCCTTCACTGAATCGTCGGGCAGTCCCGACATGGTCAGCACGATGGCGCCGTGCCCGTCGCCGCGATCATAGGCGTTCAGGGTCTCGGCATAATTTCCCTCGACTGGCTCGCTGCTGCCCAGTTGCTGCTGAATTGCGGCTGCGGCCTCGGGCAGCATCTCGGCGCCTGTCAGGTTCAGCGCCGACAGATCGCGCAAGGCATATTGGTCGGGGCCAAGCGCCGGTGCAGTCGGCCAGCCGTTCGCCGCGCCGCTAGCGGGCATCGGCGGCTGATCCATGGACGCGCAGCCTGCCACGACAAAGCAGACTGCCGTAAGGGTCGGGATGGCAAGTTTCATCATCGCCTCCTGTGTCTGGTTGGACATTTCCAGCCTAGCGCGAATCGCATTGCATTGCGCGCCTCACGCGCGAATCCAGCCGGGACATGCCCAAAGTCTCAGTCCCGGTCGTGATGCGCCATCGGCTTCAGGGTCTGCCGGATCACCCACAGGATCACCAGTGCCAGGCCTGTTCCCAGCGTTGCCAGCAATCCGCTGCCGGTGCCGCAAGCCAGTCCGATGGCGCCGCACAGCCACATCGATGCGCCCGTCGTCACCCCGCGCACATTGCCGCCACTGGTGATGATCGAGCCTGCCGCCAGAAACGCCACGCCTGCCGTGACCGCCTCGATCAGGCGCAACGGATCTATGCGCAGCGTGTCTGCACGTTCGGCCGGGAAATGCGTCAACTCCATCGCGACGATCGTGAACATCGCCGCCGCCAGCGTGATCAGCATGTGGGTGCGCAGCCCTGCGGCCCGCGATTTCACCTCGCGTTCCCAGCCGATCAGCGCGCCTAGAAGCAAAGCCAGCCCCAGACGGGCCATTGCGGACAGCATGGTCATGGATTGCAGCGGCGCGAAGATGTCCGAGAAAATGGGTTCTATGCTGGGCATGTGGCGCGACCGGATTCAGGGGGCAGAGAGCCAACGCCGCCGGGCAAGCGCGGGTTTCGCGCCCCTGCAGCATTCGGGCGCGTCGCGGTGGCTGCTGCGATGTCGTGCCGACCTCTCTTGTTCGTACGACCCGTGCAAGTTATCAGTCACCCCTGAATTTCGCGAGGAAAAGACCCATGCGCGCCGAGACGCAGTCCACGATCGAGTCCATCCGCAAGTCGCTGACCCTGCTGGGGCAGCGGATGGATTGGCAGACCGCGCCGCATCGCCTGGAAGAGATGAACGCGATGATCGAGGACGGCGATCTGTGGTCTGACCCCGCGCGGGCGCAGAAGCTGATGCGCGACAGGCAGGCGTTGTCGGATGCCATTGAGACCCATCGCCGGATTCAGGCCGATCTGGACGCCAATGCCGAGATGGTCGAACTGGCCGAAGCCGAAGGCGACGCCGATCTGGTCGCCGAGGCCGAAGCGAACCTGAAATCGCTGGCCGAGATGGCGCGCCAGAAAGAGCTTGAGGCGCTGCTGAACGGCGAGGCGGACGGCAACGATACCTTCCTGGAAATCAACGCCGGGGCCGGCGGCACGGAAAGCTGCGACTGGGCGGCGATGCTGGCGCGCATGTATGTGCGGTGGGCCGAGAAGAAGGGCTATGATGTCGAACTGATCTCGGAATCGGCGGGCGACGAGGCCGGCATCCGCAGTGCCGCCTACAAGATCAGCGGGCATAACGCCTATGGCTGGCTGAAATCGGAAAGCGGCGTGCACCGGCTGGTGCGGATCAGCCCCTATGACAGCGCGGCACGGCGGCACACATCGTTCAGTTCCGTGTGGGTCTATCCGGTCGTGGACGAGAATATCGAGATCACGGTCCCCGACAACGAGATCCGGATCGACACCTATCGGTCCTCGGGCGCGGGCGGTCAGCACGTCAACACCACCGACTCGGCCGTGCGGATCACCCATATTCCGACCGGCATCGTCGTGACCAGTTCGGAAAAGTCGCAGCACCAGAACCGGGCGAACGCGATGGCCGCGCTGAAATCGCGGCTTTACCAGATGGAGCTGGACCGCCGCAACGCCGAGATCAACGCCCAGCACGCCGCCAAGGGCGACGCCGGCTGGGGCAACCAGATCCGGTCCTATGTGCTGCATCCCTATCAGATGGTGAAGGATCTGCGCACCTCCGAGGAAACCAGCGATACGCAAGGGGTGCTGGACGGCGCGCTGGACGCGTTCATGGCCGCCACCCTGGCGCTGGATGTCGCTGGCAAGTCCCGCGCCGAAGCGCAGTCCGACGACTGAGCCGGCAGGAAAGCCTAACCTGAGGTCAGACGGGGTCGCTGCGCCGGTTGCAGGCGACGTCTTCCCCGCGGTGCATATCGGCAAAAGACGGTGTCCGCCTTGCGAAGGGGTGGTTGCGCCCCGAGCGTTGCGCCGGTTTGATGACGCCGGATCAACGGGATGGATTGCGATGCAGAAACGGCGGTTGGGGCAGGGCGGCCCGATGGTGGGGGCGGTTGCGCTGGGGACGATGAATTTCGTCGGGACCTATGGCGAGACCACGCCAGACGATGCGCTGCGCTGCATGGAGGCCTGTCTGGAGATGGGCGTCGATCACCTTGACACCTCGAATGTCTATGGGATGGGGCGGGCCGAGGAATTGTTGTCCCGCTTCCTGAAGATCCGGCGCGATCGCGTGGTCCTTGCCAGCAAATGCGGGATCACCCGCAACCCCGAACATCCGTTCGACAACTCTCCCGATCATATGCGGCAGGCGTTGGAAGGGTCGCTGCGTCGGTTGGGTGTCGAACATATCGATCTGTACTATCTGCACCGGCACGAACCCGGCCGCCCCATCGAAGAGGTGATGCAGACCTTGCTGCGGTTTCGCGACGAGGGAAAAATCGGCGCGATCGGCCTGTCCGAGATCGCGCCCGGCACGCTGGAGCGTGCGCTGTCCGCAGGCCCGGTCGCGGCGGTCCAGTCCGAATATTCACTTTGGACGCGTCAGCCTGAACTGGGCATCCTTCAGGGCTGTGCGCGGGCTGGCGCCGCGCTTGTCGCGTTCTCGCCGGTCGGTCGCGGCGTGTTCGGCGATACGCCCCCGGACCCCAACGCCTTCGGAGATCGCGACCTGCGTCAGGGGATGCCGCGCTTTGCGCCGGAAAACTGGCCGCGCAACCTGGCCCGACTGACGAAGTTTGCCGACTACGCGCGCGATCACGGCCACAGCCCGGCCGCCCTGGCGATCGCCTGGGTCCTGTCGCGTGGCGATCATGTGATCGCGTTGCCCGGATCGCGCAGCATCGCGCATATGCGTCAGAACGCTGACGGGGCCGCGATCAGCCTGACCCACGCGCAGCTGGCCGAGATCGAAACGATCCTGCCGGTGGGCTGGGCCCACGGCGCCCGCTATGGCGAGGCCATGTCGCGGGGACCGCAGACCTATTGCTAGACCTCTGCAACACGTCGCTTGTGCCGGTATGCGGACTTGATAGACTGTCCTCGTGTCAGGGGTCTTGAGCCGGATCAATACAGGGGTTCAGCACGATGCGGAAACGTATTTCATGTGCCGTGTTCCTTTTGGGCCTGGCCGCAGGCCCGGTTCTTGCCGACACCACGGACGCCAGCTGCGAGATCTATCCGGCCGGTTCCGACAAACTGGACCGGATGGTTGATTGCACATTCTCTCAGCGGCAGGGGAATGTCGTCATCCGCCTTGAGGACGGCACGGAATACGATCTTCATCCGGTCGGCGACACGCCGGGAAATTTCCGCGACGGCAACGGCGATGCCGTCTATCGCCAAAGCGGACTGGGAGAGATGGGTCAGATCTTCCGTTTTCCCAAGATCAGCATCTTCGTCTATTGGGAACGGAGGGATCAGGACGCCGGCGATGCGCAGAACGCGACGGCGCCCTTCTCGACCGATGATTATGACGCGACCGCTCTGCTGCGTTGCGGGGAAGGCGTTTCAGACGCGCGCGCCATTTGTCCCGCCGGAGTCGCGCGGATGGAGGTTGGGCAGGCGTCGGTCACGGTCCAGTCGCCGGACGGACAGCAGGTCACGCTGAATTTCATGAAGGACACCGCAACCGGCCGGCCCGATGTGAACGCATCCGGTCACGAGGTCGCGGCGCGGATGGAGGCGGATACCTGGATCGTCGTCGTCGATGGCACTCAGGTCTATGAGGTGCCCGAGATATTCCTGATCGGCGATTGAGGCCGCGGCGATATCAAACTTGACAGACGCGACCCCAAGCGCGCATCACTGATCGCGTTTTTGTGGAGAGTAGCCGTGGTCCGTTCGGGGTATCTGCCGTCGCTTGACGGCTTGCGTGCAGCGTCGATCCTTCTGGTTCTGGTGGGACATGCCGAGATCAGCAGCCGAAGTCCCGGCGGCTTCGGGGTGACGGTCTTCTTCTTTCTTTCGGGATATCTGATCACCACGCTGCTGTTGCGGGAACAGCACCGCTACGGGACCATCTCGATGCGGCAGTTCTATTTGCGCAGGGTTCTGCGCCTGATGCCGCCACTGGTGCTGACGCTGGCCGCAGCGATGCTGCTCTCCGCAGTTGGCTTGGCGCGCGGCCAGTTGGATCTGGGCACGCTGACCAGTCAGTTGCTGTTCTATTTCAATTATTACGCCCAGGTCGCGGCACCGCAGCTTGTCGAGGGGCTGGGTATCCTGTGGTCGCTGTCGGTCGAGGAACATTTCTACCTGATCTGGCCCGCGATCTTTGTCGCGCTGATGCGGAACACGATCCGGATTCGCCATCTGGTCCTGCTGCTGGCGATCATTCTGGCGTGGCGGTGTTATCGGGTGATCGGCTGGGGCGATCCCGAATGGAAGATCTATTTCTCGACCGATACGCGTTTCGACAGCCTGCTTTACGGCTGCATTCTGGCGATCGTCCAGCAGCGCTATCCCGATTTCGACCGCCGGTTTCGGTCCGGTCCGGCGATGTATGCGATTCTGGCGCTGTCGCTGGGGGTGTTGCTGTTCACGCTGGCCTATCGGGACGAGATGTTCCGTTCCACGCTGCGCTACAGCCTGCAGGGCATTGCGCTGATGCCGATTTTCCATTTCGCGGTGAATTGTCCGGATGCGCTCGTGTTCCGGCCGTTGAACTGGGCGATCATACGGCGCATCGGCGTCTGGTCGTACACGATGTACCTGTCGCATTATGTCATCATGTATGCGCTGGCGGCCAATGATGTTGCGGCCTTCGGAAGCCTGTCGATCCTGCTGTGGTCCTTGCTGCTGTCATGCCTGTGGTCGGCGCTGGTCTTCGAACTGGCCGAGAAACCCTTGATGCCCTGGCGGCGACGGCTTTCGGTGCATCCGGGCAGCATGCCGCAAGGCGCGGCGGCGGACTGAACCCCGCTGCCACGTGTGCCGCTTGCAGCAGGCTTGGCCATGCGTAGTATGCCGCAGGTGCGAAATAACCGCGGGGCTTCGAGATGCAGGAAAAATCGATCAACCTGGCCCTGCAGGGCGGCGGCGCGCACGGGGCCTTTGCGTGGGGCGTGCTGGATCGGCTTTTACAGGAAGACTGGCTGACCATCGCGGCGATCAGCGGCACCTCGGCCGGGGCATTGAACGGGGCTGCGGTCAAGGCCGGGCTGTCGCGCCATTCGGGCCCCGAGGGTCGGCGGGCGGCCCGCCGGAACCTTGATTGCCTGTGGAGCGAGGTCGGCCAGCTTTCGGACAACCGGCTGGTGCGCTGGATGCATTCGCTGATGCCGCTGCCGCGCAGCATGCATCGCCTTACAGAGATGTTTTCGCCCGCCGCCTGGCTGGACGGGCTCAGCCGCATCTTCAGCCCTTATGATTACGGACCGTTCTACGTCAATCCGCTGGGACCGGTGCTGCGCGAGCTGCCCTATCCGAATTTTGCCAATGATCGCGGCCCCGAACTGTTCGTGACGGCGACCAATGTCCGCAGCGGTCGGATCAGGGTATTCACTCGCCACGCCGTCACGATCGAGGCGGTTCTGGCATCGGCCTGCCTGCCCACATTGTTCCGCGCGGTCGAAATTCACGACCCCGAGACGGGACAGCTTGAGGCGTTCTGGGATGGCGGCTTCACCGGCAATCCGGCCCTTTTCCCGCTGTATCGCAAGGATCTGCCCCGCGACATCGTGATCGTGAACATCAATCCTCTGATGCGCGACGGCGTGCCGCGGTCGCCGGTCGAGATATCGGACCGTGTCAATGAGGTCAGCTTCAACAGCGCGCTGATGTCTGAACTGCGCGCGATCAATTTCGTCAAGCGGCTGCACGCGGAGGAACGGCTGCATAACCGGGCGATGAAGAACCCGCTGATCCACATGATCCTTGACGATACGTTGATGAATGATCTGAACGCGCGGTCCAAGATGATGCCGGCGCCCGGTCTGCTGGCCCGGATGAAAGAGGCAGGGCAGGCGTCTGCCGACCTGTTCCTGACCGATCACGCCGATGCGCTGAATGCTCAGGATACGGTCGATCTGTCCGAATTGCTACGCGGCTCGGGCATCGTCGGATAGACCAGTCCGGCCGAGATCACCAGCTTGGCTGCGTCCTCGACCGACATGGACAGGATCTTCACCTCTCGCGCCGGGGCGTAGATCAGGAATCCGGATGTGGGATTGGGCGTGGTCGGCACGAAAACGGCCAACATGTCCTCGCCGGTGACACGGGGCAGTTCGCCCTTGGCCGATCCTGCGACAAAACCGATCGCCCATAGCCCCTTGCGCGGATACTCGATCAGGCAGGCGCGGTCGAAGCGCGCCTCGGACTGCGACAGGATCGTTTCGGCGATCTGCTTCAGCGCGCCATAGATGGACCGGATGATCGGCATCCGGTTCACCAGCTGTTCGCCGGTGCGCAGCAGCGACCGGCCGACCCAGCCCTTGGCCATCCAGCCGATCAGCACAGTGAAGAACAGGAAAAACACCACGCCGACGCCGCGCAGATTGATGCCGATATACTGTTCGGGCAGCCAGCGCGCAGGGATCAGCGGCAGCACCCAGCTGTCCATCCAGCCGGTCAGCGTCCAGATCAGCCAGACCGTGATGCCGATCGGCGCCACGACGACCAGCCCGGCCAGAAAATTCGCGCGCAGACGCGCCAGCAGACCGGGTCGGCGCGGCGGCAAGGAAAGAGGGGTGGGGTCGGGCACACGCATGGCGTGATTGGAACAGTCAGTGCCCGTCCGCGGTCAAGCCGGTTTCGTCATCTCGACGGCGATTTCTGCCGCAAGTCGCGCATTGTTCATGACCAGCCCGATATTCGAGGCAAGCGACTTGCCCTCGGTCAGTTCGAACACCCGTTGCAGCAGGAAGGGCGTGACCGATTTCGTGGCAATGCCCTGCGTCTCGGCCTCGTCCAGCGCCTTCAGGATCACGGGCAGGATTTCGCTTTGGGTGATCTCGTGGTTGGGCGGGATCGGGTTGGCGACAAGCTGTCCGCCCGCAAGGCCAAGCCGGGCGCGCATCCGGGCGGCGGTGGCAATCTGGCCTGGGCTGTCCATCCGCAGTGGTGCCGGAATGCCGCTGTTTCGCGACCAGAAGGCCGGCAGTTCGTCCTGCCCATAGGCGATCACGGGCACGCCAAGCGTCTCAAGAACTTCCCATGTCTTGGGCAGGTCAAGGATCGCCTTGGCGCCTGCCGCGACGACCGTGACCGGCGTTTGCGCCAGCTCATGCAGATCGGCCGAGATATCAAAGCTGTGTTCGGCGCCGCGATGAACGCCGCCGATGCCACCGGTCGCGAAGACGCGAATTCCGGCCAGATGCGCACAGATCATCGTGGCGGCGACCGTCGTCGCGCCGGTGCGGCCATTGGCAAGGCAGACGGCCAGATCGGCGCGGCTCAGCTTCATCACTTCGCCCGCTGGGGTCTGAGCCAATTGTTCCAGGCTGTCATCGGTCAGTCCGACATGGATCTGATGCCCCATCACGGCGATGGTCGCGGGGACCGCGCCTGCCGTGCGGATCACCTGTTCGACCTCGCGCGCCATATCCAGATTCTGCGGATAGGGCATGCCGTGGGTAATGATCGTCGATTCCAGCGCCACGACAGGCCGTCCCGCGCCAAGCGCATCGGCGACCTCGGGGGAAAACAGAAGCGGGGCATCATTCATGGAACGTCCTTTCCCGAAACATGCGCGGCCGAGGCTTCGACGGCCTGCCGCAAAGCCGCCTCGCGCGGCTGGTTGGAAAGCCCCGCTGCCAGATGCGCGGCCAGAAAGCAATCGCCCGCGCCGGTCACACGGGCGACGGAAACCGGCGGGGGGGGCAGGGTCAGGGTCGGCCCGTTTGCGATCGCCTCGGCGGCAGGGTGCGGACCGTCGGTGACCAGAACCCGCGCCGCACCGCGGGCGACGACGGCTTCGGCGGCGGTCGCGGCGTCGGGGCAGGCACGTCCGGCAAGGATCTCGGCCTCGAGCCTGTTCAGATAGAAACAGCCGCGCCGTGCGGCGATCAGCGGCTCGAGCCGCTCGGCCTTGCCGGGGCTGGCGGGGACAACGCGCAGATCGGCCAGAGCAAGGCGCGGATCGCGGGCGATGGCCGACAGCAGATCCTCGGTCAGGTTGCCATCCAGCACCACGGCGCCGGTCCAGCCCGCCAGATCGGCCGAGAGCGGCGCAAGGATGGCGTCGCCCGCCTGTTCAAGGCTGTGCGCGTCGGCGATCGCGGCGATCAGGCCCTGGCTGTCTTCGATCCCCATATAGCAATCGGTTGGCAACCCCGTGTCGCGCGAAAGCCAGCCGGTGATGACCCCAAGCCGTTCCGCCTCGGCTACCAGCGCCGCGCCCTCGGGGTCGCGGCCCACCGCCGACAATACGGCCGGTGCCAGGCCCCACCGTAACAGCGCGACCGCGACGTTCAGTGCCACACCACCCGGAATGTGGCGGATCCGTCCCGGCACGTCTGCCCCCGGCGCCATCCGGCGCGGTGCGCGACCGATCACGTCCCACAGCATTGCGCCGATGCACAGGATGTCGGGGCGGCTGGTCATTCCTTGGTCCATTCCTGCATCTCGGTTTCCAGAAATCGTTCGAACGCGTCCAGATCGACGGGGTCGAACTGCCCGAAGCCCTGCATCCAGATCGACGCGGCGCGCATGCCGTCCGGGTCCAGCATGCACCACGTGATCCGGCCACGGCGTTCCTGCCGGATCAGGCCCGCCGCCGCAAGCACGGAGAGGTGCTTGGAAATTGCCGCAAGGCTCATGTCGAAGGGATGGGCCACATCGCTGACCGCCATGTCGTCCTCCAGCAGCATGGACAGCACGCGCCGCCGCGTGGGATCGGCCAGCGCTGCGAAAATCAGGTCCAGCCGGTCGGGCGAAAAGGAGGGCATCGATGATCCTTGCTGTCCCAAGCTGGTCGAAGGTCAACCTGGCGGTTGAATAATGTCGGCGCGCGGCCGGGAATGCAAGCGGTGCGGGCAAAAGCTCTCGTCAGGATTGTGATTTATTTTCAATTCATTATGAGGTTCCTGCACTTGCTTGACTTGGGCCGCGATCCCCCCTAGACACCCGGTCGAGCGATAACGGGGGCGTGAGAGATGGCCGAAGGGCCCCGGCATGGCGGCGACAGGGACGACGATGCGGCCCGTCTGCGCCAGCTGGAGGAACGGCTGTCGCGATTGACCCTTAAGCCAGAGGCGAAGACGCCGATGGCGGGCTATGACAAGGCGCATATCGCCTGGCGCATGGTTCTCGAGATCGTAGCGGGCATCTTGCTGGGCTGCGGTATCGGATACGGCCTGGATCATCTGTTCGGCACGCAGCCGTTCCTGATGATCCTGTTCATTTTTCTCGGCTTCGCGGCCGGCATCAAGACGATGATGCGCACCGCGGCCGAACTGGGTAGCAGCCCCGGCGACGCGCCGGAGACCGACAAGAGGGATTGACCGTGGCGACCGAGATGGAAGAAGCAACCGGCCTGACCTTCCACCCGATGGACCAGTTCATCGTCAAACCGCTGTTCGGCGGTGGCGAGGTGCATTGGTACACGCCGACGAACGTCACGCTGTGGATGGCCGTGGTCGCGCTGGCCATCATCGCGCTGCTGGTCATGGGCACTCGTGGCCGGGCAATCGTGCCGAACCGTGCGCAGTCGGTCGCCGAGCTGTCCTACGGCATGGTCCACAAGATGATCGAGGATATCGCCGGCAAGGACGGGCTGAAATACTTTCCATATATCATGACGCTGTTCATGTTCATCACCGTCTCGAACTTTGCCGGGCTGCTGCCGAAGGCGTTCACGGTGACGTCGCATATCGCGGTGACCGGCGTTCTGGCGCTGGCGGTGTTCGTCAGCGTGACGGCGATCGGCTTCATCAAGAACGGCGCGCATTTCCTTGACCTGTTCTGGGTCCGCTCGGCGCCGCTGGCGATCCGCCCGGTTCTGGCCGTTATCGAGGTGATCTCGTATTTCGTGCGCCCGGTCAGCCATTCCATTCGTCTTGCAGGCAACATGATCGCAGGCCACGCCGTGATCAAAGTCTTCGCAGGCTTTGCCGCGATCGCCGCCGTTGCACCCGTCTCGATCCTGGCTGTCGTCGGCATGTATGCCTTCGAGATCCTCGTGGCCTTCATCCAGGCCTATGTGTTCACCATCCTGACCTGCGTCTACCTGAAGGACGCGCTGCATCCGTCGCACTAGGCGGGCTCCGCATCAGGATCATCTTTACCCGAATTTCAAACTTCCAACCGCAAGGAGTATCATCATGGAAGGCAATATCGGAGAACTGGGCCAGTACATCGGCGTCGGCCTGACCGCCATCGGCATGGGCGGGGCTGCCATCGGTGTGGGCAACGTTGCCGGGAACTTCCTGTCGGGCGCCCTGCGCAATCCGTCGGCCGCCGCCGGTCAGACCGCTACGCTGTTCATCGGCATGGCCTTCGCCGAAGCTCTGGGGATCTTCTCGTTCCTCGTCGCGCTTCTGCTGATGTTCGCGGTCTGATCCCACGCCATCCTTGCGGCGGGGTGAGGTTTTCGGCCTCGCCCCTTCGTGACCTGAGAGGCCAATGGGGTAGGACATGATCAGCCTGTTGCAAGAGGCCGCCCAAAGCGTGGCCGAACATACCGAAGCGGCCGCCGCACACGGCGCGGATCAGGCCGGTCACGCGGCCGAATCCACGGGCCTGCCGCAGCTTGACATCGCCACCTTCCCGAACCAGATCTTCTGGCTCGTCGTCACCTTGCTGGCGTTGTACTGGGTGCTGTCGAACGTGGCATTGCCGCGCATCGCCGCGGTCATTTCCGACCGTCAGGGTGCCATTACCGGCGATCTGATGGCCGCCGAAGAATTCAAGCAGAAGGCCCGCGAGGCGGAAGCCGCCTATGACCAGGCCTTGGCCGATGCCCGCAGCGAGGCGGCCAAGATCGTGGCCGCCAATCGCGCCGAGATCCAGAAGGAACTGGATGCGGCGATTGCCAAGGCGGATGCCGAGATCGCAGCGCGCACCGCTGAATCGGAAAAGCGGATCGCCGAGATCCGCGAGTCGGCCGTGACCGACGCCCGCGAAGTCGCCCGCGAAGTGACGGCAGAGCTGGTCAGCAGCTTTGGCGGAAACGCCGATCAGGCTGCCGTCGATCAGGCTGTGGACAACCGCATCAAGGGGGCCGTGCAATGAAACGACTTTCTGCCATCGCCTTGCTTGCGGCCAGCGCTGGACCTGCCGCTGCAGCCACGGGGCCGTTCTTCTCGCTTGGCAACACCGACTTCATCGTCCTGATCGCGTTCCTGATCTTCGTGGGCGTGGTGATTTACTTCAAGGTTCCCTCGATCGTTGGCGGCATGCTGGACAAGCGCGCCGAGGGAATCCGTGCGGATCTGGACGAGGCGCGTCGCCTGCGCGAAGAGGCGCAGGAGATCTATGCCAGCTACGAGCGCCGTCAGCGCGAGGTGAAGGGTCAGGCACAGGAAATCGTCGCCAACGCCAAGCGCGAGGCCGAGGCGCAGGCCGCCAAGGCCCAGGCGGACCTGAAGACGTCGATCGAGCGTCGTCTGAAGGGTGCCGAGGATCAGATCGCCAGCGCCGAGAACGACGCAGTCCGTGCCGTGCGTGATCGCGCCGTCCGGACCGCCATCGCCGCAGCGTCCGAACTGCTTGCGGCGCAGGTCCAGTCCGGCCAGCGTTCGGCAGGGATCGACGATGCCATCAGCGAAGTGTCTCAGCGCCTGAACTGATGCCCGCTACGGGCGCAGATCGGCTACATCATACAAACCCCCGGTCTTCTGGCCGGGGGTTTTCATTTGGCGAACGCCGATATCCCTTAAAGTGGAACGAAAAGAGGCCGGCGGAAGCCGGCCTCGAACAGTCGTTGCGCGGGTTCGGCGTGCGCCGAGCCGTCAGTTCGTCGGGCGGATCAGGATTTCGACCCGGCGGTTCTGGGCGCGGCCCTGCGCGGTCGCGTTGGACGCCACCGGCTGGCTGGATGCGCGGCCGACCGCGACCACGCGTCCGGGATTGACGCCCGCTGCGGTCAGGATACCCGCGACCGAACCCGCCCGGCGCTGTGACAGATCCTGGTTATAGGCGGCCGAGCCGGTGCTGTCGGTGTGGCCCACGACCTCGATCCGGCTGTTCGGATACTGGTTCAGGTTGCGCGCGACTGCGTAAAGATCGCTTTGCGCCGGGCCTGACACGGCTGCGGAATCGGTGGCGAACAGGATGCCTTCGGGCAGCACGACCTGCAGATACGAGCCGTGGTTCACGACCTGGACGTTCGAGGACACCGACTGCTTCAGCGCGGCGGCCTGACGGTCGAGGATGTTCCCGGCCACGGCCCCGGCGGCGGCGCCCAGGATCGCGCCTCGTGCGGCGTCCCGGCCCTGATTGTTCTTGTCGCTGTCGCGCGTGCCGGCCAGCACCGCGCCGATTGCGGCGCCCGCGAGTGCGCCCTGCTGCGTGCGGGACATGCCCGTTGCGGTGCCGTTCGGGTTCATCGACGGATCGGTGCAGGCACCGAGCGCGATCAGCCCCGACGCGGCAATAATCGTCGTCATGCGGAGGTTCATCTGTATCCCCTTTCCTTGTCATGTGCCGGACGGGATGGCCGCCGGATCTGGCGCGCCCGATTCCGGGCCGGTTCTGGAACGTCTTGCAAGCTGGCGCAGTTCCACAACGAAGGAAAGCACAGATATGAGCGAATGCGCTGACAATGCGTCACAATTCGATCATTGGCGGCTTTCCTCCGGCAATGCCCGGCCTGCTGCATCGCGGCACTTGCAATGCGCGGCATTGATCGTCAGAAGCCTCGTGTCATGGCTAGATCTTCGCGTCTTTCACCTCCGCTGCCCTTTCAGGAACAGGTCGCGATCTTCGCGCGGCTTGAGGAGGCCAATCCGCATCCCGAAACGGAGCTGAACTTCGTTAATCCCTATACGCTGGTCGTGGCGGTGGCGTTGTCCGCGCAGGCGACCGATATCGGGGTGAACAAGGCCACCAAGGGGCTGTTCGCGGTGGCCGACACGCCGCAGAAAATGCTGGATCTGGGGCTTGAGGGCGTGACCGAACATATCCGCACCATCGGGCTTTACCGGCAGAAGGCGAAGAATGTCATCGCGTTGTCGCGGATCCTTGTTCAGGATTACGGCGGCGCGGTGCCCGACAGCCGTGCCGCGCTGATGAGCCTGCCGGGCGTCGGTCGCAAGACCGCCAATGTCGTGCTGAACTGCGCCTTCGGTCAGCCCGCGCAGGCGGTCGACACGCATATCTTCCGGGTCGGCAACCGCACGCGCCTTGCGCCGGGCCGGGACGTGGACGAGGTCGAACGCGCCATCGAGGACAACGTGCCGGCCCGGTTTCAGCAGCATGCCCATCACTGGCTGATCCTGCATGGGCGCTATATCTGTCAGGCGCGGCGCCCGCGCTGTGCCGTCTGCATCATCAACGATCTCTGCCCGTATGAGGAGAAAACCGCATGACCACGCCCTACGTGATCGGAATCGGAAACGCGGTGATGGACGTGATCTCGCCCACGGATGATGCGCGGCTTGAGGCGCTGGGGGTCCAGAAGGGGATCATGCAGCTGATCGAGCGCGAGCGGTCCGAATACCTGATGGCCGCGCAGGCCGACGATCACGGGCCGGGCCGGGCGCAGGCGCGCCTGGTGCCTGGCGGATCGGTTGCCAACACGCTGGCCGGGATCGGTGCACTGGGTCTGAAGACTGCGTTCATCGGCCGCGTGGCCGAGGACGCGCTGGGGCTGTCCTATGCCGAACAGACCGAGGCTGCGGGCACCGTGTTTGTCAATCCGCCGGTCGCGGGCGACCAGCTGCCGACCTCGCGAAGCATCATCTTGGTGACGCCGGATGGCGAGCGGTCGATGAACACCTATCTGGGCATCTCGGCCGAACTTGGGCCCGATGACGTGACCCCGTCGGTCTTTCAGGGGGCAGGGTGGCTGTTCCTGGAAGGATACCTGTTCGACAAGCCCAAGGGGAAAGAGGCGTTCCTGAAGGCGGCGCGCTGCTGTCACGAGGCGGGCGGACAGGCCGGGATCGCCTTGTCGGACCCGTTCTGCGTGGACCGGCACCGCGAGGATTTCCGCAAGCTGGTCGCGGGACCGATGGATTACGTGATCGGCAATATCCACGAATGGTCGTCGCTGTATCAGACCGAGGATCTGGAAACCGCGCTGGCCCAGGCAAGCGCCGATTGCGGCACGGTGATCTGCACCCGGTCAGGCGAGGACGCGATCCTGATCCGCGACGGCGTGCGTGTGTCCGCGCCGGTGCACAGGGTGGTTCCGGTGGATGCCACCGGCGCGGGCGATCAGTTCGCCGCCGGCCTGATCTACGGGCTGGCGCGGGGCGCCCCGCTGGAGGCCGCCGGTCGGATGGGCTGCATCGCCGCCGCCGAGGTGATCGGACATGTCGGCCCGCGCCCCGAACGCGACCTGCGCGCGGATTTTCGCGCTGAAGGGCTGATCTGACGTCGCGCTTTTGCGCTGCGTGCAAAAAACCTGACCAAATGTACAGATGTTTGGTGGCATCATCGCTGGACAAACGATGTGGTGCGGATGATATGCTGCCGCGACAATGTATTGTGAGTGGGCTTTCTGCGCGGCCCAGTTGGATGAGTTTACAGGAGTAAGGCGATGCCGACGACCTTCAATGCGTTTTATCTGGGCAATGGTGGGGCATTCACGATCGATCCCACAGAAGGAAACGCGGTCAGCGAGAACGCGATCGACCTTGTAGGTCTGACAAACGGCACCCCGGCAGATCCGCTGTTCGATCGGATCGTCAGCGTGACGGCGATTGATCAGCGTGGTGTATTGGGTGTGCTGGATACGTCGCGCAGTGCCTTTGGTCCGCAGGATCTTGTGTCCTACACACTGCCAGGGGCGTCATCACCCACCACGGCCGTTTTCGAGGGCCTGGCCAGCTATGATGCGACCGTGACATTTTTCGACGGATCTACCGGGTCGGTGTCGGCGGTCGTCTTTCAGGACGAAGCTGGAAACCTGTTCGTTGCGCCGGAAACGACGGCAAACGCAGACTCGGCCGTCTTCCAAAGTGGACCCATCGTGTCGATGCGGCTGAACGGCTTGATCTCGAACAACAGCAATCTGACCGCCAACCGCAACGCCGCAGATTTCATTACATGCTTTGTTGCCGGAACGATGATCGAGACGCCCGATGGGCCGCGCCCGGTCGAGGATCTGCGGGAAGGCGATGCGGTTGTCACCGTAGATGCAGGCGCGCAGAAGTTGCGCTGGGTCGGATCGCGTGACCTGAATGTCCGTGACACGGACAACCTGAAACCGATCCGGATCCGGACCGGTGCGCTGGGGCAAGGACTGCCGGCTACCGATCTTCTTGTCTCGCCCCAGCACCGGGTGCTGGTGCGGTCGGCGGTGGCGCAGCGGATGTTCGGCACCGACGAGGTTCTGGTCGCAGCCAAGCAATTGACCGCACTGCCGGGCATTGAAGTGGTCGATGACGCCGCGCAAGTCACCTATGTTCATCTGCTGTTCGACGATCACCAGCTGGTGACATCGAACGGTGCGGTGTCCGAATCGCTGTTCACCGGGCCGCAGGCACTGAAGGGTGTGTCCGAGGAGGCGCGCGCCGAAATTCTGGCCCTGTTCCCGGATCTGGCCGAGATCGGCGCGGATATGGAATTGCGGCAGCCTGCGCGTCCCGTGGTCCCCGGGCGGCAGGCGCGGAAACTGGCCGAGCGTCACTTGGCCAATCAGAAACCCGTCGTCGGCTGACGTAGATCTTCCTCATCTGCTGGCAGCGCCCGCCCTTGGCAAGAGGGCGGGCTTCACATTGTCATGCGTTGCGCGGCGTGTTTCGGGCGTGTATCACCGCCCGAAATTGATGAGGCGAGGACATGGATATGCGCAGGGTTGTTGTCACCGGGTTGGGGATGGTCACACCGCTTGCCTCGGGCGTCGACGCCAGTTGGCAGCGCCTGCTGGCCGGAAAATCGGGCGCCGGTCCGATCACCCGGTTCGATCCCAAGGACGTGGTGACGAAATACGCCTGCGAGATCCCGTTCGGCGATGGCAGCGACGGCAGCTTCAACCCTGATGACTGGATGGAGCCGAAGGACCGGCGCAAGGTCGATGATTTCATCCTGTATGGCATGGCCGCCGCCACGCAAGCGGTGAAGGACGCCGGCTGGGAACCCGAGGACGAGGAATCCCGCCTGCGCACCGGCGTCATGATCGGGTCCGGCATCGGCGGTCTTACCTCGATCGCGGAAACGGCTGTTCTGATCAAGGAACGCGGCCCCAAGCGTGTCAGTCCGTTCTTCATTCCAGGCGCGCTGATCAACCTGATCTCGGGTCAGGTCAGCATCCGGTTCGGGTTCAAGGGCCCCAACCATGCAGTCGTGACGGCCTGTTCGACCGGGGCGCACGCGATTGGCGACGCCGCGCGGCTGATCATGCTGGGCGATGCGGATGTCATGGTCGCGGGCGGTGCCGAGGCGCCGATCAGCGAAATCGGAATCGCGGGCTTCAACGCCTGCAAGGCATTGTCGACCAAGCGGGCCGACGATCCCCAGGCCGCCAGCCGCCCGTATGACCAGGATCGGGACGGGTTTGTGATGGGCGAAGGCGCGGGGTGTGTGGTTCTGGAAGAATACGAACACGCCAAGGCGCGCGGCGCGACAATCTATGCCGAGGTGCTGGGATACGGGCTGTCGGGGGACGCCTATCACATCACCGCACCCAGCGAGGATGGCGACGGCGGATTCCGGGCCATGCAGAACGCGCTGCGCAGTGCGAAGATCGGTCCCGAGAAGATCGACTATATCAACGCGCATGGCACCAGCACGATGGCTGACACGATCGAACTGGGCGCCGTTGAACGGCTGATGGGCGAACATGCGGCCAATGCCGTGATGTCGTCCACCAAATCCAGCATCGGGCATCTTCTGGGTGCGGCGGGCGCTGTCGAGGCGATCTTCTGCATCCTCGCAATCCGTGACCAGATCTGTCCGCCGACCATCAATCTGGACAATCCGGCGGTGCAGCCGAAGCTGGATCTGGCCGCGAATGCCGCGGTTCGGCGCAAGGTCGATGTGGTTCTGTCCAACAGTTTCGGATTCGGCGGCACCAATGCCAGTCTGATCCTTGGGAAGGTCGCAGGATGATCTGGCGCAACATCGCCTCGAATTTCCTGACCCTGCTGATCGTTCTGCTGATCGCGGTGGCAGCCGCGGTGGCTTGGGCCAAGCACGAGTTCAGCGGCCCCGGTCCCAGTGAGGTCGCCCAATGCGTCGAGATCGCGCCGGGCGCCAGCCTGAACGCAGTCAGCCAGCAGCTTGCCGCGCAGGGCGCGGTCAGCAGCGCCTATCTGTTTCGCGCGGGCGCCGACTATATGGACAAGTCGCGCGATCTGAAATTCGGCAGCTATCTTGTGCCGCCGCGTGCCAGCATGCAGGACATCGTCGGCGTGGTGACGGCGGGCGGCCCTTCGACCTGCGGGACAGAAGTGATCCTGCGGGTCGGCGTGCGCGAAAACACCGTCCTGTTGCGCGACATGAACCAGCAGACCGGCGCATTCGAGGAAATGGCACGCTATAACCCCGCCAACGAGGAACAGCCCGAAGCGATCACCGTCGCGACGGACAGCCCCGATGCCCGGATGCGGATCACCGTCGCCGAGGGCGTTACCAGCTGGCAGATCGTCGAAGGACTGAAGGCGGCCGGCTTCCTGAGCGGTGAGATCGATGAGGTTCCAGCCGAGGGAAGCCTGGCACCCGACACCTATGAGGTCGAGAAGGGATCGTCGCGAACCGCGCTGCTGGCCGACATGGCGCGCCGTCAAACCGCGATCCTTGCCGCCGAGTGGGAGGCGCGGCCCTTTGGTCTGCCTTATGAAACGCCGGAAGAGGCGTTGATCATGGCCTCGATCGTCGAGAAGGAAACGGGCGTCGCGGCCGAACGTCCGCAGGTCGCCAGCGTGTTCGTCAACCGGCTGGAACAGGGCATGCGGCTGGAAACCGACCCGACCGTGATCTATGGTATCACCAACGGCCAGGGTGTCCTTGATCGGGGTCTGAGGCGGTCGGAACTGAACACGACGACGCCTTACAACACCTATCGCATCGACGGGATGCCGCCGACGCCGATCGCCAATCCCGGACGTGCGGCGATCAACGCGGCGCTGAATCCCGCGCAGACGGATTTCATCTTCTTCGTTGCGGATGGAACGGGCGGACATGCGTTTGCACGCACGCTGGACGAGCATAACCGGAATGTTGCGCGCTGGCGCGAGATCGAGGCGCAGCGAGGAGAGGCCACGGACAGCCCCGTGCAGGGAGGCGGCTGAGCGCCGCTGCATAGGGTTTGACAAAGCCCGCCCCACGCCGCAGGCTGCGTTGTGATGGGGCGGGCTTTTTTCATGGCGTCGGCTGCGCCGGCCCGCACCCTCTGATATAAGGAGGATGCGTGATGAAACTGTCCGACATGTTTTCGACCCTCGCCGAGAACGCCCGAACGTTCGAACAGCGGGCCGCCGAATGGCAGGACGACATGAGCGCTCGTAATGACGAGATGATGGCTGGTGCCCGGAAGTGGCAAGAGACCGCCTTGCAACGGCAGGACGAGTTGAACGCACAGATGCGCGGCTATTTCGAGGAAGCGAACGAGAATGTGCGCACCCAGTGGCAGACCATGCAATCCGCTTGGGAAGAGCAGTTTCAGAAGATGCGTGAAAAGGGCGAGGAGATGCGAGAGCAGGCCCTGAAGAGCGGCCATTTCCCGGATTGGGCCGAGGCCTATGCCGCGCAGATGGTGGCTTTCGCGCAGAAGATGCAGGATGAAGCCAGCACCGCCATCGCGGCAGCGACCGAAGCGCGCGCGAAGGGAAATCCCAAAAAGAAGGGCTGATGTCCGGCTTGGCGATCTCGCGCCCGCCACGTCGGTGTGGCGGGCGTTTTCGTGCGCGATTCTTGCAGAACGGGACTGGTGTTGCGCAGCGTACGCAAAGGATGTTGCGCGAACTAAGTATCTATTATTGTTATGTAAATTTTGACGCGTAGATCGTCCGATGGTTTATAGATTGACTAACCGAACGCCCTAGGGTAGAAATTATACATGCTGGGAGAAATGGGCAAGCGGCCGGGGGGTGACCCCTTGGGCCGCTTTTCCATTTCTTGGCTCGTGCGGACAGGACACGAGGCGGGACAGTTTGCATGAACGATATGGAATGGGGCGGGGTCGGTGATCCCGAAGGGCCGTTTGTGGCCACGTCGCACGTCACCGACAAGCCTGCGGACCAGGTCGGGGAAGCGCGGCGAAGATATGATCCGGAAGAGGCGATCACCGTCGCGGATGGGCTATTCTTCTCTTACGTCAAGGACCTGGAAGCGTATCAGGATGCCCTGGCGGCGGGAAGTTCGGCTTCTGTCGATCCGGCAGAGTTGAAGAAGGCCACGCAGGTGGCGCGGGGTGTCCGCGAAGCCATCCACATGATGATGACGGAAAGGGACAGGGTTGACAAACTTCGCAAGGATATCGCCGGCGGGGTCGGAGGAGGCAGCCTCGATCTTGACGCGGCAAGAGATGAGATCGGGCGCCGCCTGGCTTGCCTCCGCCGCGCCGGAGGAAGTTGACGCGTTTCTGGGTGGCCTGTCCGAGAACGCGCTGATGGCGTTGCCTTGGCTGTTCGAGTTCTGGGCCCTGCCGCACCAGTTGCCGCCGGAAGGCGATTGGAAAAGCTGGGTCATCATGGGCGGGCGTGGTGCGGGCAAGACCCGCGCAGGCTCGGAGTGGGTGCGGCGGATGGTCGAGGGGCCGACCGCCGCCGCACCCGGCAAGTGCCATCGCGTCGCGTTGGTCGGAGAGACCTTCGATCAGGCGCGTGAGGTGATGGTGATGGGCGAGAGCGGCATTCTTGCCTGCTCTCCTCCGGATCGCCGGCCGGTCTGGGAGGCCGGGCGACGCCGGCTGGTCTGGGCCAACGGTGCGACTGCGACGGTCTACTCTGCGCATGAACCCGAAGCGCTGCGCGGGCCGCAATTCGACGCTGCCTGGGTCGATGAGTTGGCCAAGTGGAAGAAGGCGGAGGACAGCTGGGACATGCTTCAGTTCGCGCTGCGGCTGGGGCGGCATCCGCAGCAGGTCGTCACGACGACTCCGCGCAATGTCGGCGTGCTGAAGCGCATACTTGGCAATGCCAGCACCGTGACGACCCACGCGCCGACCGACGCCAACCGGGCCTATCTGGCCGAAAGTTTCCTGGCCGAGGTCGAGGCGCGTTACGGCGGAACGAGACTGGGACGGCAGGAACTGGACGGGGTTCTGCTGGACGATGTGGAAGGCGCGCTGTGGACGACCCAGATGCTGGAGGGCGCGCGGGTGGATCACGCGCCGAAACTGAGCCGCGTTGTGGTCGCGGTCGATCCGGCGGTCACGGCAAGCAAGGCCAGCGACGAATGCGGGATCGTGGTCGCTGGCGTTCTGGCCGATGGCGAGCCGCGCGACTGGCGCGCCTTTGTGCTGGAAGATGCGACGATCAGGGGCGGGCCGACGGACTGGGCGCGTGCGGCGATTGCCGCCATGGACCGGCATGGGGCCGAGAAACTGGTGGCCGAGGTCAATCAGGGCGGTGATCTGGTTGAGAGCGTGATCCGGCAGATCGACCCTCTGGTGCCCTTCAAGGCGCTGCGGGCCGGTCGCGGCAAGGGGCTGCGCGCCGAGCCTGTCGCGGCGTTGTACGAGCAGGGTCGCGTCCGGCATGTGCGGAGCGGCAGTCTTGGGGCGCTGGAGGACCAGATGTGCCAGATGACGGTTCGGGGGTTCGAAGGACGAGGGTCGCCTGATCGGTTGGATGCGATGGTTTGGGCCATCCATGAGCTGATGATCGAACCGGCCGCGGGATGGCGGCGGCCTCAGATGCGGCGCTTGTGACGACGGTGCCGGGGGTTCCACCCCCGGACCCCCAGGAAATTTCAGCAAAGAAGAAGGGGCTGGCCTGCGGGTCGGCCCTTTTTCATGGCCGGGACATGGAGGCGAGCATGGCGTTTCGTTTATTTTCGCGGGAGGAAAAGATCGCTCCCGTGCAGGAGAGGAAGGCCAGCGCGACGGGCCGGGTTGTGGCGTTCGCGACCGGTTCGGGGCGGCCAGTCTGGTCGGCGCGCGACACCGGGTCGCTGACGCGGGGCGGGTTCGTGGGAAATCCCGTGGGTTTTCGCTGCGTCAAGCTGATTGCCGAGGCCGCGGCTGCGGTGCCCCTGGTGTGCCAGGATCGCGAGCGGCGCTATGACACCCATCCGGTCATCGACCTGCTGCGCAGACCCAATCCGGGGCAGGGACGCGCCGAGCTGTTCGAGGCGTTATTCGGGCAGATGCTGCTGTCGGGAAACGGTTATGTCGAGGCGGTCGGACTGTCCGTGGCAGGGCTGCCCGAAGAGTTGCATGTCCTGCGTTCAGACCGGATGAGCATCGTGCCGGGCGAGGATGGCTGGCCGGTCGCCTTCGAGTATGCGGTCGGCGGCCGCAAGCACCGTTTTGACATGACGGGCAGCCCCGATCCGATCTGTCATGTGAAAAGCTTTCATCCGCAGGACGACCATTACGGTCTGTCCCCGATGCAGGCGGCAGCGGTGGCGTTGGACGTCCACAACAGCGCCTCGGCCTGGTCCAAGGCGTTGCTGGACAACGCGGCGCGACCCAGCGGTGCGATCGTCTACAAGGGTGCGGATGGGCAGGGCGTGCTGAGCCCCGAACAGTATGACCGGCTGGTGGGCGAGATCGAGATGAACCACCAGGGCGCGCGGAATGCGGGCAGGCCGATGCTGCTGGAGGGCGGACTGGACTGGAAGCCCATGGGGTTCAGCCCCAGCGACATGGAATTCCATCAGACGAAGATGGCAGCATCGCGCGAGATCGCCTTGGCGTTCGGCGTGCCGCCGATGCTGCTGGGGATCCCCGGCGATGCGACCTATGCCAATTATGCCGAGGCGCACCGGGCCTTCTATCGGTTGACCGTGCTGCCGTTGGCGACGCGGGTGGCTGCCTCGGTCGCCTGGTGGCTGTCCGAGCATCTTGGCACCGAGATCGATCTGCGCCCCGATCCCGACCGGATCCCGGCCTTGTCGGATGAACGCGATCAGCAGTGGAAGCGCATCAGCGAGGCCGGTTTCCTGACCGATGCCGAGAAACGGGCGCTGCTGGGGCTGCCGCCGCTGGCCGATGGGTGAGGCGATGGAGGGATCTCGTTTCGTCAAGGATGCCTTCGGCTGGCACGATCAGCGGTTCGAGGCGCAGGAGCGGATCATGGCGCTGCAGTTCGGCACCGTCGAGAAGCGGCTGGAGCGGATCGAGGCGCTGATCGAAGGGCTGGAGAGGCGATTGTGGATGACCGTCTACGGCGTCGTCGCGGTGATCCTGACACAGGCGGTGCAGGGCATTCTGGAATATGCGCCGAAAGGAGGCTGAGGGAATGGTTCCGGGACTTGAGGTGAAATTCGCGGGCGGGGCACCGATCCTGTCCGAAGGTCATGTGATCGAGGGCTATGCCAGCCTTTTCGGGATGACCGATCAGGGCGGCGATGCGGTGCTGCCGGGCGCCTTCGCGGCCAGTCTGAAGCGACTGACGGGCAAGGGCGACAAGGTCCGGATGCTGTGGCAGCACGATCCGACCCGGCCCATCGGTGTCTGGGACGAGGTTCGCGAGGACGAACGGGGTCTATGGGTCAAGGGGCGATTGCTGCCCGATGTGGCGCAGGCCCGCGAGGCGGCTGCGCTGATCCAGGCGGGCGCGATCGACGGGCTGTCGATCGGCTATCGCACGATCAGGGCCGAACGCGACCAGAAGGGCCGGCGCGCGCTGACCGAAGTTGAATTGTGGGAAGTGTCGCTGGTGACCTTCCCCATGCTTCCCGAGGCCAAGGTCGGTCGCAAGGAGGCGGATGAACTGCGCGAGATCGCCGCGCTGTTCATTGCGGCATCCGAGGTGCTGCGGACCGAGTGAAATAGATGCCGCGCGCAAGCGCGCATCCCATGGGTTCGGACCTTGCCCTGCAAGCTGGTCCGGCAACAGGGGCGGGTGGGCCCCGCACATCGCGATGAGGAGAAGACCATGACCGAGGCAAAGGCCGCGGACGGCGGAGATCCGTCCGCCGATCTGAAAGGGGCCATGATGGGGTTCGTCGGTGAACTCAGGGGTTTCCGGGAAGATATCCAGACAAAACTGCAAGCACAGGAAGAGCGCATGAACATGCTTGATCGCAAGACCGCCATCCGGGGCCGTGCGCCCCTTTCGACCACCGCCGAAACTGAGATCCCACACCAGAAGGCGTTCAATGCCTATCTGCGCAGCGGTGACGATGACGGGCTGCGCGGTCTGGTCATCGAAGAGAAAGGCCTGACGGTCGCCAGCGATGGGGGCTTCCTGGCAGCGCCTCGGGTCGCGGAAGCGGTGCAGAGCGTACTGCGTTCGGGCGCGTCGCTGCGCAAGCTGGCAAATGTCGTGGCCGTGGAATCCTCGGCCTACGAGGTTCTGGTGGACAAGGGCGACATGGGTGCCGGATGGTCCACCGAGGCGGATTCGACAGAAACCGCGACCGGTGGGATCGAGCGTATCTCGATTCCGGTGCATGAACTGTCAGCGATGCCCAAGGCCAGTCAGCGCCTGCTGGATGATGCCGCGTTCGACGTCGAGGCCTGGCTGGCCGAGCGGATCGCCGACAAGTTCGCTCGTTCCGAGGCTGCCGCCTTCGTGATCGGCGACGGCGTCGCCAAGCCGCGCGGCATCCTGTCCTATCCGGTCGCCGCGAACGATGCAGCCGCCGACGGTCAGATCGGAATCGTCACCAGCGGTGCGTTGGGCGACTTCAACCCTGAGGCGCCAGCGGATGCGCTGATCGACCTGATCTATGCTCTGGGTGCAGAGTATCGTTCGAACGCCAGCTTCGTGATGAACTCCAAGACCGCCGCGCGCATCCGCAAGATGAAGGATGCCGATGGCCGCTTCCTATGGACGGATGCGCTGTCGGCGGGCCAGGCGCCGCAGCTGTTGGGATATCCGGTGATGATCAGCGAGGACATGCCCGACATCGAGATGGAATCTCTGTCGATCGCCTTTGGTGACTTCCGCGCGGCCTATACGATCGTCGAACGTCCTGACCTGCGCGTGCTGCGCGACCCGTTCAGCGCCAAGCCGCATGTTCTGTTCTATGCGACCAAGCGCGTCGGAGGGGGCGTCACCGACTTCCGTGCCGTCAAGCTGCTGCAGTTCGCCTGATCCCTTCCGGATCGGGCGAGGGAGGGGGCTGCGCACGGGTCACGGGTCATTCCGGCTTTGCATCTGTCCGCGCGCGCTGATGGCCTGCGCGCGGGCGCGGCCCCTTCCCACATACGAAAACCAGGCGGGGCCGCTGGGGGCCCGCCGACGTAGAACGACCAGGCGGACGGCAGGACGGGAGGTTCGCGACATGATGCTGATTGAGGAAACGGCGCCGGCGGCGGAGGCGCTGCCGGTCGCCGCGCTGCGCGAGCATTTGCGGCTTGGCTCGGGCTTCCAGATCGCCGAAGACAGCGCCGAGACTGCGGCGCTGACGGGGTATCTGCGCGCCGCGATTGCCACCATCGAGGCCCGCACCGGGAAGGTGCTGCTGACCCGGCGCTTTCGGATGCAGCTGGATGACTGGCGTGACCGGCTGGGGCAACCCCTGCCTTTGGCGCCGGTGATCTCGGTTCAGGGGATCTCGATAGAAGACGGTGCGGGCACCGTCACAGAGATGGCTCCGGAAAGTTGGCGTTTGCTGCCCGACAGCCAACGTCCGATGATCTTGCCGACCGGGGTGATCCTGCCGCATGTGCCGCGTCGCGGCAGTGTGACGGCGACGTTCACGGCGGGGTTCGGCGCGGACTGGGCGGCGGTGCCTGCCGATCTGGCCCAGGCGGTGCTGATGCTGGCAGCCAGATACTATGAGGATCGCAGCTTCGAGGGCAGCAAGGGCGCAATGCCGTTTGGGGTCAGCGCGTTGATCGAGCGCTGGCGCCAGGTGCGGACCCTGGCCGGCCGCGGCAGCCGGGAGATGCGCTGATGAGTGTGCCGAGGTTGAACACCCGCCTCGCGTTGGAGGCCCCGGAACGGCAGGCCGACGGCATGGGCGGGCATCGCGTCGTCTGGCAGCGTCTTGGCACGCTGTGGGCCGAGATGAACGCGGGTTCGGGACGGGAAAGGTTCGCCGAGGTCGGCCCCGAAAGCGTCGTCTCGTGGCGGATCACGGTGCGTGGCGCGCCTTCGGGCGACCCACGCAGACCCCTGCCGGGACAGCGCTTGCGATTGCAGGACCGCCTGTTCCGGATCGAGGCGGTGGCTGAGCGTGACGCGGCTGGTCTTTGGCTGACCTGCTTCGCGAAAGAGGAGGAACCCGCATGAGCTATGCGGCCGGGGTGGCGCTGCAGGGCGCGGTCTATCAGCATCTGCGCGCCGACACGGCATTGGCCGCGCTGGTGGGCGATGCGATTTTCGATGCGATGCCGGTCGATGCGCCAAGCGGCGTGTTCGTGTCGCTGGGGCCGGAGGAGACACGGGATGCGGGCGACATGACCGCTTCCGGGTCGCAGCACGATTTCATCGTATCGGTGTTGTCGGGGGCCGATGACAGCGCAGGTTTCGCCGCCGTCAAGACAACGGCGGTGGCTGTCAGCGAGGCGCTGGAAAACGGCGCGATGTCGCTGGAACGCGGGCATCTGGCGGGATTGTGGTTCCTGCGCGCCAAGGCGCGGCGGGTGGAAAACGGGGCTGCGCGGCGGGTCGATCTGACGTTCCGCGCGCGCATTGATCTGGGCTGAGGAGACGGACCCATGGCGGTACAGAACGGACGCGATCTGCTGATCAAGATGGACATGACGGGCGATGGCGCCTTTGAGACGGTGGCCGGGCTGCGCGCAAGCCGCCTGTCCTTCAACGCCGAGACGGTGGACGTCACTTCGCTGGAAAGCGAGGGGGGCTGGCGCGAATTGCTGGGCGGAGCCGGGATGCGCAGCGCTTCGGTCTCGGGATCGGGCGTGTTTCGCGACGCCGATACCGATGCAAGGGCACGGCAGGCATTCTTCGACGGTGAAGTCCCGCTTTTCCAGGTGGTGATCCCGGATTTCGGCACAGTCGAAGGGCCGTTTCAGATCACGGCGCTGGAATATTCGGGAAGCTACAATGGCGAGGCGACCTATGAGCTGACCATGGCTTCGGCCGGGGTGCTTGGCTTTACGGCGCTGTGATGGTGAACCCGTTGCGTGGCGAGGTCGAGGTGGTGCTGGACGGTCAGCCGTATGTCGCCCGGCTGACATTGGGCGCGCTGGCGGAACTTGAACATGATCTGGGCGCCGACAGCCTGCTGGCGGTCGCCGAACGGTTCGAGGCCGGTCGCTTCTCAAGCCGCGACGTGTTGTCGGTGCTGGTGGCCGGGCTACGGGGCGGCGGATGGCAGGGCCGGGCAGCTGACTTGCTGACCACCGAGATCGGCGGCGGACCGGTCGCGGCGGGGCGCGCCGCTGCCGAGCTGCTGGCACGCGCATTTCGGATCGACGCATGACGCGCAGTGACGGGGCGAAGGCCGGGCTGGACTGGTCCGGCCTGATGCAGGCCGGATTGCGGGGGCTGGGTCTGCGACCGGATCAGTTCTGGTCTCTGACACCGGCAGAATTGGCCCTGATGCTGGGCATCGAGGCCGGACCCCCGGCAATGACACGTGATCGGCTGGCCGAATTGGCCGCCCGATATCCGGACAGGCCGATGACCGCGCCATCCGGCAACAAGGACAACTGACAAGCGGGGGCCATCATCATGGCGAACAAGGACGGTTTCGGAACCACGCTGGACCAGGTGGATGAGGGGTTTGGCCAGACCAGCCGGATGGCGGCGGAATTCGAGGCCGAGCTGGCGCGGCTTCGGCAGTCGATGATGTTTACCACGCGCGAGGTTGGCAGCTTGAGCTCGGGCATCGAAACTGGCCTGCGTCGGGCCTTTGATGGATTGATCTTCGATGGGCAAAAGCTCTCGGACGCGCTGAAAGGCATCGGACGGCAGATCGCGGATACCGTTTTTTCGATCGCGATGAAGCCGGTGGAAAGTGCCTTGGCAGGATCCTTGGCGGGGGGCGTGACAGGGATGCTGTCGGGCGCGCTGCCCTTTGCGCAAGGGGGGGCCTTCGTTCAGGGGCGTGTGATGCCATTCGCTAAGGGGGGGGTCGTCGCCGAGCCCACGCATTTTCCGATGCGCGGCGCCACGGGATTGATGGGCGAGGCTGGCCCCGAGGCGATCATGCCCCTGCGGCGTGGCGCGGATGGCCGTCTTGGCGTAGCGGCGGCGGGTGGGGCAGCCAGACCCGTCAATGTCACGGTCAATGTCAGCACGCCTGATGTCGCAGGTTTCCAGCGCAGCCAGTCGCAGATCGCGGCGCAATTGGGCCGCGCGCTGGCGCGCGGTGATCGCAACGCCTGAGTGCGAGGAGGCAGAAATGGCATTTCATGAGGTCAGATTCCCCGCGAACCTGTCGTTCGGATCGATCGGGGGGCCGGAACGGAGAACCGAGATCGTCGCGCTGGCCAGCGGTTTCGAGGAACGCAATACGCCATGGGCACATGCGCGCCGCCGCTTTGACGCCGGAATGGGATTGCGTTCGCTGGACGATCTTGCGGCGCTTGTGGCGTTTTTCGAGGCACGGGCTGGACAGTTGCACGGGTTCCGGTGGAAGGATTGGTCGGACTTCAAGAGCTGCGTTCCGTCGAAGGAACCAGCCTTCGACGATCAGGAGATCGCACGGGGCGACGGCAACACCCTCAGCTTCCAGCTGATCAAGTCCTATGCTTCGGGACCGGCGAAATACCATCGGCCCGTCACAAAGCCGGTGCGAGACACGGTCCGCGCGGGTGTGGGCGGCGTCGAACGGTATCCGGACATTGACTATGATGTCGATTTCGGCACCGGTGTCGTCACGTTTCGCGTGCCCCCCGAACCCGGCGCACGCGTCTCTGCAGGCTATGAATACGACGTTCCCGTCAGGTTCGACACCGATCGGATCGCGGTTTCCGTCGCCTCGTTCCATGCCGGCGAGATCCCGCAGATCCCTGTGGTCGAGGTGCGGATATGACCACAACGACGATTTGTCGGGCCTGGGCCATTCAGAGGCGTGATGGCGTTGTTCTGGGGTTCACCGATCACGATGCACGGATTGAATTCGACGGTATCCTGTTTCGGCCGGATCACGGCATGAGTGCGCGGGCACTGGTGCAGGGGTCAGGCTTGTCGGTGGACAATTCTGAGGCTGCAGGCGCGTTGTCGGATGATGCAATCACCGAACGTGACCTGCTGGCCGGGCTTTGGGACGGCGCGACGCTGCGGATGTGGGAAATCGATTGGAACGACCCTCGTGCACGGACGCTGATCTTTGCCGGATCGTTGGGCGAGGTTTCGCGAGGAAACGGTTCTTTCCGTGCCGAATTGCGGGGGTTGTCCGAACCGCTGAATGCAGCGCAGGGCCGGGTTTACCATCCACGCTGCTCGGCCCGGCTTGGGGATGGGTGCTGCAAGCTTGACCTTGCCGACGACAGATGGCGCGGAACTGTCGCTGTCGAAGGCCTGGAAGAGGGTCGGATCCTGCGCTTTGCGTCGTTCGGAAATTTCATGAGGGGATGGTTCGAACGCGGATCCTTGCTGGTTCTTGACGGTCCCGCGAAGGGTTTGGGCGGGGTCGTCAAGAATGACATTTCGTTGCCGGGCGGTGCGCGAGAGATCGAACTGTGGCAGGCGATGGCGATACTGCCCCGGGTGGGCGACCGTCTTCGACTGACCACAGGTTGCGACAAGCGCGCCGACACATGCCAGAAGAAGTTCGCCAACTTCCTGAACTTCCGCGGCTTTCCACATTTGCCAAGCGAAGACTGGTTGATGGCACCGGGTGCCGAGGGCCGAAATGGGTGATGGCGACAGGGTGGTGGCGATCGCGCGCGGCTGGATCGGAACGCCGTATGTGCATCAGGCCAGCGTGCAGGGTGCGGGTGCAGACTGTCTGGGTCTGATCCGTGGAATATGGCGATCACTCTATGGATGCGAGCCCGAGGCGACGCCCGAATACACACCCGACTGGGGAGAATTCCGCGCGGACGAACCGCTTCTGGCCGGGGCGGCGCGGCATCTAGTGCCCATCGTGCGGACAGATCCTTTCTGTGAAGGGCAGGTCCTGCTGTTCCGAATGCGCCAGGGTGCGGTTGCCAAGCATCTGGGCATCGTCTCGGTGGCGCAGGATCCGGCGCGGTTCCTTGACGCCTATACGCATCACGGCGTGATAGAAAGCCAACTGACCAGTCCCTGGCGGCAACGGATTGCCGCCAGGTTCCGCTTTCCATGATGAACAACTTGAGGAGACCGCAATGGCGACGATCGTGCTGTCGGCAGTGGGTGCATCCATCGGAGGCGGCTTCGGCGGTGCCTTTCTGGGCTTGTCGGGTGCGGTCATCGGACGCGCCATTGGCGCGAGTGTGGGCCGTGCCATTGACCAGCGTCTTCTGGGCGGCGGCTCGAAAGCTGTCGAGACGGGCCGGATCGACCGGCTGAGGTTGCAGACAGCGGGCGAGGGCGCGCCGATCCCGCGTATCTGGGGGCAGATGCGGGTGCCGGGCCATGTTATCTGGTCCTCGCCCCTGGCCGAGATCCGCAGTAGCGAAGGCGGTGGCGGCAAGGGCGCTCCGCAACCCAAGGTGACGCAGATAAGCTATCGGCTGTCGGTGGCGCTGGCGCTTTGCGAAGGGCATATTCTTGGGGTCGGGCGTGTTTGGGCTGATGGCGAGGAGGTCTCGGCTTCTGAATTGAACATGCGGGCCTATCGGGGCACCGAAGCGCAGATGCCCGATCCGGCCATCTCGGCCCATGAGGGCGAAAACGCCCCTGCCTATCGCGGCGTGGCTTATGTGGTCCTTGAGGATCTGAGCCTTGAGCGCTGGGGCAACCGTATGCCGCAGTTGAGCTTCGAAGTGACCTGCCCGGCCCAGGACGGCAGCGGCCTGTGCAGCGAGGTGCGCGCGGTGGCGCTGATTCCGGGAACCGGAGAATATTCGCTGGCGACCACGGCGGTCACTGAAGATCTTGGTCTAGGCGAGACGCGTTCGGTCAATGTCAATACGCCGATGGGCGGGACCGATTTCAGTGCTTCCATGGATGTGATGGGGCGCGAACTTCCGAATGTCGGGTCAGTGTCTCTAGTCGTGTCGTGGTTCGGCGACGATCTTCGCATTGATCGCTGCAGCCTGTGCCCCAAGGTTGAACAGGTCGATGCCGAAGGCAGCGAGATGCCGTGGCGCGCGGGGGGAATCGCGCGCGGTCAAGCGCAAGAGGTGTCGCGGGTCGATGGACGACCGATCTATGGCGGCACGCCGTGCGATAGTTCGGTGATCGAGGCCTTGCGCGCGATCGAGGAAAGCGGACGACGAGCGGTCTTCTATCCTTTCATCCTTATGGAGCAGTTGGCCGGGAACGGTCTTTCCGATCCGTATGGTGGTGCAGAGCAGCCGGTCATGCCATGGCGAGGGCGGATCACGACGCCGTTGGCACCCGGAAGGTCCGGTTCTTCCGATCTCACACAGGCTGCGGTCGATCAGGTCGCGTCATTTTTTGGAGAGGCCGAGGCGGATGATTTTTCCCGTTCCGGTGAAATCATCGCCTATCACGGACCTGACGAATGGTCCTATCGCAGGTTTATCCTGCACTATGCACATCTCTGCGCAGCAGCGGGCGGCATAGACGCGTTCCTGATCGGTTCCGAGATGGTCGGCATGACGCAGATTCGCGGACCGCAAAACAGCTATCCCGCCGTCGCACAACTCAGGCGGCTGGCATCGGATGTGCGCGCGATTCTGGGTCCGGATGTGAAGATCGGATATGCGGCGGACTGGTCCGAATATTTCGGCCATCATCCAGGAAACGGTGAACTGTTCTTCCATCTGGATCCGCTGTGGTCGGATGAGAATATCGACTTCATCGGCATCGACAACTACATGCCGTTGTCGGACTGGCGGGATGGCGAGGATCATCTGGACGCGCATTGGGGTCGCATCGACAACCCCGACTATCTTCAAGCCAATGTCTGCGGTGGCGAGGGGTATGACTGGTACTATGCCAGTGAGGCTGACCGCGATGCCCAGATCCGCACGCCGATCACCGATGGTCAGTATGACGAAGCATGGGTATGGCGCTACAAGGACGTGGCAAGCTGGTGGCAAAACCTGCACTTCGACCGCCCGGAAGGCGTGCGATCGCGCGAGGCGACCGGATGGGTTCCAGGTTCCAAGCCGATATGGTTCACAGAATACGGCTGCGCGGCATTGGACAAGGCCACGAACCAGCCAAACAAGTTTCTGGATGCAATGAGTTCGGAAAGCGTGCTGCCGTATTACTCAACCGGTCAGCGTGACGACGCTATCCAGGCGGCTTATGTTCATGCGGTCGCCGCCTACTGGTCCGTCCCGGGGAACAATCCGGTCAACGACGACGGCGGGGCCATGCTGGATCTTGCACGCGCGCACGTCTGGTGTTGGGATGCGCGTCCATATCCTGCATTTCCGGCACGCGCAGACTTGTGGTCGGACGGCCCTGCCTGGGAACGTGGGCATTGGTTGAACGGCAGGGCCGGGGCCGTCATGCTGAGCGCTGTCGTCGCTGACATCTGCAGGTTCTCAGGGGTTCAATCCTTCGACGTTTCGGGTTTGTCGGGTGTCGTTCGCGGTTTTGCGCTGCAGGGCGGCCAAAGCGGTCGCGCCGCGTTGCAACCCTTGATGCTTGCCCTTGGGTTCGATGCGATCGAGCGTGACGCTGTGTTGCGCTTTATCAAGCGCGACGGGATGGCCAAGGCCGATATCGGGGCCGACCATTTGGCAATTTCTGACGACGTCAGTGGGCTGGAAACGGTACGCGCAGCCGAACCGGAGATTGCCGGACGCCTGCGTTTGATGCATGTCGAGGCTGGTGCCGACTACTCTGTTGCAACGGCAGAGACCAGTCTTCCGGATGCTGACCAAGAGTCCGTGACCGACAGCGAATTTCCGTTGGTGCTGACGCGTGCCGAGGGAAGGGCGATAGCCGAGAGATGGCTGGTCGAAGCGACGGTGTCGCGTGACACAGCGCGTTTCGCGTTGCCACCTTCGCAAGGTCGCCTGGGACCGGGCGACGTCGTTCGGCTGCACTGCGACGGCATCGAGACCAGCCGATGGCGGATCGATCGCGTCGAACGCGCCGGCGCTACTACGGTGGACGCCGTGCGGGTGGATCCCGGTGTCTATCGACCAGCGCTGACCAATGAGGGCGAGCCGTCGATCCGCCGCTATGTTCCGCCGATGCCGGTGATGCCGCTGTTTCTGGACCTGCCGCTGCTGCGCGGCGATGAGGTGCCGCATGCACCCTATCTGGCGGCCACAGCGAAACCGTGGCCGGGCACTGTCGCAGCCTATGTCTCGGCCGAACCCGAAGGGGGGTATAATCTGAACCTTACGTTGAATCGCCGCGCTGTGATCGGACTGACCAAAAATGCGTTGCCATGGGCAAAGCCGGGATTGTTCGACCGAGGAAACGCGCTGCGAATTCAGCTGAAGTCTGACGATTTACGATCAGTCACGCAGCGCGCCCTGCTGGCTGGTGCGAACGTCATGGCGATCGGGGACGGGACGTCAGGCAACTGGGAAATCATTCAGTTCGCAAGCGCCCAACCCCTCGGCAACGGGGTTTGGGAAATCAGCTCGCGGTTGCGTGGGCAGGCGGGCACGGATTCCATGATGCCTGAGGCATGGCCGGCAGGTAGCATGATCGTGTTGCTGGATGGCGCGCCGAAGCAGGTGGTACTGCCACCCAGCGCCCGCGGACAAGAGCGATTCTGGAGAATTGGTCCGGCATCGCGTTCGCCCGACGATTCCAGCTATCGTACGTTGACGACTGAGATCCGCGGCGCCGGGCTGAGACCGTATGCGCCGTGCCATCTTCGATCAGTTGGGCGTCGGGTCAGCTGGATTCGCCGCACCCGTTTCGATGGCGATAGTTGGGATGGACCCGATGTCCCGCTGAATGAAACGCGCGAATCCTATTTGCTGCGCGTGATCCAGTTCGGCGCGACTCTGCATGAGGTGCAACTGGGCGCACCGGAATATGTCATCCCAATCGATATCTGGCAGGCGATCAACGGCGGAGGCGCCTATTTGGTCGAGGTTGCACAGTTGTCAGACCAATACGGGATCGGACCGTTTGTCAGGAGGATATTCAATGCCGACGAATGAAACCCAGCGGCTGGAGATGCCGTTGCTTCAACCTGCACAGGCCCAGAAACATGTCACGGTCAACGAGGCCCTGATGCGGCTTGACGGGCTGGTGAATCTGACTCTGCAAAGCGTCGCAACCGCGATCCCCCCTTCGCAGGTGATCGATGGTCAGTGCTGGGGCGTCCCTGCTAATCCAAGTGGTGCTTGGGCTGGCCAGTCGGGTCGCATCGCGATCGGGTCCAATGGAGGATGGGTGTTCGTTCCGGCCGGTCCTGGCATGCGCGCGTTTATTGTGGATCATGGCATCTGTGCGATCCATGACGGGACACGATGGGTCAATGGAGCTGTGACCTTGGGCCAGTCCGGCGCAGGATTGCTGACCGGCATTGCAGAGGCCAATGTTTCGGTCTCTTCCGGTGCGGTATTCGACACCGGCCTAACGATTCCCGCAGGCGTAATGGTGATTGGTGCAACCGCGCGGGTGACACAGGCCTTGACCGGCAGCTTGTCCAGTTGGCGGCTTGGTAACTTGGGTGCCGATGACCGCTTCGGGCAAGGGCTGGGCAAATCGATGGATTCCTGGGCTCGCGGCTTGCTTGGCTCGCCCATGGCTTACTACGACGATGCGAACCTGCTGATGACCGCAGAGGGCGGTCAGTTTTCCGGCGGACGCATCAAGCTTGCAGTCCACTGGCTGGAATTGCGCCTTCCAGATTGAAGCATGCCGCCCATCCGCGGCTTTTCCCGCCTGACAAACTGCGTTAGGAAAGTATGGGAAAGTCGCGGATGGTTCTGATGAACATGCAAGATAGCAGCAACGCCAACGCACTGAGCCTGGATCGCGATGCGATTTGGGCGCAGATTCGTGATGAGGCGACCGAGGCGGTGCGCGGAGAGCCTTTGCTGGGGTCGCTGATCCATGCTGGGTTGCTGCATCACCACAGCCTAGAGGCCGCGTTGGCCTATCGCTTTTCTCTGAAACTGGCATCTGGAGAGATGAGCGAGCAGATCCTGCGCGAACTTGCTGATCATGCCTACGCGGCTTCGCCCGAATTGGCCGAGGCGGCGCGCGCGGATCTGATGGCTGTTTATGACCGCGACCCCGCGACGCACCGATTGATCCAGCCCATCCTGTTCTTCAAGGGATATCAGGCGCTTCAGGCTTATCGCATGGGGCATTGGCTGTGGCAGCAGGATCGCCGCGACATGGCTTATTTCGTACAGATGCGATGCTCGGAGTGTTTCGGCGTGGATATTCATCCGGCGGCGAAGATTGGCACGGGCGTGATGATCGACCATGCGCATTCCATCGTTATTGGCGAAACAGCTACAGTAGGGAACGACGTGTCGATGCTGCATTCCGTCACCCTTGGCGGAACCGGCAAGGAAGACGGTGACCGGCATCCGAAGATCGGCGATGGCGTGATGATCGGGGCAGGCGCTAAAGTGCTTGGGAACATCCGGATCGGGCACCATTCGCGGATCGCCGCCGGTTCGGTCGTGCTGCACGATGTGCCTTGCTGCAAGACGGTGGCCGGCGTTCCGGCGCGGGTTATTGGAGACGCCGGATGCCCTGAACCCTCGCACAGCATGAATCAGCTGCTGGGTATCGAAGAGTATTTCTAGACCCAGTCGCTGACGCCGCTGCCCGTAACTTCGGCCAGTGTCATGTTCTCCTGCGCAAGCCGGGCGTCCAGTCCTTTGGCGATCTCCGGGACAAGCGAAAAACCCTGATAGATCAGGGCCGAATACAGCTGGATCGCGGTGGCGCCTGCGCGCAGCTTTTCCCATGCCTGATCGATCGAGCCGATCCCACCGACGCCGATCAGAGGGATCTCTCCTTTCGTCTCGCGGTGGAGCTTTGCAATAACATGTGTCGCACGCTGGAACAGGGGGGCGCCTGACAGCCCGCCGGTCTCGGACTTCTGTCCGTTTTGCACGCCGTCACGAGACAATGTCGTGTTCGTCGCAATGATTCCGTCTACCTGCGCCTGACGGGCGACTGCCGCGATATCCGCCAGTGCCTTGTCGTCCAGATCCGGCGCAATCTTGACAAAGACCGGTCGCCGGTTTGGCAGCGCGTCGCGTGCCAAGATCACCCGGTCCAGAAGCGCCGCCAAAGCGTCGGCGCCCTGCAAGTCACGCAGCCTTTCGGTATTTGGTGATGACACATTCACCGTCAGAAAATCCGACGCAGTCCCGGCCACACGAACGACTTCTTCGAAATCGGCGCTGCGGTCGGCGCTGTCCTTGTTCGCGCCGATATTCAGTCCCACGGGAATGATGTGATCGCGTACGCCAAGGCGGGCGGTAATCGCTTCGGCACCGTCGTTGTTGAAGCCGAAGCGGTTGATGATCGCGCGCTCCTGGCGAAGGCGGAACAGTCGTGGCTTCGGATTTCCCGGCTGTGGACGCGGAGTCGCCGCCCCCAACTCAATGAAGCCGAAACCTGCACGCATCAGCGATGACAAGGCCCGCGCGTTCTTGTCATAGCCCGCGGCCAGACCCACGGGGTTGGCAAGATGCAAACCTGCCAGATCAAGTCGCAGCCGGTCGGATGTCACCGGCCCGCCTGGCAATGGGACGAGGCCGGCCGCCAGCGCGCGTATCGACATGTCATGCGCGACTTCGGGATTGACCCGATGCAATGCGGCAAGACCCAGCTTTTCAATCATATTCATGCCAGCGGTCCGGTCTGGTGGCCGTTGCCGGTCAACTGGATCCTGCGCGTCCAGCGGATATCGGCCATCCGCAAAGGGCGATATAGGTGGGGGAACATTGCGCCGCCGCGCGATGGCTCCCATCGAAGCGCGTCTTCCATCGTTTCTGTATCGCAGGCCAACAGCGTCAGGTCTTCTTCGCCCGCAAAGTGCTTTGCAAGTGTGCCCTGCAATTGCAATGCGGTTGAGAGATGCACGAACCCGTCGGCTAGATCGACAGGCGCGCCATCGCTGTGCCCCTTCGCCTGCATCTCGCTCCATTCCTGCGCACGAAAAATCTTGTAGATCAGCATGGCGGCATTTGCCGTGCTGGCGGCATCACGGTCAAGGGCACAATCGATCCAGAACAGAAGGTTTGACCAAGTCAATCGACTAGGCGAAGCTGCCGAGAAGATTGACCGTGCCTGAAAGGATCAGCGGATGCATGTTCGATATTTGATTGCAGCTTCCACCGTGGCGCTGTCAGCCGTGGCTGCTCAGGCCGAGATGACGCTGCACATCCTGCATACCAACGATTTGCACAGCAGGATCGAACCGATCAACAAATACGACAGCACGTGCGACCAGGAGACGCGCGATGCGGGCGAGTGCTTCGGCGGCGTTGCGCGGTTGGCCAGCAAGGTCGCCGAATTACGAGATCAGATAGCGGCGCAGGGCGGCAATGTCATCGTCCTGGACGCGGGCGACCAGTATCAAGGCAGCCTGTTCTATACCACCTACAAGGGCAAGGATGTTGCCGAATTCATGACCGCGATCGGCTATGACGCCATGGCGGTAGGCAATCACGAATTCGATGATGGTCCCGAAGGTCTGGCGGTCCTGTCCGATGGGGTCGCATTTCCTGTAATATCCGGCAATCTGGACTTGTCGCGCTCGAACGTGCTGAAAGGCAAGGTGGATGACATCGTCACGCTGGACATCGGCGGCGAAAAGGTCGGCATCGTGTCCGCACTGGCGACGGATACGGCCGAGACGTCATCGCCCGGTCCCAATGTGATCTTCATGGACGAAATCGACAGTCTTGCTGCCGACGTGCAGACATTGACCGATCAGGGCGTCGACAAGATCATTGCGCTGACGCATGTCGGATATCTGCGCGATCAGCAGATCGCCCGTGAAGTGCCGGGTCTGGATGCGGTGATCGGCGGGCATTCACACACCCTGCTCGGCAGCATGGATTCCGCGGCTGGTCCGTATCCGACTCTTGTCGAAGGTCCGGACGGGACAGAGGTGCCGGTGGCAACTGCCTATGCCTACTCAAAATATCTTGGCCATCTTGTTCTGACCTTCGACGACGACGGCATTCTGACAAAGGCCGAAGGACAGCCGATCCTGCTGGATAATTCGGTTCCCGAGGACAAGGCCATCGCCGCCCGCGTCGCCGAGATGGCCGCGCCAATCGAGGAGTTGCGACAGAAGGTCGTCGCCCGGACCGCGGCGCCGATAGATGGTGGACGCGACAACTGTCGTGCCAGGGAATGCGAGATGGGCAATCTTGTGGCGGATGCGATGCTGGAACGCGTTAAGGATCAGGGCATCGACATCGCGATCGCGAATGGCGGCGGGTTGCGGGCCTCGATCGACGAAGGTCCGGTCACGATGGGCGAAGTCTATACTGTGCTGCCCTTCCAGAATACCTTGGCGACATTCCGGCTTTCGGGGAAGGATGTCCTCGCCGCGCTGGAGAATGGTGCAAGCCAATACGAAGAAGCGGCAGGTCGCTTTGCTCAGGTTGCCGGACTGAAATATACTGTTGATCCTGATGCCGAACCCGGCAGCAGGATCAGCGATGTGATGGTTCGTCGGGATCAGGACTGGGCGCCGCTCGACCCGTCCGCGACATATGGGGTCGTCTCGAACAACTACATGCGCGGCGGTGGAGACGGCTATCAGGTCTTTGCTGCAAACGCATCGGACGCATATGATTTCGGACCGGACCTGGCCGAGGTTCTTGCCGATTATCTGGCGTCTCGGGGGGCGGACTTCGCCCCGGCTCTGGATGGACGCATCACAGTCAAATAGGGCGGTGGTGCCGCGGCGTGATGCGGCGCCATCCAATCTTCATGCAAGTCACTCGATGGTTTCGCGCTGCAAGGCGCGCGCTTGGGCGCGATCAAGCAACTCCAGCGCCTGTTGGGTCGAGGCGCCCGCAGCGCGTGCGTTTTGCCACAATCGGCGACATGATGCCGGTGACCACGGCAGTGCCGCATACGCCAGCCATCGCCGCAGCGGCGCGGGCAGGGCATCGAATGCGGCCATCGGATCACGGGTTCGCCGTCGCAGCCGTTGCGCTGTTCGGCCCAGATTGCCGTTCCGCGCCATGATCAGCATGTCCCGATCGGATCGACCGGATCGACTACCACCAGAAAACGGCATTGACCGTTTTCGGTAGGTGGAGACCGGTGCAGAATTCCCGAGACTTCTTCACCCGGCCAATCACGACCACGGAACATTGCGGGGCAGCCCAGAGGCACCCGATGGGTGGCGGTGACGTCGCCATCGGAACCTGCTGGTCCGAACTCGGTTCCCGCGCCACGCAGCGTGCACAGAAAGCGTGCCCGAACAGCATCCAGATGCCATTTCGGGCAGGGCTGTCCAAAAACGGAATCCAGACGCAGGTCGACCAACACGGCACCGGTCTGGGCTGCCGCAACTTGCACGAGGTCGGAAACCTCGACCACAAATGCATCGCGTTCAGGCGAGGCGGGCGTTCTGGCGGTGAGGCACGCGGCCTTCACGGCAGCGGCGGCATCCTTGGGCCGCAGTCTTTCGCGCAATCGAGGCAGGTGGTCGGTCGGCAATTCCTCCAACCATTTCAGTAATCTGGGTGCGACATCCCGTTGCCAGATCGCCGCGCCTACCCCGGACATGGCGATGGTGCCCAGGACGCGCGGATCAAAGGACTGATTGATCGCGGTGGCGGCGCGTGGGCGGGCTGCGATCCTCATGCCGCCACCTCGTCGGCCCGTCGCCAAGCTGGAAACGGGTCGGGAAGGTCGGTCCAGGCCCGGGGTTCCTCGCCCCACTCTTCGCCCAGAATACAAGCGTCCAGCCTGCACCGTATCGCATCCTCGTCCATGCCGCAGCCGATGAAGACCAGCTCCTGCCGCCGATCCCCCCACGGGTCGGCCCAATGCTGGGCGATATAGGTGCGCGCCTGACCATGATCCGGCCAGCGTTCAGGTGGCACGGATGCCCACCATGTGCCCAGAGGCCGCACCGTCGACTGCGCCCCCGCCAGAGAGAATTCGGCAACCCAGTCCGGGCGTGAGGCAATCCAGAAATGCCCTTTTGCGCGGATCACACCCGGTAGGGGGCTGTTCAGCAATTCATGGACCTTGCGTGGCTCGAACGGCCGTCTTGCCCGATAGACGAACGAGGTGACGCCGTATTCCTCGGTTTCCGGCACATGGTCGCCGAAACCGTAGAGCTCTTTCATCCACATCGGATGCTCATGGGTTCGGTCGAAATCGAACAGACCTGTATTCAGGATGTCGCGCGCGTTGATCCGGGCATGGTCGGTGCGGATAACTTTGGCATCCGCGTTCAGGCTGCGGATGATCGCAAGCGCAGCATCGACACGGTCGGGACCGGCGTCGCTGACCTTGTTCAGCACCACCACATCGGCGAACTCGATCTGCTCTGTCAGCAAGGTGACCAGTGTGCGATCGTCGCCCGGTCCTGCGGTCTCGCCACGATCGTCAAGGAAATCATGGCTTGAATAGTCCTTCAGCAGGCTCAGCGCATCCACGACCGTTACCATCGTATCCAGCCGCGCAACGTCGGACAGGCTGTCGCCGTTCTCGTCACGGAACTCGAAGGTGGTCGCGACCGGTAATGGCTCGGAAATGCCTGATGATTCGATCAGCAGATAGTCGAACCGTCCGGCACAAGCCAGGCGCCGAACCTCGGTCAACAGATCCTCGCGCAGCGTGCAGCAGATGCAGCCATTCGACATTTCGACCAGGGTCTCGTCAGTGCGGGCCATCCCGCCTTCGGCACGCACAAGATCCGCGTCGATATTCACTTCGGACATATCATTCACGATCACCGCGACGCGCAACCCGTCCCGATTATTCAGAATGTTGTTCAGCAGCGTCGTTTTTCCGGCCCCCAAAAAGCCGGACAGGACGGTGACGGGAAGGCGGGTATCTAGGTTCATGAATGGCGTCCCTGCGAGCAATGTCGTTAAGTCGATTAACGTTATAGTATTACATATCAGCTTGCAACACGATGCCGGAGAGACTGGAACGAAGGTCTTGCCATTGACGACCTGCTCGCCTTCGGTCATGCCCCGCCCATGCTGCGTATCGACGATATCTCCTTCGCCATTCAGGGCCGCCCGCTTTTCGAGCATGCCTCGGCCACCATCCCCGAGGGCCACAAGGTTGGCCTTGTCGGCCCGAACGGGGCTGGCAAGACGACATTGTTCCGGATGTTGCGGGGTGAGCTTGCCGTCGATGGCGGCGAGATCACCTTGCCCTCGCGCGCCCGCATCGGCGGGGTGGCACAAGAGGCGCCGGGCACCGCGACGTCGGTTCTTGCCACGGTTCTGGCCGAAGACAAGGAACGCGCAGCCCTGATGGCCGAAAGCGAGACTGCGAAGGATCCGCACCGCATCGCCGAGATCCAGACCCGACTGGCCGATATCGACGCATGGTCGGCCGAGGCGCGCGCGTCCTCGATTCTGGTGGGCCTTGGCTTTTCGCAGGTGGATCAGGCGCGGCCGACCAGCGATTTCTCGGGTGGGTGGCGGATGCGGGTCGCGCTGGCGGGCGTGCTGTTCTCGCAGCCGGATCTGTTGTTGCTGGACGAACCGACCAACTATCTGGACCTTGAAGGGGCGCTGTGGCTGGAAACCTATTTGGCGCGCTATCCGCATACGGTCATCATCATCAGCCATGACCGCGACCTGCTGAATCGCGCCGTGGGCCACATCCTGCATGTCGAGAACCGCAAGCTGACGCTCTATACAGGCGGCTATGACGGCTTTACCCGCATTCGCGCCGAGAAACGTGCATTGCAGGCTGCCGAGGCCAGGAAACAGGCCGACCGGCGGGCGCATCTGCAAAGCTTCGTGGACCGTTTCCGCGCCAAGGCCAGCAAGGCGCGTCAGGCGCAGGCGCGGGTCAAGATGCTGGAGAAGATGCAGCCGATCACCGCGCCCGAAGAGGCAAAGTTTCACCGCTTCAGTTTCCCGCAGCCCGAGGAACTGTCGCCGCCAATCATCGCCATGGAAAACGTCGCGGTGGGATATGGCGATCGCGCGGTCCTCCAGCGGCTGAACCTGCGCATCGATCAGGACGACCGGATCGCGCTGCTGGGTCGGAACGGGCAGGGCAAGTCAACCCTGTCCAAGCTGCTTGCGGAACGGCTTGCTGCGATGGATGGTCGGATCACCCGGTCAAGCAAGCTGCGCGTCGGCTATTTTGCCCAGCATCAGGTCGATGAACTGTCCCTGGACGAAACCCCGATCGAGCATGTCCGCCGCCTGCGCCCGAACGAGGCGCCAGCCCGTCTGCGGGCCCGGCTTGCCGGTTTCGGGTTGATGGAGGCACAGGCCGAAACCAAGGTCGGACAACTGTCCGGTGGGCAGAAGGCGCGGCTGTCACTGCTGATCGCGACCATCGACGCCCCGCATCTGCTGGTGCTGGACGAGCCGACCAACCACCTGGACATCGAAAGCCGCGAGGCGTTGTCCGAGGCCCTGAACGACTATACCGGCGCGGTGGTGCTGGTCAGTCACGATATGCACCTGCTGAGTCTGGTCGCGGACCGGCTGTGGCTGGTCAATGACGCGGCGGTCAGCACATATGACGGTGATCTGGACGACTACCGTCGCTTTCTGCTGAACGGAGACGAGGCCGCGAAACCCAAACCCGCCGAGCCGGTCGCGAAGCCTGCACCCAAACGTCCCGCGCGTGACGAGTTGCTGGCCCTTCGATCCGAGGTGCGCCGGTCCGAAGAACGGGTCGAAAAACTGACCGAGATGCTGGAAAAACTGGACGTGAAACTGGCCGATCCGGCGCTTTACAATGACCCGCACGAGGCGAAAAAATGGTCGAAGAAACGCGCCGAGGCGGTCCAGGCGATGGCACGTGCAGAATCTTTGTGGATGGCGGCGCTTGAAAAGCTGGAAGGCGCCGAGAAGGTCTGATCTGTTGCGCAAATGCGTCGTCGCGATCCACCTTCGGTCACGTTGCCGCGAATGGCTTGTGCCGTCCGGCGATTCGGACCTAGGAAGGTGATATCCCTGAATTCCGACCGGATCTATGCCATGAAATTTCTCGCTGTTGTCGCCCTTGTCGCCGCCGCCGGTTCGGCCTCGGCCCAAGACTTCGGTCTTGCAGGGCGCGATGTGTCAGTCGAGCTTGGTCTGGGTGCGCAGGGTCGCCCGGTCTATCCGGGTTCCGACGATACCGATGCCGCCCCGTGGTTGATCTGGCAGAATTTCCAGATTGGCACTGGCGGTAACCCGCAAGGATTTTCGTTCTCTCCGTCGTTCAGCTCGATCGGCGAACGGGATCCGTCGGACGATGACGCGCTGGCCGGAATGGACCAGATCGACCGGGCCTACGAGCTGGGCGGCAAGGTCAGCTATGGCCAAGGTCCGGTGACGGCCTACGGGACGATCCGTCGTGGATTCGGCGGGCACGAGGGCGTGGTCGGCGAACTTGGCACCACCTACCGCACCGATCTCAGCGACCGTGTCACATTGTGGTCCGGTGTCGAATTCGGCTGGGGAAGCTCGGAATATTCGGAAACGTATTTCGGTGTCACGCCGGCCGAGTCGGTGACCAGCGGATATCCTGAATACGCCCCCGGCGGCGGCTTCAACAGCGCCGCGATCAAGTTCCGCGCGCGCTATGCGCTGAACGACCGGACGGCGATCATGGGTGAGGTTGAATATGGCCGCCTGATCGGTGACGCAGCCGATTCCCCGATCGTGGAAGACAAATACCAGCCTGCGCTGCGTCTGGGCATCGTGCGGAAGTTCTCGTTCGGTTTCTGAGGTCCTGATGGATTGCCGCAGACTTGGCACAGTTCGCGGCATCAGAATATTTTAAGCCTGAAATAATTTCTTGACTCAGGGCCCGCTGTTGGTGCGTTCTAGGTGGAACGGACAGCCATGCCGCGATCAACGCGGCGGATCGCAACAGGAAGGTGCCCATGACCAAGTCCCGGAACATTCTTGCGCTGCTTGCAGCGACCACATGCCTTGCTGGCCCCGCTGCCGCACAGGACGACGACACGCTGAAGATAGGTCTGATCTTCACCCTTTCGGGGCCTGCCGCGGTGCTGGGCGAGATGGGGCGCGACGGTTTCCTGCTGGCTGCGGAACAGATCGGCGAGATCGGCGGCATGAAGACCGAAATCGTCGTGATGGACGATGAGCAGAAGCCCGACATCGCCGCAAACAAGGCGCGCGAGCTGGTCGAGCGCGACCAGGTCGATATCGTCGTAGGTCCGATCTTTTCGAACATCCTTGGTGCGATCGTCAAACCCGTGACCGATTCCGGCACCATCCTGATCAGTCCGAATGCCGGGCCCTCCAATCTGGCCGGTGCGGACTGTTCTCGGCATCTGTTCGTGACCTCGTATCAGAACGACCAGATGCACGAGGTCATGGGCGCTTATGCCCAGAAGCAGGGTTTCGACAATGTCTTCCTGCTGGCCCCGAACTATCAGGCGGGCAAGGACAGTCTGGCGGGATTCCGGCACAGCTATCAGGGCGATGTCGCGGGCGAGATCTTCACCCAGCTTGGCCAGTTGGATTATTCGGCGGAACTGGCGCAGATCGCGGCGATGCAGCCCGACGCCGTGTTCGCCTTCATGCCCGGCGGCATGGGCGTCAACCTGGTCAAGCAGTATCGTCAGGCAGGGCTGGAGACCATCCCGTTCCTGTCGGCTTTCACCGTGGACGAATCGACGCTGCCGGCCCAACAGGACGCCGCGCTGGGGTTCTTTGGCGGGTCGAACTGGGCGCCCGATCTTGATGCCCCGGGCAATGCCGAGTTCGTCGCGGCCTACGAGGAAAAATTCGGAAAGGTGCCCGCCGTCTATGCGATGCAGGCCTATGACGCCGCCTACCTGATCGACGGCGCCCTGCGCGAGGCGGGTGGCACCGCGGATAAGGACGCGCTGATCGCGGCACTGGAATCCGCGCCGTTCAATTCGGTCCGCGGCGACTTCAGCTTCGGCCCAAATCACTATCCGGTTCAGGATTTCTATCTGACCAAGGTCGTTCAACGCGAGGATGGCAAGTTCGCCACCTCGGTCGTCGAGAAGATCTTCGACGATTACGCGGATAATTATGTCGGCGAATGCCAGATGAACTGATCGGGCAGGGGCGCGGCTGACGCGCCCCACGCCGACCGGGGCCTTGTCACATGACCAACCTGTTTCTGCTTCAGCTTCTGAACGGGATGCAGTTCGGCATCCTGTTGTTCCTGATCGCCGCTGGCCTGACACTGGTCTTCGGGATCATGGATTTCGTCAATCTTGCGCATGGCGTGATCTACATGATCGGCGCCTATCTTGCGGTGACCTTCGCACAGATGACTGGCAGCTATGGTCTGGGCCTGCTGCTGACGCTGCCGGCGACGCTGCTGATCGGGCTGTTGCTGGAACTGCTGGTGTTTCGCAAGCTGTATGACCGGCCGCATCTGGATCAGGTTCTGGCCACCTTCGGTCTGGTGATGGTCCTGACCGAGGCGGTCGAGATCATCTGGGGGGCCGCGCCGCTGTCGGTGCGGATGCCGGACCTGCTGTCGGGGTCGGTGCCGCTGGTCGGTCCGATGCGCTATCCGGTGTTTCGCCTTGTCGTGATCGGGGCCGGGCTGGTGACCGCTGCGGGACTGTGGCTGGTCATCACCCGGACACGGATCGGGATGCGGCTGCGCGCCGGGGCCACGAACCGGGCGATGGTCTCGGCGCTGGGGGTCGATATCAGGAAGCTGTTCACGATCATCTTCGCCTTCGGTGCCATGCTGGCAGGGTTCGCCGGCGCAATGGTGGCGCCGATCCTGACGGTCGATCCGGGGATGGGCGAAAGCGTCCTGATCCTGGCTTTCGTGGTCATCGTCATCGGCGGCATCGGGTCGGTCAAGGGGGCGTTTGCGGGTGCCTTGCTGGTCGGGCTGGTCGATACGCTGGGGCGCAGTTTCGGGCCGATCATCCTGCGCGCGGTGATGGAACCTTCGGCGGCCGCTCAGGCGGGAAGGGTGCTGGCGCCGATGCTGGTCTATATCCTGATGGCGGCGATTCTGGCGGCCCGTCCCGCGGGCCTTTTCGGGGCCAGGACATGAGGCTGATCCCTAACCGCGCCTGGGCGGCGACCATCCTGTTCACGGCCTTTGCCGTTCTGCCGTTTCTGGCGGTCGCACTGGATGACAGCTATCTTGTCGTCATTGCAAGCCGCATCCTGTGCTATGCCATCGCTGCGCTGGCGCTGGATCTGATCCTTGGCTATGGCGGCATGGTCAGCTTTGGCCACGCGGCATATCTGGGCATCGGCGCCTATGCGGTCGCCATCCTTTCGCGTGCCGGCATCACTGATCTGGGCCTGCACATGCTGGCCGCCATCGCTGCTGCGGCAGTCTTCGCGCTTGTGACGGGCGCAATCTCTCTGCGCACGCGCGGCATCTATTTCATCATGATCACGCTGGCCTTCGCGCAGATGGCCTATTTCTTCTTCGTGTCGTTGTCGGCCTATGGCGGCGATGACGGGGTCACGCTGAACGCCCGCTCGACCCTGTTCGGCCAAACCATTCTCGAGGACGATACGGCGCTTTACTATACGGTGCTGGTCCTGCTGATCGGGCTTTACCTACTGGCCGTCGCGATCACACGGTCGCGTTTTGGCAGGGTGCTGACCGGCGCCCGCGAGAACCCGGTAAGGATGCAGGCGATCGGGTTTTCTCCGTTCCGCTACCAGCTGACCGCCTTCATCATCTCGGGCTGCATGACCGCCATTGCGGGGGTGATGCTTGCCAACCAGACCAGCTATGTCTCGCCCGCCTTCATGAACTGGCACCGGTCGGGCGAGCTGGTGGTGATGGTGGTCTTCGGCGGGATCGGCAACTTGTTGGGCGCGGTCGCGGGGGCCACCATCGCGCTGCTGCTGGAGGAATGGCTGGCCGTGCTGACGGAACACTGGCCGCTGCTGTTCGGCCTGATTCTGGTGCTGGTCGTCCTGTATTCACGCGACGGTCTGTCGGGTCTGTTCCGGGGGCGTCGATGAGCCTGCTGGAGGTCCGCAACCTGCGCAAATCCTACGGCGCACTGAAGGTCACCGACGATCTGGATTTGTCGGTCGAAGAGGGCGAACTGCACGCCATCATCGGCCCAAACGGAGCGGGCAAATCAACGCTGATCGCACAACTTTCGGGACAATCCGGGTCCGATGGCGGGTCCGTCCGGTTCGACGGAACCGAGATGATGGGACGCGCGATGCATCGCCGGGTTCGTGCCGGCATGTCTCGCAGCTTTCAGATCACGTCGATCCTGCCCGGCTTCACTGCATTGGAAAACGTTGCGTCCGCGGTTCAAGCGCGATCAGGCAGCAGCTTTCGCTTCTTCTCTCCGGTCGCGGAAGAAAGCGCATTGAACGATCAGGCGCTGGCGGCGCTTGACCGCGTGGGCATCGCGGATCGTGCCTTCTTCAACGCCGGAAGCCTGTCGCATGGCGAGAAACGGCAGCTTGAACTGGCGATCGCTCTGGCGACCCGGCCGCGTCTGCTGCTGCTGGACGAACCGCTGGCCGGCACCAGCGGCGCCGAGGCCGATCGCCTGGTCGAAGTCATGCGCGGCCTGAAGGGGGCCGTGACCCTTGTGCTGATCGAACATGACATGGATGCGGTCTTCGCGCTTGCCGATCGGATCAGCGTGCTGGTCTATGGCCGGATCATCGCCACCGGAACCCCGGACCAGATCCGCGACGACCCGCAGGTGCGCGCCGCCTATCTGGGCGAAGAGGAGGGCACCTGATGCTGAAGGTTCAGGGGCTGCAGGCGGCTTACGGGGAAAGTCAGGTGCTGCACGACATCAATCTCGAGGTTGCCGAGGGCGAGGTGGTCACGCTGCTGGGGCGCAATGGCATGGGCAAGACCACCACTATCAGCACGATCTTCGGCCTGCTTCCCGCCAGGCACGGCCGGGTGATCGTCGCGGGCACCGACATGACGAATACCGCGCCGCATCGGATCGCGCGCGCCGGTCTGGGGCTGGTGCCAGAGGGCCGTCAGGTCTTTCCGACGCTGAACGTCCGCGAGAACCTGATCGCGATGGCAAGACCCGGTCAGTGGACGCTGGATCGCGTGCTGGCGCTGTTTCCGCGACTGGGCGAACGGATGTCCAATCGCGGCGATCAGCTGTCAGGGGGCGAACAGCAGATGCTGGCCATCGGACGCGCCCTGATGACCAATCCGCGCCTTGTCGTCCTGGACGAGGCGACCGAGGGGCTTGCCCCGCTGATCCGGGACGAGATCTGGGCCTGCCTGACGCAGTTGAAGGCGGCGGGCGAATCGATCCTGATCGTGGACAAGAACGTGGACGCGCTGACCCGATTTGCCGACCGGCACGTAGTCATCGAGAAAGGTCGCACCGTCTGGTCGGGCGACAACGCCGCCCTGCGCGCGACACCGGAGATCAAGGAACGCTTCCTGCATGTCTGATTGCCTGGTGGCAACGATCACCGGCAAACCCGGCCAATTCGGCATTGCACAGCCGCGCCGGCGCGGATATTGAAGCCTCAGGCACCCGTAGCTCAGCTGGATAGAGCGCTGCCCTCCGAAGGCAGAGGCCAGAGGTTCGAATCCTCTCGGGTGCGCCAAGATCATCGATCTCTGAACCGACACTTGCCTCGGCCTGGCTTTGCCGTGGTGCGGTCCTGAAGGCGCGGCCCGAAGGTTCTTGCAAAGGCCGCCGATTGGATGTCCTGATCGCAAAGCGGCGGCCTGCTTTCGGAACTATCGCGGCTTTGACGGCTTTGGATCGCGCATCAGTTGGGCGCCAGAAAGAACGCGTATGCACGATGCGGACAGATCGCGCGACGGACGCCGAGAGTTGTCAGACGATCGCCGGGTAAAGGTCGTAATCCGCATCGGGCTCAAGCGCGCTTTCAAAAAACACCTTGTTCGCCCTGATCTTGTCGTCGTCCCAGTCCCACCAGCGAATTTCCAGCATCTGTTCAATGACGTGATCGCTGAAACGCTTGCGCAACAGCTTGGCTGGCACACCGCCGACGATCCCGAATGGCGGCACGTCCGACACGACCGTCGCCCCCGCCGCCAGGACCGCGCCATGTCCGATGGTCACTCCGGCCAGAATATTCACCTTGTCGCCGATCCAGACATTATGGCCAATTTCGACGCGCCGCCTCTCGAACGCGAGCGAGAAACCGAAACGCCTGCTGAAAAGAACCTGCTGGTTAGGCATGTCGGTGCGATGATTTCCGGCATGAACTGAGATGAACCGCCCGAGCGCGCAATACTTGCCGATCCGGATGCTGCCACGGGCGTTCAGATAGCCGTTGATCGTCGTGTGTTTTCCACAAAGGACGTTGCCCGCGATCATGCAACTGTCCAGGTCTCCGCGAATCTCGCCCGACTCGATCTGTGCGGCGTCGGTCAGCAGGTGGAATTCCGCGATTTCCTCTTCGGTGAAGATGCTCATGCCGTTCTCTCGATACGATGGCGGGGCGCAGGGGCCGTGGCCCTTGAGTGATGCTGGTCCGCTTGTGCGGGCCTGTCTGCGTGATGACGCGGGAATAGGCAAGCCTTTCAACGCGCGGCGACCGCACGCGATGTGGCTGTGCCGTGCGCCAATCCCTGTTCGGCACAGCGATGCAAACCGGCCGGAACAGCGGATAGGGTCGAAGCGTTGGCAGGTCATCAACTTGATTGCGCTTGGCTTGTGCCGGACAGCAGCGGAGGACCACGCGTCGCCCATGTCGATGATCGCTGGCCCGAAGGCCAGTGCCAACTTGCGTTTTTTCCTGTTCACGATCCGGAGGGTGCATGATTTCGTTCGATCACAAGGCCATCTTCATCCATCTGAAGCGCACCGGCGGAAATTCCATCGAAGCCGCCATGGATGGGCTTGTCCTTCTGGATCAGGAGGGGCGCGAGGCGTCTGAATGGAACAATCGCATCCATCGGGATGCCACAAGGAACAAAGTCGATCGGCGCGGAACCGGCATCCACGATACCGCGCTGGAGGTCCGCAAATGTTACCCGAAGGAATTTGATGAATTCTTCAAGTTCTCGGTCGTTCGCAATCCGTATGCTCAGATCTTTTCGCTGTATCGCCGCATGCGCCACAAGGAGCGGGCGACGCCGGAAAGGTTCGAGAGATACCTGAACACCATCGTTCAGAAAAAGCGATTGGTCCCGAAGCTGGCCCTTTGTGACAGGAAGGGAAGAAATCTGATGGATGATGTCATGCGGTTCGAGGATCTGGAGGGCGAGTTCAGGCGGATCGCTCGGCGGATCGGGCTTGCGGACACAAGCCTGCCGGTCTTCAACCGCTCTCACCTTGGCAAGGTTTCGATGTGGTCAAGAATCTTCGGGCGGAACAAGACGAGCTATCACCATTTCTACACACCTAAGGCGCGAAGATGGGTCGAGGATACCTATGGCGACGACATCGAGCGGTATGGCTATTGCTTCGAGGGTATCACAAAGGAAGCTGCGTTCCCGTCGTGACGCAGCCCCGATCCCTTTGCGTAGCGTCCTTGGCGGCAGCGGAGGTATGTCGCCAGACCGTATCGTGGTGACTTGATATGCGGTCGAACCGGTTTCAGCCCGCCTCGCGCACCCGTTCCTCGACGATCTCGAAAGGAACCGCGGGCTCGTCCTTTCCGGCGCGGATCACCAGCGAGGTCTTGACGCTGGCGACGTTGGGCGCGGCGGTCAGATTGTCGGTCAGGAACCGCTGGAAGGTGGACAGATCGGGCGAGACGCATTTCAGGATGAAGTCGATCTCGCCGTTCAGCATGTGGCATTCGCGGACCAGGGGCCAGCCGCGCACCAGATCCTCGAACGCGGACAGGTCGCGTTCGGACTGGCTGGCCAGGCGCACCATCGCGAAGACCTGCACCTCGAAGCACAGCGCGCGGGCGTCGATATCGGCGTGGTAGCCGCGGATATAGCCCAGTTCCTCCAAGGCACGGACACGGCGCAGGCAGGGCGGCGCCGAGATGCCGACGCGGCGTGCAAGTTCGACATTCGTCATCCGGCCGTCGGCCTGAAGTTCGGCCAGGATCTTGCGGTCGATGTCGTCCAGTTTCGCGCCAGCCATGCTGCTCTTTCTTGGATTGGGTTGCGGCGTTGCCGGAAACTACAATGCGGACCGGATATGCGCAACATTCTTTCCGGTATCGCGATGCGTTGCACAAGCCGCGCCGAGGGATTACCTGATGCACCAAATGGCCGATGGGGTGCAAGATGACTGACCGCACGCATGTGAAACTTCTGATCGTCGGGTCGGGACCGGCGGGCTATACCGCCGCCGTCTATGGCGCGCGCGCGATGCTGGAGCCGATGCTGATCCAGGGGATGCAGCCAGGTGGGCAGTTGACGATCACCACCGAGGTCGAAAACTGGCCCGGCGAGACCGAGATCCAGGGCCCCGATCTGATGGTCAAGATGGAGGCCCACGCCAAGGCGATGGGAACCGAGATCGTCACAGACATCGTGACCCGTCTGGATCTGGGTCAGCGTCCCTTCGTGGCGGAATGCGACAGCGGGCGGCGGATCACGGCCGATGCGGTGATCCTGGCCACCGGCGCGCAGGCGCGCTGGCTTGGCCTGCCAAGCGAAGAGAAGTTCAAGGGGTTCGGGGTCAGTGCCTGCGCGACCTGCGACGGGTTCTTCTATCGCAACCGCGAGGTTCTGGTCATCGGCGGCGGCAATACCGCGGTCGAAGAGGCGCTGTTCCTGACCAAGTTCGCGTCCAAGGTGACGCTGGTGCATCGCCGCGACAGCCTGCGGGCCGAAAAGATCCTGCAGAACCGTCTGTTCCGCAATCCGAAGGTCGAGATCGTCTGGGATCACGAACTGGCCGAGGTGAAAGGTGCCGATGACCCGATGGGCGTGACCGGCGCCGTCCTGAAATCCACCAAGGACGGCACCACGCGCGAGGTTTCTGCCGATGGTGTCTTCGTTGCGATCGGTCACGCGCCGGCCAGCGAACTGGTCAGCGATCAACTGGAACTGCATGACGGCGGCTATGTGAAGGTCGAGGCGGGTTCGACGCGCACCTCGATCCCCGGCGTGTTCGCGGCGGGCGATCTGACCGACCATATCTATCGGCAGGCAGTGACCAGCGCGGGCATGGGCTGCATGGCGGCGCTGGACGCCGAAGCATGGCTGGCCGAGCAGGACGAGGCTGGCGAACCCGATCCGGGCTCTGCCGAATTGCCCGAAGACGCCACCGCCGGATAATCAGGTCGGCCAGTCGCGTGCGGTGTCGGCAAGCTCTGCGCGCAGCCAGTCTCGAAATCGGGCGATGGCGGGTTTCCGCGTGCCCTCTGCGGTGACGAACCAGTAGGCATTGGTTGTGGGTGCGCGGCCGGGCAGGGGCGTGACCAACTGCCCCGAAGACAACGAATCCGAGGCCAGCGTTTCCCACGCCATGAAGACGCCCTGTCCGGTCTTGGCGGCGTCTAGACACAGTCCACCATCGGCATAGACCGGACCGGACGGAACGTCCTTCGACGACAATCCGTGCGGAGCAAGCCAGTCCTGCCAGCCGGCAAGATCGTCGTTTTCGCGGATCACGGGCAAGCGCAGCAGATCCGCGGTTGTCCGGATGTCGTTCGCCAGAGACGGCGCACAGACCGGCATCACGCGCTGATCCAGCAATTTTTCGACCCGCAGTCCCGACCAGGCGCCGCGTCCCACGCGGATGCCGATATCGACTCCGCCCAGCCCCGGTGTGATCATCTGTACGACCGGTTCGATCCGAACGCGGATGGTGGGATGGGCGGCGGAAAAGCGCGGCAGTCGCCAGATCAGCCAACGGCTGGCGAAAAGAGGTGCGACGGAGACGTTCAACAGATCGTCATGGCCCGGATCGGTCAGCGCCACTGCGGCCGAAAGTTGCGCCATGCCGTGCGACAGATGTGCAGCCATCTGACGGCCAAGGTCGTTAGGCGTCAGGCCTGTGCCCATGCGGTCGAAGACGCGGCGGCCCAACTGTGCCTCGGTCCGCGAGATCCGCTGGCTGAGCGCGCCGGGCGTCACGCCCAGTTCCTCGGCGGCGGAAGACAAGCTGCCAAGCCGCGCCACGGCTTCGATGGCGCGCAGGCCGCTCAGGGGGATCCGGTTCAGGGGCTGCATTCAGAAAATCTAAAACGGCTCGCGAATGTTCTCAATCCTGTTTGAGGCGCATGACCCCTATATTTCGATCATGAAACATAATCTACGCCGAATTCTGCGTCGCATCGGCGACGCGATGGCCCCGCTGCCGCCACTCCTTGATCCGCTGGACCACCCCGACCTTGCCAACATGGGGCCACGCGATCTGGACGATCTTCCGCTGCCTCGTCCCGACGGGCGGGCAATTTGGCCTTGTCCTGACCACACGCAAACGGAGGCAGCCGATTTACATCCTTGCCGATGAAAAAAGCTAATCTGTCATGATTAGCGCCGCAATCGAGAGACGTTGACCGGCGTATCGCCGACAGGGCAAACCGATATCCCGGGATTGCCCCCGTCATGAAGATATTGTTCCTGACCTCCTCGCGTCATTCTTGCCGCATTGCTTGGATTAGCCGCTGTGGACGCTGCGCGCCGGTTGAATGTTCGCGATGCCGGGGCTATGGGCGGCACCAAGTCACGACCCGCCGACCGGCCGGACGTGTCCTCATCCTGTCCGTTCAATGTCCGAGCATTCCAAATGACCCATCCCAATCAGGCGCCAATCCCCGAACTCTATGTCTCTGAAGAGGCTGCATCGTCGCTGAAGCACGAAGCGGGCAAGATGCCCAGCTGGGATCTGACGCCGCGCCAGATCTGCGATTTGGAGCTTTTGATGAATGGCGGTTTCAGTCCGCTGAAGGGCTTTCTGACCGAGGCGGATTACGATGGCGTCGTCAACGACATGCGCCTGACCTCGGGTGCGCTTTGGCCGATTCCGGTCAATCTTGATGTCAGCGAGAAATTCGCCGACGGGATCGAGCCCGGCACCGACATCGCGCTGCGTGATCAGGAAGGTGTTATCCTTGCGATCATGTCGGTGACCGACAAATGGGTGCCGAACAAGGCGCATGAAGCCGAGAAGGTGTTCGGCGCCGATGATCTGGCCCATCCGGCCGTGAATTATCTGCACAACAGCGCCGGTCCGGTCTATCTGGGCGGGCCGATCAAGGGCCTTCAGGCCCCGACGCATTACGATTTCCGGGGCCGCCGCAACACGCCCAATGAACTGCGCGCGCAGTTCAAGAAGCTGGGCTGGCGTCGCGTCGTGGTGTTCCAGACCCGCAACCCGCTTCACCGCGCGCATCAGGAACTGACCTTCCGCGCTGCGAAGGAAGCGCAGGCCAACCTGATGATCCATCCGGTCGTCGGCATGACCAAGCCGGGCGATGTCGATCATTTCACCCGCGTGCGCTGCTACGAGGCGGTGCTGGACAAATATCCGTCGGCGACCACCACGCTGTCGCTGCTGAATCTTGCGATGCGTATGGCCGGCCCGCGCGAGGCGGTCTGGCACGGGCTGATCCGCCGCAATCATGGTGCGACGCATTTCATCGTCGGTCGGGATCACGCCGGACCGGGCAAGAACAGCGCGGGCGAGGATTTCTATGGTCCCTATGACGCGCAGGACCTGTTCCGCAAGCATCAGGACGAAATCGGCGTCGAGATGGTCGACTTCAAGCACATGGTCTATGTGCAGGAGCGCGCCCAGTACGAACCGGCAGACGAGATCGAAGAAGGCGTTACCGTCCTGAACATCAGCGGGACCGAACTGCGCCGCCGCTTGCGCGAAGGCCTGGACATTCCCGAATGGTTCAGCTTTCCCGAGGTGGTTCAGCAGCTTCGCCGCACCTCTCCTCCGCGTGCGCAGCAGGGGTTCACGGTGTTCTTCACCGGTCTCAGCGGCAGCGGCAAATCGACCATCGCCAACGCGCTGATGGTCAAGCTGATGGAAATGGGCGGTCGCCCCGTGACGCTGCTGGATGGCGACGTGGTGCGAAAGCACCTGTCCAGCGAGTTGGGCTTTTCCAAGGAACACCGCGACATCAACATCAAGCGTATCGGTTATGTCGCGTCCGAGATCACCAAGAATGGCGGCATCGCGATCTGTGCGCCGATCGCGCCCTACACCGCGACCCGCCGTGCCGTGCGCGAGATGATCGAACAATATGGCGCCTTCGTCGAGGTTCACGTCGCGACCTCGCTTGAGGAATGTGAACGCCGTGACCGCAAGGGCCTGTACAAGCTGGCGCGCGAGGGCAAGATCAAGGAATTCACCGGCATTTCGGACCCGTATGAAGAACCCAGACAGCCGGAACTGCGCGTCGATACGCAGGATATCGAAGTCGACAACTGCGCCCATCAGGTGCTGCTGACGCTGGAAAGCATGGGGCTGATCGGCCTGAACTGAACGATCCCCAGCCATGTGTGACATGCGGCCTCGTTCCCAAGGGACGGGGCCGCGTTCATTCTGACGGAACGCGCTGCAAGGCCGGATCGTTATGAAAAGTATCTTCAAAGGACTCGACCATGTCAGACAGCCACGTCGCCGCGCCGCCAGAGTTCAACCCCTGGCTGGCGACAGTGTTGCTGCTGATGGGAAACTTCATGAACCTGATCGATGTCAGCATCGTCAATGTGGCGCTGCCATCGATCCAGCGTAACCTGGGCGCCTCGGCCAGTCAGATAGAATGGGTGTCCGCAGCTTATGTGCTGGCCTTCGCGGCGGGCTTGCTGCCGTTCGGGCGCTTTGGCGACAAGTTGGGTCGCAAGCGCTTGTTCCTGCTGGGGGTCGCGTTGTTCACCCTGGCATCGGCGCTTTGCGGGCTGGCACAGAACATGACGATGCTAATCGGGTCGCGCGCGATTCAGGGGCTGGGCGGCGCGATGATGGTGCCGCAGGTCATGGCGATCATCCATGTGATGTTTCCCCCCGACCAGAAGGCACGGGCCTTCGCGCTGGCAGGGGTGGTCGTCAGCATGGGCGCGGTGACCGGGCCGCTGCTGGGAGGGGCGCTGATCACCGCCGATATCCATGGGCTGGATTGGCGTCCGATCTTCCTGGTCAATCTTCCGGTCGGAATCTTCGTGATCCTTGCCGGGCTGCGATGGATACCCGCCCTGCAGCGGGATCGGGACATGACAATCGACTGGATCGGCATGGTGGTGTTCGCGCTTGCGATTGTCATGATCGTCCTTCCGGTGATCGAGGGCGCGCTTCTGGGATGGCCCTGGTGGTGCATCGCGCTGCTTCTAGGTGCTGCGCCGATGGGGGCTGTCTTTGTCCTGCGGCAGGCCGCGCTGGCGCGGGGGGGGCGGACGCAGCTTCTGCCCATCGCCCTCATGAGGAATCCGGGCTATCTGTCCGGCGTCCTGATGGTCATGCTGCATTTTTCTGCCATTCCGGGCATGTTCCTGATCCTTGCGATCTATCTGCAGACCGGGTTCGGATTGTCACCGCTGGCTTCGGGGTTGGCCACGGCGCCGTTTCCGCTGGGGGTGATGCTGGGCAGCTACGTTACGGGCCGTTTCGGGGCCAGCCGCTTGCCGCTGCGGATGGGGGCAGGGGCGCTGGTCCTGCTGGTCGGGATGGCGTGGCTGCGCCATGCGGCCGGAAACCCGCCACAGCCGTTCACGCCGCTTGCGATTGCGGCGCCGCTGGCGATTTGCGGAATGGGTATGGGGCTGGCGATTTCGCCGCTGTTTCAGCTGGTGCTTCAGGCCGTGCCCGGCCATGACGCGGGCGCCGGTTCGGGCGCCATGCAGGCATTTCAGCAGGTCGGTGCGGCCGTGGGGATCGCCGTCGTGTCCAGTCTTTTCTTCGTGCAGCTGCATCACGGGGCAGATGCGGACTATCCGCAGGCCATCCACCACGCGCTGGTCTATCAACTGGGGGTATTCATCACGATCCTGCTGGTGCTGTCGCTGCGCAGCTGGCTGATCCGGCCCCGGCCGAAGACCGAGGGGGCGGACGGTCCCCCACCGATGCTCGGGCCGGGGGCGCGCTAGCATGTGGAGATCATCGTTGGAGGTGTGCCAGATCGCGACCGGGCGCTGTCGCGTCGTGCTGCGCAGCCCGCACCTGATCGAGGCACCAAACTGGCATCCCGACGGCTGGTTTCTGGTCAATGGTGACGGGCGGCTGTGGCGCGCGGACATGTCGGGGCTGACGCCGATCGACACCGGCGGATTGACGCGCTGCAACAATGATCACGGCTTCCTGCCAGACGGCCGGATCATCTTTTCCTGTCACGATGCACAGGGCGCGGGCATCCATGTTCTGGACGCGGATGGCGTGAAGCCGGTTCCGGTCGGACGGCCAAGCTGGTGGCACAGCGCGCATGACCGACTGATCGCCTATGCCTGCGCGCGGCAGGATCGCGCGGTCCGCATCGCGACGCTGGACATGGAGGATGGTGCCGAACAGATCCTGACCCCGATGCCCGGCCATCATGACGGGCCCGATTTTTCCGCCTGCGGCAGGTTTCTGTGGTTCAACTCGGACGCCTCGGGACATGCCCAGATCTGGCGTATGACGCTGGACGGTCAGAACGCCGCGCCGGTCTTTCGTGACGACAACGTGAACTGGTTTCCGCATCCGTCGCCCGATGGGCGTCATGTCCTCTATCTTGCCTATCAACCCGGCACGACGGGGCACCCGCGCGACCGCGATGTGTCACTGTGGCTGATGGACACGGATGGCGGCCAGCGACGCAGGGTCCTGGATTTGTTCGGAGGGCAGGGGACGCTGAACGTGCCCTGCTGGTCGCCCGATGGTCGGGCCTTCGCCTTCATGCGCTATGCGCCGCAGGCGGACAGCGCGCGCGCCTGATCCGGCGCGCGCGCTGTGGGTGACGATCAGTGGACGCTGACCGGGACCAGTTCGTTCTGGCGCGCCAGCATGAAGGCCATCGCGCGTTCACGCACCAGCGCAAGGCGTTCGCCGTCTGAATCGTGGACGGCATACATGGTCTCGACGCCGGGCACCTGTTCGCGGACGTCCTCGGGCAGGGTGTGTGTCGCGACCTGACGGACATAGACGGTGTTCTGCGCGTCGCTGTCGCCGAAATCGAATTTGGTATCCATGTTGATCCCCCTTACTTGCGGCTGATCGGAATTGTCTGAACCAGTTGCTGCGGCTTCACTCGCTTCAGATCGACATGCAGCAGGCCATTCTCGATCTGCGCCGAGACGACCTCGACCCCGTCGGCCAGCACGAAACTGCGCTGGAATGCCCGCGCGGCGATGCCGCGATGCAGATAGACCCTGTCCTCGGACGGCTCTGCAAGACGACCGCGGATGACCAGTTGCCGATCCTCGGTGGTGACGGCCAGTTCGTCTTCGCCAAAACCCGCCACGGCCAGCGTGATCCGAAACCCGTCGGGTGCGAGATGTTCGATATTATAGGGCGGATAGCCCTCGGAGCCCTTTGCGGCGCGTTCGGCCAAGCGCTCCAACTGGTCGAAACCCAGAAGATAGGGATGCGACCCCAGTGATATCTTGCTCATCTCATCAGCCCTTTTGCGGTGAAGCGACTGTCTGAAAAGGGCCCCGTTGCGGCGACCCGACATGGTTATAATATGTGAATGCGATCGCCGGGCTGCAAGGGCCGCGACGGCAACCGGCCACGTGTCAGGGGTGGATGCCGCAACGCGACATGGCCGTTCTGATCGCCTTTCCGGATCCAGAAAGGGGAAAATTCGACACCGAATTTCCGGCGCGATTGCGTGCCTGGACCGCATTTCCTGCCAGCAGTGCGTTGATCAGCCCCGATCCCGCCCGTGCCGAAGTGTAATGCACACCGTCGCGCCCGGCGAAGGGCGGGCGGAATTCGCGGCCATCGACTGACAGCACCACGCCCGAGGACGGTCCCGGCAAACCACTGATTGCCAGCAGCGCGGGTTTGCCAGCCTGACAGACATAGCTGAACGTGCTGCGGCCCACGGTCACCGACGCCATCTGGCCGCCGGTCGCCGCCCCGCTGACGGTCCAGGTGGCGCGCGCCTGTGATGGCGCCGAGGGCGTCTGACCGCTGCACGACCGGGCCACGCAGGAATTGTATTGACTGCTACCGGCACCCGGCGAATCCGCAAGGCAACGCCAGATGCATCGCTGCAATTCCTCGCCGTCCATCTGCGCGTGGGCCGGGGTTGCGACGGACAGCCCTGCCAACAACAGCGCGGCCGCAGGCGCGCCGGTCAAGCCGATCAGTTTCATGGCTTTTCTCCGGTTCGGTGATCCGGAAGAAGTGTTGCGCCGACACGGCGAAAGATCAATTTTAATGTATGGGCGGGACAGGTTTGCGAAGTCTTTGTTAACAGGCGTGAAACAAATGGCTATAAGCGGGATGGAAACGCGTCATGCCAGCCGGGCCAGCCAGATGAACATGCACCACGAGATGTCCCACGAGGAAATCGTCCGCGCCAGGCTGATCGCGCTGCGCTGCGAACATCGCGATCTGGACCAGGCCATCGCCGCGCTGGCATCGCAGCAGATGACCTCGTCGCTGACCCTGCAGCGCCTGAAGAAGCAGAAGCTGGTGCTGAAGGATCGGATCGCGCGGCTGGAAGATGAACTGACCCCCGACATCATCGCCTGATTGCGGCCCCGGCGCGCGCGCGGTATTGCGGTGCGCACGAAAACGCTGGACCCAGAACAAGCAAGGGGGCGCCGTATGGACAGACCGGTCGGAATCATCATGGGCAGCCAGTCGGACTGGTCGACCATGCGCGAGGCAGCGGCGATCCTTGACGATCTGGGCATCGACTACGAGGCACGTATCGTCAGCGCCCATCGCACCCCGGATCGGTTGTGGGACTACGGTCGCAGCGCCGTTCAGCGCGGCTTGAAGGTCATCATCGCCGGGGCCGGAGGGGCGGCGCATCTGCCCGGCATGATGGCTTCGAAGACGCGCCTGCCGGTGATCGGCGTGCCTGTCCAGACCCGTGCGCTGTCAGGCGTCGATTCGCTGTATTCCATTGTGCAGATGCCGCGAGGCTTTCCCGTTGCGACGATGGCGATCGGTGCCGCGGGCGCGACCAATGCCGGGCTGATGGCCGCGTCGATCCTGGCGCTTGATGATCCGGCGCTGGCGGCGCGGCTGGATGCGTGGCGGGCGGCCCTGTCGGACAGCATTCCCGAGGAGCCGCAGGATGACTGAAGTCCGCACCATCGGAATTCTGGGCGGCGGCCAGCTGGGACGGATGCTGTCAGTGGCGGCCAGCCGTCTTGGCCTGCGTTGCCATGTCTATGAACCGGGTGCCGCGCCTGCGGGCGATGTCGCGCATCGCCTGACCACCGCCCCCTATGAGGACAGCGCGGCCCTGCGCGCCTTTGCCGAATCGGTCGATGTCATCACCTATGAATTCGAGAACGTGCCGACCTCGGCGCTGGACCTGCTGGAATCGATCTGCCCGATCCGCCCGAACCGTCGCGCGCTGGCAGTGTCGCAGGATCGGTTGACGGAAAAGACCTTTCTGAACGAGATCGGACTTGCCACGGCACCCTTCGTCGATGTGCCGGGCAAGGGGGACCTGGCCGAGGCGGTCGCGCGGATCGGGACACCCTCGATCCTCAAGACCCGGCGCATGGGCTATGACGGCAAGGGCCAGGTGCGGATCACCGATCCGGCGCAGGCGGACTGGACCGGCGCGCCATCGGTGCTGGAAGGGTTCGTCGAATTCTCGGCCGAGATCAGCGTCATCATCGCGCGTGGCGCTGATGGGCAGGTGTCCGCGTTCGATCCGGGGTTGAACGTCCACCAGGGCGGTATCCTGCGCACGACGACCGTACCCTGCGGGTTGCCGGCAAACGTGACGACCGATGCCGTCCTGATCGCGGCCCGCATCGCCAACGCGCTGGACTATGTCGGCGTCATGGGGGTCGAGCTGTTCGTGACGCCTGCCGGGATGATCGTGAACGAGATTGCGCCGCGCGTGCATAACTCGGGTCACTGGACGCAGGCGGGCTGTGCCGTCGATCAGTTCGAACAACATGTCCGCGCGGTCGCAGGCCTGCCCTTGGGTGATGGCAAGCGTTACGCCGATGTGGTGATGGAGAACCTGATCGGCGACGACATCGACCGGGTGCCCGACCTGCTGGCCACCCCGCGCGCGCAGTTGCATCTGTACGGCAAGGGCGATGCGCGGCCGGGCCGCAAGATGGGCCATGTGAACCGGATCGCCGGATGAGGCTGGCGCGACCCCGTCTGGCGGTGCGCGCAGCGGTTCTGCATCGTGACCGGCTGCTGATGGTCAATGCCTATCCGGGACAAGACAGCGATCTGTGGTGCCTGCCCGGCGGAGGGGTCGAGCCGGGTCAGTCGCTGCCAGAAAACCTGATGCGCGAGGTGGCCGAGGAAACCGGCCTGATCGTCAGTGTCGGGGCGCCCTTTCTGATAAACGAATTCCACGATCCCGCCAGCGGCTTTCACCAGGTCGAGATCCAGTTCCGCGCCATGCCAGTGGCAGGCGACGATATTTCATTGGCAGACCCGATGGGTGTGGTGAACCGGTTTCGCTGGGTCACGAGGGCCGAACTTGCATCCCTGCGACACAAGCCCGACAGCCTCGCCGCCGCGCTCTGGGGCGATGCGGCGGCGCATTACGACGCGCTGGAAACCATCGTGCCCTGACCTTGGGGCTGCCCGGAACGTCGCCGGGGGCCGCGACCCCCAAGCTCCGTCATGGCAGATCGAACCTACTCGGCCGCCTCGTTCACAGCCGTCTCGGATCCGGGCTTCATGCGGAATCCGCGCTCCAACTGATCGAAGGGGGCGACCGGATAATCGCCCGAGAAGCAGGCATCGCAATACTGAGGGCATTTGCTGTTGCGGCCGTCAGCCTCGCCGACGGCACGATAAAGACCGTCCAGCGTCACGAAGGCCAGCGAATCGACGCCGATCCATTCCCGCATCTCTTCGGTCGTCATCTGCGCGGCCAGCAGCTTGTCGCGGTCGGGCGTATCCACGCCATAGAAGCAGGGCCATGCGGTCGGCGGGGATGCGATGCGGAAATGCACCTCGGCCGCGCCCGCATCCAGGATCATGTCCTTGATCTTCCGGCTGGTCGTTCCGCGCACCACGCTGTCATCGACAAGAACGACCCGTTTTCCGGCGATCAGCGACCGGTTGACGTTCAGCTTCAGCCTGACGCCCATGTTTCGGATCTGCTCGGTCGGCTCGATGAAGGTCCGGCCCATATACTGGTTGCGGATGATCCCCATGCCGTAGGGAATGCCCGATTCCTGTGCGTAACCGATTGCTGCGGGGGTGCCGCTGTCGGGAACCGGGCAGACCAGATCGGCCTCGATCGGGGCTTCGCGGGCCAGTTCGACACCGATCTGGCGGCGGGTTTCATAGACGGAACGCCCGCCGATGATCGAATCCGGACGCGAGAAATAGACATGTTCGAAGATGCAGAATCGCCCCGTGGACGGGCCGAAGGGGCGCGAGCTTTCGACCTTGCCGCGCGAGATCACGACCATTTCGCCCGGATCGACCTCGCGCACGAAATCGGCGCCGATGATGTCCAGCGCGCAGGTTTCCGAGGCCAGCACGAAACCGTCATCGCCGACCTTGCCCAATACCAGCGGGCGCACGCCCAATGGGTCGCGCACGCCGATCAGCTTGGTGCGGGTCATGGCGATGACGCTGAATGCCCCCTCGACCCGACGCAGCGCGTCCTTCATCCGTTCGGGCAGGTTGCGCTGGATCGACCGCGCCATCAGGTGGATGATGCATTCGCTGTCGCTGCTGGACTGGAAGATCGAGCCCCGCTCGGTCAGTTCGCGGCGCAGGGCGGCGGCATTGGTGATGTTGCCGTTATGGGCGATCGCGCAGCCGCCCATCGAGAACTCGCCGAAGAACGGCTGCACGTCGCGGATCGCGGTGTTGGCCTTGGTTCCGGCGGTTGAATAGCGGACATGTCCGATGGCCAGCGGCCCCGGCAGCGTCGCCATCACGTCGGCCTTGGTGAAGTTGTCGCGCACATAGCCGAAGCGATGGGCGCTGTTGAATCCGTGTTCGGGATCGTGGGTGACGATTCCCCCGGCCTCCTGTCCGCGATGCTGCAACGCGTGCAGGCCAAGGGCGACGAAGCTGGAGGCATCGGCCATGCCGATCGCGCCGAAAATTCCGCATTCTTCATGAAGGCGGTCCGAATCGAACGGATGGGCCAGAAATGGTTGCATCAGGGCATCCTGAATGGCTTTGGGCTGTCGGGCGGTATGTAGGGGCAAGGGAACATAAAGTCACGCCCCCGTGCAAGCACGGGGGCGGTTTTTCGTCATGAAAGCGTCACGGCATGGCAGCCATGCAGCCAGATCCAGGCTTTCAGGATCAATTCTCTGCGGGCGGGGTCGCCTCTGGCGCGACCGTTTCGGTCGCGGTGCAACCGCCGACCATCTGTTCATAACGGCTGACGATCCAGCTTGGCGCATCGTCGGGGATCTGTTCGTCCATCTGGCCGCGCATCCGCTCGAACACCTGTGCCGAGCGCGAATTCTCGACCATGGCGACCTGCTGGCTGGTCATCACGCGGTCATAAACGATGAAGGCGATGGCGACCAAGAGAATGCCCCGCGCCACGCCGAACAGGAATCCCATGCCCTGGTCGATGCCGCCAAGCGCCGAACGCTGCACCACCGATGAGAACAGCGGCGTGATGATCGAAAAGATCACCAGCGCTAGTGCGAAGACCACCGCGAAGCCGGCGATCGTGGCCAGTTCGCAACTGTCGCCCAGAAATCGGTCCAGCACGGGAAGCTGGGCGATCATCGGACGCACCGTGGCGGCGAATAGGAATGCCAGGATGGCTGCGGCGATCCATCCCAGAATGGCCAGCGATTCGCGCACGAAGCCGCGCGACCAGGCCAGAATGGCCGAAAGGATGATGACGCCGGCCACCACCGCGTCAATGATCGTGAAACCGTCCATAAGTCCTGCCCCTGCGCCGGATATCGTTTCGTTTCAGGCGGTTCAGCCGGCGCCGAAGACCTCGCCCACAAATCCTGTCAGGTCGGCGATGCGTCGCATGCCCATCCCGCCCCGATCTGTCGTCACACCCTCGACTTTCTGGCCGTCGGGTAAAATCGCCTGTGAAAAACCAAGTTTCTGCGCTTCTTTCAACCTGTTTTCGGCCTGTGCGACGGGACGTAGAGCGCCCGACAGGCTGATTTCACCGAAAAGCACGGCCTCGGGCGGCAGGGCGCTGTCCTCGCGCGCCGATAGCAGCGCGCCCGCGATCGCCAGATCCGCGGCGGGTTCGTTGACCCTCATGCCGCCGGCGACGTTCAGGAAAACGTCAAGACCGGTGAAGGGGATGCCGCAGCGCGCCTCCAGCACGGCAAGAATGGTGCTGACCCGGCCGCTGTCCAGACCCACGACGGTGCGGCGCGGGCTTGCCAATGTCGAGGGGGCGACCAGCGCCTGAATCTCGGTCAGCACCGGACGCGTGCCTTCGATCCCGGCGAAAACCGCGCTGCCCGGCGAGGGCTGGCCACGTTCCGACAGAAACAGCGCCGAAGGATTGGCGACCTCGGCCAGTCCGGCGCCCGTCATCTCGAACACGCCGATCTCGTCGGCGGGGCCGAATCGGTTCTTGACGCTGCGCAGGATGCGGAACTGGTGGCCACGCTCTCCCTCGAAATACAGAACGGTATCGACCATGTGTTCGACCACGCGCGGACCGGCGATCTGGCCGTCCTTGGTGACGTGGCCGACCAGTAAGATGGCGACGCCGCGCCGTTTTGCGAAAGTCACCAGCTCGTGCGCGGCGGCGCGGACCTGGGCCACGCTGCCCGGTGCGGCCTCGACTGTGTCCGACCACAAGGTCTGCACGGAATCGATGATGGCAAGATCGGGACGTTCGCTGTCCAGCGTGGTCAGGATATTGCGCAGATTGGTTTCAGCCCCCAGTCGCACGGGCGCATCCACCAGCCCCAGACGTTGGGCGCGCATCCGCACTTGTGCGCTGGCCTCTTCGCCGCTGATATAGACGGCGTTCAGACCGATCCGCGCAAACGCCGCCGCACCCTGCAGCAGAAGGGTCGATTTGCCGATGCCGGGGTCGCCGCCGACCAGAACGGCCGATCCGGGCACCAGTCCGCCGCCCAGAACCCGGTCCAGTTCCGCCATCCCCGATTGCCGGCGGGGTGGGGGCGGCTCGTCCGTGGCAAGGCCGGACAACGGCACGCTGCGGCCCTTGGCGGCGCCAAGGCCGCGGCCTGGCCCCTGCGAAAGCGGCGCTTCCTCGACAACGGTATTCCATGCCCCGCAGGCGTCGCAGCGCCCGGCCCATTTCTTGTGGGCGGCGCCGCAGGCGGTGCAGGTGAATGCGGTAACGGATTTTGCCATGCAGATCTTGTGGCATCCGCGCCGACCCGCCGCAACATGCATCTTGGGGCGGCCCGGTCGTGGTCAGCAGGACCAGTCGATGGGCGCATATCCACGTCCGGCCAGCCAGCCATTGATGCGACTGAACGGCCGGCTGCCGAAGAAGCCGCGCCGGGCCGACAGCGGCGATGGGTGGGCTGTCGCAATGACCATATCCTGATCGCGCGGAAGTCCCGCGGCAGCCTTCTGCGCGTGTGCCCCCCACAGCAGAAACGCCAACGGACCGTGGTTCTGGGCCTTCGCAATGGCCTGCCGGGACAGCTTGTCCCAGCCCCATTTCGCGTGTGCCCCGGCATTTCCCGGCTGCACCGTCAATGCGGTATTCAACAGCAATACGCCCTGCGCGGCCCAATGCGAAAGATCGCCCGTTCGGGGTGCCCGGCCCAGATCATCGCGCAGTTCGGTGAAGATATTGCGCAGCGATCGGGGCAGTGGGACCTGTGGCGCGACCGAGAACGCAAGCCCGTTGGCGTGACCCGGCGTGGGGTAAGGATCCTGCCCCAGAATCACGACGCGGACCTGTTCGGGCGGCGTCGCCTGCAATGCGGCAAAGATCCGGTCGGGTCCGGGCAACCATTCGCAATCCTCCAGCCGGTCTCGGATCGCGGGCCAGTTCTGACCAAAGAACGCCAGATCGCCCCAGGCGTGGGGCGGAATCACGGCTCTGGCGGGCCGGTCACGTCGGCCAGGCTGGTCAGCCGGGCCTTGGCGGCACCGCTGTCGATCGATTCCGCCGCCATCACCGCACCCTCGCGCAGGTCGCGGGCGGCGCCCGCCACCAGCAGCGCGGCGGCGGCATTCAGCAGCACCGCGTCGCGATAGGCGCCGGTCTCACCCGCCAGCAGCGCGCGAAACGCGGCGGCGTTCTGCGACGGCTCTCCGCCGATGATCGCCTCGAATGGATGCCGGCTCAGGCCCGCATCCTCGGGCGTCACGGTGAATTCGGTGATCTCGCCGTTCTTCAGCGCCGCGACCGCGGTATCGCCGGCGATGCTGATCTCGTCGGTGCCGTCGCTGCCGTGCACCAGCCATGCCGCGTCGCTGCCCAGATCGCGCAGCACCTCGGCCATCGGGCGGATCCAGTGGGCCGAGAAGGCGCCGGTCAGTTGCCGACGCACGGCGGCGGGGTTGGTCAGCGGCCCAAGCAGGTTGAAGACCGTCCGCGTGCCCAGTTCGGCACGCGGCGGGCCGACATGACGCATCGCAGGGTGATGCATCGGGGCCATCATGAAGCAGATCCCCGCCCGGTCCAGCGCCTTCTGCGCAACGGACGGCCCCCCCATCACATTGATGCCCATCTGGGTCAGCGCGTCCGCGGCCCCGGATTTCGATGACAGGTTGCGATTGCCGTGCTTGGCGACCGGGATGCCTGCCCCCGCCACCACGAAGGCCGTCGCGGTCGAGATGTTCAGCGTGCCCTTGCCGTCGCCGCCGGTGCCGACGATGTCCATGGCATTTGCGGGCGCATGGACGCGGTTCATCCGGGCGCGCATCGCACGAGCGGCTGCCGCGATCTCGTCCACGGTTTCGCCGCGCACGCGCAACGCCATCAGCAGGCCACCGATCTGCGCGGGCGTCGCCGCCCCGTCGAACAGCGCCGAAAAGGCCGATTCTGCCTCGGGGCCGGTCAGCGGACGAACGGCGGCGGTGCCGATCAGCGGGCGGATATCGGTGGTCATGCGGCGGCTTCGTCCTTGCGGCAGCGGGACAGGAAGTTGCGGATCATCTCGTGCCCGTATTCCGAGGCGATCGATTCCGGGTGAAACTGAACGCCCTCGATGGGCAGGTCCGTATGGATCAGACCCATGATCGTGCCGTCATCCGAGGTCGCCGTGACCCGCAGACAATTGGGCAGGGTCTCGGGCTGCACCGTCAGCGAATGATAGCGGGTAGCGTTCAGCGGCGAGGGCAGGTCCGCAAAGACGCCGCTGCCGTCGTGTTCGACCGCATCGACTTTGCCATGCAGGATCCGGTTGGCGCGCACCACCTTGCCGCCGAACGCCTCGCCGATGGCCTGATGGCCAAGGCAGACCCCGAATAGCGGGATCGCCCGGTCGGCCACCGCGCGGATCAGGTCGAGGCAGATTCCCGCCTGCGCCGGATCGCAGGGGCCGGGCGAGATCACGATGCCGTCAGGCCGCAGGGCCAGAGCCTCGTCGACAGTGATCTGGTCGTTGCGGCGCACGGTGACATCGGCCCCGGCCTCGCCCAGATAATGCACGAGATTCCAGGTGAAGCTGTCGTAATTGTCGATCAGAAGGATCATCTTGGGCGCCTTGATCTGCGGTGGCGGCTTGGGGGCGGTTTCCCCCCGGAAAACGGTCCGCTATAGATGGGCCAAAGCGCGTCGGGGGGTCAAGCCCGGCCGGGGAAAGAAGAGGCGCATGGCACGCGGTTTCTGGACAGGTTTGGGGCATGGTGCGGCGCTGAGCGCCGTCGTGCTGGTGTCATTGGCGCTGATCCTGCCGTTGCCCGGCCCGCAGGCCGTGCCGCAGCAGGACGAAGAATCGGCTGCGACGGGGCCGGGTAAAGCGAACCCGGTCGTAACGGACGCCGCGCCCGGACCGGCATCGGACACCACATCTCGGCCGGAGCCGGAGATTTCTGCACCGACAACCGCGGCGTCGGATTCGCCCGCCGCAACGCCTGATGCGGCGCCCGAGACGTCTGCAACAGCCAGCCCGTCCGATGATGATGCGCCACAGGCCGAGGCAGTTGGTCTGCCGGTAGGATCGGAATTCGGCCGGGGCGGAGATGTGGTGCCGCTGCAACCCGCGCCGCTGGCGGCGCCGGCCTCGCGCATGGATCAGGCGGATGCGCCCGCCGTCAGCGCCCCGGCGGCAGAACCGGCACCGGTCGCCATCACGGACAGCGACAGCAGGCCCGAGGCCCCCGAGGGTGCCGCGGGTCGCGCGCAGGCCCAGCCTGCGCCGGGCGATGCAGCGCCCGACGTCGCACAGCCCGGGGCATTGGACATGCCGGTGATGCCGGACGCGCCGCAGATGGCGGGATTTGGCGATCGGGACGAGCGGCCGCAGACCGCCGCGATCCGCGCGGAAGACCCGACCCCGCCCGCCGACCCGGCCAGTGAGCCAGCCGTGAGTGCCGAAGGCCGCGAGCCGTCCCGACCCGAACGCCCCGAGCCTGCGCAGGACGAGACGACCACCGTGCCTGCGATGCCGTCTCCGTCGCTGGACCTGTCCTTGCCGCCGGATCTGTCCGATCTGCGCGCGCTGCAGCGTGACTGACATGGCCGGTATCAACCCCGCCATCGCCGCCAGCTTTGCCCCGCCCGTGATGGAGGCCAGACGCTGGTTGCAGGGGATCGAGTTTCCGCCCGACCGCCCGCTGATCAATGTCAGCCAGGCGGCCCCCGCCGACGCCCCGCCCGAAGGGCTGCGGCGGGCCATCGCAGATGCCGCGATGGATCTGCCGGGCGCACATCTTTACGGGCCGGTGCTGGGGAACCCGGATCTGCGCGCGGCTGTCGCCGATCAGTTCAGCGACGCCTATGGCGGAGCGGTATCGGCCGATCAGGTGGCGATCACCCAAGGCTGCAATCAGGCGTTCTGCGCCGCGATCACCACGCTTGCGGGGGCAGGGGACGAGGTGATCCTGCCGGTTCCGTGGTATTTCAATCACAAGATGTGGCTGGACATGCAGGGGATCACGACGCGTCCGCTGTCCTGCGGTGCGGGCATGCTGCCTGACCCGGACGATGCGGCAGCCATGATCGGCCCGAACACGCGCGCGATCGTGCTGGTCACGCCGAACAACCCGTCGGGGGCAGAATATCCCGCCTCGTTGTTGGCGGCGTTCTTCGATCTGGCGCAGCGCCATGGCATCGCGCTGATCCTGGACGAGACCTATCGCGATTTCGACAGCCGTACCGGCGCGCCGCATGACCTTCTGACACGGCCCGGCTGGGATCAGACCGTGATCCAGCTTTACAGTTTTTCCAAAGCCTACCGGCTGACAGGGCACCGTGTCGGCGCAATGGTCTGCGGCATGGCGCGGATGCGCGAGGCCGAGAAGTTTCTGGACACCGTCGCCATCTCGGCCTCGCAGCTTGGCCAGGTCGGGGCGCTGTGGGGGATGACGTATCTGCGCGACTGGCTGGCCAGTGAACGGGCCGAAACCCTTGCCCGCCGCGACGCCACGATTGCCGCGCTGGCGGGTTTGACAGGCTGGCGGCTGAAAAGCGCGGGCGCCTATTTCGCCTGGGTGGAACATCCCTTCGCCGCATCATCCGCGACCCTGGCCCCGCGTCTGCTGCGCGAGGCGTCGGTGCTGGCGCTGCCCGGCACGATGTTCACGCCAGAGGGCGATCCGGTCGGCGACCGGCATTTCCGGCTGGCCTTCGCCAATGTGGACCGGACAGGTATCGCGCAGCTTGCTGAACGGCTGGCCCTGTTCCGCCCCTGAAGGCTTGTGGCGCGGCGGTCGCCGTCATAAAGACGGCAGGACACGACCCGCAAGGAAGGCCGCGCCATGAAGAACCTGCGCACGCACGGAAAATCGACGATCGTCTGGATCCTGATGGGGCTTCTGATCCTGGGGTTGGGCGGTTTCGGCGTGACCAGCTTTTCCGGAGGCCGCACTGAGATCGGGTCCGTCGGCGAGACCAAGGTCACCGCGGATGAATATGCCCGCAGCCTGCGCAACGAGATCAACGCCTATTCGCAGCAGGCCGGTCAGCCCTTCACCATGGCGCAGGCGCAGGCCATTGGCCTGCCGCAGGCGGTTCAGGCGCAGCTTTTCACCGGGGCCGCGCTAGAGGAACAGGCACGTCGAATCGGCGTGTCGGTCGGCGACGACCGCGTGCGGCAGTCAATTCTGAATGCCGATGCGTTCAAGGGGCCGAACGGGAATTTCGATCGCACCGCCTATGCGCAGGTGCTGCAGCGTCAGGGCATGTCCGAGGCCGAGTTCGAATCCGCCGTGCGCAAGGACGAGGCGCGGCTGTTGCTGCAGCGCGCCGTCGCGGGCGGCGTGGTCGCCCCCGAAGCGATGGTGGACCAGACCGCGAAATGGCTGCTTGAGACGCGCGACCTGTCCTGGTTGGAACTGACCGAGGATGACCTGCAATCGCCCGTCGATGATCCCGACGAGGAGGCTCTGGAATCCTGGCACAAGGCCAATGCCGATCGTTTCACCGCGCCCGAAATGCGCCGGATCAGCTATGTCTGGCTGACGCCCGAAATGCTTAGCGAAGAGGCGGCACTGGACGAACAGGCGCTGCGCGATGCCTACGAGGCCAATATCGATGAATACCGCCAGCCCGAGCGGCGCCTGGTCAGCCGGTTGGTGTTTTCAAGCCGCGACGATGCTGCCGCCGCCAAGGCGGCCATCGACGCGGGCGATTCTCCGTTCGAGGCTTTTGTGCTGGAGCGCGGACTGACGCTGGAGGATGTCGATCTGGGCGAGGTCACCCGCGAGGAACTGGGTGCCGCGGGCGAAGCCGTCTTTGCAACTGATCAGCCCGGCATCGTGGGTCCGGTGGATACAGATCTTGGGCCGGCGCTGTTTGCGATGAACGCGATCCTTGATCCGGTGGATATCAGCTTCGAAGAGGCGCGCGAGGGCTTGCGCGAAGAAGCGGCGCTGGATCGCGCCACCCGGATGATCGACGATCGCAGCGGTGAGTTCGAGGATCTGCTGGCAGGTGGCGCCACGCTGGAGCAGCTGGCCGAGGAAACCCCGATGCAGCTTGGCCAGATCGATTGGACCCAGGGCGAACCCCCGGCGGAACGCAGCATTTCCGGCTATCAGGCATTCCGCGACCGCGCGGCGGCCGTGACCGAGCAGGACTTTCCGGAACTGGTCCGGCTGGACGATGGCGGCGTCTTCGCGCTGCGCCTGGACGAGATCGTGCCGCCCGCGCTGAGGCCCTTCGAGGAGGTCCGTGACGAGGTGGCCGAAGACTGGCGTGCCGCCGAGATACAGCGCCAGCTGCTGGCGCTGGCCGAAGAGCGGAAGGTCGAGGCCAGTTCGACAGCGTCGCCGAACCCGGTCGTGTCGCCCGCGCCCGAAGGCGCCGGGGCGCGTGTTGCAACGCCCGAATCGGCGCCGGATCAACCCGAGGCGGAAGGCCAGCAGACGGCGGGCCTTGCCGCCAAAATGCCGGGCTGGACGTCGGAAACCGACCTGACCCGCGATGGCTGGATCGACGGCGTGCCGTCGGATCTGATCGCCACCGCCTTCGCTATCGACGAACCCGGCGAGATTGAGGTGGTTGATGCGGAAAACCGCGTGTTCCTGGTCTGTCTTGATGCCGTCCACGAAGCGGATCTGGAAACTCAGGATGCAGTACGCGTGCTGGATGCGGTCAGCGCCCGGCTGGAAGGTTCGCTGCAGGCCGATATCTTCGACTACTACGCCCGTGCGGCGCAGCGTCAGGGCGGCTTGCGACTGAACCAGCAGGCGATCAACGCCGTCAACGCGCAGGTTCAGTGATGGAGATGACGCCCGATTTTCCGGCTTTCGAGGCGGGATGGAAGGCGGGTCAGAACCAGTTGGTGACGATCCGGCTGGCGGCCGATCTGGACACGCCTGTCAGCCTGATGCTGAAACTGGCAGAAGCCGCGCCGATGTCCTTCATGCTGGAATCGGTCACCGGCGGCGAGGTGCGCGGACGCTATTCCATCGTGGGTATGAAACCAGACCTGATCTGGGACTGTCGCGACGGTCAGGCACGCATCAACCGCAGTGCCCGTTTTTCGGACGAATTCCAGCCGGATGATCGCCCCGCACTGGACAGTCTGCGCGCGCTGATCGCCGAAAGCCGCATCGAGGCCATGCCAGAGGGCGTGCCGCCGGTCGCGGCCGGGCTTTTCGGTTATCTGGGGTATGACATGATCCGGCTTGTGGAACATCTGCCGGATGTGAATCCCGATCCCCTGGATCTGCCCGACGCGATGCTGATGCGGCCTTCGGTCGTGGCGGTGCTGGATGGCGTGAAGGGCGAGGTGACGTTGTGCGCGCCCGCATGGCACGATGGGGGCGATGCGCGCGCCGCTTATGCCCGCGCGGCGGAACGGGTGATGGATGCGCTGCGGTCTCTGGATCGGCAACCCTCCGAGCCGCGCGCCCTGGGGCACGACGCGCAGATCGGTGAACCGGTCTCGAATTTCGCCAAGCCCGATTATCTTGCCGCCGTCGAGAAGGCCAAGGACTATATCAGGGCGGGCGACATATTTCAGGTCGTGCCGTCGCAGCGCTGGCGGATGGATTTCCCGCTGCCGCCCTTTGCCCTGTATCGCAGCCTTCGCCGCACAAATCCGTCGCCCTTCATGTTCTTCCTGAACATGGGTGGATTCCAGATTGTCGGGGCCAGCCCCGAGATTCTGGTCCGGTTGCGCGACGGCGAAGTGACCATCCGCCCGATCGCCGGCACTCGTCCGCGAGGCGCCGACGAGGCCGACGATCGCGCGCTGGAAGCCGATCTTCTGGGCGATCAGAAGGAATTGGCCGAACATCTGATGCTTCTGGATCTGGGCCGCAACGACGTGGGTCGCGTCGCGCGACCCGGCACCGTGCGCCCGACCGAGCAGTTCACGATCGAGCGCTATAGCCATGTGATGCATATCGTGTCGAACGTGGTGGGCGAACTGCGCGAGGACGAGGACGCCTTGTCAGCCCTGCTGGCGGGACTGCCCGCAGGTACGGTGTCGGGCGCGCCCAAGGTGCGGGCGATGCAGATCATCGACGAGTTGGAGCCCGAAAAACGCGGCGTTTACGCCGGTGCGGTCGGCTATTTTGCCGCGAATGGCGAGATGGACATGTGTATCGCGCTGCGCACCGGTGTCGTGAAGGACCGTGCATTGTATATCCAGGCGGGCGGCGGCGTGGTCTATGACAGCGATCCCGAGGCGGAGTTCCAGGAAACCGTCAACAAAAGCCGCGCCCTTCGCCGCGCGGCCGAGGGTGCGGCACGGTTTGTTCGCGGCAATCAGTGACCGCGTTGGTCTGCAAGCACGTCCTCAAAATTCAATCACGCGCGTGAGCATTAAAAAAGGGCGGCCAGATGGCCGCCCTTTCTGCATGGTGTGACAGGTCCGATCAGTTGCTGGCCGGCTGTTCGGTTTCGCCTTCCATCGGCTCCATGTCCGATTCGGGTTGCTCGCCGTCCATGGTCTCTCCGTCCGCCGGCATCGCGCTGTCTTCGGCAGGGGCCATTCCGTCTGCGGCAGGCGCCATTCCCTCTTCAGCCGGTGCCATGGTACCGTCTGCTGGCGCCATGCTCCCGTCGGCCGGGGCCATCGTGTCATCCGCCGGTGCCATCGCGTCATCGGTCGCCATGCCCGCCTCTTCACCTGCCGGTGCGACACTGGGTGCTTCCTCGCGTTCACGGAAAACATATTCCGGTGCGGCGTCGGCCTCTTCCTGAGTCAGGTCGCTGCTGATCTCCTGCGCGTCGTAGTTGACGGTCAATTGATCCCACGGCAGGGCAATCTGCTTTTCACCGATGCCAAGGAACCCGCCGACGCCAACAACCGCTGCGATCATCTCGCCGTTTTCGCCATCGACAATCAGGTCGTTGATGTCGCCGATCGAGCTTCCGTCCGGAGAGGTGACAGTCGCATCGGTGATCCAGTCAAGGCGCAGCTCGTTCGCGGCCTGCTGCTGTGCGACCTTCCCGCTGGCCGCGACCTCGGCTTCCATCGCAGCCTGATCGGCGGCTTCGGCGTCCGGATCTGCGGCCATGTCGCCTCCAGCAGGATCGGCTGCGGGGTCCGTCGCCATCGGGTCGGTGGCGGCACCATCCATCGGCTGCGTGGTGGCGGCCGGATCTTGCGTGGTCGTGGCGGCGTCGTCCTGAGCGAATGCCGCGCCCATCGACAGCGGCATGACGAAGGCGGTGGTCAGAAGAAGCTTACGCATATTATCCTCCAGTTTGTCATCGCGGACCGCAGGTTGGCCCTGCGATGCGCTTCGAGAGGACAATGAACCGGGGGCGCGGTCGGTTCCTGCGATTGATAAATGCTAGCGGGATTCCGCCACGGGTGGTGCCACACAAGCCATCTTTATCCTGCACAGAACCAGGAATTGTCTAGCTTGATCAGATGGTTCCCTCAGGTGTGAACGTGTCGGCGCCGGCCTGCCGACTTACCGCATCAATCCTCGCCGCGATAGGGTTGGACGTATTGCAGCGCCATGTCCCACGGAAAGAAGATCCAAGTATCCTGACTGACCTCGGTGATCCAGCTTTGCACCATCGGCTTGCCCTTCGGCTTGGCATAGACGGTGGCGAAATGCGCCTTGGGATACATTTCGCGGATCAGTTCCAGCGTACGACCGGAATCGACCAGGTCATCGACGACAAGAATACCCTCGCCATCCTGCATCAGCGTATCGTCCGGGCGCTTCAAGACCTGTAGCGCGCCTTGACCCGCCTCGGACCCGACGCCCTTGTAGGACCGGATCGAGATCGTGTCGATGGTCCGGATATCCAGTTCGCGCGCCACGATCATCGCCGGGACCAGCCCGCCGCGCGTCACCGCGACGACGGCCCGCCAGTCGGTTCCGTCCAGCCGCCACGCCAGCGCGCGGGCATCACGGTGCAGCTGGTCCCAACTGACATGGAACCCCTTTTCATGCGGCAAACGGTCATTCATGGGTTGGACTCCTCAGGTCGTGGCAAGTTTCAGGCCCAACAGGGCCAGCAACCCGCCGAACACGCGATCGATCACGGTCTTCAGGTTCAGATAGGTCGCCCGGCTGCGGCGAAAGGCGAAGATGCGGCCGACGATCATGTTCCAGCCGGCGTCGTTCACGAAGATCATCAGCAGAATCACCGCCAGTGCCCAGATCGGCGCATCGCGGGGCACAAGCGTCAGAAATATCGTTCCGAAGAACACGGCGGGCTTGGGATTCGCCAGCTGCACGGCGATGCCTTGACGGACCAGTGCGGCGCGGCCGCGCACCTGATGCAGGTTCGCGTCGTCCTCGATGCCGTCGGCGGCATGGCGCCAGATCTTGAAGGCCAGCCACAACAGGTAGATCGCGCCGCCGATCTTCAGCGCCACCAACAGCGCCGGGGCGACACGAAACAGCACGGCCAGCCCGAACAGCGCTGTCACCGCCCAGATACAGGCGCCAAGGCCAAGACCGACCGACAGCCACGCGCTGCGCGCGAAGCCGTGACTAAGCGAGGTGCGCGCCGCCATGAGGACCGCAGGCCCCGGAGAAATTGCCGCCGCAAGATGCACCAGATAGACCGCGATCAGCGCCGCCAGCGTCATGTCAGTCCTTGCGCTCCACCGCCGCTGCGATATCGGGCGCATCGACCGCCTTCATGCCCACGACATGATAGCCCGCATCGACGTGATGTGTTTCGCCCGTCACGCCAGCGCCAAGCCGCGACAGAAGATACAGCGCCGAGTTGCCGACATCCTCTTGCGTGACGTTGCGGCGCAGCGGGGCGTTCAGTTCGTTCCACTTCATGATGTAGCGGAAATCGCCGATGCCGCTGGCGGCGAGGGTGCGGATCGGTCCGGCGCTGATCGCATTCACGCGGATACCGTCCTTGCCGAAATCCTCGGCCAGATAGCGCACGCTTGCCTCAAGCGCGGCCTTGGCGACGCCCATCACGTTGTAATGCGGCATCACACGTTCCGCGCCGTAATAGGTCAGCGTCACCATGCTGCCGCCGTCCGGCATCAGCGCTGCCGCCCGCTTGGCGACGGAGGTGAACGAGAAGACCGAGATGTCCATCGTCTTCAGGAAATTGTCGCGCGTGGTCTCGGCATAACGGCCGCGCAGCTGATCCTTGTCCGAAAAGCCGATCGCGTGGACCAGGAAATCAAGCTTGCCCCATTCCTCTTCCAGACGATTGAACAGCAGTTCGATCGAGCTTTCGTCACCGACATCGCAGGGCAGGACCAGCGCCGACCCCAATTGTGCCGCCAAAGGATCGACCCGTTTCTTCAGCGCCTCTCCCTGATACGAAAACGCCAGATCGGCACCTTCGTCCGCCAGTGCCTTGGCAATTCCCCAGGCAATCGACTTGTCATTGGCCAGTCCCATGATGAGACCGCGTTTCCCGGCCATCAGGCCGGTATGCTGCTCGCTTGACATGTGCTGCCCCTCGCGCTTTCAACCCGTCGAGACGTGATTAGGCCAAGTATGCTGCCGCATCAAGCGCAAGGGGATGATGATGAGCGACCGGACAGGTATCTTTGCGGGCGACGACCCGTTTTCCATCGCACGCGCCTGGCTGGCCGAGGCCGAGGCCAGCGAACCAAACGATCCAAATGCCATCGCGCTGGCCACCGTCGATCCCGAAGGGCTGCCGGATGTGCGAATGGTCTTGCTGAAAGAGATCGAGGCCGACGCATTCGTCTTCTACACCAACTATGACAGCGCCAAGGGCCGACAGATCGAGGCCACCGGAAAGGCGGCGTTCGTGATGCACTGGAAGTCGCTGCGCCGGCAGATTCGCGTGCGCGGCACCGTCACGCGCGAGGATGGCCTGCAGGCGGATGAATATTACAACAGCAGATCACTGCAAAGCCGCATCGGTGCCTGGGCGTCGCGGCAGTCACAGCCGCTGGACAGTCGCACGACGCTGATGGCCGCGGCGGCCCGGCAGGGGCTCGTCCACGGAACGAAACCGCCGCGCCCGCCTTTCTGGGGTGGATTCAGGATCACGCCCATCCAGATCGAATTCTGGAGTGACGGAGCGTTCCGCTTGCATGACCGGTTCCGCTGGACAAAAGAGGCGGATCTTTGCTGGAATGTCGAAAGATTGCATCCGTAAGGCTTGACCGAAAAGACACGCGGATCGACACTTTTCAGCAGGGTATGTCGAAGACCTTGATTTCTTGACGTTCTAGGGCGCAGTTTCATGCTTTCAAAGCATTTGAACCGGACCGCCCGAAAGCGTAATGTTGAGGGGCAGGGTAGCGAGTGCGCGATAGTGGTGAGAAAATGACTGATGATGATGGGATGAAGCTTGTCTCGGGGCGGGTCAAATGGTTTGATCCCACCAAGGGCTATGGTTTCATCCTGAATGCGGATGGTGGCCCCGACATTCTTTTGCACGCGAATGTTTTGCGCAATTTCGGCCGCAGTTCGGTTGCCGACCAGTCTCGCGTGACGGCATGGGTTCAGCCCACCACACGGGGGCTGCAGGCCTCCGAGGTTCTTGAGATCGAGCCGCCCGAATCCGACGGTACGCCACCGATCGCCGATCTCGACAGCGAGGTGGTCGAGAATCTGGACGCTTTGCCTTTGCGTCCCGCCCGCGTGAAGTGGTTCGACAAGGGCAAGGGATTCGGTTTCGCGAATATCTTTGGTCATCCCGACGACGTGTTCATTCATATCGAGGTTCTGCGCCATTCAGGTTTCTCGGACCTTGCCATCGGCGAGGCGATCGGCATGCGCGTGGTCGAGGGGCCGCGCGGACTGATGGCCGCCCAAATCACAAGCTGGGATCGTGGTGGAGAGGAAAGTGAGTTGGCCCTTGGCCCTTTAGCCGGACATGAACCGGAGCAGGACCAGGATGACTTTCTGGCTCATGTCGCCGAATAGCGTTTCCGCTGACGGATCGCGAAGGCACAGGTCGGGCGCGGTCGTCCTTGCCTTTGCGATGGTGATTTTGCTGATCGCGGCACCCGGCCTGGCCACGGCGGCGGCCCGCGTGCCCGCAGCCTGCGCCCCGGACAAGGTGATCTTCCAGACGCCCACCGGGCAGAAAAGCATCGCGGTCGAAATCGCGGATGATGTAGATGAGCGCGCGCAGGGTCTGATGTTCCGGCGCAACCTGCCCGAAGGCGAGGGTATGCTGTTTATCTATGACAGCGCGCGCGAGGTGTCGTTCTGGATGCGGAACACGCTGATCCCTCTGGACATGATCTTTCTGGACCGGACGGGGGTGATCCGCCATGTCCACGCCAAGGCGCGTCCGCTGGACGAGACGCCGATCCCTGGCGCGGTGAACGGAGATCCTGATCCACGACGGCTGATGGTGCTTGAGCTCGCCGGAGGCGAAGCGGCGCGCCTTGGGCTGTCGCCGGGGCAGGTGATGGCGCATCCCCGGATCCCGCAGCCAACTGCCGCCTGGCCTTGTCGCTAACCCTCTTTCCACCGCCGCGATCATGGTCTAGAAGCACCGCTGTCGGGGCGTAGCGCAGCCTGGTAGCGCGACGGTTTTGGGTACCGTAGGTCGGAGGTTCGAATCCTCTCGCCCCGACCAGCACTTAGCACCTCTCCAAGGTGGCCGGTTTACAGGCACGTTTACCGTTTTGTTCCCGTTTCGGCCTTTCGAAGATTCTCGCCGAGGCTGTCAGGCAATGCCGATGACAGTGCGACATAGCACTCGGTGACCTCGGTCGCGTGCTTCAGTGACCACCCCATATGTGTCGCGATTTCCTTGAGGTCGGCGCCGGCGTCCAGCAGGCGCGTCGCCGCGGCGGTCACGACATCGCCCACTGCAGGCTGGAACGGCAGATGATGGCCATGGGATTACATGGTGTTGTCCGCGGCAAGAAGGTGATCACGACCAAATCCCGATGCGAGCCAAGCTTGTCCGGATGACAGGGTGAACCGTGGCTTCATCGCCGATATGCCGAACCGGTTCTGTGTCAGCGTTCTCACCTATGTCTCCAACTGGCAGGGCATGGTCTCGTGCGGGGTGATCTGATCCCCGAAAACTGGGTCGTTTTGGGCTGGAGTTATCCGCGACGCTTTCCCGGCTGGGAGAGGAGCGGATTCGCATGAAGGCGAGCAAGTTTCCGGACGCGCAGAAGGCGTTCATCCTGAAGCAAGGCGAGGAAGGCACGCCCGTTGCCGAGATTCACCGTAATATGGGCATCAGCCAGGCGACCAACAATGCGTTCATTGAGGCGTTCAATGGTCGGTTCCGGACGGAATGCCTGACCCAGCACTGGTTCATGAACCTTGCGGATGCGGCCGAAAAGCTGAAGGCTTGGCGGACTTTGACCTGCCGCTCTCGTGTTGTCCGGTTTGAGAGTTATTGCAGGATTGGCCCTTGGTCCATCGGGATGGTGGTCCCGGGCGTCGGTGGCCGATAGCCCAGGGCGCCATGCGGCCGCACAGCTAGTGGCGGCGCCATCGTTCGATCAGGATCCGCGCCTCTCTCGGCGAATGGAAGATTTCGCCGTTGAGCAGTTCGTCCCGAGGCCTGGCGTTGACGCTCTCGACATGGCCGTTTTTCCAGGGGGATCCCGGTTCGATCTACGCGGTCTTGACCCCAACCGCCGCGATCCAGTCGCGCACCTTCTGGGCGATGAACTCCGTGCCGTAGCACGTCGGGAAGTGGCACTGTTTTGAGGTTATGGCCGCGCGCGCAGCCCCCAAATAGCGCAGCGTGTGGCCATAACCGTGTCTCAGGTCTCAACAGTGGTTTTGCACAACCACACCGCCGAGGAGACCGGCTATGACCGCCACCCATTCTATCGCGCCGACCTTGTTGGTCGCCATCGACATTTCCAAGCACCGCCACGAGGTGCTGATCGGGGTACCGGGCAAGAAGCGTCGTCGCCGTATGACGATCATGAACACGTTGGAAGGCTTCCATCGTTTGTCCGCGGCGTTGGTCGGTTACGACATGCCTGTTCGGATTGGGTTCGAGGCGACCGGCAACTATCACCGGCCGCTGGCGCATCATCTCGGACAGGCCGGATTCGAACTGAAGCTCGTTTCCTCCGTCGGTCTCGCTCGGACGCGCGAGGCCTTGCACAACTGTTGGGACAAGAACGACCCGAAAGACGCTCAGGTCATCCTGCACATGCTGGAGATTGGCGCCGTACAGTTCTTCCACGACCCGCTGGTCGTCGGGACCGCCGACATCCAGGAGTTGTCGAAGACGCACGAGATCGTCTCGCGTTCGAAGACCGAGCTCTGGCACCGCATCCTGACGCATTACCTGCCGCTCTACTTCCCCGAAGCCGAGCGGTTTCATCGAAGCTCCCGAACCGATTGGTTTCTGGCATTCCTCGAGAAGTACCCGACACCGGCGATGATCACGGCCATGAGCCAGGACGCTTTCATCGCAGATGCCTGGCAGGTAGTGGGCAAGAGGGTTTCCAAAGAACGCCTGCTTTCAGATATTTACGCGACGGCCGTCGACTCTGTCGGACTGCCGGTGGACCCAGATTCCGACGCGGTTCGCATGTTCCGCCTCGTCCTTGCCGAAGGCAGAAGCCTTGTCCGCCAGCGCAACGAGATCGAGGCCCGGGCGGTCGAGCTGCTCTCCGATCTGCCTGACTATCGGTTGCTGACAACCATCCCCGGCATCGGCCCGATCAATGCCATGACCATCTTGGCGGAGGCTGGCGACCTGCGCCGCTTTCGGCATCACCGGCAGTTCCTGAAGTTCTGCGGCATGGATCTCGCCACCGTGCAGTCCGGCATGTTCCGCGGTCAGAGCCGCATCTCGAAGTACGGCAATGCC
>NZ_JANAVZ010000039.1 GCF_025195095.1 Paracoccus maritimus | reverse complement strand
GTCCCAATGGCTACGGCATGTTCAACATGACTGGCAATGTCTGGGAGTGGGTCGCGGACCGATTCGGCCCGCTGCCCAAGGCCGCCCGCCTGCCAATCGCCGATCCCACAGGTCCTTCCGTGGGGCTGGCTCGCGTCCAGCGCGGCGGGTCCTATCTTTGCCATGTCAGCTATTGTGACCGTTATCACGTCCATTCACGCACCCGCAACGATCCCGACAGCTCGACCGCGAATTGTGGGTTCAGGGTAGCCGCACCATCAAATGCGCGCACCAAACACCCGGCGTAACCTGCTGCCCACGAAACCGGCAGTAACGCACACCGGCCCACGCCGCCGCCGCCCGTGCGTTGCCTGACATACCAAATTAGACTCACGGAGAAGCGTCGCTAGCAGTGCCCCAATTTCTTTATGCGCACGGCCCATCGATCTGGCACGCTGGCCGAAGGCGACATCGCAATCGATACAAAATGAACTCCGGACGGCCGACCTTGACCTGACTGCGCGAGCTCGCTCGTATCGCGGGATGTCTAGCAATTGGGCGGTTTCACTCCGGTCGGCTGCGCGGAAAGCATCGGCACGTCAGGTTCGGTTCCTGCTACTTCTGGCGACGCCACCTCGCCCTGCACCGCCACAGTTCGCAACGAGGATGGATTGTTGTCGCTACGCCGCGAAGGCCATCGAACTTGTCCAAGTTGCGGCATGAAAAGGCAAGTATTTCTGGAATCGAGCCCCGCAAACAACGCTAATTTCTCACTGAAATCAGCATCTTGCAGATCTGCTTCCGCAGATTGCGCATTGGTTGTCTTTTTCCGCCCCGCTTTCCGCGGGGCTTTTTGCATTTCCGCGGCCAGCCCTGTCACCGGCATCCCGGTTGCCAGGCGCAACAGGCTCGCCAGCGCGCCGTGAAGATCGATGGTCAGACCGCGGCCGCGCGGGTCCGGCGCCAGCACGATCTTCTCGACCAGTCCCCGAAGTGCTCCTTCGCCTGCTCCATCCCGGCGGGCTCCGTCAGCCGATCCAGCACATCAAGCAGATCAGCTTGCGCTGCATCGGCTTCCTCTACCAATTGCGATAGGCGACATCGAACAGATCGACATCATCAAGATCGCGCTCGCACGACACGTCGTAATCCAAGGCCGAAATCAGTTCGGCGAAGGCACGCGATAGGGGGAGGGAGGCAGAGGCAGTGCTTCAACCGCGCCGAGGCGCGTTGTGGTGGAATGGATAGCCATGTCAGTCTCAGCGTAGATTGGCAGGGCCAGCGCCATGGCAGGGAGGCAGGACGCCCTGCCGGGCTCGCCGTAGCAGTTGCTCCGACAGTCGAAGAATGGCAAGATACCATTACGATGTCAGCATTATAATGCGAAAGTTTTACCATGGCGCCCCCGAAGAAAGATACTGAGGCTCTGACGGTGCGCCTTCCGCGCGAGCTCATCGAGGCGATCGATGACCGGCGGCGCCTGGAAAAAGACCTTCCGACACGACC
>NZ_JANAVZ010000038.1 GCF_025195095.1 Paracoccus maritimus | reverse complement strand
AGAGGCCTGAAAGGCGCCGCTCCTTGTGATCTGTCTGCAATTCAGCAAACGCGACCTAAATCCTCGCGCTTAATGCCTTTGGATGCCGACATGCGCTGACGTTTCCACACAGCCTAAGCCCTACGCCGACATCATGGATGTCAGCCCCAATATGCGGCCGCGACAAACCTTTGTTTCGGTATTCCACGTTCAAGAAGGTGCTGACGCGCGGCCCTGGCCTGATCTGCCCGGGCCGCGAACCAGACGAAATCATTTCCCGTCAGATCCTCCAGCTTCCGAACACCATTCAACAGATCATCGCTGCGCGTCACGCGAGGATCTGCCGCGGCATCGCCAAGATCGTCTGCATCACAGGACAGGACTGCCCGCACCTCGCCACGCGCCAATGCCAGCATTCTGACAATGGCGGGTAGTGCAGTCTGATCGCCGAACAGGAACAGCCGTCGCGCATCAGGGCACCAGCCTCCGCCGGGGCCAAGGACGCCGACCTCTTCGCCAACCGGATCGCTGTCGGCCCAATCGCAGGTGGGGCTGCCGCTGTGGCGAAAAATGTCAAACTCCAGCCAGTCGCCCTCCTGCGCCACGACCGTATAGACAGGCCGGTGCAGCGCGTCAGACCCTTCGGGCCAGACGGTGCGGCCACTGGCGGCAACGCGTGGCCAGACGGGGCTTCGACCGGCGGGCGGTAGAAGCAGCCGGAAATGCAGGCTGCCAGTGCCGAACCGCGCCGCATCGGGGCCGGTCAGCCGCACACGCAGGAAATTCGGCGTAGTCGGCCGGACCTGACTGACGCGCATCAGGGACAATCCCGGCGCAAGCGCGCCAGTATCGACATGGTCCCATTTCACCTCCAGCCCGGCCTCGGCGAAGATCTGGGTCGCGGTATCGCGAAGATTTCCGATCAATCGCCGCTCGGGCCCGGCAAGATCGACCCGAAGCCCTTGATCCTGCGGGATCAGATGCAGTTCACACCCCCAAAGCATCAAGGAAAGCCGTTCCGGTGTCTCGGACAACGGCGCGTCCCATTCAGCGGCGCGCGCCTTCAACGCCGCAGCAGCCGCGCCCGCGCTTTGTGCAATCATGCCGGTGCTTCGGAATTTCTGCAGATCTGCCATCGGTCCCCCGGAAACGCGGTCACGATGTCGACAGTATAACACAGTGTTTCAGTCAACAATAACCCCGCCGCAGCTTTCGGTCGCGCCAGACCAGCGCCCGCCTGCGCGCATTGGCCGGATCGGCAAACCATTCGCGCCGCTCTTGGCCTGTCTTTCCGATGCGACCCCAGTGGCGCGCCAGCACCGCACCGCCGAACAGATCCGCCGTGATGTCCAGGCTGTAGAAGCGCGCCATGTTCAGCGACGCATCGCGACGGGTCAGGCACAGGGGCAGTTCAGGCATATGGTCCATGGAAGGACTGTGGATGGCGACGATTAGGGTCAGGACCTATTGATGAGGTTCTAACGTTCTGATTCATTGCTCGAAAAGCGAGCGGTGACATGAGCAATCTCTTCTGGCTCACGGATGCGCAGATGGCGCGTCTTGAGCCCTTCTT
>NZ_JANAVZ010000037.1 GCF_025195095.1 Paracoccus maritimus | reverse complement strand
CTGGAAGAGGCGGGCGTGTTCCTCGACGATCTCTACTTCCAGCGCGAGCTGAAGACCTGGCTGGCGACGCTGCGCAAGAAGAACGTCGTCGTCGTCATGCTGGTGCAGTTCGTCTCGCAGATCCGGGACTGCGCCGCCGGGGCCTCGATCCTCGAAGGCTTGCAGAACCAGCTGATCCTGCCGCACCACCAGGCGGGCCGCGACAGCTATGACGGGCTGGCGCTGTCTGACGCCGAACTGTCCTTCCTGCTCGGCTCGCAGGCCGGCGGCCGCCGGGCGCTGTGGCGGGACGGGCAAAGCTCGAACATCCTCGACACCGATCTTTCGGCCCTTGGCCCCTATCTCAGCGTCCTTGGCGGCGGCCGCTCGGCCGAACGGCGCTTCGGCAGCGACTGGCGCGACAATCCCGATTTCTGGAAAGGAAACACGGCATGACCCGTATCGTGATGAGCCTCCTTCTTGCGCTGGCGGTGGCCGGCTGTGCCGCGCAGAGCGGCGAGTTGTCCGAACGCCGCTCGAACTGCTTCGGCAAATTGAAGCCCGGCGCGCTCAGCTCGGCGCTGGTGGCAGTGCCGAAGTCATGATCCGGACCCGGCGCCTTGCATTCGGCCTTATGCTCGGGGCCTCCGTGGCGAGCCTGACGCTCGCCCAGGGGGTTCCCGTGAGCGATGCCTTGCGGACCCTGCGCGCCGGAACGCTCTCCGTGCTGCAAGGCCGGATCGTGGGCGAGGCCGAGGACGGCAACAGCGTTCGTATCGACATGAACGCCCTGCATCGCGATCAGCTGGCAGCCATCGACGCGGCAATTGCCTCGATGAACACCAGCGGCTTCGCGCCTGCCGAGTTCGAGGACCTGGACGGTGCAGCGGTGTCCGCCGCCTATGACACCTCCGCCGTCACGGGCGCGGAAAGCCGGCTCTTCGGCGAAGGCCGGGTGACGATCGAACAGATGATCGTGGAGACCGTCCAGCGCTACCAGACGCATCCGGCGCTCGCACGCGCCGGGATCTCGCCGGTCGGGTTCCGGGCCTGGTTCCAGGCGCTCGTGAAGCAGGAAAGCGGCTTCCAGGTGCGGGTCTGTTCGCACAAGGGGGCCTGCGGGCTGACCCAGATCATGCCGGGCACATTCGATCAGCTTGGCATTCCGGCCTCGCAGCGCAACGACCCGCGCGTCCAGCTCGATGGCGGCGCACGTTACCTGCTGATGCAACTCGGCAGCTTCGGCTCGATGCCGCTCGCGCTTGCGGCCTATAACGCCGGCCCGGGCGCGGTCCAGCGCTATGGCGGCATCCCGCCATATGCCGAGACACTGGATTACGTGGTCAAGATCACCGGCTATGCGAATGTCTATGCCGCCGGCATGGGATCACCGGACGATCTCGGGACCATGGTCGCGGGCGACATGGCCCTGGCCGAGCTTGGCAACATGGCCGATGCGGGCATGGAACTCGGTTTTTCCATGTCAAACCAGCTGGAACTCTCGGCCCGGCGCGTCCGTGCCCTGATCGCCCGCATTCCCGAGACCACGACCACCCGCGAGGCCATCGACCTCAACACCTATCTGCGCGCCGAGATCACGCGTCTGGCGTCGATGATGACGATCATGGAGGCCACCCAGCGGCGCGTGGAAGCGCAACGCTTCGCTGCACAGGTCCAGGCGCAGATCGCCGACGAACAATTCCTTACCCTGACCGACACCCCCACGACAGGAGGCTGACCATGAGCATGTTCCGCAATCTCGCCGCCGCAACGGGTCTGTGCCTCTCTGCGGGCCTGGCCTTCGCGCAGGGCGTGCCGACCCACGATCCGCGTTCGCTGGCCGAACTGATCGCGCTTCTGAACTCCAGCCAGGACGAGCTGGCGCAGTCGATCCGCACGAACGGTATTCTCGACGAGCAGACCCGGCAACTGATCCGGCAACTCGAAGAGATGGAACAGGTCGTCTCATCGCTGACCGATGGCTTCGATCTTGACACGCTGCTGGCCGGCCTCGATCTCGATGACCTCCTGGGCGGCCTCAACCTCGGCAATCTTCAGGATCAGCTGGCAGCGGC
>NZ_JANAVZ010000036.1 GCF_025195095.1 Paracoccus maritimus | reverse complement strand
TGCCCGGGAAGGTGTTGATCTCAGCCTGTCGACCCTGGCCGACCAGGTCGGCGCCTGTGCCGCCGCGCTCGAGCCGCTCCACATGCTGATCCGCGACCATGTCCTGCAAGCCGAGCGGTTGTGCTGGGCATCGGCGCCGTTGTCGGGATGACGCAGGCGGTCATGATGCGGGCAACGATGGGCCATACCGGCCGGCCATTGGTTGCCGGACCCTGGCTGACGAGCGCATTTGCTCTGATCTGTGGTGCGACTTTGGCGCGTGTTGCAGGCCAAAATGTAGTGCTTAGTGGTCTCAACGGTGTCGATCTTTCCGCAGTTCTCTGGACGCTGGCTTTCGTTGCCTACCTATGTCGCACTGGGCCCTGGCTTCTAAGTCCCAAGATTGGGCGCAAAGCAGCGTCCAAGTCTTGATACGCGTGATCGCGTACCAGTGCAGCGATGTTGCGAGGGCTTGCCGGTGATGGCGGAGATGAATGCGCCCGGGTCATCGGAGATCGCTGTCCTGAGCCCCAACTATTCCTCCGAATAGGCGGAGGTTCCGCGGGTTGATGTGCACTGCTCTCCAACCTTGGACCGCCGGAAGCTGGATTTTCCCGGCTGTCTCACGATGACGGGCCGGTGGCGCCATCGGGATAATGCACTGCCATCTGGACGTTGTATCCGATCACGCTGTGAGGTCGGTCTTCCTCAGCCCGGCGGTGGAAGCGATCCTCATTCATCTCAGAGCGGCCCGCGAAAAATAGACCAATTTGCAGACCATTTGAGTAACGGGGCGGAGACGCGATCATTCAGGTCGAGGATGCGCGAATGCTTTCCATAATCATATTGGTCGTGGCGGGCCTGCTCGCCGGCATGATCAATGCCATTGCCGGTGGCGGAACTTTTGTCAGCTTTCCTGCTCTGGTCTGGCTAGGAGTACCACCGATCATGGCCAACGCCACGGCGACGCTGACCGCCTTGCCAGGCAATGTCGGTAGTGCCTGGGCCTACAGACACGATATATCCGCCGAGGGAAGCCTCGGGCTTCGGAGCATCATTTGGACCGCCGCGCTCGGCGGCCTGTCCGGTGCGGGGCTGCTCTTAATCACGCCGGGCGACGCCTTTGTTGGCATCGTACCTTGGCTCCTGCTCACTGCCACTCTTCTCTTTGCTGCCGGTCCGGGTCTCGTAAGGCTGGTTCGCGCGAGGGGATTGCAGATCGGACCAGGTCTCTCGGCTTTCACGGTCTTCCTCGTTGCTGGCTACGGTGGCTATTTCAATGGTGGTCTTGGCATCATGCTACTGGCGGTGTTAAGCTTAATTGGCTTCCAGAACCTGCACGGAATGAACGGCCTGAAAAACATGCTGTCTGCCGTGCTCTCCTTGGTGTCGGTCACGACGTATGCGAGCGCTGGCCTGATCGCTTGGGAATCCGCGGCTATCCTGGCGATCTCGATAACAGTTGGCGGATACATCGGCGCCCGCCAGGCGCGGCGAATTCAAAACACCGACTATCTCCAAGCTATAATCGTCGGCATTGGTGCATCAATGACGCTGGTGTTCTTCGCACTCTGACTGTGAAGGTTCTGCGGAGAGCCAACATTACAACTGCGTTCCCTCGGATAGAAAAGACGTCGTCATCTGGATATCTCACAGCATCAAGTGGATGGACTTCAGGGGGCAGCCTGGGAACCCGACAGCGGTGGGTTGCGACCCCGACAAACGCCGTTTCCGCCCTGACAAGTCGACCATAGCCAATTCGCTTCGAGTGAAAGTCATGGAACTGGGCGGCGACCGGTGACGCTGCTCGATGGCGATATCTTGCGGAAAAACCTTTCCTCTGTACTCGGATTCTCCAGGGAGCATCACGATCTTAGCATCCGCCGGATCGGTTTCGTGTCCAGCGAAATCACAAAGAACGGCGGCATCGCCTTTTGTGCCCGATCGCACTGCATGCAGCGATGTGGCGCGAAGTGCAGACAGATGTCGAAGGCCATGGCGCCTTCATTGAGGCCCACCTCACAATAGTGTCCGTCGTCAGAACATTTGGCGCAACTCGGGGCGTGGATTAGCGGAGAGCGGGCCTCGTCTTTGGGATGATGTTATGCGGCGAGCTTGCGGTGCTGCAAGCGCCGATATTCGAGGGTCT